>CAVVQG010000018.1:0-201972 GCA_963750265.1 uncultured Actinomycetota bacterium | reverse complement strand
CGATTCCCGGACGGACCGAGGACTTCGTGTCGGGAAGGATGACGCCGATCTTGCCCTTCGAGTCGCCGCCGTCACTTCCGCCAGCGCTGTCCGAGCTGCCGCAGCCAGCGAGCGCGAGGGTCGCACCCATGACTGTCGCAACTACCAGATTGCGTGTCCGCTTCACACAGACCGCCTCCTCATTCTCCAGTAGTGCGTCACTCGATGGACATGAGTTGGACATCGGCGCGCAATTGTTGTTTGCAACAACGTATAGCGTGACTGGCGTCACGTCCAGCCTCTCGGACAACAAATTGTCCGCAGACGCCAACGGGACCTCCCAGGCTCGAAACTGCTTACCCCGAGGCGATGCGGTCGACCTCAGAGGTCGCGATGCAATACCTCGTCGGGGCCCTGACCACGGCGGGTGAGGTTGTAGATCGCCACGGCCAGCCCTCCCCACAGCACGGTCATCGCTATCAGCATCATGACGATCGCTCCTGTACTCATGATCCGCCCTCCTTGTCGTTCGGCGTCCCGGGAACGGCCAGCGATGTGTTCTCGCGCCATCGAACCCGAGCGGTGAAGGCTGCCAGGACCACGACGGCCGCTGCCGCCCCCCAGCCGAACACACCGAGCATCCAGGCCGGGTACCCCTCGTACGGTGTCTTGACGTCGTCGATGAACTCGCGGACGAGCACGAACGTCAGAGCGAGCGGAGTGATCACGCCGATGAGCACACGCCACCCTCGTCCCAGCTTGAAGGAGCCGGTGATGTTCATGTGGGCGGCGAGACCCGGAAGTGCACGTGCCACCCATGCCAACACGACCATGCTGACGACCGCCACCACGAGAATGCCGTAGCGGTTGATGAAGTGGTCGAGGATGTCCAGGACGTACACGCCGCTGGTGGTGCTGAAGAAGATCAGGCTGACGACGGCCGCCGGAATCCCGACCACGAAGGTCGCCGCGACGCGCGTGAGCTCGAACTTGTCACGGACTGCCGAGATCACCACCTCGATCACGCTGACCAGTGACGTCAGGCCGGCGAAGACGAGTGAGCCGAAGAAGAGCACCCCGATCAACGCCCTGCTGGAGCCTCGCTGATGATGGCCGGGAACGCGACGAACGCCAGTCCCAAACCGTCTGAGGCTACGTCTTGAACTGCGACTCCTGAGGCTTGGGCCATGAATCCCAGTGCCGCGAACACTCCGATACCGGCCAACAGCTCGAATCCGGAGTTGGAGAGGCCGACGACCAGCGCCGACCCCGTCATGTCGGTCTTGCGTCCCACATAGGACGCGTACGTGATCATGATCCCGAAGCCGACTGACAGCGAGAAGAAGATCTGCCCGAACGCTGCGGCCCATACCGACGGCTCGCTCAGGGCTGACCAGTTCGGGGCGAACAGGGCCTCGAGGCCATCGGCGGCTCCGGGCAAGAACAGCGCGCGGACCACCAACGCGGTGAACGCCACGACCAGCAGGGGGATGAACACCACCGCGGTGGCGCCAATGCCCTTCTGCACGCCGAGCGCCATGATGGTCAGGACTGCCAGCCAGACCAGTGCCAACGGGACGAGCACACCGGGCACGATGTCGGCCGTCACTCCGGGATCACCGGCGTTCAGGAACGACCCGAACAGGAACCCCTCGGGATCGTCACCCCAAGCCTTGTCGATCGAGAAGAACGTGTAGCGAACCGCCCACGCAATGACGGCGGCGTAGTAGACCGCGATCGCGAAGCAGATGCCGACCTGCCACCACCCGAGCCCCTCGGTACGTCGGTCTGTGCGCGCGTAGGACAGGGGCGCCGAGCCGCGGTTGCGGTGGCCGAGCGAGTAGTCGAGCAGGAGGAACGGAAGTCCCGCAATCACCAGCGCGATGAGGTACGGGAGGATGAACGCCCCGCCGCCGTTCTCATAGGCAACGTAGGGGAAGCGCCAGATGTTGCCCAGCCCCACCGCCGATCCGATTGCCGCCAGGATGAAGACCCGCCGGGAGGAGAATCTCCCCCGCGCGGTGTCGTCGGTCTCAGTCGATGCGTTCATCGATCCCTCCCCGTAGGTCTCGGGCCCAGTATGCCAATTGCTGGCTCCCCCGCACTCTCGGCGCTCGACGACAGACGACAGCACGAAGGGCACCACCGTCGCCGGTGATGCCCTTCGTGCTGTCGTTCAGTCGTTCAGTCGAGCAGGCTGCGCAGGACGTACGGCATGATGCCGCCGTTGCGGTAGTAGTTGGCCTCGCCCGGTGTGTCGATTCGGACCACGGCGTCGAACTCAACGCTTCCACCATCGGCCGCGGTCGCCTTGACGTGGACCGTCTTGGGGATGCGGCCTTCATTGAGCTCGGTGATACCGGTGAAGTCGAACGTCTCCTCGCCGGTCAGGCCGAGCGACTCCGCTGTCTGACCCGCTGGGTACTGCAGGGGCAGGACGCCCATGCCGAGCAGGTTGGAACGGTGGATGCGCTCGTACGACTCGGCGATGACGACCTTGACGCCCAGCAGTGCGGTGCCCTTTGCCGCCCAGTCACGCGACGAACCGGAGCCATATTCCTTGCCCGAGAGGACGACCAACGGGATGCCGGCATCGATGTACTTCTCGGAAGCTTCGAACACTGTCGTGACCGGAGTGCCGTCGGCCAGCAGGTCGCGAGTGAAGCCACCCTCGGTGCCGGGCGCCAGTTGGTTGCGAAGCCTGATGTTGGCGAAGGTGCCGCGGATCATCACCTCATGGTTGCCGCGGCGCGATCCGTAGGAGTTGAAGTCACGCGGCGCGAGGCCGTGCTCGGAGAGGTAGGTGCCTGCCGGGCTGTCCTTCTTGATCGCACCGGCCGGGCTGATGTGGTCGGTCGTCACGGAGTCGCCGAGCTTGAGCAGCACGCGAGCCCCACTGACCTCGGTGACCGGATCCGGCTCGAGGCCCATGCCGTCGAAGTAGGGAGGTTTGCGGACGTACGTCGACTCGGGATCCCACTCGAACACGTCGCCGTCAGGCGTCGACAGGTTCTGCCAACGCTCGTCACCGGCGAACACGTCGGCGTACTCGCGAGTGAAGGTGTCGGAGTCGATCGACGACGCAATGACGTCTTCGATCTCCTGAGGAGTCGGCCAGATGTCCTTCATGAACACGTCGTTGCCGTCTGCGTCCTGGCCGAGCGGATCGGCGTAGAGGTCGACGTCCATCGAGCCAGCCAGCGCGTACGCGATGACCAGTGGCGGCGAGGCGAGGTAGTTCATCTTGATGTCAGGGTTGATGCGACCCTCGAAGTTGCGATTGCCCGAGAGCACCGCGGTGACCGCGAGATCGCCATCGTTGACGGCCTTGCTGACCTCGGGGATCAGCGGACCGGAGTTTCCGATGCAGGTCGTGCAGCCGTAGCCGACAAGGTTGAAGCCAAGCTTGTCGAGGTAGACGTTGAGCCCGGACTTCTCGTAGTACTCGGTGACGACCTTCGAGCCCGGGGCCAGCGTCGTCTTGACCCACGGTTTGCGCTGCAGGCCCTTCTCGACGGCCTTCTTGGCAAGCAGTCCGGCGCCGATCATGACCGACGGATTGGACGTGTTGGTGCACGAGGTGATCGCAGCGATCGTCACCGCACCGTGGTCAAGCTCGAAGGACGTTCCGTCCTCGAGAGTCACCGACTGCTTGTTGGTGGCGTCGGACGTACCTGCGTAGTCGGCGAGAGCGGTCTTGAACGACGAGACCGACTCGGTCAATGACACGCGGTCCTGCGGACGCTTCGGACCCGCGATCGACGGGACGACGTCGCCAAGGTCCAGCTCGAGGTATTCGGAGTAACGCGGCTCGTGGTCGGGGTCGTGCCACAGGCCCTGAGCCTTGGCGTACGCCTCGACGAGCGCGATCTGGGACTCGTCGCGCCCGGTCAGGCGGAGGTACTTGGTGGTCTCGTCGTCAATCGGGAAGACCGCGATCGTCGAGCCGTACTCGGGGCTCATGTTGCCGATCGTGGCGCGGTTGGCCAGAGGTACGGCACCAACACCCGATCCGTAGAACTCGACGAACTTTCCGACGACACCGTGTTCGCGCAACTTCTCGGTGATCACGAGGACCAGGTCGGTGGCGGTGGCGCCCTGACGGCAGCTCGCCGGACAGCTTGAAGCCCACGACGCGCGGGATCAGCATGCTGATCGGCTGACCCAGCATCGCGGCTTCAGCCTCGATACCGCCGACACCCCAGCCGACGACGCCCAGGCCGTTGACCATCGTGGTGTGCGAGTCGGTGCCGACACACGAATCGGGGTAGACCGTTCCGTTCTTGTCGAACACGACGCGAGCAAGCTTTTCGATGTTGACCTGGTGAACGATGCCGGTGCCCGGCGGGACGACCTTGAAGTCGTCGAAGGCGCCCTGTCCCCAGCGGAGGAACTGGTAGCGCTCGCGGTTGCGCTCGTACTCGATCTCGACATTGCGCTCGAACGCCTCGGGCGTGCCGAAGACGTCAGCGATGACGGAGTGGTCGATGACCATCTCGGCCGGCGCGAGCGGGTTGATCTTGGTGGCGTCTCCCCCGAGGTCGGCCATCGCCTCGCGCATCGTGGCGAGGTCGACGACGCAGGGCACACCGGTGAAGTCCTGCATGATCACGCGGGCGGGCGTGAACTGGATCTCCTTGGAGGGCTCGGCGTCGGCGTCCCAGCCGGCGAGCGCCTCGATGTCAGCCTTGGTGATGTCGGCGCCGTCCTCAGTACGCAGGAGCGACTCGAGAAGGACCTTGAGGCTGAACGGAAGGGTCGAGACGTCAAGTCCCTCGCCGGTCACCGCGCCCAGGCGGTAGTAGTCGTAGGAGCTGTCCCCGACCTAGAGCGAGTCCTTGGAATGAAAACTGTCGACGGGCATGTCTTCTCCTTCGCGCTGTCAGGTCCCATCCTGCCCAGCATCGCCCGCAATGCATTGTCAGGATCCCTAACCCGTCATATGTCTTGATATCAAGATACATGAGATCGAGACGTATTAGAACACACTGCGGGAACTGCACGAGCAGCGGCGAGAAGAAGACGATGTACAGCAGCGCGACGCCCAGAACACCGACGACGCCCAGCGATCTCGAGCACGACCAGCGCTCGACGCCGGGCCGGGGCCGTGACGGCCCCATCGCCGTCAGCGCGAACAACCTTGGTGCGTACGAGCCAGTCGGCGAATCCGCGACCTGTGGGAAGCAGCAACGGGATGAGCAGGACGAGCAGCGCGAGGTAGGCCGCTCCCCCGAAGTGCCAGCTCTCAGGAGTCAACCGGCGAAGTGCTGTCGGCAAGCCGATCGGGATGGCCGCAACGGAAAGATCAAGCAGAACCGCCATGGCGACACCGCGGAGCAGACCGCGCCACGGGCCCGTCGGGGCGTCGTCGCCGACATCGACGACTTTCAGACCCATCCGGTGCTTGCCGATGCTGTGCCCCCGGATGCCCTGGCGAAGCCCGTTGTTCCAGATCAGGAACAGCTCTCCGGCGAGGAGCCCGGCGAGAATCAGGTCGTCGGACAGACTGATCGACCAGAAGTCGCTGGTCGTCGTCGGATGCCAAGGCATGCAGGGCTCGGCCCGACGACATACACCAGCGCGCCGACTGTGAACGCAAGACAGAACAGCAGCGCGTCCTGCATGAGCGCGTCGCGTCGCAGCTGCCTGGTCGTGCGGAACTCGTCCATGGGTCAGTCCTATCGCATGGAGGTGAGGTAGCTGGCGACGGCACGACCATCACGGACTCGCGCCTCCCAGGTGATGCCCACACCGATCAACAATGAGCCGACCGTAGCGATCAAGGTCCAGCGAGGCAGGGCAACTGCCAGCGGCCCCAGATTCGCGATGACGAGGGCAACAAGGATGACCGCGCCGAGGACGAAGGGCGCCTTCCACTTCCTGCCCACGCCGACGATCAGGGCGATGAAAGCAGCCACCCCCAAGAGCAGTGCGCGCAGGCTCGTCGGCTCGTCCAGCGCCAGCGGCAGGCTCGGGAGCAGTGCCAGCAACAGACCCGATCCCAACGCCCGGGTCGTCGTCACATCGGACTGGCTGTGCATCCACCACAGTCCTGCCGCCAGCAGGACCAGGCCGAACGGCAAGGTGTACGCCTCAACTGTCTCGACGTCGCTCGCGACCAGGCGCAACACGTACGCCAAGCCCAGAGATCCGAAACCCACCCATCTGAAGTACGACCGGTCGGGCGTGAACAGCGAGATCAACGAGACACTCGCTCCGACAACCGTCCAGATTGCGGCGATCCAGCCCAGGGAGACCTGACCCTCACTGGCGAGCCCGACGCCTGTCCCCGCGATCACCAGAGCAGCGACCTCGATCCCTCGCCGACCAACGGTCGTCCGAAGCGGTAGCGAGGCGAGCGCAAGTCCTCCGGCGGCGGCGAGCACCAGGGACAGCGCGACGTACCGGTCAGGTTGATCGGCCAGAACCGTGGCAAAACCGACAGCCCCCAGTCCCCATCCGGCCGCTGAGAAGGCCGCGAGCTCGCGCCGCCACACCCATTGCGATCGCACCAGGACCATCGTGAGCGCGGCCGAGGCGGCAAGCGACACCATGAGCATCGCGCCGTGGGACGACACGGCCAGCGCCGGGGCCAACGCCACGACCACCGGACCGACCAGGCTCCACCCGAGCACGTGCTTCGGGGGCGCTTCTGCAAGTGCCAGACCGATCACGATCAGGGCGAGAGCCACCACGGCGAACGGAACCTCGGCGGCCGCGAGCCCCACAAGTGCCGCCGTGGACAGAGCCAGCCACGTCGCGCTGAGCAGTCCCCCGCGTGTTGCCTTGAGCTCGGGCCACCAACGCGACAGAAAACACGCACCAGCAATCGCACCGAGGACGATCAGCGCGAGCCACCATGGGCCCGCCCCCTCGTCGATCGCGATCGGACTGGCCCACAACGTCCTGGTCCCCTCACCCGACTCCCAAGCCTGATCGACGAAGGAACCGAGGGTGCTCAGCCACTCAAGTGCGGCGACCATCAGCCCGGCGCCCAACAATGCGGTGGCGGCCCGAGCTCCTCGCGACCAACCGTCGGAGCCTCTGAGCAGGAGCGCGCCGAAGACGATGATGGCGGCCAAGGCGATGAAGGCTCCCTGGCCAGGGTGGGCGTCCTCGATCGGCAATGTCACCAGCAGTGTCCCGCCGAGCATCGCAACGGCAGAGCCTGCGCTCGCGACGCGACGATCGGCGAGGCCGCAGGCCACCGCAGCGAGAACAACGATCAGCGCCGGAAGACCATGACGTCCAACCGCCAGCTCACGGATGCTGGAGTTGTCGAAGGCCTCGACGACTGCCGCGACGACGACGAACGTGAGACCCAGTGCTGCGGCGAAGGCGAGCAGGATCGCCGTCAACTTGAGCTTGAGTCGAACTGCGGACACCAAGAAGGCGACCACGAAGACGGATGCAGTCGCACTTGACCAGAACGGAGTCCAGTCCTGCTTGTCGAAAAGCTCGATGCCGATGGCTGCACCTCCAACCCACGGAGCCACCCCGGCGACGACCATCGGCGACACGAGCCTGACGCCTTCGACCCGTGGCCGTGCCCAGCGCACGACGTACGTGCTGATGGCGAACAGGACCAACGACCAGGCGACTGCGACGGACACAAAGGGAAGCGAGTCGGCTCCGAACAGCCCTTCGCCCCAGGCGGCGAACCAGTCGACCGTCGCGAGTCCGAGGAAGACTGCCCACAGCGCCTCGGCCGAGCCACGCAGTCCCCTGCGTGAGACGACTGCCGCGAGCACGCCCACGACTGCCGTGAAGGCCAACAGGACGAGCGCCCGACCGGTGACGCCGAGCGACCCCCACGAAACCGTGATGAAGATGAACCCGGCGACAAGGATGAACAGTGCGCCGAGGCCCAGCAGGATCGACCCGGTCGAGACCGAACGTCGAACCCGCGGGGCGGGAAGCGCGGGCGCCTGTGGCAACTGACCTGCAGGTGTCGTCGCCGGTGGCTGAGCCGAGGCCGTACGCGCCTGGGCGAGTAGCTCGTCGGCCTTCAGCAGCGTCTGCCAGAGCTCGCGCGCAGGCTGTGAGTTCAGGTCGAAACCGCAGTTCCCGCAGCTCGGTGGTCCGCTGATCGCCGATGCACAGCTGGGGCAGACAGCGGGGTCAGCGAATCGCATGCCTCACTGTGACACGGAGGGCGCCTTTTCAGGCGCGAGAATCGCCACACATTCGACGTGGTGAGTCATCGGGAAGAGCGCAAATGCCCGCAAGCCCTCCAATTGGTAACCAAGCTTGGCGAAGGTTCCCAGATCCCGGGCGAGCGCTGCCGGATCGCACGCCACGTAAACGATGCGCCGCGGACTCAGATCGACAATCGCCGGGACGACCTTCTTCGCGCCGGTACGTGGCGGATCCAGCACCACGACGTCAGCGTGGACCCCGGCGAGGCCATCTCGCAGCGCACGTTCGACCGTCGCGGGTACGAGCTTGACCTGCGGCGAGCCGTGCAGGTTGCGCCGGGCGTCCTTGGATGCGGTGTGATCCGCCTCGACGCTGATGACGGTGCCACTCTCGCCCACGGCGTCGGCCAGAAAGGCGGTGAACAAGCCGACACCGGCGTAGAGGTCGGCAACGACCTCGCCGGCCTCCAGCTCCGCAGCGGCAAGGACCGCCTCGACCAAAGTTGTGGCCGCAGCGGGGTGCACCTGCCAGAAACCCGAACCGGAGACGCGAAAGCTCTTGTCGTTGACCTTCTCGGCCAGCGTGCCTCGACCGCCGCGGGTCGTACCGTCGACCGCGACGACACCATCGACGCTCGACTCGATCGCGTCGGAGATCGAAGCATCCGTGACCAGGATCTTCTCCCCCGTCGACGACACGATGGCCTCCACCGAGTCGCTGTCCCAGGTGGTGCCCAGAACGTCAGGCAGCTCGGGGTGGGCGATGACGCAGCGCTCGATCGCGATGACCTCATGTGAGCGGTGACGGCGCAGACCTGGTCGACCCGCGTCGTCGACCGCGAACGCGACGCGCGTACGCCAGCCGAGCGCCGTCGGATCGACGGCCTCCACCTCACCATGACCACTCGATGCCTGCCAGTCGCTGGAGCTGTTCGCGCACCACATCGCCGAGCAGTGCCCGTTGGACCGTCGGATCGACGTGCTGGAAGTCGCACCCGCCGCACTGACCCGCGTAGGCACACGGCGGTGCGACACGACCGGGGGCGGCTTCGATGATCTCGACCGCGTCGGCGCGCAGGAACGACGCCGAGCTGTCGGTGATCTCGATGCGTACGCGCTCGCCGGGCAGGGCGTGTCGTACGAACACGACCTGTCCGTCGACCCGGGCGACGCAATGTCCACCGTGCGCGATCGGCCCGACGTCGACGATGAAGTCTGCCATTTCAACGCCCCCGAAAGCCGCGACGGACGTCGCCAGGTGCCGGACGCTCTTTGCCCATGCGGCTCTTCGCCAAGCCGGCAGACACGAGCTGGTACGGGACGCTGGTGACCATGACTCCCGGCATGAACAGCAGGCGACCCTTGAGCCGAAGTGCCGTCTGATTGTGGAGCAGCTGCTCCCACCATCGACCGACGACGTACTCGGGGATGTAGACCGTGATGACATCACGCGGGCTCGCCTTGCGGATCTCCTTGACGTAGCGGAGCACCGGCCGGACGAGCTCGCGATATGGCGAATTGATGACCTTGAGCGGCACCGGGATCTCCAGCTCTTCCCACCGCTTCATCAACTTCTCTGTCTCGGCCGGATCGAACTCGACGGTGAGCGCCTCGATCGTGTTGGGTCGCGACACCCTCGCATATGCCAGCGCCCGCATCGTCGGCTTGTGGAGCTTGCTGACCAGCACGATCGCGTGTACGCGTGACGGAAGCCCGACATCGGAGTCGTCGATCGCCAGCTCGGTGGAGACGCGGGCATAGTGGCGACCGATGCCGCGCATCAACATGAAGACGGCGAACATTGCGGCGATCGCGATCCACGCACCGGCGATGAACTTGGTGATGAGCACGATGACCAGAACCGTCGCGGTCATCCCGAGGCCGATCGAGTTGACCACCCGTGATCGCATCATGCGAGACCGCGCGGCGGGGTCCTTCTCAGTCTTCAGGTGCCTCGTCCAGTGCCGGATCATGCCGAGCTGACTCAGCGTGAAGGAAACGAAGACACCGACGATGTAGAGCTGGATCAGCCGGGTGACCTCGGCGTCGAATGCCTGGATCAGCACGATGGCGGCCAGCGCAAGCAGGATGATGCCGTTGCTGAAGGTCAGACGGTCCCCGCGGGTGTCGAGCTGGCGGGGCAGGAACCCGTCGCGTGCCAGGATCGAGCCGAGCACCGGGAATCCGTTGAACGCAGTGTTGGCCGCGAGGATCAAGATGACGCCGGTACAAGCGATGGTGAAGTAGAAAAGCGGAGTGAAGTCGCTGTAGAGCGTCTTGGCGAGCTGACCGATCACGGTGTCCTGCTCATACGAGCTCCCCGACCGGCACGCCGTTCCTCAACAGCTGACGCGCCGGGTCCTCGACGTAGCGAAGCTTCATCAGGTCGGCCAGCACGATGATGCTCATCAACATTGTGATCGACAAGGTGCCGAGCAGCAGCAGCGTCGTCGCCGCATTCTTGCTCTTGGGCTTCTGGAAGGCAGGCACGCCATTGCTGATCGCCTCGACTCCCGTGAGCGCCGCACAACCGGATGAGAAAGCTCGAGCGAGCAGGAAAACCATGGCGACCCCGCTGAGTCCGCTCTCGAGCTGCCCTTCTGTGGTGATGTCGAAGTCGGCGCTGGGGACTTCCGGGAGATTGCCCGCGGCGTACCGGGCATATCCCCAGAGCCCCATCAACAGGATCGAGATCATGAACAGGTACGACGGCACGGCGAAGGCCTTGCCCGACTCCTTGGTGCCCCGCAAGTTCATGGCCATCAGGATCAGCACCAGCACCGAGGCCGCAGTCGCCTCGTGGCCGTCGAGCCACGGGAGGGCGGACGATGCGTTCTGCACACCTGACGAGACGGACACGGCGACCGTCAGCACGTAGTCGACCAACAGCGCGCTGCCGACCGTCAGACCGGCAGTGGGCCCGAGATTGACGGTGGCCACCTCGTAGTCGCCACCACCGCTGGGGTAGGCATGCACGTTCTGCCGGTAGGACGCCACGACGATCGCCATGACCAATGCGACGGCGAGGCCGATCTTCCAGTTGAACGCATAGGCGGACAGGCCGCCGAGCGACAGAGTCAGGAAGATCTCGTCCGGTGCGTACGCAACAGACGACAGCGCGTCGCTGGCGAAGACCGGCAGTGCAATGCGCTTCGGCAAGAGCGTCTCACCGAGCTGGGTGCTGCGGAGCTTGCGGCCGACCAACGCTCGTTTGGTCGCCTCGATGATTCCCACGGGAGTTGATGCTAGACCTGCATCACATTGCCTGCGCGATGCGCACTGGTGCGGTGTAGCGTCGCCTGCGTGCACATCGTGATCATGGGCTGCGGCAGGGTCGGTTCGACACTCACTCACAGCCTCGAGGAGCGCGGCCACACCACGGCCGTGATCGACTCCAACCCCGACGCGTTCCGGCGCCTCGGCCCCGGATTCAGCGGCCTGACTGTCACCGGCCTTGGATTTGATCGCGAGGTGCTCAAGAAGGCGGGCATCGAACGCGCGGATGCCTTTGCCGCAGTCTCCAGCGGTGACAACTCCAACATCATCTCGGCGCGCGTCGCGCGCGAGCAGTTCAAGGTCGAGACCGTCGTCGCTCGCATCTACGACCCAGGGCGTGCCGAAGTTTATGAGCGACTGGGCGTGCCCACTGTCGCCACCGTTCCCTGGGCAGCTGACCAAGTTCTGCGCAGGCTTGTGCCGGCCGGCTCCGAACCTGCATGGCGTGACCAGTCGGGCGATGTTCGTCTCGACACGGTCTTTGCGCCGTTTCGCTGGATCGGTCACCGCATCGACCAGCTCGAGGTTGCTGCCGGCGTCCGTGTCGCATACCTGACACGCCTTGGTTCCGGTCTGATCGCCACCGCGGACACCGTGATCCAGGAGGGCGACTACCTCAGCGTCTTCATGCGTGAGGACTGCGCAGAGAAGGCCCATGCCGCCATCGACGCGGGACCGGGAGACGAGTCATGAGAGTTGTGATCGCCGGGGCCGGCGCAGTTGGCCGATCAGTTGCCCAAGAGCTCATCGACAACGGGCACGCCGTCCTGCTGATCGACAAGTCACCCTCGTCGATCCGCTCTGACATCGTTCCCGATGCGCAGTGGCTGCTTGCCGACGCGTGCGAGCTGTCGTCCCTTGCAGAGGCCCAGCTGGAATCGGCCGACGTCGTGATCTCGTCGACCGGTGACGACAAGGCCAACCTCGTGATCTCGTTGCTTGCCAAGACGGAGTTCGCCGTGCCTCGCACGGTCGGTCGGGTCAACCATCCCAGCAACGAGTGGCTGTTCAGCGAGTCGTGGGGGGTCGACGTCTCGGTGTCGACACCGCGCCTGATGGCCGCGCTCGTCGAGGAGGCGGTCGCTGTTGGCGACCTCGTCCGGCTGTTCACCTTCCGGCAGAGCAATGCCAATCTCGTCGAGCTCACGATGCCCGACGACTCCCCCTTTGTCGGCACCCGGGTCGGAGAAGTTCCGTGGCCCGAGGAAGTCGTCCTCGTCGCGATCCTGCGCGACAACAGCACCCAGACGCCCGACGCCGACCGCTCGCTCGAGGCTGGTGACGAGCTGCTGTTCGTCTGCCCCGAGCACGCGGAGGATTCCCTCGGGGAGCTGCTCTCGCCGAAAGGCTGAGCACGATCCTGCGAGTCAGGCCTGCTCTGGCTCGAGCGGGGTGCGGTTGCGCCCCAACAGCCAACCCATCGCGACGAACGAGGCCACCTGAAGCGGCCATCCGAGCACAAGCTTGGCGACACCTAGAGCGCCGATTTGGTGATCCAGCCACAACGGCAGCTGCACGCCGACGCGAATGAGACACGGGATGACCAAGATCCAGGTGAGCTGGGTGCACAGCTTGACCATGGCTCGATCCTGGTGCCACGCGGTGGGGTCTCCCGTCACCGAGCCCACCATGAAACCGACGATGGGCCAACCGATCACGATGGTGAACAAGATGACGATGGCGTAGCCGCCGTTGTAGATCAGGCCTGGAGTGAATACGGCGCGAGCGACATCCTCCTCGGACCCTCCAGCCTGGGAGGCCCGGTACGCAAAGAGCGCACCGATGCCGATGCCGACCAGAGCGTTGAACACGAACTGCGTGGTCGACCGCTGGGCAACTCGAATGAGCAGCAGCAGCACGGTCACACCGATGCTGATGACCAGTGCCAGACGGATGTTGTGAGTGATCAGGAAGAACACGGTGAACAGGGCCGTGGGTACGGCACTTTCGACCATGCCGCGACGTCCGCCGAGCGCTTTGGCCAGCTGTGACCTGACAAGCTGCTCGACGGTGTCGTGGGCGCTAGTCATGCCTCAAGTTCATAGCGCGGGTTGTAGATGACGCGACACCCGTTGCGAATGCCGATGCGGCCGTATGCGGTGAGCTGTCGACCGGCGGCGATGCCTTCGATCTTGCGTCGACCGAGCCAGATCAGGGTGACGCTCGCCGAGCCGTCGTACAGCTCGGCCTCCAGCGCCGTCACTCCATCAACGGGACGCAAGGTGACCGACCGGAGAACACCGTGCAGCGTCACAACGGCCCGATCGGCCTGGGAAGCGATGAGCCCGCAGCCAGCCTTGGCGGCGTCGTGCTTGAGCTCGCTGGACTCTTGGTGCTCAATCGAGAGTCGTTCGAGGGTCTTGCTGAAGCGTCCCATGAACCCAATTCTAGTCGGCGTCGGTAGCGGGTATGGCATCCGCGGGGATTGTCAGCAGGAGTGGTTCGCGAGCCATACGTGGGCCGGCACCACGAACGACGATGACGTCCCTCAGCGCGTCCATGAGGGGGTGCTCCTCGGGTACGAGCGCGGCTTCACCGAGCAGCGTCGCCCGCAGCATCCATCGCGGACCTTCGATGCCGATGATGCGGCTGGGCTGCACACCGGTCTGGCCGTCGCTCGTCGTGGCGGGGATCGTCACCTTCAGCTCGGGGCCGTAGGAGCCCTCGTCCTCAGTGCACTCTCCGCCGAGACGCTGCACTTCCTCGACGATGTCGGCTCGTACTTCCGCCCACAAACCACCCGAGCGAGTCGCTGCGAAAGCACGAAGCTCGAGTGCGGAGTCGCCGACCACCATCACGACTGAACCGATGTCGCCCTCGTCGTTGTCAGCGGGAAGCTGCAGCTCGAATCCTTCGCCGCCGCGCACCAGCAGCGATCCGAGGTCGACATATCCCGGTTCGTCGGCCGCCGATCGCTCCGATGCGTCCCATGGACCCTGGTGGCGAACGCCAACCGGCTCAGGAGTCACGTCAGCGGCGACCTCGGGCTCGGTGTGCTTCTTGCGCAGGAGGGCCATCAGCTTCTCTCGTCGTTGTTTGCGGTGGCCGCATGGCCACCTGTTGAACCGTAGCCTCCGGCCCCTCGCGTCGAATCGGCAAGTTGATCGACTTCGGTGAAGTCGACGTGCTCGACTCGCTGGACGACGAGCTGGGCCACCCGGTCGCCCCGCGCCAGCTGGATCGACTCGTGCTGATCGTGATTGACCAGCAAGACCTTGATCTCGCCGCGATAGCCCGCATCGATCGTCCCGGGCGTGTTGACGATGGACAAGCCGTGACGGAGCGCGAGGCCTGACCGGGGGTGGACGAAGGCTGCGAATCCGGTGGGCAACGCGAGCGCAATCCCGGTTGGGACGAGTGCTCGCTCCCCCGGCTGGAGCGTCACGTCAATGGTGGTGACCAGGTCGGCACCGGCGTCGCCGGGATGGGCGTATGCCGGGAGCGGTACGCCCGGATCGAGCCGCGTCACACTGACCTCGGTCATGGTTGCGAGCCTACCTGCGTGGTCGGACCCGACGCGATGAGGCAGGCTGGGACCGTGATGACATACAGCGAGCGGCTCACGGCTCCAGCTTCATGGTGGTTGGGCGCGCTGACGTTCGCCGTCATATGGGGATGGATTCTGCTGGTCGCGACCACCTGGACGACAGCTTCCATCACCACGATCCTGGTCGCCGCCCTCGGTCTGTACGCAGTGCGGCAGTTCGGTGCAGTCCGGGTCACCGTCGAACCTGGTGGACTCCGTGCCGGCCCCGCGTACCTCGATGCCGAGCACGTCGGCACGGTCGAGCTGCTGCATCGTGAGGACTACCGGCGCCGGCTCGGCGTGGACGCCGACGCGCGCGCGTTCCTGGTCACCCGGCCCTATCTGGACCGCGGCGTGCTGGTCCACGTCGCCGACAGCAGCGACCCAACCCCCTACTGGCTGATCTCCAGCCGCAACCCGCAGGCGCTTGTCGCCGCGCTGAGCCACACTGGTCCCACCAGCGAGGAGGTGACGCATGTCCAAGAAGTCCAAGAAGGCTGAACAGGCTGAGAAGCAGCGACTGCTCGAGGGTGCGACACCCGCAAAGGTCAAGGCACCCGGCAAGGGAGCCTGGCGTCTGATGGATCGTGGATCATCGATGGCAGCCGGAGCGCTCGCCGGACGGGTCTCGGCGCTCACCTGGAAAGCCGCAACCGGAAGAAAACCACCCGTCGCGGGCCGTCATCCGGAGGTCAGCACCAAGGACGCAGTCGCCTGGGCGATCATCGGTGGCGCCACGATCGAGCTCGTGAAGGTGGCGGTGCGTCGTGGCACGGCAACCTACTGGGTACGGTCGACCGGGAACCTTCCCCCCGGAATGAAGCCCCTCGCTACCGTGCCTGATCCTGACGGCACGGACAAAGCAAAGGAGCCGGTCCGGTCCGGACCGACTCCCCACAAGGTACGTAAGCTCAGTCTGCGCAATCGCGGCAGATGAAAACGCCCTTCTTCTCAGACGCGAGCTGACTGCGGTGGTGCACCAGGAAGCATGACGAGCAAGTGAACTCGTCGAGCTGCTTCGGCACAACCTGCACCGCCAGTTCTTCGTGTGACAGATCGGCTCCGGGCAGCTCGAAGGACTCTGCGGCCTCGGTCTCGTCCTCATCGACCTTGCCGGAGTTCTTCTCGTGTCGACGCGCCTTGAGCTCCTCGATGCTGTCCTCGGACTGCTCTTCCTCGGTCTTGCGGGGGGCGTCGTAGTCGGTAGCCATTAACTCTCCATTGTGTGCGTAACAATCGGCGCGATTGTGCCACACCTCACGGCGTAATCACATTCAGAAACCACAAGCGCGCACGAGCTCGAAATATTCCCTGGCGATCGAGGGATGGGCGGCCATGACGAGTCGCTCGTCGGGTTCTCCATCGGGACCGCTCAGAATCAGGCCGGATTCGCTGGCAATCAGGCCACCAGCGGCCAGATCCCAATCCTTGAGTCCCTCCTCGACGTAGGCGTCGTACTGTCCTTCCGCGAGGGCGCACAGGTCAAGGGCAGCCGATCCGATGCGACGGATGTCACGTACTTGCGGCAACAGGCGTGCGACAGCGGCAGCCTGCTTGGCACGGATCTCCGGGACGTAGTTGAAGCCTGTCGCGACCAGCATCTGGTCAAGACGCGAGACGGCCGGCGCGGCGAGCACGACCCGCTCAGGACCCTCGTAGCGCCACGCTCCCCCACCGACGACGGCACCCCACTCGGCACCCGACGCAATGTTGACGACGTATCCAGCCACCACGGTCGCGTCGATGCGCGCCGCGATCGACACGGCATACATCGGAATGCCGTAGACAAAGTTGACCGTTCCATCGATCGGGTCGACGACCCACTCGACACCTGAGGTGCCGACCAGGTCGGCGCCCTCCTCCCCGATGAACCCGTCGTCAGGGCGTGCAGACTTGATCCGGGCACGAATCAGCTCTTCACAGGCTCGGTCGATCTGCGTGACGACGTCGGTCGGGCTCGACTTGGTTGCCGCGACATCGACCCGGCCCACGGGTCGACTGCGGTTGACGAACTCGGCCGCCTCTCGACCAACAGCACGCGCGACCTCCAGCAGCTCCTCGTGCGGGGTCGCGCTCATGCGATTGTCGGCAGCGCTGCGCGAGCGTTCAGGCAGCAATCCACGGGACAACGGTCGTGTGAAGGGCCGAGGTCGCCAAGCGCTGGACGATCGGCCTGTTCGCCACGTTCGACGGCTGCCCGCTCAAGCACCAAGTTGCGCACCATGGCCACGAAGTCCGGATGCGTGCCTGGTGTGTCGACCCGTTCGAACTCCATGCCGAGCTCCTTGGCCGTGGCCATGGCTTCGGTGTCGAGGTCGAAGATGACCTCCATGTGGTCGGACACGAATCCGATCGGTACGACGACCACCGACCTCACCCCATCGGCATGCAGGTCGCGGAGGTGGTCGTTGATGTCGGGCTCGAGCCACGGCATGTGCGGCGAGCCAGATCGTGAGCAGTAGGCGATCGACCACTGCCCGGCGCCTGCTCCATCGGCCACGAGAGTGGCAACTTGTTGATGCTGCCGCTCGTAGGCCTTCACCCCCGGCCCCCCGCTTGCATCGTTCATCGACCCGGGTATCGAGTGCGTCACGAAGACGACGTGGGCACCCGGCAGGTGGGCCAGGCCACCGCGCGTCGCTTCGGTCAGCGGTCCGACGAAGCCGGGGTGGTTGAAGTAGTGCCGCAGCCGGCTGAGCTCAATGTCGAGACCGTTGGTCGCGTCGAACAGGTCTTCGCGGTACTGCCGGCAGCCGGAGTACGAGGAATATGCGCTGGTGACGAAGCAGGCCGCGTTCTTGACCCCGTCAGATGCCATCTGCCGGGCGGCCTCGCGAAGATAGGGATCCCAGTTGCGATTGCCCCAATAGATCGGCAGGTGCAGACCGTGGTCGGCAAAGTCCTTGCGCAGCGCCCCCAGCAGTTCGCTGTTGAGCTCGTTGATCGGTGACACGCCGCCGAACAGCATGTAGTGCTCGCCGACTTCTTCCAACCGCTCGCGAGGGATGCCGCGCCCTGACGTGACGTTCTCGAGAAAAGGGACGACGTCCTCAGGACGCTCAGGTCCGCCGAACGAGACAAGCAGCAACGCGTCAAACGGTCGGGCATCCATACCAAAAGTTTCTCACGCCGCCGGTAGGGTCTGGATTCGGAGGGAGCCCCCATGTTCGGCAGCTATCGCGATGTCCTGTCGCGGCCCGGCGCCCTGATGTTCTCGTTCACCGCGATGATCTCGCGATTCCCCCTGTCGATGGCAGGGCTCGGAATCGTCCTGCTGGTGTCTGATCGGACGGGTTCCTACGGTCAGGCCGGTACGGTCGCGGCCGCCTATGTGCTGTCGGCCGCCGCTCTAGGGCCGACCCAGGGCCGGCTGGCCGACGGGCTCGGCCAGACGCGAGTGCTGGTGCTCGTGGGCGCGCTCTATTCGGTCGGCGTGGCCCTGACTCTGGTGGCCATCCACGAGAACTGGGCCATGGCGTGGATCCTCCTGTGCGCCTCAGCCGCAGGCGCTGCCACGCCGCAGACGGGAAGTATGGTTCGCGCGCGATGGACCCATGTCATCACCGACCGGACACAGCTCAACACCGCTTTCGCCATCGAGGCAATCGTCGACGAGGTCGTGTTCGTCGTGGGCCCAGTCGTCGTCACGGTCCTCACGCTCCAGGTCTCCGACTACGCAGGTCTGGGATTTGCGGCGGCCGCCGCCACGCTCGGCTCGTGGGCTCTCGCGGCACAGAGTGCAACCGCGCCACCCGCGTCCGCCCACACCTCGCGCACACGCGCACATCTCTCGTGGTCCTTGCTCGGCCCGGTCGTCACCGCCTCGGTCGGTCTGGGCGTCCTGTTCGGCTCCGCTGAAGTCATCGTGGTGGCCTTCACGACCGAGGCAGGACAACGCGGCGCGGCCGGCGTCGTACTGGCCACGTGGGCGGCCGGAAGCCTGATCGCCGGGGTCGTCGTCGGCGCCCTGCCACGAGCGAGCGATCCGTTGAGGCTATGGCGCACCGCGCTGCTGCTGCTCAGCCTGCTGTTCGTCCCGCTGATCTTCGCACCGGGGGTCATCTGGTTGGGTGTGGGCATGTTCCTCGCCGGTGTGATGATCTCGCCGACCTTGATCGCCACGACGAATCTCGTCCAGCAGCACGTCGCACCCTCACGGCTCACCGAGGCGTTGACCTGGGCGACCACCGGACTCGCAGTCGGCGTCGCGCCGGGCGCCGCAATCGCGGGCTGGGTGGTCGACAACCATGACGCGTCGACGGCATTCCTGGTGCCCTTGATCGCCGGCCTGGCGGGCGCCGCCGTGGCGTGGACAGTTCGCCCCGCGAATGATGAAACAGTGGCGTGAGTGATGCACCCGAATGGCATTAACCTTGGGGACGAGATGACTGAATTGACCTTGGCCGAGCGCAGCGTTGAGCTCGTCCGCACTTGGATTGCTCCCCAGCGTCGAGCTCGGCGTTCTGACCCGTCGGCCGAGCGATTGGCCAACCTCCTCAGGGACCCGCACGGTCTCGAGTTCACGATTGGTTTCGTCGACCGTGTCGTACGCCCGGACGATTCCCGTGTTGCGGCCCGAAATCTGCGCACTCTCGCGACACATACCCCGACCTTTCTGCCCTGGGGGCAGCGTGTGCTGCTCAAGCTGGGAGCTGTCGCAGCGATCGTCTTTCCGGGCCTTGTGGTGTCCATCGCCCGTCGTACTCTCCGGAGCATGGTCGGGCACCTGGTCATCGATGCCCGGCCCAAGCAGCTGGGTCGCGCCATCAAACGACTCCGCGCCGGCGGTGACCGCCTCAACCTGAATCTTCTCGGTGAGGCGGTGCTCGGTGAGCGCGAGGCAGCGCGTCGCCGCGACGGCACGATGGAGCTGCTCGAGCGAGATGACGTCGACTACGTGTCGGTGAAGGTCTCCGCCGTCGCAAGCCAGTTGTCGATGTGGGCTTTCGATGAGTCCGTGGAGCGGGTCGTCAAACAGCTCACGCCGCTCTATGAGCGTGCCGCCACGGGCGAACCCACCTTCATCAACCTCGACATGGAGGAGTACCACGACCTCGATCTGACGGTTGCGGTCTTCACCCGCATCCTCGAATCGTTCCCCGACCTCGAGGCCGGCATCGTCCTGCAGGCCTATCTGCCGGACGCACTTTCAGCGATGCAGGAGCTGCAGGAGTGGGCGACCAAGCGACGCGCCAACGGTGGTGCGGCCATCAAGGTTCGCGTCGTCAAGGGCGCAAATCTCGCGATGGAGCGCGTCGACGCCGCCATCCACGGCTGGCCGCTGGCCACCTGGGCGACCAAGCGTGAGACAGACACCAACTACAAGCGCGTACTCGACTGGTCCATGACGACTGAGCGCGTCGATGCCGTTCGGATCGGCGTGGCCGGCCAGAACCTGTTCGACATCGCCTATGCCTGGCTGCTTGCCGGCGACCGCGGTGTGCGCGATGGCGTCGAGTTCGAGATGTTGCTCGGAATGGATTCCGGCCCAGTGGATGCGGTACGCGATGACATCGGGCACCTGTTGCTCTACACACCGGTCGTGAAGCCATCGGAGTTCGACGTCGCGATCTCCTACCTGGTGCGTCGACTCGAGGAGAACGCCAGCAGCGAGAACTTCATGTCGGCGGCATTCGAGATCTCCGACAACCCCCAGCTGTTGTCGCGGGAGATCCAGCGCTTCCTCGACTCGGTCAATGACCTCGACGAGACCCTGCCGGTTCCACACCGCACACAGGACCGCACGACGGAGTCGATTTCCGCCGCGACGGGCACATTCGCCAACACACCCGACACAGATCCCTCGACGAGCGCCAACCGCACCTGGGGGCGGCTTGCGCTGAGTCGTTCGCTCTACACCCAGCTCGGCACCGAGACCGTACGGACCAACAAGGTCGCCGGCCCCTCGAGCCTCGAGACTTTGGTGCAGGAGACCCGCGCAGCAGCCGTGGCTTGGCATGAGCGAGGTTCGGAGGTCCGGGCATGGATCCTCCACGAAGCCGCAGGCGCCATCGCCGCCCGCCGCGGTGATCTCATCTCGGTGATGGCGGCCGAAGCCGGCAAGACCATCGCCGAGGGTGACGTCGAGGTCAGTGAGGCAATCGACTTCGCCAACTACTATGCCGAATCCGCCCGCCGCCTCGATGTCGTCGACGGAGCCGAGTTCACACCTGACCGACTGACCGTGGTGACGCCGCCGTGGAACTTCCCCCTGGCCATCCCAGCCGGGTCCGTGCTCGCCGCGCTCGCTGCCGGGAGCGGCGTCCTCATCAAAGCCGCCCCGCAGACACCTCGTACTGCCGCCGTCATGGTCGAGGCGCTCTGGCAGGCCGGCGTCCCGCGTGACGTCCTCCGCTACGTCACGATCGAGGAGGGGCCGCTCAGCAAGGCCCTGATCTCACACTCCGACGTCGACCGCGTCATCTTGACCGGCGGCTGGGAGACAGCAGCACTGTTTAGGTCCTGGCGTCCGGATCTGCCGCTGCTGGCCGAGACCAGCGGCAAGAACGCCATCATCGTCACCCCCAGCGCTGACCTTGACCTTGCTGTCGCCGACGTCGTACGCAGCGCCTTCGGGCACGCTGGGCAGAAGTGCTCGGCGGCGAGCCTGGTGATCCTGGTCGGGTCGGTCGGCCGGTCCGAGCGATTCCGTCGCCAGCTCGTCGACGCCGTGTCGTCGTTGCGGGTCGGTTTCCCCAGCGACCCAGAGGTCACGATGGGTCCGATCATCGAGCCACCGCTCGGCAAGCTCGCCGAAGGCCTCACAACCCTCGGAGACGGCGAGAGCTGGCTGCTGGCCCCCAATCAGCTGGGCAACGATCCACGGCGTGTGGTCCCCAGGAGTCCGCGACGGCGTACGCCCCGGAAGCACCTTCCATCGCACCGAATACTTCGGCCCGATCCTGGGCATCATGCACGCTCGTTCCCTCTCGCAGGCCATCGAGTGGCAGAACGCGACCGACTACGGCCTCACCGCCGGCATCCACTCGTTGGACGCCGACGAGGTCAACACCTGGATCGACACCGTGCAGGCCGGCAACCTGTACGTCAATCGCGGCATCACCGGGGCGATCGTCCAGCGTCAGCCGTTCGGTGGCTGGAAGCGTTCGTCGGTCGGCACCACCGCCAAGGCCGGCGGGCCCAACTACCTCACACATCTCGGCTCGTGGAAGTCGCGTCCGTTGCGCACCGCGGCGCCGGTCAAGGTGCTCGCGGAGGTCGAGGCAATCCTCGAGGCCGCCAGGTCGCAGCTCACCCCGTCAGAGCTGCAAGAGCTGCGCGCAGCGGCCGGTTCCGACGAGAAGGCGTGGAAGCGCGAGTACGGCGTGATGAAGGACGTCTCGGCCCTCGGCGTGGAGCGCAATGTGTTCCGCTACGTACCTGTGCCGGTCACGATCCGGTTCGACGGTTTGTTGTTCGAGCTGGTGCGCGTGCTGATCGCCGCAGCACGTACCGGAGCACCGATCACGGTTAGCTCACGTGTTCCGCTTCCCGACGGACTGGTCCACGCGCCCCGCATCGAGACCCACGACGAGTGGTTGGCTCATGTCGAGGCCGAACGACCGGCACGCATACGGTTGGTCGGCTCCGACGCGAAGGACGTGGCCGAAGCGGTTGGCGGCGACCCCGACGTCGCGATCTACACCGATCCGGTGACCCTGTCGGGTCGGGTCGAGGCGCTGGTGTTCCTCAAGGAGCAGTCCATCTCGATCACCAACCATCGCTTCGGCAACCGTGACGCCGAGTTCGAATGGGTGCTCCCCCGCAACTGATCAACCGCGGTCTGCACCCGGCGCGATGGGCGCAGTCCATCCTCTGGCCAGTGCAGCGAGACGCCACACCAGGCACACTCCGCCGGCGAGCGCATACCAACCGGGGGCGAATCCCTCGGAGTGGATGATCGCTGCCATGAGCGCCCCGGTGAATGCGGGGGTCGCGTACAGCTCGCCGCGGAAGATGACGGGTACGCGGCCCGCTGCCACGTCGCGCATCATTCCGCCACCGACACCGGTCAGGAGTCCGAGCGCGGCTGCCGCGAGGATGTTCAGCCCCGCGTCCTCGGCCTTGACCGCACCGGTGACGCAGAACAGTGAGAGCCCGATGGCGTCCAGCACCATGATCTGGCTCTCCATCCGGCCGATGGTGGGATGGAAGTAGAACACCCCCACGGCGGTCGCAGCCGGCACGACGAGGTAGCGCCAGTCATCCAGCGCGGCTGGAGGGACGGCGCCGATAAGCACGTCGCGCAGGACACCTCCGCCGAGGCCGGTGATGAGCGCCAGCACGACCACGCCGAACAGATCGAGCTCCTTGCGGACCCCAACCAGCGCTCCGGTGGCGGCAAAGACGGCAATTCCGGCGAGGTCAAGGATCAGCAGGAGCGTGTTTGACACGGGGATGACGCTATCTGGTGTCGGCGAGTCACCGCAGGTTCGGCCCCAGCGTGCCTAGGATGAACACAGGCCCTCGCGAACGTGGGCCGCAGCACCCGCATATCGGAGGCGACTGCATGCGCGAACTCGGTCTCGACAGACTGAGCGAGGATGGACGGTTCCTCGTCGCACGTGACTCTGCCACCGGTGAAACATTCCACATCCCTGTCGACCACCGCCTTTCTTCCCTGGTCGCGAAGTCTTCCCGCAGCGGTGTCCCCGCAGGCCAGTTGGAGATCAAGATGGAAAGTTCGCTCAGCCCCCGTGACATCCAGACGCGTATCCGCCGCGGTGAGACCGTTGAGTCGGTCGCCGAGTCCGCCGGAGTGCCCGTCGACCAGATCGATCGATTCGCCGGGCCCGTGCTGGCCGAGCGTGAATACATGTGTGAGCAGGCGCGCAAGACGACGATCAGGCGAAAGCACGTTGGCGGCACCGGTGTGCTGCTCGGGCTGCTGGTCAGCGAGAACATCGCCGCCGATGGTGGTGTGCCGGAGTCAGCCGTATGGGACTCGTGGCGACGCGAGGACGGCCGATGGAATGTCACCGTGACACCCGCCGGCGAGTCACACCCGGCCACCTTCCTGTTCGACGTCAAGAGCCGCTATGTCGTGCCGGCCGACGAGTTCGCGCACGGTTTGGTGGGCGATGTGGCACTGCCCGACTCCGCCGACATGGCCATCGCGGACGCCGTACGTTCACCGTCACGCAAGGCTCCGCTGGAGACCGAGCACCTGGTCGAGGAGATCATCGACGAGGTCGGCAGCCTCTCCGACACAGCATCCGACACCGTAGACACCGAGGACATCCCTTCGGCCGTCTCGTCGATCAAGGAAGCCCGCGACCGACGCGCCCTCGAGCAGCTCGCCCTCGACGCTGAAGAGAGTGCGCAACCAGAGGTTGCCGAGGCAGAAGATGACTTCGAGGACTCCCTCGAGCACGACGTCGCCGTTCCCGACACTGCAGGCCCTCGCAAGAAGCGGCACGAACGCCGCCATGTCCCCAGCTGGGACGAGATCATGTTCGGCGACAAGCAAGACTAAGTCCTCGGATTTACTTGTCGCACGACGAGGGCCGACGGTCCTTCGGAGCATGACCGCCTGCGGCTGCTAGGCGGCGTTGTCGCGCATGACGTAGGTGGTGGGTTCGGCGATCTGCTGAGTTTTGATGTTGTGGTGTCTTCGGCAGAGTCCGCGGAGGTTGCCACCGTTGGTCGGACCGTGCGGTCTGGGGATCTGGTGGTCAAGATCGCATTCCATCGCGGGTCTGGAGCAGGTCGCGAACCGGCAGGTGCCGTCCCTGGCTTGGAGTGCGGTGCGGAGAGCGTCGGAGGGGAATGGGCGGGGTTCGGTGGTGTCCAGGATCCGCCCCAGCGGGTCGGTCAGGATCCGAAACCACAACGTCCCGGGCTGCTGAGTGAGTTCGCGCACCAGTTGGGCGGGAAGTGCGAACGAACCATCAAACGACTCACCGGGCAGGTCATCCAAACCAGTCAGTGACGTGACCGGAACGGTGATGCCGATGACGGCACGACTGCTGGTGGGCTGACCGTCAGCGCTGCCGCGCAGTTGTTGGGCGAAAAGGTCGGCGCGGCGTTGATCCAGCGTGCGGTCATCGGAGGCAGTCTTGGCTCGTTCGGTGAGCAGGGCGTCGATCAGCAGCGCGTCTGGGGTGGGGAGGTAGGCGGTCAGAAAGCTCATGCCGTCGTCCTGGTGGTTGACCCACACAGCCCGCTTGGCGCGTTCTTGTTTGACTGCAGCATCTGACGTTTCCCAGCGGGCGATGAACCGGTGGAGCTTGGCCTTCAACTGGGCTGTGGTGTGGGTTGCGGCGAAGCCCCCGATCTCGTGATCGAGATGGATCAGGTTCTCCCTGGTCGTCACCTTGCCTGTGGCCGAAGCGATCAGCGACACCCGGAAACCGTCGATCCGACCATCACTGAACGCGGCCCACGTGTTCGGCAGCAGGTTGCGGACCCGACGCGCCTCAACCAACCGGGACTGGACTGTGCGGGTGGGTTGATGCAACACCACACCCAGCTCATCGGCGGCGAAGCTCGCCTCCAGATCACGCTTACGTGGGTCGTCATGCCGTTCAGCCTCGACCCGGCGAAGGTCAGCGAACTCAAGCATGTCGGCAGCCCGTTCGGCCTCCAACTTCGCGATCACAACCTCGCGCTCGGCGATCCGGTCGAGGATCACCTGCCCGGTGTCGGTCGCTGTGCTCATACCTCAAACCTAGTAGCCACCACCGACACCCCCTTTTGCCACAAACTGCTCTGTGGACAGGGCTTTTCGAGGGTGGGGCTGGGGTTGTCGGGCGAGCATTTCGGGTCACGAGGTTTCGATACGCCCTCGTCCCTCGGGCTACTCAACCACCGAGATCGGGTCACGGGGTTTCGATACGTCGGCCGCGGGCGGCCTCCTACTCAACCAACAAGATGGGGGTGTTCCTAGAACGGCAGGACGTCGGGCGACATGGCGGCGGCCTTGGCGGTCACGGCGGTCATCCGGCGACGGTGATGGCGGCGGCACAGCACTTCGTAGCCGACCGTGGGTGCCGGGCGGTCCGCATCCTCGACGTCGCCGACCACGATCACCTCGCCTTCGGTGACCATCACGCCGTCCTCGGTGCGCGCGTTGTGCGTCGCCCGCTCACCGCACCAGCACAGCGCCTCGACCTGAAGGGTGTGCACGTGGTCAGCAAGCTCGATCAGCCGCGCGGAGCCGGTGAACAGCTGCGTACGAAAGTCAGTCAAGATGCCGAAGGCGAACACGTCGATCGACAGCTCATCGGTGATCTTGGCGAGCTGGTCGATCTGGTCGGCGGTGTAGAACTGCGCCTCGTCGCACACGAAGTAGTCGATGCGCCCACCCTGGGTCAGCTGACCGACCGTGTAGTTCCAGAAGTGAAAGGTGTCATCGACCTCGATCGCCTCCACCGACAGCCCCAGCCGGCTCGACAGAGTCGACTTGCCGGCTCGATCGTGCGAGGTGAACACCAGTCCGACCCGGCCGCGGGCGCGGTGGTTGTGGTCGACCTGGAGTGCAAGCGTGCTCTTGCCGCAGTCCATGGTCCCGCTGTAGAAGTTCAGATCAGCCACGACACCATCCTGCCAGCCAAACCCAGCCGAACCATCACGAGGCGACGAGCACGGGAATGCGTAGCTCAGCCTCGGTGATCGAGCCGTGAAAGCCCGTCATCTTCATCTCGATCGCGAAGTCGGAGGTCGAGAACACCGCGAACTCCCCCAGTGCCGCGACCACCACGTCGCCGATGCGTCCGCGAACGTTCGGTGAGATCGGACCGAACCAGTCCTCGATGCCTTCCTGGGTACGTACGACTGCCCGGTCGCCGAGCTTCGCCGACCACTGCGCCGCGACATCCTCGGCGGCCCCGCCTCGCGTGTAGAGGTGACGGAATCGCGCCTCGCCGGCCAACAGCACAACATCGTCAAGCATCTGCGGGTGCTGGTTGACGTCGAAACGGTTTTCCATCGGGAGGTCGAGCATCCCGTGGTCGGCCGTCACGATCAGCACGCAGTCATCGGGCAGCTCCGCATGAAGATCGGCGATCTCACGGTCGATCGTCGCGAGCATCTCGCGCCACTGCTCGGAGCGACATCCGTACGCGTGGCCGGTGTGGTCGAGCCGCGACTCGTACGCGTAAGTGACGGCACGCGGCGCCGACTCGATGACCTCGACGATCACGTCGAGCCGCTCCCACACGGAATTGATGCCGTGAAAGGGCACCCCGCGCTGGCTGCACAGCGTGAGTCCGGTGCCGACGAACTTCGCGTCGTTGACCGATGATGCCGAGACACCGTCTTGCTGCAGCATCTCGAGGACTGTGGGACGTGGTTGCCAGACAACCGGGTCGATCGGCAGATCCCACTTGAGCGAGTTGAGCCGCAGACCGCTGTCAGGATCACGTGACGAATAGCCGACCATGCCGTGACTTCCGGCGGAAAGACCAGTCCCGAGCGACGTCAGACTGGTCACCGTCGTCGACGGGACGCCGCACACGACGTCACTGACACCGGGCAGCGATGAAAGGAACGGCGCCAGCTCGCGATGTGCCTCCAGCAAGGTCTGGCCGAGGCCGTCAACCAGCAGCACGACGTACCGCGGAGCCTCCGGGAGCTCAAGGGTGTTGCTGAACCCGCGATGACCCACGGCCGACGCCACAGACGGCATGATCTGATCGATCGTTCGGCGACCAGCCAGCCCCGGCAGGGCCAGACCGGCAGCGGTCATCCGGTGTGTCCGGCCGGTGTACCTGCGCTGGTGGCCGCGGACAACGCCCGGGCAAACGAAAGCAGACGGTCAACCGCGGCACCGCCATCGGCCACGGCGCTGATGCGCAGAGAGAAGTCGTCTCCCGCAATGCTGCCTGTGTATCCGTGATCGGCTTCGCACTCTGGATCTGCGCAACGGGCCGGCTCGAGCTCCACGCGCGACAGCACGCCCCATCCGATGGTCACCACCGCTTCCTCGAGCTGCTTGGAGGTCGAGGTGACCATGCGGGTGACCACGACCGACCGCACCTGCGAGATCGACACCGCTTCAGAGGTGGTCGAGGTGTAAGGATTGGGGAGGAGCTCGTCACCGGGATGTTCATCGGTGTGCACCAGGACCAGTCGGGTCGGCGTGAGCGCCAGCACCGTCATGTGTCGGCGAATCTCGTCGCGGTCGAACGTCGGCTCGTGATGCAGCACATATGCCGTGACGCTCTCGCCCGCCAGCGCGTCGCGTAGTCCCTCTGCAACGATCTCTGGGTAGTAACCGCTGCGGGAGACCTCGCTCGCCAGTTCGTCGGTGTGGTCGATGGTCATCACGCCAGCGTATCGCCCGTCGCCACAGGCTGACTGAGCCGTCGGACATACCACTCGCCTCGTCGATCAGCCGATGGCACGACCTTGGCCCGGGCACTCAGTGCGGTCAGGCCTTTGCCGTGCACCAGCACGGGCTCGAGGTCGAGCTCGGCGATCTCGGGCAGGTCATCCTTCATGGCTGCGAGACGTACGACGATGTCCTGCAGCGCGTCGACGTCGACCGGCTCGGAGCCGCGGTAGCCGTAGAGCAACGGTGCGGAGCGCAGGTTGCGGATCATCGCCTGAGCATCCAGATCGGTCAGCGGCGGGATGCCGTATGAGCGGTCACCCAGGAGCTCACTCGGCGCTCCGGCGAGGCCGAACGACACCAGCGGACCGAACAGAGGATCTTCGGCAACGCTGAAGCTGACGTGGATGCCATCTGGCGCGGCCTTCTGCACGAAGAAGCGAGTTTCCTTGCGCATACCGGTCCACGACGTGATGTTGTCCCACGCGGCCGCCATGTCCTCGACGCTGTGGATGTCGCGCCACACATGGGCCAGATCGGGTCGGCTGCGCAGGTGCTCGCTGCCTGCCTTGAGGACGACGTCCCAGCCGAACGACTCCCCTGCCGCGATCGCCTCGTCCTTGGTGTGGACGTTGATCCACGTCCACAGGTCGATGCCGTAGCAGGCGAGCAGGGCATGCACCTGCTCGGTCGACAGCACCGCGCCGCGTGGGGCAGCAGCGAGCACCTGGCGGACAAGTGCCCGGGCGTCGCCGGTGCGGTGGTCGAGCGCGATGTGGAACTCGCCATGGTCGCCGGACGCCCACTCGGCGTAGTTGACGACGCGGGCCAAGGCTCGTACGGCGGCCTCGGGTGCGGAGTAGGACGGAACCGACCCGCGACCCGCTGAGCCGCCGAGCAGGTCGGGCACTCGCAGGAGGACCGGAACGCCCTGGCTGCCCAGGAACGTCGACACGATCGGCTTGTCGGACTGTTCGCCCACGGCCGCGAGCACATTGGCGACGTCCTCGCCGGTCGTGTTGAGTGGTGGGATGTAGATCGCGACGAGGGCGTCGACGTTGTCATTGGCGATCTCGGACTCGATCGCCGCCTCGAAGTCGTCGGCATTCGCATCTGCGCCCAGTGACACCGCTTCGACCACCTGAAGGCCTGAGGAAGCCGCCGAATCGGCGACGATCAGCGCGACGGCATCGGAATTGCCGACGATCGAGATCCGGTTGCCGCGTGGCAGCGGTTGGTGCGCCAGCAGCTGGGCGACGTCAAACATCTCGTCGAGGCTGTTGACCTGGATGACGCCGGCCTGCCGGAACATCGCGTCGACAGCGGCCTGCGGGGCGGCGCTGCGCTTGACCGCATGGCCCGCTGGCACGCCCTGCGTGGAACGACCGGACTTGACCGCGACGATGGGCTTGGTGCGCGAGACTCGACGAGCGATGCGGGAGAACTTGCGCGGGTTACCGATCGACTCCAGGTAGAGCAGGATGACCTCGGTCGCGTCATCCTCCTGCCAGTACTGCAAAAGGTCGTTGCCCGACACGTCTGCACGGTTGCCGGCCGAGACAAAGGTCGACAGGCCGAGACCGCGTTCGGACACCGACTCCAGAATCGCGGTGCCGAGCGCACCCGACTGACAGAAGAAGCCGACGCGTCCCTGCGGCGGCATCGACGGCGACAGTGAGGCGTTGAGCTGCAGGTCGGGAGCCGTGTTGATGATGCCGAGGCAGTTGGGCCCGATCAGTCGCAATCCGTAGCTTCGGCTGAGGCCCAGCAGCTCGCGCTGACGCTGGCGACCTTCCGAACCCTCCTCGGCGAATCCCGCCGAGATCACGATCAGTCCGTGGACGCCCTTGGCGGCACAGTCGAGCACAACGTCCTTGACCGAGTCGGCCGGGACCGCCACGATCGCGATGTCGACCTCGTTGGGGATGTCCTGCACGGTCTTGTATGCCGGGAGTCCCGACACGGCTTCGGCCTGGGAGTTGACCGCGTACACCGCGCCGCTGAAGTCACCCAGCACCAGATTGCGCACCATCGCCTGACCGATCGAGTCAATCCGCCGGCTGGCACCGATCACGGCGATGCTGCGTGCGCGGAAGATGCGTTCGATCGAGGCCGCCTCGGCCCGCTGTTCGCGGGCGCGCATGACGCCGAGCGCCAGGTCGGTCGACTCGATCTGGAAGGTGAATCGGGCGACCCCGTCGTCGATCATGCCCTCGATCAGGTAGCCCATCTCGCGGAAGATCTGCTGCATCCGTGTGTTCGACGGCAGGACGTCGGCGACGAAACGAGTGATGCCGCGCTCGCGGCCCGCTTGTGCCAGGTGCTCCAGCAGCAGTTGGCCCACGCCGCGGCCCTGGTGGGCGTCCTCGACCAGGAAGGCCACCTCGGCCTCGTCACCCACGGCGTCATAGCGGCCGACCCCGATGATCTCGCCGTGCAGCGTCACCACGAACGCGACGCGGCGGTCGTGGTCAACTGTCGTGAAGCGGGCAACGTCCTTTTCCGACAACGTGGGATAGGACGAGAAGAACCGGAGGTACTTGGACTGCTCGGAGACTCTGGAGTAGAACTCGATGAAGCGTTCGGCGTCGCTCTGGAGAATCGGACGGAGCTGGGCGACCCGACCGTCCTTGAGGAGGACATCGGCCTCCCAGTGCGCGACGGGGTGCGCCTCGGTGGTCACAGGGACAACCTATCGGGTGCACGTACGGCGTGGCGACGAGAGTACGCAGCTCGTGGCAAGCGAAAATGAGGGTTCAGAACTCGACACAGAAGAGGATGCATGGCGCGGAGCAGCAAGCAGGCCCCCGAAGAAGACTTCGAGGAACACATCGTCGACACCGATGTGGGCGACGAGATGCGCGCAAGCTTCCTCGAGTACGCCTACTCGGTGATCTACTCGCGCGCCCTGCCAGACGCCCGGGACGGCCTCAAGCCGGTGCAGCGCCGCATCCTCTACACGATGGACGACCTGAACCTTCGCCACGACCGTGGGCACGTCAAGAGTGCCCGCGTGGTCGGAGAGGTGATGGGTCGACTTCACCCGCACGGTGACAGTGCGATCTATGACGCCCTGGTGCGACTGATCCAACACTGGTCGCTGCGACTTCCCCTCGCTGACGGGCACGGCAACTTCGGCTCGCCCGACGACCCGCCCGCGGCCATGCGCTACACCGAGGTCCGCATGCATCCTTCTGCTGAGGCGATGACGGCCTCGATCAACGAGGACACGGTCGACTTCAAGCCCAACTACGACGGTCGCGAGACTGAGCCGTCCGTCCTTCCCGCCGCCCTGCCCAATCTCCTGGTCAACGGAGCGAGCGGCATCGCGGTCGGCATGGCGACCAACATCGCGCCGCACAACTTGATCGAGGTCGTGCAGGCACTGCGCCACCTGATCAAGCACCCGCAGGCGTCGCTCGACGACATCATGAAGTTCATCCCGGGCCCTGACCTGCCGACTGGCGGCAAGATCGTGGGGCTCGACGGCGTACGCGACGCCTATGCAACCGGCAATGGCTCGTTCCGGATGCGCGCCTCGGCTCGCATCGAGTCGGTCACCGCTCGCCGCAAGGGCATTGTCGTCACCGAGCTGCCCTACAACGTCGGACCTGAAAAGGTCATCGAGGCGATCAAGAAGCTCGTCCAGGCCAAGAAGCTCCAGGGCATCTCCGACATCAAGAACCTCACCGATCGCCACAAGGGCCTGCACCTGGTGATCGAGATCAAGAACGGATTCATCCCCGAGACGATTCTCGAACAGCTCTATCGACACACGCCGATGGAGAGCTCGTTCGGCATCAACGCGGTCGCACTGGTCGAGGGTCAGCCCCGCACGCTGGGTCTCAAGGAGATGCTCGAGGTCTACCTCGGCCACCGGTTCGAGGTCGTCCGCCGTCGTACCCAGTTCCGTCGGGGCAAGGCAGCCGACCGCCTGCACCTGGTCGAGGGGCTGCTGATCGCAATCCTCGACATCGACGAGGTCATCCAGCTGATCCGCGCCAGCGACAACCGCGGCGAGGCACGTGAGCGACTCATGTCGGTGTTCGACCTGTCGGAGCTGCAAGCCGACTTCGTGCTCGACCGCACCTTGGGCAGTCTCACCCGGCTGTCGCGGATCGAGCTTGAGAAGGAGGCCGACGAGCTGCGTCGCGCTCTCGCCGACCTCGATGCCATCCTCGCCGACGAGAGCGTCCTGCGTGCCCTCGTGGGTGATGAGCTCAATGACGTCGCCCAGCAGTTCGGCACCCCTCGCCGCACTGTGCTGCTCGAATCGGCAGGTCAGACCGTCACCGCGGCAGCACCGCTCGAGGTGAGTGACGACCCGTGCTGGGCGCTGCTGTCAGCCACCGGACTGATGGCGCGCACCACCGACGACGGCCCGATCGGCGAAGTCGACCGCCGGGTCAAGCACGACACGATCGTCTCGGCCGTGCGTACGACGGCTCGCGGCGAGATCGGCATCATCTCCACCTCGGGTCACGTACGACGGGTCAATGTGCTCGACCTTCCGGCACTGCCGCCCACAGCACAGTCGCCCAACCTCCAAGGTGGTGTGCCGTTGCGCGAGATCGTCGACCTCGAGGGCACCCCCCTCGCGCTGATGACCTTCGACGAGAAGGCCGTCGGCGTGGCGTTGGGCACTCGCGACGGTGTGGTGAAGCGGGTCCGCCCCGATCACCTCAGCCGTGACCAGTGGGAGCTCATCTCGCTGGGTGACGGCGACTCCCTCGTGGGAGCTGTGACACTCACGACCGGCGAGGAAGAGCTCTGCTTCGTGACGACAGACGCCCAGCTTCTGCACTTCTCGGCGTCGCTCGTACGCCCGCAGGGTCGCTCCGGAGGTGGCGTTGCCGGTATCAAGCTGACTCCCGGCGCGAGAGCCGTCTCCTTCGGCGCCGTCACCGACGTCGACAACGCTCACGTCGTCACCATCGCCGGCTCGGGCGAGGCTCTGCCGGGCACCCAGAACGGCGCCGTCAAGGTCAGCCCACTGTCGATCTATCCCGCCAAGGGGCGCGCCACCGGCGGCGTACGCTGCCATCGCCTGCTCAAGGGTGAGGACACCCTGCTGCTGGCGTGGGTCGGCGACGGTGTCCCCATGGCGTGCGCGACCAGTGGCTCCCCCGTCGAGCTGCCAGCGGCGGTCGATCGGCGTGATGGCTCGGGGGTAGCGTCAGCGCAGCCCATCCTTGCCGTGTCGTCTTCCGCGGCGGAGCTTCCAGGGGTGCTCGGTGCATCCGGCAACCGCCCCACGACCGTGCAAGACTGAGACTGTGCGAACCACATCCATTGTCCTGGTCACGATCGCGGCGATGCTCGGGCTGAGTGCCTGCTCGGGAAGCGACGGCAAGGACTCGCCGGCCGACACCTCCAAGCTGGAGGCTCGACTGGCGACGGCCAAGCAACAGATTGACACCGCCGAGACGATCAACATCTCCTTGGCCACGACCAAGATCCCGTCGGGTGTCAGCGGCCTGCTGTCGGCCAAGGGCCAGGGCAACCACTCCCCTGCCTTCAAGGGCGAGGTCATCGTCATCACGGGCGGTACGAGCCTCGGCGCCGACGTCATCGCGGTCGACGGCGAGGTGTTGGCCAAGACGAGCTTCTCGCCTGTCTACCTGTCGATCGACCCTGCGACGCTGAAGGCGCCCGACCCCGCTTCGCTGCTCGACAAGACCAACGGCATCACCCAGATCCTGGTCAAGACGACCAAGCTGTCAGATGGTGGGAAGTCCCGCGATGGTTCCGACGTCCTCACCACGATCAAGGGCACTCTCCCCGGCTCCATCGTCAGCTCGATCATCCCCACGGCCGACGTCGATGCTTCGTTCAAGGTGACCTATCGCCTTGATGACAACGACGTCCTGCGCGACGCGACCCTGAGCGGTCCGTTCTACGGCACGGGCGGAGACGTCACCTACACCGTCACGCTCAAGACGTCAGACACTCCGGTGACGATCGAAGCGCCGACCCGACCCGGTCGATGACCGCGGGGGAAGTCACCCGGCCCGCATCTCGGGTCCTGCTGGGCCTCGCCGCAGTGGCGATCGCCTTCGCGGCAGCTGACACGTACGTGGTGGTGCTCGCGCTGCCCGACATGATGAGCGCCACGGGCCTTGAGCTCGACGAGCTCCAGCGGGCCGCGCCGATCGTCTCCGGCTTCCTGCTCGGCTATGTCGCGGTGCTGCCGCTCATCGGACGCATCTCAGACCTGCGCGGTCGGGTGCCGGTGCTGCTGGGCTCGCTCGCGGTCTTCGCGGTCGGCTCGCTGATCACGGCCGCGGCATACAACCTCGAGACCATCGTGGCGGGCCGGCTGATCCAGGGCATCGGTGGCGGCGGGCTCATCCCGCCGACGCTCGCACTGGTCGCCGACATGTGGCCACCGAAGCGGCGTGGCCTCCCGCTCGGCATCGTCGGTGCCGTCCAGGAGCTCGGCAGCGTCGCGGGTCCCCTGTACGGCGCCGTGGTGCTCGCCTTCGGCGACTGGCGTGACATCTTCTGGCTCAACTGCGCCATTGGCCTGATCCTCGCGGCCGCGATGCTCAGGCACCGCGATCCGACCGGCCCCGGGTCCTTTCGCAGCGGTGGCCGTGACTACATCGGCATCGCGCTCGCTTCACTCACTCTCACCGGGTTGACCCTGGTGATGCTCGAGCCGACACGGCTCGTCCAGGGCGTGACCTCAGGGTTGGCATTCCTGCCCGTCACCGGTGACTCGCGCTGGCTGACACCGCTCGCCCTGACGACCGGTGGGCTGCTTGCCCTTTTCCTACTGCGCCAGGTCACTGCCGCGCGGCCGCTGATCGGCTGGCGCGACTGGGGCGAGCTGGCGCGTGAGACCGACATCTGGGGCGCGCTGCTTCTCACGGTGGGTCTCGGCGCGGTCATCGTCACCTTCGCCTCGGCGGAGCCCGAGAAGGGGGCGCTGTCCCCACAGGCGCCCTGGCTGCTGCCGATCGCGACAATCGCCTTCGTCGGCTTCGCTGTGCGCCAACAACGGGCTCGCCTTCCACTGATCCCGCGAGGGGCGCTCAGCGCAAGACCTGCCTGGGGTGCCCTGGTCGTGTCGTTCTTCATCGGTGCCGCGCTGATCGCGGCCCTGGTCGACATCCCGTTCTTCGCCCGGCTGACGGTCTACCGCGACTCACAGCTTGATGCGGCGCTCGTCCTCGTACGCTTCCTGATTGCCCTTCCCGTCGGCGCCGTGCTGGGCGGGTGGCTGCTTCGACGCATCCCCGCCTGGGTGCTCACCCCCTTCGCGATGCTGCTCAGCGCCGTGGCGTTTCTGCACATGGCCACGTGGGATGCCACGTCGCTCAACCATGGGACCGAGACGTTCTCCCTCATCCTTGGAGGTCTCGGGTTCGGTCTGGCGATCGCCCCGGTCAACGCCGTCCTTCTCGAGCACACGACCGATGCGGTCCATGGCGTCGCTTCGGCGCTGCTGATCGTCGCCCGCATGGTTGGCATGCTGTTGGGCATTTCGGCGCTCACCACGATCGGCCTACGCGCGTTCTATGCCGCCTCCGACCAGATCCCGGCGGCCGAGGAACTGTGCAACGGAACCGCAGCGGCCTGTCAGGCCTACAAGGATGCCGTCCGCGATGCCGGCATCACCCAGTTGCACACTGTGTTCGTCGGTGCTGCCGTGTGCGCGCTGATTGCCGCCGTCCTGGCGCTCGCACTTTTGCGGGAGGCACCGGTCCGCGACTCAGCGTCCGAGGCCACTGACTAAGATCGCGTCCATGGGTGACTTCGATGATCTGCTCGCTGCAAACCGTACATTCGCCGACACTTTCGAGTTGTCCGGATTTGATGGCATCGCCCACGCGGGCGTCGCGATGGTCACCTGCATGGACTCGCGCATCGACCCGCTTCGAATGATCGGAGTTGCCGCCGGCGACGCCAAGATCCTGCGCAACCCGGGCGGTCGAGTCACCGACCAGGTTCTGGTTGCCTTGGTGCTGGGCGCAACTCTGCTGAAGGTCAACCGCGTACTCATCGTCGAGCACACCAGTTGCGCGATGACCAAGTCGACTGAGACCGAGCTCCAGCAGAAGGTCAGCGAGGTCACCGGCAAGGACGCGTCCTGGATGACGATGGGTGTGATTGACGACCAGATCAACACGATCCGTGCTGACGTCCAGCGCGTACGCTCTCATCCGCTCATCAGCGAGGACGTGCTGGTCGGCGGCTTCCTGTACGACGTCGAGACGGGCCTTCTGCAGCCTGTCAGCTAGGCGTCGATGCGGTCGGCGTCGATCTCGTACGCGCCCTGCACGATGAACTCCTTGCGCGGCGGCACGTCGTTGCCCATCAACAGCTCGAACACCGACTCTGCCGCGGCCCCGTCATCGACCGTCAGACGTCGCAGCGTGCGGTGGCGCGGGTCCATCGTGGTCTCGGCCAGCTGGCCGGCGTCCATCTCTCCGAGGCCCTTGTAACGCTGCACAGGGTCCTTCCAGCGAACTCCCTTGCGCTGCAGTTCGGCAAGCCTGCGGACGAGCTCAGGGTCTGAGTAGGTGTAGATGTACTTGTCCTGGCCCTTCTTGGGGTTGACCAGCTCGACGCGGTGCAGGGGCGGCACGGCGGTGTAGACGCGTCCCGCATCGACCAGGTCGCGCATGTAACGGAAGAACAAGGTCGCGAGTAGGCAGCGAATGTGGGCGCCGTCGGAGTCGGCGTCGGCCATGAAGATGATGCGGCCGTAGCGCGCGGCGTCGATGTCGAACGTACGGCCGCTGCCTGCACCCACCACCTGGATGATCGACGAGCACTCGACGTTCTTGAGCATGTCGCCGATGCTGGCCTTCTGGACGTTCAGGATCTTGCCTCGGATCGGCAGCAGCGCCTGGAACTCGGAGTCACGCGCTGACTTGGCTGTGCCGAGCGCCGAGTCGCCCTCGACGATGAAGAGCTCGGAGCGTTCGACGTCGTTGCTGCGGCAGTCGGCGAGCTTGGCCGGCAGGGCGCTCGACTCGAGCGCATTCTTGCGGCGCTGGGTGTCGCGCTGCTGACGCGCGGCCAGACGCGTACGGGATGCGTCGACGACCTTTTGCATCACGAGCCGGGCGCGAGCCTTCTCAGCGGCCTTGGTGGACGTCAGGAACGTCTTGAGCTCGCGAGACACCACCTGGTTGACGATCTTGGTGACGGCCGGGGTGCCCAGCACCTCTTTGGTCTGGCCCTCGAACTGTGGCTCGGCCAGTCGCACCGTCACAACGGCGGTCATGCCCTCGAGCACGTCGTCCTTGAGGATGTCGGGGTCGCCCGCCTTGAGCAGTCGGGTGTTCTTGAGGACCTCGTTGAACGTCTTGGTGATGCCGCGCTCAAATCCGTTCAGGTGGGTGCCGCCCTTGGGCGTCGCGATGATGTTGACGAACGACTGCACCTCGGTGCCGTAGTCCTTGCCCCAACGGACGGCGATGTCGACCCCGAGCCTCCGCTCGATGTCCTGGGGGGTCATGTGTCCCTTGTCGTCCAGGAGCGGCACGGTCTCGGTGAAGACGTCCTCGCCCTGCAGTCGCAGCACGTCGGTGACGGCTTCGTCTGGCGCGAGGAACTCGCAGAACTCCGCGATGCCGCCGTCGTGACGGAACTTCTCCTCGTGCGGCTCGTCGCCGCGCAGGTCGCTGATCACGATCTCCAGGCCCGGCACCAGGAATGAGGTCTGCCGAGCACGCGCGACGAGCTCCTCGTAGGCGAATCTGGCGCCCTTGATGAAGATCTGCGGATCGGCCCAGTAGCGCACTCGCGTGCCGGTCTTGGCCTTGGCGACCTTGCCGATCTTGCGCAGCTCGTTGGTCGGGGTGAAGTCGGAGTCGGGTGTGTCACCGGCGAACACGCCGGGCTCTCCCCGCCGGAACGACATGGCCCAGGTGGCGCCGCCCTTGTCGACCTCGACGTCGAGTCTTGATGACAGTGCGTTGACGACGGACGCTCCGACTCCGTGCAGACCACCGGTCGCGACGTAGGAGCCGCCGCCGAACTTTCCGCCGGCGTGAAGCTTGGTGTAGACGACCTCGACGCCGGTCAGACCGGTCTTCTTCTCGATGTCGACCGGCACACCGCGACCATCGTCTTGCGACCTCGACCGAACCATCGTCGTTGAGCGCGACGCGGATGTGGGATCCGAAGCCCGAGAGCGCCTCGTCGACAGAGTTGTCGATGATCTCCCAGAGACAGTGCATGAGGCCGCGGGTGTCGGTGGAACCGACATACATTCCGGGGCGCTTGCGCACGGCCTCAAGTCCCTCGAGAACCAGGAGGTTTCGGGCGTCATACGTCGTTTCGATGATGGATGGCCTCTCGCTGTTGTCGCCTGTCCCCCAGCCTATCCAGGCACGGTGACGGCAACGTCGTGACACGCGGCCAACAGCGCGCCTGCGTGGATTTGGACGCGCCGAGGAGTATGTATGGCATAGGTCACCAACGACCACGAGGAATAGCCCGACATGGTTGGATGTTGATCAGACCAGAACGTCAAAGGCTCAGAGAGAAGGTCACCGTGAACACACTGACAGCCCCAATGCTGAGCTCGCTTGACCGCTGCGACCGTTGCGGTGCTCAGGCCTACGTACGAGTGACCTTGGGCGGCGGTGGTGAGCTCATGTTCTGCGCACACCACGGACGCCAGCACGAGGAAAAGCTCCGTGAGATGTCTGCTCTCATCCATGACGAGAGTGAGCGGCTGGCACCGACGCCGGTCCTGGTCGACGAGATCTGACCCAAGACACAAAAACGAGAGCCGACCAGGTCAGACCTGGTCGGCTCTCGTTTTGTGTCTGGACGCCTGCTCAGTCGAGGTAGTCGCGCAGGACCTGTGAGCGCGACGGGTGGCGCAGCTTGCTCATGGTCTTGGACTCGATCTGGCGGATGCGCTCACGCGTGACGCCGTAGACCTTGCCGATCTCGTCGAGCGTCTTGGGCTGACCGTCGGTCAGGCCGAAGCGCATCGACACGACGCCCGACTCACGCTCTGAAAGCGTGTCGAGGACAGCGTGAAGCTGTTCCTGCAGCAGCGTGAAGGAGACCGCGTCGGCCGGGACAATTGCCTCGGAATCCTCGATCAGGTCGCCGAACTCCGAGTCGCCATCCTCACCCAGCGGGGTGTGGAGGCTGATCGGCTCGCGGCCATACTTCTGGACCTCGACGACCTTCTCGGGCGTCATGTCGAGCTCGATGGCGAGCTCTTCGGGCGTGGGCTCACGACCGAGATCCTGAAGCATCTGGCGCTGCACGCGGGCAAGCTTGTTGATCACTTCGACCATGTGGACCGGGATGCGGATCGTACGAGCCTGGTCGGCCATGGCGCGGGTGATCGCCTGGCGGATCCACCACGTCGCATAGGTCGAGAACTTGAAGCCCTTGGTGTAGTCGAACTTCTCGACCGCACGGATCAGGCCGAGGTTGCCCTCCTGGATGAGGTCGAGGAAGAGCATGCCGCGACCCGTGTAGCGCTTGGCCAGCGAGACGACGAGACGCAGGTTGGCCTCAAGAAGGTGGTTCTTGGCCCGGCGACCGTCAACGGTGATCCACTCGAGCTCTTCGCGCATCTTCTCGGAGATGCGGCCGCCCTTGGCGAGCTTCTCCTCAGCGAACAGGCCTGCCTCGATGCGCTTGGCCAGCTCAACTTCCTGGCCGGCGGTCAGCAGCGACACCTTGCCGATCTGCTTGAGGTAGTCCTTGACCGGGTCTGCCGTGGCGCCGGCGACCATGACCTGCTGCACGGGCTCGTCGGACTCATCTGCCGCCGAGATCGTGTAGGACGACTTCTCGTCCTCCTTCAGCGTCGGATCGGTTGCCAGGTCCTTCTCGAACTCCTCATCGGGGATGTCCGGAAGGATCTTGTTGCCCTTGGCATCAACGACGGGCACCTCAAGCGCATTGGTGAGGTCAACGGCTGCCGGAATGTGCGACTCGTCGGTCGTGTCCGGTTTCTTGGCCGCGGCGCTCTTCTTGGCTGCCGGAGCCTTCTTGGCGGGAGCCGCCTTCTTGGCTGCCGGAGCCTTCTTGGCGGGCGCGGTGGTCTTCTTGGCAGTGCTGGATGCGGTTTTCGTCACGGTCTCTTCTGTTTTCGCAGTGGACTTGGCTGGAGACTTCTTGGCCGGTGCGGCCTTCTTGGCGGTAGCGGCCTTGGTGGCAGTCGTTGCGGACTTCTTCACAGGTGCGGCTTTCTTGGCAGGTGCCGCGGGCTTCTTCGCAGACGCTGCCGGGGTGGTGTCGGTGTGGTCGGCCTGGTCCTTCGAACCGCCGCTCAGGCGTTTGGTGACCGCCCGAAGGCGGGACCCTGCTGCGGGATTCACCGGCACGTCAGCCTCACAAATCGGTAGAAGGGCGCAACAATGAGGCCTGTGGTCAACCTCTGAACCAAGTGTGACACGACCCACCAACGGTTAGCGAGTCAGGTCGAGGTCACCCGCGCGTCGGCCAGGTGTGGACGGGCTCGCCGAGGTGCATGAGCTCTTGATAGCGCAGTGTTGTTGCCCGCATGGCGGCCGGACGGTCGGCGCCTTCACGCGTCTGGTGCTCGAACTCCTGGATGAGCCAGGTGGACCCGTTGCGCCCCGTGGAGCAGCGCGCCTCGATGACGCCCAGCAGCCTGTCACGTACGTCTTGCACGACGCCCAGCTGTTCCAGACCGACGTCGGCCAGTGGCAGCAGGTGCTCGAGCACGAGCTCACGTACGGGAACCGTGCCGATCCGGGGCCAGTAGAGCTCCGTCTCGATGCCTTGCCGCGCCGCCTCGTGGAAGTTGTCCTCCGCCGTACGGAACGACATCTGCGACCACACGGGTCGCTCGCTGGATCCGAGTGACTTGACCAGTCCGTAGAACAGCGCGGCATTGGCCATCGTGTCGATGACGGTGGGCCCTGCGGGCAGGAGACGGTTCTCGATCCGCAGGTGCGGCCGCCCGTCGGCCACGTCGTAGATCGGACGATTCCAGCGGTAGATCGTGCCGTTGTGCAGACGTAGCTCGGCAAGGCTGGGGATGCGCCCTGCTTCCAGCTCCTCGACCGGGTCCTCGTCCTCGACGATCGGCAACAGCGCAGGAAAGTAGCGGACGTTCTCCTCGAACAGATCGAACACCGAGGTGATCCAACGCTCACCGAAGAACACCCGTGGCCTGACCCCTTGGGACTTCAGCTCTTCACTGCGCGTGTCAGTCGCCTGCTCGAACAGCGCGATGCGGGTCTCGTGCCACAGCTGATGGCCGAGCAGGAATGGCGAGTTGGCGGCGACAGCCACCTGGACGCCCGCGATGGCCTGGGCGGCGTTCCACATGGGCGCGAAGTCTTCTGGCTCGACCTGCAGGTGCAGCTGGGTGCTGGTGCAGGCGGCCTCAGGGATGATCGTGTCGGCGGTCGTGGACAACCGGTCGACGCCCTCGATCACGATCTCGATGTCCTCGCCCCGAGCGGTGAGGATCTGGTCCGACAGCAGGTGGTAACGAGGGTTGGCCGACAGTGAGTCACGGCTGAGGTGCCCGTCCTGCAGAGTCGGGAGGATGCCGATCATCACCAGGTGCGCACCGACCTGCGATGCCTTGCCCTGTGCGGCATTGAGATCGTCGCGCAACGTCGACTCGAGAACCTCAAGCCCGTGGCCCTCGGCGCGGCTCGGCGGGACGTTGATCTCGATGTTGAACAGGCCGAGCTCGGTCTGGAAGGCGTCGTCAGCGATGGCTTCGAGTGTCTCGACGTTCTTGAGCGCCGGGTCGCCGGCATCGTCGACCAGGTTGAACTCGATCTCGACGCCGACGTGGGTGTGCTCGACTGAGAAGTCGCGCTCACTGAGCATGCGGGCAAACACGTCGAGACACCGCCGCACCTTTGCGCGGTACTGCGTACGGTCCTCACGGCTGAACTCGCGCGCATCAACGTCCTGTCCCATGCGTCCACACTAGGGCGCAGAGCGGGCCAGGATCAGAATTCGCCCCAGTGCATCGGCGAGACACCCGCCTCGAGCAGCTCGAGAACGCCGCCGGCCATCGAGTAGAGCGGGTCGGCCGCGAGCGCTCGCTCGACCGCGATCAGGGCCTGGGCGCCGTCACCGGACAGCCAGGCGGCAAATGCGGCCAGGCCGAGCACTGCAGGCTCGAAGGGCGGCACGACGATGCTCGACGCATGGGTGAGCAGGCAGAGCACCGCAGGCGCGTTGTCGCGGGTGATCCAGCCCCACACCTCGTCGCGCACGTCGCGTCGGTTGAGCCAGACCGACAGCCTGACGGCATCTTCGTCGCTCACTCGGTCGCCCTGGAGGCAGCGTTCGAAGATCGGTCTCACCTGCTGCATCGCCGCGTCCAGCTGGCGGTCGGAGGGTGATCGCCAGGATGTCGGCGGCAATGTCACGGGTGAGCTGGATGATCTTGCTGCGCTGTGGCTCCTCGATCGGCTTGAACCGGGCGGCGAGCGCATCACGATCGGGAAGGATCTGTTGACCGGCGGCCACGGCCTTGACGATGGACAAATGGTGGTCCGACGTCTCGTAGGCGACGCCATCGCGCGGGAAGCCAGGCACGTCGACCCAGTAGTGCGCACCGTCAGCGCGTACGGACACGACGGACTCGATCTCGCCCAGACGCTTGTCCATTGCGGCGAGCAGCCGGCGCGCGACACCCTGACGCTGCGTGACTGCCATCAGCACTGCGCCCTCAGCGCCCTGATGACGAAGGTGACCCACGACCAGGTCGGCCAGCTCATCGACATGGCGCGGCGGCGGAATGTCCACCCGCAAGCGAAAGCCGAATCGTCGGCGCGGGCCCGAGGTGGCAACCGCGACCAGCGACTCGCTCGGTCGAAAGCCAAACAGCGTCGGAAGGGCATTCAGAAGGTCGGGGATGTCGTGGGCCGTGAAGGTTGTGGGTGCTTCGGTCATGGTCGCCACGCTGGTACGCCGCGAGCTCTCGCGGCAGAGCCGGCGTACGAGCTGTGGAGCGGCACTTCATGCGGCGGATCTGTGCACAGTCCCGCACACCGGCACGACAGACTGTGCTCATGCGGTCAACGGCGTCCATCATGCATCTCGACCTCGACGCGTTCTTCGCCTCGGTCGAGCAGCGTGACAAGCCGTCGCTGCGTGGCCGCCCCGTCATCGTCGGCGGTATCGGACCCCGCGGAGTAGTTGCCACCGCGTCGTACGAGGCTCGGGTGCACGGGGTCCGCTCCGCGATGCGCACGGCCGAGGCGAGGGCACGATGCCCGCACGCCGCTTTTCTCGGCGGGAGATTCGATGCCTATCGGGAGGCGAGCCTGCTTGTCATGACCCGCCTGCGCGAGGCCTCCCCCCTCGTGGAACCTCTGTCACTCGACGAGGCCTTCGTCGATCTGGCTGCCGGCCCTGATTTCGATCCCCACACGGTCGAGCAGAACGTGGCCGACATCCGACGAGACATCGCCGAGCTGACTGGCGGTCTGACCGCCTCGGTCGGAGTCGCCTCGTCAAAGCTGATGGCCAAGATCGCCAGCGAGATCAACAAACCTGACGGCGTGTTCGTCGTTGCGCCCGGCACGGAGGCAGCCGTGCTGGGGCCGATGCAGGCGACCGTGATCCCGGGGGTCGGACCCGCCACGGCGGAGCGCCTGCGCCGCATCGGGATCGTCACGGTCGAGGACCTCCGTACGCCCAGTGAGGACGAGCTGGTCCGCCTGCTCGGACAGTCCTCCGGACGGTCGCTGCACCGGTTGGCTCGCGCCGATGACGAACGCGCCGTCGAGCCGTCGCGCGAGACAAAGTCCGTCAGCGTCGAGGACACCTTCGAGCACGACATCTCCGATCGCGCTCAGCTCGAGGTGGTCGTCGACCGCATGGCCCGGTCGGTCTCCGGCCGACTCCGCAAGAACGGGCTCTCGGGACGGACCGTGACCCTGAAGCTGCGCCACCACGACTTCGAGACCCACACCCGATCGTCCACACTTGCCAACCCGACCGACAACGCACGCATCCTCGGCGCCACGGCACGGGCGCTGCTCGAGGCCGAGGACGTGAGCAACGGCCTGCGCCTGCTGGGCGTAGGGGTGAGCGGTCTGGCCGACTGGGTCCAGGAGGATCTGTTCTCATCCGAGGACGACGACGTCGAGGAGGACGAAGCCGCTGAAGCCGCGGAAGCCGCGCGCCCCACCCGGTGGTATCCCGGCATGGACGTGCACCACACCAAGCACGGTGACGGATGGGTCTGGGGCTCCGGCCTGGGCCGGGTGACCGTACGGTTCGAGACCCGGAACACCCCACCGGGACCAGTACACACGTTCCAGGCCGATGACCCCGCCCTCAGCGCGGGGCACCCCGGTACCTTCGGAGCATGAGCGAAGCGAGCAGGCCGACACGATGACCGCGCCCATCCCCAGAGCCGAAATTCGTCCCACCACGCGCGTCCACCACGGCGACACGTTCGTCGACGACTACGAGTGGCTGCGCGACAAGGACGACCCGGCGACGCTCGCCTATCTCGAGGCCGAGAACGCGCACACTGACGAGGCGACGGCGCACCTGGAACCCCTGCGCCAGCAGATCTTCGACGAGATCAAGGCCCGCACGCTCGAGACCGATCTCTCCGTCCCCGTACGCCGCGGCAGCTGGTGGTACTACGGCCGCACGGTCGAAGGTCAGCAGTACTCGATCCGCTGCCGATGCCCCATCGGAGACGTCGACGACTGGAACCCGCCGACGCTCGACGCCGAGACACCAATCGACGGCGAGCAGGTGCTGCTCGACTCCAACGTGGAGGCGGAAGGGCACGAGTTCTTCTCGCTGGGCGCTTTCAGCGTCAGCGACGACGGCAACCTCCTGGCCTGGTCGGTCGACACCCAGGGCGACGAGCGCTACACGATCCGGGTGAAGGACCTACGCACCGACGAGGTTCTCATCGACGAGATCGCGGCCACGAGCGGCGGTGCCACTTGGTCCGCTGACGCGACCCACATCTTCTACACAACCGTCGACGACGCCTGGCGCCCCCACAAGGTCTGGAGACACGCCCTCGGCTCGACTGGCGATGACACGCTCGTCTTCGAAGAGCCCGACGAGCGCTACTTCGTCGGCGTCGGACGCACCCAGTCAGACCGCTATCTCGTCATCGGTCTGTCGTCGAAGGTCACCAGTGAGGCGCGGGTGCTCGAGGCTGACAACCCCGAAGGCGAGTTCCGGGTCGTGCTCCCCCGCCGCGACGGCATCGAGTACTCCCTCGAGCACGCTGTCATCGCCGGACAGGACGTGTTCCTCGTCCTGCACAATGAGGGCGCCATCAACTTCGAGCTGATGTCCGTACCGGTCGACGACCCGACAGACCGAACCGTTCGGATTCCCGCAAGCGAAGCCGTGCGGCTGGAGGACGTCGACGTCTTCGCCGGCCAGCTCGTGGTGTCATACCGTCGTGATGCGTTGACCCGTATCGGCGTGATGCATCTCGATGCAACAGTCCCGAACGGGATCGGCCCTTTGCAGGAGATCGAGTTCGAGGAGGAGCTGTTCACCTGCGGTGTCGGCGGCAATGCCGAGTGGGTTCAACCAGTGATCCGGGTCGGCGTCGGCTCGTTCATCACCCCGGCCGCGGTGTACGACTACGTCGTGGCGACGGGCGAGCTGATCCTGCGCAAACAGGCACCTGTGCTCGGTGGCTACGATCCTGCCGACTACGAGCAGCACCGCACCTGGGCGATCGCCGACGACGGCGTGCGCGTGCCAGTCTCTGTGGTGTGCCGCAAGGACACGCCGCGCGACGGAACCGCACCCGCGCTGATCTACGGCTACGGCTCGTACGAGGCCAGCATGGATCCGGGCATGTCGATTGCCCGGTTGTCGTTGCTCGATCGCGGGTTCGTGTTCGCGATCGCCCACGTACGTGGCGGCGGCGAGCTCGGCCGCCATTGGTACGACGACGGCAAGATGCTCCACAAGCGCAACACGTTCACCGACTTCATCGCGAGCGCACGTCACCTCGTCGACGAGGGCTGGACATCCCATGAGCGGTTGATCGCCGAGGGCGGGAGCGCTGGTGGACTGCTGATGGGTGCCATCGCCAACCTCGCTCCGGAGGCATTCGCCGGGATCGTCGCGAGCGTGCCGTTCGTGGACAACCTGACGACCATCCTCGACCCGAGTCTGCCGCTGACGGTCATCGAATGGGACGAATGGGGCAATCCGCTGGAGGACCCCGAGGTCTACGCCTACATGAAGTCGTACGCGCCCTACGAGAACGTCGAGGCGCACCCCTACCCCGCGATTCTGGCCGTCACCAGCCTGCACGACACCCGAGTGCTCTACGTCGAGCCTGCCAAGTGGGTCGCTCGGCTGCGAGCCACTGCGACCGGGGACGCGCCGATCCTGCTCAAGACCGAGATGCACGCCGGCCACGGTGGCGTCAGCGGACGCTACGCCTCCTGGAAGGAGCGCGCCTGGGAGCTCGCATGGATCATCGAGACCGCCGGCGCCTCGTCCTGACCAACCCGTGGCATAGCACGCAAAGCCTAAGAGTCCACTGAGAGCGGAATCCTTGGGCCGTCGGGAGCGTTCACATCAGTACAGACTCTGATGGGAGGCGTTCAGTTTGACTACCAAGACCGAAGGCAAGGACAGCGTCGGCATGTACCTCGCCGAAATCGCTCGCACTCCCCTGCTCGATGCCGAAAGGGAGGTCGAGCTCAGCAAGACCGTGGAGGCCGGGCTCTATGCCCGCCACCTTCTCGCCGAGGGTCGGGTGGGCCGTCGCAAGGGTGGCGCTCCGATGTTCGCGACCGAGGACGAGCTCACCTGGCTCGCCGAGCAGGGCGATCTGGCCGTCCAGGAATTCATCCAGGCCAACCTGCGACTCGTCGTCTCGATCGCCCGCAAGTACGGACGGTCGGCGATGCCGATGCTCGATCTGGTCCAGGAGGGCAACACCGGCCTGATTCGCGCCGTCGAGAAGTTCGACTACGCCAAGGGCTTCAAGTTCTCCACGTACGCCACCTGGTGGGTACGTCAGGCCATCACCCGCGGCATAGCGCAGCAGGCACGCGTCGTACGCCTGCCGGTGCACGTCGTCGAGGAGCTCAATCAGGTGACCGCCGCCCGGCGCAACCTTGAGCGCCAGCTCGGCTACGACCCCGAACCCCAGGAGATCGCACTCGAGCTCGGCATGGACGTCGACCGAGTCATCGACCTGATGGCGTGGGGCCGCGACCATGTCAGCCTCGACTCCCCCGTCGACGACGACGGCGACACCTCATTGGGTGATCTGATCGCGCGTGAGACCTCGCCCGGACCTGATTTTGCCGTGCTTGACGTCGAGTCGCGCAAGCTCATCTCCACGCTGGTCGACCACCTCGGAGAGCGTGAGGCGGACATCGTTCGGGCGCGCTATGGCCTGCTGGACGGACGTCAGCAGAAGCTCGCCGACATCGGCAAGCGACACGGCATCTCTGCCGAGCGCGTACGACAGCTCGAGCGTGAGGCGCTGGCAACGTTGCGCCGGATCGCCGATCCGGAAATCGCTGCCTAACCGGCGTTGAGCGCGGCCTTGAGCTTGAGCTCGTCCCAGATGCCGCCAACGATGGTGTCGAGCTCATCAATCGGACCGGTGTTGTCGATCACGTGATCGGCGGCACCGGTCCGTTCTTCGCGCGGGGCCTGGGCAGCGATGCGCGCCAGAGCCTCGTCGTGGGTCATGCCACGGCTGCTCATCAGTCGCTCCACCTGCACGTCCGACGGCACATCCACCACCAGCACCACATCGCAGTGGGCGTCGGCGCCCATTTCGACGAGCAGAGGGTTGTCGTGAACGACGATGGCGTCAGGTCGCGCCGCGCGCTCACGCTCGGCCGCCAGATCACGGATCGCCGGATGGGTGATCGCCTCGAGGTCCTTGCGAGCATCGCCGTCTGCGAACACCACGGCGCCAAGGGCCGCACGATCGAGCGACCCGTCCGACGCGATCACCGTGGGACCGAATCGCTCGGCGATCGCCGCTAGGCCGGGGCTGCCGACCTCGACGACGTCACGCGCCAGTCGGTCATAGTCGATCACGACTGCGCCGTGCGACGCGAGAAGTGCGCTGACCGTGCTCTTGCCGGAGCCGATCCCTCCCGTGAGCCCCACCCGCAGCACGCGCTGGTGCCTAACGCGCAGCGCTGCCGTAGGTGGTGACGTGTACGTGATCGAGGTGATTTGCTGTCGCGCCACCACGATCGCTCATACCGCGCCATGCACCTGACGTCGAAGGGCGCCAGATCTTCTGGTGCCAGATGATGTACTCGATGCCGAGCTCAGCGCGGTGCTTCTGCAGGAACGCCGCGATGTCATAGCCGATCGGGTTGCCGGTGCCGACCATGATGTCGATCGCCTGGCCCGTGGCGTGCTCCCCTCGACCTGCCACGCCGCCGTAGCGGGTGACGCTGGGGAACATCAGACAGACGGCACGGTGCACCTTGATGGTGTCGGGTCGCATGCCGCGCTCGGAACCGGAGCCTGACGCACACGGAGCCGTGCCCAAGGGCACGTCCTTGGCGATGTCCTTCGACAGCACCCACCGAGGCAGGTCCTTGTGCATGACCTGGGTCCAATCGCCGCTCGTCTCGCCGGTGACGTCGACCTTGTCGCCGACACCCAGTGTCGCCAGTACAGGCGAGGCCTCGTTGGCGGCAGCATGCACCGCGAGCGACTTCTGCGCAAAGCGCTGGCCCTTGACTTGATCCACAGCTGCGGCATCGTTGGGAAGGGGCGCACGGTCCGCACTACGGCTGACGCTCGCCGGGCCCTGATCGATCGACGCGGCGATCAAATCGGGCTGAGGCTGAGGCTGAGAGATGGGGGAAGGTCATCGCTGAGGACTGCTGCAGTGCCGGCTGTTGCGAGGGCCATCATCCCGATGGTCGGGACGATGTATGAACTCACACGACGCCCGATCCGGGGCTTCGCGGCATGCCTGTGGCGTGAAACTGCCACGGTATGACCACCTTGGGGGTTGACGACTGTCCGTTCAACTATCGAGTGAACCATACTTCAACAGGCAGATCACCTCGCTCGAGACATGCCCCGCCTGACGCGTGACTCAACTCACGCTGTGCCGCGATTGCCCACAAATCTCGAATCTGCCGCTGCAACGCCGGGCATTTCTCGCTCCCCTTCGTCTTCCGGGGCGGCGAAGTGCTCGGCGACCCAGGCGCCGGCCATGCCCACCATGAGGCCGACAATCACGTCCGAGACGTAGTGCCACCCGAAGTAGACCGTGTCGATCATCGTGATGACCAAGAAGGCACGCAGGGCCCAGACGACTGCCTCGATGCAGACCCGCACGGTGCGCGACGATGCATGCCGTCGCAGCGATCGCCACGTGCAGCGAGGCGAATGCCGCGATGTTCTGCACCGGGTGCGCTGTGACGGGATCGAGCGAGCACTTGCAGCCGGTCATCCATCATCGACTGCTGCAGTGCGGCAGTCTTGGTGCTGGCCAACGCCGCGAACGGCCCTGGGCGCTCATAGACCGGCCCGAGCGTCGGCAGGCTGAAGTTGATCAGCACGCCCAGGATCCAGTCGACCGACACTGCTGTCACCCACCAGGAACCCACCCGTGCTCGGCGTACCCACACCAGCGCAGCTGCCAGCGAAAGTGGCAGCGCGACGATCCAGCCGAGGTAGAAGAACGACAAGATGTCAGCGGAGAACGTGGTTCCGAGCAGGTCGTGGAGAACGACGGCAGGTTGGTGGCCGAAGAACATCGCCCGGTCCAGCCGCGCCAGCTCGTCGTCGTACAGATTGCCGTTGACGAACGGTACGAATCCCTTGAGATTGCGGATCGCCGCATAGGTCGCATACCAACCAGCGAGGCCAACGAAGGTGAACCGGAGATTGGCGGGAGTCCATCGTTCGCGGATCACGACAGCATCGTGGCCCGAACGTCGCGCCAGCGTTGAGCTCGCACCGCGATGCGCGGAACGACGTCGAGCAGCAGTGCCAGCAGGATGGTTGCCGGCAATCGAAGGTACGTCGGACCCGTCGATCCGTCGGGGTCGCGCAACGGCAGTCCGGCGTACCACGCAACCATCACCGCAGCGGCCACGCTCCCAACCGCCAAAGCACTGCTGAGCTCTAGACCAGTTCTGCGCACAGTTGAGGGTAATCCTTCCCCGGGCTGGCCGGAATTGCCGGGTCAGGCGCCGACAACAACCTCGTCGACCGCGCCGAATGTCTTGCGGTACTGCTGCGGCGTGGTCCCGCGGGCAGCGGCGAAATGGTGGCGAAGTGTCGCCGCGTTGCCGAAGCCGACCCGCGCGGCGATCTGTTCCACCGCTAGGTGGGTGTTCTCCAGCATTTCCTCGGCCAGATGAAGGCGCTGCGACGTCAGCCACTGCAGCGGGGTCGTGCCCGTCTCGTCACGAAATCTGCGGGCAAACGTACGCGGTGACATGTGTGCCTGAGCCGCCAGCCGTTCAACTGACAGCGACTCGTCCAGGTGGTCCACCGCCCACGCCAACAGCGGTGACAACGTGTCGCACTCGGTCTGACCCATCGGGGTTCGTACGAACTGTGCCTGGCCCCCCTCGCGATGCGGAGGAACGACGATCCGCCTGGCGGTGGAAGCGGCCACCTTGGCACCGAAGGTCTGGCGCATGAGGTGAAGCGAAGCGTCGATACCGGCCGCCGATCCGGCTCCCGTCAGGACGTTGCCGTCTTGCACGTAGAGCACCTCGGGCCGGACGATCGCCTTCGGATACATCTGAGCGAGCCTGTCGCCGTAGCGCCAGTGCGTCGTGCACTCACGACCATCGAGCAGTCCGGCCTCAGCGAGCATGAAAGCTGCCGAGCAGTGGGCATAGACGATCGCACCCCGATCGAATGCCGCGCGAGCCGCGTCCAGCACCAACGGATCGTGGTCCAGGAAGTCGTACTTGGGCGAGAAGCACACCAGGTCGGCGTCCAGCGTCGCCTCGAGGCCGAGGTCGACCTGCAGGTCGAATCCCGAGCGGCCCCGAACCCGTCCCGGTCGCGGCGTGCAGACCCGGAAATCGAACACGGGATTGTCATCCTCGGGGTGGTACGGCTCGCCCCACACCTCGCACAACGATCCCAGCCCAAAAGGCTCGGCGCCGTCCTGGACGATCACGGAAACGGTCTTCATCCCGCGAGCATGGCACAGTTGTTGGCAGTAAATCAATGCAGTGCTGGCATTGCTGCCACTGTTGGCGTGATCTGAACAGGGGCAGAATTACTGCCATGTTGATTTTGCTGATGGTGCTCCTGGTGACTGCTCGGCGGAGTCGCGCTGACGGCGCAGATCCGCAAAGACGGGTACGGAACCCGCCCCGGGCCGCGAAGCCACTACGACTCGCTCGACCCACACATGCTCGTCCGCTGACTCGTCCGAGAACGCAAGAACCCCCGATCCGTGGATCGGGGGTTCTTGTGTCGTACTGGGCTGTGCGGGTGCCTACTCGGCGCCGCCCGTGAGCTTCTCGCGAAGTGCCTGCAGCGCCTCGTCCGAGGCGAGCGAGCCCTCCTGCTGCGGAGCGTCAGCGTCACCGGCAGTGTCGGAGGAGTAGTTGGCGGCCTCGCTGGCCTCGACGCCGGACTTCTCAGCCTCGACGATCTGCTTCTTGTGCGCTTCCCAGCGCTCGTGAGCCTCGGCGTACTGCTTCTCCCAGGCAGCGCGGGCTTCGTCGAAGCCGTCCTGCCATTCGCCGGTCTCGGGATCGAAACCGTCGGGGTAGATGTAGTTGCCATCGGCGTCGTAGGACGACGTCATGCCGTAGAGCGTCGGGTCGAAGTCGTCGCCGACTGACAGCCTCGGTCTCGTTGGCCTGCTTGAGCGACAGCGAGATGCGGCGACGCTCCAGGTCGATGTCGATGATCTTGACCATGACCGAGTCGCCGATCTGGACGACCTGCTCGGGGATCTCGACGTGACGCTCGGCGAGCTCGGAGATGTGCACCAGGCCCTCGATGCCCTCCTCGACGCGAACGAACGCACCGAACGGGACGAGCTTGGTGACCTTGCCGGGCACGATCTGACCGATCTGGTGCGTACGGGCGAAGTGCTGCCACGGGTCTTCCTGCGTCGCCTTGAGCGACAGCGAGACGCGCTCGCGGTCCATGTCGACGTCGAGAACCTCGACCGTGACCTCGTCGCCGACCTGAACGACTTCGTTCGGGTGGTCGATGTGCTTCCAGGACAGCTCCGAGACGTGGACGAGACCGTCGACGCCGCCGAGGTCGACGAAGGCACCGAAGTTGACGATCGAGGAGATGACGCCCTTGCGGACCTGGCCCTTGGTGAGCTCGGTGAGGAAGTTCTGGCGGACGGCCGACTGGGTCTGCTCGAGCCAGGCACGGCGCGACAGGACCACGTTGTTGCGGTTCTTGTCGAGCTCGATGATCTTGGCTTCGATCTTCTGACCGATGTACGGGTCGAGGTCGCGCACGCGGCGCATCTCGACCAGCGACGCCGGCAGGAAGCCGCGCAGACCGATGTCCATGATCAGGCCGCCCTTGACGACCTCGATGACGGTGCCTTCGACGACGCCGTCCTCGGCCTTGATCTTCTCGATGTCGCCCCAGGCGCGCTCGTACTGTGCGCGCTTCTTGGACAGGATGAGTCGACCTTCCTTGTCCTCCTTCTGGAGGACGAGGGCTTCGACACGTCTCCCACCGAGACGACGTCATTGGGATCGACGTCGTGCTTGATGGAGAGCTCGCGGGAGGGGATGACACCTTCGGTCTTGTAGCCGATGTCGAGGAGGACCTCGTCACGATCGACCTTGACGATGATGCCTTCGACGATGTCGCCGTCATTGAAGTACTTGATGGTCTTGTCGATGGCGGCGAGGAAGTCTGCCTCAGAGCCGATGTCGTTGACCGCAACCTGCGGTGGCGCAGATGGAGTTGCGATGCTGCTTGTCATATAGGAGTTGCTCCGTTGGATGGGTGGAATTGTTGGGCACGCCTGAAAGCCCTTGGATCGTGGTGATGCCGAGGAGATGGGCCCGACATGGGCACGAGCACGAGCCTGCTCTGTCCGAGGTACGTACAGGCCATCAGCGCATCCACAAGCGTACGGGACGCGGGGCTTCAGCGCGAAGTCGGGGCGTCAGTCAGCCGATGGGAGCCAGGAAGCGCCGAGCGCACGCGCGTACAGATCGACGTCGTCGGCGCCCATCAGCTCGCGCGCCGAGTGCATCGCCAGCTGAGGCGCTCCGACGTCGACCGTCAGCATGCCCGGTACGGGCCGCGCTGAGCGGTCCGATCGTCGATCCGCACGGCAGGTCGGCGCGGTGCTCGTAGCGCTGCAGCGGCACACCCGCCTGCTCGCACGCGCGCGCGAAAGCCGCCGCGCCGGCCGCGTCGGTGGCGTAGCGCAGGTTGACGTTGACCTTGAGCACCGGTCCCCCGCCGATCGTGATGTGGTGCAGCGGCTCGTGGCGGTCGGCGTAGTTGGGATGCGTCGCGTGGGCCATGTCGCCGGAGGCGCACACCGATGCGGCGATCGCGCGGTGGTAGTCGTCGCGGGTGCCGCCCGCGGCCGAGGACGATGCGCTCGAGGACCGTGGCGAGCAGATCGGACTGCGCGCCGCGCTCGGACGTGCTGCCGACCTCCTCGTGGTCGAACAGCGCGAGCACGGGCCGCACGCCGTCGACCGGCTCGGCGGCCGAGCAGCGCCTGCAGCCCCGCGAAGCAGGTGACCTGGTTGTCGAGCCGCGGCGCCGACACGAGCTCCGACCGCGCTCCGGTCAGCCGACTTGGTGCGGTGTCGTGGGTCATCAGCTCGAAGCCGAGGATGTCGTCGCGCGGCGACGCCGGCTCGGTCCGCGACCCAGTCCAGGAACGTGCCCGGTGCCGTCGACCAGATGGCGTTGACGTGGCGCTGCGGGTCGAGCTCGACACCCTTGCGCTCGGCCGACAGGTGGATCGCCAGCTGCGGCACCCGCAGGACCGGCTCGTCGACGTGCACCAGGTCGCGAGCTGCCGTCGCGCAGCGCCAGGCGTCCCGGCGACGCCGAGGTCGCGGTCGAGCCACGAGTTGAGCCACGCGCCGCCGTACGGCTCGAGCGCCACGACGCCCAGGCCGTCGCTGCGTCAGGTCGTGGTGCTGCTTGAGCCGCAGGTTGGGGCTGTCGGTGTGCCCCCCGACGACGCGAAAGCCGTCTGCGGGCTGCGTGCTCGCCTCGCGTCGACCAGGCGACCAGCGAACCGCCGCGGACGACGTAGAACCGGCCCCGCTCCGTCGGCCACTCAGTCGCGCTCGTCGAGCCGTACGTAACCGGCGGCGTCGAGCTCGGCGGCGACCGTCGCGCACACGTGGAACGGGGTCGGCGACTGGTCGACGAAGGTGCACAGATCGGCGGCGGCGGCGAGAACCATGCGGCCACCCTATGACGCAGGACGCACGAGTGCCGCGCCCCATGCGGGACGCGGCACTCGACGTGCTGGAGAAAGATCGAGTCAGCGTGAGCCGACGAGCTCTCCCTTGTCGGCCTTGCGAGCACCGTCGGCGTTGCCGCGGCGGCTCATCAGACCCGCCGCGATGAGCACGAGGCCCAGGATTCCGCCGCCGACGGGGACCCAGGTCTTGACTGCCGTGAGCAGCATCGCCTTGGTCTTGTACTCGTCGACCGTGTCCTGGATGTTGCGCGTCGGTGTACCGAGCGTCGCCTTGGTCGTCGTCAGCACGCGCTCACCGTTGAGCTCGAGGTAGCTGTCCTGCGCCGTCTGGCCGACGATGACGACGCCCGTGACCGGGTCGACGCTGTAGTCGCTGACGTGCTCGAGTAGATGCGGTCAGCGGTCACGGTCGCTTCGTCCGACCCGACGAGGTCGCCGGGCACGTCGATCGTGCCGGTCTTGACCGGCTCGATGGTCTGCTCGTACTTGTAGACCTTCATGCCCTTGACCTTGCCCTCGCCGACGTACTTGGCGGGGGTGGCCTTGCGCAGCGTGCCGTCCCAGAACTGGTACGTCTTCTTCTGCGCGTCGAACGGGAACTTGAAGTACAGCCCCTCGAACGTCGCACGGCTTGGTGATCTCGCCGTCCGCCTCGGTGCTGGTGTCCTCGCACTCCACGGCCTCGCCGGTGTTGCGTCGAACGCCACGCGGTCGGTGTGGCGCTCAGCGGCGTCTCGCCGCTGCCGCAGTCGAAGTCCGGCGTGATCGGTGCAGTCGTAGATGTCCCAGACGGCGACGTCCCGGCCGAGCTCCTTGCTCGCCTTCTTGCTGGCAGCTCGACGTCGCCGGTGACGACCTTGGTGTTCGCCAGCGGTCCGTTGGTGATCTTGAGACCGGCAGCGACGTCGAGGTACTCGGCATCGGCCCCGGGTGCCGTGGCCGAGTGCTGGTCGTTTCGGTGTTCAGCGGCACGACCGCCAGCCGGTCGTACATGTAGAACTTGGACAAGCCGGCGAGCGCCAGCAAAAACGCGCCGAGAAACAGCGCGACTGTCCCCATTTTCTTTCCCACAGTGGGCTCCCTCCACAAGTAATGAATCCTGCCAAGAATATCAGCGGTGGGGGTCACGTCTTTTGGCTCTGATGACGCCACGTTTGCGCACTCGTCCGAACCGGTACGTTCCGGCTACGGACCCCCGGATCACCTGTGTCGCGCCCCGGATCCGCATCCGGATCCGGGGCGATGCCTGAGCAGGCTTGGTCAGCGAGAGCCGACCAACACCCCCTTGTCCGCCGGGCGATCTGCTTCGGGCCGTCCGCGCCGCAGGGACATGGTCCCGAGTCCGATCAACACGAGCCCAAGGACCGAGCCGCCGATCGGGATCCACGTCTTGACCGCCTTGAGCAGCGTGACCTTCGAGCCGTATTCATCGACCAACGCCTGCACGGTGGCGTCCGTCATACCGAGCGAAGCCTTGGTCAGGGTTGCCCTGCGTTCGCCATTGACCTCCAGGTACGTGTCCTGAGTGTCGACCACACCGAACGGAGCGCCCGTGACGGGCTCGATGCTGAACGTACGGACCCCCGAGTAGATCTCGTCCGCCGTCACAGTCGCCTCATCTGATCCGACCAGCGATCCGGGCACGTCAATCGTCCCCGTCTTGGTCGGTGCGATGGTCTGCACGAACTTGTAGACCTTCATTCCCTTGACCTTGCCCTCGCCGACGTACTTGGCCGGGGTCGCTTTCTTGAGGGTGCTGTTCCACCACTGGTATGTCTGCTTCTGAGTGTCGAAAGGGAATTTGTAGAACAACCCCTCGTACGACATCGGAGACGTGGTCTCGCCGAGCGCTTCGGCACTCGTTCCCTCCCATGCAACTGTCTCGCCGGTGCTGACGTCGAACGCGACCCGGTCATTGGTTGCGCTGAGCGGTGTCACGCTGCCTGCGCAGTCAAAGTCGGGGGTGTCAGTGCAGTTGTAGTCGTCCCAGACGGCAACGTCGCGGCCAAGATCCTTGCTGGCCTGTTTGCTCAGCTCGACGTCGCCCACGACCAGCTGGATCGACTGCAACGGTCCATTCACGGTCGTGAGACCCGCGGCCACGTCGAGGTACTCCGCGTCCGCCCCCGGCGCCGTGGCAAGGATGCTCGTCGACTGGGTGTTCAGCGGAACGACGGCGACTCGGTCATATACATAGAATTTGGACAGGCCAGCGAGTGCCAGCAAAAACGCACCAAGAAATAGCGCGATCGTCCCCTTTTTGTTTCCCATCGTGGGCTCCCTCCACGTCATGAATCGCTGAACAGTAGCAGCGAGGGGGTCACCTGCCTTTTCGCCTGAAAACACGGGCGTCGCAGTTCGAGGAACGGCCCCGTGAGACCCCTGTGTGACACCATGAATCAACCATGGCCAGACCCTCGCTCCCCCACCTCGCGCGGGCGCAGCGGACGAGGCTCCGGCAGATGTCAACGACGCGTCAGGTCACCGCCGCGGCCCTCGTCCTGATCGTGGCCCAGGTGGCTTTCCGCGCCTACTTCGCGTCGCACAGCTGGTTCTATGTCGACGACTTCTACTTCCTCAGCGACGTTGCCAGCGGGCGCGACGACCTGGCTTGGTACTTCCGCCTCCACCAGGGGCACTTCATGCCTCTGTCGTTTGTGCTGGTCAAGCTGGCGAGTGGATTCGGCGCCTACCCGTGGGCGGCCGTCGCAACCCAGATCATTCTGCTGCAGCTTCTTGCCTCGCTCTCGTGCTGGTGGATGCTTCGCACATTGTTCGGGCCGCGTCCGCTGACCCTCGCACTGCTGGCCGCGTACCTTCTTTCGCCCCTCACCGTCGAGGCCTCGGTCTGGTGGGCCGTCGCGATCAACCAGCTCCCTCACCAAATCGCGGTGTTCGGCGCGATCGCGGCCCACGTCGTTTACGCGCGTACGGGCCACCGACGTTGGGCACTCGTCGCGTCTGCGTTCCTCGTCCTCGGGTTCTCCACCTACACGAAGACCCTTCTGCTTCCGATCATCCTGGGCTTGCTGAGCCTCCTCTACTTCGCGTCGGGCGGAATGGGCCGCCGGATCATGATCGTCGTGCGAGCCCAGTGGCTCGCCCTGGGTCTCTACGCCGCCATCAGCGCGGCATTCCTCATCTCGTACGCATCACGACTTCCGCCGAACGTCGAGCGGGGTCACGATCTCTACAACCTGGCGTCGACCACGGTGCTGTCATCACTCGGAACCACCGTGCTCGGCGGTCCATGGGCTGCCTCGCTGTACGGCGACGGTCCGATCGTTGAGGCGTCGCCACCTGTCATCGGCATAGTCGGGGCATGGACGATCCTGGCCGTCGCGATCTTCTGGATCTGGGCACGCCGCGAACGCGCCCTCCGTGCACTGGTGTTGCCGATCACCTACGTCGCCATCTCGATCCTGATCATCTATTCGGGTCGAGGGCTCGCGCTGCAGTTCATTGGCGGTGTGCGCGTCGGCCATGCCCTGCGATATCTCGGTGACAGCGCGCCGATCCTCCTACTCGCCCTGGGGCTGATGGTGCTTCCTCTCATCGGCGCAGTGGAGTCATCGGTGTCTCGGGAGCGCCCGCTCGCATCAGGGCCACCCGCACGATGGGTGCTGGCGACCCTGGCGCTGGTGGTCGCAGCCGGGTCGATCGTGTCGACCATCAAGCTGACGGAGTCATGGACGTCTGATTACGTCGAGCGCACGTTCACCCAGAATGCCGAGATCACCGTGCGGCAGGACGCCCCACTGTTCGCCGACACCGCGGTTCCCACGCGGATCATGCCGGTTCTGGCCTCGCCCTACGACCTGATCCAGGAGTACCTCGCACCCCTGCGTGGCGACCTTCGCACCACCTCCGTTGGCAACGACCTGTCGGTGCTCGACCTCGACGGCGCAGCCATACCTGCCGCCGTCGAAGGCACGCCGCGCACGTCTGCAGACCCGACCGGATCGTGCCCGTACCGCATCCGCGATCGGGCCCGCACGATCGAGTTTGCGCCGGTGGTCAACTTCGGCCTGTGGATCGGCGTCGACTACCGCGCCACCTTTGACGGCGATGTACTGCTCAGATATGGCTCCCGGCGAGTCTCGGCGCCGATCCGGAGCGGCTCGCACACCCTGTTCGTTCGCTCGTCCGACGGCTTCGACTCCATCACGCTGACGCCGGCCGCGGGCGAGAACATCTGTGTCAGCGCGGTGCGGGTCGGACTCATCACTGATCGGCAAACCCCATGAGTGCCGATCTCGAGCTGCCACCCAACCCGCTCCGTCCACTGCTGCGCCGGGCCGGCCGCCGGCTCGGCGGACGGCTGACCTCGTCGGGGCGCGTCACCGTCGCCGCCCTCGGCATCATCGCCGCGGTCATGCTGTTTCGGCTGTGGGCCACGGCCGGCAGCTGGTTCATGTGGGACGACTACATCTTCTTGGCCGACGTCGCCCGCGGCGATGCAGACCTCACCTGGCTGTTCCACAGCCACTTCAGCCTGTTCATGCCGTTGTCGTTCGTGCTCGTGAAGGTCGTGGGCGGAGCGGGACTTGCCTGGGGTGCCGTGGCAACGCAGATGCTCGCCCTTCAGCTAGCGGCCGCGCTTGCGTGTTTCTGGATGCTGCGCACCCTGTTCGGCCCGCGAATGCTCACCCTCGTGCCGCTGGCGTTCTACCTCTTCAGCCCGATGATGATGCCGTCCGCCGTCTGGTGGTCGGTGACGATCAACCAGATGCCGCACCACATCGCGCTGTTCGGGGCTGTGGCAGCTCACGTGACCTATTTGCGTACCGGCAGGATGCGACACGTCCTGCTTGCCTCGACCTTCTTGCTGATGGGTTTCGCGAGCTACATCAAGGCACCGCTCATCGTCCTGGTGCTGGTCGGTGTCGCCTGGGCCTGGTTCTCCCCCGGTCGACCCTCCATACGTGCCCGCAACATGCTGCGCTGGTGGCCCGCCTGGCTGTCGTACGGAGTGCTCACCGGTGGCTACCTCTACGTGTGGCAGCACCAACAGGTGGCGTCAGCCCCACGTCAGGCCTGCGAGCTCTCGGGCGTGTTCACGACATCGGTGGTGGAGACTCTCGGCACGTCCGTCGTGGGTGGCCCATGGAACTGGCAGCTCTGGACCGGCGGCATCGACCCCTTCATCGCGGCGTCAAGCTGTGTCCCCCAGGTGTACAAGGGCGATCCGTCCTTGGTGGTCGGCGGCGCGCCCCAGTCCTTGCTCGATCCGACCCTTCTCAGCCCTCGTCCTCTCGTGGATCGTGATCACCGGACTCATCTTGTATCGATGGGCTCGGTTCCGGAATGCATTGCAGGGTCTGTGGATTCTCGTGCCGTATGTCGCACTGTCAGCAGTTCTGGTCTATCTCGGCAGGGCCGGAACGTTCGGTAGCCAGGTCAGCGCCCGCGAGGTGCGCTACTTCTCCGATGTCATCGCCGTCGCGGCGTTGGTGCTGGGTGCCGCACTGATGCCGGTCGTCGGGGCAGATCGACCGGTCGGACCGCGGACTGCGCCGCACCTGCTGTTCAGCCTGCCCCGCTCGTTCTTCACCACTCTCGGGGTCACCTACCTGCTTGGGGCCGTCGTCTCCAGCGCCGCGTACGTGCATCCGTGGCACTCCAACGATGCGCGGGAGTTTCCCGAGCGGGCGTTCGTCCAGGCTGTGCAGAAGGCACTCGAGACCCGCGAAGGTACCGAACCCGTGCTGATCGCTGACGTACCGTTGCCCATCGTGGTCGCCAATCCGGTCATCTACCCGTACAACCTGCCGTCGCGAAAGCTCGCTGCTCTCCGCCCAGATCTCGAGGCCACGTTCGCTGGCACCGATCTGTCGATCCTCGACTCACACGGCAGCATCGTCGACGCAACGGTGCCCGACGCACCGCGTTCGGCTCCCGGCCCGGTCGAGGGATGTGGATATCTCGTCCAGTCCGGCGGTCAGACGATCAACATCGCCCAGGTCCTCAACCTGCCGTGGTGGGTGCGCATCGACTACCTGGCCAGCCGCGACGGCACCGTCGTCATCCAGGCCGGAGATGACACCCGCGAAGTACGCGTCGAGTCAGGACTGCATTCCCTGTACTCGTTCCACACAGGCGGTTTCGACAGCGTCATGCTGCGTACGATGGGCGACTTGAGCGTGTGCGTCGATACCGTTCGCGTGGGGGCCATCCAGGTGAAGCACGAGGTACCAACGTCATGACCGAGCCTCGCAGTCTGACGCGCGCTGAACGTCTCGCCCTGATCGCTCTGGCGATGATCGCCGCCCAGCTGATCTTCCGCGGCTGGGCTGTCTCGGGCAGCTGGTTCTACTCAGACGACTTCATCTTCCTGGGTCGATCCGGCCAAGGTCGCGCCGATCTCGAATGGTTCTTCACACCGCACAACATCCACCTCATGCCGCTGGGCCTGTGGCTCGCCACTTGGGTCGCGTCCCTCGGCGCCTTCAGCTGGTGGCTCGCGGTCGTACAGATCCTGTTCCTCCAGGCTCTGGCGAGTCTCGCCTGCTGGTGGATGTTGCGGACCGTTTTCGGCGACCGGACCGGCGTTCTGGTCGCCCTGGGGTTCTACCTGGTCACGCCCATGGCGTTCCCGACCGTCATGTGGTGGGCTGCGTCGCTCAATCAGCTTCCACACCAGATCGCCCTGTTCGGAGCGGTTGCCGCGCACGTGACGTTCCTGCGGACCCGTCGCTGGACACCCGCACTGGTCACCGGACTCTTTCTGCTGCTCGGCTATGCGTCGTACACCAAGACCATCCTGCTTCCGGTCCTGCTGGTGCTGATCACGGTCGTCTACTTCGCTGCGGGAACTCTCCGGACGCGCATCACCACGTCGTTGATCAGCTATCGGCGTGCGTGGCTTGTCCAGGGCATCCTCACTGCCGGCTATCTCACGATGTACTTCATCAAGGTGCCGAGCTCGGAACGTCCGACCCTTCGCACAGTTGCCGAGACGCTCGATCTGTCGATCGTGAAGTCCTACGGTCCCGCACTGCTGGGAGGTCCGTGGCGATGGGACAACCTCACCTTGATCGGTGACGGAGGCCCCCGTACGTTCGTCGGCACTCCACTGACTCTGATGGCCTTGTCGTGGATGGTTCTCGGACTCCTGCTCGCCTACCAGTGCCTTCGCCACCGACGAGCGTGGTGGCCTTTGCTGGTCATCGGTCCGTACGTCGTGCTCAGCGGCCTGATCGTCTCGGCGGGCCGCGCCGACATATTCGGCGTCACGCCTTCGGCCACCGAGCTTCGCTACCTGACCGACCTCGCCGGTGTGAGCGCGCTCGCCCTGGGGCTGGCGACCATGCCCGTGATCGGTGCAGTCGCATCGCTCGAGCCCCGTCCGAAGAGCCTCATCGGCGTCTCCATCCCCGCGCGGGCTCTCAAGATCGGCGCCAGCATGGTCGTGGCAGGAGCCCTGTTCTCCTCGGTGACGTACGCCCTGCCCTGGCACGACGACGATCGGATGCAGCAGAAGGCCTACATCAGCAATGCGCGCGAGAGCCTGGAGTCCCGCCCGAGCCTCGCGGACACGACTGTTCCCGACGGTGTCCTGTGGGCGCCCGCATTCCCGGCCAACCTGGTCTCCTACGTGCTGGCACCATTGGGCGAGAAGCTGCGCGTCCTCGACCTCGGCAACGATCTGGCCGTACTGGACGAAGCGGGTCGGACCCACTTCGCGGTGGTGGATGGCGACGGGCGCAATCTGCCCGGCCCGGTCGAGGGATGCGGCTATTCGGTGGCGGATCAACCGACCACGATCGGCGTGGTTCCAGTCATCAATTTCGCGTTCTGGATGAGCATCAACTACGTCGCCACGGCCGACGGGGTGGTCACGGTGACGACCGGTGACACATCGATCGAGGCGCCTGTCGCCGCTGGTCCGCACACTCTTTTCCTGCGTACATTCACCGACTATGACCAGGTGACCTTCAGCACCGGCAACGGCGTGAGGATGTGCATCGACACGATCAAGGTCGGTGCCCTGATCCCATTGGACGCACCGTGACGGCGACCGTGCAACAACGTCACTACTACCCGGGTCTCGACTCGCTTCGAGCGCTGGCCGCGATCAGCGTGCTGGCCACCCACACCTCGTTCTGGACCGGGCAGTACGTCAACGGTTTCTTCGGTGCCATGACGGCTCGCTTCGACATCGGAGTTGCCTTCTTCTTCGTGCTGTCCGGGTTCCTGCTCAGCGTTCCGTTCCTGAGTGCCATCGCCCATGAAAACCCGCGCCCGTCGACCGGCCGCTACTTCTGGAAGCGAGCACTGCGGATCGTCCCGCTCGCGGTCATCGTGACCGTCGTGGCGCTCGCTCTCCTCACCGACAATCGCCAGCTCGGGTTCTGGTCGTGGGTACAGGCGCTGACCCTCTCGACCATCTACGTCGACGGAACGCTCCCGGCCGGGCTGACGCACATGTGGAGCCTGAGCACCGAGGTGGCGTTCTACCTACTCCTTCCCTTGTTCATGGCGTTCCTGGCCCGTCTGGTGTGTCGCCGTCGATGGAATCCCCTGGGGATCATGGCAGTCCTGGTCGCGTTGTCGGCTGTGACAGTGGTCTGGCTCGCCGCCATTGCGCCCCACCGAGCTGGCGCGGGGCAGTGGTTGCCCGGCTACTTCACCTGGTTCGGTGTCGGCATCGCCTTCGCCATCATCGTGGTCGACCGGAGAATGCCAGGGCGTTCCGACGCGTGGCCGACGTTGCGTTCGCTCGCAGCGCAGCCGGGAGCCTGCTGGGTGATGGCACTCGCCCTGTTCGCTGTCGTGACGACGCCTGCAGGCGGCCCCACCCTGCTGATTGCCGCAACACACACCGAGACCATCACCAAGAATCTTCTGTACGCCGTGATCGCCGGCCTGGTCGTGCTCCCATCGGTGCTGGGCAGCGAAGACAGCCCCTACGCAAGGCGGCTGGCCCATCCCGCGCTGCGCCACATCGGGCACATCTCCTACGGCATCTTCTGCGTACATCTCCTGGTGATCCACGGACTGGCACACGCTGTCGACTACGAGTTGTTCACCGGGCGCGGTTGGCAGCTCTTCACTGCGACGCTGCTCATCTCGCTGGTGCTGGCCGAGATCGCCTATCGGGTGATCGAACGCCCCACGATGCGTCTGAAGGATGTCGGCATGGCAGCCGCAAAAGCGGCGCCCGCCGCCCCGCCGAGCGCCCCCAGCACGACCCACTGAGGCCAGCTCTGGGAGCCTGCCCACGAGCCCGACGTCCAGGGCGACACGACATATGCGCCGGCCGCGAGAAGGACACCCGCTCCCGCCAACCATGACGCGTCGCCATGTCTGATCGAGAGCCTGATGGCGATGACGGCCCCCACCATCGCGGCTCCCAGCCCGATCACACCGCCGACCAGTGCCGCGGCAGTCATGAATCCGGCGATGCCGACAACGAGGCGCAGGCGTCGTCGGGGTTCGCGTCCCGCAGCGAGATCCGGAACGGGACGCCGTCTCAGCAATCCGGTGACGACGATCAGCAGAGCCGCAGCTGCCGCTCCCCCGCCCAGCAGTGCGCGGTACCACCGATCTGGGGTGAAGACCGCCTCGAGTGGGCGTGCGTCGTCGACCAGCCAACCCTGCATCCATCCATTGACGGCGACCGCGGGGCGACCGCCGGCGTCCCAGCCTGGGTTGATGTTCTGGCGAAGTGCCACGACCTGGTTGTCTTCGCCGGCCGCCGCGACGTCGATTCGATCTGCCGCCACGTCCGAGGTGGTCACTGTCGCGGCTTGCGGGAGCGCTGGCCCATCCGCGCCGAAACGTACGGTGTCAGGACGGAACGCTGCGGACCTCTCGGCCGTCACCCGGTGCTCCCCGGCATCGAGATCGAGTCCGGTATCCGCGCACACCCTCGCCGGCACGGCGGTTCGCGACAAGACGTCGCGCCTACTTGCGGTCACCGACGACGCCAAGGAGGTGCCATCGACGATCAGCTCGGGGCCCGACCCGCAGGCAAGCTCAATCGGAACGTCGGCCCCCGACGACAGCGCTGCACCACCATCGACGCTGATCTCACTGACACCGATCGGCAGCCCACTGCCGGTGCCGTCGAATGCGAGGCTCGAACGGAGATAGATGCGCGTCACCTCCGCGGTGACACGAGCCGCAGTGACTGGCTTGAAGGATGCACGACCCGCACTGTTGAAGTTTGCGACGCGTCGCGTGCCGTCGTCGAAGGTCAGAGTGGCCGTCCGTACGGCCGATGCCGCCACATCGGGACCGGTGCTCAGCACCAGCTCGCTGATCGTCCGTGGCTTGTCGAACGTCATCGAGATGCGCGGCGCGACGTCAGCCAAGGTGGCGATCCACGCCGTCCTCGGGTCTCCATCGATTGCGGCAAGCACGCCCGCCTGCGGCTCAGAGCTGCCGGTGGAGCTGACCCGAAGGCGCACATCGCCGCTGAACGCGTCAGCAAGCGCCACACCTTGCTGAGGCAGTGCCGTGACACCAATTGAGTAGGACTCTTTGGTCCCCAGCGTGAATAGCCGGTCGATCGTTCGGCCATCTTCGCCCCAGCCGTTGACGCCGGCATCGCAGCGTGGCACGTCCTCCACATCGCGACATACCGCGCGACCACGCTCGGCGGTGAGCAGGATGTCAGTCGGCGATGCCCAGCCACCCGGCATCGCCGGCAGCACCAGCGGTCGCGACAGCACGAGCCCAGGTATGTCGATCGAGGCAATCGTCAGTCGGTCGACCACGTTGGAGGTCCCTGCGATGCGCAGGGTCTTGGTCCTGCCGGAAGGTCCGTCCAAGCGCGTCGAACCTCCTGCGCGGGCGCGTACTTCGACCTCGCCAGCGTCGGTCGAGATCGTCAGCGTGCGTGCCGAAGTTCCTCGCGGCAGCGTGACCTCGAGCGCGCCGACGCTGCGTGGCGCGTCGAACTCGATCTCGATCCATGGCGTGGTGCCCGTGCCGGCCGTCCACGCTGTCTGCGGGTCGCCGTCGAATGCCGACCAAGGCTGTGCCGCAGGCTCGACGTCGGATCCCGTCACATCGGAGGCTGAGCTGGAGGCACGGATGCTGCGGGCCCCGATCAGCCTCGCCTGGCTCTGCCACCGCTCGTCGCCCTCGACCACGTAGTCGTGGGTCGGCCGGTCGAGTCGGTAGTCCTGGTCGGGGGTGAACGTCGCTGAACGCTGGTCGGTGACTCGACCGAAGGTGACCTCCCTGCGCCTCGCGGTGTCGGTGAGGAGCACGCGGCGCTGTGCCGAAGGTTCCAGCGCGCTCGCATCACTCGAGAGCAGTACGTCGGTCTCCCCGCCGTACAGACCTTGGTTCAGGAACAGTGCATCTGATGCCCCGATGGCTGCGGGTGTTTCCCGACCGGCTGCGTGCGCGCCCTTGACGAGTCGACCCCGGTCACCTCGAACACCTCGATGGCTCGGTGGCGAGACTGACGTCCTGCATTGTTGAAGATCGTCCTGCCTGCATCCGTCTTCTGCGTCGGCGCGCTTCCCACCGTGGGGCCGAACGTCGCGACCCGACGCACTCCCGGGGTGCTCGCGAGCGTCGACTGCACGAGCTCGGGGTCGTTGATCGCACCAGGCGCGAGATCGTGGCGTACCACCAAGTAGCGGATTCCTGAGCGTTCAAGGGCGTCGCGCAACATGACCGATCCGCGGCCGCTTGCGAATGCCAGCTCCAGGCCATCCATGGTTCGGGTGAAGGCCGGTGGCGTCAGCGGAACGGCACTCCGCACCGCCCACGGGGAGGACAGATAGGACTGCACCACTTCATCGCGTGGGTTGCCCCACAGGTAGTTGCCGAACGACGAGGCAGGAATCAGCAGCGCGTTCTGGTCGGGGCCGTTGTCCTCCAGCCAGCTGGCCGCATTGGTCCAGTAGCCGGGAACCTCGGCGTATGACCCTGCGTAAGCCATTCCGGCCGTCCAGGCCGGAACAGTCGAGCCTGCCAGCGCCGCGGCCGACAGAATCAGGACTCCGGCAGCATCGCGGGCGCGTGACCTGCCTTCGGCGGCCAGAACCGTCACGACGTGCACCAGGCCCAACACCATCGGGATCCGGATGACCGGGTCGTACTTGTGGTCGTTGCGTACGGGCGACAGCACTCCGTCGAGCAGCGACTGCCAGAACGACGTCCCCAAGTTGGTGCCCTGGTGCCCGAGCGTGACCAACACCAGGCCCATGGCAAGCGCCGCCGCGCAGAACTGCCCCACCGGGTTGTCCCGGCGGGCGACTCCCCAGAGTCCGAGCGCCATGATGACGGCGCTGTTGACGATGATGACCGGCTCGGAGATCAGCTGACCACCGGCTGCATAACCGCCGTCCAGATAGGGCAGCCAGTTGGTGGTCCCCCGCAATGCGTCAAACGCGGTCGCGGCGAAGGTCGTCGTCGACGCACTCTCGATGAAGTCGAGGAACGGTGGGCTGTACTTGCCGAGGACAAGGAGCGGACCCCACCACCAGACCGTGCCGAGCAGGACGAATCCGGGCCACCACAGCATGAGTGTGCGCCGCCGCGGGCCGGGCGCAGCCATCAGGATCAGCAGCACACCCAGCGGCAGCACAGCCGAAGTGGCCGCCGCATTGACGCCGCCCACCGCTGCCACCGCCAGGGCGCTGTATGCCGCCATGAGTCTGGGATGCCCTCGACGGAGCCCGATCGCCAACGGCACGAGGACCCACGGGGCGAGTGCGGACGGCCACAGCTCGATCGAGCTCGCCCCGATGATGCTGAGCACGCGCGGCGACAACGCGAAGGCGAATCCGCCGATGATCCGCGCCGTCGGCGATCCGACCCCGAGCACACCGCACAGCTTGACCATTCCCAGAAACGCCACGACGAGGACCAGTGCCCACCACCCGCGCTGGATGATCCACGGCGGGGCCTGGACGACGTGACCCAACCAGAAGAACGGACCCATCGGGAACAGATAGCCGTAGGCCTGGTTCTGCACCTGACCGAACCACCCGGCCGGCTCCCACAGGTGAAGAGCCCGCGACAGGAATGCGTCCGGCGCCAGCACGAGGTCCGCCTTGGTGTCGCCCAGGATTCGGCCGGGTGCCGTCACGAAGGCCAACGCCGCCAGCACCAGGCTTGATGCCGTCAGGCGGGTCCGCCACACGAATCGCTGTTGCACCACTGTCGGTATCAGCGGCGAAGCGGGCACCCACGAACGATACCCGGCTCGTGGACCACTCGAATGCTAGAATGAGGTGTGCGTTGAGGGACGCACGTTCTTCGCATGAGGGTGCGACGAGGGAGCCTGACCGGCACGTGTGCCGGTCTCACAAGGGAGGGCTGGCCCGCCTGGCCGGCACATCATGCACGTGCTTTTCTGCAACTGGCGCGACACACAGAACCCTGAGGGTGGGGGTTCCGAGCGGTATGTCGAGAACATGGCCCGCGGGCTGGTCGAACGGGGCCATACCGTGACGATCGCCTGCGCGGCTCACGCCAATGCACCTCGGACAGAGGTCATCGACGGCGTTCGCTTCGTGCGCCGTGGCGCCAAGATGGACATCTACCTCCGCACCTTTTTTGCCTTGCTTCTGGGCCGTTTCGGCAAGGTCGACGTGGTAGTCGACGTACAGAACGGCCTTCCGTTCTTCACCCGGTTGGCCACTCGCAAGCCTGTGGTCGTCCTGGTTCACCATGTCCACCGCGAGCAGTGGCCGGTCGTATATCCGGGCCTGACCGGCAAGTTCGGCTGGTGGATCGAGAGCTGGCTCGCCCCGCGGCTCTACCGCAACAGCCGCTACATCGCCGTCTCGACAGCTACACGCGAAGAACTCATCGACCTGGGCGTCGATCGAGACCGCATCAGCATCGTGCACAACGGCAACGACGCAGCCCCAGAAGTTGTCAGTCAGCGGTCCAGCACCCCGCGTTTCAGCGTTGTGGGTCGACTGGTCCCCCACAAGCAGGTCGAGCACGCGATCGACGCGGTCGCCGAGCTGATCGCCGACCACCCCGATCTCGAGCTTGACGTCGTCGGCACCGGGTGGTGGCACGACGAGCTGGTCGAGCACGCCGCCACGCGCGGTGTCAGCAATCGCGTGCACTTCCATGGATTCGTCGATGACCAGACCAAGCACGAACTTCTCGCGACGTCATGGTTCATGGCCCTGCCGTCCCTCAAAGAGGGCTGGGGAATTGTCATCGGCGAGGCCGGCGCCCATTCCACGCCGACAGTCGCCTACAGCAGCGCTGGCGGAACCACGGAGTCGATCGACCACAAGGACTCGGGCGTCCTGGTCGACACCCGCGAGGAGCTCACTGCAGCAATTCGCACGCTCATCGAGGACAACGAGTGGCGTGCCTTCTTGGGCGAGGGCGCCCACACGAAGGCGAAGACGTTCAGCTGGGTCACCTCGCAGAGCGAATTTTCCGGCATCATTCTTGGCGCTGTTCGACGGCGCGCCGCGTCGATCTGACGCTTTGGTGGGTGACCCACCCACTGGTAAACTTGGCAAGTCTGAGGGAGGACATCAACGTGGGAACATTTACTGGCGGCCTCATCGCCTTCATTGCAGGACTTGGACTGGCAGGCGCCACAGTTGTGGGCGTCGTGCAGTCGCAACAGAACGCTGGCGAGAAGCCGATTGACGTGACAAACGTCAACTACGGCAACTGATTCGTCACCAACACCTACGAGCCGATCGGACCCCACAACGGGGTCCGATCGGCTCGTCGTGACGTTCTCCCGCCCTGTACCTGCGGTCGTCCTGCCAGCAGATCTTCGCTTGCCCCGTCCGCGCACCCGCCGAACACTAGGCTGACCGCATCATGACCACTCCCGCGCAGACATCCGCTGCGCTGATCCGTGCAGTCCGACCGCGCCAGTGGCTGAAGAACCTTCTGGTGCTCGCCGCACCCATCGCTGCCGGCACGATCGACGAGCTGAACACGATCCAGACCGCAGCAGTCACGTTCGTGGCGTTCACGATGGCGTCGTCCGCGATCTACTTGATCAACGATGTACGTGATGTCGAGGAAGATCGTCGACACCCACGCAAGAGCAAGCGACCGATCGCGGCCGGCGAGCTGTCCATCCGCGTCGCGCTGGTCGTCGGTGTGGTCCTGGCCCTCGGATCCATCGCCGTCGCGTTGACCGTCAACGCGACGACCGCTGCAACGATCGGCGTCTACATCGCGATTCAGCTGGCCTACGCGTTCTGGTTGAAGGATCAGCCCGTGATCGACCTGGCAATCGTCTCCGCGGGATTCCTGTTGCGGGCGATTGCCGGCGGCGTGGCCGTTGAAGTGCCGTTGTCTCAGTGGTTCCTGTTGGTGGCATCCTTTGGCTCGCTGTTCATGGTGGCCGGCAAGCGCTACTCAGAGCTGCACAACCTCGGATCCGTGACCGGCACACGACGGTCGTTGGAGGCCTACAGCGTCTCCTACCTGCGTTTCGTCTGGAGCCTTGCCGCCGCCGTCACGATCACGGCGTACAGCTTGTGGGCCTTCGAGATCTCCACCGGTTCCGACATCAACTGGCAGGCCATCTCGATCGCGCCGTTCGTGATCGGCCTGCTGCGCTATGCCGTCGACATCGATCTTGGTGGCGCAGGCGAACCCGAAGAAGTTGTCCTGCGCGACCCGGTGCTGCAGATCATCGCGGTGGTCTGGCTCGCCACCTTCGCCATGGGCGTGTACTCCTCATGAGCAACGTCGAGCGACTCACCGGCTGGGGCGGCACCAGCCCCAGCACCGCGCAGGTCATCCGGCCTGCGAACCTCGATGCGCTGCGAAGGGCCCTCACCACCGCCGGGCCGCGCGGGATCATCGGCCGCGGTCTGGGTCGAAGCTACGGCGATCCCGCTCAAAATGGCGGGGGCAGCGTCGTCGACCTCACTTCTTGGCACGCGATCCTCGATCTCGACACGACGACACCGTCAATTCGGGTGCAGTCCGGCGCAAGCATCGACCAGGTGCTCCGGCACGTCCTCCCCCACGGATTTTGGCTTCCGGTCGTGCCCGGCACCCGGCAGGTCACCATCGGTGGAGCGATCGCCGCTGACGTACACGGCAAGAATCACCACGTCGACGGCAGCTTCGGCAGTCACGTACGCGCCATGGATCTCCTGCTGGCATCTGGTGAGGTTCTGAGCCTGACGCCTGACGGGCCGGATGCCGAGCTGTTCTGGGCGACTGTCGGCGGCATGGGGCTGACCGGCATCGTGCTCGAGGCGACGATCGCCCTCAAGCGGGTCGAGACGTCATACTTCGTGGTCGACACCGTGAAGGTGCCTCATTTGCCGGGCCTGCTCGAGACGTTGTCCTCCGGTGACGATGACTACACCTACTCCGTGGCCTGGTTCGACAACGCCACCTCGGGCGGATCCTTGGGTCGGTCGGTCGTCACCCGGGGCAATCCGGCACGCCTCGATGACCTCGAGCCCGGGCAGCGCGCCCATGCACTCGACTTCGCGGCCCCCCAACGGGGCCGTATCCCGTTCACTCCCCCGGTCGGGCTGGTCAATCCGTTCACCGCGAGAGCCTTCAACGCCGCATGGTTCGCCAAGGCGCCTCGCGATCGCACCGGCGAGGTGCAGAACATCACCCAGTTCTTCCACCCGCTCGACGTCATGGGCGACTGGAACCGGGTCTACGGCCGGCGCGGATTCGTGCAGTACCAGTTCGTGGTGCCGTTCGGCGAGGAGCCGACCTTCACCAACGCCGTCCAGATTCTGGCGGCCTCCGGTCACGTGTCCTGGCTGAACGTGCTCAAGCGTTTCGGTCCGGCCAACGATTCACCGATGTCGTTTCCCCTGCCCGGCTGGACGCTCGCCGTGGATCTTCCGGTGCGGCCCGGACTCGACCTCCTGCTGGCCCATCTCGACGAGCTCGTCGTGGCCGCAGGTGGGCGCATCTACCTCGCCAAGGACTGCGCGTACCTCGTCGTCGGCCCTGCAGCGTATGTACCCACGCCTGGACGATTTCCTTTCCATCCGCCAGCAGTTCGATCCTGCCGGACTGTTCCGCTCAGACCTATCCCGACGACTCGACCTGTAGAGGCCACCATGATCAATGCACTCGGCATCCCCCAGTCCCTGCTGCTGCTCGGCGGCACCTCCGACATAGCCCTCGCGATCGCCGAGCGCTACGCCAAGGCGGCACCCGGGTTGCGGGTCACCGTTGCGGCTCGCCCCGGCGAGCGGCGGGATGCAGCCATGCACCCGACTGGACGACCATGGGCTGCGTCGTGTCAGCCGCCGACTTCGAGGCACTGGACTCCGCCGCACACGAGGCCTGATCGCGGGCATCGACGGCGACATCGACCTCGCCGTCGTCGCGTTCGGCCTGCTCGGTGACCCCGAGAGCGCCTGGACCGATGTCGAAGCCGCCCGCAAGCTCGCCGCGGTCAACTACGTCGGCGCTGTCACCACCGGAGTGTCGCTCGCCGCACGCATCCGTGCAGCAGGGTCACGGCGTGATCGTTGCGTTGTCGAGTGTCGCCGGTGAGCGTCCCCGTCGTTCCAACTTCGTCTACGGGTCCACGAAGGCCGGGATGGACGCGTTCTACACCGGTCTGGGCGAGGCGCTGCGAGATGTTGGCGGTCGGGTGCTCGTCGTACGCCCGGGCTTCGTGGCGTCGAAGATGACCGAAGGCCTCGACCCTGCGCCGCTCGCCACCACCCCGGATGCGGTTGCCGACGCCGTCGTCGACGGCCGTGCGCAATGGCAAGGAGCAGATCTGGGTGCCCGGCTCGATGCGAGTCGTCATGTCAGGGCTTCGGCACCTGCCCCGGCCCGTCTTTCGCCGTCTACCGGTCTAGGTCCAGTCGACGGCGCGAGCGGATTGCTGCCCAGATGGCGCAGCCGAGCACCGACCCGGCCACCGCCCAGGCGACGACCATCGTCCATCGGTCCCGCGGAGAGATCGGCGACGGCTCTGCGTCGGGAATCACAAAGACGCGCAGCCCCTGCTTGGCGAGGTTCAGTTCCGTGCCGGAGCCCACGGCTGCCAGCGCGTCTGCTCCCGGTGCCTCGGTGTCGACCACGGCGAGCCCGATGCCCAGCAGCGGCCAGCCTCGGTACCGACTCCGGCAACGCCGAGGCCCGCGCGACAGCGGCGGCTCGTGGGTCCTCGCCTGCAATCACCGTGCCGGCCACGTTGAGCTCGTCGTTGGTGACGGTCGTACGGTCGAAGAACCGGCCCGCCGGATCGATGACGGTGCGGTCGTCATTCCAGCTCGGTGCGCGGTAGGCGGAGAACGGCAGCACGAGGATGTCGCCGCTGACTCGCTTGCCGCGATCGCGTCACGCGCCTCGGCCCACGACGGCGGGATAGCTCGCCGGCTTAAGCTTGCCGCCCACGCCCCAGCCCAGGTCGGGCAGCGCGATGATCGGCAGAGCACGCCCAGCACGGCATGCGGGCACGCGCCACGACGCGCGCTCGCATCGGGACAACGCACCCACGCCGGCGCCGAACGCCACGGCCTCGCAGCGGCACCAGCAGAGCCAGCCACCGCGTTCCGTCGCGGATGATGCCGCCGCCGGGACGTCGCCAGATGGTCCCGACCAGGTCCGGAACCAGCCAGCCCGCCAGCGCCACTACCAGACCGACGCCACCGATCACGACCAGCACGGCGAGCAGGCGGCGGTCCGCGGTCACAGCACCGCGATGCCGAGCAGCGATCTCGCCGCGATCACGACGGCAAACAGCACCGCGATACCCAGTGTCCGGGAGGTGGGGACCACTTCGGAGTTCCAGATGCCGCCCAGCGTGAGTGCCGACCCGAGCCGGCCGAAGTGGCCCTCGGACTGCACATCGAACAGGCCTACGGCCGCGGGATCGGACTCGCCCGGAGGTCGGCTGAAGAAGACCGGCGACGATCCACGGCAAGTTCAGGAGTCGCGGCCAGCAGCACCACGCGCACGATCCCCGGCGCCATGCTGCGATGACCCCGACCACGACGCCCATCAGTCCGGTCGCCGGCGACAGAGCCGTGCCGCCAAGCGCCATGCACCGTGGGCCACCGCGCGGTCCGTCGTCGTCCACCAGCGCGGAGATCAGCCAAAGGAGACGCCGCGCACGCGATCAGCAGCGGCCACTGCCCCAGGACCAGCCGCTCGGCCACGAACGGATTCCACACCGCGAAGGTCGCCCCCGCGAGCCGCGCGACCAGCGGGCGATCTGACCCAGCAACCGGCCGCGCCGAGGCCGAGCAGGAACAGCGCGCCGAACAGCACGATGCCTTTGCACCAGCGCCGCCGGCATCACGGCTCCCGAGCAGGGCCGACCACGGCGTCGGACGGCACGGCACGTGGCAACGCCGACCAAGCCCCCAGAACTCACGGCGCGGTCGAGATCGAGATGCGGCACCCAGACCATGTCGTACGACAGCACGTAGCCCCGGGCGAACAGCGGCGCGCAGACGGCGACGGCCAGCAGGCAGGCCCACAGCGGCACGATCGGCACGCCGCAGACGCTCGCTGATCGACACAGTTGGCCCTTTCGGCGTGGCGGGCGCCTGCCACGGCTATTGTGCCGTGGTGAGGTCCAACGCGGCAGACGATGACCGGCGGAACCCTCGTCGCCGCCGGAATGATGGGCATGAACCTCGCGGTCTACGGCTTCAACATCGTCTCGGCCCGCATGCTGATCCCACAGGAATTCGGCGCGCTCACCGCGCTGTTCGGCATCATCCTCGTCGGCAGCGTCGCCTCGCTCGGACTGCAGGCCGTCACAGCACGACGGCTCGCCGTCGATCCCGGAACATCGCGACCAGATCATCAGCGCGACCGCTGCGCGTCACGATCATGGTGGCAGTTTTCGTCGGCACCATCGTCGCGGCATCCACCGTCGTGCTGACGCCAGCGCTGAAGCTCGACAGCTACTGGCCCGTCATCCTGTGCGGAGCGACCCTCATGCCGCTGACGATCATGGGCGCCGCCGCCGGTGTTGCCCAGGGCACGTCCCGATGGGGCTCGCTCACCGCGATCTACCTGGGCAACGGAGTCGGGCGGTTGAGCGGCGGCACGCTCGCGCTGGTCATCTCCCCCACCACGACGTCGGCCATGATCGGCATCGCCATCGGATCCTGGCTCCCCGTCGTGGCCGGCGCCAGATTGCTGCTCGGGCACTCCGACGGCCGGCACCCGGATCAGCCGGCGACCGCTCCTCCGCGAAGCCATGCTGTCGACGCACGCGCTGCTCGCATACTTCGTGCTCAGCAACCTGGACTCGCTGATCGCCCGCAACCGGTTCGACGTCCACGAGAGCGGGCTGTACGCCTCGGGGCTGATCCTCGCGAAGGCGGCGCTGTTCTTCCCGCAGTTCGTCAGCGTCGTGCTGTTCCCCGACCTGGCGCGGGCAACAACGCACCACGCACGGCTGCGAGCTGTGACCCTGGTCGGCGGGATTCGGCGCCCTTGCTGTTGCCGGCACCGCTGTGCTGCCGCACCTGGCGCTGATCCTGGTCGGCGGCGATCAAGTACGCGGAAGTCACCGACCGGCTGTGGTTGTTCGCGTTGGCCGGCTCGCTGCTCGCAATCGTCCACCTCTTGGTATTCGATGCGCTGGCACGGCATGCGCACGGATCGTCTTCATGCTCTGGGGAGCCGTTGCTGCCGTGCTCGCGGTGGCCTACGGCTTCGGTGTCGGCTTCACCGGACTGGTGCTCACCGTCGCGATCGTCGCGGCCGTGCTCGCCACCGTCGTCTGGGTCGCGCCGGGCGAGCGCCGCGAACCCTGATCTAGTGCCCTGCCGCGTGCCAGGTCGAGCCGATGCCGACCGACACGTCGAGCGGCACCGTCAGGTCGGCAGCGGCCGCCATCTGCTCACGCACGAGCACTTCAAGCCTTTCAAGCTCACCGGGTGCGACCTCGAACACGAGCTCGTCGTGCACCTGCAGGAGCATGCGCGAGCCGAGACCGGCGGCATCGATGGCGCGCTCGACCCCCAGCATCGCGACCTTGATGATGTCGGCAGCCGAACCCTGAATGGGAGCATTCAGCGCCATCCGCTCGGCCATCTCGCGTCGTTGGCGATTGTCGCTCACCAGATCTGGAAGGTAGCGACGTCGACCGAGGATCGTCTCGGTGAAACCGGTCTGCCGGGCTTCGTCGACGAGGCCACGAAGATAGTCACGCACTCCGCCGAAACGCGAGAAGTAGTCATCCATCAGCCCCTGGGCCTCGCCCGTCGAGATGTTGAGCTGCTGGCTGAGGCCATAGGACGACAATCCGTAGGCAAGGCCGTAGTTCATCGCCTTGATCCGAGCCCGCAGCTCGGTGCCGACCTCCTCTGCAGGCACCGAGAACACCTTCGATGCGGTCACGGTGTGGAAGTCCTCGCCGGACTTGAACGCCTCGATGAGATCGGCGTCCTCCGACAGGTGCGCCATGATGCGCATCTCGATCTGGCTGTAGTCGGCCGTCAACAAGGTCTCGTAGCCCTCGCCGACACAGAACGCCTCGCGAATGCGACGACCCGACGCGGTGCGGATCGGAATGTTCTGCAGATTGGGGTCGTTGGAGCTCAACCGACCTGTCGCCGCGATCGTCTGGGCGTACGTGGTGTGGATGCGGCCGTCGTCGGAGATCGACTTGCGGAGGCCGTCGACGGTCTGCCGCAGCCTGGTGACATCGCGATGCTCCAGCAAGTGCTGGAGGAATGGGTGCTCGGTCTTGTCGAACAACGACTGCAGCGCCTCGGCGTCTGTGGTGTAGCCCGTCTTGGTCCGCTTGGTCTTGGGCATACCGAGCTCGTCGAACAGCACGACCTGCAGCTGTTTGGGCGAACCGAGGTTGATCTCCTTGCCACCGATCGCGGCATAGGCCTCAGAGGCGGCATCCAGGGCGCGCGCTGCGAACTCAGACTCCAGGGAGATCAGGTGCTCGTCGTCGATCGCGATGCCGGCTCGCTCCATCCGAGCCAGGGTTGCCACGAGCGGCAGCTCAACGTCGGCGATCAACGGTGTGCCGCCAACAGACTCGACCTCGTCATCAAGCACGACCGCCAGGTCGAGCGTGGCACGGGCGCGCAGCATTCCCGACTCGGCGCCGGCATTGTCGGTGTCAAGGGTCAGCTGGCCGGACGCCTCGGAGTCGTCACGCAGCTCGCGCTTGAGATAGCGCACCGAGAGGTCGGCGAGATCGTATGAGCGCTGATCGGGACGTACGACGTAGGCCGACAGTGCCGTGTCGGCGTCGACACCTTCGAGCGGCCATCCCCGGGCGGCAAGCGCAAGGGCAGGACCCTTGACGTCGTGCAACACCTTGGGACGGTGCGGATCGGCGAGCCAGGCGGCGATTGCGACGTCATCGTCTGGCGTGATCTCGTCGACGTTGACCCACGCAGCCGCAGCATCAGTGGCGATCGCGATCGCCACCACATCGCCGGTGCCGCGCCCCCACGAGCCCTGCACGTGAAGACCAAGTCGGTCGCCCGACGCCGTATGCTCCTCGAGCCAAGCACCAACCGCGCCGGGATCGAGGTTGGTGCCCTCGAGGTCGAACCCCTCATCGGTCTGGGGCTCGACCTCGCCAAATGCCTCGAACAGCCGCACGCGCAGTGCGTTGAACTCGAGGGCGTCGAAGACGGTGTGGATTGCCTCGCGGTCCCAGACGGTGTCGAAGCTGAGATCAGCCGGACCAGCAGGCAGGTCAAGGTCACGGATCAGGGCATTGATGCGACGGTTTCGCAGGACGTTGTCGAGGTGCTCACGCAGCGACTCCCCCGCCTTGCCCGGCACGTTGTCGACATCGGCGACAAGCGCGTCGAGCGTGCCGTACTGGTTGATCCATTTTGCTGCGGTCTTGGGCCCGACACCGGGCACACCGGGGAGGTTGTCGCTCGTCTCGCCGACCAGAGCCGCGATGTCGGGGTAGTGCTCGGGCGTGACGGCGTACTTCTCCTCGACCGCGGTCGGCGTCATGCGGGCGAGGTCGGAGACACCCTTGCGTGGATAGAGCACCGTCGTCTGGTCGGTGACCAGCTGAAGCGCATCGCGGTCGCCGGTGCAGATCAGAACTTCCATGCCGGCCGACTCAGCACGAGTCGCGAGGGTGCCGATGATGTCGTCAGCCTCGAAGCCGACCTTTTCGAACGTCTGGATGTGCAATGCGTCAAGGATCTCCTTGATCAAGGGGATCTGGCCGCTGAACTCCGGAGGCGACTTGGCACGGTTGCCTTTGTACTCGGCGTACTGCTCGAGCCGGAAGGTCTGTCGCGAGACGTCGAACGCCACGGCGACGTGGGTGGGCTTCTCATCCCGCAAGACATTGATCAACATCGAGGTGAACCCGAACACCGCATTGGTGCTCTGTCCGGTCGTGGTCGAGAAATTCTCGACGGGAAGGGCGAAGAAGGCGCGATAGGCGACGGAATGGCCGTCGATCAGCAGTAGGCGGTCCACACCGGCGACTCTATCCGGCGCAGCGGACAGTCATTGACGGGTGCCGACGCCCATGGCGCCATCCTGTCGACGGCGCAGTGTGCGACGTACGGCAATGAGCTTGCCGGTGTCGCGCGAGTTGGTGGCTTTGCCGGACAGCCGCGAACGAAGCTTGCTCGCCTGGATCGCACGAACAATGGCGATCTGGTTGAACCCGATCTTGGCGAGGTAGCGATGCGGCTCGCGTGAGTGTGCAGGGATCGAGGCGACCACGATCTCGCAGTTGTGGTCCTCACCATGGAGCGCTGCGGCGGAAAGCAGCCTCGACGCGACGGATCTGCGCCGGAAGCGCGGAGACACCTGGATCTCGGTGACGATCAATACCCGGGTCAGGCTGATCGGGGTCAACGTGCTGACAGCGAAGACCGTCGCGCCAACGACCTCACCGTCGGCCGTCGCGAGCCACAATTCGTTTGTCGGACTGAGCGAGATTGAGCTCAAGCGCCGCTTCGGCCTCGGCGACTCCCGGCTCACGCCACAAGGCCTGCTGGGTGAAAGCCTCCGACCCCTCGTCGCGACTCGCCGCGGCACACTCGCTCCAGAGCGCCACCAACGCGGCAGCGTCGTTGCGATCGGCGTCCCGCAGGACGATAGGAGTTCTGGCCGACATAGGATCCTGATTCTGTCCATGACACCGGCGAAGCCAGTGTGGGGTGACACACTACCGCTGGGCGCCTGCCGCCTAGTTGAAAAGTCGTCGATCAAGCGCCGAGGGAGACCCTACATGTTCACCGGGTTCGGCACTCTGACGAATGTGGCGACTGTCGTCGTCGGCTCGGGGCTGGGCCTGCTCATCGGGCACCGGCTCACCGAGCGGGTGCGGTCCACTGTCACGACGGCCTTGGGCCTGGCGACTCTCCTGATTGCCGCCCAAGGGGCGATGGCGGTCTCCGATTCGACTCTCGTTGACGCGGTCGGGACCAGCGCACCGGTGCTGATCGTGCTTGGCGCGCTTGTTGTCGGCGGCATCATCGGATCATTGCTGCGCCTGGAGGACCGCCTGGAAGATGTGGGCGCGTGGTTGCAGCGCCGTCTCACCCGCGAGGGCGCAGGCGTTGGACGAGACAAGTTCGTCGAGGGTTTCGTGATCAGCTCACTGGTGTTCTGCGTGGGTCCGTTGACGATCCTTGGTGCGATCAACGAGGGAATCGGCAATGGTGCAGATCAGCTCCTGCTGAAGGCCGTGCTTGACGGCTTCGCGTCGCTGGCCTTCGCTGCGTCGTTCGGCATCGGCGTCATGGCCTCGGCACTGTCAGTTGCCGTCATCCAAGGACTTCTCACCCTGCTGGGTGCGCTGCTCGGATCGTTTCTGCCAGATGCCCACCTTCTAGCGCTCACCGCAACGGGCGGACTGATCTTGATCGGTGTGGCGTTCCGACTTCTCAACCTGAAGCCCATTCCGGTCGCCGATCTTCTTCCGGCGCTGATCATCGCCCCGTTCCTGTGCCAGATCGCCATCGCGATCCACTGAACGAAACCCACCGAAACCCAACTGTCACCTTCCAGGACCGCGACTCGCCCTGCACTGGACCCCGAGTTGGTTATAGTCCGAGGATCACTGGTGAATCTTCAGGCTCAGCCGACAGGAGTACATGCGTGCGATTGCGACCCGCGGCCCTACTCGCAGCAGTAGTGGGGGTCTTCATCCTCCTCTCGCCGGCGACGGCACTGGCCACGCCGACCCCCACACCCACACCGTCTGCAACGGCAACTGCGGGTGAGATTCCCGAGCAGAACCCGATCGTCGAAGGACAGAACATCACTGTCACCCTTCGCGACCTCAAAGGCGGAGAGGGCGAACCCGAGACGATTCCCGGTGTGACTCTCACCGTCTATGCCGACAGCAAGGACGGCAGCCTCATCGGTACGCAGGTCACCGATCAGCAAGGTCGAGTGAGCATCGCGATCCCCAGCAATGGTGTGTACGTCGTGGTGCTCGACCCTGACACGCTGCCGGCCGAGGTGTCAAGCTGAGCGGCAAGGGCGAGACCGACAAGACGATCACCGCCCGTCTTGGCGGCAGCAACTTCGCCCAGTACCAGATCGGCGCTGTCCAGGTGACGGCCTCGACGTTCACCAGCAAGCTCATCGATTCGACGACGTCGGGTCTGAAGTACGGCTTGATCATCGCCTTGGCCGCACTCGGGCTGTCCTTGATCTTCGGCACCACCGGCTTGACCAACTTTGCCCATGGTGACCTGATCACGTTCGGCGGAATCATGACGTACATGTTCAACCGAGGCATCGGGCTTCCGGTGGTCGTGGCCGGCATATTCGCCGTGTTCGCCTCCGCGCTGTTCGGGTACTTGCCAGGATCGCGGCCTCTGGCGGCCTCTGCGCAGCCGTGGAACCGGCCTGATCGCCATGATGATCGTGTCCATCGGCTTCGCCTTGCTGCTGCGCAGCATCTACCAGTACTCATTCGGCGGATCGACCAAGACGCTCAGCCAATATGTCGCCCAGGGCCGCAACGACTACGGCCCGATTGCGCTCTCCGACAAGGAAGTTGCGATCTTCACGATCGCGATCATCACGCTTGTCATCACCTGCATCGCCCTGATGCGCACCCGCCTCGGCAAGGCCATGCGCGCGGTTTCCGACAACCCCGCACTTTCCGCGTCCTCCGGTATGCGCGTCGACGGCGTCATCTCCGCGGTGTGGATTCTCGGTACAGCGCTGACTGGCCTCGCGGGTGTGCTGTTGGCGATCAACCAACAGGTCAACTTCCAGATGGGATTCAAGCTGTTGCTGCTGGTATTTGCTGCCGTCACTCTGGGCGGGCTCGGCACGATCTGGGGCGCGCTGGTGGGCTCGCTGGTCATCGGCCTGATGGTCGAGGTCGCACCGATTGTTTCCCTGTGGGGATGGCACCCAGTGCCCGCATCCATCAAGGACGTCGGCGCACTCCTGGTCATGATCCTCATCCTGCTCGTCAGACCGCAAGGCCTCCTCGGCCGAGCCCAACGGATCGGATAGGGAGGGATCATGGACTTCGGAACCATCATCGACGCTGCCTTCTCGGCGGCCCTCGGACCTCAGGCCATCGTCTTCGCACTGGCGGCCATCGGCCTCAACATCCACTTCGGCTACACCGGACTGCTCAACTTCGGTCAGGCCGGCTTCATGTCGATCGCCGCATTCGGCCTCGCCGTCAGCGTGGTCACCTGGGACCTCTCGTTCTACATGGGAATCGCCATCGGACTCGGCGGTTCGGTGTTGCTGGCCCTCGTGCTCGGCGTTCCGACTCTGCGCCTTCGAGCGGACTATCTGGCCATTGCCACGATCGCGACCGCGGAGATCTTGCGACTGATCTTCGGGGCCGTGGAGTTCAAGGACACCTTCGGTGGGTCCAACGGCCTCACCGGATTCGCGGGCACCTACCGCGACCTCAATCCGTACGGCAGCGGTCTTGACCTCGGATTCGTCTCGTTCAGGCGAGGCGACCTTTGGTCGATCACTGTCGGATGGTCGCTGGTGGCGTTGGGCTGCCTGCTCGTCTGGGCCCTCATGCGGAGCCCGTGGGGCCGCGTGCTCCGCTCGATCCGCGAAGACGAGGACGCCGTGCGTTCGCTGGGCAAGAACGTCTTCGCCTACAAGATGCAGGCGCTCGTGCTCGGTGGCCTGTTCGGTGGCCTCGCCGGAATCTTCCACATCCTCAAGCAGGGTTCCGCCGTCCCGACAGACTTCAACACCACGTTCACGTTCTACGCCTACGCAGCCCTGCTGGTCGGTGGCGCAGCTCGCGTGCTCGGACCGGTCGTCGGCTCGATCATCTTCTGGTTCCTGATCGCCGGCCTCGGGTCATTCTTCGGGCAGGCGACGGCAGGCGCCGACCCGCTGATCCCCGACTTCATCATGACCAACACCCAGTCCAGCCTCATCCGATTCATCATGCTCGGATTGGGACTCATGCTCCTCATGATCTACCGACCACAGGGGATCTTTGGAGACCGAAGGGAGATCGCGATCGATGGCCGCTGAACTCAGCGCTGCGCGTGCCGCACTCGAAGGCGTGCCCAACGAACCAGGTGCACCCAAGCCCGATCCAATCCTCAAGGGCAGCAACATCGTCCGGACATTCGGTGGACTCAAGGCGGTCGATGTCGATCACATCGAGATCCAGCGTGGTGTCATCACCGCACTGATCGGTCCCAACGGTGCCGGCAAGACCACGCTGTTCAACCTGCTGACCGGCTTTGACGAGCCGGACTCGGGCGACTGGGCATTCAACGGCAAGTCCCTCGGCAAGGTGCCGGCCTACAAGGTGGCGCGTCTCGGCATGGTCCGGACGTTCCAGTTGACCAAGGTGCTCTCCAAGCTCAAGGTCATCGAGAACATGCGTCTTGGCGCCACTGGCCAGCGCGGCGAGCACTTCTGGTCCGCCCCGTTCAAGTTCCTGTGGGGGCCACAGGAGGACGAGATCACCGCCCGCGCCGACGCGCTGCTTGAGAGGTTCAAACTCGACGCCAAGCGCGAGGACTTCGCCGGGTCGTTGTCCGGTGGCCAACGCAAGCTGCTTGAAATGGCGCGCTCGCTGATGGTCAATCCCGAGCTGATCATGCTCGACGAGCCGATGGCCGGAGTCAACCCGGCGCTTAAACAGTCACTGCTCGGACACGTCAAGTCCCTGAGAGACGAAGGACGCACCGTGCTGTTCGTCGAGCACGACATGGACATGGTGCGCGACATCTCCGACTGGGTCATCGTGATGGCGCAGGGCCAAATCGTCGCGGAGGGTTCCCCGCAGTCCGTGATGTCCAATCAATCGGTGATCGATGCCTACCTCGGCGCACATCATGACACCGACATCACCGAGGTCGACGTCGACGAGCTCGACGTCGAGGCTGAAGCCGAGCTGGAAGGCAAATCATGACTGAGACCACCGAGTCGACCGAACGCGCGGGACACCTCGCCAACGCCGACGGTGCCGTTCTGCGGGCCGACGACCTCATCGCCGGCTATCTGCCGGGCGTCAACATCCTCAATGGCGCAGACCTGTACTGCCAGCCGGGTGAGCTCGTCGGCATCATCGGCCCCAACGGCGCAGGCAAGTCGACGCTGCTCAAGGCCCTCTTCGGCCTGGTCAAGGTCCACAGCGGAACAGTCCTGCTCAACGGCGAGGACATCACCAACCAACGCGCCGACCAGCTTGTCTCCAAGGGCATCGGCTTCGTTCCGCAGAACAACAACGTGTTCCCCAGCCTGACGATCGAGGAAAATCTCGAGATGGGTTGCTACCAGGCACCCAAGAAGTTCAACGAGCGATTCGGCTTCGTCACCGACCTGTTCCCCCGTCTCGGCGAGCGTCGCAAGCAGCGGGCCGGCCAGTTGTCCGGCGGCGAGCGACAAATGGTCGCCATGGGGCGAGCGCTGATGATGGACCCCGCGGTCCTTCTTCTCGACGAGCCGTCGGCGGGCCTGTCACCCGTCCTGCAGGACGAGGTGTTCGTGCAGACGCGCAACATCAACAAGGCGGGTGTCTCGGTCGTCATGGTCGAGCAGAACGCTCGCCGTTGTCTGCAGATCTGTGACCGCGGATATGTTCTCGACCAGGGGCGCAATGCCTACTCCGGCACCGGCAAGTCCCTGGCCAACGATCCCAAGGTCATCGAGCTGTATTTGGGTACGTTGGGTCAGAAGGACGACTGACTCACGCCAAACTCCCCTGCTCGCTGGACCAACGCTGGGCGCCCGACACCACGGTGTCGGGCGTTCTGCTGTTGCCGCACCTTTGAGGTCCGTGTCGCCACGCTCGGGTCTTCCGGGGCACCGCTTGGGCCCTCCTGCGGCCTCGTGGTGAGCATCTCCAGCGGGCGAGTACACAGAAGGGCCCCGGTACCGAAGTACCGGGGCCCACCTGTGGTTCAGGCTGTTCTGATCGTTCGGATCAGATGTTGCCCTTGATGAACTTCACTGCTGCGTACTTGTTCGTATCGTCGTACTCGTAGATGCCGATCGATGCAGCTGTCGGGCTACCGGTCTCGCCGAGCTCGATCTCGCCGGAAACTCCGTCGTAGTCGATGTCAGCGTCCTTGTCGTCAGCGAGCAGTTCAGCACACGCCTTGAACGTCGTGCACTTCTCGCCACCCTTGCTGGTCTCGACCATCTTGGCCGCAATCGACTCACCAGCGTCGTCACCGGCAGCGATAGCTGCAAGTGCCGACAGGACGACCGCGTCGTAGGACTCCGCCGAGTAGGAGTAGTCCTTCAGATCCGGGTTGACCGTCTTCAAGCGATCCTTGAAGTCGTTACCGGAGTCTGCGCCCGGGATGGTTCCCTTGGTGCCGGTGAGCGATCCCGCCGGCAGCTGCTTGGAGCCGGTGGTGCTGTAGTCGGACGTGTTGCCGTCGACGAAGTACGTTGGAACGTCCTTCGGTCCGGCGCCAGCCTGGATCAGCTTGGGGATGATCGTCGTGGTCTCGTCGAACGCGATCAGCACGACTGCGTCGGCCTTGGCGTCAGCGATCTGGGTGATCTGTGTGTCGCCCGGGCCGTTCTTCTCGTCGTAGAGGACCGAGACGGCGACCTTGGAACCTGCGTCTTCGAGGTTCTTCTTGACTTCCTTGGCCAGCGTCTCGCCGTATGCGTCCTGGCGGGCCAGGATGGCGACGTTCTGACGGCCGTCCTCGATGAGGAGGTTGGCGAGCACGGCACCCTGGAGGATGTCGGACGGCGCCGTACGGAAGTAGAGGTCAGGCTTGGAGTAGTCGCCCTCGTCGAACGCGGTCGACGTGTTGGCAGGCGAGAACATGATCGAGCCGGCCGACATGATCTTGTCGATGACGGTCAGCGAGACACCGGAAGACGCAGCACCGACGATGACGTCGGACTTGGCCTTCAGCAGCTTGTCGGTCTCGGCGGGTGCGAGTGCGTTGTCGGTGTCGCCGGAGTCAGCGCGAACGTGGACGACGTCCTTGCCCAGCACGCCACCGGCGTCGTTGATGTCCTTGACTGCGAGGTCGACGCCAGCGAACTCCGGCGGGCCGAGGAATGCGAGGCTACCGGTCTGCGGAAGCAGCGAGCCGATCGTCAGCACGCCGTCGCCCTTGGCGGCAGGCGCGTCACCTTCACTCTTGTCGTCGCTTCCACCACAAGCAGCGAGCACGAGTGCTCCCGCTGCGGCGATGGCAGCAAGACGGTATGTCTTATTACTGCGCTTCATCAATCCTCCGGATAAATAGAGAACCCACGGCACACACGTGCCCGGGAGCGTCAATGTATGTCTGAACGTAGTCCCCGCCGGGGTCATTTGCACCAGACTTCTCAGGGATCGGTGACATCGTCATCGAGTTGTAACAATGGGCTGAAACCGACCTCAGTGACCCTGATCCTGCGCGGGATCCATGCCGGGACCGTGGTCGATCACCGCTTGGGCGACCTGCTGCATCGGCAGGCGCAGATCCATGGCCGTGCGCTGGATCCAGCTGAACGCCTCAGGCTCGGTCAGTCCCAGTGCTTCCTGCAGCAGCGACTTGGCTCGCTCGACGAGTTTGCGGGTCGCGAGCTGGCTGTTGAGGTCGCCCACTTCCTTCTCCAATGCGGCGATTTCCTTGAACCGACTCATGGCCATCTCGATGGCCGGGACGAGGTCAGACTTCGAGAACGGTTTGACCAGGTACGCCATGGCTCCCGCGTCGCTTGCGCGGTCAACGAGCTCTCGCTGGCTGAACGCCGTCAACATCACGACGGGTGCGATGCGCGCTGCGGCGATCTGCGACGCAGCCGCAATCCCATCGAGCTTGGGCATCTTGACGTCCATCACGACGAGATCCGGTTGGTGCTCGAGCGCGAGGGCTACGGCCGTTTCGCCGTCACCCGCCTGAGCGACCACGACGTAGCCTTCTTCGGCGAGCATCTCAGCGAGGTCGAGTCGGATGAGGGCCTCGTCCTCGGCGATCACCACACGCGGAGCCGAGGCGGAGCCTGATTCAGTCACGTGAGAAGGTTATCTCGCGCAAAAGCGCTGGGAGGGCTCGCCCGCAGGACCGAGCACCTGGCGCCTCATGCGTGCCAGCCGAGTTGGCGGAATGGTAGACGCGATGGTCTCAAAAACCATTGTCCGAAAGGGCGTGCGGGTTCGAGTCCCGCACTCGGCACGGATTACGTGACCACTCTCGTTTCGAGAGCCGCTCACGAATCGTATGGAGCACCGGCCGAAGGCCGCACGGGTGGCTCAGCCACTCGCACGTTGAGTCGAAACGTCCTTTCGACAAGCTCAAGGACCGAGAGGCGCGCCGACCCGTCGGCGCGGGTGGCTCAGCCACTCGCACGTTGAGTCGAAACGTCCTTTCGACAAGCTCAAGGACCGAGAGGGGCGCCCCCCCGTCGGCACGGGTGGCTCAGCCACTCGCACGTTGAGCCTGTCGAAACGTCCTTTCGACAAGCTCAAGGACCGAGAGGGGGCCTCAAGGATCGAGAGGGGGGCTCAAGGACCGGGGGGGTCAAGGACCGGGAGGGGCGCTCAAGTAGCGGCAGGACGCTGACGTGCCGCCAAGACGTCAGACCTGGGGATCGCCGTATGCGGGCGCGACGCGATTGATCGCATCGCCCATGTTGTGAATGCGCAGCGCATTGGTGGAGCCAGGAATGCCAGGAGGGCTTCCGGCAACGATCACGACCTGCTGACCTTCGCCGCAACGACCGATCTCCAGCAGTGCCTTGTCGACCTGCAGGACCATGTCATCGGTGTGCTTGACCTCAGGAACGAGGAAGGTCTCGATGCCCCAGCTGAGCGCCAGCTGGTTGCGCACCTTGGCATTGGGCGTGAACGCAATGACAGGAACCCTTGAGCGATAGCGCGTCATGCGCCGTGCGGAGTCGCCGGTCGTGGTGAATGCCACGAGGAAACGCGCGTCGACAGCCTCGGCGATCTCGGATGCTGCGCGGCAGATGACGCCACTTTTGGTGCGTGGCTTCCAGACGTAGGCCGCCATGCGGGGCAGACCGTGGTCCTCGGTGGACTCCACGATGCGAGACATGGTGTTGACCGTGTGGATGGGGTACTCCCCCACGCTGGTCTCGCCCGAAAGCATCACGGCGTCGGCACCATCGAGCACGGCGTTGGCGACATCTGACGCCTCGGCGCGCGTCGGGCGAGGTGCGGAGATCATCGATTCGAGCATCTGCGTCGCCACGATGACGGGCTTGGCATTGCGACGGGCCTTCTCGACGATCAGCTTCTGCACGATCGGGACGTCCTCGAGCGGCAGCTCCACGCCGAGGTCTCCGCGCGCCACCATCACACCGTCGAAGGCGTCCATGATGCCGTCAAGGTTGTCGACGGCCTGCGGCTTCTCGATCTTGGCGATGACGGGGACGACGATGCCTTCTTCGTCCATGATCTTGCGCACGTCGTCGTAGTCCTCGGCCGTACGCACGAACGACAGTGCGATGAAGTCGACGCCGAGATGCAGCGCAAACCGCAGGTCGTCGTTGTCCTTCTCGCTCATGGCAGGGACGCTCACCATGACTCCGGGAAGGTTGAGGCCCTTGTTGTTGCTGACCGGTCCGGTCGTCTCGACGACACAGGTGACATCGGTTGCGGTGACCTCGGTGGCCCGCAGGCGCATGCGACCGTCGTCGATCAGGATCTCGTCTCCGGGATCAACATCGCCGGGCAGGCCCTTGTAGGTCGTCGAGCAGCGCGTGGCGTCGCCGAGGATGTCGTCGGTCGTGATGGTGAACGTCGCGCCCGACTCGAGGATCACGGGTCCGTCGGCGAACACACCGAGTCGGATCTTGGGTCCCTGCAGGTCGGCGAGGATCGCGATGGCTTTGCCGTGCTTCTCGGCGGCGTCGCGGACCCACGCATAGTTCTGCTCATGATCGGCCTGGGTGCCGTGACTCATGTTGAGCCGGGCGACGTCCATGCCTGCTTCGGCCAGTTGGAGGATCTTTTCTGCGCCCGCGACCGCTGGACCGAGGGTGCAGACGATCTTTGCTCTTCGCACGAATCCAACCTATCCAGTCGAAGGGGCTACCCGCGAGTCACTTAGTGGTTTGCGGCAACAAATTATTAGACCGTGAGCGGCCGAGCCGTCGGTGGGATCGGCGAGGGCAGGCTCGTGGAGCCCGACAGGTATGCGTCGACGCCGGCTGCGGCCGATCGACCCTCCGCAATCGCCCACACGATCAGGGACTGACCACGCCCGGCGTCGCCGGCGACGAACACACCGTCAACGGTCGACATGTAGGAGTCATCACGAACGATGTTGCCTCGCTCGTCGAGGTCGACACCCAGCTGGTCGACGAGGCCTTCAGTCTCCGGACCCGTGAAGCCCATGGCGAACAGGACGAGCTGGGCAGGAAGCACCCGCTCGGATCCCTCCACCTCGGTGAGCTTGCCGTCGATGAACTCCACCTCGACCAAGCTCAAGCCGCTGACGTGGCCGTCCTCGCCGAGGAACTCCTTGGTCGACACCGAGTAGACACGGTCACCCGCCTCTTCGTGCGCCGAGGAGACGCGATAGATCATCGGGTATGTCGGCCATGGCTGGTTCTCGGGACGCTCCTCCCCCGGGTTGGGCAGGATCTCGAGCTGGGTGATCGACCGGGCCTGTTGGCGAACTGACGTTCCCAGGCAGTCGGCACCAGTGTCACCGCCGCCGATGATGACGACGTCCTTGCCGGTGGCCACGATCTGACCGTCGACCTCTTCGCCCAGGGCGACCCGATTGGCTTGCGGAAGGAACTCCATGGCCTGGTGGATGCCATCCAGCTCGCGGCCCGGCACCGGGAGGTCGCGGCGCACCGTCGCGCCGATTGCCAGCACGACGGCGTCATACCGGTCGCGCAGCTGAGAACCTGTGAGCGTGTCGCCCACCTGAACGCCGGTGCGGAACACCGTGCCCTCGCGCTCCATCTGGTTGATACGACGATCGACCTGGATCTTTTCCATCTTGAACTCGGGAATGCCGTAGCGCAGCAGTCCGCCGGGCTTGTCGTCACGTTCGTACACCGCGACAGTGTGGCCAGCGCGGGTGAGCTGCTGGGCGGCGGCAAGTCCGGCCGGGCCCGAGCCGACGACGGCTACCGTCTTGCCGGTCAACCACTCAGGCGGCTCAGGGCGGACCTGTCGGTCGTCCCACGCCTTGTCGATGATGGCCACTTCGACGTTCTTGATCGTGACGGCTTCACGGTTGATGGCCACCACACATGCCGTCTCGCACGGCGCCGGGCACAGCCGCCCGGTGAACTCCGGGAAGTTGTTGGTCGCGTGCAACCGATCGAGTGCTTCGTCCCAGTCCTCACGCCACACCAGGTCGTTCCACTCCGGAATCAAGTTGCCGAGCGGGCATCCCTGATGGCAGAACGGGATGCCACAGTCCATGCAGCGTCCCGCCTGCTCGCTGATGATCGGCAGCAGCGCCCTGCCGGGTCCACCGGGGTAGACCTCGTTCCAGTCGTTGATCCGCTCCTCGACCGGTCGCCGTGGGGCGAGCTCTCGAGGTGTGTTGATAAATCCTCGTGGGTCAGCCACGTGCCGCCACCTCCATCATTCGTGATGTCGTGTCTTCGTCGGAGAGTCCTTCTGACTCCGCCTCGGCACGCGCTTCCAGTACCAACCGGTAGTTGACCGGCATGATCTCGGTGAACCGCTCGAGCGACTGCGCCCAGCTGCCGAGCAGCTGTTCGGCGACGACCGATTCGGTCTCTTCGAAGTGCTTCTCCACGAGCGACTTGAGCGCCACCGCGGCATCGCCCTCGACGGCCCGCAATTCAACCATCTCGGTGTTGACCAGCGTCTCGTCGAGGTCGAGCACGTACGCTCCGCCGCCGCTCATGCCGGCAGCGACATTGCGGCCGGTAGGACCGAGGATCACGACGCGACCTCCGGTCATGTACTCGCAGGCGTGGTCGCCAACTCCCTCGACAACGGCACTCGCGCCGGAGTTGCGTACGCAGAACCGTTCGCCAACCTTGCCGCGCAGGAAGATCTCGCCGCTGGTCGCGCCGAAGCCGATCACATTGCCTGCGACGATCTGCGCCTCGGCGGTGAACTGTGCGTTGCGCGGAGGACGCACGATGAGGCGGCCGCCGGACAGTCCCTTGCCGACATAGTCGTTGCCGTCACCCTCGAGACGCATGGTGATGCCGGCGGGCAGGAACGCGCCGAACGACTGGCCGGCCGAGCCCGTGAAGGTCAGGTCAATCGTGTTCTCGGGCAGACCCGCACCCCGATAGCGCTTGGTGACCTCATGACCCAGCATGGTGCCGACCGTGCGGTTGACGTTACGGATCTCAAGCTGCGCGCGAACGGGTTCGCCACGCTCGAGGGCATCTGCACTCAAGGCGATGAGCTCGTTGTCGAGCGCCCGGTCGAGCCCGTGGTCCTGAGTCGTGGTGCGGTGCAACGACGCGCCTTCCGCGAGCTCAGGAACGTGCAGGATCGGTGAGAGGTCCAGCCCGTCAGCCTTCCAGTGATCGACGGCTCGGCGGATGTCGAGCATCTCTGCATGCCCGACAGCCTCCTCGATCGACCGGAAGCCCAGACGCGCGAGCAGCTCACGTACCTCTTGGGCGATGTAGGTGAAGAAGTTGACGATGTACTCCGCCTTGCCGCTGTACTTCTCGCGGAGCGCCTTGTTCTGCGTCGCCACGCCAACGGGGCACGTGTCGAGATGGCACACGCGCATCATGATGCAACCGCTGACGACCAGCGGCGCGGTGGCGAAACCGAATTCCTCCGCACCCAGCAGCGCGGCGATGATGACATCTCGGCCCGTCTTGAGCTGGCCGTCACACTGGACGACGATGCGGTCACGCAGTCCGTTGAGCAGCAGCGTCTGCTGCGTCTCGGCCAGGCCGAGCTCCCAAGGGCCACCCGCATGCTTGAGCGAGGTCAGTGGGGACGCGCCAGTACCGCCGTCGTGTCCCGAGATCAGCACGACATCGGCGTGCGCCTTGGAGACACCTGCCGCGACCGTGCCGACGCCGACCTCCGACACCAGCTTGACGTGCACCCTGGCGGACGGATTGGCGTTCTTGAGGTCGTGGATCAGCTGCTTGAGATCCTCGATCGAGTAGATGTCGTGGTGCGGTGGTGGAGAGATCAGGCCGACACCGGGAGTCGAGTGCCGTGTCTTGGCCACCCATGGATAGACCTTGGGTCCGGGCAGCTGGCCACCCTCGCCGGGCTTGGCTCCCTGCGCCATCTTGATCTGGATGTCGTCGGCATTGGTGAGGTATTCAGACGTCACGCCGAAGCGTCCGGACGCGACCTGCTTGATCGAGGAACGGCGTGTCGGGTCGTACAGGCGGTCGGGGTCCTCGCCACCCTCGCCGGTGTTGGACTTCCCACCGAGCTGGTTCATGGCGATCGCGAGAGTCTCGTGCGCTTCTTGGCTGATCGACCCATATGACATGGCGCCCGTGGAGAAACGTTTGACGATCTCCGAGACCGGCTCGACATCGTCGATCGAGATCGGTGCGCGCTCGCCCGCCTTGAACTCAAACAGGCCACGGAGCGTCATCAGCCGTTCGGACTGATCGTCGACTCGTGAGGTGTACTGCTTGAAGATCTCGTACGAACCGGTGCGCGTCGAGTGCTGGAGGCGGAACACCGTCTCGGGGTCGAACAGGTGCTGCGCACCCTCGCGACGCCACTGGTACTCGCCGCCAACTTCGAGCTGTCGGCGTGGACCGACGATCCCGCTGGTGGGATAGGCCTTGAGGTGGCGTGAGCGCACCTCGGTCGCGATCACGTCGAGGCCGGCGCCACCGAGCTTCGAAGACGTTCCGGTGAAGTAGTCGGCGATGACCTCGTGTGACAGGCCGACAGCCTCGAAGATCTGGGCGCCGGTGTAGGAGGCGACCGTGGAGACGCCCATCTTGCTCATGACCTTCAGCACGCCCTTGCCCAAGCCGCGGGCAAGATTGCGGACCGCCTGTGCGGGCGCAACGCCCTCGACGAAGATGCGCTCGCGAGCGAGGTCCTCCGCCGACTCGAGTGCAAGGTAGGGGTTGACCGCCGTGGCGCCGTATCCAATCAGCAGCGCGACATGATGCACTTCGCGTACATCGCCGGACTCGACGATCAGACCGGCCTGCGTACGAAGCCGCTCACGCACCATGTGGTGGTGCACGGCACCTGTCAGCAGCAGCGACGGGATAGGTGCGAGATCGGCGTTGGAATGGCGATCAGACAGCACGATGATGCGTGCTCCCGCTTCGATCGCGGTAGACACCTCGGCGCAGATCTCTTCGAGCTTCTGCTTGAGCGCCACTCCTCCCCCATGCACGTCGTACAGGCCGCGCACGACGTGGACCGAGAAGCCCGGCATGTCGCCGTCCTTGTTCATGTGCCGGATCTTGGCGAGCTCATCGTTGTCGACCACCGGGAACGGCAGCTGGAGCATGCGGCAGGACGCCGGACCGGGTGCGAGCAGGTTCTTCTCGGGCCCGATCGTGCCCGCGAGCGAGGTGACGACCTCTTCACGAATCGCGTCCAGCGGCGGGTTGGTGACCTGGGCGAAAAGCTGCGAGAAGTAGTCGAACAGCAGTCGTGGTCGGTCGGAGATCGCCGCGATGGGCGTGTCGGTGCCCATCGAGCCGATTGCCTCGGCACCCGTGCGGGCGATCGGTGCGATCAGGATCCGCAGCTCTTCCTCGGTGTAGCCGAAGACCTGCTGGCGCCGAGTGACCGACGAGTGCGTGTGGACGATGTGCTCGAGGTCGGGAAGGTCCTCGAAGCGGACCAGTCCGCTGTAGAGCCACTCGTCGTAGGAGTGCTCCGCCGCGAGGGTGTTCTTGATCTCGTGGTCCTCGATGATGCGGTGCTCGTCGAGATCGAGCAGGAACATCTTGCCGGGCTCGAGTCGGCCCTTGCGGGTGATGGTGCTCTGGTCGATGTCCAGGACACCTGCCTCGGACGCGAGCACGACGAGGCCGTCGTCGGTCACCCAGTAGCGACCTGGCCGCAGACCGTTGCGGTCCAGGACCGCGCCGATCTGGTTGCCGTCACTGAACGTCACGCAAGCGGGGCCATCCCACGGCTCCATCACCGAGGAGTGGAACTCATAGAAGGCACGCCGGTCGGCCGACATGTCGGTGTTGTTCTCCCACGCCTCCGGGATCATCATCATCACGGCGTGCGGGAGCGTACGGCCGCCGAGATGCAACAGCTCGAGGACCTCGTCGAATGAGGCCGTGTCGCTGCCATCGGGGTCACAGATCGGGTAGAGACGGCTCAGGTCGCCGGGGATCAGGTCGCTCTCCAGCAGCGCTTCACGTGCCCGCATCCAGTTGCGGTTGCCACGTGCGGTGTTGATCTCACCGTTGTGCGCGATGAACCGGAAGGGGTGGGCCAGCGGCCAGCTCGGGAACGTATTGGTCGAGAACCGGCTGTGCACGATCGCAAGTGCCGACTCCATGCGCTCATCGCTGAGGTCGGGGAAGAAGTTCTCCAGCTGCTCGGTGGTCAGCATGCCCTTGTAGATCAGGGTGCGGCTCGACAACGACGGGAAGTAGACGTCCAGCTCATGCTCGGCCCGCTTGCGCAGGCAGAACGCGACCCGGTCGAGCTCAAGGCCCTGCAACGGCTCAGTCGCCGACGTCACGAACATCAGGGCGAACGAAGGCATCGCGCCGCGTGACATCGCGCCGAGGATGTCGGGATTGACCGGCACCTCGCGCCACCCGAGCACGGTCAGCCCCTCTTCGACCGCGATCGCCTCGATACGGAGCTTGGCCGCAACGGCCGCCTTCTCCTCCAGCGGCAGGAACGCCATGCCAGCGGCATAGGAGCCAAGCTCGGGAAGCTCCACTCCACTCACAGCGCGCAGGAACTTGTCGGGGATCTGCATCAGGATGCCGGCGCCGTCGCCGGAGTCCGGCTCGCCGCCCACCGCTCCGCGATGGTCGAGGTTGCGCAGCGCTGTCAGACCTTTGGCCACGATGTCGTTGCTGGGCACACCCGTGAGCGTCGCCACGAAGGCGACACCGCACGCGTCGTGCTCATTGCTCGGGTCATACAGACCCTGGGCGGGCGGCAGTGCTGAAAAACGTTGGCCACGCATGCTGGGCCCCTTTTCACGTCATCTCGGATGGAACTGACACACCGGGGACGACGTTGGCCTCGGACAGCAGCAGCAGTTTACACGTCACGTCGTCACGACAAGCTTCGACCGACCGCTTCGCCGACGAGATACGTCAGTCCCGCTGCCGTACCTCCGAGCAGCAGCTGGCGGATGCCACCGAACCACCATGACCGAGCGGTGAGCTGGGTGACAAGTGCCCCGCAGCCAAAGAGTGCCGCCAACGACAGGCCGATCGCGAGCCACGGCGACTCAACTCCCAACAGGTACGGCAGCAGCGGGATGATCGCACCGAGGCCGAACGCGAGGAAGGACGACACGGCCGCCAGCATCGGCGAGGCAAGGTCGTCGACGTCGACGCCGAACTCTTCCCTGGCGTGGACTCGCACGGCGTTCTCGGGGTCCTTGTGGATCTGCTCTGCCATCTCGCGCGCGACGTCTTCGTCGACGCCCTTCGCGACGTACATTGCCGCCAGCTCGGCCATCTCCGCGACCCGGTTGTCGAGGATCTCCTCACGCTCGACCTCGATCTGCGCCTGAGCAAACTCTGACTGACTGGCAACCGAGGTGTATTCGCCCGCCGCCATCGAAAAGGATCCAGCGGCCAGACCGGCCAGACCCGCGAGGACGATCGGCTTGGTGTCGTCTGCGCTCGATCCGCCTACGACACCCATGATCAGCGCGAAATTGGAGACCAACCCGTCCATGGCCCCGAAGACAGCCGGACGCAACCATCCACCGGTGACGTCAGGATGTTCGTGGTCGATCGCAGCGGGTTCGGGCAGCGGGGTGTCGATCGGCTCAGTCATGCGATGACGGTATTACGCCAAGGCGGGCCGCGTCATCGAAGGTCAGGCTGGCCTACTCCGTTGCAGCCGGCTCATCCGATTCGGGTTGACGAGCTCGACGACGTGTCGCGAAGAAGAAGATCGTCGCCAGCGCGAACACGATGATCGACGTCCAGACGTTGAGTCGGAACGGGCCCAGGTCGTTGACCGGATCGATGCGCAGCTGCTCAATCCAGAAGCGACCTGCGGTGTAGAGCATGACGTACAGCGCGAACGCGCGTCCGCCAGTGAGCTTGACCCGCCGATCAATCGCGATGAGCACCGCGAACGCCGCGAGGTTCCAGAGCAGCTCGTACAGGAACGTCGGATGGAACGTGGCGAACTGCGAGAAACCTTCGGGTCGGTTGAGCTGGTCGATCTCCAGCCCCCAGGGCTTGGTCGTGGGCTTGCCGAACAGTTCTTGGTTGAAGTAGTTGCCGAGTCGACCGATGGCCTGAGCCACCAGCAGGCCCGGCGCCAGTGCATCTGCGACCGAGGAGAACGAGACGCCGTACCGACGGCAAGCGATGTAGGCACCAACCGCGCCACCGGCGATGGCGCCCCAGATGCCAAGTCCGCCGTTCCAGATCTTGAGCGCATCCAGCACATGACGACCCTCGCCGAAGTACAGCTCCGGGTCTGTGGCGACGTGATAGATGCGCGCACCCACGATGCCGAACGGGATCGCCCAGATCGCGACATCGCTGATCAGGCCCTCACGCCCGCCGCGTGCGGTGAAACGGCGCTCCCCGATCCACAACGCAGCCATCGCCCCGATGATGATGCCCAGGGCGTAGGCCCGCAGCGGGAGCGGTCCGATGTGCCACACACCGCTGGATGGGCTCGGGATGAAGGTTGCGATAGTTGGCACGTTCAGGTCCTCTCGACGCCGGCACGAAGTTCGCGGGCGAGTGTACGGATGGCGTCGAGCCCTGCGGCCTCGTCCGGCGCATCCAGGAGACAGCGTACGAGGGCCGACCCCACGATCACCGCGTCGGCGAAGACGGCGACCTCGCGCGCCTGTGCACCGTTGCTGACGCCGATACCCACGCCGATCGGTTTGTCGGTCACCTTGCGGGTGCGAGCCACCAGCTCTGGACCGAGGGTGCTTGTCTGCTCACGGGCGCCGGTCACGCCCATCACCGCCGCGGCATAGATGAACCCGCGCGACGCGTCGGCAGTCATGGCCAGTCGCTCATCGGTCGATGAGGGCGCCACCAGGAACACGCGGTCGAGGTCGCGCTGGTCTGACGCGACGATCCAGTCGGCCGCCTCTTCAGGTATCAAGTCAGGTGTGATCAAGCCCGATCCGCCGGCCTTCACCAAGTCGTCTGCGAACCGCTCGACTCCATATCGATCGACCAGGTTCCAGTACGTCATGATCAGCGTCGGCGCCCCCGCTGCGACACCGGCCGCAACGACGTCGAACACCTGAGACGTCCGGAATCCTTGGGCGAGAGCCATGTCTGCAGCCGCCTGGATCGTCGGCCCGTCCATCACCGGATCGCTGTACGGAAGCCCGAGCTCAACAAGGTCGACGCCGGCTTCGACCATCGCCTCGACGGCCTTGATCGAATAGGGCAGGTTCGGGAACCCAGCTGGCAGATAGCCGACAAGGGCCGCCCTGTTCTCAGCTCGTGTGCGCGCGAAGACCTCGCTGACCGCGCTCATGTGAGCAGTCCGAAGTACTCGGCAGCGGTGTGGACATCCTTGTCACCACGACCCGACAGGTTGACCAGGATCGTCGAGTCAGGGCCGAGCTCCTTGGCCAGCTCGAGCGCACCGGCCAGGGCGTGTGCCGACTCGATGGCGGGAATGATGCCCTCCGTCTTGCACAACAGGTCGAAGGCCGACATCGCCTCGGCGTCGCTGGCCGGGACGTACGCGGCTCGCCCGATCTCCGCAAGGTAGGAGTGCTCCGGACCGACACCGGGATAGTCGAGGCCTGCCGAGATCGAGTGCGACTCGATCGTCTGACCGTCCTCGTCCTGCAGGAGATACGACCGGGCACCGTGCAGCACTCCGACATCCCCGCCAGTGATCGTCGCGGCATGACGTCCGGAGTCGACACCGTCACCGCCGGCCTCGATACCGACCAGCCTGACGTCGGCGTCATCGATGAAAGCCGTGAAGAGCCCGATCGCGTTGGATCCGCCACCGACGCAAGCGACCGCCGCATCGGGCAGAGCGCCGGTCAGCGTGAGCACCTGGGCTCGCGCTTCGTCGCCGATGCCGCGCGTCAGGTCTCGCACCATGCTGGGGAACGGGTGCGGGCCAGCGGCCGTGCCGAACAGGTAGGACGTGGTGTCGACACTGGCGACCCAGTCGCGCAGAGCTTCGTTGATCGCGTCCTTGAGAGTACGACTGCCGCTGGTCACCGAGACGACCTCGGCGCCGAGCATCTGCATGCGCGCAACATTGAGGGCCTGACGCTCGGTGTCCACTTCGCCCATGTAGACGGTGCACTCCAAGTCGAGGTAGGCACAGGCGGTTGCTGAGGCGACACCGTGCTGACCGGCACCGGTCTCGGCGATCGCCCGTGGCTTGCCGATGCGCTTGGCGAGCAGCGCCTGGCCGATGACATTGCGGATCTTGTGCGCACCGGTGTGGTTGAGGTCCTCGCGCTTGAGCAGGATCCGTGCGCCAGCGGCCTCGGAGAAGCGGTGCGCCTCGTAGAGCGGACTTGGGATGTTCGCGTACTCGCGAAGCATCCGGTCGAGCTCGGCCATGAACGTCGGATCTGCCTTCGCGTCAGCCCAGGCAGCCGAGAGCTCGTCGAGTGGCGCGACCAACGCCTCGGGCATGAATCGGCCACCGAACCGGCCAAAGTGGCCGGTCGCGTCCGGTTGTGAGTAGCTCATGGGTGTCCTGATCGGAAATCGTGGCGGAGGTCCAGATGGGGAAGGCGCAGGTGTCCAGCGTAGTGATGCGGAAATCTGATCGACTTCAGGTCCTTCGGCGACAGCTCACGCCGGCGCGTCTGCGACCGCAGTCGTCGTCACCATCGTTGTTTGAGAGCGGGGTGCGCACCGGCAGCCACGAGGTCGGCAACGGTCGCTCGGGGATCATCGCCGCGCACCAGTGTTTCGCCCACGAGCACGACGTGGGCGCCCCACTTGGCGTACTCGATCACATCGTGCGGGCCGCGTACGCCTGACTCGGCAACCTTCACGATCGACTCGGGGATCAGCGGCGACAGCCGTTCGAAGGTGTGCATGTCGATCTCGAGCGTCTTGAGGTTTCGGGCGTTGACCCCGATCAGGGTTGCGCCTGCATCCACAGCGCGTTCGACCTCAGCCTCATCGTGGACTTCGACCAGCGGCGTGAGACCGATCGACCCGGCGCGTTCGATCAGACTCTCCAGAGCGGCCTGCTCCAGCGCGGCCACGATCAGCAGGGCCATGTCGGCGCCGGCCGCGCGAGCCTCCCACAGCTGATAGGACGTGGTGATGAAGTCCTTGCGGAGCACCGGGATGTCGACAGTTCCACGTACGGCCCGCAAGTCGTCGAGTGTGCCGTCAAAGCGTCGGCCCTCGGTCAGCACGCTGATCGCGGCCGCTCCGCCGGCGGCATAGTCGCCGGCAAGGGCTGCCGGATCCTTGATCGTGGCAAGCGGGCCCTTGCTCGGACTTGAGCGTTTGACCTCCGCGATCACCGAGACGCCGTCGGCCCGGAAGGCCGGCATCGGGTCGAGGGCGGGGTTCTGGCGCGACGCCTGATGTTTGAGGTCGTCGAGCGAGGTGTGCTCCATACGTTCTTGGAGGTCCTCAGCCGCGCCGGCGAGGATGTCATCGAGCACCGACATGGAGCCTCCCCTTCGACTGTTGGCGTTCGCATTTTCAAGAGTAGACCCGCGCTGCCGTTCCGTCAGTTTCGGGGTTCCCCCACCATGGCACGAAGTATCACCCCTAGGCTCCCGGCATGACGGCTAGCGATGGGCAAACAGGTTCCGGCGAGTTTCCCAACTACGGCTCGGCCCCGGTCCCTCCACAGTCCAGCCCCACACCGCCCGTTGGCGCGCCGACCCAGAACAAGAAGGCGTTGTGGTCGATGGCCCTCGGCGTCACCGCACTCCTCGGGCTCTTCTGTGTGATCGGCGGGTTGCTCGGCGGGGCGGCAGTAGCCCTCGGCCTCATCGGTCGCAGCGAGATCACCGCATCAGGCGGTCGGCAGACCGGGACCGGTATGGCTACGGCAGGCGTCGTGACCGGCTTGATCGCCGTGGTGGGCGCGTTGACGATGATCATCTTGATCGCGGTCGGGTCGTCTATCGACGGGACCATGATGATCAACTGAGCGGCCAGCGGGCTTTCGGTTCCATCGACAATCACTATGCTCACGACATGACCACCAACGATGACAACTCGCCCACGAGCGGTCTCCCGAGCTATGGCTCCACACCGCCGCCACCCGAGGGTTCATACCCTCCGCCGCCGCCCTCGAGCAATCCTCCACCGGTTCCCGGCGCCTCTGGCTTCAGCGCGACCGAGGCTGTCCGCTATGGCTGGAAGAAGTTCACCGAGAACGTCGGCCCGATCCTGCTGGCAACCCTCCTGCTGATCGTCGTCGCGGTGGCTGCCAGCGTCCTGGCCGGAGCCATCACCGGCGCTGACTTCAATGACACCAGCTTCTCGATCGGCGGCACCATCTCGTCGATCATCACCAATGTCGTGGGCTTCGTGATCGGCGCCGGCATCACGCGTGGCGCGCTGGACATCACCGAGGGCCACAAGTTCGACGTCGCTGCTGCCTTCAAGAAGCTCAACATCGTCAACGTGGTCATCACCTCGCTCGTCATCGCTGTGCTGACGGCACTGGGCTTCGCGCTGCTGGTCGTTCCCGGCATCATCGTCACGTTCCTGACGCTGTTCGCGATCTACTTCGTGGTCGACAAGGACACCAACGCCGTCGACTCGATCAAGGGAAGCTTCAACCTCATCATGAGCAACGTGGGCAACACCATCGTGATGATCCTGCTCTCGATCCTGGTGATGATCGCCGGCTTCCTGGCGCTGTGCGTCGGCATTTTCGTCGCAATTCCGGTTCTGGCCATCGCGTGGGCCTACACCTACAAGTCATTCCTCGGGGAGCCGATCGCGCCGTGACCCCGATCCCAGTGCCTCCGTCGGATCCTGACGGAGGCGGCATCGGTGTGCCACTCAATCGCAAGGCGATCTACAGCGCAGTCTGCGGCTTCTCCGCGTTCCTGGTTCTGTGGGTGTTTCCTTTCGGCGCGTTTGCCCTGGGCGTCCCAGCCATCACGACAGGCATCCACGGGCGCCGCGAGATTGCCCTGGCCAAGGGTGAACAACGCGGCGACACATTGGCGATCGCCGGCCTCACGGCGGGCGCCATGTCGATAGCCCTGATGGTGATCTCGCAGGTGTTGCCCTAGGGCATGAACCAGGACCCGAACGGCAAGTTGCGGGCGACACCGAACACCGCGAAGACGGCGAGTCCGATGAGACCGACCTTCGTGCTGAGCTCGATCATCGGTCCACCGTCGCCGCGCAGGCGCCGAACGACCCAGGTCACCCAGGCAGCACCGGCGAGCAACACGAGCGCCACGGCCACGGCATTGCTGCTCACTGCTCCCACGAAGTCACCGCGAGTCAAGTTGTTGACGGCGCGCAAGCCGCCGCACCCCGGGCACGGCCGGCCAGTCAGCTCGAGGAACGGACAAAAGCCGTACGAGCCCGAGCTGTGCGGGTCGTAGAAGTGCAGCAACGCGAATGCACCGAGACCGACGGCCCCGGCGATTGCCGGGTCCCGCAATGACGCACGCTGCGCTAGGCGCGTAGCGCCACCGAGCTCACGATCTTGTCGTGCAGGGTCTGGTTCTTGTCGTCCCACAAGGGCCACAGTACGTCCAGCAGCCCCACACAGGAGACGAGGTTGAGGACGAAGGCCATCAACCAACGCAGGAAGCCGCCGCCACCACCGAGCGGTTGACCGTCGGCGACCTTGACGATGCGTACACCCACGATCTGCTTGCCGAGGCTCTGTCCCTTGGTGCCGACGCGGACACCGCGGTTCCAGATGTCGAAGGCGAAGTAGAGCACACCTGCGAGCACAGCGATCAGGATGCCAACCGGGTTGAGGTCACCGGTGATCTCATCGGTCACCGGATCAATCTCGGCGTCCTGAAATGCGATGACGAGTCCGGCAATCAACGGGACGACGCACAGCAACACCGTGATCAGTACGTCGAGGATCGCTGCCCCCACGCGTGACCACCAGCTGGCGTACTCGCCCCATTGGGCACCCTGCGGCGCGGCACCGTATGGCTGCGGTGGCTGATAACCGGGAGGAGGCGGCGGCTGATAACCCGCCGGAGGCGGTGTCGACGGCTGTTCCGGCCCCGGATAGCTGGGGTACTGCGGAGGTTGGGTCATGACGCTCCTTGGCTCAGCTCGTGACTAGCTGTGGCTTGAGGCGCGGTCAACGCCAAGCCCCGCAGCGGCCATGACGCGACCGACGAGAGCAGAAGCCACTGCGACGACGCAGCCGATCGTGAACAGGACCCAGTTGGGGTTGGGGATCAGCGCGATTCCACCGATCGTGATGCCGACGAGGCACATCAGGACGGCGGTCCAGGCAGCTGGCGATGATCCGTGCATGGGGTGAACACTCCTTGTGGGTCGTGAGGCTTCGCTCAGACTACTGGGTCGGATCTCGACCTTCGTCCAACGCCTTCCAGATGTCGTGATCCTCCGCTGCCGGCTGGCTCGCCGGGCGCACGGGAGGCGCATCGTAGCGACTGCCCATCGTCGGCCACAGTGGCGCCAGTCGCACCGTGACGGCGCCGAGCAGGGCGGCGATGGCAAACGCTGCGCAGGCGACCAGGTACCACCCCGTGCGGTGGATGTCGTCCGGCATGTTGCTGCCCGTGAACGCAGGGGATTTCTCGACCGCCGCCGCCATGGCGCTGTCCATCGCGCCGCCCCCACGAGCCACCACCCAGATGCCGATGAGCGCGCCGAGCACTGTCAGCACGCCGACAGCTCGGCGGATGCGATTGGACGACGCCAGGATGGCCAGCGCTGCGGTGATGATCACCAGCGCCATCGCCGAGGCCAGCGGATGCGCATCGGAGCCCGACACCGTCACCGTGTCGGTGGACAGACCGGTAGCCACCACGTCACTGCTGGCCCACGTACGGCCGACGGCGACCAGAGCCAACCCGCCGGCAGCAAGGGTGCCAAGCACGACGGGCGCATAGAGGCGCCGGACGTTCACAACAACTGGTCCGCGTCGAAGCAGGTGCGATCGCCGGTGTGGCAAGCCGGACCGGTCTGGTCGACGATCACCAGAAGGGTGTCACCGTCGCAGTCGAGTCGAACCTCGCGCACGGCCTGCGTGTTGCCGGATGTCTCGCCCTTGACCCAGTACGACTTGCGACTGCGACTCCAGAACGTCCCACGGCCGGTGGTCAGGGTGCGGTGCAGCGCTTCGTCATCCATCCAACCCATCATGAGGACGTCGCGGCTCACGGCATCTTGGACGACGGCGGGCACGAGACCATCTGGATCGCGCTTCAGACGCGCGGCGATGGTCGGATCGAGTGAGCTCACTACCCCAGTCTGTCAGGCGGGCTCGACAACTGTGTGAGAGGCGAGGGACGCCTGGGCGATCCAACTGGCGTGCAGCCGGGCGTAGACGCCTCCAGCCGCTACCAGCGTGGCGTGCGTGCCGTCCTCCACCAGGTGTCCTGCGTCGAACACGAGCACCCGGTCTGCGTTCTCTGCGGTTGAAAGCCGGTGCGCGATCGTCACGCTGGTGCGGCCGTCGAGCAGACGGTCGAGCGCCCGTGTCGCTCGCAGCTCGGTCTGGGGATCGACCGCACTCGTGGCCTCGTCGAGCACGATGAATTCCGGATCAGCGAGCGCCGAACGTACGAGCGCGACGAGCTGGCGCTCCCCTGCTGACAACGACTCGCCTCGCTGGCCCACCTGGCTGTCAAGGCCGTGCGGCAACGCAGCGAACCAGTCGACGAGACCGAGGTCGTTGATGACGTCGGCGAGCTCAGCGTCCGTCGCATCCTGCCTGCCGTAGAGCAGATTGGCACGCAGGGTGGCATCGAACAAGAACCCCTCTTGCGGCACCATCAGGATGTGCTGGCGAAGATCGACAAATGACACGGTGCTGACGTCCTGCCAGCCGTCCGAGGCCGTACCGAGGCGCACGACACCTGCGGTGGGATCCATCAGACGGGTCAACAGCTTGGCGAACGTGGTCTTGCCCGAACCCGTCTCGCCGACGACCGCCACCCGCTGCTGCGGCTCGATGGTGACGTCGATGGACTTCAGCACGTCGGGTCCGTCGGGATAGGCGAAGGTGACGCCGTCGAAGTGCGCGCCGAGAGTGCCGCCGGGCAGTGACGCGCCTTGCTCCCCCGGGTCGACGACATCGGCAGGTGTGTCCAACAGCTCAATGACGCGGCGCCACGAGGCGATGGCGTTCTGGGCGTCGGTGAGTACCTGCGTGGCCATCTGCACCGGCCCGACGAGGAGCCCGACCAGGAACGCGAAGGCGATGACTGTACCGATCGACAGGTCGCCGCGAACGCCGAGGATGACCCCGAACGCGATGACGCCTGCGTTGGCGAGGCCACCGGCGACACCAGCCGAAGCAAAGGTGACGGCCACCAGCCTCTGCGCCTTGACGTTGGCGTCGAGGTTGCCCTTGATGCCGGCGTCGACACGCTCCTGGGTGCGACGCTCAATCGCGTAGGCGCGCACCACGGACGCTCCGACGACGGGCTCGGCGATGACGGCGAGCATCTCGCCCACCGTGCGGCGCACGATGTCATAGGCGCGACTGAGCCGGTCAGCGAAGAACTTCAGGCTGATGAACAGCGGAAGGAAGGTGATCAGCACGACCAGCGTGAGCTGCCAGGAGTAGTAGCTCATGATGGCCGTCGCGACGACGATCTGGCCGATGCTGACCACCAGCATGATGCCGGTGAACTGCAGGAACTGTGAGATCTGGTCGATGTCGGACGTCACCCGGGACACGAGTACGCCGCGGCGCTCGGCATTTTGCGTCAGCATCGAGAGATCGTGCACGTGGCGGAACGCGTCGACGCGCATCTGCGCCAATCCTGTCTCGCTGGCGACGAACAGTCGGACTCGCATCCAGTAGGCGATCAGCCCGGTACCGACGATCAGCAGCGCCGCAACGACGAGGTAACCGGCCACGTCGCTCAGCTTGGTGCGGCCGCCTTCGCCCAGACCGGAGTCGACCGTCACCTGGATCAGGATCGGCACGACCGAGCCGCCGACCGTGCTGAGCATGGCCAGCACGAGGGTCAGGCCCAATCCGTCCTTGATGGCAGGCGACAACGACAGTCCTCGCCGGACGATCGCCATGCCGGTCAGTCGGTTGGCCTCGGTCTCCATCTCGTTCATGACAGCGCCTCCCTCGCGAGGTCGTAGGCGTTGACCAGATTGCGGTAGTCGGCTGACCGCTCGATGAGCTCGTCATGGCTGCCGCGATCGGCGATCACACCGTCGTCGAGGAACACCACCTCGTCGGCCAGCGCGATCGTCGCCTTGCGGTAGGCCACCACGAGGACGGTCGGCCCGTCGTCTGCGGTATGCGCCGCGAGGGCCCGCAGGATGCGTTGCTCGACCTCGGGATCAACCGCGCTCGTGGCATCGTCCATCACGAGAAGTCGCGGCTTGCGGATCAGGGCTCTGGCCAGGGACAGGCGCTGGCGTTGGCCACCAGACAGGGTCGTGCCGCGCTCGCCGAGCTCGCTGTCGAGACCACGCGGCAGCGCCGACACAAAACCATCAGCCTGCACCGTCCTCAGGGCCGACCACACGTCTTCGTCGGTGTGTTCGCCGCCCAGCGTGACGTTGGCACGGACACTGTCGTCGAACAGGAACGTCCCCTGAGGCACGACGGCAATTGCCCGCGCCAGCTCGTGGTGGGTGAGGTCACGGATGTCGACGCCGTCGACCGAGATCGTGCCGGCACCCGGGTCGACCAGTCGCGTCAGGAGCGACGTCAGGGTGCTCTTGCCGCTGCCGGTGGCACCGACCACCGCAATGACCTTGCCGGGCTCGACCGAGAGGTCGATGCCTTTGAGCACGTCGCGACTGGCATCTGCGAACCGGAAGGACACGTCGCGCACGTCGAGCTTGACCGGTCCGGAACCGTCGAGCGTGCTGTCGCCGTATGCCATCGATCCGCGTTCGTCGAGGACCGACTCCACCCGGTTCCAGCCGACGACGCTGCGCGGCAGCTCGCCCAGCACCCAGCCGATCGCGCGTACGGGGAAGGCGACAACGGTGAAAAGGTAGGCGACCGAGACCACGTCTCCTGGGTCAGCGGCACCGCTGGCCACCCGACCGACGCCCAGGACGATAACCAGCAGGATGCCGAAGCTGGGCAATGCCTCGAGCAGCGGATCGAACATGCTGCGAATGCGGCCCGCCTCGATGTTGGCGTCCCGCAGTTCCTCGGTGACTCGCTTGAATCGCTCGGTCTCATCCGTCTCACGACCCAGCGACTTCACGACGAGCGCGCCGTCGAAAGACTCGTGCGCCACCGCGCTGACGGCTCCGCGCAGCGATTGCGCGTGCGCCACCTTGGGTGAAAGCCAGCGTTGGTAGTAGACGTTGATGATGAAAAGGGCCGGGAACACAACCAGACCCACCAGGGTCAGCACGACATCGGCAGCAAGCATCGCGACGACTGCCGCGACCAGCATCGCGATCACCCCGATCGCCATGGGCAGCGGCATGAAGACGGCCCAGGCGGCCTCGACATCGGCATTGGCATTGGAGAGCAGCTGGCCCGTCGGGTGGCGGTGGTGCCAGGACATCGGCAGCTCGAGGTACTTGCGGGTGACCTTGCGCCGGTAGGTCGCAACCAGTCGGTAGTAGACGATGCCACCGATCAGCCGGCGGCCGATGACGCCCAGTGCTCGTAGGATCGCCACCGCCATGAACAGTGCGACAGCACCGGCCAAGGCACCCTCAGCGACGTCTCCGCGCGCAAACGAAGGTCGAATGACGTGGTCCGTGGCCCAGCCGAGCACCCATGCATCGGCAACTGTCATCGCACCGAACAGCAACGCGCCGAGCACCGAGATCGAGAACAGGAATCTTTCGTCCCGCATACCTCTGGCGAGCAGGCTCCCGCCTCGTCGCGTGATGCGGCTGTGGTCGTCAGAGCCGAGGTCGCTTCCGTTGGTGGGCGCCTCTGCCGTGGGCTCGTCTGCGCCCGTCGAGGGGCTATCGGACACTATGACCTGCTGCGTTCAACGTGTCTTTCACCTGTCTGATGGTCAGCTCACCGAAGTGGAAGACACTCGCGGCAAGTACGGCGTCGGCACCAGCATCAATGGCCTGAGGAAAGTGCTCGAGCCGACCGGCGCCACCGCTCGCGATGAGCGGCACCTGTGTAACGCTGCGCACCGCCCGAATCATTTCCAGGTCGAACCCATTTTTTGTTCCATCAGCGTCCATCGAGTTGAGCAGGATCTCGCCGACGCCCATCTCGGAGGCCGATCGAGCCCACTCAACGGCGTCGAGACCGGCCGACGTGCGACCACCGTGCGTGGTGACCTCGAACCCGCTCGGCTGCTCGGCCGTACGTCGGGCGTCGACGCTCAGCACGAGCACCTGATTGCCGAAGCGCTGGGAGATTTCGGCGATGACGTCGGGGCGGGTGATCGCGGCGGTGTTGATGGCGACCTTGTCGGCGCCGGCGCGGAGCAGGCGATCGACGTCGTCCGGCGTGCGTACGCCACCGCCCACCGTCAACGGGATGAAGACCTCGTCAGCCGTGCGACCCACCACGTCGTAGGTGGTCGATCGACTGTCAGAGGACGCGGTGATGTCGAGGAAGGTGAGCTCGTCGGCGCCTTCGGCGTCGTAGACCTTGCCCATCTCGACCGGGTCACCGGCATCACGAAGATCGACGAAGTTGACGCCCTTGACGACCCTGCCGCCGTCGACGTCCAGGCACGGGATGACACGCACGGCAAGACTCACTTCTTGAGAGTATCTGCCGACACCGACGGCGATTCACTACCATCAGCGCATGTTGAGTGGATGGAACGCGAAATACACGCTGGTTGCCCTCGCGATGGTTCTGGTCTTCGCGCTGGTGGTCGTCCTGGCGCTCAATGGCGACGATGACACCCCCGAGGTGACACCCACCCCCACACCCACCTCCACCACGTCCACCGTGTCTGCGACGCCCACGCCTGAGGAGGACGAGTTCGTCGTCGCTCCGGGACGTGTTGGCGCCGCAAGGATCGGCATGACCACGTCCGAGGCCGCAGCGACTGGCCTGTTCGACGTTGACGTCGACCACGGCTCGGATGACTGCCGCGGAGTCTCCGCACTGGAGTGGAAGAAGTCCGTCAGCACCGCCCTCGACGTGTTCGTCAATGACGATCGCATTGTCTCGATCGGCATCGGCGCGGATGGCCCCAAGACTGCTCAAGGCGTCGGGGTCGGCAGCACGCTCGCTCAGGTGCGCGCCGCATTCGTCGACCTGACACCGATCGAGGAGGCCGGGTTCGATCAGTCCGGCAACTATGTGGTCGTCGGTGACCAGTACCTCGGATTCCTCTACAACGAGAACGCGTTCGACACCAACGACTCTTCGAAGGTGACGTTCATGGAGGTCACCAAGGGTGCCAAGCCCTTGCTGATCCGCGACGGCTGCTGATCAGTCGAGGTCGCGGGTCGTCCGACGGGTCTCGGCGAGGTTGTCGGCGATGTCCTTGATGCGGGTGGTCGCATTGTCCCGGGTCGAGCGGTAGCTCAGCCAGGATGCGGCGATCGGGATGACCGGCCAAAAGGCCCACCACGGGACGCCCGCGAGGCTCGTGGCCAGCCAGGCCGACAGCGAAAAGATCGTCAGGAAATGAAATCGGTTGCGGGCGTTGCGCAATTCGCGACCGTACTTCACCACAGCTTTGGGCTGCAGATCGAGGGCGACCGGGTTGGGGGTGAAGTCGTCGGCCTCCGCCACGAGATCGGCGATCAGCTGGTGCACGCCCCCCAGCGTGTCGATCTTCAGGGCGACATCGAGCCGCTTGTCGTACTCGGTCAGCGTCAGACGCCCATCCGCGAACGCCTCTCGCAGGATGGACCCGGCCGCATCGCGGTCAGCGTCCGTGGCCTTCAGCTCGGCCGACCTGCGTGGGTCGGACGAGAAGGTTGCCCAGATGTCGTCAGATGCCGTCAAGCCCGAATCTCCCGCACCGCCGTCAACGCCTCCGGCAGCGTGAACGCGCCCGCGTACAACGCCTTGCCGACGATGCTGCCTTCGACGCCGAGGCCGCTCAGCGCCGCGATCGCGCGCAGGTCGTCGAGGCTTGAGACGCCACCCGAGGCCACGACTGGTTTGTCAGTCGCTTCGCAGACCTGTCGCAGCAACTCGAGATTGGGGCCGGTGAGCGTGCCGTCCTTCGTCACGTCGGTGACGACGTAGCGCTGGCAACCATCGCGCTCAAGCCGCTCGAGCACCTCGAACAGGTCGCCACCGTCCTCTGTCCAGCCACGCGCGGCGAGCGTCCGCCCGCGTACGTCGAGTCCGACCGCGATCTGATCGCCGTACTTCGCGACAACGCGGGCGCACCAAGCCGGATCCTCGAGGGCCGCGGTGCCGAGATTGACCCGTGTGCAGCCGGTGGCGAGCGCCGCCTCGAGTGACGCGTCGTCACGGATGCCCCCCGAGAGCTCAACCTTCACGTCGAGCCGGCCGACGACGTCCGCCAGCAGCTCACGGTTGCTGCCCGTTCCGAACGCCGCGTCCAGGTCGACCAGGTGGATCCACTCCGCGCCGTCGGTCTGCCATTGCAGGGCCGCGTCCAGCGGTGAGCCGTAGTCGGTCTCGCTGCCCAGCTCGCCCTGCACCAGGCGCACGGCCTGACCATTGGCAACGTCGACGGCCGGAAGAAGTTCGAGAGTCACCGCAGCAGCGTAGCGGGCGCGCCAGAGCTACAGAGTTGCCAGCCAGTTGCGCAGCAGCTGCAGCCCGGCATCGCCGGACTTCTCCGGGTGGAACTGTGTCGCCCAGAGTGGCCCGTGCTCGACGGCCGAGACGAACCGCTCGTCGCCGTACTCGGTCCAGGTCACCGCGGGCGGCGTGAGCGCGGGTGGCTGAGACAGCACCCAGTCACGCACGCCGTATGAGTGCACGAAATAGAACCGCTCGTCATCGATGCCGGCGAACATCTGCGAGGCCTCGCCGGGCACCACGGTGTTCCAGCCCATGTGCGGGACGATCGGCGCCTGCAGTCGCTCGACGACCCCAGGCCACTCTCCGCAGCCCTCAGTGCGTACGCCGTGCTCGATACCTTCGCCGAACAGCACTTGCATGCCCACGCAGATCCCCAGGACTGGGCGTGACGCGATGAGCCGACGTTCGATGATGCGGACGCCGTCGACCGCCACGCAGACCGGCCATGCACGCGGCGTACGCGCCGACACCGGGCACCAGCAGCCCGTCTGCCTCCGCCGCCACCTTCGCGTCGCTCGTCAGCTCGGCATTGGCCCCGGCTCGCTCCACGGCACGAACTGCCGATCGGAGGTTGCCGGAGCCGTAATCGAGCACTGCGACGCGTGGGCGCCGAGCAGTCACAGAGCGCCCTTCGTGCTGGGGATACCTGACTCGCGCGGGTCGATCGCGATGGCGTCACGCAGTGCCCGCGCGACGGCCTTGAACTGCGCCTCCGCAATGTGGTGCGGGTCGCGACCGTCGAGCAGACGAACGTGCATCGTGATCCCGGCGTGGTGCGCGATCGACTCGAACACGTGGCTGGTCAGCGAGCCGGAGTACTGCCCACCGATGATCGCGGTGATCTGCCGATCCGGTTCGCCGGAGTGCACGAAATAGGGCCGACCTGACACGTCAACGACCGCCTGCGCGATCGACTCGTCCAGCGGCACAAGCGCATCGCCGTAGCGGCGGATGCCGACCTTGTCGCCCAAGGCCTCACGAATCGCCTCGCCGAGGCAGATCGCGGTGTCCTCGACCGAGTGGTGGGCGTCAATGTGGATGTCGCCCTCGGTACGTACGGTGAGGTCGATCAGCGAGTGGCGTGAGAAGGCCGTGAGCATGTGGTCGTAGAAGCCCACGCCGGTGGAGATGTCGTTGATGCCTGACCCGTCGAGATCAAGCTCGACGACGACATGGGACTCGGAGGTCTTCCGTTCGATGCGTGCAGTGCGCGTCATGCCGTGACCTCCCGTAGGGCTTGCTTGAAAATGGTGTTTTCGGCGGGCGTGCCAACCGACACGCGCAGCCATCCTTCGGGTCCAGTCTCCCGTATCAGGACGCCGCGGTCGACCATGCCCTGCCAAATGGCGTGTCGATCGGCGAATCGACCGAACAGGACGAAGTTGGCGTCAGAGTCGGCGACCTCGTGCCCTTCGCCCTTCAACCAGGTCGCGAGCTCGTCGCGGGAACTACGAATCTCGTCCACACGCTCGAGCAGCTCATCACTGTGCGCCAGCGCTGCCACGGCGACCGCCTGCGTGACGGCTGAAAGGTGATAGGGCAGCCGAACGATCCGCAGCGCGTCGATGATGGCCGCATCGGCAGCCACGTAGCCGAGCCGTCCCCCGGCCAGCGCGAACGCCTTGCTCATCGTGCGACTGACCAACAGCCGCGGGTACTCATCAAGCACGGCCAAGGCCGTGGGCGTGCCCTCGCGACGGAACTCCGCATAGGCCTCGTCGACCACGACGACGCCCGGTGCAGCCTCGAGCACGGCGCGGACTGTCGCGAGTGGGAGCGCGGTGCCTGTCGGGTTGTTGGGAGAGGTCAGCAGCACGACGTCGGGCTGCTCAGCAGCGATGAGCTCGAGCGCCCGGTCGACGTCAATCGTGAAATCCTCCTCCCGCGTGCCTGTCACCCAGCGCGTGTGGGTGTCGCGTGCGTACTCGGGATACATCGAATACGTCGGGGCGAACGACAAGGCGGTCCGGCCGGGCCCGCCGAACGCCTGAAGGATCTGCAACATGACTTCGTTGGAACCGTTGGCGGCCCAGACACGGTCGGCCGTCAGGCCGTGCTGCAGGTACGCAGCCAGTGCGCTGCGGAGCTGACCTGCTTCGCGATCGGGGTAGCGGTTGAGGCCCGTTGCGGCGATGCGCACGGCCTCGGCGATGTCCGCAACAACAGCGGCACCGGGTCCGTATGGATTCTCGTTGACGTTGAGGTTGATGACGTCCGGGATCTGTGGCGCACCGTACGGCTCGTAGCCGCGCAGGTCGTCTCGAATCGGGACCCAGTCGGGCAGCGGCATGTCTAGGCGTCTCGTGACGTACGGATCGACACCGCGCTGCCGTGCGACGGCAGGTTCTCGGCTTCTGCCAGCGCCACCACGTGATCTCCGACCGCGCGCAGCGCCTCGGCGGAGTAGGACACGACATGGATGTTGCGACAGAACGCACGCACCGACAGACCCGAGGAGTGACACGCGCATCCAGCGGTTGGGAGCACGTGGTTGGAGCCCGCCGCGTAGTCGCCGAGCGACACCGGTGTGTGTGAACCGACGAACACCGCGCCGGCATTGATGATGCGCGCCGCAACAGTGTCCGCGTCAACCGTCTGGATCTCCAGGTGCTCTGCGGCGTATGCATTGGCGACGTCGACTGCCTGATCGACGTCACGCACCAGGACGGTCGCCGACTGTTGACCGTTGAGCGCTTCGCGAATGCGGTCAGCGTGCTTGGCGGCGTCGACCTGTTGCTGCAGCTCGACGTCGACCCGATCGGCCAGCGCCTCGCTGTCAGTGATGAGCACGCTTGCGGCCATCGGGTCGTGCTCGGCCTGACTGATCAGGTCAGCGGCGACGAATGCCGCGTCGGCGGAATCGTCGGCAATGATCGCGATCTCGGTCGGGCCGGCCTCGGCGTCGATGCTGACCGTCCCCTGCAGGTGACGCTTGGCGGCGGCGACGTAGATGTTGCCCGGGCCCGTGATGAGGTTGACCGGACGGCAGTCTCCGGCACCATAGGCGAACATTGCCAGTGCCTGGGCGCCTCCGGCGGCGTAGACCTCGTCGATGCCCACCAGCGCGCACGCCGCGAGGATCGTGGGGTGCGGGAGACCGTCGAACTCCCGTTGTGGGGGGCTCGACAGAGCGATCTGCGGTACCCCGGCAACCTGCGCGGGAACGGCGTTCATGATCACCGTGCTGACGAGTGGTGCGAGACCGCCTGGGACGTACAGACCGACCCGCTGCATCGGCACGATGCGGCGTTCGACGACTGCGCCGGGAGCGACATCGCTGACGATCGTGTGCTCGAGCTCGGCCTCACACGTCATGCGCAGGCGCCGCACGGACTCCTCAAGCGCGGCGCGTACATCCGGGTCGAGACCGGCCAGCGCACTCGCCAGCGCCTCGACGGGCACCCGCAGGGCAGTGGGCCGTATTCCGTCGAACTTCTCCCCCGCGTCGAGCACCGCCTCGGCGCCACGGGCGCGTACGTCGTCACAGATCGGCCTGACCGCGGCCAGCGCCTGCGCGACATCCAGGGCCGCTCGCGGGACGGCAGCCCGGTAGACCCCCGAGCTCTCGTCGGGGGTGGGGTTGAGTTTCCTCGCGTCGAGGCGTCGCATCACCCCGCAAGTCTACGGACGGGTTACGGTGAGGTGGTGCCCGCCAACGGGAAGTCCCATGACGCGACACCCGCGTTCATCGCCCTCCACCGCGCCGACGTGCAGTTCACCTCGCATTCCTACGTCCATGATCCGCGCGCCGACTCCTTCGGGATGGAGGCGTCGCAGGCGCTCGGTGTCGATCCTGGACGGGTCTTCAAGACGTTGATGGCGCTGGTCGACGGCAAGCTGTGCGTGGGCATCGTGCCGGTGATGGGTTCGCTGGACCTCAAGGCCTTGGCCGATGCGCTCGGCGGCAAGAAGGCCCAGATGGCCGACACGGCCCAAGCCCAACGTGCGACCGGCTATGTGATCGGTGGCATCTCCCCGTTCGGGCAGAAGCGCCAGCACCCCACCGTGATCGACCGATCCTGCACCAAGTGGCCCACCGTGTTCGTGTCCGGAGGTCGACGTGGCCTGGAGGCAGAGCTGGATCCGGCCGACCTCATCCGGCTGACCTCAGCCGTCATCGCCCGACTCGCGCGCTAGGACGTGGGGACGCGCTCGTCGTCCTTGCTGAGCCACATCGTGATCAGCAGCCCCATCACGCCGAAGATCGGCCAGACGACGAACGGCGCAACTCCGTCGATCGCGAGCTTTGATGGCAACAGATCGCCGACCGCCGGATCAACAGCGGCCTGAGGGCCCACCGGGCCGAGCATCACGCCGACGCGCCAGGCGATCACCGCGGCGAGCAGGGTCGTCACGATGATCAACGGGGTGAGCCGCCATCCGAGGTCACGCAGCGCTGCGGTCGCAGCCAACCCCCAGATCAGCGACACCACGGCGCCCGCGATGACGAACACCACGATGACACCGAATTGGTCGCGGGCGGCGATCTCGGTCAGCACGATGCGGCCGTCTGATCGCACCTCCCACTGAGCGGGCTCGGCCTGCCACTGCCACACGACTCCTGCCGCGGCGCCGAGCAGGAGCATGGCGACAACCGCCATCGACACCTTCGTCAACGACGCCGAGATTGGTTTCAGGACAGGCAATGGGGACCCAACAGCTCTTTGAGATCGGCGATCAGCGAGGACGAGTGCGCAACGCGCAACGAGTTGTCCAGACGCATGACCTTGGTCGAACCATTGCCCACCAGGCGCAGGTGGACCTCAGACGCTCCCGGATGCGCGCCCAGTACCTGCTTGAACGCGCCGATGGTGTCGGCCGTGCAGCGTGCCACGGGCAGACTGACGAGCAGCGGAGTGTCTGGTCGGCCATCACCCATCGACGGCATCGTCACCTCGAGGGCGTTGATCTCCAGACCATCGTCCTTGCGTCGGATGCGTCCCTTGACGACCACGATCGTGTCGGGGATGAGCACCGGCACCGCGAGCTGATAGGCGCCCGGGAACACCATCACCTCGATGCCACCTTCGAGGTCTTCCAACGTGACGGAGGCCCAGCTGTCGCCCTTCTTGCTCATCCGGCGCTGGACGCCGGTGATCAGTCCGCAGATGCGGACGGTGCTGCCATCGGGCCGCTCCAGGTCGGTGAGCAACTCGCCCACCGTGCAGTCGCTGCTCGCTCGGAGCACATGTTCCAGGCCTTGGAGCGGGTGATCGGAGACGTACAGCCCCAACATGTCGCGCTCGTAGGCCAGCAGCTGGGTCTTGTCCCACTCCGGCATCATCGGCACTGCCACGGTGACACCGGTGAACTCGTCGTCGAGGCCGCCGAAGAGGGAATCCTGGCCGATCGCGGCGCTGCGCTTGAGGTCGATGTGCTGATCGACCGCTTCTTCGGCGATCGAGGCGAGTGCGCGCCGGCGGTGGCCGAGCGAGTCGAACGCGCCGGCCTTGATCAGCGAGTCAAGGACCCGCTTGTTGCACACATGCGTCGGCACCTTGTCGACGAAGTCGCCGAAATCGGAGTACAGACCCTTGTCGGTGCGCGCCTCGACGATGCCGGCGACGACGTTCTCGCCGATGTTGCGGATCGCGCCGAGTCCGAAGCGGATGTCTGGCCCGACCGAGGCGAAATTGGAAACCGACTCGTTGACATCGGGCGGGAGCACCTTGATGCCCATCCGACGACACTCGTTGAGGTAGATCGCCGACTTGTCCTTGTCGACGCGGGTGCTGGTGAGCAGCGCCGCCATGTACTCGGCTGGATAGTTGGCCTTGAGATAGGCGGTCCAGTAGGAGATCACTCCATAGGCCGCCGAGTGTGCCTTGTTGAAGGCGTAGTCGGAGAACGGGAGCAGGATCTCCCACAAGGTCTTGACCGCGGCAGCGGAGTAACCGCGCTCGAACATCCCGGCCTCGAAGCCGGCATAGAGCTTGTCGAGCTCGGACTTCTTCTTCTTGCCCATCGCACGGCGCAGGTTGTCGGCCTGGCCCAGGCTGAAGCCGGCCAGCACCTGGGCGATCTCCATCACCTGCTCCTGATAGACGATCAGGCCATAGGTCTCGCCGAGCACCTTCTCCAAGGGCTTCTCGAGCTCAGGGTGGATGGGGTCGATCGCCTCGCGACCGTTCTTTCGATGGGCGTACTTGTTGTGCGAGTCGGCACCCATCGGGCCGGGTCGGTACAGCGCGCCGACCGCCGAGATGTCCTCGAACTTGTCGGGCTTCATGCTGCGCAGCAGCGCGCGCATCGGACCGCCGTCGAGCTGGAACACGCCAAGCGTGTCGCCTCGCGACAGCAGTTCGTAGGTGGCGGGGTCATCAAAGGTGAGGTCTTCGAGCACCAGGTCGATGTCGCGATTGCGCTTGATGTTGACCAGCGCGTCATCGAGCACCGTGAGGTTGCGCAGGCCCAGGAAGTCCATCTTGACCAGTCCGAGCGCCTCGCACATCGGGTAGTCGAACTGGGTGATGATCGCGCCGTCCTGCTCGCGCTTCATGATCGGCACGATGTCGATCAGCGGATCGCTCGACATGATCACGCCGGCTGCATGCACACCCCACTGGCGGATCTGTCCTTCGAGCCCGAGCGCGGTGTCATAGATCTTGCGCACCTCGGCATCTGCCTCGTGCAATGCCCGGAACTCCGAGCCATCGCCGTAGCGCTTGTGGCTCTTGTCGAACATGTCCTTGAGCGAGACGCCCTTGCCCATGATGTCGGGAGGCAAGGTCTTGGTGATGCGCTCCCCCATCGCGAACGGGTAGTCGAGGACCCGGTTGGCATCCTTGATCGCGGCCTTGGACTTGAGCCGGCCGAACGTGGCGATCTGCGCGACCCGCTCCTCGCCGTACTTGTTGCTGACGTAGCGGATGACCTCACCGCGGCGGCGCTCGTCGAAGTCGATGTCGAAGTCGGGCATCGAGGGACGTTCGGGGTTGAGGAACCGCTCGAAGATCAGACCGTGCGTCAGCGGGCAGAGATCGGTGATGCGCAGGGCGTATGCGGCGATCGAACCCGCACCTGAGCCACGGCCCGGGCCGACCCGGATGCCGTTGTCCTTGGCCCAGTTGATGAAGTCGGCAACCACGAGGTAGTAGCCGCAGTAACCCTTCTCACGCACGACGTCGAGCTCGTACTCGGTACGAGCCCGCACCTCCGGGGTCAGCGCCTCACCCGGATAGCGCGACTCGATGCCGTTCCAGACCTCCTTGACGAACCAGCTCTCCTCGGTCTCGCCAGCAGGTACGTCAAAGCGCGCCATGTATCCGCCGTTGGACTCGGCGAATTCGACATTGCACCGCTCGGCGATCAGCAGGGTGTTGTCGCAGGCTTCCTTGAGGTCGAAACGGTCCTCCCAGAGATCGCGCATCTCCTTGGCCGACTTGATGTAGTAGCCGCCGCCGTCGAGCTTGAACCGCTTGGGGTCACCCAGGGTCGTGCCGGTGCCGATGCACAGCAGTGCGTCGTGGGCCTCGACATCGTCAGGTGAGACATAGTGCGAGTCGTTGGTCGCGATGACCGGCAGCCCGAGGTCAGCCTTCAGCTTGAGCAGACCATCGCGTACGCGAGCCTCGATCTCGAGCCCGTGCTCCATCAGCTCGAGGAAGAAGTTCTCCTTGCCGAAGATGTCCTGGAACTCCGCCGCCGAGGCACGCGCCTTCTCGTAGTTGCCGATGCGCAGCCAGGTCTGGATCTCACCCGAAGGACAACCCGTCGTCCCGATGAGGCCCTTGCCGTACTGCTGCAGCAGCTCACGGTCGGCGCGCGGCTTGCGGTACTGACCCTCAAGGCTCGCGTAGGAGGCGAGCCGGAACAGGTTGTGCATGCCTTCGGTCGTCTCCGACAGCAGGGTCATGTGGGTGTATGCGCCCCGGCCCGAGATGTCGTCGTCGCCGCCCTTGTTCCACTGCACGGCCTTCTTCTCGTGCCGGGAGATGTTGGGCGCGAGGTAGGCCTCCATGCCGATGATCGGCTTGACGTCGTGGGCCCGGGCCTTGGCCCAGAAGTCGTACGCGCCGTGGAGATTGCCGTGATCAGTCATCGCGATTGCAGGCATTTCGAGCTCTGCAGTGCGCTCGAAGAGCGGGTCGAGCAGCGCGTGGCCGTCCAACATCGAGTACTCCGTGTGCACGTGCAGGTGCACGAAAGGTGAGTCACTCGACATCTAAAACGGGCCTCCTCGGCGTGATCTTGGGGGAAGAGCCTCAGCCTAGTCGGCGGGTCCCGACAGAACGCGGATGGCTCGCCCGCAAGTTTGGCGATCGGCTCGGCTGTCGGCTCTACTGGTCACATGACCGACGAGAAGATGACGTTCACCAGTGTCGACCAGTACATCGATGAATCACTGATCGGCATCGATGACCGGCTGGTCGAGATGCGTCGGATCATCCGGGCGGCCGCACCCGATGCCGAAGAGACGATCAGCTACAACATCCCGGCTTACAAGGCTGACGGGGTCGTCGTGGTGCAGTTCGCCGGGTACACCGAGCACACGTCGCTCAACTTCTTCCCGACTGCCGGCGTGTACGCGACGTTCGACGACGAGCTCTCGACGTACAGGACCACCAAGTCGGCCATCCGGTTTCCGTTGGACCAGCCACTGCCGGTCGACCTGATCGACTCCATCGTCAGGTTCCGCGTCAACGAAGCCGCCGAGTACGTCGCCAGCAAGAAGCGCTAGGCCTGCAGTCACTTGATTCCCGGCAGCACCTCGGTTTTTGGCGCTCAACACCTGTAGCAACGAGGGTGACGTGACAGCTTTCGTGGTCATCCTGGGAATCAGCCGACCAGGGCGGACTTAGGCCTGCTGGTAGGTGCTCAGGAAGTTGCCGAGGCGTTGGATTGCCTCGGCAAGGTCTCGCGCCCACGGCAGCGTGACGATGCGCAGGTGGTCCGGCTCGGGCCAGTTGAAGCCCGTCCCCTGTGTCAGCAGGATCTTCTCCTGCAGCAACAGGTCAAGCACCAAGCGTTGGTCGTCCTTGACCGGGTAGACCTCGGGATCCAGGCGCGGGAAGACGTACAACGCGCCCTGCGGCACCACGACGCTGACCCCCGGGATCTTGTTGAGCTCGGCGACCGCGGTGTCGCGCTGCTCGAGCAGTCGCCCACCGGGAAGGATCAGCTCCTTGATCGACTGATAGCCGCCCAGCGCCACCTGGATCGCGTTCTGCGCCGGCACGTTGGGGCACAACCGCATCGACGCGAGCAACGTGATCCCCTCGAGATAGTCGCTGGCCTCGTTCAGCGGGCCCGTGGCGACCATCCAGCCCGCGCGGTAGCCACACACGCGATAGGACTTCGACAGCCCGTTGAACGTCAGCGTCAGCACGTCGGGAGCGATGCTGGCCATCGGGATGTGCACCGCGTCGTCGTACAGGATCTTGTCGTAGATCTCGTCCGACATCAGGACGAGGTTGTGCTTGCGGGCGAGATCGGCGATGGCCGTGAGCGTCTCGCGCGTGTAGACCGCACCGGTCGGGTTGTTGGGGTTGATCACGACGATGACCTTGGTGCGGTCGGTGATCTTGGACTCGAGGTCGGCGATGTCGGGGTTCCAGCCGTTGGTCTCGTCGCACCGGTAGTGCACCGGGACACCGCCGGCCAGATTCGTGACGGCTGTCCAGAGCGGATAGTCCGGAATGGGGATCAGCACTTCATCGCCATTGTTGAGCAGTGCCTGCAAGGCCATCTGGATCAGCTCAGAGACGCCGTTGCCGAGCCACACGTCATCGATGTCGATGATCGGGAAGCCCTCCTGCAGCTGGTAGTGATGCACCACCGCTCGGCGAGCTGACTGAATGCCGCGCGAGTCGGAATAGCCCTGGGCCGTGGGAAGACCCGCGATGACGTCCTGCAGGATCTCCGAGGGCGCGTCGAAGCCGAACGGCTGGGGGTTGCCGATGTTGAGCTTGAGGATCCGCTCCCCTGCAGCCTCCATGGCAGCCGCTCGCGCGTTGACGGGTCCGCGGATGTCGTAGAGCACATCGCGCAGCTTCGCTGACTGGCGCACGATCAAGGTCATGTGACCATTGTCCACGACCGGTAGCCGTCCCCTAGATTGCATCCGTGACGAAACTGATCCTTGCCCTGCACCGCGCCGATCTCGGTGCTGCCCTCCACGACCCTGAGCTGCGCACCCGCCTGGCCTCGACCGGGGTGACCCGCGTCCAGCTCAACGTCGACGACGAGGACGTGGCTGCCGCCATGAGGTTCGGCCCGGGCGACCCGATCACCGCAGTCGTCACTGTCTGGACAGCGGGCGAACCGGCCGCCGCGATCGGAGTGCTTGCCGAGCTCGAGCCCGATCTTCATGCCTGGCGCGTCACCGAACGTCTGCCCATCGAACCGCCGCGGGTCGCGGACGGCCAGCGCGCCGATGCGCTCGCAAACGTGGCCATCCTGCGTCGGCCCGAGACGATGAATCGCGACGAGTATCTCCAGATCTGGATCGAGAGCCACACACCGATCGCCATCGAGACCCAGAACACCCACGGTTACGTGCAAAACATCGTCGAGGAGGCGCTCACTCCCGGATCTCCGGAGATCTCGGCCGTTGTCGAGGAGCTGTTCGAGATGGCAGCGCTCACTGACATGCACGCGTTCTACGGCAGCGGTGGAGACGACGAGGAGCTCAACCGTCGGATCACCACGCTGATGACCAGCGTCGCCAGGTTCGGGGCCGACCAAGGTCTCGACCTCGTACCGACGAGCCGATACGTCTGGGACCTGACCTAGTCGCCGTCAGTCCGAGGAACGTACGACCTCGAGCGCGTGCACGAGATCGTCGGGGTAGATCGACTCGAACTCCACGTGCTCGCCGGTACGCGGGTGCACGAAGCCGAGCTTGTAGGCGTGCAGCCACTGCCGTTCGAGTCCGACGCGCTTGGCCAGCGTGGGGTCGGCGCCGTACATCAGATCGCCGACACACGGGTGGTGCAGGGCGCTCATGTGGACGCGGATCTGGTGGGTGCGCCCCGTCTCGAGGTTGATCGTCAGCAGGCTGGCGAACCGGTGCGCCTCGAGCGTGTCGTAGTGGGTGACGCTCTCGCGACCACCGTCCTTGACCGTGAACTTGAAGTCGTGCTTGGGATGTCGCGCGATAGGTGCGTCAATCGTGCCCATGTGCGGATCGGGATGGCCCTGCACCAGCGCGTGATAGGTCTTGTCGACCGAACGATCGCGGAACGCCTGCTTGAGCACGGTGTAGGCATGTTCAGACTTGGCCACGGCCATCAGACCGCTCGTACCGACGTCGAGCCGATGCACGATGCCGCGCCGCTCGGGCGCGCCGGACGTCGAGATGCGTACGCCGATGCCCGCAAGGTGATCGAGCACCGTCGGCCCCGACCAGCCGACACTGGGGTGCGCCGCGACACCGACCGGCTTGTCGACGACGACGATGTCGTCGTCCTGGAAGACGATGCGCATGCCCTCGACCTCTGAGGGCACGACCGTGGCGCGTCGAGGCGCTGGGATGGAGACCTCGAGAATCGCTCCGGGGTGGACCCGATCGGACTTTGCCGGCGGATGACCGTCCAGCTGTACGTGTCCCTCGGCCACGAGCTCACTGGTGCGGGTGCGGGAGAGCCCGAGAAGGCGCGCCAACGCGCTGTCCACCCGTTCTCCATCAAGGCCTTCTGGCACTGACAGCACCTTGTGCTCCAGCTCGATCTCGTCAGTCATGAGTTGTCCTCGCGTGTTCCGTCGATCGAGACGCCGCGCCAGCTGCGCCACACGATGACAATGGCGGCGAACGTCAGCGCGATGTCGGCGACGTTGCCGATGAAGATGCCGTAGTCGATGAAGTCGACGACATGGCCCTTGAACGGTGCGGGCTGGCGAAAGATGCGGTCGGCGAGATTGCCGAGTGCACCGGCGAGCAGCAACCCCAGTCCGACGGCCCAGCCGCGATCACGCAGCCTGGTGGCCATCCGCACCACGGCGACGCACACTGCGATCGCGATGATGCTGAGCACGACGGTGAAACCCGTGCCTGTGCTGAACGCTGCGCCCGCGTTCCGAAAGAACGTCAGTGACAAGACATTGGGGATGAGCTCGACCGGCCCACGCCCCTGCAACTTCTCGACCGCGACGAACTTGGTGACCTGGTCCGCGACCAGCGTCAGGGCAGCAACGATCGCAAAGAGACGAATCGAAGTGTGGGTTGTCGGGCCTCTGTCAGGGCTCAGCGACGTTCCTCGCGCTGCTTGCATGTCATGCACAGTGTCGCACGCGGGAATGCCATCAACCGCATCTTGCCGATCGGCTCACCACACACCTCGCACTGCCCGTAGACGCCCTTGGCCAGACGATCGAGTGCTTTCTCGGTCTGCTGGAGCAGCTCGCGCTGATTGGCCGCCAGCGACATCTCGGCATCGCGCTCAAGTCCCTTGGAGCCGACGTCCGCCTGATCGTTGCCCGCTCCGTCCACCCCGTCACGCAGCAGATCCTGCAGCTCGCGCGCCGACTGATCGAGCTCGCCCCGCAGTCGATTGAGGTCGCCCTCGAGCTCGGTGCGGACGGCCTTGGCCTCAGCAGCGGTCCAAGGCGTTTCGTCGGCGCGTACGGCCAGTGTCGTCTTCGGCATGCGGGGACAGTAGACCGCCGCGCTGACAATCGCAACTCGCACCGCCGCAGAGGTCGCGACCGTGACCCGTAGAATTGGCCGGGTGACTTCGACCGATGAGCCGCAGGCGGCATACCGCCCGGTCCCAGCCCACATCGACCTCCCAGCTCTCGAGCGGGAGGTCCTTGATCTGTGGGCGGAGCAAGGCACGTTCGCCGCCAGCCTCGACACCCCCGACGATGCGCCCCGATGGACGTTCTACGAGGGCCCACCCACCGCGAACGGCACGCCCGGCACTCACCACGTGGAAGCGCGCGTCTTCAAGGACGTCTTCCCGCGTTTCAAGACGATGCAGGGCTTCCACGTCGACCGCAAGGCCGGCTGGGACTGCCACGGACTGCCGGTCGAGATCGCCGTCGAGAAAGAGCTCGGGTTCAACGGCAAGCCCGATATCGAGGCCTACGGCATCGCCGAGTTCAACGCCAAGTGCCGCGAGGCGGTCGTACGCAACGTCGACCTCTTCGAAGAGATGACCCAGCGGATGGGCTACTGGGTCGACATGGCCAATCCATACCGCACGATGGAGCCGTCATACGTCGAGAGCGTCTGGTGGGCGCTCTCCACGATCTTCAAGAAGGGGCTGCTGACAGAGGACTTCCGTGTCGCGCCCTACTGCCCACGTTGTGGCACCACATTGTCCGACCACGAGCTCGCGCAAGGCTACGAGACGATCACCGATCCATCGGTGTATGTGCGCTTCCCCCTGACCTCGGGGCCGCTCGCCGGTCGGGCGTCGATGCTGGTGTGGACCACCACGCCGTGGACCTTGGTGTCCAACACGGCCGTCGCGGTCAACCCTGCCGTCACCTACGTCCTCGCAACCGACGGCAACGAAACGCTCGTGGTCGCCGAACCACTGCTCGACAAGGCTCTCGGTGAGGGCTGGACCGCCACCGGCGAGTCCTTCAACGGCACCGACATGGAGCGCTGGACCTATGAGCGCCCCTTCGACCTCGTGCCATTCCCGTCCGAGGCTCATTTTGTCGTCCTGGCGGACTACGTCACGACCGAGGACGGCACCGGTCTGGTGCACCAGTCCCCCGCATTCGGTGCTGACGACATGGCGGTCTGCAAGGCCTACGACCTGCCGATCGTCAACCCGATCACCCCTGATGGCCACTTCGAGGCCGACGTTCCGCTCGTCGGCGGGCAGTTCTTCAAGACCGCCGACCGAGTGCTCGCCGACGATCTCGCCGCGCGCGGACTGATGTTCAACGAGCTGGCGTACGAGCACTCCTACCCGCACTGCTGGCGCTGCCACACACCGCTGATGTACTACGCGCTGCCGGCCTGGTACATCCGCACCACCGAGGTCAAGGATCGCCTTCTCGAGGAGAATGCGGCCACCAACTGGTTCCCCGAGACCATCAAGAACGGTCGCTACGGCGACTGGTTGACCAACAACATCGATTGGTCGCTGTCACGCAGCCGCTACTGGGGCACCCCGCTGCCGATCTGGCGCAATGACGCCGATCCGTCCAAGCTGATCTGCATCGAGTCTCTCGCCGAGCTGTCACAGCTGACGGGGCGCGATCTTGCAGACCTCGACCCGCACCGCCCGTACATCGACGAGGTGACCTTCGAGATCGACGGCGAGCCGGGCACCTACCAGCGCGTGCCCGACGTGATCGACGCGTGGTTCGACTCCGGCTCGATGCCGTTCGCGCAGTGGGGCTACCCGCACGCGCCAGGTTCGGTCGAGAAGTTCAAGCAGGCATACCCCGCGCAATACATCTGCGAGGCGATCGACCAGACCCGAGGTTGGTTCTACTCGCTGATGGCCGTCGGCACCCTCGTGTTCGACGAGAGCTCGTACGAGAACGTCGTCTGCCTCGGCCACATCCTGGCCGAGGACGGCAAGAAGATGAGCAAGCACCTTGGCAACATCCTGCTGCCGATGCCATTGATGGACGAGCACGGCGCCGACGCGCTGCGGTGGTTCATGGCCTGCTCCGGCTCTCCTTGGGCACCTCGCCGCATCGGCCACAACGCCCTCACCGAGGTCGTACGCAAGGTCCTGCTGACCTATTGGAACACCGTGGCCTTCCACGTCCTCTACGCGACCTCAGAGGGCTGGACACCGGCCTCGGGCGCTCCCCCTGTTGCCGAGCGGGAGGTGCTCGACCAGTGGCTGCTGTCTGAGGTCCACACCCTCACCCGCGCCGTGACGGCTGATCTCGAGACGTTTGACACCCAGGCTGCCGGCTCACGCATCGCATCCTTCATCGACGACATGTCCAACTGGTACGTGCGCCGCTCGCGCCGCCGGTTCTGGCGCGGCGACGCTGCGGCATTCGCAACGCTGCACGAGACGCTCGACGTGCTCACCCGCCTGTTGGCACCCCTGACGCCGTTCATCGCCGAACGTGTCTGGCAGGACGTCATCGTGCCGGTGACCCCCGGCGCAGCCACCTCGGTCCATCTGTCCACGTGGCCGGTCGCCGACGAGAACCTGATCATCGAGGGCCTCGGCCCACGCGTCGACCTCTCTCGACGCGTCACCGAGCTGGGTCGCGCGGCCCGCGCCGAAGCGAAGGTCCGCACGCGCCAGCCCCTGCGTCGCGCCCTCGTCGCCTCAGCCGCGTGGGAGCAGCTTGGCGACGACCTCCGGGCTCAGGTCTGTGAAGAGCTCAACGTCGGGACGCTGGAGTCTCTCGCCGATGCAGCCGGTGATCTGGTGGATCACTCGGCCAAGGGCAACTTCCGCAACCTTGGCAAGCGATTCGGCAAGCAGACACCACAGGTCGCGGCGGCCATCGCGGCGGCCGACGCAACGATCCTGGCCGCCGATCTCGCCACCACATCCAAGGCCTTCGTAGACGTGTCCGGCTCGTCCGTCGAGGTCGGCCCCGACGATGTGATCATCTCCGAACGTCCGCGGGACGGATGGTCAGTCGTCAACGACCAGGGCGAGACCGTCGCCCTTGACCTTGAGCTCGACGACGACCTGCGTCGGGCGGGATTCGCCCGCGAGGCGATCCGTGTCATTCAGGAGGCCCGCAAGTCGTCGGGCCTCGACATCGGTGATCGCATCACGCTTGCCTGGTCCGCCACCGGTCCGATGGCAGAAGCGCTCAGGGCACATTCCGGCGAGATCGCCGATGAGGTGCTCGCGGTCGAGATCACCGAGTCACCGGACGCCTCGACCTTTGTCGACGCCGAGCTGGGGCTGACCTTCACACTGGCTGTGGCCGCCAGCTAGCCAGTAGACGCAGCAACGGCCCGCCTCCCGAAGGAGGCGGGCCGTTGTCAGTTTGTCCGAGAGGGCTCAGAAGCCTTCTTCGTCACCCAGCAGCGAGCGCAGACGACGCGGTGCGGCGTCGACAGGCTCCTGGACCGGGGCAGAGGTGCCTGCCTCGTTGGCCGAGATCTGGTCGAGCTGGCTCTGGAAGTAGTTCTTGAGCCGTGCACGGTACTCGCGCTCGTATGCACGGAGGTGCTCGACCTCGCGCTGCATCTCGTAGCGCTCGCGCTCGATCGTCGCCACAGCCTGCTGACGACGCTCGTTAGTCTCCTCGTCGAGCTTCTGCGCGCGGATGCGAGCATCAGTCTCGAGACGGTCGGCCTTGCCGCGGGCTTCATTGGTGAGTCGCTCGGCCTTGGCACGAGCCTCACCGACGATGCGGTCGGCTTCGTCCTTGGCAGCCTCCATGAGCTGGTCGGCGTTCGACGACGCGATCTCGAGAAGCCGTGCGGCTGCCGAGGATGCGTCACCCATCGACGGCTTGGCAACGGGCTCGGGGGCGACGACAGGTGCCGGCTCGGGCGCGGGCTCGGGCTCACGCTCGGCCGGGGGCGGCGAGTAGTACGCCGGCTCCTGCACGGCAGGCGTGGGCTGCGAGTTGGCCGATGTCTGCGAGATCGAAGGGATGAGACCGGTCGGCTCACCGGTCGATGCGGCAGCTACCTTGGCGCGAAGTTCCTCGTTCTCGACGGTCAGTCGTTCGAGTTCAGCCTCGACTTCGTCGAGGAACTGGTCCACTTCGCCCATGTCATAGCCTTCGCGAAGACGGACGGGCGTAAAGCGCTTGTTGCGCACGTCCTCTGGCGTCAACGGCATGAATTCACCTAAGGGTTGGGGGTAGTCCTGAGGACTCGGAAACTCAAGGGTACTCCGATATTGTTCACTCCTGCCACAGGAGTCCCTAAGAGTCCCGTGATGGCAATCGAGAATGGCCGTCTCAGAAGAAAACGGCAGCGACGATGCGCTGAAGAATGAAGATTCCGATCAGCAGGATCATCGGCGAAAGGTCGAGCATGACGGCACCAAGTCGCATCGGCGGAATCACACCGCGTACCGCGCGAAGTGGCGGATCGGTCACCGAATAAATGCCTTCGCACAGCACAGCGATGAGGCCGCGCGGACGCCACTGCCTGGCAAGCATCTGCACCCAGTCGAGCACAAATCGTGCGATCAGGATGAGTACGGCCACCCACAGGGCGAAATAAATAATGCTGCCGACAGCGGCCATCAGGGCTCAGCTCTGGTTGTAGAAGCCGCCAGCAGCAATGCGCTGCTTGTCCTCGTCCGTCACCGTGATGTTCTCAGGTGACAGCAGGAAGACCTTGGCGGTGACTCGGTTGATCGACCCGTGCGCCGCGAACACCAGTCCGGCGGAGAAGTCGACCAGACGCTTTGCATCGTCATCGTCAATCTCGGAGAGATTCATGATGACGGGCACACCGGACCGGTAGTGCTCACCGACCGTACGGGCGTCGTTGTACGTGCGCGGGGTAACAGTCTCGATGCGCTGGAGGTCAGAGGAGTTCGACGGCCGACGCGCGGGACGGCGATGCCCTCTCTCATCATCAAGCGCAGTCATGCTCGCTACCGGAGCAGGGCGTACGACTGCCGGCTGCCGACCAATCGGCACCGACTGCTCGATGTCATCGTCAAACTCGTCGTCGAAGTCAGCCTGTTCAACCAGGCCGAGATATTCGCCGACCTTCCGCATTGCGCCAGCCATGAGAACTCCGTCGCTCCAAGTAGATGTGACATCACCGAGATTACCGGGTGGAAGCACGCTCACCGAGCACTGAGCGCCCTATTCGCAGGTGTGTCGCGCCGGCAGCCACCGCTTGTTCGAAGTCATTGCTCATTCCGGCAGAAATCACGGTCGCCGTCGGGTGATCTCGTCGCAGCTCGGCGGACAACCGTACGAGGTGCTCGAAGTGTGGTGCCGGGTCATCACCCAATGGTGCGACGGTCATGAGACCGCCCAGCGAAAGGTGATCTGCGGCCGCGACTGACGCGGCGAGCTCGGGGATCCCTGCCGGGGCCACACCCGATCGACCCGGGTCTGTTGTGTCGAAGTCGACCTGGATCAGGCACTCGAGCGTACGGTCAGCGGCAGCTGCGCCGCGGCTGAGCGAGTTGGCGAGCTTGATGCGGTCGACGCTGTGCACCACGTCGGCGTAGCGAGCAACGGCACCGGCCTTGTTCGTCTGGACTCCGCCGAGGAAGTGCATCCGCGGGCGGGGCGCGCCCGTGGCGGCAAGCTGCTCGAGCTCCTCGAGCTTCGACCCCGCCTCTGGATGACGGTTCTCCCCCACGTCCATGACGCCTAGCTCGACCAGAATCTCGACGTCACTCGCGGGGTAGGTCTTGGTCACGACGATGAGCGTGATCTCCCCGCGGTTTCGCCCTGCGGCGTCGCAGGCGGCTTCGATGCGTCGCTCGACGTCGGCAAGCCCTTCGGCAATCTCCTCACGTCGAGTCAAGGCATTCATCGGATCACCGCGACCGCGCCGAAGCGGCCCGAGTCCTGGCCCTGCCGGCGGTAAGAGTAGAACCGTTCGTCCTCGATCGTGCAGGCACCATCGCCGATGTCGTTGACGTGCACCCCGAGCTCGCGCAGCTGTGCGACCACGCCGGCACCGATGTCGAGAGCAGGTGTTCCCCACGACGTCGTCGACCTCGCGGCGGGCGCCACCGACGCCACCGCATCAGCCATGTCCTCGGGCACCTCGTAGCAGCGCCCACACGCTCGTGGTCCAACCCATGCCTCAAGAGCCCCTGCTCCTCGATCGCGCAGGGCCGAGACTGCCGCAGCAATCACGCCTTGCACCAATCCTTCGCGGCCACAATGGACCACCCCCGCCAGAGGCGGTTCAAGGCCGACGAGCACTATCGGGGTGCAATCGGCGACGCGGACGAGCACGCCGACACCCACTTGATCCGTCAGCAGCGCATCGCTCACCGGGATCTCACCCGGAGCCACCGCATCGGTCCATCCCACATCAGCACCGTGGACCTGCGTCATGCGGACGAGTCGGTCGACACCCAGATGTTCACCGAGCAGCTCGAGGTTGCCTTGTACGAGGTTGGGGTCGTCACCATTGGAGGTCCCGAGGTTGAGCGAGGCCCACGGACCATCGCTCAGTCCGCCTTCCCGGTCGCTGAAGGCGAACTCGACCTGACCGACCGTCTCGCGGTGAAAGAACACTCGCGAATGTCAGCGCAGGAAGTCGGGCACGTCGAGATCGTCGCCGTACTCGGTCGACATCGGCTCGGGCGGGACCGTCGCGTTGCCTGCTCCGTCGCTCGGCTGGTCCAGGAATGGATCCGGCTCGAGGAAGCTCTCGGCTGTCGCGGGCTTGGGGAGCGTCGCCGCGGGAGCACGGTCGACTTCCTTCAGCAGTGCGGGTTGAGAGGCATCGCGAAGCTTGGGCTCGCCACCGTCGAATCCGGCGGCGATGACGGTGACGCGCACCTCGTCGCCGAGCGCGTCGTCGATCACTGCGCCGAAGATGATGTTGGCGTCGGGATGTACGGCATCGGCAACCAAACCGGCTGCCTCATTGATCTCGAACAGGCCGAGGTCAGAGCCGCCAGCGATCGAGAGCAGCACTCCCCTGGCACCTTCGATGGACGCCTCGAGCAGCGGGCTGGACACGGCGCTCTCGGCCGCGATGGCCGCACGGTGCTCGCCACGAGCCGAACCGATCCCCATCAGCGCGGAACCGGCATCTGACATGACCGACTTGACGTCGGCGAAGTCGAGATTGATCAGACCGGGCGTCGTGATCAGGTCGGTGATCCCGGAGACGCCCTGGTGGAGCACCTGGTCTGCCTGGCGGAACGAGTCAAGCAGGCTGACATTGGGGTCGCTGATCGACAGCAGTCGGTCGTTGGGGATGACGATGAGCGTGTCGACCTCGTCGCGCAGCGCCTGGATGCCCGTGTCGGCCTGATTCGAACGGTTGCGCCCTTCGAACTTGAACGGCCTGGTGACGACGCCGATCGTGAGGGCTCCGAGCGAGCGGGCGATGCGTGCGACGACCGGCGCGCCACCTGTGCCGGTGCCACCGCCCTCACCTGCAGTGACGAAGACCATGTCGGCGCCCTTGATGGCGGCCTCGATCTCCTCGGCGTGATCTTCAGCGGCGCGTTTTCCGATCTCGGGGTTCGCGCCGGCACCAAGACCACGGGTCGAGTCGCGTCCGACATCGAGCTTGACGTCGGCATCGCTCATCAACAGCGCCTGGGCGTCTGTGTTGATGGCGATGAACTCGACACCCTTGAGGCCGATCTCGATCATCCGGTTGACGGCGTTGACGCCGCCTCCGCCAATGCCGACGACCTTGATCACGGCGAGATAGTTCTGTACCGCCATCGTGTGTCCCTTCCGGGGTCTGGATTCATCACATTCGGGAAACTTTAACCCTGAGGTGGAGGTTTATAGTTATGTCAACCTGTCTCTCCGTGAACGGTACGTGCCACGTCGGTATGACCCGGCGCGACACGCCGAAGAAAACCTTCTTGGCCGCCATGAACGTAGTTCGCCAGCGAGCCCGCAGGCTTGCGAGTCGCGTCCGCCCGTTTACTTGCGGGTCGTCGGCTGGTCCGGGGCGCTGACGTCATAGGCCTTGGCCGAGATCTGCAGCAGTGAGGTGAGCACCATCATCTTGCGAGATGAGTTGCCTGCACTCCCCCAAGTGACAGTCCGACCCTTTGTCAGGTCGAGGATGATCGAGTCCTTGGTAGCGGCAGTGACGGATTGCACCTGCGTACGCAGCGGATCGTCCTTGATCGACTGAACGACCGAGGCCACCGCTGCGAGCGTCTGCTGACGCTGCCGTGGATCGGCCACGCTGACCCGCACCTCAATCAGATCCTTCGGCGCGGAGTCGAACGTCCGAAACGCAATGCCGTAGCGGTCAATGCCCCTGATCTCACCGCCCAGACTCGCGAAGGCAATGGGAATCCGCTCGGCAACATTGATGCGGATCGTGCCGGGCAACGACCGACTCACCACGACATCCTGGATCCGCTCCATCGATGCCACCCGCGATTCGATCGCGACGACGTCGACGCGGATCAGTGGCCGCCCTGTCGGGACGTCTGCAGCGGCGCGGATCTGCGCCGCGGTGAGCGTCGTCTCCCCCTCGACCACGACCTTGTTCACGGCGAACAGTGCCGAGAACCAGATTGCCCAGATGAGAATTCCGGCGACCACCATGCCCCCGGCGATGATGAGAATTCGTCGCCAACGCTGGAGGAAGGCACCACGCCGTCTCGCCGTGAACCGCGGGTCACTCACGTTCGTGCGTCCAACGCCTCGAGCACGGCGGGACCAACCGTCGTGATGTCCCCCGCACCCAGTGTCAGCAGCAGGTCGCCGGACTGGAGATCGGGAAGGAGCTGCTCTGCCAGTCCGGAGACCGGCCCACCGGCCGACGCCACGGGCCCCTCGACGGCGTCGACGATCAGCGCGGAGGTGACGGTGGGGTCGGCCTCCTCGCGAGCTAGATAGATGTCCGCGACGACGACACGGTCCGCGGACGCCAGCGCTTGCCCCATCTCGACGCCATACGTCCGAGTGCGACTCACCAGGTGCGGTTGATAGGCAACGACCAGCCGATCGCCTGCTGCGATCGCGCGCGCGGCTGCCAGATCTGCTGCGATCTCCGTGGGGTGGTGCGCGTACGAGTCGAACACCCGTATCCCGGCGGACTCCCCCAAGAACTGCATTCGTCGCGCGGCGCCGGTGTAGGCGGCAAGACCGTTGGCGAGCGGTGCAAACTTCTCACCGAGCAGTAACCCCGCGCCCAGCGCGAGCAGCGCATCCTGTGCGTAATGAGCTCCCGGCACGGCGAGCCGCACGACACCCAGCTCGATGCCGTCGCGCGACACCGTGAATGTCGATGAGGTGGCTTCGACGACCAGATCGGTCGCGTGCAGGTCAGCGTCGCTGGCGAACCCAGCCATCAAGACCGTCAATCCGCGACCGCGGGCGGCGGCTGCGAGCGTTCGCGAGCCTGCGTCATCGGCGTTGAGCACAACGAAGGAATCGATCGTCGTCACGAACTCGTCGAATGCCTCGGCGTAGGCCTCAACTGTGCCGTAGTTGTCGAGGTGATCTGCGTCGACATTGGTGACGATCGCGCCGTGAGGCGAATAGACCAGGAACGCCCCGTCACTCTCGTCGGCCTCGGCAATCAGCAGATCACTTCGGCCAAGTCGCGCATTGGACCCAAGACTGGCGACCTCGGCGCCGATCGCGAACGACGGATCGACCCCGGCTTCGATCATTGCGCATGCGAGCATCGCCGTCGTGGTGGTCTTGCCGTGGGTGCCGGCGACCGCGACCGTGCGGTGGCCCTCCATCACCGACCGCAGGCCCGCTGACCTCGGCCACAGACGCAGACCGCGACGAATGGCTTCGACGATCTCGGGATTGTCTTCGTGGACCGCAGTCGAGGCGATCACGGTGTCCACGTCTTTCAGGTGCGCGGCATCGTGACCGACATGGCAGGTGATTCCCTCGGCGCGAAGGGCGCCCAGCACTGCCGACTCGGTTGCGTCGCTGCCACTGACCACGAGGCCCTTCTGGGCCATCAGTCTGGCGATCGCCGAGAGGCCGGCTCCACCGATGCCGACGAAGAACACGCGTCCCAGCTGATCGGCGGAAGGGATGTCCGCCGGGATGTCGATTCTCACCTGGCGGCCTGACGGATCATGTCGGCGAGTCGCTGGTCGGCGTCACGCGGGACGATTCCGGAGGCGGCCTGCGACATCGCCGTCAGCCGCCCGGTGTGCGACACCAACGGTATGACGACGTTGTCGATCCATGCTGGCGTGAGAGCGCTGTCGTCGATCAGCAGCGCACCGCCTGCACGTACCACGGGGTGGGCGTTGTGTGCCTGCTCTCCGTTGCCGTGCGGCAAAGGTACGAATGCGGCGGGAAGGCCGACGGCGGCCACCTCGGTCACCGTGTTGGCACCGGCACGGCACACGATGAGGTCAGCAGCGGCGTAGGCGAGATCCATGCGGTCGATGTACTTGGTGACGATGTACGGCGGGTCACCTTCCCGGGGGTTCAGCTGGACCTCTTCCGGGCGGCCAGCCGCGTGAAGCACCTGGATTCCCGAGTCAGCGAGATCGCGAGCAGCCGCCGAAACCGCCTGATTGATGCGTCGAGCCCCCTGCGAACCACCTGTCACAAGCAGCGTGGGTCGATCGGCTTCGAGTCCGAAGTGGGCGCGCCCTTCGGCCCTGCTCGTTGCTCGGTCGAGCCGCGAGATCTCGCGGCGGATCGGCAGGCCGATATATGTCGCGTTGGGCAGGTCCGTCTCCGGGAAGCTCGTCGCGACATGCTCGGTGAAGCGGGCGCCGAGCTTGTTGGCAACTCCCGGAATGGAATTGCCCTCGTGCACCACGAGGGGAATGCCGCGTCGGCGCGCCACCAGGTAGGCCGGTACGGAGACATACCCGCCGAAGCCGACGATCACGTCGGGACGGATGCGGTCGATCACTTCGCCCGTGGCCTTGACGGCCTTGCGCAGCTTGGCCGGCACGAGAACCAGGTCCTTGCCTGGCTTGCGCGGCAGTGGCACGGGCGGAACCAGCTCGAGCTGATAGCCCGCCTGCGGGATCAACGTGACCTCGAGCCCTCTCGGTGTGCCGAGGCAGACGATCTCGACATCGCTTTCGCTCAGCACCGCTGCCGTCGCCAACAGCGGCGAGGTGTGGCCGGCCGTCCCTCCGCCAGCTAGCAGGACCCGCACTCGACCATCTCCTCTGTAGAACTCGGGCCCGTCCGCGGTTGGCGCGGCCCGCGGCCAGGGCACGTCTTGCCCGGGTTCGGTCTTGGCACAGTTAATCAGAATGCCCATGGCGACCAGGGTCACGAGCAGGCTCGAGCCGCCGTAGGAGATCAGCGGCAGCGGGATGCCGATGACCGGCAGCAGTCCCAGCACCATGCCGATGTTGATGACGGCCTGCACCGACGATCCAGATCGTGATGCCGGCGGCGGCGAAATGTACGAACGGGTCACGCGATCGCGTCGCGATACGGATGCCGGCGATGGCCAGCAGACGAACAGCGCGAGGACGACAAGGGTGCCGAGCAGGCCGAGCTCCTCACCGATCACCGCAAGGATGAAGTCGGTGTGCGCCTCGGGCAGCGAGCCCCACTTCTGCCGACTGCCGCCGAGGCCGACGCCCCAGAAACCACCGCGAGCAAGCGCCATCATGCCGTGGATGGCCTGGAATCCGCGGATGTCGGGATCGGACTCGGGATCGGTGAAGTTGAGTAGTCGTCCGACGCGGTGAGGTGAGTTGGCGACCGCGAACACCAGCAGCGACGAACAGGCCCGCGAGCATCGCACCCATCTGCTTGCCGGGTAGGCCGGCGACCCACAGCATGCCGATGATCAGCGCGAACAGCACCAGGGCCGTGCCGAGGTCGCGCTGGCCGACCACCAGCATGGCCACGAAACCGGCCACCGGCACCATCGGCAGGAGGATGAGGCGAGGCGTGTCGAGCTGCTTGTGGCGCTTCGCGTAGTGGTCGGCCATCCACAGCACGAGTGCCAGCTTGGCGAACTCCGACGGCTGCAGGCGGAACCCGCCGACCAGCGGCAGCCAGTTGCGGTTGCCGTTGACCTCAATGCCCACGCCGGGGATGAAGGTCGCCATGATCAGCAGGACCGAAACGATCAGGAACGGCAGGATCAGCTTGCGCAGGATGCGCAGCGGCATGTGTGCGGCGGCGTATGCGCCCGACAGACCGGCCACTGCGAAGATCAGCTGGCGTTCGACGATGGCGAACGAGTTTCCGTCGTAGTTGAGCCGGGCAAAGATCGAGCTGGCGCTCAGCACCATGATCAGGCCGAGACCCAGCAGCAGCGCGGTCGCGCCGAGCACGAGCTGGTAGGACGCCAGAGGGCGTTCCCAGAGGCGAGAGGCGCCGGGGTGCTGCTGTGCTCATGACATTCCATCTCTGTCGCGGGGGAAGCGCGTCAGGACTGGTCGCGCAACCTTTGTACGGCCGTGGTGAACGTGTCACCACGAGCGGAGTAGTTGCGAAACTGGTCCATGGATGCGCAGCCGGGAGCCAACAGCACCGTGTCACCCTGACGGGCGAGCGATGCGGCGACCTCGACGACGCGGTCCATGAGATCAGTGTCACCGGTTTCGACCTCGACCACGGGGACATCCGGTGCGTGTCGCCTGAGTGCATCGGCGATCACCGAGCGGTCCGTACCGATCAGCACGGCCCCGCTGAGCCGATCCTTGGCATCGATCACGAGCTCGTCGAAGCCTGCGCCCTTGGCCAGGCCTCCCGCTATCCAGACACTGCGGTCGAAGCTGCGCAGCGCGGCGAGGCAGCGTGCGGGTTGGTCGCCTTGGAGTCGTCGACGAAGGTGACGCCGTTGACCTCACCGAGGTCGGCGACACGGTGGGCGTCAGGAACGAATGTGCGCAGGCCATCACGTACTGCTCGCGGTGCCACCCCGTGCGCCCGAGCAAGTGCCGCCGCAGCCAGGGCGTTGGAGACCATGTGCGGCGTCGCAGGAGCACCTGACGGCGACGCCAGATCGGCGATCGTGCCGAGCTCGGTTGCGCTGGATATGCGCCCGATCACGAAGGCGCGGTCAGCCAGTACGTCATCGACGATGCCGACCATTCCTGGTGCCGGCAGACCGAGTGTGAAACCTATCGCCCGGCATCCCTCGATGACATCCGCGTCTTCCACCAATCGCTCGGTGGCTGGATCCTCCACGTTGTAGACGCACGCCAGCTGGGTGTTCTGGTAGATGCGGCCCTTGTCCGCGGAGTACGCAGCGAGGTCGCCGTGCCAGTCGAGATGGTCGGGAGCGATGTTCAGCACCGCACTGGCCTGGGCTGAGATGGATGAGCTCCAGTGCAGCTGGTAGCTGGAGAGCTCGACCGCCAGGACGTCGAACGGCTCGGGGTTCATCACCGCCTCGAGGACCGGCGTGCCGACATTGCCGACGGCAAGCGCGTTGCGTCCGTCGGCGCGCAGGATGGCCTCCAGCATCTGCACGGTCGTCGTCTTGCCGTTGGTGCCTGTCACCGCCAGCCATGGCGCGGGATTGTCACCGCGCAGACGCCAGGCCAGCTCGACCTCACCCCACACTGGGATGGCACGTGCTGCCGCATCGACCAGCACCGGCGCAGACGGCGGCCACCCTGGAGATGTCACCACGAGGTCGAACCCCGCTGCGGAAATCGCCGTGCTGCCGGGGCCGAGGCGAACATCCGCCCCCAGAATCTCCAGCATCGTCGCCTTCTCGGTGAGCGACCCGTCGTCGGAGTCGTCGACAGCGACCACGGTGGCACCGAGGTGCGTGAGGGTGTCGGCCGCGGCAAAGCCGCTGACACCGAAGCCGGTCACCAGGGCTCGTACGCCTTCCCAGGACGAGCTGCGACCCAAGGCCGCCAGATCAGCAGACATCGAACGTCATACTCCGGTGACCCATTCACCGTAGAAGATCCCGAGTCCCGCCGCGACGCACAGACCACTGATGATCCAGAAGCGGACCACGATCGTGATCTCGTCCCATCCCAACAGCTCGAAGTGGTGTTGCAGCGGCGCCATCCGGAAGATGCGTTTGCCGCCGGAGATCTTGAAGTAGCCGACCTGCAGGATCACCGAGGCCGTGATCGCGACGAACAGGCCGCCGATGACGACCAGCAGCAGCTCGGTGCGGGTCATCAACGCGAAACCGGCCATCGCGCCGCCCAGCGAGAGCGAGCCGGTGTCGCCCATGAAGATCTTGGCGGGTGAGGCGTTCCACCACAAAAAGCCGAAGCATGCCCCGGTCAGGGCTGCCGCCACCACGGCAAGGTCGAGCGGATCTCGTACCTCGTAGCACTTGATGCCGGGGTTGTACGAGCAGTTCTGGTTGCTCTGCCAGATGTTGATCACGACGAAGGCGCCAAACACCATCACGGCAGCGCCCGTCGCGAGACCGTCGAGTCCGTCGGTGAGATTGACCCCGTTGCTGGCTCCGGCGATCATCAGCAGCACCCAGATCACCAGGAGCGCAGTTGGGAGCTCCCACCCCTGCAGATCGCGGGTGAACGAGATGGCGTTCGTGATGGGCGTACGACCGGTGTCGTCCTCCCAGCCGATCGCGAGGCTGGCGAAGATCAGACCGACAAGCACTTGGCCGATGAACTTGGCCTTGCTGCGCAGGCCGAGATTGCGCTGCTTGGAGACCTTGATGTAGTCGTCGATGAACCCAATGAATCCGAGCCCGCAGAACAGGAACAACAGCAGCAGCGCGGAGGCACTGGGACGGGTGTCGGTGGCGATCTTGGCGATGAAGTAGCCGACCACCGAGGCCAGGATGACGACGAGACCGCCCATCGTCGGCGTGCCGCGCTTGGTGTGGTGCGAGGTCGGACCATCGTCTCGGATGAGCTGGCCATAGCCCTTTGCGACGAGCACTCTGATCGCGACTCGGGTGCCGAGCAGTGTCAGCAGCAGCGAGACTGCCCCCGCGATCAGGATTGCCTTCATCCGTCGTGATCCTTTCCGCGGCCGTCGGCCGTGCTGACCCGCAGTGCCGTCAGCGGCCCAGCAGAGCGTGTGCGACCCGTTCGAGACGGCCGCCCCTCGATGCTTTCACAACAACGACGTCACCGGGGCGCAGGCTCGCTGAGAGCAGGTCGATAGCTGCATCGGCATCGTCGGCGACTTCACCTACGGATCCCGCGCCGATCGCGATGGCGGCAGCTCCTGCACCAACAGCCATCACGCGTGCGAAACCGAGCTCTGCCGAGAGACGACCGACCTCGAGATGTGCCTCGTGACCTGACTCCCCCAGCTCGAGCATCTCCCCCAGCACAGCGATCGCCCGCCCATTGCCCAGTGCGGCGACCGCCCGAAGCGCAGCCTCCATCGACTCGGGGTTGGCGTTGTAGGCATCGTTGATGACCACGACCCCGTCGGGGCGGACGTGACGTTCCATCCGCATTGGCGACACTGCCGCCGCGCTCGCGAGGCGCTCAGCGATCACCGACAAGTCCAGGCCCGCTGCGACAGCGGCTGCGGCCGCGGCGGCCGCGTTGAGCGCATGATGTTCACCGATCTGCGGAATGTGGATCGCGTGTGACGCACCCTCGTGACTGAGGGTGAAGTGCGGCTGGCCGAAGTCGTCCAGAGTCACAGCGCCGAGGACCACGTCTCCCGAGCGGCCGAACGTGATGACCCGGGCCGACGTGCGCGATGCCATCGCGTTGACCAACGGGTCGTCGGCGTTCAGGACCGCGACCCCATCCGCTGCCAACGCCTCGACCAGCTCGCCCTTCGCCTGGGCAATGGCGGCCCTGGATCCGAACTCGCCCACGTGGGCGTTGCCGACGTTCAACACGACACCGATGTTGGGTGGGGCAATCTGGCAGAGATCGGCGATGTGACCGACTCCCCTGGCGCCCATCTCCACCACGAGGAACTGGGTCGTGTCGTTGGCGCGCAGGATCGTGAGCGGGACGCCCAGTTCGTTGTTGTACGAGCCCGACGTCGCGATCGTGCGAACCGATGTCTCCAGGATGTGGGCAAGCAGGTCCTTGACGCTGGTCTTGCCTTGCGAACCGGTGATGCCGATCACCGCTGCTGACGTGCGGGCAAGATTCGCGCGGGCCAGAGCCGCCAACGCCCGGGTGACGTCATCGACGACGACACAGTTCACGTCGAGTCGGCCTGGTGGCAAGTATCGCGCTCGCTCCGGCGTCCATCGCAGCGGTCGCATACTCGTGGCCGTCGACGTGTTCGCCGACGAGTGCGGCGAACAGGGCGCCCGGTCCTGCCTCGCGCGAGTCGATCACGACCGAGTCGACTGATGCCGCGCCGTCTCCGTGGACCACGCCTCCCGTCACCTCCGCGACCTGATCGAGGTCGAACCCAATCACGCGAGATCCTTGATCAGCTCGAGCAGCACCTCGCGGTCGTCGAAGGGGTGCGTCGTGCCACCGATCTCCTGTCCACGCTCATGGCCTTTGCCTGCCACCACGATCGTGTCGCCCAGGTGAGCCATCGCGACCGCATGGGCAATCGCTTCCCGACGGCCGGCGACTTCAAGGGCCACACCCGGGCCATTGCCGGCACCCGACATCACGTCGGCGCGAATCGAAGCGGGGTTCTCTTGGCGCGGGTTGTCGTCGGTGACGATCACGACGTCTGCGTGCCGGGCCGCGGCTTCACCCATGAGTGGGCGCTTGCCGTGATCACGATCACCGCCGGCGCCGATCACGATGATGAGCCGACCGGCCGTGACTGGTCGCAGCGCTTCGAGCACCGCAGTCACAGCGTCGGGCTTGTGCGCATAGTCGACGATCGCAGTGAATGGCTGACCACCGTCGACGCGCTCCATCCGTCCGGGCACACCTTGGCTCGTGGCGATCCCGGCCGCCAGCTCGGCTGGGTCGAAGCCGGCTGCTGTGAGCGCAGCGATCACGGCAAGTGCGTTGGAGACGTTGAAGACGCCCGGGAGCGGCACCGACAGTGGCACCTCGACACCGTCCGGGCCGAGCACGTCGAGATCCGTTCCAAGTCGGTGCGGCCGGATGTTGACCGCGCGCCAGTCTGCGGCGTTTCCGTCGGTCGAGAAGGTGGTCACCGGCAGGGGCGTCAGCTCGACCAGTCGCCGGCCGTGGGCGTCGTCCACATTGATGACCGCGAGCTTTGAGTGCTCGGCGGTGAACAGGGCCGCCTTTGCCAGGAAGTAGTCCTCAAGATCCTTGTGGAAGTCGAGGTGATCGCGTCCGAGGTTGAGGAACACCGCAACGTCGAAGACGAATCCATCGACCCGGCCCTGGACGAGCGAGTGGCTCGACACCTCCATGGCACACACCTCGACCGCCTCCTCGCGCATCACCGCGAAGAGCGCCTGAAGCTGGGGCGCCTCGGGCGTCGTGAGGGTCGACGGAGCCGGCATCTTGCAGATGCGCGTGCCGATCGTGCCGACGACTGCCGACCGGTGATCACCGAGTGCTGCCTCGGCAAGATATGTCGTCGTCGTCTTGCCCTGGGTGCCGGTCACCCCGACGGTCTTGAACGCGGACGCGGGATCGCCGTAGATGAGGCTGCTGAGCCGGGCGAGGACAGCACGTGGGTCGTCGACGATGATCTCCGGCAGCTCAGTCACGAGTGCAGCACCCTCGGGATCGGTCAGCACACCAACCGCGCCTCGGGCGCGAGCGACACCGGCGAACGACGCACCGTGCGCAGTCGCTCCGGGCAGCGCGGCGTACAGGTCACCCGGAACCACGTGGCCGGTATTCAGCGAGATGCCGGTGACCGTGGCCTCGGCGCTGGTTGTCGAGTCGACCTCGTTCGCGAGCTCTGTCAAGGTCCAGCGGGGCGGTTCGTCCGGTCGCGTACGCATCTCACCAGTCACAAAGCGAGACTAGCCGGATCACAGAAAGAGACGGTCGGAGCACCCGAGTCTGGTTGAAGGTCTCGGGCGAAGCGCCGGAAGTCCGACGGACAGGAGCGAAGCCCGAAAGCGGCCGCCGCCCTGCTCCTGGAAGTCCCGAACGGACACAGGGAGGGCGAAGCCCGACCCACCCAGCGCAGAAAGCACCCGAGTCTGGCTGTGGGTCGGGCGAAGCCCGACAAGCGGCCGCGGCCCCTGCTCCTGGAAGTCCCGAACGGGCACAGGGAGGGCGAAGCCCGACAGGTGACCACGGCGAAGCCGTGAATGAGTGCGACGAAGGAGCGCTCATGTGCGCGAGGAACGAGCGCACGTCACCTTTACCAAGTTTGCGGGACCTTGGGGCTTTCCGAGCCGCTTGGTGCGACGCCGAAGCGCTCCAGCGCCATCGACATCACGTCGTGGAACACCGGTGCTGCGGTCGAACCGCCGCCGGCATTGCTGTACGGACGGTCGAGCACGATGTAGGTCAGGAAGCGTGGGTTGTCTGCCGGAGCGAACCCCATGAACGAGACCGTGTTCTGGCCCCGGACGTACTTGCCCGTGGCCGGGTCGACTCGCCAGGCGGTGCCGGTCTTGCCCGCCACGCGGTAGCCCTTGATGGCTGCCGCTGGAGCCGTGCCGTCCTTGGCCGTGACCGCTTCCATCATCCGGGTCACCGTCGCTGCGGCCTTCTTGGAGACGACGCGATGTGCGGCGGGTGTAGGTACGACCTTCTTCTTGCCGTCGTCGTCGAGGTAGCTGCTGACGACTGACGGGTTGCAGATGTTGCCGTCGTTGGCGATCGCACCTTCGGCACGCATCATCTGCATGGCCGTGACAGCGATGCCCTGACCGAACGAGATTGTCGCGTGGCTGGCCTTGGTCCACTTCGACGGCGGGGCAAGGATGCCCTTCGACTCGCCCGGCAGCCCGACGCCGGATGTCGAGCCGAAGCCGAACTTGGTGAGGTAGCTGTGCATCGTCTTGTCGCTCATCTTCTGCGCGGCGACCAGGGTTCCGAGGTTGGATGACTTGGCGATCACGCCGGCGGCCGTCAGGTGCAGCACGCCGTGCTCCCAGTAGTCACCGATCTTGAACTTGTCGATCGTGACTCCCGACGGCACGACGATGGGTGTGTCGGCCGAGATCTTGCCCTGATCGGCCAGAGCAGCCATGGTCACGGTCTTCATGACGCTGCCGGGCTCGTAAACGTTGGTGACGGCTCGCGAGACCGTGTTTGCATCGGTCATTTCGGTGCGCGTGTCGGGGTTGAACGTCGGCGCCTGCGACATCTGGACGATCTGGCAGGTCTTGACGTCCATGGTGATCGCGAGGCCCCAGTCGGAGCTGGAGTCGCGCACAGCGTCGGCGAGACGCTGGTCGGCGTACCACTGAAGGTCCCGGTCGATCGTGGTCGTCACGTCCCGGCCCGGCACCATCTCGGTCACGGTGCTGTCAGCCATCGGGATGCGCTGGCCCGTCGGTGAGACCTCGAAGGTGCTCGAACCGTCGGTGCCGGTCAGGATCTCGTCGTACTGCTGCTCGATACCGGCGACGCCCTCACCGGCGGCATTCACAAAGCCGAGGAGGTTGGCTGCCAGCTTGCCCCCGGGGTACGTCCGCAGCGTCTCCTTCTCGCTGAACACTCCTGGATAGCCGGCCTCGCTGATCGCCTTGAGCGTCTTCGCCGCAGTCCACGCCGGTACGTCACGCACGAGGTAGACGAAGTGGGAGCTGGGTGTACGAAGCTTGTCGATCGTCTCGAAGTAGTCGACCTTGTCGCCCAGCTCCTCAACCAGCAGACGGGCGATTCGCGGTGCGTTCTCAGTGGTCATGGTCGGGTCTGCAGTCAGTGTCAACCCGTCGACGCTGGTCGCCAGTGCCACCCCGTTGCGGTCGAGGATCGCTCCGCGAGGCGCCGGCACGGTGCTCTTGGCAGTGCCGGCCTGGACGGCTCTCGCCGCGTAGGCGCTCGCGTCGAGTCCCTGGATCTGGAAGAGCCGCACCGCGAACAGCGCGAAGATTCCCATGACTACGGCCAGGCAGAAGCGAAGCCGCCTGCGTGCCACCCGTTCGCGCGTGGTCATCGCGACACCGAACTGATGTTGCTGCCACGAGTGGCAGGTTCAGGCTTCCCGAGCACCTTGCCGTCGGAGAGCCGCAGGAAGGCTGGGTTGGTGTTGGGCACCATGCCGAAAACCAAGGCGCGTCGCGCCACGCTGGCCGGACTGAGGAGCGTCTCGACCTCACGTGTCAGCGACTGCTGCTGGATCTCCAGCGCACTGGCCTCGCGGTTGAGCGAGGCTGCCTCGAACGACTGTGCCTGGAGCACGGTGCTCATGACGATCAGACCCACCAGACCGATCGACAGCATGATCATCACGACCACCACGAACGGTGCCCGGCGGGCACGGCTGCGGATCGGGCGGACAAGTCGGAGCCGAAGCGCTGCGGCATCGCTGCGCGGTGTCGGGCTGACCTCACGTCGGGGATACGCGTACGCGGCCTGGCTACTCATGCGGCGAGCCTCTCGACGACGCGCAGGCGCACCGAACGGGCGCGGGAGTTGTCCTCGATCTCGCCAGCGGTTGCCATTTCGGCTCCGCGAGTGACCAGCTTGAACTTGGCCTCGTGTCCTGCAGGCACGAACGGCAGGTCACGCGGCACGTCAGTCGTGGTGGCTCGGGCGAACTCGTGCTTGGTGATCCGGTCCTCGAGCGAGTGATAGGCGAGCACGACGACGCGGCCGCCCGGTGACAGCACCTCAAGTGCCGCGGGCAGCGCCCGTCGGTAGGCGCCGAGCTCGTCGTTGACCTCAATGCGAAGGGCCTGGAACGTGCGCTTGGCAGGGTTGCCGCCCGTTCGCCGTGCCGCCGCCGGAATCGACGTACGGATCAAGTCGACGAGTCGGGCGCTCGTGGTGAACGGTTCCTGCACTCGCGCGACCACGACCGCATCCGCGATGCGCTTGGCGAACTTCTCTTCGCCGTAGTAGCGCAGAACCTTCGCCAGGTCACGCGCCTCGTAGGTGTTGAGGATGTCTGCCGCAGTGAGCTCGTCCTCGGGGTTCATCCGCATGTCGAGCGGTGCGTCCTGCGCATATGCGAATCCGCGCTCGGCGACGTCGAGCTGCATGGAGGAGACACCGAGGTCGAACAGCACTCCCCTGACGGTCTCGAATCCGGCGCTACGGACCACGTCGGCGATTTCGTCGTAGACCGCGTGGGCGAATGTCACCCGGTCGCCGAAACCGGACAGACGCTGCTTGGCGCGTTCCAGAGCCTCAGGGTCGCGGTCGATGCCGATGACGTGGAGGTCGGCGAACCGGTTGAGCATGGCCTCGGTGTGGCCGCCGAGGCCAAGGGTGGCGTCGACGATCACGGGACGTTCGCCGGCGACTGACGGGGCGAGCAGGTCCATGACCCGCTCAAGCAGCACAGGTACGTGCTTGGCCTCGTTCATGCCAGCCCCAGGAGCAAGGCTATGACTGCTGCGATGCCGATCGACATGGCGAGGGAGAAGCCCATGAGCGTGACTCCGTCGGCCACGTCGTGCCGCACACGGCGGGTGCTCGTGCCCATCGTCATCCCTCCCGTTGTCGTGTTGCTGTGCCGCCGTGGGGCCAGATCTCCGACCGGCAGTTCTGACACCGGGGAAGTGGAGTCAGATCTGCTCGGGCGGAGATCTCGCCTCGCGATGGTCACTAGAAGATCCCCGGCATGACTTCTTCTGACATGTCGGCGAACGGTCCTTCCTGTGAGTTGGAGAAGTCGGTCCAGCGACCTGAGTCCCAGATCTCGATGCGATCCATTGCGCCGACCACCGTGCAGTCGCGATCGAGGCTGGCCCAGGTACGGAGCACGGGAGGAACCGAGATCCGACCCTGCTTGTCGGGCACCTCCGAGGACGCGCCCGAGAAGAACATGCGGGTGAAGTTGCGGGCAGCCTGATTCGTGAAAGGCGTGTCCCTGACCCGATCGGTGAAGGCGTTGAAGCTCTCGATCGTCCATCCGTAGATGCAGTTCTCCTGACCGCGAGTGAGCACGATCCCGTGCTCGAGTCGCGGGCGGAACTTCGCCGGCAGGAACAGGCGGCCCTTGTCGTCGAGGCGAGGTGTGTAGGTGCCGAAGAAGTTGGACACGTCCGGGTTCACCTCGCACCTCCTCCGCCTGGCTCATGCGCTCCATTTCCCACCACCCTACTCCACAATCCACCACATAGTGGCCCATTTCGGCGGAATTTCGCACATTTTCGGGATGTTTCCAGCACCAGCTGGAGGGAGCGAAAACCGTGTGGGCACAACGAAAAAACCGCCCCCGAAGGGGCGGTTCTCGAAAAGTGGAGTGAAGTGGGGCGGTTTTACGCCCTAGACGTCATCGCCATCGCGACGTCGTTGCCAGCGCTCTTCCATGCGGTCGACGAACTTGCCCGACTGCTTGCCCGAGGGCTTGCCGCCTGCGTTGCTCGTCGGACGCTCGTCAGGCTGTGCCCCGATGCCGCGCTTCCAAGCGTTGAGGAACAGGTAGGAGGTGGCCAACATGGCTACGAATCCGACTACGCCGAGCCAGGTCTGCGCCGTCACAGCACCGGCGAACAACAGCACGAGGCCGGCCAGGAACCCCAGGGCAGCACCAACCGCAACGCGACGGTTGCGGGTCACGAATTTTGAGCCCCGGAGGGTCGACGCAAAGTCGGGGTCCTCAGCGGCCAACGACTGCTCGAGCTGATGGAGCAGCCGGGCCTCTTCGTCAGAGAGCGGCACTATTGCCTCCTGGATCGAATGGATCTGAAGTCAAGTCTAGGCGTGCGATGGACTGCAGACCAGCCGAAACGGCTGTGAAGTCGTGTGAACCGCTGACAAGCCGCTCCAAAGCGAACAATGCGTCACGCGATCCGGCCTCTCCGTCGGCGATCGCACTGGGGACCAGATCGGCAAAGACCCGCAGTCCGTTCGTTGCCACCGCCGCGAATCCGTGGCCTGTCAGAAGCGCCTGCAGCTCGTCGAGAACGAACCGACGCGGACCGAGCGTACGCACGTCCCACGTATCTGCGGTTGCAGCAAAAAGTGTCTGTGCCGTCGCGAAGTCTCCGGCGAGCGCACGCGCCATGATCGCGGCCATCCGGCCAGCGACGACGACACTGACATGCCCTGCCGGGCGAAGGACCGTGGCGACCGCCGCAAGTGCCTCAGCGGGATCGTCGACGTATTCGAGCACCCCGTGACAGATCACCAGGTCGAACGATCGGGAATCGACGTGCTCCAGCAAGTCGGCGGTGTCGCCCTGGATGCCCCTGACTGCCTCACCGAGGTCAGCATCCGCCGCACGTCGGTGCAGAGACGCGAGCGCATCGGGACTGGGGTCGACCACGGTGACCCGGTGACCGAGCAAGGCCAGTCGAACAGCGTCTCCGCCGGTGCCGCCGCCAAGATCGAGGACGTCGAGGCCCCCGTCGCCGGTCGAAGCGATTTGGGTGGCATCAATCACGGACTGCCACATCAACTCGGCACGGACCGGACCCATGACGGACACTGTGCCACAGGGGTCGCAGCGCGTTCCGATAGCGTCCTGCCATGCGTGGTCATCCCGAGCCCCCCACGATGGTCGCCTGATGGATCTCACGGCGCTGGTGTTCTCCAGCGGCTGGGCCAGCGGGGTGAACGCGTACGCCACGGTCGGCGTCCTCGGACTGCTTTCGCGTTTCACCGACACGTCCATCGTGCCGAGTGCCTTCGGCCGAACCGATGTGCTCCTCGTCGCCGGCGTGATGTTCCTCCTCGAGTTCGTGGTCGACAAGATTCCATGGCTCGACTCGGTCTGGGATGGCGTGTCGACCGTCGTACGCCCGACCGTTGGCGCCTGGGTCGCTTGGCAGCTGGCCGGCGACTCATCGAGCGTGGACCAAGCACTGCTCACCGCACTCGGCGGCGGAACCGCTCTCGCCTCCCACGGGGTCAAATCGGGTGTCAGGCTGGCGGTCAACACCTCACCAGAGCCGTTCAGCAACGGCATCGTCAGCACGACAGAAGACATCGGCGTCATTGCCGTGGTCTCTCTGGCGGTGGCACATCCGTGGCTCGCGCTGAGCATCACAGCATCGCTTCTGATCGCCGGAACGGCCACCGTGCTGCTGCTTTGGCGCACCATTTCCCGCGCACGCCGACGGCGCCGGCGACCGGCAGCGTAGTCTGCGCGCATGGCACAGGTCGTGGTGGTGGGCGGCGGATTTGCCGGTATGTCGGCTGCGGCTCGTCTCGCGAAGCTGCGGCACACTGTCACCCTGATCGAGTCGTCAGACCAGCTTGGTGGACGCCTGCGCGGTTTTGCCGCCGAAGGTGCCACCCATCAACTGGAGCTCGACAGCGTCACCCTCCCCGGAGTTTTTCGCGACCTGTTTCGCAAATCGGGTCGTCCACTGGAAAGCGTCCTCGAGCTCAAGCTGACGACGGGTCGCCGCCACGTGTTCAAGGACAAATCCGTCCTCGATCTGCCGTTGGGCAACCGTGGCGACCAGCATTCCGCTCTGATGGAGGCGTTCGGCGAGGACGAGTGGTCACCGTGGGTCGACGGCATGGCCGAGACGTGGGACGTCATCCGACGTACCGCGCTCGACCAGGTGTTCGCCGGGAAACCGGCAATGGACCGCTCCGTGCGCAAGGCATTGCGGCCGCGGCGCTCGATCGCGCACGTCGCCGACCGACTGCCTGACGAACGACTGGCCAAGCTCGTGCTCAACCCGTTGCGGCTGGCCGGGCAGGATCGTGTGGTCACGCCGGGCTACCTCGCCGTGGAGCACTATGTCGAGCGCAACTTCGGTCGATGGCGCTTCACCGGGGGCCTCCCCGCTCTCGCCGACGCATTGGAAACCCGGCTTGAGGAGCGCGGCGTCACGATCGAGCGCGGCACTTCGGGCCGTGAGGTCGTGCGCGACGGAGACCGAACCACGGGCGTCGTGACGGATACTCGTTCGCTCCCGGCAGACGTCGTGGTCTGGTGTGCGCCGGCCTGGCCCGCTCCCCTGCCGGCACCGCGCACGATGCAGGTGATCCCGGCGAGTCGCACGCTCGTCACGCTTGATCCCGACGCTCCCGAGCTTCCCGAGGAGATCCTGGTCCACGCCAACCCGCCCATCCGGATGTGGTCGAGCGACAACCGATCGTGGACGATCGAGCACCGCAGCGGAGAGGACGTGCTCGACGCGCTCGTACGATTCGGTATTGACCTGCGAGAGCACGTGACATCGCGTACTGACCTCAACCCGAGCGATCTGGTTCGCCTCGGACACTGGGGCTGGGCATGGCAAGGCCAGAGCACGGCGTGGGAGCGACCGGGCGTCGCGCCGCGAGGTGGCCTCTACTTCGCCGGCGCACATGCCCACCCGGGTGGATCACTCGAGGCCATCGGCATGGCCACCGCCGCGATTGCCACTGACATCGGCGCAGCAAGCCGCTGACGTCAGACGAGACCGTCGGCCCGCAGCGCCTCGAAGATCTCGCGGGTCGCCTTCGACCTGTTGAGCGTGATGAAGTGAAGGCCGGGTGCCCCGCCTGCCAACAGGTCACGACACAGCCGGGTCGCCAGCTCGATGCCCTTGGTCCGGACGGCGTCCTTGTCGTCCTGGATCGGCTCGATCTCGGCCAGCACCTCGCGTGGCAGCTCAGCACCCGAGAGCTCGGCCATGCGAGCAACCTGGGCGAAGTTGAGGATTGGCATGATGCCGGGAACGATCGGGATGTCGCTGCCCAGAGCGCGGACACGTTCGACCAGCGAGAAGTAGTCGGACGCCCGGAAGAACAACTGGGTGATGGCGTACTCGGCGCCTGCCTGCGCCTTGGCGACCAGCACCTGCGCATCGTGGTCGAGGCTCGCGGCGTCGGGATGCCCCTCGGGGAAGGCAGCAACGCCGACGCGGAATCCACCCAGCTCAGCCGCCAGCTCCACCAGGTCTATGGCGTGGTCCATGCCATCGGGGTGCGGCTCCCAAGGCGCGCGGGGTCCGCCCTTCGGGTCGCCGCGGAGAGCAAGGACGTTGTCAACGCCGGCAGCCGCGTACTGCTTGAGCACTGACTCGATCTCACCCTTGGTCTGCGCGACCAGGGTCAGGTGTCCGACAGGGCGCATCGCTGTCTGCTCGGCGATCCGGGCCGTGATGCGTACGGTCCGTTCTTGGCTGGTTCCGCCGGCTCCATAGGTGACCGAGACGAACGTCGGTTGGAGCGGCTCGAGATCGGCGATGGTCCTCCACAGCACGGACTCACCGTCGTCATCCTTGGGCGGAAAGAACTCGAACGAGAAGGTCGGCGTCGGTCCGCGCAGGGCGTCGACGAGGGAGTGATCTTCAGAGGGCATGGGCCAACGGTATCGTCCAGCGTGTGACCGAACGTGCAGACGATCCCGCATTCCGGACGCGCGTCGACACAGCGCTGACCGAGTTCGTCGAGCGGCAGCGCCCCGCCCTGGCTCAGCTCGGTCCCGATCTCGTCGAATTTGGTGACTCCGCGCTCGGGTTCGTGGTTGGAGGCAAGCGCCTGCGGCCGCAGTTCTGCTACGCCGGCTGGCTGATCGCGGGCGGTGACGCTGCCGACCCCGCCGTGGTGACAGCAGCCGCCTCGCTCGAGTGGCTCCAGGCCAGTGCTCTGGTGCACGACGACCTGATGGATGGCTCCGACACCCGGCGGGGCCGTCCCAGCATTCATCGTCACTACGAACAGCGCCACCACGACGAGGGACGCACCGGGGATGCGGTGGGATTCGGCACCTCGGCGGCGGTGCTCCTCGGCGACCTCCTGCTCTCCTGGTGCGGCGAGATGTTTCGGTCAAGCCGTGAAATGGCGGTGGCGGGCTGGGACGCCCGACTTGCCGTCGCCACCGACTATCTCGACGCTGTGCAAGACAGAAGTCGTTGCCGGCCAGTTCCTGGACGTCATCGGCCAGACCCGACCAGCCGCTGACGGTCGACGAGGCCATGACCATCGTGCGATTACAAGTCGGCCAAGTACACCGTCGAGCGGCCGCTGCACATCGGAGCCGCGCTCGCCGGCGCCGAGCCAGACCTCATCGACGGCCTCAGCGACGTCGCCTTCCCGCTCGGCGAGGCATTCCAGCTGCGCGACGACGTGCTCGGCGTCTTCGGCGATCCGTCGGTCACCGGCAAGCCCGCCGGCGACGACCTGCGCGAGGGCAAGCGCACGGTGCTGGTCGCGCGCACGGCTCGAGCTCACCGACGACGCTGGCCGCGCGACCGCTCATCGAGCGACTCGGAACCGACCGATGGACGTCGCTGCCGTCCGCGACTCATTCGTCGCTCGGGCGCGCTCGCCGCGGTGGAGGCCGACATCGCTCGACTCGAAGATCAGGCGGAGCAGCGCACTCGACGCGCTCGGCCGGGCGCGCGACGATCCTCGGGCCCGCTCGCGCTCACAGCAACCCGTCGAACTCGCTGACCCCGAGGTCGTCGCGCACGATCACCGCGAACGACTCGCGCCTGCGCCGACGCGTCGCGCAGCACGTCGAGCACCGCGGAGCACATCATCGGATCGACCTCAGCGAGCTGGCGCGGATCCGTCCCACACCAGCACGATCGGGTTCTCGGTGAGGTCGCCGAGCACGTCGAACAGGGCGTCGAGATTGCGCCCGAACCACGACGGGCAGATGCCCACGCAGCGGCGATCTCGTCGTAGAACGCCTGCACCGAGTCGACATCGCGTCGTGTCGAGCTGCAACGCCCGCCAACCGGCAAGCCTCGGCCTCCCCCGACGAGGTCACGGTCTGGGTCACCTCGCCAGCTGAACAGCCCGGGCTGGGTCGTCCCAGCAAGCAGCGACGCGTACGTCGCGGTCATCGCGACACCCGATCCGGGACGTCGACCAGAACGAACGAGGCGTAGTGGTCATCGGTGTAGTAGAACTCGTCGCCCGTCCCGTGGACGATGCGGCGTGCGCCCCGATCAGGCGATCCGGGAGTCGGGACGGTGTACTCGCGCCAGTAGCCGCGCTCGTGAGCTGGAAGTCGACGTTCTCGATTCATGAACACGCCACCATCTTGTCGATAGGGAAACGGGCCACCGTCCTGAATGAGCTCGATCGTCGACACGGCCTCTGGCGGCAACCCGCCGGGGGCATCAGGACGCGACTCGTCGACTCCAGTACTCGAGGCAGACGTCGTCGGTGACGCGGCGGTCGGCTCCGACTGCGTAGCCGCATCGTCGCCGCCGTCCTGGCCGCCGATGAGGATCACGAACACGATGGCAATCGCCACGGCAAGCAACAAGCGGGGCCTCATGCGTCCATCGTGGCGCATATGTGGCCCACGCCGTAGTCGATGCCACCCGGGGACACGCAGGGCTTGGCCCGCTCGGACCACTGGAACAACTAGAATCAACCACTACGGATTCGTACGGTCCGGAGGTCAAGGAGGGGTGGCGTGGTGTTGACGGGCGACGAAGCCCTCATCGGGCGCGTCCTCAACGACCGCTATTTGATCGGCAAGCGCATCGCGCGCGGCGGGATGGCCAGTGTCTTCTGGGCGACCGACCAACGCCTTGATCGCCCGGTGGCGATCAAGGTCATGCACCACGGGCTCGGCGACGACCGACAGTTCACCGAGCGATTCCACCGCGAGGCCAAGTCGGCCGCCAAGCTCAACCACCCCAATGTGGTGTCGGTCTTCGACCAGGGCATGGACGGCGACGTCAACCTACCTCGTCATGGAGTACGTCCCGGGTCGAACCTTGCGCGACATCATGCGCGAAGAGTCCCCGATGCCGCCCTATCGTGCGCTCGAGCTGCTCGAGCAGATCCTCATTGCACTGTCGGCCGCCCACGCCGCGCACATCATCCACCGCGACGTGAAGCCCGAGAACGTGTTGATCACGCCCGGCGGTTCCGTGAAGGTCGCCGACTTCGGCCTGGCGCGCGCCGTCAGCGCAGCCACGACGGCAACCGGCGGCACGTTGATCGGCACGGTGTCCTACCTCGCGCCGGAGATAGTCGTCAACGAGGGCGCCGATGCGCGCTCTGACGTCTATGCGTGCGGCGCGATGCTCTACGAGATGCTGACCGGGGTCAAGCCGCACTCGGGAGAGTCGCCGATCCAGGTCGCCTACAAGCACGTTCACGAGGACATCGGCAAGCCGTCTGACCTCCAGAAGCGACATACCTGCGTTCGTCGACGCGCTCGTTGCCCGCGCCACAGTGCGCGACCGCGATCAGCGATCGACCGATGCCCGGGTCATGCTGCAGCAGGTGCGATCGGTTCAGCGCGCTCTGAACGCCGGCATCAGTGACGATCCCGAATTGGTGGCCGATCTGCTGCCGGGCGCTCGCATCACCGACGACGACGGGGAGCCGACCGAGTTCGTCAAGCGCGGCGCGATCAACCTTTCCGCCAACGACACCGAGGACACCCAGGCCGTACGGCCGCCTCCTGAGCCGACCGTGCAGTGGTCGCGCGGCGGGAAGGAGCCGGTCCAGCCGCTCAAGGCGGGACTGCTTCCGCCCGTGTCGTCCGATGCGTATCGACAGATGCGCTCGGAGCAACCTCGCTCCACGCGCGGCCGCAATCTGCTCGTCGTGGCCATCGTATTGACCCTGCTCGCCACCCTGCTCGGGTGGTACATCGGCATCGGACGCTATGACCAGACGCCCCAGCTGGTCGGCAGCGCCGAGGCAGCCGCCAAGTCTGCAGCCGAGCGCAACGGCTTTGAGTTCAAGGTCGCAGGGCTGAAGTTCTCCGAGAAGTACGCCAACGGCGTCGTGATGGCGACGGACCCCGGGCCGGGCAAGAAGATCCTTCCGGGAGCAACGATCAATGCGATTGTCTCCAAGGGCCCCGACCGAGTCGTGCTGCCCGAGAAGCTCAAGGGCATGACCCTTGCCGACGCCACCACGGCACTTGAGGCACTCGACCTGAAGGTCGGCGATGTCGTGGAGAAGTTCGACGAGAAGGTCGCTGAGGACCGCGTCATCGGTGCCGTCGGCATCGCTGCAACTGATCCACTCAAACGCGGCACTGTCATCGATCTGAACCTCAGCAAGGGCAAGAAGCCGATTGACGTCGTCGACTACACGGGCAAGGCCGCGGACGCCGCCCAAACGGCCTTGGAGAAGGCTGGGTTCAAGGTGAGCGTCAACGCGGTGTTCGACGACAAGGTCGCCAAGGGCATCGTGATCTCCCAGTCACCGCGTGAGGGCACCAAGTTCAAGGGCGACACGATTGAGCTAAAGGTCTCCAAGGGACCCGACGTGGTCGACGTGCCGAAGGTCATCGGCCTCAAGAAGGACAAGGCCATCGAAGCACTGCGCAAGGCTGGATTCGATGTACAGGCGTTCCCCGGTGGCAACTACACCGTCAAGTCACAGAGTCCCGGCGAGGGCCAGAAGGCCAAACGTGGCAGCACCGTCAACATCTCGTCGTTCTGAGCATGCACCCCCGTCTTGCGGCGCTGGCGCTGCTCCTTGTCACCGCCATGTGGGGTTCAACGTTCTTCCTGATCAAGGACCTGCTGGACCGCATACCAGCGGTTGACTTCCTTGCTGTCCGCTTTGCGATCGCCTTCGTTGCTCTTCTGCTGATCGCCCCCCGCGCCATCGGCCGACTCAAGCCCCCCATGATCCGCCGAAGCGTCTACGCCGGTGCCATCTACGGCGTCGCGCAGATCGTGCAGACCATCGGGCTAGGGCACACCGACGCCAGCATCTCGGGATTCATCACCGGCCTCTACATCGTGGCGACACCTGTGCTCGCCTCGCTGGCATTCGGCATCCGCATCAGCCGCACGGTGTGGATCGCGGTCGCCATGTCGACAGTTGGTCTGGCGATCTTGTCCCTGCGTGGCTTCGCGGTCGGCTATGGCGAGACCCTCACCTTCATCGGGGCTCTGTTGTACGCCGTGCACATCATCGTGCTCTCGAGGTGGTCCACATCGAGGGACGCTTTCGCCATGGCGACAATCCAGATGGGCGTCATCTCCGTCATCTGCTTCGTCGCCGCGGCTCCCGGGGGGCTGACCCTCCCCCAGACCTCGGGCGACTGGCTTGCCGTCGCCTACATGGCTCTGGCCGCCGGTGCGCTGGCGATGGTCGCCCAGACCTGGGCACAGAGCCAGCTGGACGCCGCCCGTACCGCGCTGCTGATGACGATGGAACCGGTGTTCGCTGCCATGTTTGCCGTGCTCTTCGGCAGCGAGACTCTTGGGCTTCGAGTCGCGGTCGGTGGCACGATCGTCCTCGCCGCGATGATCCTTGCCGAGCTGTCAGGACGTACCAAACCACCCGTCCACCAAGTGCTCTGAATCATCAACCTGCGCACAGTCGCGCAGATGTTGAGCGAGCACCACGAAACAACTGACGCACCGTGCTCCCAGCGGCGCAGGCGTGCGGCCTTCGAAGGGAAGCAGGCCTCGCGACCGGCACGTCGGTACGAGAGCGAACCGACCTAGGCGCCCGAAAGCATCTCGGCGACGAGAAAGGCCAGCTCAAGGCTCTGGGCACGGTTGAGGCGTGGGTCGCACAATGTCTCGTAGCGGTGCGCGAGACCTTCTGCCGACAACTTCGCGCCGCCACCGACGCATTCAGTGACGTCGTCGCCAGTCAGCTCGACGTGGACGCCGCCTGGCCAAGTGCCCAGGCTGCGATGCACCTCGAAGAAGCCACGCACCTCGTCGATGACGTCGTCGAACTCGCGCGTCTTGTAGCCGTTGGACGTCTCGAAGGTGTTGCCGTGCATCGGGTCACAGACCCAGGCGACCTCAAGTCCCGCGGCAGTGACCTTCTCCACCAGATTGGGCAGGCCCTCGCGAATCTTGCCGGCACCGAAACGGGTGATGAACGTGATCTTGCCTGGGATGCGATCGGGGTTGAGCTTCTCGTAAAGCGCGATCGCATCGTCGGCCGTCGAGGTCGGGCCGAGCTTGACGCCGATGGGGTTGGCGATCTTGCTGAGCAGCTCGACATGGGCGCCGTCGAGCTGACGGGTGCGCTCACCGACCCACACGAAGTGGCTCGACACGTCATAGGGCTGGTTGGTACGCGAGTCGATGCGGGTGAGCGAGTGCTCGTACTCAAGGATGAGCGCCTCGTGCGAGGAGAAGAAGTCGACAGTGTGGAACTCATCGGGGTCGACGCCGATGGCGTCCATGAACGCCAGGGCGCGGTCGATCTCCGCACCGATGCGCTCGTATCGCTCGCCGACCGGGCTGTTCTTGACGAAGTCGGTGTTCCACTCGTGCATCTGGCGAAGATCTGCGTAACCGCCGGTCGTGAACGCACGCGCAAGGTTCAGCGTCGACGCCGAGGCGTGATAGACGTCGACCAGGCGCTGGGGATCGTGCGCCCGTGAATCGGGGTCGAACTCGAAGCCGTTGACGGCGTCGCCGCGGTAGGCGGGCAGAGTCACACCATCTCGGGTCTCGGTGTCGCTTGACCGTGGCTTGGCGTACTGGCCCGCCAGACGGCCGACCTTGACGACCGGAACGCTCGCGGCGTACGTCAGCACCACAGCCATCGACAGCAGCACCCGCAGCTTGTTGCGGACGTTCTCAGCCGTCACGCCCTCGAAGGTCTCGGCGCAGTCTCCGCCTTGGAGCAGGAACGCTTCGCCTCGCGCGACCTCAGCAAGCTTGTCGCGCAGAGCATCACACTCGCCGGCGAACACCAGAGGGGGCATCGTACGGAGCTTCTGCACCGCAGCATCACGCGCAGCAGCGTCGACATATGTCGGCTGCTGGGCGGCGCCGACGGCGCGCAGCTCTTCAAGGGTGGGAATGCTCACAAACAAAGTCTACGCGGCGCGAGCCGAGCCTGAATCACCCGACCATCGGGCGAGCGGACCGAGGCCAGGCACCTGCGCGACACACGGCGGAGATGAACCCCGGGAGCGGGCGAGGAATCAACCGCGGACTTCACCAGGACAGCGTGCCGGGCGCACCTTTGAACGGGCCTGAGACGCCTGAGGTGATCCACCCACCGTAGAAGTCTCCCTCTTGAGCCACCACGACCTCGCCATTGACGGTGCAGCGGTCCACCTTGCCGGGATAGATCGCCACATGTCCACGCAGATCGGCGAAGCGCCCTTCAGCGTGGGCATAGGTCCAGGCTCCAGCCGGGATCGTTCGCACCTCGCCGACGATGTCAAAGTAGTCAGCCGCTCCTTTCCACTCGCACACGGTCGTGCCTGCCGTCGGCTGCAGCACTCCAGCAGCAAAGGATTCAATCGGCAGGTAGTACGTCGGCGGGTGGCTCGTCTCGCAAACCCGGTAGGACCGCGACGTCTCGGCGATGACGCGACCGTCGAGGGCCACCACGATGTGGTCGCCGCTGGTCTGCAGCGATGGCGGACGCGGGTAGTCCCAGACGTTCTCCACACTGCGTTGCGCGGTCATGCCCTGAGCCTATGGCGAGGCCGGGCCACCCGCTGATCGAAGGTTCGCGCTCAGGCGCGGAGCTCGCTCGGTTCACCCGCTAGGTGCTCATCTCACGAGGTTTCGATAGCCCTGGCGGCTTCGCCGCGTTCCACGCCCCCTACGCCCTTGCGTAGAGGAGCATGTCCACGATTCAGTGCGTGGGGGGACCCCCAAACCTGGGTTCACGCTCGCTCGCAGAGCTCGCTCGGTTCACCCGCTGGGTGCTCATCTCACGAGGTTTCGATAGCCCTGGCGGCTTCGCCGCGTTCACGCCCCTACGCCCTTCGTTAGGCAGCCTGGCGTTCCCACGCTCGCTCGCAGAGCTCGCTCGGTTCACCCAAACAAGACTTCGGCTTCTTCGTAGAGCTCGGGGCGGACCACCTTGAGCACCTTGGTGCCCTCGGCGAGCGGGACACGCTCGATCTCGGTTCCGCGCAGTGCCACCATCTTGCCGAAGTCACCCTCGTGAACGGCCTGGATCGCGTGCAGACCGAACCGAGTCGCCAGCCACCGGTCGAACGCGCTCGGCGATCCACCGCGTTGGACGTGGCCCAGCACGACGGCACGGGCCTCCTTGCCGGTGCGGTGCTCGATCTCGGAGGCCAATCGGTCGCCGATACCACCGAGGCGTACGTGGCCGAATGCGTCCTTCTCGCCACTGGCGAGCGACATCGCGCCACCCTCGGCGGGCACGGCGCCTTCTGACACCACGATGATCGGCGAGTAGTGCGTCGCGAACCTGCTCTCGACCTGCGAGCAGACCTTCTCGATGTCGAAGGGGCGTTCGGGTATGAGGATGATGTTCGCGCCACCGGCCAGCCCCGCATGCAACGCGATCCATCCGGCGTGACGACCCATCACCTCGACGACAAGCACCCGATGATGCGATTCCGCCGTGGTGTGAAGGCGGTCAATCGCCTCCATCGCGATGTTGACCGCGGTGTCGAAGCCGAACGTGAAGTCAGTTCCGGACAGGTCGTTGTCGATCGTCTTGGGCACTCCGACGACATTGACGCCGAGATCGGCGAGCTTGGTCGCCACGCCCAACGTGTCCTCTCCGCCAATCGCGATCAGCGCGTCACAACCGTGTGCTGCGAGGTTGTCCTTGATGCGCTCCACGCCGTTCTCGATGGCGAACGGGTTGGTTCGTGATGAGCCCAGGATGGTCCCGCCCCGCGGGAGGATGCCACGCACCTCGGGGATCCCGAGCGTCATGGTTTCGTTCTCCAGTGGCCCACGCCAACCGTCACGAAATCCGACGAAATCGTGCCCGTACGTCGACACTCCCTTGCGCACCGCTCCACGGATGACTGCGTTGAGTCCCGGGCAGTCTCCCCCGCCGGTCAGCATGCCGATCTTCATGGAAATCTCCTATGGCTGATCTCTTGATGCTAGAGGACCGCTATTCGAGCGGTTTGATGTCGTCCCAGACCTCGTCGGCGGCTGCCCGGTCGACCACCTTGGCCGCAGCCCTCTCGACGTCACGGTCACGCTTCTTGGAGTCTTGCGCGTAGAGATCGACGTACTCCTGGTCGGAGAGTCGCATGATCTCGTACATGATCTCGTCGGTGATCGCGCGCAGGATGTAGCGGTCGTCCTGCATGCCTTCATACCGGCTGAAGTCGAGCGGCTTGCCGAAACGTACGCCGGGTCGGGCGAACTTGCCGAACACCTTGCCCGGAGGCGCGACAACGTCAGTGCCTATGACGGCCAGCGGGATGACCGGCACTCCGGCCTCGAGCGCCAGGCGCGCCACGCCTGTGCGACCGCGATAGAGCTTCCCGTCGTGCGAGCGGGTGCCTTCTGGGTAGATGCCGCAGACCTCACCCTCGGAGAGCAACCGCAACTGGGTCTTGATCGCTCCGGCGGCTGCCGATCCGCTGGTGCGGTCGATCGGCACCTGGCCGGATCCGGCGAAGAACTTCTTCTGCAACCAGCCCTTGATGCCGGATCCCTCGAAGTACTCCGCCTTGGCCACGAACGTCACCCGACGTGGGATGACCAGCGGCATGAACAACCAGTCGCTGTAGGACAAGTGGTTGCTCGCCAGAATGGCAGCGCCCTCCTTGGGAACGTTCTCCGTGCCCTCGGCCCATGGCCGGAAGATCAACTTGAGCAAAGGACCCAGCGCAAGGAACTTCAAGAACCAATAGAACACGAGACGAGACACTACTCTGTGCCGACCCGACCTCGCATGACACTGGCCGCTGGCCGACGACCTTTCCCATGAGGGAAGATGGCCACATGAGCCCAACTTCGCCCGTCACCGTGGTTCCCGGAGCAGAACCCTTCGCCTCCGACGGCGGGCGCATTGGCGTCCTCCTCAGCCACGGATTCACCGGCTCGCCCGCATCCATGACGCCCTGGGCCAAACACCTCGCCGGTGAGGGCTACTCAGTTCGCGTGCCCCGTCTGCCGGGCCACGGCACCACGTGGAAGGACATGAACCGTACGCGCTGGAACGACTGGTACGGCGAGCTCGACACGGCGCTCACCGAGCTGCACACGATCTGCGATCGGGTGGTTGTCGCCGGCCTGTCGATGGGCGGCTGCCTGGCCTTGCGCCTGGCCGAGCAACGCCCGGCCGATGTCGACGCCCTCGTGCTCGTCAACCCGGCCGTCAACGTCGCCCGCTTCGACATCAAGCTCGTCCCAGCCCTCCAGTGGATCGTCCCCGCCATGCCGGGCATCGGCAACGACATCAAGAAGCCCGGTGGAGACGAGGTCGGCTACGACAAGACACCGCTGAAGGCGCTGGCGTCCCAGCTGAAGATGTGGAAGGACGTACGCGCCAACCTCGGCAAGGTCACCCAGCCGCTGCTGTTCTTCCGCTCCGACGACGATCACGTCGTCGACATCACCTCCAAGGGCCTGATCCTCGACGGCGTCTCGTCCAGCGTCAAGGACTTCGTCGAGCTCAAGGACAGCTATCACGTGGCGACGCTCGACAACGACGCTCCGCTGATCTTCGAGCGCACCTCGGCATTCATCGCCGAGCACGTCGGAGCGACCAGTGACTGAGGCTGCGGCGTGACTGAGCGACAGCGAAGGCACCATCAAGCGTCGAGAACGCCGCTGACTCCTACCGTGGATCTCCAGGAGGCTGCGGCGTGACTGAGCGACAGCGAAGGCACCATCAAGCGTCGAGAACGCCGCTGACTCCTACCGTGGATCTCCAGGAGGCTGCGGCGTGACTGAGAACGACGACTTCGACAAAATTGTCGAGGGCCTGGAGCTGGATCTTGAGTTTCCCGAGCACATTCCAGCTCCCGAACCCGCGGATCCCACACCTACGTCGTCAGATGACACCGCACCCGTTGAGCAGCAGGTGCCGTTCTATCGCCAGGTCGAGCCGGTGCCGCTGCGCCCGCGGCGCCGAGGCGTTGCCGTTGCGTGGACAGCCCTTGCCGGAGCGCCCCTGCTGTTGGTGGTGGCCACGATGATCGGCGAGATACTCCCTCGACCCATGCTCGCCGGAGCCGTGCTCATTTTCGTCGCCGCGGCGATCTACTTGGTCTCGCAGCTGCCCGAGCACGGACCCTCGCGCCCGGATTGGCCGGACGACGGCGCCGTGCTGTGAGACGTGCCATGTCTGCTGCACCGATCAGGCCGGCCTCCGGACCCAGGTGCGCCCGTACGATCCGCGCCTCGGCCCGATAACCGCGACCAGTGAGCGTACGACTGTAGGCATCGCGTGCCGGACCGATCAGCAGATCACCCGCATCGCTGACGCCTCCCCCGATCACGAACATTCCCGGGTCGAGCGCCGCCGCAAGGTTGGCCAGGCCCACACCGAGCCAGTCGCCGACCTCGGCGATCCACTCGATCGCCTCGGCATTTCCATCCGCGGCATACCGGCTCACGACCGAGCCCTCGATGCGTTCGACATCTCCGCCAGCTTCAGCCAACATCGCCTTGCCGAGGTCGGTGCCGTCGGCGGCAGCCGCTCTGCCGCGTCGGGTAAGCACCCGGCCACTTGCGTACTGCTCCCAGCAACCGACATTGCCGCACTCACACGACCTGCCACCCGGCACGACCTGCATGTGCCCGAACTCGCCCGCCAGTCCGAATTTGCCTCGGTAGGGTTGCCCATCGATCACGATCGCGCCACCGATACCGGTGCCGAGCGTGATGAGGACCAGGTCGGCCTCGCCCTGGGCCGCTCCGAATCGCCACTCGGCCCAGCCGCTGGCATTGGCATCGTTGTCAACCATCACCGGCAGCCCCGTACGGCGCGCGACGGAGTCACGCAGCGGCTCGTTGCGCCAGCTCAGGTGCGGGGCAAACAGCACAGTCGACTGGGTCGCATCGACAAATCCTGCCGCACCGATGCCGACCGCGATGATGTGGTGCTCGCGACGAAACTCCTCGGTGATCTCAGCGATTGCGTCAATCACGGCAGGCGCCTGCGTGGTCGGCGTCTCGCGCCGGAGACGCGCCAGGATGCGACCGTCCTCATCGACCACGCCGGCAGCGATCTTGGTGCCGCCGATGTCGATGCCAATCGCGAGCTTGTCGCTCATCAGGCGGTTTCGGTCCTTGAGAGATCGGCCGCACCGATGATGCCGGCCGCGTTGCCCAGAGCCGCCAGACGCACTTCGGCCTGTGGCCGGTGGGAACGTGCGGGAAGATGCGTCTCAAAGGCATCAACCACGGGCCCAAGCAACAAGTCTCCGGCACCCGCGACGCCACCGCCGATGGCAATCACCCGAGGGTCAAGGATCGACGCAAGGATCGCAAGCCCCTCGCCGATCCAGCGTCCCACTTCGGCAAGCAGCTCGATCGACAGGTCATCGCCACCGTGCGCCAGCTCGGTCAGTGCCGGACCCGTGATGCGGTTGGGATCGCCGTCCGCGAGAGCCGCCAGCGCCGCTGCTCCATCGTCACCGTTGGCGAGACGTTCGCGGGCATTGCGCACCAGCGCGCTGCCACTCGCGTACTGCTCGAAGCAGCCGTGCTGGCCACATCCACAAAGAATGCCGTCGGGCACGATCCGCATGTGGCCGATCTCCGCCGCAACACCGAATCCTCCGCGGTAGAGCTGTCCGTGATGGACAATTCCACCGCCGACTCCTGTACCGATCGTCACGAGCAGGAGGTCGTCGGTGTCCTCACCGGCGCCGAAGGTGAACTCGCCCCACGCAGCCGCATTGGCATCGTTCTCGACGACCACGGGCAAATCGGCAAGCTCGCTGACCTGCTCGGCCAATGGCTCGTCGACCCAGTCGATGTTCGGGGCAAAACGCACCGTGGTGCGGTCGGTGCTGGTGAATCCTGCGGCCCCGATGCCGATGCCGACGACCTTCTCGTCGCCCGTGAGTCGGCCGGCGAGATCTGCGACGATCGCCGGGATCTTCGTCGAATCGTCTGGTGTTGGCTCGCTCTCACGCTTCAGCAGCTCGCCAGCCTCCGACACCAGCCCTGCGGCGATCTTCGTGCCACCGATGTCAACGCCGATCGCGAGTGTCATGCGTCATCGTCCTTCGAGCCGGGCGGGTCGAGCAGGTCACGCAGCGACCTGGCGAAAGCGGCAGCCGACGCCGAGGCCTGGGCGACCGCGTCAGGGTTGTCTCGAACGATCCGTACGACCTGGCACACCGGGCACCAGGTGGCGGTGCAGACATGGGGCTCGTCGGCCTTGGGATCGCCCCCAGATGAGTTCAGTGCTCGGAAAAGCTTGAACGCCTCCTCCGACACCGAACCGACCGGCTCGGACTCACTCACAGCGCCTCAACCTGTTTCTTCAACCCCTTGAGCGCGGTGTCGATGATGACCTTCTCCGCCTTGCGCTTCAACATGCCGAGCAACGGAACGGACACGTCGACGGCAAGCTGGTAAGTCACCTTGGTCTGCGACTGCTGGAGGGACTCGAGCACGTATGTGCCGTCCATCGAGGTCAGCATGGAGCCAGGCTGGGACAGGCTCCACGACACGGCGCGGTCACCGTCCCACGTGTAGCCGAGCTCGTACTCGTCACGGATCGGAGCCGCGTCCAGCACGAAGTGGACACGCTCGGCGCGGGACCCGTCGGTGCCAGCCACGATGTCGGCTGTCTTGACGCCGGTAGCCCAGTCTGGATAGGCCTCGAAATCGGCAATGACGTCCATGATGCGCGCCGCCGGAGCGTCGATGATGATGTCGCTCGTGGTCCGCGCCATCACCCCTCCTCGCCGGTGTCGATTGTGAACCACCATGCTAGTGGTTGCGGCTGCGATCCCCCCTATGGGGCGGTCCACGTCGATACCTTCCCGCTTGCCCCAGCGGGCACTCGTGCGAGTAGCGTGGCGGCGTGAGCGAGCACCAGCAAATGAACCAGCCGCAATCCGACGCCGATCCGGGCAACCTCTCCCTGGACATCCTCGACCGGCTTGCCGAGCACAGCGACGATGTCGCCCTCGCACGTCAGGTCGACGGCGATTGGCAGGACGTGACACTTGGCGAGTTCCACGGCCAGATCGTGGGCCTGGCAAAGGGGCTCATCGCCGCCGGTATCGAGGCGGGCGACCGCGTCGTCATCTTGTCCAAGACTCGCTATGAGTGGACCGTTGCCGACTACGCCATCTGGTGGGTCGGCGCAACAACCGTGCCGGTGTACGAGACGTCGTCTGCCGCGCAGGTCGAGTGGATCCTGCAGGACTCCGGCGCCAAAGCGGCAATCGTCGAGACGCAGTCCCACGTGGACACGGTCAAAGGCATCGATGCACCGGCGCTGGAGCACGTGTGGTGCATCGAGTCCGGCGCCATGGAAGACATTGCCACCCGTGGCGCAGACATCACCGACAACGACCTCGAGGTGCGCCGGTCCGCGCTGACCAGTGCATCTCTTGCCACGTTGATCTACACGTCCGGCACGACCGGCAGGCCCAAGGGCTGCAAGCTGACGCACGGCAACTTCCGCTCCGAGCTGGATTCGGCCATGTCGCAGCTGCCCGAGCTGTTCCACGCTGAGGACGCGTCGACGCTGCTCTTCCTTCCGCTCGCCCACGTGTTTGCCCGCATCATCCCGATCGGCGCCCTTCGCGCGGGTGTCAAGGTCGGACACACCGCCGACATCAAGGACCTCCCCCGCCATCTTGGCGACTTCCAGCCGACCTTTGTCCTCGCGGTGCCGAGGGTGTTCGAGAAGGTCTTCAACTCCGCGAGCACCAAGGCGTACGCCAACGGACGCGGCAAGGTGTTCGACCGTGCAGCCCAGACCGCGATCGCCTACAGCAAGGCGCTCGACACCGGTGGCCCCGGACTGGTGCTGCGCGGCAAGCACAAGGTTTTCGACGGCCTGGTCTACGGCAAGATCCGTGAGGCGCTGGGCGGCAAGGCGCAGTGGGCCATCTCCGGTGGCGCCCCTCTCGGCGATCGTCTGGCGCACTTCTACCGTGGAATCGGTGTCACCGTTCTCGAGGGATACGGACTGACCGAGACAACGGCCGCCTTGTGTGTCAACACCCCCCAGGACCAGCGCATCGGCACGGTCGGCCGTCCGGTGCCCGGTACCCAGGTGAGGGTGAGTAGCGACGGTGAGCTCAGCTTCCGCGGCCCGCAGGTCTTCACCGGCTATTGGAACAATGACGAAGCAACCGCCGAGGCCCTTGATCCCGACGGCTGGTTCGCGACCGGCGATCTCGGCGAGATCGACGACGACGGCTTCGTACGCATCACTGGGCGGCGCAAGGAGATCATCGTCACGGCTGGGGGCAAGAATGTCGCCCCGGCAGTGCTGGAAGACCGCGTACGCGCTCACCCGTACATCAGCCAGTGCCTCGTCGTGGGCGACGGCAAGCCTTTCGTCGCGGCGCTCGTCACGATCGACTCTGAGGCCTGGTCGGGCAGCCTGAAGGACCCTGAGCTCAAGGCAGAAGTTCAAAAGGCCGTCGACGAGGCCAACGCGCAGGTGTCCAAGGCCGAGTCAATCCGAAAGTTCACGATCATGGCAGAGGACTGGACCGAGGACAACGGCTACCTGACGCCGTCATTCAAGGTCAAGCGCAATGCTGTGCTTCGCGACTTTCATGACACCGTCGAGGCGCTCTTCACCAGATAGCGCTGCCAGTTCGTCGTGAGCTGCTCGGTGGTCAAACCGAACGACTCGTCCAGCGCGCGTTCAACAGGCATGCCGCCGAGCACGTCGTCGTAGAACCCGACGATCTCGGCATCGCCGTACGTCTCGCCCAGCATCCGAAAGATCATCCACGCGGATTCGTAGATCGCGCCGAGTCCGTGACCCGTCGAGTCGAAGTCGGCTGACGTGGGGAGAGTCTTGGGGGCCCCGCCCGCGTTGACGTCCGCGAGGATCTGCCCGGCGCTGAGAGACAGCGGCGCCTCGTCGTCATGAAGGGCGACGAAATCGGCGAACCCCTCGACGACCCAGGTTTCCGCTGACGTGCCGACGGCCGATGTCAGCAGGTGAGTTGCCTCGTGGCTGAGCACGACCTGGGCGGCTCGCTGGTCCATCGCCGCGAACACGGCCGGGTTGAGCAGAATCACCGTTGCGCCGGCGGTGCCGTTGCTTCCGTCGAGATTGGTGGTGACGGCGGCGATCTGGGTGATGTCGGCGACATCGCGACCCACCAGCTGGGCCATTTGCGCCTCGGTATGCGGTGAGACCACGACGACGTCGGCGGTGGCCGCAGGGAGCACCTCGACAACTGCGGCCCGCGCCGCGGCCGTCATGGCGTCGACGGGTCGGCCGGTCTCTCCCCCGTCCACGGTGATCACCAGGTCGCCGCTCTGCTTGCTGACCGCAATCTCACCGGCGAGCCAGATCGGCAGGGCATCCTTCGACGCGGTGGCACCGCGCACGGCGAAGCTACCGTCCGCCTGCGGGTCCAACCTGAACTGCACAGTCGACGTACGCGTCTGGTCCGCCAGCCCGGAGTCGCTGCCCGCGACCCAGCTCACCTCGACGTCGGCCTCGGTCGAGCCATCCGCGCGATCGGCGACGTCGCCACCGGTGATGTAGCGCAGCCCGACGTCACGCGCACCGAGCGTCTCGCGCGCCGACCACGCGTTTGCGGGCGAATGTACGAGCGGCGTCGGTCGATCCCGCGGCTGCGGCGAACTCCGCCTCAGAACTTGCCCTCGACAACTCGCGGAACTGCTGTGTCAGCACTGCGCCGGCGTTGGCCGGCACTTCGACGACCGCGTCAGGCTCGACGGACTGCCATGGACGCTGCCACAGCAACAGCGCAGCACCGAGCAGGACGAGGACCAGCACAGCGACGACATTCGGCGACAGGCGTCGCGGGTCAGCCAACCCGGCCAAACTTGCTGAATCCGCCGAGACCGGTGATCTCGACGCTACGACCCGGGCGCGGGGCGTGGATGACCCGGCCCTTGCCGAGGTACATGCCGACGTGAGACATGTCGCCGTAGAACACCAGGTCGCCAGGCTGCAGCTGGCTTCGCGAGATGTGACGCGTGGCGTTGTACTGCGGCCCGACCACGCGAGGAAGCGAGATGCCGGCGGCGGCCCACGCCTTCATGACCAGACCGGAGCAGTCCCAGCTTCCGGGACCGGTGCCGCCCCACGAGTAGGGCTCGCCGAGCTGGGCCAGCGCGAAGTTGATTGCCTTCTGCGCCCGGCCTGAGGCGACCGGCTCGAAGTCGAGGTTGGTCGTGCCGCTCGAAGCGCGGCCTGCTCGGCGGCACTGAGCTGGCCGAGCTGGGCCTTGACGCCGTCGTACTTCTTGCGGATCTCGGCGCGCTTGGCGGCGGCGTCCTTCTTGGCGGTCCTCAGCTCGGCCTTGCGGTCCTCGAGCTGGGCGCGACGGTTCTTGAGCACCTTGCTCGACTCGCCGAACTGCTCGAGCGCGTCGGCGCGGGTGCTGTTGAGCGCCTGCACTGCGCCGAGACCGGCGAGGAACTGCTCGGGATCGCCGCTGCCGAACAGGTTGACGGTCGGGCCGAGCGGCGCGTCCATCTGCTGCTGGACGATCGCGGCGCTCAGCTCCTCCTTCTGCACGTTGTAGGCGACCAGGCTCTTGTCGATGTCCTCGCTGAGGTCGTCGATCTCGGTCTGGGTCTGCTTGGTGTGCACCCCGATCTGGTTGACCTGCTCGTTCATCGCCTCGATCTTGTGGAGCGCGGCCTTGACGCTCTTGGCGGTTGGCGCGGGCTCGGCCTGTGCCGATGGGAGCGCGAACAGCGCACCGACAACTGCCAGAGATGACACCGCGACAAGTGCGCGGCTACGTGCTCGATGACGTGACAATTGCACGCAAGAACTCCTACCCTCGACGCCTACCGGGTGAGCTGACGGGTTCGGGCCAAGGTCTGCCCTACGGTCCGAGCGACTGATTCACACCAGAAGCGCAGTCCGATTCACCCCACTTACATGGGTCCCCGGTTCGTCTCAGTTGTCTTCCCCACAGCTGCGACGATTAGGCGGTGTGCCCGACGCCGACCTGGACGGCCGCCGTTCACCGGACGCACAGTGGCCCACTCTAGGCGGAGGGCAATGTCAGATCAACTTGACTGGCGGTCAGACGGCCTCTATCTGGGGGCCTGACACGGGAGCGACGGGTGCGGCTGAGACCGGCGTCACCAGGCGTAGCGGTGGCACGCACCCGGCGTCGGCCAGCACTTCGAGGGCGACCATCTCCTGCGCATCGATCTCGATCCCGACCGGAGGGCCGCCGAGCAGGACCGTGACGATGCAGTCGCCGCATGCGCCGGGGCTGCGTACGAGACACCGATCGCAGTCGACGACGACGGAGTCGGTGGTGTGAGTGATCGTGCATGCCGGCACCTCCTGTGCTGATGCGTTGCTCGCCGTGCTGACGAGTACGTCCACGACGTTAGAGACGGCCTCAGACAAAAACGCCGACATGCCGCGGTTCCGCCGCGTCTGTCGGTGGGGGCACCTAGCGTTTGCCGCGTGCAGGAAGTCCAGGGAACCTTCGACGAGCTCGGGCGCCCCCTGTCCTCCACGACCTTCTGCGTCGTCGACCTCGAGACCACCGGGGGTTCGGCCGCCGCTGGTTCCAAGATCACCGAGTTCGGCGCCGTCAAGGTGTGCGGCGGCGAGGTGCTCGGCGAGTTCCAGTCGCTGGTCAATCCCGACGAGATCATCCCCGCCTTCATCACGGTGCTCACCGGCATCACCAACCAGATGGTGATCGCGGCGCCGCGCATCGCCGAGGTGCTGCCAGCTTCCTCGAGTTCGCCCAGCGGCAGCGTGCTCGTCGCGCACAACGCGCCGTTCGACGTCGGGTTCCTCAAGCACTACAGCCGCGAGCTCGGCATACCGTGGCCCGGTTTCGAGGTGCTCGACACCGCGGTGCTGGCGCGTCGGGCGCTCACTGCGCGACGAGGTGCCCAACTGCAAGCTCTCCACCCTGGCCATCAAGTTCCAGCGCCACGACGACCCCCAACCACCGCGCGCTGTCCGATGCCCGAGCGACGGTCGACGTCCTGCACGGCCTGTTCGAGCGGCTCGGCTCCCTCGGAGTCACGACGCTCGAGGAGGTGTCCACCTACACCTCCAAGGTCACGCCCGAGCAGCGCAAGAAGCGCCACCTTGCCGACCACCTGCCCGATCGCGCCCGGCGTCTACGTCTTCCGCGACGCCAATGACGAGCCGCTCTACATCGGCACGTCGCGCAACCTGCGCGCCCGCACCCGGTCCTACTTCACCAAGGCCGAGACCCGCACCCGCATGGGCCAGATGGTGATGCTCGCCCAGCGCATCGAGGGCATCGTGTGTGCGACTGCCGCTGGAGGCGCAGGTCCGCGAGCTGCGGCTGATCGGCCGACACCGTCCGCCGTTCAACCGGCGCTCCAAGTTCCCCGACAAGCTGACCTGGCTCAAGCTCACCCGCGAGCCGTGGCCTCGGCTGTCGATCGTTCGCGCGGTCCTCGACGACGACGCCGACTACATCGGTCCGTTCCGCGGTCGCGCAGGCCGCCGAAGGCGCCCTGACCGCGCTGCACGACTCGTTCCGCATCCGCCAGTGCACGCCACGGCTGGCGCTGAAGTCCAAGCAGCTCGCGCCTGCGCCCTCGCCGAGATGGGCCACTGCCTCTCGCCGTGCGACGGCTCGGCCGACCCCGAGGTCTACGCCGCCGAGGTCTCCCGCGTGCGCGGGCCATGATCGGCGATCCCGAGGACCTGGTCGCCGCCGTACGCGCACACATGCTCGACCTGGCCCGCAACGAACGGTTCGAGGACGCTGCCGTGTGGCGCGACCGCCTCACCTCATTCCTGCGCGCCTCCGTCCGCACCCAGCGCCTGCGCGAGCTGACCGGCCAAGCCGAGCTCGTCGCTGCCGCGCCCCACCCCGAGGGCTGGGAGGTCCACGTGATCCGGTTCGGCCGACTCGTCGCCGCCGGCATCCTGCCGCGCGGAATGCATCCCGTCGGGGTGGGTCGACGCCTTGCTCGCGACCGCCGAGACGGTCGCAACCCGGATTCGGGCCGGTCCCGGCGGCCACGGTCGAGGAGACCGAGTGCCTGCTGCGCTGGCTCGACTCCCCCGGCATCCGCATGGTCCGCGGCACGTGGCACACGTCGCTGCAGAGCGGCGCGCGCCACCTCGTCCCGTTCGAGCTCGCCGACTCCCAGCTGGCAGGACCTCCAGCGACCCGGCTAGATGCGGCCGTTAGGCTGAGTTCCGTGATCACTGCGATCGTCTTCATCCAGGCCGATGTCTCACGCCTGTCCCAGATCGCCGAGCAGATCGCCGACATCGACGGCGTCAGCGAGGTCTACTCCGTGACCGGCGATCTCGACCTGCTCGCCATGGTGCGCGTACGCGAGGTCGACGATGTCGCGACCGTCGTCGCCGATCAGCTCAACAAGGTCGATGGCGTGCTGTCGACCCAGACCCAGATCGCGTTCCAGACCTTCAGCCAGCACGATCTCGAGCAGGCCTTCAGCATCGGCCTCGAACGCCCTCAGGCGAGCGTCTGGGTGGTCCTGGCCCAGTTGTCGAGCACCGCGCGGCCGCACCGGAGTCGATCGACTCCGTGGCCCGCTCGATCCCGGCGCGAAGCCGGGACTCGAGATCCCCGCCAGCCGCCTCGTGCGCCGCGATGCCAGCTCCCGCATTGAGCAGCACCGCCGTACGCACGGACGACTGCTCGCCACCGAGGATCCGCTCGAACACCTTGGCGTTGAACGCCGCATCGCCACCGGTCAGCTCGTCGCCGGGCGTGTAGTCGAAGCCGAAGGCCCGCGGGTCGATCGAGTCCTCGGTCACTGTCCCGGTCGCGCCGTCAGCGATCCACACCGTGGACGTCGTGGTCGTGGTGATCTCGTCGAGACCGTCGTCGCCGCGGAACACGAAGCGTCGGCGCCTCGATCGCGCCAGGACGCCGGCCATCAGCGGCGCCATCCGCGAATCGGCGACGCCGACGGCCATCGCAGCCGGGCGTGCCGGGTTGGTCAGCGGACCGAGGAAGTTGAACACTGTCGGAATGCCGAGCTCGCGACGCGGCACGGCCGTGAACCGGAACGACGAGTGGAACACCGGCGCGAAACAGAACGTGATGCCGGTGGCCTGCAGCACCTCGACGATCTTGGTGGCAGGCACGTCGAGCCGTACGCCGAGCTGCTCAAGCACATCGGCCGAGCCGCTGGCGCTGGACGCTGCACGATTGCCATGCTTGACGACGGGTATGCCCGCGCCGGCGATCACGACGGCCGACATCGTCGAGATGTTGACCGTCTTGGCGCGGTCGCCGCCCGTGCCGACGATGTCGACGACGCGACCTTCGACCGTGAGAGGTGTGGCGTGGTTGTACATCGACTCGACAAGTCCTTGCACCTCCGCGAGCGTCTCGCCCTTGCTGCGCAGTCCGATCGCGAATCCGGCGATCTGCGTCGGCGTGGCGTTGCCGGAGAGGATCTCCTCCATCGCCCACGTCGTTGCCCCGAAGTCGAGGTCCTGGCCGGCCACGAGCGCCGACAACACATCTGGCCACGATGACGCGGCGGGTGTGACCATGAGGTCAGCCGGGCTGGAGCACACCGCGGGCGAGGTCGATGACGACCTCCGCGAGGTGGATCGGGTCGAGCGGCTGCGACACGACTGCCTCGGCGCGCGACCAGGTTGCGAGCCAAGCATCCTGCGGTCGACCCGTGATGACCAGGACCGGTGGGGCGTTGAAGATCTCGTCCTTCATCTGGCGGGCAATGCCCATACCGCCGGCCGGCACGGCCTCGCCATCGAGGATCACCAGATCAGCCTTCGCGTCGTCGAGATGCTGGAACACGACGGGCTCAGTTGCGACCTCGAGGTACTCGAACGCCGGAAGGTCCGGGTGAGGGCGCGCTCCAAGTGCTGAAATGACGGCAGCGCGGACGTCACGATCGTCGCTGTAGACCAGGACACGTAGGGGCTTGTGCTCACTCACAGAACGATCGTACATATGATGTTCGCGTGGCGACTACATCGGTGATTCCAGCTTCACGTCTTCACGGCCAAGAAGGCCGTCCGTCGATGGTGACGGTAGGCACGATCGTATGGCTCTCCAGCGAGCTCATGTTCTTCGCTGGATTGTTCGCGGCCTACTTCACGATCCGTAACATCTCGCCGGAGTTGTGGGCGCAGGAGACGGGCAAGCTCGACCTCCCGTTTGCCAGCATCAACACCACGATCCTCGTGCTGTCCTCGGTGACCTGCCAGTTCGGCGTCTTCGCCGCAGAGCGCGGAAAGCCCGGACGCAGCGGCACGCTGTGGCAGATCAAGCAGTGGGGCATGCGCGAGTGGTTCGTCCTCACCTACTTCATGGGCGCGATCTTCATCGCCGGCCAGGCCACCGAGTACGCGACCCTCGTCACTGAGCACACGACGATCTCCAGCTCGGCCTACGGCAGTGTGTTCTACCTCGCAACTGGCTTCCACGGCCTCCACGTCCTCGGCGGGCTGATTGCTTTCCTGCTGGTCATCGGCCGCACCTTTGTCGCTCGCAAGTTCACTCACGAGCAGGCCATCTCCGCCATTGTCGTGTCCTACTACTGGCACTTCGTGGACATCGTCTGGGTTGGACTGTTCGCGACCATCTACCTGCTCAAATGAGCAAGGTAGCCCTCACTACCAAGCGCACCAACATTCGTCGGTACGCTGAAGTTGACTCCTAGGAATGAGGTTCTCGGTGCGGAAACTGTCGACCAGACGCCGGCATCCCCTCGCTGGATTCGTGGTGCTGCTCATGGGCCTCGTCGTGGCTGGCGGCGTGTACGCCGCGTTTGCCCCGCGACCCGCCACCGCTGAGGAGGCATCCGCTCGCGACGTCGAGGCCGGACGCCAGTTGTTCCTCATCGGATGTTCCAGCTGCCACGGCAAGAACGCAGAGGGCATCCAGACCAAGCGTGACGGCAACTACGGCCCGACCCTGGTCGGTGTAGGCGCCGCCGCCGTCGATTTCCAGGTCGGCACCGGACGCATGCCAATGGCTCAATCGGGCCCGCAGGCACCGCGCAAGGACCCCGAGTACACCGACGAGGAGACTTCGCAGATCGCCGCGTACATCGCCTCGCTGGCACCCGGACCCGCGATCCCCGAGAGCGAATACCTCGACTACAAGGGTGTCTCGAGCGACGGCCTCCGCGAAGGTGGCGAGTTCTTCCGCACCAACTGCACCGCATGCCACAACTCGGTCGGCGCCGGTGGCGCACTGCCGAGCGGCCGCTATGCGCCCTCACTCAAGGGCGTCAGCGCCAAGCACATCTACGAGGCCATGACGACCGGCCCTCAGCAGATGCCCGTGTTCGCCGACACGGTCATCACGCCGGAGGACAAGAAGAACGTCATCGCCTACATCAAGGAACTGCAGTCCCAGCCTGAGTACGGCGGACTTGGCGGCGGCGGCCACGGCCCCGTTGTTGACGGCCTGTTCACCTGGATCATCGGCATCGGCGGTCTTGTTGGCTTCGCCATCTGGATCGGAGCGCACGGAGCAAGGGTGAAGAAGAATGACTGACGCAGCTGACCGCCTCGAGGTCTCCGAACCGATCGAGAACCCCGGTATCTCGGTCCACCAAGAGCGACCGCAGGACGTCGACGAGGCACAGGCCCGACGGACAGAGCGCCAGATCTCGGCCATGTTCGGCATCGCCACGCTGTTGCTGCTCGGATTCTGTGTCGCCTACATCGTGATCGACAAGGACCAGACGTTCCTCGGCTGGTCGGCCATGAACTTCACCCTCGGCGCGACGCTCGGTGGTGCGATGCTGCTCATGGGCGTCGGCATCATCCAGTGGGCCAAGAAGCTCATGGGCGATCACGAAATCATCGAGATGCGCCACCCCTCCGCGTCAACGGCGGAGGATCGTGAGGCCGTGCTGGAGGACCTCAACAAGGGCATCAGCGAGTCGTCAATCGGTCGTCGTCCGCTGATCCGCAACAGCCTGCTCGGCGCCATGGGCGCACTTGGCCTTCCCGCCGTCATCATGCTCGGCGATCTCGGCCCGCTCCCCCACGATCAGCGCAAGACCGTCTGGAAGAAGGGCATGCGCGTCGTCAACGACGTGTCCGGCACGCCGATCAAGCCTTCCGACCTCGAGGTCGGCGCGTTGGTCAACGCCGAGCCGGCCATCATGTACGAGACCGATGCCGAAGGCGAGCACGTCCTGCACGGCAAAGAGTTCCTGCAGGCCAAGTCCAAGGCTGCCGTCATCGTGGTGCGCATGCGCCCTGAGGACGTCATCCCCGCCAAGGGTCGCGAGAACTGGGGCATCGACGGCATCCTTTGCTACTCCAAGATCTGCACCCACGTCGGCTGCCCGATCAGCCTTTACGAGCAGCAGACACACCACGTGCTCTGCCCGTGCCACCAGTCGACGTTCGACCTCGCCGACAGCGGCAAGGTCATCTTCGGGCCCGCACACCGGGCACTGCCGCAGCTGCCGCTGGCAATCGACAGCGAGGGTTACCTCATTGCCGTCAGCGATTTCCCCGACATCGTGGGCCCGAGCTATCCCGAGCTCGCACGTGACCAGAAGAAGTTGGACAAGGCATGAGCACTGAAACTGCCGACGAGTACACCAACATCGAAGAGACCGGTCTAGGCAAGAAGGCCGGAGGCCCCGTCGAATGGCTCGACGATCGTCTCGGCCTGGCCGCGCTCTCCAAGAAGCAGCTTCGCAAGGTCTTTCCCGAGCACTGGTCGTTCATGCTCGGCGAGATCGCGCTCTGGAGCTTCATCGTCCTGCTGCTGACCGGCGTGTTCCTCACGTTCTGGTTCCAGCCCAGCATGACCGAGGTCGTCTACGACGGCTCCTACGCCCCGCTGAAGGGCCTGGAGATGTCGCAGGCCTTCGCATCGACGCTCGACATCTCGTTCGACATCCGTGGCGGTCTGTTGATCAGGCAGATCCACCACTGGGCAGCCGCACTCTTCGTTGCCGCAATGATCCTGCACATGCTGCGCGTGTTCTTCACCGGCGCATACCGCAAGCCGCGTGAGATCAACTGGCTCATTGGTGTCGGACTGCTGTCGATGGGGCTCGTCGAAGGCTTCGCTGGATACTCTCTCCCCGACGATCTGCTCTCGGGCACGGGACTTCGCTTCGTCGATGGCCTGCTGCGCTCGATCCCGCTGGTCGGGTCGTACCTCGAATACTTCATGTTCGGTGGCGAGTTCCCCGGCGATGAGATCATCCCGCGCCTCTACATGGCTCACATCCTGCTGCTACCCGCGCTTCTGCTCGGTCTGATCGGCGCGCACATGTTGCTGCTCGTCTACCACAAGCACACGCAGTGGCCTGGCCCTGGACGGACCGAGAACAATGTCGTCGGCTACCCGATGCTTCCGGTCTACGCGGCCAAGGCCGGCGGCTTCTTCTTCGTCGTGTTCGGCTTCACAGCGCTGATGGCTGCGATGATCCAGATCAACCCTATCTGGGTATACGGTCCCTACAACCCCTCAGAAGTCACAGCTGGCTCGCAGCCTGACTGGTACATGGGCTTCTCCGAAGGCGCTGTGCGCCTCATGCCTGACCTTGAGTTCAACCTGCTCAACTACACGTGGAGCATGAACGTCTTCATCCCCGGTGTCGGTGCCATGGGGCTTCTCTTCACCGCGCTGGGCCTCTGGCCCTTCCTTGAGCAGTGGATCACCGGCGACAAGAAGGAACACCACCTCTTGGAGCGTCCGCGCAACGCGCCGACACGTACGGCTCTCGGCGTCGCAGGCATGACCGCGTACGCGGTGCTCTGGATGGCTGGTGGCAACGACATCATCGCCACCCGTCTGCACCTGGACATCTTCGCCATCACGTGGACGTTGCGCATCGGCTTCTTCGTCCTGCCGGTCATTGCGTATCTCGCGACCAAGCGCATCTGCATCGGTCTCCAACGTCAGGATGCCAACAAGATCCTGCACGGATACGAGACGGGCGTTCTCGAGCGTTCCCCTGACGGCGGGTTCTCCGAGCGGCATGCGCCACTTGACACCGTTCGTCAGTATGCGCTCACGACACATGAGCGTCTGCCCGAGCTCACCGCACCCGTTGAGACGGACAAGAACGGCGTTCCAGCGCCCCACGGCCTCAAGGCGAAGGCTCAGGCTTGGGCCCGCAAGCGCTACTACTACGGCGTTCTGGACAAGCCGACGGTCGATGACGTGCACCACGCCAATGAGCACCTCGCCGAGCTCGACGGTCACCCCGTCGAGTTGGGTGATGACTTCCAGGGCGTGTCGGAGACGGGTGTCCCCCGCGTCCACTGATTGCTCGCGTCAGAGAAGAGCCACACCCATCCGGGTGTGGCTCTTCTTTTGTCTAGAGTTGTTGCCGTGATCGGATTCGTACGTCCGCCGCTGATCATCGAGGAGTTCGTCGGCGCTGACGGAAAGGTCATCCCCTACGGCCAGCGTTGGCTCGACAACGACCGCAACGGCCCCGACGACACCTACAGCGTCACCGTGCACCCACAACGCTTCCAGCCGCTGGTGGACTTTGCTCACGCACTCGTCGGACACCTGGCCGCGACCTACCTGGTGCGGCGGGAGGAACCGGACCAGCAGACAGTCCTGCTGCTCCCGGACAACCCCAACGCGGCTCCACTGAAGTTCGAGTTCGATCAGACGCCCATGGTCCGCGTCACGGCAGGCCGGTCGTCATCAATTGCTTGGTTCTGCCCCTGTGACCATTGTGACGAGGACGTCGCCGTGACGATCGAGTCACTTGAGCAGGAAGTCGCGGCCGTCGTCGACGGGGGCTTGCGCGAGTGGCTCAACGATCCAGCGGCAGGTTACGTCGGCGACGATCTCTTCTTGGCAGATGCGCTCAGCTCGGCCGACGGAGCGGTCAATCAGTCACATTTCACCAGCGTCGACAACGAGATGCGTCGGCAGGAACTGCGCCAGGCATACGCCGACATTCCAACCGTCTGGTCGCCCTGGGCACTCAGGAATCGCTGAAGGCCGAACCCTTTTGCCACTCGTCCCATGAGATGTTCCAGTCGGTCCACCCGTTGCGGTCCTCGAGTGCGCGCGGGCTGTTGACGAACTCGACGACGTCGCCTCGCCTGGATTGCTTGTAGAGCCACCCGGCATTGTCCGTGCTCATACCGGTGCAGCCGTGACTCACGTTGGCGCGGCCCTGGGAACTGACCGACCACGGAGCGGCATGCAGGAACTCGCCCGAGTTGGTCACTCGCATCGCCCAGCGGACGTCGCTGATGTTGTAGTAGTCCGGATCTTCGGAGTCGACGCCGGTTGTGGCGGCGTCCATGTCGACGCTGGAGAACTTCTCCATGATGATCTTGGTGCCCTGACGTGACTGGTGGCTCGCGTCACCGGTGGAGACCGGAATCGTGCGCACCACCTTGTCATCGACCTTGTACGTCAGCTGGTGCTTCTTGACGTCCACGACGCTGACCGCCTTGCGACCGATCGTGAAGTCGATGACCTGGTCCTGCTGACCGTAGACGCCCTCTGCCGCCGGGAGGGAGTTGAGACGCAGCACGACCTTGACCTTGGATCCTGCCGGCCAGAACTCCTCCGGCCGGAAGTGGACCTCACGGTCGTTGAACCATCGCCATGATCCCTCGACCGCCGGCGTCGACTGCACGGCCATGTTGCGCTCGAACAGGGCACGGTTCTTGACCGGCACGTCGAACGTCACGATGACTGGCATGCCTACGCCCACCGTCTCACCCTCCAGTGGGGCGACCGACGGATAGGTCTGCTGGTCCAGGCTGAGCTTCTGGGTCGTGAACGCCCTCGTCAGAGTCGCATCCTCGCCGTCCTCACCGCGGCCCGTCACGGTCAGCTTGTAGGTCGAGCCGGGTTCAAGTCGCTCGCTGGCGATCCATTTGCCGCCTGCGACGCGGCCCTTGATGGATTGTTTGCCGTCGGTGGTGGCGAGGGCCGCCTTGGTGATGGTCCCGTGCTCGGCCGAGGCGCTGACAATCGTGTCGACCTGGACGTCGACAGCCTTCTCGTCGACATTCGCGGTGAGCGTCACGGGATCCTTGGCGGCCACTGCGTCCTTCACGTCGCCCGGCGTACAGGCTGACAGAACACACACGGCTACGCAGGCCAAGGCGATGATTCGACGAGACTTCCTCACCGAACCAGTCTAGGCAGATCGTGCCCCCGACACAGAATCCATCGGCCGAGTCACCTGGCGAATCAGCGACCGCGAATGATCAGTGGGCGTGGACGCCTCGGTAGTACTCGAAGATCCAGCCACACACCATCACAGCACCGAATCCGACGCCGATGATGAACAGCCACCAACCGAAGACGACGCCGAGCACGCATACCGACAGTGCCATGGCGGCGAACAGCGGCCACCAGCTGTAGGGCGGGAAGAAGCCCTGCTCGCCAGCGCCGTCGGCGATCTCACCGTCGCTGCGGTCCTCGGGACGATCCGGGATCTGCCTGCGACGACCGCGAGGTAGAACCCCAGCAGCGCGCACAGCAGGAAGGTCATGACCAGTGCCGTCGTGCCAGTCGGGTCCTTGGTGAGGAACCAGTAGACAGGCGCGATCAGCGCGAAGAAGATCCCCGTCGCGAGAATTGTCCAAGTTTCGGCCTTCATGGCTCAGCGGTCCTTCTTCTGTGCGTCGGAGATGGCTTGTCCCTTGCCGTTGACGTCCGGCGCATCGGCGAGGCCGGAGCCCTCCCCCGGATTGTGCGCCAGTTCCAGCGCAGCGATCTCGGGGTGGTGCAGGTCGAATGCCGGGCTGTCAGAGCGAATGCGCGGCAGCGAGATGAAGTTGTGCCGTGGCGGAGGCGATGAGGTCGCCCACTCCAGCGAACGGCCCCAGCCCCACGGGTCGTCCAGCTTGACCAACGGGCCCTTGCGCGACTTCCACACGTTGTAGAGGAACGGCAGCGTCGATGCCCCGAGCAGGAAGGCGCCGATCGACGAGATCTCGTTGAGCGTGGTGAACCCATCGGTCGGCGAGTAGTCGGCGTAGCGGCGCGGCATGCCCTCGACACCGAGCCAGTGCTGCACCAGGAAGGTCGTGTGGAATCCGATGAACAGCAGCCAGAAGTGGATCTTGCCGAGCTTCTCGTCGAGCATCCGACCAGTCAGCTTGGGCCACCAGTAGTAGAAGCCCGCAAACATCGCGAACACCACGGTTCCGAACACCACGTAGTGGAAGTGAGCCACCACGAAGTAGCTGTCGGAGATCGGGAAGTCGAGTGTCGGTGCGGCCAGGATGACACCGGTCAGGCCACCGAACAGGAAGGTGACGAGGAAGCCCAGCGAGAACACCAGCGGTGTGTCGAAGGACAGAGATCCCCCCCAGAGCGTGCCAATCCAGTTGAAGAACTTCACCCCGGTGGGCACCGCGATCAGGAATGTCATGAAGGAGAAGAAGGCGAGGTCGACCGCTCCGGTCACGAACATGTGGTGAGCCCACACTGCCACCGACAACGCCGCGATCATCAAGGTCGCACCGACGAGGCCGATGTAGCCGAAGATCGGCTTGCGGCTGAAGACCGGCAGGATCTCCGAGACGATGCCAAAGAATGGCAGCGCGATGATGTAGACCTCGGGGTGACCGAAGAACCAGAACAGGTGCTGCCACAGGATCGGCCCACCGTTGGCAGGATCGAACACGTGCGCGCCGAGTCGGCGATCAGCCTCGAGCGCCAGCAGCGCAGCAGCGAAGATCGGGAACGCGATCAGCACGAGCATGCTGGTGATCAGCGTGTTCCAGACGAAGATCGGCATCCGGAACATCGTCATGCCGGGCGCACGCATCGTGAAGATCGTGGTGACGAAGTTGACGGCTCCCAAGATGGTGCCAAGACCGGCCATCCATAGGCCCATGACCCAGAGGTCACCGCCGACACCCGGCGAGTTGACCGCATCGGACAGCGGCGCGTAGGCGAACCACCCGAAGCTCGCGGCACCACCAGGGGCGATGAATCCCGAGACCGTGATCAGGCCACCGAACAGATAGAGCCAGTAGCTGAACATGTTGAGGCGCGGGAACGCGACGTCAGGAGCGCCGATCTGCAGCGGCATGATCGCGTTGCCGAAGCCGAAGAACAGCGGCGTCGCGAACAGCAGCAGCATGATCGTGCCGTGCATCGTGAAGAGCTGGTTGTAGACCTCGTCATCGACGATCTGGCTGCCCGGCTGGGCGAGCTCGGCGCGGATCATCAGGGCGAGGATGCCGCCGAAGATGAAGAAGGCGAACGAGGTGACGAGGTACATGTTGCCGATGACCTTGTGATCGGTCGTGGTCAGCACCATGACGACCTTCTGGCCCAGCGTGCGCTCTCGGGTGACTGCGCGATCTGACGCGTCGTCGAATGCTGCTGTTGCCTCGGCCATCAGCCCTCTGCTCCATTCTCGTCCAGACCTGCGATCGTGTCGGCCTCGCTGGCACCAGCGGGCCGTCCGATTTCGCCTGCGTCCTTGAGCTCATTGAGATGTGCGTCGTACTCGGCGCGCGAGACCACATGCACCTTGAAGATCATGCGTGAGTGGTAGAGCCCGCAGAGCTCGGCGCAGCGGCCCGTGAAGACACCCTCACGGGTCGGTGTCATGTCGAAGGAGTTGACGCGACCTGGCACGACATCAAGCTTGAAGTAGAACTCCGGCACCCAGAAGGAGTGGATGACGTCAGGCGACTTGAGATTGAAGCGGACAGACTCGTCGACCGGGAGCCACAGCTCTGTCGGATCGGCGGGCGTACCGACGTCAAAGACATCGTCGCCGCCGGTCGCGCTCTCATCGAGATAGTTGAAGGCCCATTGCCACTTGCTGCCGACGACCTCGATCGTGTGGTCGGGGTTGTCGACCTTCTCGAGCATCTCGTTCTGCGAAGTGACGGTGTGGAAGAAGAACACCGCGACGATGATGACCGGCGCGAACGTGTAGAGCGCTTCGATCGGAAGGTTGTAGCGGATCTGGACCGGCACCTCGTCGTCACTGCGACGGCGGTAGCGGATCATCGCGTAGAGGATCAGGCCAAACACGAAGACGAAGACGACGAGAACGGCGAGCCAACCGCCCAACCACAGATCCCACATCGCCTGCGACCGGTCACTGCCGGCAATCGGCAGACCGAGGCGAGTCACATCCGTCTTGTCCACGGGTGAGCAACCGCTCAACGCCACCACTGCCAAGGCGAGAATCGCCAGCTTCATACGACCCACGGGGCGCCTTTCTGAACCATGACCATCTCCGACATCAAGAACCTTAACCCAGCCTGAGCGCGCCCGGACGCTGAGGTCATCCTCACCCGCCAGGGCGTGTCGGGAGCGTGTCACCCGAGGGTGAGCGCAGCGCCCACGTCGCTCTGTGCGCGCTCGCCGTAGGCAGCGCCGACACGCTTGAGGAACGACTCACGATCGAGCTCGTACTCCTGGGTTCCCTTGGTCTCCACGACGCTCGCCGCGACGGTGCAGCCGACCTGTGCCGAACGTTCGAAATCGAGCCCTGCGGCGACGCCTGCCAGAAAGCCGGCTCGGAAGCTGTCGCCCACACCGGTCGGGTCGACGGCAACGACGCCTTCGATGGCTGAGACCTCGATCGGGTCGCCATCTGCGGGGAACACAGTGACGCCATTCTTGCCGCGAGTCACGATGCGGGTCCCGACATGAGCCTGGACATCGGCTGCGGACCAGCCGGTCTTCTGCTCGATCAGAGCGGCCTCATAGTCGTTGCTGAACAGGTAGGTCGCACCGTCGATCAGTTCCTTGATCACGTCACCGTCAGCCCAGGCCAGCTGCTGGGAGGGGTCGGCAGCGAACGGGATGCCGTTGTCACGGCACGAGTTGGTGTGCCTGACCATTCCCTCGGGATCGTCGGGGCCGATCAGCACGAGGTCGAACTGCTGGTCACTGAGCGAAGCAATGTCGATGTCGCGTGACTCTGCCATCGCGCCGGAGTAGAACGTGGCGATCTGGGCGAGTGATGAGTCGGTGGTGCAGACGAAACGCGCCGTGTGGCGGGTCTCGGAGACCAGCACGCCGGACGTGTCGACACCGGCGTTCTCCAGCCAGCCGCGGTACTCGACGTCGAAGTCCTTGCCGACCGCGCCTACCAGCAGCGTGCGGTGGCCGAGCTTGGCGAGTGCGAACGAGATGTTCGCTGCACAACCGCCTCGGCGTACGTCGAGGTCGGTGACGAGGAACGACAACGAGATCTTGTCGAGCTCCTCCGGCACCAGCGAGTCGGCGAACTTGCCCGGAAAGGTCATGAGGTGATCAGTGGCGATTGATCCTGCGATGGCTAGGTGCACCCGACAAGGATAGACAACGGCCTCCCGCGATGCGGGAGGCCGTGGTGTGACGTATGTCCAGCGTTCTGCTACACCCGCTCGACTCGAGCAGGAGGCAGTGCGCAATCGCGGATCAGTGGAAAGAGTCGCCGCAGGCGCACGAACCGGTCGCCATCGGGTTGTCGATCGTGAATCCCTGCTTCTCGATCGTGTCGACGAAGTCGATCGTCGCACCACCGAGGTACGGAATGCTCATCCGGTCGACGACGACCTTGACACCGTCGAAGTCAAAGATCTCGTCGCCGTCGAGCGTGCGCTCGTCGAAGAACAGCTGGTAACGCAGTCCCGAGCACCCGCCCGGCTGAACTGCGATGCGGAGCGCAAGGTCGTCGCGACCTTCCTGCGCCAGCAGGCTGCTGACCTTCTCGGCGGCACCCGGGCTGAGGGTGACCCCAGTCGTCGGTGTGGTCTCGACGGTGGACTGCTCAGTCTCGATCGTCATGCGTACTCCCCAAGCTCTGGTCTGGATTCGTCACGGTGGTCACCTTGCACATTCGACAACGTGTCCCGCGCTGATTCCATTCCATCGTACGCGCTCATGTCACACGCCGGGGCGACCACGTGCGGGCGACACGCTCAGCGAGCGTTGCCAGGCTGGCGTGGGCATCGCCGAGCGCCGCGTCGAGACCAACCACGTCGACGACCGCGTATGCCGACTCGACACCCATCGCACGCATCTCACGCGAGGCGACGCTGACCTGCCCAGCCAGCACGATGCACGGTCTGGCCGCGGCCGCGGCAACAGTCGCGACACCGTAGACCGCCTTGCCCGAGCGCGACGAGAAGTCATAGGTGCCCTCGCCGGTGACCACGAGGTCGTGTGTCTTGGCCAGCTCGGTGAGCCCCACCGCCTGGGTGACCAAGTCGATACCGGAGACCACGACTCCGCCGAGCAGCATCAGCGCGAACCCCAGACCACCAGCTGCACCCGCGCCCTTCGCGTCAGCCGGTCGCCGCTCGGCCGGCGTGGACCCGCACGTTGCCACGACCCATTGGTCGAGAATCGCGTCGACACCGATGATCTCGGCGTCGGACAGCCCCTTCTGCGGACCGAACGTCTTGGTCGCACCGAACATGCCGAGGAGCGTGACGTCGACATCTGCGGCGATCACGATCTCGACGCCGTCAAGGCGGGTGCGGGCGGGCATCAGGTCGACAGTCGTGACCCCGCTCAGGCCCTCAGGGCCCGCATCGAGCGGTCGATCACCCTCGACCCCGAGGGCAGCCAGCATGCCCGCTCCCCCGTCGTTGGTCGCACTGCCACCCAGTCCGATGACGATCTTGCGCGCGCCGCGTTCGACGGCCGATGCGATGACCTGACCCACTCCGTATGTCGACGACTCGAGAGGCGTTGGCGGATCGACAAGGTGCAGCCCGCACGCTTGTGCACTCTCGACGTACGCCGACTCGCCCACGTGGAGCACGGTGACCTGGACGTCGCCGCCCAGCGGCCCTCGCACTGTGAGATCGACCAGATCGCCGCCCAGTGCAGCGTGGAGGACATCGACAAAGCCGGGGCCGCCATCTGCCATAGGTGCCGTGGTGACGACGTCGTCGACGGCGTACCGCTGCCATCCCTCGGCGATCGCGTCCGCCGCCTCAGGTGCCGACAGGGTGCCCGCAAAAGCATCAGGGGCGATCAGGACGCGCATGAGGCGCCGATCAGCCCGCCAACGCCTGCTCAGCAGCGGCGACAAGCACGCAGGTCGCGAGTCCGTCGATCGCGACTTCGAGCTCGCCCAGCGAGGGGAACGACGGTGCGATACGGATGTTGCGATCGCGTGGGTCGTTGCCATATGGGAATGCCGCACCGGCAGGAGTCATCGCGATGCCCGCTTCGCCGGCAAGGCTGACGACGCGCGAGGCGAGCCCATCGGCCGTGTCGAGACTGACGAAGTAACCACCCTTGGGTTCGGTCCAGGTCGCCACATCGTGACCACCGAGCCGCTCCTGCAGGATCTCGACGACCTTGGTGAACTTCGGCGCGAGGATTGCCCGGTGCTGGTCCATCAGCGCGTGCACGCCGTCGACGTCCTTGAGGAAGCGCAGGTGACGGAGCTGGTTGACCTTGTCGGGACCGATCGTTCGCTTGGCGACGTGCTTGAGGTACCAGGCGATATTGGCCGCGGAGCCACCCATGAACGGGATGCCCGATCCAGCGAAGGTGATCTTGGAGGTCGAGGCGTAGATCATTGGCCGGTTCGGATGCCCTGATGCGGTGCAGAGCCCAAGGATGTCCGCTGTCTTGGTGTGCTCCTCGGTGAGGTGGTGCACGGCGTATGCGTTGTCCCACAGGATGCGGAAGTCGGGAGCGGCTGTCTCCATTGCGGCGAGCTCGGCCGCGACCGCCTCGCTCACGACAGCGCCGCTCGGGTTGCCGTAGGTCGGCACGAGCCACATGCCCTTGACCGCAGGATCGGCCACGAGCGAACGCACGGCGTCCATGTCGGGACCGTCGGCGTTGAGCTCGACCGGGATCATCTCGATGCCGTACTCCTCGCACAAGGCGAAGTGCCGGTCGTAGCCGGGCACCGGACAGATGAACTTGATGACATCTTCCTTCGACCAAGGCTTGGGCGAGTCGACCGTGCCGTGCAACAGCGAGAACACGAGGGTGTCGTGCATCAGCGCGAGGCTGGCGTTGTCGCCACAGACGACCTGGTCGACCGGAACCTGGATGATCTCGGCAAAGATCTCGCGGAGCGCCGTGAGACCGGTCAGCCCGCCGTAGTTGCGGGTGTCGATGCCTGCCGGGTCTTTGTAGTCGTCGCCCGGCAGCGACAGCAGCTGGTTGGACAGGTCGAGCTGCTCCGGCGAGGGTTTGCCGCGCGTCAGGTCGAGCTTGAGCTGGGCCTGCTGGAGCTCGACGTACTTGGCCGACTGCTCGACGAGGAGCTCTTGGATCTGGTCACGCGAAAGGTTGGAAAATGTCACGCGCCCAACGTATCGCGGAGGGCAGGCGTGCCGGCCAAGGCATCAGAGCCCCGGGGCACCCCAGATGGCCAACCACCGAGACAGCTCAGGCTCGACCGTCACGTCGTTCGCAATGAGCCCGCGTACCTGCAGCTCAAGCGGATTGTCACGCCGTTCGCCGGTCAGCGGCACGAACGGGTAGAACGTGCCCTGCTTGTAGAGGTAGACCAGCGCCATCGACTTGTCGTCAGGTGTCGTGAAGATGACGGTGGAGCACAACAGGGCCGAGCCGAATCCGGCATCGGTGAGCGAGGCGTTGATCGCGTGCAGATCGGTGACCAGCCCCGAGACGTCGCTGTCTGGACGTGTCACGGTCAACCACCGAAATCCGAAAGGGTCAGTCGTGCCCTCGATCGTCGGACCGCCACCGGTTGTGACCAGCTGTTTGATGAGCGCCTCGGTGTCACTGAACGCGCCACCCTCAGTCGGTCTGTAACAGACCGCGCCGACGCCAGTGGCTACGAAACCGTCGGTGCCGAGAGACAGTGCCGCTTGCGGCACGGCGAACAACGCATCGAGGTCTGCTTCCGGGGGCTTGCTGCGCCCGAGGATCGAGTCGAGGAAACCCATCAGCCCTTCTCGGAGAGCTCTGCGCCGATCTTGGCGAGGTTGTCGAGGCGCTGCTGCAGCGGCGGGTGGGTCGACATCAGCGCGGTGACTGACTCGCGACTGATTGCCGGGGCGAAGAAGAAGGCACTGATGGCCGAGCCCTCGCGCAGGTCCTTGTTGGGTATGCGCGCCATCTCGCCGGAGATCTTGACCAGCGCCGACGACAACGTCGACGGGCGACCTGTGAGGTAGGCACCACTGCGGTCGGCGCTGAGCTCGCGGTAGCGCGAAAGAGCCCGCGTCAGCAGGAAGCTGATGAAGTAGACGGCCAGACTGACCGCGAGGACCACCAGGAAGGGCACGCCTCCCCCGTTGTTGTTGCCACGGTTGCGGCCCCCGCCGAAGTACATGCCCCAGCGAGTGATGAACCCGGCAAGCAGGCCGAGCGATGAGGCGACCGTCATGACCGAGACATCGCGGTTGGCGATGTGGGCCAGCTCGTGTGCCAGGACGCCTTCGAGCTCGTCGGCGTCGAGCCGCTGCAAGATCCCGGTCGTGACGCACACCGCCGAATGCTTCGGGGTACGCCCGGCAGCGAACGCATTGGGCATGTCAGTGACCGAGACGGCCACCTTCGGCTTGGGCATGTCGGCGAGTGCACACAGCCGGTCGATCATGGCGTGCAGCTCCGGCGCCTGCTCTGGAGCGACCACCTTGGCACCCATCGACTTCAGCGCCAGCGTGTCGGAGAAGAACCACTGTCCCCACGCCATCCCGAGGGTGATGATCAGCCCGAGCGCAAAACCGGTCTGGGTGATGAGCAGCGCACCGAAGGCGACGTACAACGCGCCGAGGCCCAGGCCCACGCCGCCCATGCGGAGCGTCAGCCCACGATCACTGCGAAATCGCGTACGCGCCACCGGTCAGGACGTCCCCTCGGTGCCCTCGTTGAGGGCATCCAGCTGGCGTTTGACCTCGGGGCTGTCGAACGCGGCATCGAAGCGGCGGGTCTCGGCCTCGTCGCGGCGCCTCCCCCGGCTTGCTGATCAGGCCTTCGCGAACCAGCTCGTCAACGGCGTCTGCCGTCGCCTCCAGCTCACGGGTGCGACGTTCGGCGGCTTCCATCGCCTGGCCCACCTCGCTGACCGACGAGGTGATGCCCGTGCTCGCATCTCGCATGTCGGCCTGCGCGGCTGCTGCGGTGTGCCGCGCGGCGAGGGTGTCCTTGCGGGCGCGGAAGTCTTCGACGTCCTGCTCCATCTTCATGGCCGAGTCGTGGAGCTTCCCTTCCTCGGTCTTCAGGTCGTCATGGCGCTCGCCCAGCTCGGCAGCGGCCTTCTCGAGGGCGACCTTGCGCACCAGCGCAGCACGGGCATCGTCGTCATTGCCCTGGCTGACGGCCTGACGTGCCTGGTCGTCGAGCTGGGAGATCTGCTGGTTGACCGCAGCCAACTGCAGCTCGACTCGCTTGCGGCTGGTCGCCACGTCAGCAACTGACCGGCGTACCTGCTGCAGCAATGTCGTCTGGGTGCGGTAGGTCTCGTCCAGCTTGTCCTTGAGCGCGTTGATGTCATCGCCCCGAAATCGCCATGCGCGAAACATCCTGCCCAACCGCGAACCGATGCCCATGCGATGAACTCTACGGGGTAGCGTGTCGCGGGTGGTAGACGAGACTGAGGGTCGCAAGGGACGCGCAACGCCGAGCCGAAAAGAGGCCGAGGCCGCCCGCAAGGCTCGACTCAAGAAGCCCGTCTCACGCAAGGACCAGGCCAAGCGCGAACGCGCTGCACGCGAGGCGATGCGTGCCAAGCAGCGCGAAGCGCTCAAGACTGGTGACGACCGCTACCTCCCTGCGCGAGAGCAGGGACCTGTGCGCCACTTCGCCCGCGACTTCGTCGACCGACGCCGCAACGTCGCCGAATACCTCATCCCGTTCCTGTTCGTGATCTTGGTGTTCCTGTTCGTCTCAGGACTGGCCGGCCACCCCGAGTGGTCCAACTTCGCAACGGCACTGGTCTACCCAGTTGTCATCCTCGGCGTCATCGTCGACGAGACCATCCTGGTGCGCTCGTTGCGCAAGGAGCTCAAGGCACGATTTGAGCCTGACGAGACCAACGGGACGAGCTTCTACGCAATCCTGCGCAGCTCACAGCTGCGCCGCATGCGGCTGCCCAAGCCCCAGCTCAAGCACGGCGACCCGATGAAGGCGAAGTACTGACCTCCCCGGTCCTTGAGCCAACCCCGGACGGTCCTTGAGCCAACCCCGGACGGTCCTTGAGCCAACCCCGGACGGTCCTTGAGCCTGTCGAAAGGACGCTTCGACAAGCTCAACGTCCGGTGATCACTCAACGTGACGTGCGACGCTATTCGGCGTGCAGGGACATCGGGCCATAGACCTCGACGTCACGATCGAACAGGCGAACCTGGTCGACACCATCGGTCAGCAGTTCGCCGAAGGCCTCGCCGATCCACGACTCTGCATCGCCACGGCTCTCGAACTCCTCCGACCGGCGGATGACGTCGCCGGCGGCTGTCTCCAACGTCCAGGTCCAGGCCATGCTCAGCTCTCCCTCGTCGACGGCTGTACGAATGGTGGCTTGGTCACCGTGAACAGCTCCGAGCGTCCGCGGACGTCGACCGTGACCGTTGCGCCATCCTCGACGGAAGGCTCGAGCAAGGCAAGGGCGACACCCTGCCGCAGTGTGGGTGAGAACGTCCCTGAGGTGATCTCGCCGAGCTCGGCACCGTCACTGTCCTGGACCGTCATGCCGGGACGCGGGATGCCCCGCCCCTGCGAGAGGAGTCCGCGAAGCGTTCGTACGGTCTTCTCCTCGCGCTGACGCTGCAGGGCTTCCTTGCCCCAGAAGGTGGGCTTGGCCCAACCGACGGCCCAGCCGGTACGCGCCATCACCGGGCTTATCTCTGCCGACAGCTCGTGTCCGTGCAACGGATAGCCCATCTCGGTACGCAAGGTGTCGCGTGCACCAAGACCGCAGGCCCGGATGCCGTAGGCCTCGCCTGCCGCGATCACCGCATCCCACACCTCAACGGCGTCGTCAGTGGGTACGACGAGCTCGTAGCCGCGCTCGCCTGTGTAGCCGGTTCGGCAAACGGTGATGTCCTTGCCGGCGATCGTCGCGTCGGCGAATGACATGTAGTCGTGATCGACCGGCAGCTCGAGCGAGGTGAGCACCTCGTCGCTCAGCGGTCCCTGGATCGCAAGCACGGCGTAGTCGCGATGCAGATCGGTGATCTCGACACCATCTGGAGCGCCCGCCTGAAGCTTGGCAACGACCGCAGCCGTGTTGGCCGCATTGGGAATGAGGAAGACCTCGAAATCGCTTCGGAGGTAGGCGATCAGATCATCGATTGTTCCGCCGTCGTCGTCACAGCAGAGCGTGTACTGCGCCTTGCCCGGCACGATCCGGTCGAGGTCGTTGGTGAAGCACGCGTTGACGTACGCCGCCGCGCCGGTGCCACGAACCAGTGCCTTGCCGAGGTGGCTGACGTCGAACAGACCAACGGCCTCGCGTACGGCCTTGTGCTCGGCGAGAACGCCGCCTCCGGCGTACTCCAACGGCATCTCCCAGCCGCCGAACTCCGCCAGCTTCGCGCCGAGGGCGGTGTGCCGATCGTGCAAGGGCGAGTGCAACAGATTCATGCGGCACACCCTAGACGAGTGATTCCGCGGCACGACGCTTGACCGCTGCCGCCCCACATCGCGTCCGGACCCGCCGTGGATACAGTGACGACATGCCTACCGTCAGCCTCAGCACAGCCAAGCCGACCACCGCACGCGCCGACGCACTCATCCTCGGGATCCGCGGCGACGAAGATCGCGAAGGTTTTGCCGCCGCGCTCGATGTGCTCGGCTTCACCGGCGAGAAGGACCAGGTTGTCGCCTTCCCGTCCAACGGGGCCGCGAAAGCCGCTCTGGTCGTCGCCGTCGCGCTACCTGACGAGCCGAGCGCCGAAGATCTGCGTCGTGCGGCCGCACGCGGTGTCCGTGCCGCCAAGAAGGTGACCAGCATCGCCGTGGCGCTCCACCCCACCGGTGTCGAGGAAGTGGAAGCGATTGCCGAAGGCATCGCGTTGGGCACCTACTCGTTTGACGTCTACAAGTCCAAGAAGAAGGGCAAGGGTTCCAAGGCGTCGGAGCGCACGTTGAAGACGGCAACGATCCTGAGCGCCTTCGCCCGCCAGACGCTGGCGACCAAGGCAGTCGAGCGTGCCGCCACCGTGACCGAAGCGGTCAACGTCGCCCGTGACTGGGTCAACATGCCCCCCGGCGACCTGCGTCCCGGCGCATTCGCCGACGCGATCACAGCGCACGCCGGAACAGACGTCAGGGTCTCGGTCTGGGATGAGAAGAGACTCGCCAAAGAGCACTGCGGCGGCATCCTCGGGGTCGGCCAGGGATCGATGAGTCCCCCGCGCCTGGTGACCCTGACGTACGAACCGGCCAATGCCGTTGCCCACCTGGCGCTCGTCGGCAAGGGCATCACCTTCGACTCGGGTGGACTGTCGATCAAGTCGGGCCCCGGCATGGCGACCATGAAGATCGACATGGCCGGAGCGGCCGCCGTCGTCGCGGCGACCGTCGCGATCGCCAGACTTGGACTCCCGATCAAGGTCACCACGTATGCGTGCCTCGCCGAGAACATGCCAAGCGGATCGGCAACCCGGCCGGGAGACGTCCTCACGATGCGCAACGGCAGCACCGTCGAGGTGCTCAACACCGACGCCGAAGGCCGACTTGTCCTCGGTGACGGTCTGACGCTCGCCGCCGAGTCAAAGCCCGATCGCATCGTCGACGTGGCGACCTTGACCGGTGCCTGCGTCGTCGCACTCGGCGAGCGTACGAGCGGTGTGCTCGGCAACGACTACGACTTCGGCAAGCGCGTTCTCGCCTCGGCCAAGGACGCCGGCGAATCGATGTGGCCGCTGCCGATCGCCGAGGAGATGAAGGCCTTGGTCACGTCTTCGAAGATCGCCGACCTGCGCCAGCACAATCCCAAGCCATATGGCGGCACACTCTTCGCGGCGGCATTCCTGCGCGAGTTCGTCGGCGACATCCCGTGGGCACACCTCGACATCGCTGGGCCATCGTTCAACGAAGGCTCGGCCTACGACTACACGCCGCACGGCGGCACGGGCACAGGCGTACGCACCCTGGTGAAGTTGGCCACGGAGCTCGCCAGCAAGTAGCCCTATCGCGTGGCAGCGATGAACTGGACGATTCGGGCAAGCAGGTCGTGTGGCAGCGGCCTGTCATACATGAGCCTGACCGCGTCCTTTTCGGAGCGGAGCGGCGAAATTTCCGACTCGAGGTCAGGTCCGGCGACGGGCACGGGATAGAGCCCGATGTGCTTCGACCATGCGGCGTAATGGATGAGGTATCGATCGCCGAGGGTCGCACAGGGCATCTGGTAACGGATCGTCTCCCCGGACCCGGGCACCGCGGCGCTGATGGTGGACCGCACGTCTTCCAATATCGCCTGGGTCTCCGGTGCAAACGACGCGATGTACTCGTCGACCGTGTCGAAGCGCTCGGCCATCAGTCGGGAAGTCCGAGAGCGCGCGCGGCGTCCTCGACCTTGTCCCAGCGCGCCCGCTCGCCGTCGAGGCGGTCGGGGTGCGCCTGCTTGCGAGCCTTCCGGTAGACGACCATGAGCTCGTCGAAAGACGGATTGGTCGGCAACGGATCAACGCCGGCGACCGATTCGAGCGTCATGATGGCCGCGAGCTCCTTGGGAGTCTGCTTTGCCGGTGCCGGCGCGGACGCCTTCGGGGCTGGTGTGCCCTTGGCCTTGTTGAGGTCATATTCGCGCTTGCGGGACGGGATGCCGACCAGGTTGGCGTCGTACACGGGGATGCTGAGCTTCTTGCGGGCGAAGTCCTCGGCGGCCTGCGCCGATGCGACCCGCCGGCGTAGGGACTCACCATCGGCGGCCACCAGCAGCAGCGTCGTCTGGGTCACCGAGGTCTTGGGCTCGATATATCCCTCGACTCCCTTGCGGGACTCCGCGAAGTCGCGCAACGCCTGCAGATCGGACTTGGTGGAGTTGCGATCGGACACCACGGCGCCACCATCGGTCCTTGCCTTGCGCCCGCGGAAGATTCCCATGGGCCAATTGTGCCCGATGGACCACTATCGCGAAGTCCCCCCGGTGGCACGGTGCTCGGGTCGAGTGACAAGATGATGATGAAAGAGATTTCCATTGGGAGGACACCGTGGCGGACGGCGCCGGCAACAACTTCGACATCGTGATTCTCGGCGGCGGAAGTGGCGGCTATGCCTGCGCACTCCGCGCCGTTCAGCTGGGCAAGTCTGTGGCCCTGATCGAGAAGGGCAAGCTCGGCGGCACCTGCCTGCACAACGGCTGTATCCCGACCAAGGCCTTGCTCCACGCGGCAGAGGTGGCCGACGCCACCCGCGAGAGCGCCAACTTCGGCGTGCTGGCCTCGTTCGAGGGCATCGACATGCCGAAGGTCAACGCCTACAAGGATGGTGTGGTCGAGCGGCTCTACAAGGGCCTGCAGGGACTCATCAAGTCGGGCGGCATCACCGTCGTCGAGGGCGAGGGCAAGCTCGTCGGACCCAAGACCGTCGAGGTGGCCGGCCAGCAGTACACCGGCACCAACCTCGTGCTGGCGACCGGCTCGTACGCCCGCTCGCTCCCCGGCCTCGAGATCGGCGGCCGTGTCATCACTTCCGACGAAGCGCTCACCATGAGCGAGGTGCCTGCACGCGTCGTCATCATCGGCGGCAGCGTCATCGGTGTCGAGTTCGCCTCGGTCTGGAAGTCGTTCGGTGCCGACGTCACGATCATCGAAGCACTCCCCACGCTCGTACCACTTGAGGACCCCTCGCTCAGCAAGCAGCTCGAGCGGGCGTTCCGCAAGCGCAAGATCAACTTCAAGACCGGCGTGAAGTTCAGCGGGGTCGAGCAGAGCGACGCCGGAGTCACCGTGTCGCTCGAGAACGGCGAGACGATCGAGACCGATCTCGTCCTCGTGGCCGTCGGTCGAGGTCCCAGCTCGGCCGGGCTCGGCTTCGAAGAGGCTGGCATCACGGTCGACCGAGGCTGGGTGCCCACCAACGAGCGCCTCGCAACCAACGTTGACGGCGTGTTCGCCGTGGGCGACCTCGTCCCCGGACTGCAGTTGGCGCACCGCGGATTCGCCCACGGCATCTTCGTTGCCGAGGAGATCGCGGGCCTCAAGCCTCAGCCGGTCATCGACTCGGGCATCCCCCGCGTCACCTACTGCGAGCCCGAGATCGCCTCGGTCGGCCTCACCGAGCCGCAGGCCAAGGAGAAGTACGGCGACATCGAGATCCAGGAGTACAACCTCGGTGGCAACGGAAAGAGCCAGATCCTGATGACCGCCGGCTCGGTCAAGCTCGTACGCCAGAAGGACGGCCCGATCGTCGGCGTGCACATGATCGGTTCTCGCTACGGCGAACAGGTTGGCGAAGCATCGCTCATGGTCAACTGGGAGGCCTACCCCGAGGACGTCGCACAGTTCATCCACGCGCACCCCACCCAGAACGAAGCACTCGGCGAGGCCGCACTGGCCCTTGCTGGCAAGCCCCTTCACTCACACGCCTGACCCGGAGAACCAGAGGATCCACATGGCTACGTCTGTCACCCTTCCCGCCCTTGGAGAAAGCGTCACCGAGGGAACAGTCACGCAGTGGTTGAAGCAGGTCGGTGACACAGTCGCCGTCGATGAACCCCTGCTCGAGATCTCGACCGACAAGGTCGACACCGAGATCCCTTCACCGGTCGCCGGAGTCCTTCTGGAGATCAAGGCTGCCGAGGACGAGACCGTCGAAGTCGGCGCCGTGCTCGCGATCATCGGCGAGGAGGGTGAGTCCGCAGGCGACGCCGCCCCGGCGGAAGAAGCACCGGCGGCTGAAGCTCCGGCGGCTGAGACCGAGACCGCACAAGAACCCGAGCCCGCTCCGAGGCAACACCCGCGGCCGAGCCGGAGCCCGCCCCGGAGCCGGAGCCGGCCCCCGTGGCCGAAGATCGCTCCGCCGCGCCAGCCGAGTCAGCGGACGCCGCGCACGATGCCGCAGAGTCCGCGCCCGCCCCCCAGGCCGAGGCAGCGCCGGCATCTTCAGGTGGTGGCACCGCCGTGACGCTTCCCGCACTCGGCGAGAGCGTCACCGAGGGAACTGTCACCCAGTGGCTGAAGCAGGTCGGAGACGACGTAGCCGTCGACGAACCGCTGCTTGAGATCTCGACCGACAAGGTCGACACCGAGATCCCCTCACCGGTCGCCGGCAAGTTGTTGGAGATCAAGGTCGCCGAGGACGAGACAGTCGAGGTCGGTGCCGAGCTCGCCATCATCGGTACGGGCGACTCCGCTGCGCCTGCCGAGAGCGAGTCAGCACCTGCGTCGGCAGCGGCCGATCCGCAACCGGCTGCCGATCCTGAGCCGATCGTCGCTCCGAACGCACCCGCAACGCCGGAGCCAGAGCCAGAGCCGGAGCCAGAGCCAGAAGCGGCCCCTGAGCCTGAGCCCGAGCCGGCCCCGACCCCTGAACCGGCCCAGCCCGAAACCCAGGCAACACCGGAGCCCGCACCCGCGACGCCGGCCGCACCGGCCGCCTCCAGCTCCACCGACTCGTACGTGACGCCGATCGTCCGCAAGCTCGCCAAGCAGCACGGTGTCGATCTCGCAGCGGTCACCGGCACAGGCGTCGGAGGACGCATCCGCAAGCAGGACGTCGTCGATGCCGCCGCAGCTCAGCCCGCAGCGACGTCGTCGCCTGCCGCTGCCGAGAGCACAGCCACACCTGACGCGCCCTCACCCCTGCGCGGCAAGACCGAAAAGCTCACGCGACTGCGCAAGACGATCGCAACACGCATGCTCGAGTCGTTGCAGATCTCCGCCCAGCTGACCACGGTCGTCGAGGTCGACGTCACCGAGATCGCCCGACTGCGAGCGCGAACCAAGGACTCATTCCTTGAGCACGAGGGCGTCAAGCTCTCGTTCCTTCCGTTCTTCGCGAAGGCCGCGATCGAGGCCCTCAAGACCTACCCGCAGGTCAACTCCTCGATCGACATGGAAGCCGGCACCGTCACCTACCCCGCCGGTGAGCACCTGGGCATCGCGGTCGACACCGAACGCGGACTCCTGGTGCCAGTCATCAAGGATGCCGGCGATCTGTCGATCGCCGGTCTGGCCCGCAAGATCAACGATGTCGCGGAGCGTACGCGGACCAACAAGATCCTCCCCGACGAGCTGTCCGGCGGTACGTTCACGCTGACCAACACCGGCAGCCGCGGCGCCCTGTTCGACACGCCGATCATCAATCAGCCGCAGGTCGCCATCCTCGGCACCGGTGCGGTCGTGAAGCGCCCCGTCGTGATCACCGACCCGCATGTTGGCGAGAGCATCGCGGTGCGCCAGATGATGTACCTCGCGCTGACCTACGATCACCGAATTGTCGACGGCGCTGATGCGGCTCGTTTCCTGACTGCCATCAAGGATCGTCTCGAGGGCGGCAACTTCGAGGACGAGATCGGATCCTGACGCAGATGCAGGTGGTCATCGGTGGTGCGTCCGGCTTTCTCGGCACGGCACTGGTCGACCACCTGCGCTCAAGGGGCCACTCGGTCACCCGGCTGGTGCGATCCGGCGCGGGCGACGGCACCTCTTTGTGGGATCCCGCTCGTGGAGTGATCGATCAGGACCTGATCGATGCCGCCGACGCCGTCATCAACCTGTCGGGAGCGTCGATCTCGCGGTGGCCACGCACCCGTGCCTATCGTCAGGAACTTCTCGACTCCCGCACGTCTCCGACCTGCACGATCGCCCAGGCAATTGCCAAGTCCCCGACGCCGCCGGTCATGCTCTCGGCCTCGGCGATGGGCTACTACGGCAGCGATCGCGGCGACGAAGTGCTCACCGAGTCCAGCTCATCGGGCGGCGGCTTCCTCGCTGACCTCGTGCGAGCCTGGGAAGCTGCGGCCGAACCGGCCGTCGAGACGTCTCGAGTCGTGTTCCTGCGCACTTCGCTCGTGCTCGACCGGCGCGGCGGGCTGCTCAAGCTGATGCTGGTGCCATTCAAGCTCGGCGGCGGAGCGAAACTCGGATCCGGTTCGCAGTACATGTCGTTGATCTCGCTGCCCGACTGGCTGGGCGCCGTGGAGTTCCTCCTGGAGTCCCCCACTGCACGTGGCGCGTACAACCTCGCGATGCCCAACGTGCCGACCAATGCGGAATTCACCGATGCCCTCGGTCAGGCCATTCACCGACCGACGTTCCTTGCCGCTCCGTCACTCGTGCTCAAGGCGGCTCTGGGACGCGGCATCGCCGGTGACCTGCTGGGCTCACTTCGCCTGGCGCCGCAGGCGCTGACCGACGCCGGATTCACGTTCCAGCACCCCGAGCTCAGATTGGCGCTCGAGGCGGCATTGTGAGTGGGTCCCTGAGCCCTCGCTCCCCCGCACCGACACAGCCGCCGCGTTCGTCGAATATCCGGAGCTGGTCGAACATCTGGTGCACATGGAACGCCGCTGGCTCACGACATCGTCCGCGAGCAGCTGGACGGTCTCGTCGGCGACGACCAAGACGCGGCCGTCACCACACCAGAACGGGCTTGACGACCTTTCCGGCAAGAACGTCGGCGACAGCGGTGTTGATCTCGCTGAACGGATAGGTGGCGATCAGTCCGTCGACGTCGAAGTCGCCGGCGGCGTTCATGGCGATCAGCCGCGGGACCATCTCCTTCGGGTCGGAGTCTCCCTCGATCGACCCCTTGATGACCTTGCCTGTCTGCAGCAGGTCAATCGCGTCGATCGCGTACTCCTCGGCACCCAGTCCAAGCGCGACCAGGGTGCCCCGCATCTTCAGGGCCTGCTGCGCCTGCTTCACGACCGCAGAGATCGCCGTCGTGTCGATCGCGTACGACGCTCCAGCCCCACCCGTGAGCTCCTTGATCTTCGCGACAACGGCTCCATCCTCAGCCAGATCATCGGCTGTGGGGTCGACGCCGATCGCGCCAAATCCGGCAGCCACGTTGCGGCGGCTCTCGATCGGGTCAACGGCGATGATCGTTGTGACGCCCGCGTGCTTGGCGGCGGCGATCGCCGCGAGCCCGACGGCTCCGCAGCCGAACACCACCAGGCTGTCGGCTGGGCTCGGCTTCAGCACGTTGAGTACAGTTCCGGCACCAGTCTGGAAGCCACAGCCGTACGGTGCGACCTTCGTCAGGTCGACGGACTTGTCAACGACCACGCAGTTGTCGGCGTAGGCGATGGCGTGCTGCGACAGGCTGGACTGACCAAAGAAGTTGCCGAAGACAGTTTCTCCGTCGCGGCTGTACGTGGTGCTGCCGTCCATTCGCATGCCCATGTAGTTGAGCAGCAGCGACGAGTCGCAGTAGCCAACCAGGTCGTTGGTGCAGTTGTCGCAGGAGCGGCAGGAACGGAACGAGAGCACGACATGGTCACCCACCTCGATTCCGGTGACGTCCGCCCCGATTGCCTCGACAACGCCTGCTCCCTCGTGACCGAAGACGTTGGGGAACATCTCGGCTGGCAGGAAGCCCTTGAGGTGGATGTCGGTGTGGCAAAGACCGGTCGCAACAATCTTGACGAGGACTTCGTCGGCCCGTGGATCGGCGAGCTCGAGCTCCTCGAGGGAAAAGTCCGCGCCCTGCGAGTTCACAACAGCAACAGTGGTCCTCATATGTCACGCTCCAGCCAGAAGTAGTAGTGGTCGGCCGTCCCGAAGGCGGCTTCAAGCTTGCCGTTCATGATGCCCATGACAGTCGCGTCATCGACCCGTTTGAAGTGGTCGAAGACCGCCATCGCGTCGTAGACCATCGTGGCCGTCGACTCACCGCGGAAGTTGACCTCCCACAGGGAAGAGTGGCCTCCGCCGGCGTACGTCGTGTTCGAGTACAGCTCCCCGTCCTCGCCTCGGCAGATCAGCGGGTGCCCATCGAGCTGGGAGTCGAACCGCTTGCCGTGCCACCCGATCTTGGAGAGCAGAGTGCTTGCCGGGTGCCCAGTCGCGAAGTCCCCGCCGCGCCAGGCACCGAGCATTTCGTCAGTTCGCAGTGTGGACAGATCGGCCCACAACGCATCCAGTCGCTCGACGGCCGGGGAGGCATCGGCCACCAGTGCGTCGAAGCGCTCGCGAACCGTCACGTCGACACAGTAGTGGAACAGGTTCTAGTTTGCGATGCGCCAGCCGTCGGACACGTGTAGGAGTGTCACAGTTCGCCTTGTCGGCAGATCCCGAGGCAGAGCTCTCGTCGTACCGTCCGCCCACACGACTCGTGCCTGCGCGAGCCGGTCGACGACGTCGAGCTCGACCCGGTCTGCCCTCTCGAAGCGAATCCGGACTGACAACAGCACGAGCGTGGCGCCGTCGACGCGCGCACCACGCCGTTCGTAGTCGTGGATCAGTGCCGCATCGTCGGCCCGGGCACGGCTGCGAGGTACGTAGACCTGCCCCAGAAGCGATGGATCGGCAGTCGCGAAGGCGGTCGCTCGGAGATCGTCGAGCCCATCCAGGACGCCGGCCCAGCGCACCTCGTCCGAACGCAGACAGGAGATCAGTGCCGAGACCAGAATCGAGATCCACTCCATTGCCGCACCATGCACCAACGACACCCAAAGCGCGGACCGTCGTCCACAGGGTGTGGCACTGCCCGATCGTATGTTTGATCTATGCAGCTCGGTCAGCACGCTCCTGCCAGTCACGTCATCGCGCACGTCAGTGACACGCACTTCGGACCTGCCAACACCACGGTCTACGCCAGAACGGATCCGGCGGAGTACCTCCAGCGCGTCATGTCGCGACTTGCGGTCGTGCGACCCGACGCGATCGTGTTCACCGGTGACATCGCCGACCTGGGCGAGCCTGAGGCATACGACGCCGTCGCCTCGATCGTGGTCAACGCGGCGGCCGATCTGGGCGCCGAGCTCATCTGGGTGATGGGCAACCACGACGCGCGCGAGCCGTTCGCACGCACGCTCCTCGGCCGCGAGACCGATCCCGACACCCCTCTGGACCAGGTCCACGACATCAACGGACTGCGCATCATTGCCCTGGACACCACCATCCCGGGCTACCACGACGGCGAGCTGACTTCTGCCCAGCTGGAGTGGCTCCGTTCACTGCTCGCGACGCCGGCACCGCACGGCACGGTGCTCGCAATGCACCACCCTCCGATCGCGACCCACCTGCAGCTAATGACGATCATCGAGCTCGCCGACCAGCACCTGCTGGCCGAAGCCATCGACGGCTCCGACGTTCGCACGATCCTCGCCGGCCATTATCACTACTCGGCGCACAGCACGCTCGGCCCAGTTCCCGTTTCGGTGGCCGCGTCGTCCTGCTACGTCATCGATCCGGCAGCAGATCCCCGCGGCATGCGCGGGTACGACGGCGCGCAGTCGTTCGACCTCGTGCACGTCTTCGACGACCGTGTCGTGCACAGCACCGTTCCCATCGAGCCAGGACGCATGGTCGTCGACTATCCCCTTGAGGCGCTCGACCACGTCGCCTCGATGCCGCCTGCCGATCGCCGTGAGAACTTCGCCAAGGCGTCGGTCGACATCGATTCGATGGTGCTGGTGGACGGGGATACGCTGGTGGAGTGACGAAGCTCCAGATCATCGACGACTGGTACGGCGATCAGGCCATCGACTATCTCGAGGCCTGGGAGATGCAGCGCGATCTGCACCAGCAGCGCGCGGCCGACCAGATCGACGACACTGCACTGTTCCTCGAGCACCCCGCCGTCTACACCGCTGGTCGCCGCACCCAGCCGCATGAACGTCCGTCCGACGGAACTCCGGTGATCGACGTCGACCGCGGCGGCAAGATCACGTTCCACGGTCCGGGACAACTCGTCGGCTATCCCATCACCAAGTTGCCGTCACACGTCCTGGTCGTCGACTACGTGCGCCGGGTCGAAGAGGCGCTGATCCGCGCCGTCGCCGACCTCGGCGTGACAACGGGACGCGTCGCCGGACGCTCCGGCGTGTGGCTGCCTGCCGGTCCGGGCAAGATCGAGCGCAAGATTGCCGCGATCGGCATCCGTGTCTCGCGCGGCGTCACCATGCACGGGTTCTCCCTCAACGCCGATCTCGATCTCGCCTATTACGACCGGTTCGTCCCGTGCGGCATCGCCGACGCCGGTGTCACAAGTCTGACGGCCGAGCTGGGGCGATCTGTCGGCGTACGCGAGGCCGCCGAGGCCGTCACACCACACCTCGTGGAGCTGCTCGAGTGGGACGCATACACGCCCTCTCCTGACCTGCTCGACGACGCTGGCCCGACGATCCCGGTGGCTGGTCTGACCGTTGGCTCGCAGGCGTAGGCTGGGCTCTGTGACTATCGCTCCTGAAGGCCGCAAGATGCTGCGGCTCGAAGTCCGCAACGCGGAGACCCCGATCGAGAAGAAGCCCGAGTGGATCAAGACTCGCGCCAAGATGGGTCCCGAATACACCGAGCTGATGAACCTGGTGAAGGGCGAAGGCCTGCACACCGTTTGTCAGGAAGCCGGCTGCCCCAACATCTTTGAGTGTTGGGAAGACCGCGAGGCGACGTTCCTCATCGGCGGCGAGCAGTGCACACGTCGCTGTGACTTCTGCCAGATCGACACCGGCAAGCCCGACCCGATCGACCGCGACGAGCCCCGCCGCGTCGCCGAGAGCGTCCAGAAGATGCAGCTCCGCTACGCCACGATCACCGGCGTCGCGCGCGATGACGTTCCCGACGGCGGCGCGTGGTTGTACGCCGAGACGGTCCGCAAGATCCATGAGCTCAATCCCGGCATCGGTGTCGAGAACCTCATCCCTGACTTCAACGGTGTGCCGGAGCTGCTCGAGCAGGTCTTCGACAGCCGCCCCGAGGTGCTGGCACACAATGTCGAGACCGTGCCGCGCATCTTCAAGCGCATCCGACCGGCATTTCGCTATGACCGCTCCCTCGACGTCATCACGCAGGCCCGCGACTACGGCCTGGTCACCAAGTCCAACCTGATCCTTGGCATGGGCGAGACCCGCGAAGAGGTTTCGCAGGCCTTGGTCGATCTGCACGAGGCGGGCTGCGATCTCATCACGATCACGCAGTACCTCCGGCCCTCCAAGCGCCACCACCCGGTCGAGCGTTGGGTCAAGCCCGAGGAGTTCGTCGAGCTCAAGGACGAAGCGGACGAGGTCGGCTTCGCCGGTGTCATGTCCGGTCCGCTCGTGCGTTCGTCATATCGTGCCGGACGGCTCTACAAGCAGGCGATCGAGAGCGGACGCGGCAATGCCGCCATCCGCACCGCGCCGTAGACTGGCCCGCATGTCCAACGCCACACCCGAGCCAGCCAAGGGCCGCATCCGTCAGATGCGACAGGCCTACACGATCACCAAGCGCAGCGACTCCAACATTGGGTTGATCCTGCTGCTGACATTCCTGGTGGTCGGTGGTGCCATGGCAGCGGTGGGCTACTTCTTCCTGCCCAACGGCACGTTCGGGCTCATCACCACGATCCTGCTCGCTCTCCTCACCGGCATCCTGGGCGCCCTGATCGTGTTCGGCCGTCGCGCCGAGAAGGCTGCCTACGCCCAGGTCGAGGGGCAGACCGGTGCCGCCGCTGGTGCCCTGCAGATGCTCAAGCGCGGCTGGGACGTCAAGCCGGCCGTGGCATTCACCAAGAACCAGGACATCGTCCACCGTGTGGTCGGCCGCCCCGGCATCATCTTGGTCGGTGAGGGCAATCAGACCCGGGTCAAGAATCTTCTGGCGGCCGAGAAGAAGAAGCACTCACGCATCGGCGGCGAGACCGTACCGGTGATCGACATCATCGTCGGCCGCGGCGAAGGCGAGGTCAAGCTCACCAAGCTGCTCAAGCACGTGCAAAAGCTTCCCAAGAACATCAAGCCTGCCGAGATGACGGCGCTGCTCTACAAGCTCAAGGCGCTCGACGCGATGCGCCCTGCCGCTCCGATGCCGCGTGGTCCCGTGCCGACCAGCATGAAGGGTTCGCGCAAGGCGATGCGCGGCTGACTCACTGGCTGGCGGGTACGTCAACGACCGCGTCCAGTGCCTTCGCCCAGTCGGCGTCGTCCCAGAACTCGCTGTGACCGTGCAGCGTCGTCACCGGACCGGTCTGCAATGCCGCGTCATGCGGTGTCGGGTCAAGGATGCGCCAGTCGGCTCCGCTGATCCGTCGCCTCGTGACTGGGTCGTATGAATCCGGCTGACGACCTTCACCCAAGCTCGGGAAGTGCTGCGAGGCGGCGGCCGTGCCGTCGGCGGAGTGGTCCCACGACAGCACGGGTCCAGCCAGCGGGTCGGTCGCCCGGTAGAGATTGATCCACGCACCGTTGAGCGAGGTGTACAAGCCGGCAATGGCCTCGAGGTTGACGAAGCCGGGGAACGCACGCGGGAAGATCAGCCGCAGCTGCGAGCCGAAGGTCACCAAGGCGACGCGGTCTCGCTCGGCCGGCGCGAGCAGGAGCAGCGCCCCGAACGCGATCAGGCTCCCCTGGCTGTGGCCACACACGACCACGGGACGAGCAACGTCTGGATCATCGATCGTGCTGAGGTGCCAGCGAATGCGGTTGCGCAGGTCGACCACGGTGCGCTGGGAGTACGGTCGTGGCACGAACGGGTGCACCGCGTGGGGCCAGAACGAGATGATGTCCCAGATGATGCTGACTCCCCGCCGTGAGGCCTGCGTCTTGATGGCACCGCGGCTCAGCGCGACCATGCCCGCGGCCAAGCCCAACAACGTCCATGCGCCGAAGATCGTCAGGAAGTCGCCGTTTCCGCTGCGACGCGGCTGGCTCACGTAGTTGAGCAGACCCGGCGCCTGCTTGCACTCGGTCGGGTCGTGTCCACCGGCGCAGAACCCGATCTCCCATGCCACCCCCAGCGCCAGCAGCACACCGAACCCGACGAACAACCAGAACAACGCAGGCAGCTTGGTCTTGAGCCGCGCGATCCAGATGCCGCGGGCGATCTTGGCGGTCCAACCGTCAGGCAGCTGGGTCGTCGCCTCAGGCGGAGAGGCGTGCATCGCCTCACCCGAGGCGACGTAGTGCTGGCGACGGATGACGTAGAACGCCAGAGCAACGATCACGATGGCTATCAGCAGCAACGCCGTCAGGCCCCATGCGTACGCCACTCGGTCGAGCAGCGGAGTCACCCCGACGCGGGTACGCAGCGTCGCGCCGGTCTCGTCGATCGTCTCGGCAATGTCGAGGTTGAGCGAGGTCGACACGGCCGTCGCGACCGCGGCAGACAGGCCGACACCGATGAACATCGAGATTGTCGCGACCAGATAGCTGGTCATCCCCCACGCGTATCGGGCAAAGTATCGGGCCGGGTCGGTGTTGTGCCCTCCCGGGAACGGGTCGTCCACGCGAGTATCAGATTCGCTCCCGCCATCAGCACCAGCACGACGACACCGGCGACCATCAGGGTGTTGGAGACACCGTCGAACGCGTCGATGCGCCCCGCGGGCTTGGGCCGCTCGGTGCCGTCGATGCGGACCGCCGCCACCACGACGACCAGGGCGGACACCACCACCAGCAGCGATGAGAGCGTCCCTGTCGTGTCATGCCACCGTCTGCGGAGCTGGGCAGCTCTCGACGGCATCGCCACGCTGACCGAGCCTTCTGGGTCACCGAGGAACGTCACGATCAGCAGCAGCACCCACCAGCAGCCCAAAGGCGATCACACCCATCAGCGGACGGGTTGACCAGGCCGACGCGTCGCGGGCGAAGGTCGCCATGACCGCGATCAACGAGAACGCGGCGACCAGATGCAGTCTTCGCAGCGTCGACGCGTCCGCATCACCGCGATAGAACGATCGCTTGGCCAGCGGCGTGGTGGTGTTCTCGGTGGTCTCGGTCGAGTCGGAGGGACCCGTACGCCCAAAGCCTCGTCCGAGCACGTACAGGCCAGCCATGGCAACGGCGCTGAGGATGACTGCCCCCATGAGGACGTTGTCGGGCTCATAGCTCTTCAGCAGGCGGGTCTTGGCCGCCCAGCGCCAGCCGATGAGGTCCATCAGCACGAAGCCGGCGGTGAACGCGAACAGGCAGGTCAGCAGCAGCGCGGCAAGCCTCAGCAGTGCACCGCACAGAGCGTGCCAGATCTTGGACACGCGACTGGTGAACGGCGGCAGCATGAACTGCGCTGCGTTGATCAGCCCGAATGGGACGAGGATCAGCCACAGGCCGGCACGCCAAGACCCTGAGGTGAACTGCCCCCAGTGATATCCCTCGACGGTGTGCCCATCAGGTGCCCTCAGCTCGCTGCCGTCGCTTGTCACGGCCCGGAAGTATCGCGAGTACCCGTCTCCGGCGACCTGCTTGACGTGAGGATGGGACAGCAGCGACTCAGGCGGTGTGCCACTCACACCATGGACTCGCAGCTCAACCCATCGGCTCCCACCCATGGTCAGACTCAACCACTCGAGTGTCCGTCCGTCGAGAGCTCACGGCACCTGGATGACCCGGGATCGGGCTGCGATGTCGTGGAGTCCACGCTTCTCGTCGTTCATCACGATGGCTGGCAGCACCAACGACAACAGCACAGTTCGCAACAGGGCCCGCGGCAGCCCGATGGGGCCTCCGTCGGGACCCTCGACCCCGAGGCGGAGCAGACGCTTGCCGATCGAGACCCCCAGCACACCCGTCAACAGGGCGACCTCGGCGATGAAGAAGGCGACGATCACCAGGTTCTCGGCGGGGTTCTTGGGCGGGTAGCTGACGCCCGTGAGCGCCACGGCGCTCAGGGCGGCGATGGCCCAGTCGATGACCAGAGCGGCAATACGTCGGCCGAGCGAGGGAGTGTCCACGCGCCGAGCCTATCGAGGACCTCCGCTACGCTGCCGGGGACATGTAACACCGCCGAAACAAATTAGTGACGGTCGGGAAACTGGCGAGGCCTAGCCTCTGACGCAGTGCAGCGACGCACTTTCCTGCCGTTTAGACAACAGTGACCGCGATGCGGTCGAGGAGGACATATGTTCGGCAATGCCGACGAGTTGTTCAAGTTCATCAAGGACGAGGGAGTTGAGTACCTCGACGTCCAATTCACCGACCTTCCCGGTATTCAGCAGCAGGTCACCCTGCCAGCTTCCACGTTCGACGCCAGCATGGTCACGAGCGGTGTGGCATTCGACGGCTCGTCGATCCGCGGCTTCCAGACCATCGATCAGTCCGACATGGTCCTGTTTCCGGACGTCGGCACCGCGTACCTCGACCCGTTCAAGGCGCGC
>CAVVQG010000017.1:0-14944 GCA_963750265.1 uncultured Actinomycetota bacterium | reverse complement strand
GATCGTCGACGCGCTCGGCATGGCTCCGGACATGCATGTGCTGCCGGTGGGCAACGCCGGCAACATCTCGGCCTATTGGCTGGGCTACCGCGAATATGCCGAAGCTGGCATGTCCGCCAAGACACCGTTGATGTGGGGCTTCCAGGCGCGCGGGTCCGACCCGATCGTCCAGGGCGCGCCGATCCCCAACCCCGAGACCGTGGCCACCGCGATTCGCATCGGCAATCCGGCATCGTGGCATCTGGCCGTGGCGGCGCGGGACGATTCAGGCGGTCGCATCGATGCGGTGACTGACGAGCAGATCCTCCAGGCGCAGCGCGATCTGGCATCGCACGACGGTGTGTTCGTCGAGCCCGCGTCTGCCGCAGGTGTTGCAGGACTCGTCGCAGCGGCTTCCGCCGGGCAGGTCGAGCCGGGACAGAGCATTGCAGTCACCGTGACGGGTCACGGACTCAAGGACATCGACACCGCGCTGTCTGGCATGGGTGCGATTGCCGACTCGGTGATCGATGCGGACGTCGATGCTGCCGCAGTAGCCGCAGGACTCGCGTGACGTTCGTGGCCGGGCCGGTCACCGTGCGGGCGCCTGCCTCCAGCGCCAACCTCGGTCCGGGCTTCGACGCCTTGGGGCTCGCGCTCACCTTGTATGACGAGGTCACCGGCGAAGTCCTTTCGTCGGGGCTCGAGATCGAAGTCTTCGGAGAGGGCAGCGGCGGCGTGCCGCTCGATGCCGATCATCTGGTCGCGCGAGCGATGTACGCAACATTTGACGCGTTGGGGGAGCGGCCGGCAGGCCTGCGACTCACCTGTCGGAATGCGATTCCGCATGGCCGCGGACTGGGCTCGTCGGCTGCCGCGATCGTTGCCGGCATCACCTTGGCCAATGCCCTGACGGTCGGCAGCTCACTCGATGAGGCTGCGGCATACCAGCTCGCGTCCGACCTCGAGGGGCATCCCGACAACGTCGCTGCGGCGATGTTCGGTGGCCTCACCATCGCTTGGCTTGATGGCGACGTGGCCCAGGTCGAGCGGCTCGACTCAGATGTCGAGGTCACGGTGTTCGTGCCCTCCGAGCCGGTGTCGACCGAACGTGCACGCGGGCTGCTACCTGAACAGGTCTCGCATGGTGATGCCGCGGCCAACGCCGGGCGCGCAGCTCTGCTCGTCAGAGCACTGTCCGGCCGTCCGCATCTGCTCCTGCCGGCTACCGAGGATCGCCTGCATCAGGCATATCGCGAGAGCGCGATGCCCCAGTCGTACGAGCTGATGACTCGCCTGCGGGGCGAGGGGATTGCCGCCACGATCTCGGGGGCCGGGCCGACCGTCTTGGCCTTTGCTCGCGGGCTTGCCGACCGGCTGCCCGAGGGGTGGGCGTTCCACGAGCTCGGGGTCGATCAGGCGGGCGCGCAGACACCTGCAACGTGACCCAATGGCGGAATGTATGGCGAGCTGATGGGTGTTACAGTGAATACGTCGGAGTCGAGTTCTACTCCCCGACAAGCCATTCAAAAGCCCGTCGGATACGGGCAAGCCATGATGTGATCTGGGATCTCCAGGCACTGGCCAGTGGCCTCACGCAAAGGAACCTACGTGACAGACATTTCCACGACACCTGACACCGTCGCACCGGCTGTCGACACAGCGCCGGACAGCCCCAAGAAGACTGGGGGCGGACTGGGTGGCAAGGTGCTCGCCGAGCTCCAGGACATCGCCGGTGGCCTCGGTATCGAGGGTGCACCCAAGATGCGCAAGGGTGCCCTCATCGACGCCATCAAGACGGCTCGCGGCGAGAACTCCTCCCCGGCCAAGGCTGATGCAGCGCCCAAGACCGACAAGGTCGACAAGACCGAGGCCGCGCCGAAGGCTGACAAGGGCGACAAGCCCGTCAAGGCAGACAAGGCTGACAAGGCCGTCGACGATGCCCCCAAGAGCGACACCAAGAACGGCGCAACCAGCGCCGATGCCCCCCGCAAGAAGGACGAGTCGAACGATGACTCCGACGATCGCGCCGAAGGTGGCAACCAGAACAATCGCAATCGCAACCGCAACCAGGGCGATGGCAACCAGCAGAACCGCAACCAGAACAACCGCAACCAGGGCAACCAAGGTGGCGGCAACCAGGGCAACCAGGGCAACCAGGCAACAGGCAACCAGGGTGGCGGCAACAGCCAGCAGAACCGCAACCAGAACAACAACGGCAACCGCAACCAGGGCGGCTTCGAGGAGGACGAGGACGACCTCGCCGGAGGCCGTCGTCGCAATCGTCGCGGACGCAACCGCAATGGTGGGCGCGGCGGGATGGAAGCCGAGCCGACCTTCACCGAGGACGATGTCCTCGTGCCGGCCGCGGGCATCCTCGACATCCTCGACAACTACGCGTTCGTGCGTACGACGGGCTACCTGCCGAGCGAGAACGACGTGTACGTGTCGCTGACGATGGTCCGCAAGTGGGGCCTTCGCCGCGGTGACGCTGTCATCGGCCAGGTACGCCAGCCCCGCGAGGGCGAGCGCAAGGAAAAGTTCAACCCGATGGTCAAGATCGACTCGGTAAACGGGATGACGCTCGACGACAGCAACAAGCGTGTCGAGTTTGCCAAGCTCACCCCGCTCTACCCGTCGGAGCGCCTGCGCCTCGAGGGCGAGGCCGGTGGACTGACCGGACGGGTCGTCGACTTGGTCGCCCCGATCGGCAAGGGCCAGCGTGGCCTCATCGTGTCGCCACCCAAGGCCGGCAAGACGATGATCATGCAGCAGGTCGCCAACGCGATCACCGAGAACAACCCCGAGGTCCACCTGATGATCGTCCTCGTCGACGAGCGTCCGGAGGAGGTCACCGACTTCCAGCGCACCGTCAAGGGTGAGGTCATCGCCTCGACGTTCGATCGTCCCGCCACCGACCACACGATGGTCGCCGAGCTCGCGATCGAGCGTGCCAAGCGTCTCGTCGAGCTGGGTCACGACGTCGTGCTCCTTCTCGACGGCATCACCCGTCTGGGACGCGCCTACAACCTGGCCGCTCCAACCAGCGGTCGCATCATGTCGGGTGGCGTCGACTCTTCGGCGCTCTACCCGCCCAAGAAGTTCTTCGGCGCGGCCCGCAACATCGAGGACGGTGGCTCGCTCACCATCCTCGCGACAGCGCTGGTCGAGACCGGATCACGGATGGACGAGGTCATCTTCGAGGAGTTCAAGGGCACCGGCAACTGGGAGCTTCGTCTGCGCCGCGACTTCGCCGACAAGCGCATCTTCCCGGCCGTCGACGTCGATGCGTCGAGCACGCGCCGCGAGGAGCTCCTCATGGGCAAGGACGAGCTGGCTGTCGTCTGGAAGCTCCGTCGGGTGCTCTCCGGCCTTGAGGGCCAGCAGGGCCTCGAGCTGATCTTGGACAAGCTCAAGAAGACCGACAGCAACGTCGAGTTCCTGATGCAGATCAACAAGACGCTGCCGCAGGACGCCAACGGCAGCTGATCCGGCCTCCACACAGCCCGGCGTCCCGTCAGGGGCGTCGGGCTGTGTGCTGTCGTCAGCCGGTTGGGTGAGCCAAGGTTGAGGTGCGCCTCTAGGCTTGTCACATGACATCTGCGTACGATTTCTCCGCCACGGCCATCGACGGCACCGAGCGCCTCTTGGCCGACTACAACGGCAAGGTCCTCCTCGTCGTCAACACTGCGACACAGTGTGGTTTCACCCCTCAGTTCAAGGGGCTCGAGCGGGTCTACCAGGAGTACGTCGATCGCGGCCTCGTCGTGCTGGGCTTCCCCTGCGATCAGTTCGGCAACCAGAATCCGGGCGACGACGCTGACACGGCGACGTTCTGCGAGAAGAACTTTGGTGTGACCTTCCCGCTCTTTTCCGAGATCGAGGTCAACGGCGACGGTGCCCACCCGCTGTTCAAGTGGCTGAAGGAAGAAAAGGGTGGGCTCGCCGGGAGCAAGATCAAGTGGAACTTCACCAAGTTCCTGATCGACACCGACGGCCAGGTCGTCAAGCGTTATGGGTCGACCACCACGCCCGACAAGATCAAGTCCGACATTGAAAAGCTCTTGCCGGCCTGACTCGCGGTCCTTGCGGGAACAAATTCGTCCCCGATTTCCTTATAGGTAGAGCCAACTGGCACAATTGACCCTTGGTTCTGGTTCACGGATCGTAATCAGCGAGACGACCCAGCGGCCGCGAGAGGACATCATGAAGCAAGGCATTCACCCCGACTACGTCGAGACCCAGGTCACCTGTACCTGCGGCAACTCGTTCACGACCAAGAGCACAGCGCCCGAGGGCGTTCTGCGCGCCGATGTCTGCTCGGCCTGCCACCCGTTCTACACGGGCAAGCAGAAGATCCTCGACACCGGTGGACGCGTGGCCCGCTTCGAGAAGCGCTACGCCAAGAAGTAGCAACGTTCCAGCGCCGACCCCAGCCCGCAAGGGCTCGGGTCGGCGCTGTCGTTACATCTACCTGACCGCGAGAGGAGTGCGTGATGTTTGAGGCCGTGGAGACGCTCGTTGCGGAGCATTCTGAGCTCGAGCGCAAGATGTCCGATCCCGCAGTGCACTCCGATCCGGGCTTGGCCAAGAAGCTCGGCCAGCGGTACGCCGAGGTCAGCGCGATCGTCAAGACCTATCGCGACTACCAGCAGGCGACGGGCGATCTCGAGGCCGCACGTGAGTTTGCCGCCGAGGACTCCAGCTTCGCAGCGGAGATCGAGGCGCTCGAGCCACGCATTGCTGAGCTGAGTGAACGACTGCAGCGCCTGCTCGTGCCGCGCGATCCCGCCGACTCCAAGGACGTTCTGATGGAGATCAAGGGAGGCGAGGGCGGTGAGGAATCAGCTCTGTTCGCCGGCGACCTGCAGCGCATGTACTCGCGCTTCGCCGAGCAGCGGGGCTGGAAGACCGAGATCCTCGACTCGACCGAGTCGGCCCTGGGTGGCTACAAGTCCGTGACGATGGCAGTCAAGGCCAGTGGCAATCCCGAGCCCGGCACGGCGCCGTACGCACAGCTGAAGTTCGAAGGTGGCGTCCACCGGGTGCAACGCGTTCCGGTCACGGAGTCACAGGGACGCATCCACACGTCGGCTGCCGGCGTGCTGGTGATGCCTGAGGCCGAGGACATCGACGTCGAGATCCACGACAACGACCTGCGCATCGACGTCTACCGTTCGTCTGGGCCCGGCGGCCAGAGCGTCAACACGACCGACTCTGCGGTACGCATCACGCACGTCCCGACCGGCATCGTCGCGAGCTGCCAGAACGAGAAGAGCCAGCTGCAGAATCGTGAGCAGGCCATGCGCATCCTGCGTGCCCGCCTGCTCGAGGCGGCCCAGGCCACGGCCGATGCCGAGGCCTCAGATGCCCGCAAGTCCCAGATCCGCACCGTCGACCGCTCCGAGCGCATCCGCACCTACAACTTTCCCGAGAACCGGTTGTCGGACCATCGCACGGGCTTCAAGGCCTACAACCTCGACCAGGTCATGGACGGCGCACTCGACGACGTGATCACGTCTCTCGTCGAGGCCGACCTCGCCGCCCGTCTTGACGCTGTCGAAGCCGGGGAATGAGCGAGCACCGGCCAATGACCGACGGGACCCGAGTGCGGTCGCAGGCTGAACGGTTGCTGGTCGAGGCGACCGAGACGCTGCAGTCCGCGGGCGTGGCATCGGCCAGACATGACGCGGAGTCGTTGCTGAGCCACGTCACCGGAGTGCCGCGCCTGTCGCTGGTCACCATGGCCAAGCCCGACGGCATGCAAAAGGATGCGTTCCTCAAGCTGATCGAGGCGCGCGCCAGCCGCATCCCGTTGCAACACCTGACCGGGTCATCGGCGTTCCGCTACGTCGATCTCGAGGTCGGGCCCGGGGTCTTCGTGCCGCGACCCGAGACCGAGTTGCTGGCCGGCTGGGCGATCGACCATGCCAAGACTCTTGACCGCCCAGTGGTTGTCGAGCTGTGCGCTGGTTCCGGTGCCATCTCGTTGTCGGTGGTCCACGAGGTGCCCCATGCGGCAGTACATGCCGTCGAGCTCGACGAACCTGCCTACGAATGGGCGCAGCGCAACCTCGACGGCACGGGAGTTGATCTGCGGCTCGGCGACATGGCTGATGCGTTCGGCGACCTCGACGGAACAGTCGACATCGTGGTGGCCAATCCGCCGTACATACCGCTTGATGCGTGGGAGAGCGTGGCGCCAGAAGTACGCGACCACGATCCTTCCCTCGCACTCTGGTCAGGTGACGACGGACTCGACGCGATGCGCATTCTTGAGCAGGTCGCCTGGCGACTCCTCAAGCCCGGCGGGGTCGTGGGTGCCGAGCATGCCGATGCCCAGGGCGAGTCCGCTCCGGCCGTCTTCACCGCTCGCTGGGCCGGCGTCCGGGACAACCTCGACCTGGCAAGACGGCCACGGTTCGTGACGGCAACCAAACCACAGAAGTGAGCACCGCTAGGCTGGGATTCTTATGGGCGGCGACCTTGCACTCTTCGGGGTTGCGTTTGCCGTAGGCATTGGCTCGGCCCTGCTGCCCATTTTCATCAATGCCGAGATCTTCGTCGGCAGCCTCGGCGCGATGGTCGACAGCAGACTCACGCTGATCCTGGCAATTCTCTCGTTGGTCATCGCGACGGTGATCGGCAAGGCGTTCGTCTTCCAGCTCGCCCGCTCGGGCAGCCGCAAGATTCGATCGACTGTGGAACGCAAACCTCCCCGCAACAAGCTGTTCGCACAGGTGCGCCGGCTCAGCGACTGGCTGCTGGCCCTGCTCGACCGGCCCTACGCGGGTGCGCTGACTGCATTCGCCTCGTCTTTGACCGGTATCCCGCCGTTGGCGATCGTCACGATCATCGCCGGGGCTTCCAAGCAGCCACAGTGGCTGTTCCTCTCGATGGTGTTCCTCGGGCGGCTGATCCAGTTCCTGGCGATTGCCTTCCTGCTCCACGGCCTCAGCTGGTTCTAGCGCCACGCCCTATGCTGGGCCGCGTGAAGTTCGACTGCAGCGTGCCCGAGGAGTTCGACGAAGGACTCACGGCGGCCAAGACGGCACTGGACTCGGGCAATCTTGTCGTGATCCCCACCGACACGGTCTACGGGCTCGCTGCCGACGCGTTCTCACCGCATGCCGTCCAGAGCCTTCTTGACGCCAAAGGTCGCAGCCGGCGGATGCCGCCGCCTGTGCTCGTCGGTGCGCCGGCGACCCTCGACGCCCTTGCCGCGGAGCTGCCGTCTTGGTTGCGATCTGCGGTCGATGCGCTGTGGCCGGGGCCGCTCACCGTGATTCTCAACCAACAGGCCTCGCTGACGTGGGACCTCGGCGAGACCCACAACACCGTGGCCGTACGCATGCCCGACGACGAACGGGCACTTGCACTGCTCAAGCAGACCGGCCCACTGGCCGTCAGCAGCGCCAACATCACCGGACAGCCGCCGGCGAAGACGGCCGACGAGGCCGAGGCCATGCTCGGCGCAAAGGTCGCGGTCTACCTCGACGGCGGTCCGTCCGCCTCGGGTGTGCCGTCGACGATCCTCGACGCCACCGGCTCGACCCCTCGCATCCTTCGTGCCGGGGGAGTCAGCCTCGATCAGCTGCACGCGTTCAACAACACCATCGAACCGCCGGACGAGGTCAGCTGAGATGGGTGAGCGGCAGCTGGGGACACCTCCCCGTACGCGCTGCCCGCTTCATGTCGCTGAACGTGGGGTGAGCTGACGCGTGCGCGAATATCTCGTGGTCTTCGGCATCTCGCTGGGTGTCACTTACCTCCTGGCTTCGATCGCCAGACAGCTGGCGTTGCGCTTCGGGGCGGTGGCCAGGGTCCGCGATCGGGACGTGCACGCGATTCCCACGCCCTACTTCGGTGGTCCGGCGATGCTGGGCGGTCTGCTGGCGGCGTTCCTCGTGTCGATGCACCTGCCGTTCCTGTCCCTTGCCGACTCGACGGTCTTCGGTCCGGTGCGTGGAGTACTGCTCGGGGGAACGGTCATCTGCCTGGTCGGCGTCATCGACGACCTGTATGAGCTCGACGCGCTGAGCAAGTTCGCCGGGCAGGTGCTCGCTGCGATCATCGTGGTCACCCAGGGCGTGCAGTTCTTCTACCTTCCGCTCTACGGCAATTACCTCGGACTTGACCAGGTCCAGGCCATGATCTTCACAGTGCTCCTCATCGTGGGCACCGCCAACGCGGTCAACTTCGTGGACGGGCTCGACGGGCTGGCTGCAGGCATCGTCGCGATCGGTGCGGTGGCCTTCTTTGCGTACGCCTTCGTGCTGGCGGTCGAAAATGGCGAGACCCGGGCGATCGCGGCGGCACTGCTGACGGCCGCGCTCGCAGGTGCCTGCATCGGCATCTTGCCGCACAACTTCTTTCCCGCACGGATGTTCATCGGCGACTCGGGTTCGATGCTGATCGGGTTCGTGCTGGCCTGCTCGTCGATCAGCCTCACGGGGCAGTTTCCGGCGACCAGCCTGACCGAGGGTGTCGGCGGTGCCGAAGCAAGCTTCCTGCCAGCACTGCTGCCGCTCATCCTGCCGTTCACGATCCTGTTGGTCCCGTTCATCGATCTTGGTCTCGCCGTGGTCAGGCGGACGCGGGCGGGGCGCTCGCCGTTCAGCCCGGACAAGATGCACATCCACCACCGTCTGCTTGAGATCGGTCACTCGCACCGACGAGCGGTTCTCCTGATGTACGCAGGAGCGGGCCTGGTCGCGTTCGGTAGCGTCGTGATCAGCTTGTTCAGTGGCTGGCAGTCGATTGCCGGATTCGGCGCCCTTGCCGTCATCACCACGGCGGCGGTATTCCTGCTACCCAAGTTTGAAGAGAAAGTGTGGTCGTGATGAAGGTCCTACGTCCTGTGCTCCTACCAGTTCTGGTTGCGATCGCCGTGTGCGCTGTCGTTGCCGGAGCTCTCAGAGGATCTGATGGCGTGGTCGGAGCAACATTGGGTGGGCTGGTCGTGATCTTGTTCCTCGGCTCGACGCCCGTCGTCCTCAGCCCTCTCGTCAAGGCCAGCGCCATGCTGTCACTCCCAGTCGCGCTGGGGTTCTTTGCCACCAAGGCCGTCGCGATGTTGATGGTTCTGGTGCTGCTCTTCGACGTCGGTGGAGTCGCCGGTCACGTCGACTCAGGTTGGTTCGGGATCACGGCGATCGTTGCCTCTCTGGGATGGACTCTTCTCCAGATCCGCGCGTTCAAGCGTGAACGAGTTCCTACCTATGACCTGCCTGACAAGCTCTGACGAACCCCTGATAATCTCTGAGCAGCGACAAACCCCCTTTCAACAGGGCCGGAATGTCTCAAGACCAATGACGCTGGCCGAATGCCTGATCGACGAAAGTCGCAGGCGACCACGCCATAACACGAAGGTGACCGAGTGGCCCTCGCCTTGACCACGTTCACAACATCATCAGGTCCGCCAAGCCCGGGTCCTGCTGACTTCAACCTGCCAGCGATCTTTGACGTTGGCGCGTTGGGTGTCACCAAGCCCATGTTTCTCGTGGCGCTCTCTGTCGTGCTGATTGTCGGGTTGTTCTACAGCATGGCCCGTCCGGCCGCTGTCGTCCCGGGCCGGATGCAGTTCGCCGGTGAGTTGGTCTACGGATTTGTCCGCAACGGCATCGCTCGCGAGAACATCGGTTCGCACGACTTCATGAAGTTCGTGCCTTACCTGTTCTCGCTGTTCCTGTTCGTGTTGGTCAACAACTTCTACGGGCTCATCCCGGTGGTGCAGTTCCCGTCGATGTCCCATATCGGCTACCCATTGGGCATCGCCGTACTCAGCTGGTTGGTCTACAACGGCGCCGGCATCGCCAAGAAGGGTTTCGTCGGCTATCTCAAGCACGAAACTGTTCCGGCCGGCATGAAGGGCCCGATCCTTCTGCTGCTCGTGCCGTTGGAGTTCATGTCCAACATCCTGCTACGTCCGGTCACGCTCACGCTGCGTCTGTTCGCAACGATGTTCGCCGGACACCTCCTCGTGATCTTGTTCGCCCTGGGCGGCGAGTACCTCTTGCTGCACTCCGACCCGCTGCTCAACAAAGTTGCCGGTGTCTTCTCGGTTGTGCTGGCGATTGCGATCAGCTTCCTGGAGATCCTCATCATGTTCCTCCAGGCCTACGTCTTCACCCTGTTGAGCTCGATGTACATCGGCGAAGCACTAGCCGACGAACACTGAGTCACACCCCCCAAACACACAACTTCATACGCAGCGCCCCAACATCGACGCTCACCTGAGCGTCACAACGAAAGGAAATGCCGTGGAGTCCATTGGCACATTGAACATGGTCGGCCTCGGCCTCGCCGCGATCGGCCCGGGTATCGGCGTCGGCTTGATCTTTGCCGCATTCGTCAGCGGTGTTGCCCGTCAGCCTGAGGCTGAGGCAAAGCTGCGCCAGATCGCCATTTTGGGCTTCGTCCTCGCGGAGCAGTTCTTCATCATTGGCCTGGCGCTGGCGTTCGTCCTCAAGTCGACGAACACCTGATCCCGAACCCTCGACAGAAGGCGCACCTATGATCACCACACGTCTTGTGGCGGCTGAGGAGGCAGAGGAGCTCAATCCTCTGATTCCCCACACCGCCGAGATCGTCATCGGCCTCATCTTCTTCGCGCTGCTCTTTGTGCTCATCGCCAAGATCGTGGTGCCGATGTTCGAGAAGGCGTTTGCCGACCGCACCGCCGCGATCGAGGGTGGGATCGAGGAGGCGGCAGCCGCGCAGAAGGAAGCCAAGGCAGCGCTCGACAAGTACACCGAGCAGCTCGCCGGGGCCCGCAGCGAGGCTGCAGCGATCCGCGAAGAGGCCAAAGAGCAAGGCGCGCACATCATCGCCGAGCTCCGGGCGCAGGCGCAGGCCGAGGCGGAGCGCATCACCTCGACCGCGCACGCACAGGTCGAGGCCGAGCGTGCTCAGGTGCTCGCCCAGCTCAAGGGCGAGGTTGGCTCCATGGCAACGCAGCTCGCTGGTCGCATCGTGGGCGAGTCCCTCGATGACGATGCCCGCCAGAAGCGCACGGTCGAACGTTTCATCGCCGAGCTCGAGCAGTCTGACAACTGATGCGAGGCATTTCAGCGAAGTCTCTGGCCGACGTCCTCGCCGCAGTCGATGCGGCGAAGGGCGCGTCCGGTGATCTTGGAACTGAGCTGTTCGGCGTCGTCTCGACGCTGGACAGTGCGCCGGCGCTCCGACGCGTGCTGACCGATCCTTCCACTGAGTCATCAGCCAAGGTCGGACTCGCCAAACAGGTTTTCGACAGCCAGGTGAGCAGCCAGACATCCGCCGTGGTGGAGGCAGCGGTCAGCGGCCGATGGGCCAGCGGTCGCGACCTGACTGACGGACTCGAGACGGCCGGCGTGACCGCAGTTGTGTCAGCCGCAGATGACGCGGGCGAGCTCGATGCTCTCGAGACCGCGTTGTTTGAAGTTGGCCGCCTGGTTCGCTCCGACGCAGAGCTGCGCCAAGTCGTTTCCGACAGGGCGATTCCTGCAGACGCCAAGGGAAGCCTCCTGTCGACGCTGCTCGAGGGCAAGGTCTCCGCGGCGGCCCTCGCACTTGCCACCCAGGCTGGTGCAGCTCGCACGGGTTCGTTTGAAAAGGTCCTTGCTTCGTTCGGTGAGCTCGCTGCGGCCCGTCGCAGCCGGTTGCTGGCCGAAGTGCGCGTCGCCTATGAGCTCAGTGATGCAGACAAGACGCGGCTGGCGAAAGCGCTGGCCAAGAAGTACGGACGAGAAGTCCACCTCAACTTCATCGTTGACAAGGCGATCGTCGGAGGCATCGCCGTCTCCATCGGCGACGAGGTCGTTGACGGCACGATGTCAACCCGTCTCGAAGAAGCACGTCGGCTGCTCGCAGGCTGAACCGCAACACCCCCAAACTCCACAAGCCAGTCAGACTCCACAAGAAGGTAGGCACCAACATGGCGGAACTCACGATCCGTCCGGACGAGATCCGCGACGCGTTGCAGAAGTTCGTGGCCGACTACAAGCCGAGCGCGGCCGCGACCGACGAGATCGGCATTGTGTCCGAAGCCGGTGACGGCATCGCGCGCGTCGAAGGTCTCCCGTCGGCCATGGCCAACGAGCTCCTCGAGTTCGAAGACGGCACTCTCGGTCTGGCACTCAACCTCGATGTCCGCGAAATCGGTGTGGTCATCCTCGGTGAATTCTCCGGAATCGAAGAAGGCCAGAAGGTTCGCCGCACTGGCGAGGTCCTCTCGGTCCCGGTCGGCGACGCGTACCTCGGCCGCGTGTGCGACCCGCTGGGCAACCCCATCGACGGACTCGGCGAGATCAAGTCCGACAAGCGACGCGCGCTCGAGCTCCAGGCTCCCAACGTCATGCAGCGCAAGAGCGTTCACGAACCGATGATGACGGGTCTCAAGGCGATCGACTCGCTCACGCCGATCGGCCGTGGACAGCGCCAGCTCATCATCGGCGACCGTCAGACCGGCAAGACGGCAATCGCGATCGACACGATCATCAACCAGAAGGACTTCTGGGCTTCGGGCGATCCTGCCAAGCAGGTCCGCTGCATCTATGTCGGTATCGGTCAGAAGGGCTCGACGATCGCGGCTGTGCGTGGCGCGCTCGAAGAAGCCGGCGCGCTGGAGTACACCACCATCGTCGCGGCTCCGGCCTCTGACTCGGCTGGCTTCAAGTACCTCGCGCCCTACACCGGTTCGGCCATCGGCCAGGAGTGGATGTACGCCGGCAAGCACGTTCTGATCATCTTTGACGATCTGTCGAAGCAGGCCGAGGCCTACCGTGCCGTCTCACTGTTGCTCCGCCGCCCGCCGGGCCGCGAGGCTTACCCCGGCGATGTGTTCTACCTGCACAGCCGGTTGCTCGAGCGCTGCGCCAAGCTCAGCGACGAGCTCGGAGCCGGTTCGATGACAGGTCTGCCCATCGTCGAGACCAAGGCCAACGACGTGTCGGCCTACATCCCGACCAACGTCATCTCGATCACTGACGGTCAGATCTTCTTGCAGTCCGACCTGTTCAACGCCAACCAGCGGCCAGCAGTCGACGTCGGCATCTCGGTGTCGCGAGTCGGTGGAGCCGCGATGAACAAGTCGATGAAGGCTGTCACCGGATCGTTGAAGGTTGAGCTCGCGCAGTACCGCGCGATGGAAGCGTTCGCCATGTTCGCCTCTGACCTCGATGCCGCATCCAAGCAGCAGCTCGCTCGCGGACAGCGCATCATGGAGCTGTTCAAGCAGGGTCAGTACGCACCGTTCCCGGTCGAAAATCAGGTCGTGTCGATCTGGGCGGCCACCACGGGCAAGCTCGACAATGTTCCGGTCACCGACGTGGGTCGCTTCGAGACAGAGTTCCTCGACTACCTCTCCCGTTCTCACGACAAGGTTCTCGCGGCAATTCGCGAGTCCGGCAAGTTCGAGGACGACAGCGAGCAGGCGCTTGAGAAGGCCTACGAGTCGTTCCTCGACCAGTTCGAGACCAGCGATGGCCAGTCGGTCAGGGTCGGTCACGAAGAGTATGAAGCGCTTGCTGACGAAGATGTCGAGCAGGAGCAGATCGTCAAGCAGAAGCGAGGCTGACGTATGGCAGCATCAGTGCGCGAACTGCGCGCGAAGATCAGGTCGACCACGTCGATGAAGAAGATCACGCGTGCCATGGAGCTGATTGCTGCGTCCCGCATCATCAAGGCGCAGCAGCAGGCGGCAGCGGCAGCTCCGTATGCCCGTGAGCTGACCCGTGCCGTCTCGGCGGTGGCCTCGTTCTCGAACGTCGACCATCCGTTGACGACGGAGAAGGAGAATCCGACGAGGGCCGCAGTGCTGGTCATTTCCAGCGATCGCGGACTTGCCGGCGCCTACTCCTCCTCGGTGATGAAGGAAGCGGAGCGTCTCGTCGAGAAGCTCCACGGCGAGGGCAAAAGCGTCGATCTCTACCTCGCAGGACGCAAGGCAGAGGCCTACTACAACTTCCGCCAGCGCGAATTCGTGCAGTCGTGGACGGGGTTCTCCGACAAGCCCGAATATGCCAACGCTCGTGAGATCGGCGCGACCCTGGTCCGCACGTTCCACGTCGATGAGACTGATGAGCACAAGGTTGACCCCGAGCATGAGGTCGACGAGCTGCACATCGTCTTCACCCGGTTCAGGTCGATGCTGGTGCAGGAGCCAGATGTGATCCGGCTGCTTCCGCTCGAGGTTGTCGAGGGCACCGAGGCTCCGCCCGAAGGTGATGCCTTGCCTTTGTACGAGTTCGAACCGTCTGCCAGCGAGGTGCTTGATGCCTTGCTTCCCAAGTACGTTCAGAGTCGCATCTACTACTGCCTGCTGCAGGCCGCCGCATCGGAGCTGGCAGCACGCCAGAAGGCGATGAAGTCCGCAACAGACAACGCAGAAGACCTGATCCAGAAGTACACCCGAATCGCCAACCAGGCCCGACAGGCCGGGATTACCCAGGAGATCAGCGAGATCGTAGGCGGCGCCAACGCGCTTGCTGACGCCACCGCTGGGAGTGAGTGAGAGATATGCCTACCGCCAAGAAGACCGCAGCCAAGAAGGCCCCCGCCAAGAAGTCCGCTGCCAAGAAGACGGCAGAGACATCGAGCACAGCGTCATCGAAGGACCTGGCCACCGGCCGAGTCGCTCGCGTTATCGGTCCGGTTCTCGACATCGAGTTCCCCAGCGATGCGATCCCCGAGATGTACAACATGCTCAAGGTCGACACCGAGGTCGCCGGCATCAAGGAGACGCTGACCCTCGAGGTCGCCCTCCACATCGGTGACGGAATGGTGCGCGCCATCAGCCTGCGCCCGACCGATGGCATCGTCCGCGGCGCGACGGTCACCAACACTGGCGGGCCCATCACGGTCCCCGTCGGTGACCAGACGCTCGGCAAGGTGTTCAACACCACCGGTGACGTCATGAACCTCAAAGAGGGCGAGAAGTGGGAGGTCAAGGAACGCCGTGGCATCCACGGCAAGGCTCCTGCCT
>CAVVQG010000016.1:0-66225 GCA_963750265.1 uncultured Actinomycetota bacterium | reverse complement strand
GACTGCGGTCGGCCATGATGCGACGAGCTGTTGAAGCAGCGCGTCGAGGTGCTTGCCGTTCTCGGAGATGTGGAGACCGGTGTTGTAGCGCAGCATGACGGGTGTGCCGTCAGTCTCGGCAACAACGCGCTGTGCGTACGTGGTGCCCCAGCGTTCGGCGGAGTTGTTCCATGACTCGTCGTTCTCGCACAATCCGTGCAGGAACACCACCGGGTGACTGGTCGCACCCCTAAAGGCCTGCTCGAGTGTCCAGCCAGTTGCCGGAATGTCCTCGCCGTCAACCCGGATCGACATGGTGATGGCCTGGGGATCGTCGAGCATTCGCAGCTCATCGCCGATCAGACCGTTGACGGCGGCAACCACGAGACGTCCGCGACGTGAGCTCTCGATCGGACGCCCCACACCCTTGGACGACAGCGCTCTGATCGACCCGCTGGAGAGCCGGAGGACCCCCGAGACAGCGCCATAGACGCTGGTCACGGCCGCGTCGTGCAATGACTCGGGAAGCCGCCCGCCGATGACACGGGTCGCCCGGAACGCCCTCTTGGAAACGGCTTGGTGCAGATCACGGATCGTGCCGACGATCAGTCGATCGCCATAGTCGAGCGCGAGCGCAGCGACGTCAGTCGTGCGGGCGGGATCGACAGGCATGAGTCCATGATGCCGGTGCCTCAGCGAAAAATGACAATTTCGGCAAGGAGTTTCTGGTCACGTCCTACTTGTCGGCGTCCTTGGCCGGCGCCTTCTTGGCAGCCTTCTTGGCGGGTGCCTTCTTGGCAGGCTTGGCCGCCTCGTCGACTGGCTCGTCGTCGCGGTAGGTGCCGTCGGCCTGCAGCCGTGAGAGGTCGATCGACGTGCCGGACGTGTCGGTGACCTTGGCGGACTCGACGAGCGATGCGAGGGCCTTGCCGCGCAGCACCTCGCTGACCATCTCGGGAACGTGGTTGTGCTCCATGATGTGCTGGATGTACGCGCTGGGCTCCTCGCCCGACTGCTGGGCACGACGCATGATGTGCGCCGACAGCTCGGCGTCATCGATGCCGAACTCTTCGGTCGCGACGACCTGGTCGAGCACGAACTGAGCGATCAGTGCCTCGCGTACACGCTTCTCGAGGTCGGCCTCGAACTCTTCCTTGGTCTGCTCCTCGTCGGCGAGGTACGTCTCGAACGCGATGCCGGCCTGGGCGAGCTGCTGCTCGATCTGCTGGCGCCTGGAGTCGAGCTCCTCGGTGACGAGGTTCTCTGGCAGCGGCGCGTCGATCTTGCTGACGATCTCGTCGAGAATCAGGTCGCGAGCCTCGTTGGCCTGCTCCATCCGCTTTCCGCGGGTGACCCGGTCGGTCAGGTCGGTACGCAGCTCGGCAATCGTGTCGAACTGGGAGACGGTCTGGGCGAACTCGTCGTCGAGCTCGGGCAGCTGCTGCTCCTTGACGTCGCGAAGCACAACGGTGACATCGGCATCCTGCCCAGCGAGCTCGCCACCGGCGAGCTGGGTGGAGAACGTGTTGGACTCCCCTGCCTTCATACCGATGATGGCCTCGTTGAGTCCGTCGAGCATCGTGGCGGAACCGATCGTGTACGGCATGGCCTCAGCCTGTGCGGCCTCGATTGCCTCACCGTTCTGCGCGGCGGACAGATCGATCGTGACGAAGTCGCCATCGACTGCGGCGCGTTCAACCTCGGCGAAGGTCGCGAACCGCTTGCGCAGCTCCTCGATCTGCTCGTCGACGTCGTCATCGGTCACAGCAGCGTCGCCAACTGTCACGGCGATCGTGGAGATGTCCGGCAGCGACAGCTCCGGACGAACGTCGAGCTCGGCGGTGATCTCGATGGGCTCGCCGTCAACGAACTTGGTCAGGTCGATGTCGGGCTGGCTGAGCGGCTGGATCTTTGAATCCTGCAGGGCCTGGCTGTACCAGCCGGGCAGTGCGGCGTTGATGGCTTCGTCGAGGACGGCGGGACGGCCGATGCGCTGATCGACGATCGCGTCGGGAATCTTGCCCTTGCGGAAGCCGGGGATCGTGATCTGCGAACCGATCGTCTTGTAAGCGGCCTGAAGGCTCGGCTTGAACTCCTCGAACGGCACCTCGATGGTGAGCTTGACTCGTGTCGGGCTCAGGGCCTCGGTGCTGCTTTTCACGTAACTGACTCCTGCATATCTCGGATGGGGCGCTTGGGGGCCGTTGCGGACGACTACTCGGTCGGCGGCGCAGCGACATAACAGTCTCTCATGCTGCGGTTCCGACCGCATCGAGGCGTCGAGCCGTGACACTCAGGCCAAGATGGCCCGCTGCGTGGGCCGCACCCTGGGCGTGCCGGACGCGACGGTCCACGACGAGAGCTGCCTAGTGGTGGCGTGCTGGTCGGCGCGATCGCTGATCGCGTACCAATCCATTTGCACCTGCGACTGCGTCACCTGGAGCACGCAGTAGCCATGGTCGTCGAGGTTGACGAATCGCACGTGCGGGTTCTCCGTCTGGATCGCGGCCTCGAGCGACAGCGAAACCGTGCGCGGCGCGACACCGATGAAGTCGTCGACGTTATTGCTCGTGATGGAGCTGCAGACGAACTCCGTGGCGACGCTTGCACCGCCCTCCGCAGGTACGTCATTGGCCCACGCCGTGTGCACATCGCCGCTCAGAAAAACGACGTCTTCGATCTCGTCGGTCGCGATGTGGTTGAGCAGCCGCCGACGATCAGCGGTGTAGCCGTCCCACACGTCGGTGTTGGGCGCCGAGGGCTCGAGCGGCGTGAAGCTGACGGTATGGCTCAGCGCATACTGCTCGGCCTCTGGTCGCGGAGGAAGCAGCACGGGCGAGACCATCACGGGATTGCCGATGAGCTTCCACCGCGCGGGCGTTGCGGAGAGCTGGTCCTGGAGCCAACCGAGCTGCCGAGCGCCGGTGATTGTCCTGTCGGAATCGCCAATCGCGCTGTCCCCCGCGCTGACACGCTCACTGCGATAGGTGCGCAGATCGAGCATGGAGAGGTGGACCAGTGTGCCGAACTGCAGGCTGCGATACATCCGGGTGCCGTCGCCAATGTTCGCCGTGCCTGAGATCCGCACCGGCATCCACTCGTCATAGGCCCGCTGCGCAGCCTTGCGCCGGTCGACGAATGCGCCCTCGTTGCGCTGGTGCTCGTACGCACCGTTGGCCCAATTGCCGTCGCAGACCTCGTGGTCGTCCCACGTCACGATGAACGGCAAGACAGCATGCAGCGCCTGCAGATCGCGATCGGTCTTGTACTGGCCGTGGCGCTCACGGTAGTCGGCCAGCGTGATGATCTCGTGAGGTGGCTCGTGAAGCCGTATATCGCGGTTGCTGTGCCCCATCGAATACTTGCCGGGCTGATACTCATACAGGTAGTCACCCAGGTGGATCACGGCATCGAGGTCGCCGCGCTCGGCCAGGTGTCGGTAGGACGAGAAGTATCCCGCCTGCCAGTTGGCGCACGAGACGACGCCGAAGCGAAGCTCGCCAGGGTCTGAGTCGTAGCCCGGTGCGGTGCGCGTTCGTCCGACGGGTGATGTGTGCTCTCCGGAGACGAACCGAAAGAAGTAGCTCGTGGCCGGGGTCAGACCATCGGCTTCAACCTTGACGGTGTGATCACGCTCTGGGCCGGTGGTGACGGCCCCGCCAGCGACGATCGTGCCGAAGTTTGCAGCCTCGGATACCTCCCACCGGACCACCGCGGGCGGACCGAGCCCCGAGCCGGGTGTCGCACTCGGGATCGGTGTCACCCGTGTCCACAGCACCACTGCGGTCGGCAACGGATCACCTGAGGCGACTCCGTGGGCAAAGAACGATGGCGCGCTTGCCGGAGCGGGATAGGGCAGGGCAGCGGGTCCCAACACCCCCAGTCCCATCACGATGCCGATGCTGCCGCCGACAAACTGGCGACGATTCAGAACCTCAGCCGCTTCGCTGGTTCCCACACCGCCCATTGGGTCGGGTCCAGATGTCCAGTCGCCATGGTGACGGTGAACGCCGCCTGACGCACAGCGGTACGTGTGGTGCTGCTGGTAAGAGAGTGGCTGATGTGATGCCGCATAACGGCCACGTCACGGCTCGCGCCACGTGCCCGAAACTCGCTGCACTTCTTTGTCGGGATGACAGGATTCGAACCTGCGACCTCACCGCCCCAAACGGCGCGCGCTACCAAGCTGCGCTACATCCCGTAGCCCGATCACTGTAGTGGACACTGGCAGGGTGAACGGCATCCGGTACGCCGAGCTCCAAGCGCTCATCGCCCGACGTCAGCCTGCGTGCGGGACCACAACTGTCGTCGCAATTGACGGACCGAGCGGATCAGGCAAGACCAGCATCGCGGATGGGCTCGCCGCGGTGACCGGTGCGGACGTGCTGCACTTCGACGACATCTATCCGGGCTGGCACGGCCTCGCGGCGACACCGCCGATGGTGCGCCACGGTGTCCTTGACCCCATCGCCGCAGGTGAGATCGGTGAAGTTCACCGCTGGGACTGGGATGCGAATCGCCCCGGTCCGGTCCTTCGAGTGCCACCCGCTGCCCTACTGATCCTCGACGGCGTCGGCAGCGGGGCCGAAACGATCCGCCCCTACCTGAGCCTGCTCCTATGGGTCGAGGCACCGCTGCCGGATCGCAAGCGTCGGGCGCTCTCGCGCGACGGCGAAACGTACGAGCCGTACTGGGACGTGTGGGCCGAGCAGGAAGCACAACACTTCGCCGCCGAGCAGACCCGGATCCACGCCGATCTCGTCATCAACACCGCCGCCTGAAAATCACTACAGCGACGACATCGCGTTCCAACGGAGCGCACGGAGCATGGTCGTGCTGGAGGGGTCACGTCCTACCGAGACCCTTTGACTTCCCCTTTGCGGGCAAGTGTTTCGTCGGCGTCAGGCGGCATCTGCTTCACAAATCTGGGAGGCGACCTCCAGGACGGTCACTCCGTGATCGGTGGCCGTCCAGACCAGCAAACCCAAGGCCGTCTCGGACGTGACATCGTGCTCAGCCATGAGAATGCGCTGGGCGGTCACGATCAGACGAATGCTCGGCTGATACATCTCGGTCCTCCCCAGGCCGTGTCATCTTGATGGTCCCGAGTCCATCACCGCAGCACAGATACCGAACGGTTGAGCAAGGATTACCCAATGGTCGGCGCACCAAACGTGACACACCCCACCATGTTCGGAACATCGCCTCAGGGACGCGATGACGGGACTGTCGGGCGCACCCGCGAGCGGCCGTCGTTCTGGACTCGAACAATCGCCGCTACCGTCGCCGGTCCGGAACGGCTTGAGATTTCAGTCGTTCTGAGCTCGAAACTGCCGCCGTCGCCCTCGCCAATGCGGCACTATTGCGCAGTGACGTCCACCCTGGTCCATGGCTCTCGGCAATCGCTTGCCTTGCCAGAAGGTAGTCACTACGTGATCACCTACGGCATCGGTTTGCAGTTTGCGGGCATGACCACAGCCCTGCTGTTTCGATCAAAGTGCTTCGCGGAGATTTCCGGCACTCCGGTGACGATCGTGACCTACGACCAGGCCGACTATGACGTCATACGACAAGACCTGGCACAGCGCGGTCTGCTGGCACCTGGCGTGAGCATCGTGAACTTGTTTGAGGATCTGGGGACATGGCCCGACGAGGCGCTCAGGTCTGCCCACGACTCCCCCGGCTTCCACATGGACGAACAACGCGAAGTCGGACACCTCGGCGCTCACGGAACGGCCCACTTGAGAGACCACTTCCGCGCCGATGGAAGTCGCCTTCTGCAGGCACAACGAACCGGGCAGGTCGACGAATCAGGATTACCTGTCGACACGTTCACCCTCTTCGACAATTCGGGTGCCCCGATCGGCGCTTGGAGCTCTGAACGCGACCTGCTTCAATTCTGGCTCGATTCGCTGCCCCGCGAACCAACTGCCTGGTTCATCATCGACCACTGGCAGAGTGCAACGCTTCTCGCCGACTACCAGCGAGACGATGTCGTCAAGATGCATCTGGTCCACAACCGACATCTGGCCGACGGGTCCACGACAGAATTGAACTCGCGCCGGTACGTCATGGAGAGGCTCGACAACTTCGACGCAGTGGCCTTCCTGACTGACACCCAGCTCAACGACGTCAAAGATCTCCTCGGAGAAGGCTCCGGCAATTGCTACGTGGTGAGCAACGCGTGCATCGTTCCCGAGTCCATCCCAACGTCGCGCCACCGACGTAACCGTGGAGTCGTTCTGGGCCGCCTCGTCAGCGCGAAACGCATCGACCACGCCATCGCGGCAGTCGCTGCGAACGCCGACGTGGTCAATCCGTTCAATCGCCCCTACTTGGACATCTACGGCGCGGGTTCGACCGAGGACTCGCTGCGGAGGAGGATCTCCACCGTCGAAGCGAGGCCACGGACCGCTTTGAGACGATTCCTTGCGCGCTATCTCGGCGAAACTGGCGCGAGGGCAATAGCGGCATGTGTCCACCGTCTGCCAACCAGACCCGTTGCGACGCTGCACGGCTACAGAGCGAATGGCAGGGAGGAGTTCCGCACCGCAGGATTCTCCATGCTGACCAGCAAGAGTGAGGGGTGCCCGCTCGTCATCGTGGAAAGCATGGGTCGAGGTTGCATCCCGATTTGCTACGACGTGACCTACGGTCCGGCTGAAATCATTACGCATGGTGTTGACGGTTTCCTTGTGCCCGAGGGCGACCAGGCGGCCTTGGCACGTACCGTCCGACGGGTCGTCACGATGAAAACCGCGGACCTCGAGCGGATGAGACAGGCAGCATTCACACGGTCGCAAGACTTCACCGGTCCCAGCGTTGTGGCGAAGTGGGCCAGCGTCATGGAATCGGCCAAGGCACAGAAGGCGCGCAAGCTCAGCCCGAGCCTGTAACTAGCCGCCTTGTGGAGCGGACGACGATCCCCCGAACAGCGCCTACGGCGCAATGGTGGGGCCCATGAGTCCCGCCGCCCCCTCAAGGGACGGCTTCGCCGCGATTGGAGCGGACGACGATCCCTCGAACAGCGCCTACGGCGCAATGGTGGGGCCCATGATCCCGCCGTCCCCTCAAGGGACGGCTTCGCCGCGATTGGAGCGGACGACGAGACTCGAACTCGCAACATTCTGCTTGGAAGGCAGAGACTCTAACCAATTGAGTTACGTCCGCGAAGCCTTGCGGCAACGACGTCCATCTTGCCATATCGCACACGCGACTCCGCACCGCCCGACCTGCTGCGAGACGGACAGGCCTACTGGATCCAGAGACGAGAACGTGATTGCCACCTTCCCAGGTCAGAACGTCTCTAAACTGCCCGCATGACTGAACGCACCGTCCTCATCACAGGTTGTTCGTCCGGTATCGGCGAGGCCACCGCTGCGCGGCTCGCCAGGTCCGGTTGGACGGTGTACGCCACCGCGCGCAATCCCCAATCCCTTGAAGGACTCAAGGCCCAAGGTTGTCGCACCCTCGCGCTCGACGTGACCAGCGAGGCGTCGATGACCGCTGCCGTCAAAGCGGTCATGGATGAGTCAGGTCGGATCGATGCGCTGGTGAACAATGCCGGCTACTCACAGTCCGGCGCGGCCGAGACCCTCGACCTCGATGACGTCCGTCGGCAGTTCGAGACCAATGTGTTCGGCCTGCTGCGAATGAGCCAGCTGGTCATGCCCGCGATGCGCGATCAGGGGTCGGGGCGCATCGTCAACATCTCGTCGATGGGCGGAAAACTCGTATTCCCGGGCGGCGGCATCTACCACGCAACGAAGTTCGCGGTGGAGGCGTTGTCCGACGCGATGCGCTTTGAAGTGGCCGGATTCGGCGTACAAGTCGTCATCATCGAGCCCGGATTGATCACCACGAACTTCGAGAACGCGGCCGTCGCCTCGATGTCAGGCAACGATGACGGACCATACGCACAGTTCAACGCGAAGGTCGCCGCCTCGACCAAGGAGGTTTACTCCGGGCCCATGCGACACCTCGGGGGCGGACCGGACTCAGTTGCCAAGGTCATCGAGAAATCACTCAAGGCGCGGCGGCCCCGGATCCGCTACACCGTGACGCCCTCGGCCAAAGCGGCAATCGCCGGCCGCAGACTGCTCGGCGCTCGTGCCTGGGACACCGTTCTGAAGAGCCAGTTCCCGCAGCCTAGGCGCCCGGCAACTCGCGAGTGACGATCAACACCGCTCGGTCGTCCTCGCCGGACTCAACCCGTCCGAGAATTCTTCTCGCTGACAGGTCGAAGCCCGTCGCCACGACTGTCGCCGCGATGCGCCGAAGCCACTCGATGCCTTCGGTGAAGTCTTTCGTGCGACTTTCCACGACGCCGTCGGTGTAGAACATCAACGCGTCCCCCGGCGCCAGCTCACCCACGGTCTGGTGGAACTCCGCCTCTCCGGTGATGCCGAGTGCAGTGCCTCGCGCACCGTCTATGACCCACTCGCGTTCGCCAGCAACCCAGCGCAGAGCCGGAGGGTGACCCGCGTTGATGATCGTGTAGCCACCGGACTTCAGGTCAATCAACATGTGAACGGCGGTAGCGAACCCGTCATCCCAGTTCTGACGGAGCAGGAAGTCGTTGGCCGCTGCGAACAGCCCCAACGGTGGCAGGGCTCCGATCAGCCCTCCCAGCGCCCCGGCGAACTGCAGTGACTGCGTTCCTGCCGAAACGCCCTTGCCACACACGTCGACCAGGACCATCTCCAGCCTCGACTCGTCGTCGGAGAGGTTGGCCACGAGGAAGTCGCCGGCAAACTGCAGGCCGCCCGCGGTCAGCATCGCCGACTGGGCGTTCCATCCCTTCGGCAGCTGCGGTACGACACCCTGCGCCTGCAACCGGTCGCGCAGGTCGACCAGCATCGCCTCGCCCATAGGGCCCGGGAGGCCGCTGCGGCGCCTGCTCGAGTCGAACAGCACGATGCTGAAGACAATCGCGATCGCTGCGATGCTGCTGGCGCGGCCGGCGACCAATCCCGTACTTGAGATCTCTTTCGTCAGTGTTCCGGCGAGGCACAGGGAGGTGAACAAGACGAGGACCAGAAGGGGGCGAAATCTCAACGCCAGCATGCCCAGCACTACTGGAACGACGAACGTCCCAGTCGGCACGAAGGGATAGTCGACGAGCGAGATCATCGTCATCCCGGCCGTCAGACCGATCAGAACTGCCAGCACGAGAAACTGCCCCTCATTGGAGCCGGTACGCCACCGCACCATGCGGTCGTCGAGATATCGCGCGATGTTCGGCGTTGCTTTTCGAAACCGGTTGACCACCCGCACGACCCTATCGACCTTGCTGGCAGGTGGGACACCAAAACAGGTTTCTCCCACCGTGGATCCTGGTTCGCACGATCGTGCCGCACACGAGACAGCCCTGACCTGCACGCCGATAGACGTACACCTCGCCGCCATGGTCGTCCACCCGTGGTTCGCGCCCCATCGCGACCGGCTCGTGCTCAGGTGCGACGGTGTCGATGCGGCCGGTACGAACACCCTGTTGCATCAGCAGCGCCAGATCACGCCACATCGCCAGGAAGGTCTCACGATCCAGCTGTGCGCCCGACAGCTCTGGGTCGAGACGGTGCCGAAACAGCAGCTCCGCCCGATAAACATTGCCGACGCCGGCGAGCACGCGTTGATCCATCAGCAAGGTGGCAATCGGCGCGCGCGAGGTGCTGATGCGTCGCCAGGCACGGTCTGGATCGGAGTCGGAACGGAGTGGGTCTGGGCCGAGTCTCTCGATGAGCGCGTCTGCGGCATCGGGCTCGAGCAGCTCGCAGGTGTTTGGTCCGCGCAGATCTGCGGTCGCCGTCCCGCTGGCGATGCGCCAGCGGATCTGTCCGACGAGTGGCCGGTCGACCTCGCCCACGACGAATGACCCATAGATCCCGAGGTGTACGTGTACGCGCTCGCGCACGCCGCGAAATTCGACCAGCAAGTGCTTGCCCCAGGCCTCCGCGCGCTCAAGCACATGACCGTCGAGTCGGGCGGCGCCTGGAGTGAATCGACCCTGTGGGCTCGTCGACGAGACGGCATGACCGCCGAATACGTCCGTCAGCTCTGCAGAGAGTCGGTGGAGCGTGTGCCCCTCAGGCAAATTCGCCGGTCTCCTCGTAGCTGAGCAACATGTCGATACGGCGCTGGTGCCGCGCCTCGTTGCTCCACGGTGTGGTCAGGAAGGCCTCGACGATCTGAGTCGCCTCCTCGGACGTGTGCATACGAGCGCCGATGGAGACGATCTGTGCATTGTTGTGCTGACGTGCCAGGGCCGCGGTCTCGGCACTCCAAGCCAGGGCCGCACGGGCGCCGGTGACCTTGTTGGCGGCGATCTGCTCGCCGTTGCCCGAACCACCGATCACGATGCCGAGCGAGCTTGGGTCCGCCACCGCGGCAGCGGCAGCGGCGACACAGAACGGCGGATAGTCGTCATCGGCATCAAAGCCGTGTGCACCATGGTCGACGACGTCGTGGCCGCCGTCCGTCAGCCAGGCGGCGAGGTGGGTCTTGAGCTCGAAGCCGGCGTGGTCGGCAGCAATGTGAACGCGCATGGGAGAAGTCTCCCAGCGTTCGACTGCTGGCGAGGAACCGGGCGACCCAACCGTGGCTATGCAGCGGCGCAGGCCCAGGCCGTGCGCCGCTGCCGTGACGACGTCCTATGAGAAGTCGAGCTCTCCCGTACGGGTGCGCTTGAGCTCGAAGAAGTAGTCGAAGCCGGCCAGCTGGCGTGTGCCGTCGAAGATCACACCGGCATCCTCACCACGCGGGATACGCGTCAGGACCGGGCCGAAGAATGCCGTGCCGCCAACTGAGACGACCGGGGTGCCGACCTCCTCGCCAACTCGCTCGATTCCGTCCTGGTGGGAGGCTCGCACGGAGTCGTCGAGCGAGGTGTCCTCTGCAGCCTGCGCCAGGTCCAACGGAAGGCCAACTTCTTCGAGCACTTCCTCGTACAACGCCTTGTCGAACTCGCGGCCTTCGTTGTGATGCTTGGTGCCGATCGAGGTGTAGAACGACCGCAACGATTCACTGCCGTGGGCCTGCTCGATCGCGATCGCGATGCGCACGGGTCCCCAGCCGCGCTCCAGCATGTCCTTGTAGCGCTGGTCCACATCCTTGTCAGCGTTGAGCACTGACAAGCTCATGACGTGGAACGTTGTCTGGACGTCGCGGACCTTCTCCACCTCCAGCATCCAGCGTGAGGTGATCCAGGCGAAGGGGCAGAGCGGGTCGAACCAGAAGTCGACGGGCTCATGGGCAGCGGTAGTTGTCGTCATAACTAGTTGAACAATGGATTACCCGCTCCGCATTTCCTCCACGAGCAATTGCGCCACCGCATCGAGGTTCTCTCCGTCCTCGCCGACTGCCACCTGGCGCTGGTAGGACGCTCCTCCGCGCACGATCTCGTCGATCCCGGCGAGCTCGTCGGTGCACCCGAGCCGCTCGGCGATGGGCGCCAGGCGGTCGAGCAGCCGCGCCAGATCCGTCGTCACGAGCTCCTCCTCCGCGTGCTTGTCGAGGATCAAGATCGCGTCCATGCCGTAGCGCGCCGACCGCCACTTGTTCTCCTGGGCGAACCAGGGCGGCACGGTGGGCAGCTCGCGTCCGGCATCCAGCTCGCAGGAGAAGTGCTCGACCAGGCAGTGCGTGAGCGCCGAGATGCTCATGAGCTCCGACATCGTCGGTATGCCGTCGCAGATCCGCACCTCGAGCGTGCCGAACTTCGGCGACGGCCGCAGGTCCCACCGGATCTCGTCGAAGACGTCGATGACACCCGTCTTCATCATGTCGGCGACATAGCCCTCGAGCTGGCTCCACTCCTCGAACTGGAACGGCAGACCCGCTGTCGGCAGCTGCTGGAACATCAGCGCCCGGTTCGACGCGTACCCCGTCGCCTTGCCACCCCAGAACGGCGACGAAGCGCTGAGCGCCTGCAGGTGCCCGTAGTAGGTGAGCATCGCGCGGCTGATCGGCAGCACCTTGGCGCGATCCTCGATGCCGACGTGCACGTGAACGCCGTAGATCAGCATCTGCCGGCCCCACCACTGGGTGCGGTCGATCAACGTCGCGTATCGCTCCTTGTCGGTCACCTTCTGGTGGTCCCAGGCGGCGAACGGGTGCGTACCCGCGCACATCAGCTCGACCCTGAGCGGATCGGTGACCACACGAATCTCCTCGATCGCCCGTTGCAGATCGGCGCCGGCCTCGGCGACGGTGCGGCACACCCCGGACACGACCTCGACCGTGTTGAGCAGCAGCTCCTGGCGGATGTGCGGGTGTTCTCCTCCTCCGGCCGGCGCCACCTCGTCCAGGACCGTCTGCGCGACCTGGCGCAGGTCTCCGGAGTCGGTGTCGACGAGGGCGAGCTCCCACTCGATTCCGACTGTCGACCGCTCGGACTGGCGAACGGGATGTCCATCGCACCATCCTGCCCGAGTCACCCGATCTCGGGGTGAACGCATGAGCCGAATCGTGAAAGCATGGCGACATGCCTGGAACTAATCTCACCCGCGAAGAAGCCAGCGAGCGCGCAGCGACCATCTCCACCGAGACCTACGACGTTGCCCTCGACCTCACCCTCGACTCCGAAACCCGCTTCGGTTCCGTCACGACGATCACCTTCGGCGCCACACCCGGCGCGTCGACATTCGTCGACCTGGTCGACGGCGAGATCTCGTCGATCACGCTGAATGGCGCCGCTGTCGACACCGCGGCATACGCCGACAGCCGCATTGCGCTGACCGATCTCGCCGAGTCGAATGTGCTCCGGGTCGAGGCGACCTGCGCCTATTCGCGATCGGGCGAGGGGCTGCACCGATTCGTCGATCCTGCTGACGACCGCATCTACCTCTACACCCAGTTCGAGGTGCCCGACGCGCGCCGGGTGTTCACGACATTCGAACAGCCCAACCTCAAGGCGACCTTCGAGTTCCACATCACCGCCCCGTCGGGGTGGCAGGTTGTCTCCAACTCCCCCACTCCCGAGCCCGAGGCGGCCGGTGAGGGCACCAGCACGTGGCACTTCGCCCCCACCAAGCGCATGTCGACCTACATCACGGCACTCATCGCCGGCGAGTACCACCAGGTGACCGACTCGTACAAGGGCGCGTACGAAGAGATCCCGCTCGGCGTGTTCTGCCGGCAGTCGCTGGTCGAGCACCTCGATGCCGACGACATCCTGCTGATCACCAAGCAAGGCTTTGAGTTCTTCGAGAACGCCTTCGAGATGGCCTACCCCTTCGGCAAGTACGACCAACTGTTCGTCCCCGAATACAACATGGGCGCGATGGAGAACGCCGGCGCCGTGACCTTCCGCGACGAGATGATCTTCCGCAGCCGCCAGACCGTGTCGGCATACGAACAGCGCGCCAACACGATCCTGCACGAGATGGCACACATGTGGTTCGGCGACCTGGTCACCATGAACTGGTGGGACGACCTGTGGCTCAACGAATCGTTCGCCGAGTTCGCGGCCTCCCACGCAGCAACGCACGCGACGCGGTTCACCGACTCCTGGACGAGCTTCACCAACGCCCGCAAGAACTGGGCCTACCGCCAGGACCAGCTGCCCTCGACGCACCCGATCGCTGCCGACAACTACGACCTGCACGCGGTCGAGGCCAACTTCGACGGCATCACCTACGCGAAGGGCGCCTCAGCGCTCAAGCAGCTCGTGGCCTGGGTGGGCCTGGACGACTTCTTCGCCGGGCTGCGCGCCTACTTCGCCAAGCATGCCTACGGCAACACTGAGCTGTCCGACCTGCTGACCGAGCTGGAAGCGGCTTCCGGTCGCGAGCTCGGCGACTGGTCCAAGGAGTGGTTGCAGACGTCGGGCGTCAACACGCTCAAGGCAGTCTTCGAGACCGACGCCAACGGCGCGTTCACCTCGTTCGCGGTCGAGCAGACCGCAATCGACGCCTATCCGACACTGCGCCGCCACCGCATCGCGATCGGTCTCTACAACCGGGTCGAGGGCCGTCTGGTGCGCACCGAGCGCATCGAGACCGACATCCGCGGTGCGTCCACCCAGATCGTCGAGCTGCTCGATCACCAGCAGCCAGATCTCATCCTGCTCAACGACGACGACCTGACCTACGCCAAGATCCGTCTCGACGATCGCTCCTTCGCCACGCTGGTGGAGAGCATCGCCACATTCGACGAGTCACTCCCCCGCGCTCTGTGCTGGGGATCGGCCTGGGACATGACCCGTGACGCCGAGCTGTCGTCCGCGGATTTCGTGGCCCTGGTGCTGGCCGGCGTCGCCACCGAGTCAGACCTCACGGCAGTCGCTTCACTGTTGCGACAGGGCAAGACGGCGATCAATCTGTACACCGCGGAAGCCGCTCGGCCCGCACTGGCCGAGCGCTGGGAGTCAGGTCTGCGCGCCATGGTGGAGCAGGCCGAGCCCGGCAGCGACCACCAGCTCGCTCTGGTGCGCGCCTACGCCAGCGCCGCCTCCGGGCCGGTGCACCTGCGTGAGCTCGCCGACGGCGCCCTCGATGGCCTCGTGGTCGACACCGACCTGCGGTGGACGTTCCTGACCGCCCTGGCACGACTCGGCTCAGCCGACGAGGCCGAGATCGTCGCCGAGCTTGAGCGCGACAACACGATCTCAGGACAGGAACACGCCGCCGCCGCTCGTGCGATCCAGCCGGTCGCCGAGGCCAAGGCCAAGGCGTGGGAGGCCGTCACCGTCACCGCCGATGTGCCCAACGAGACACGCCGTTCGATCGCGTACGCCTTCCAGGTGTCGGGCCAAGGCGAGCTGCTCGAGCCATATGTCGACCGCTATCTCGAGATGGCTGAGACGGTGCTCGAGGAGAAGGGCGTATGGATGGCGCAAGTTGCCTTGATCGCGTTGTTCCCCTTGGCGAACCCGTCGACGGAGACACTCGACAAGGTGGACGCATGGCTCGCGTCGACCAAGGCGGGCGCCGCAACTGTTCGATATGTGTCAGAGGGTCGCGACGACCTCGCTCGGGCGCTGCGCGCCCAGGCCTCTGCGGCCTAGTCCGACGAGTCACCAGCGGCGGGCGGGCGCCAGCTGGTGGCCAGGAGCAAGGCCGCTCCAAGCAACCCTGCACCGCCGGCGACGAGTCCGACGGCGGTGCCACTCAGCTCGATGTCGAACGCGTGGTCCAACGAGATCTTGCCGGCACCCAGAGCCGCAAGCGCAACGAGCGCGAACGCGACGGTGACGACGTACTCGTAGCCCTCACCCGGGTTGAAGATGAAGAATCCGTTCTTGCGGTGCACCGTCACGAACGCCACCGTCATGGTCGCCACGCCGGCAGCTGCCGCGAAGGGGACGAACAGACCCAGCAGCAGCGCGACACCACAGGCCACCTCGAGGTATGCGCTCATCGCCGCGTGCAGCTTCGCCGGGCGCAGGCCGATGCTCTCGAACCAGCCGGCCGTGCCGGCGAGACCACCAGATCCCCAACCGTGGTTGCGGCCGTGCGCCAAAAGCACCGTGCCCAGTGCCAGGCGAAGTATCAGCGCCGCGGTGTCCGGCCCGTTCACAGCTGCAGCGTCATGATCAGTGGTGCGCTGCGGCGCTGGAGGAAGCCCGCTCCAGATCGGTGCTCGGCGGTGCCGGCGTGAAGTTGTTGCGTGCCGTCAGCAGGCCGAACAGCGAGATGAGGACGAACAGGCCGATGGTGCCGCCTCCGAACAGGAGCAACGTGTCAAGAGTGCTGCGGCTCGCGCCGTCGGGCCAGGCATCCGTGGCGGGCGCGTCAGCCCAAGCCGAGCCGGCCCCGATGGCGATACAGGTCGCGGTCGCGAACAGCAGACCAAGGACACGAGTAGGAGTCGTCATGGCGCCATCATAGTGACCCGTAGGCTGGAGGAATGCCGTACCTCGACGTCGACTGGAACATCCCCAGGGACCGCGCACTCAACTGGTTCGTGGCAACACCCGGGACGATCATCCTGATTGTCATCGTCGGGCTCGTGTTCCGCTGGTTCCTCAGCCGCGCCATCGACCGCCTGGTGACCCGCGCAAGCAAGGGAAACCTCCCCAGCGTGATCGCCAACTCCAAGGCGGGCGACTTCCTGTCCGACCTGCGCCCCGGCAACAGCGAACGTCGCAAGCAGCGCGCCGAGACGATGGGTTCGCTGCTCAAGAGCATCACCACCGGGCTGATCCTGTCGGTCGCCGTCGTCATGGTGCTGGCCCAGCTGAGCGTCAACATCGCGCCGATCATCGCCAGCGCCGGGATCCTGGGCGTCGCCTTCGGCTTTGGCGCACAAAACCTCGTCAAAGACTTCCTCGCCGGGATCTTCATGATTCTCGAGGACCAGTACGGAGTCGGCGACGTCGTCGACCTGGGCGAGGCCTCAGGGGTCGTCGAGGCAGTTGGGCTGCGAGTGACGCGTCTGAGAGACGTCAACGGCACGGTCTGGTACGTCCGCAACGGCGAGGTCCTGCGGGTCGGCAACCAGAGCCAGAACTGGGCTCGTACCGTCCTCGACATCACGGTCGGCTATGAAGCCGACCTTGACCAGGTGCAGACGATCTTGCAGGAAGAGGCCACTGCGATGTTCGAGGCCGCAGACTTCCACGACGTGATCATCGAGCCCCCAGAGGTGTGGGGCGTCGAGCGCTTCGACAAGGACGGCGCGGTCGTACGCGTCGTGCTCAAGACCGCTCCGTTGGAACAGTGGCAGGTGGCACGAGCCATGCGCCAGCGGATCAAGCTGCGCTTCGACGCAGAAGGCATCCGCATCCCCACCTCCTTCCAGACCTTGATGGGACCAGACGCATGACTGAGAACGCCGACACCAGCGAGCAGACCTTCTACGAGGCAATCGGTGGTCACGACACCATCAAGCTGATCGTCGACACGTTCTACGCCGGCGTCGAGACCGACGAAGTGCTCCGCCCGCTCTATCCCGAGGCCGATCTCGGGCCGGCCAATGAGCGCTTCCGGATGTTTCTCGAGCAGTATTGGGGCGGGCCGGGCACCTATTCTGAGCAGCGCGGCCATCCACGACTACGCATGCGTCACGCCCCGTTCGAGATCACGATCGAGGGACGCGATCGCTGGCTGCTGCACTTTCGTGCCGGCCTCGACAAGGCCGCACTCCCCGCGGAGCTCGATCAGCAGTTCTGGGACTACGTCCAGCACGCGGCGCAGTTCATGGTGAACTCAGACCGCTAGCCGGCGGGAACGAACGCCGAGAGCAGCTCTCTCTCGTGGCCCTCGAGCTTGCGCGACCTTTGGGTGGCCATGTCGAAGCCGACCAGCACCGAGTGCGCGTGGGCATACAGCTGACCATCGTCGGCGATCTCAGCCTCGATCGTGATCGATGAGTCGCCGAGGCGGCTGATCCAGGAAGTGACCGCATACGGCTCACGGCGCCAGGGGATCGGCTGGCCGTACGTCACGTCGACGTGGCCGACGACGAATCTGCTCGCGCCCGAGCCGTCGCGCCGCAGCGACGAGAACAGCACGATGCGCGCTTCCTGGAAGAACTCGAACGCCTTGGTCAGTGAGGCGTAGCCGGTGCTGTCGATGTCGCTGCGTCGCAGTCGAAGTGGGTACGGCTCGAAAGTCGGCACCCCTCGCTGCACGGCGTCGGTCGGTCCAAGTGTCGTCGTGACGCGGGCGAAGACCGTCGAAGAGTCACCACTGGTGATCTCCTGGACCAGCTCGTCGTCATTGCGGGTCGAGGTGACCCGGACCAGCTCCGAGCTCAGCTGCAACGGTCGTAGGAAGTCGACCGCGATGCGGGTGACCTGCTCGTCTGCCCCGAGGATGCCATCCTCGATGAGGATGGCACGGCTCTCGGCCGCGTAGTCGAGGTAGACGACATTGTTGACGTGATTGAGCGAGTCAAGATCAGCCCAGCGCATGGGTTGTTCGTGAACGTGTTGGATTGATGCCACCTGCAGATGATGGCAGATCGTCGTCAGGCGCTCGCGGTCTCGTCGATCTCGATCAGTGGATCGCCCTCCTGGACGATCTGGCCGACCTCTACGAGGATCTTGCTGACAAATCCGGAGCTCTCGGCGTAGACGGGTATTTCCATCTTCATCGTCTCGAGGATCGCCAGCACGTCTCCCGTGCCAACCTGGTCTCCCTCGCGCGCCACGATCTTCCAGACGTTCGCGACGATCTCGGCCCGTGCGGAGAACATCAGGCGGTGCCGGCGGTCAGCATGCGCAGGGCGGCCGTCATACGGTCGCGTGTCTCCTCGGGATGGATCACGTCGTCGACGATACCGGCCTCGGCCGCGAGATAGGGTCGAGCAACTTCCTCGCGGTAGACCGCAGCGAGCTCGTCGCGCAGCACGGTCGGCTCGTCGGCTTCCTTGAGCGCCCTGCGATGCAGCAGCGCCACAGCGCCGCCGGGTCCCATCACGGCGATCTCGGACTGCGCCCATGCCCAGTTGACGTCGGCACCCAGCGAGGCAGCGCCCATCGCGATGTACGCGCCGCCGTACGCCTTGCGCACCACGACCGTGAGCTTGGGCGACGTCGTCTCGACGTACGCCTTGAGGAGCTTGGCACCATGCGTGATGATGCCGCGCCCCTCCTCGACGGTGCCCGGCAGGAAGCCGGGGACGTCGACGAAGGTGACGACTGGAACGTCGAAGCGGCCGCAGAACTCCACGAACCGGGCCGCCTTGACGGCCGCCTTGGAGTCGAGGATTCCGCCGCGGGCGTCGGGCTGGTTGGCGATCACGCCGACCGAGTGTCCGTCCAGACGCGCAAACAGGGTGAGGATGCTCGGGGCGTGTGTCGGCATGAGCTCGAGTCGGGCACCGTTGTCGAGCACGCCGTCGATGACGGCGTTCATGTCGAACACGACGCTGGACTTCTCCGGCACGATGCCGGGCAGACGCTCCACGGCACCGGGGTTGGCGGGCACAGGGCTGTGGCGCTTCTGCGAGCCGCCCTTGTGCGTCGGCAGGAATGACAGCAGCAGGCGGGTGGCATGGAATGCCTCCTCCTCGCTGTCGACCTCCAGGTGCGCCACACCGCTCACCCGGGTGTGCAGGTCAGATCCGCCGATGTCTTCGGCGGTGGCGTCCTCACCGGTCGCCGCCTTGACGATGTCTGGCCCGGTCAGGAACATCTGCCCCTGCTCCTTGACCATGATCGTCCAGTCGGTGAGCGCCGGCGAATAGGCCGCTGCGCCCGCGCACGGACCGAGGATCAGCGAGATCTGGGGGATGCGCTTCTGTGCCTCGATGTTGAGCGCGAAGATGCCACCGCAACCGTGCAGGGCGAAGATCCCGTCGTGGATGCGGGCTCCGCCGGAGTCGTTGATGTAGACGATCGGGTAGCCCTTGTCGATCGCAAATCGCTGGGCCTTCTGGATGCTCTCAGCCATCACCGCACCGATGGCTCCAGAGGCCACCGCCGCGTCGTGCGAGACGACGACGAGCGGGTGGCCGTCAGTCGTTCCCCACCCTGCGACCACACCACTGCCCTGGGCGACGCCGGCCGACCGCAGCGGGGCCATCGGCACGAAGGAGCCCTCATCGACGAGCATCTCTGCACGTTGACGCGCCGTGAAAACACGCTTGCCCTTGGGCTCGACGTGAGCGAACCGATCGGCCCGACGCTGCGTAAGCATCGAGCGGTGATCGGAACCTGCGAGCTCCGCGTCAGGCGCGGACAGCACCGAAGGTGTTTCACGTTGCGACATGACGACTCCTAAAACATGAGGTTTTCCTCAACTATACACAAACATGAGGGATTCCTCACTTTCGGCGATCGTCTTTCTCAGGTGATCTGGGTCTCGCGTACGCGACACGTCTGCGATACCGTTCAGGTGAACTTACTAAGCAAGCGCTTAGGACCCGATCTGGACAACACTGCGAAGGAGCAGAACAGTGACTGAATCCCGTACCGCAATCGTCACCGGAGCCGCACGAGGAATCGGTGCAGGAGTCGCCCAACGACTCGCTGCCGACGGATTCAAGGTCGCCGTCGTCGACCTTGACGAAGCATCCTGTGCGGGCACTGTCGAATCGATCACCGCTGCCGGAGGGTCGGCCCTCGCCGTTGGTGCCAACGTCGGCGACGAGGAGCAGGTCAAGGCGGCGTTCAGCCGAATCGAGTCCGAGCTCGGCGCCCCCACCGTCCTGATCAACAATGCCGGCGTCATCCGCGACAACATGCTCTTCAAGATGTCCACCGATGACTGGGACACGGTCATGAACGTGCACCTTCGCGGCGCGTTCCTGATGTCGAAGGGCGCCCAGAAGTACATGACCGAGGCCAAGTGGGGCCGCATCGTGAACCTCTCGAGCAGCTCGGCGCTCGGCAACCGAGGCCAGGCCAACTACTCCGCCGCGAAGGCGGGCGTCCAGGGCTTCACCAAGACACTGGCCATCGAGCTCGGCAAGTTCGGCATCACGGCAAATGCCATCGCGCCGGGCTTCATCCAGACCGACATGACTGCCTCGACGGCCGAGCGCCTCGGAGTGGCGTTCGACGACTTCATCAAGTTCAGCGCCGAGCAGATCCCCGTGCAGCGCGTCGGCCAGCCCGAGGACATCGCTCACGCCATCTCGTTCCTCGTGAGCGAAGGCGCCGGCTTTGTGTCAGGCCAGGTCATCTATGTCGCCGGCGGGCCTCTCGGCTGATGAGTGAACGTCAGCGAACGAACCACAGGCACACCATCGCGATGCCGCCGTACCGACGCTCTTTCAGGGCGGCATTCTGATGCCGGACAATCCACAGGGACTCGACCTCGCATCTCTCGGTGAGTGGCTTGCTGGCAACCGCCCAGAGCTGGTCACCGGGACGCTCGCAGCCACCCTCATCACGGGAGGCAAGTCGAATCTGACGTACTCGGTCAACAATGGGGAGCGCGACTTCATCGTGCGCCGGCCTCCGTTGGGCCATGTGCTGGCGACTGCGCACGACATGGGACGCGAGTACACCGTCATGGCGGCGCTCGAGTCCACCGAGGTTCCGGTGCCGCACATGCTCGCCCACTGCGAGGATCCGGCCGTGCTCGGTGCGCCGTTCTACGTCATGGAGAAGGTTGTCGGCACTCCGTACGGTCGCGCTGCGCAGCTCGAGCCGCTGGGTGCTCCACGTACTCGCGCAATCACCGAGCGGATGGTCGACACCCTCGCGACACTTCATGCGGTCGACTACGCAACCGTCGGCCTCGCGGAGTTCGGTCGCCCCGACGGCTATCTGGAGCGACAGGTCTCGCGCTGGAAGAAGCAGCTCGACGCCTCGCGCAGCCGAGACCTGCCCGGCATGGACGAGCTCATCGCCACACTCGATGGCAACATCCCGGCCACCAGCGACGGAACGATCGTGCACGGCGACTACCGCCTCGACAACCTGCTCGTCGACAACGCTGACCAGATCACGGCAGTGCTCGACTGGGAGATGAGCACCCTGGGCGATCCGTTGACCGATGTTGCGGTGCTCTTGGCGTACCAACAGCTGGCCGAGGTGGCTCCCCCGTCGGGCGTAGGTGCCGCCATGGTCACCGACGCCCCGCTCGCACCCGGCTACCTGAGCGGCGAAGACGTGCTCAAGCGCTATGCCGAGCAGTCCGGCCGAGACGTCAGCAACATTTCCTTCCACCTCTCGCTGGCGTTCTTCAAGCTCGCCGTGATCCTCGAAGGCATTCACTTTCGTCACTCGGCGGGCCAGACGGTCGGCGCCGGCTTTGACGGAATCGGCGACATGATCGGCCCGTTGATTGCCGCAGGACGGGCCGCTTCGCGCTAAGGTCAAGCCCGTGACGGCCGAGATCCTAGAACCCAGACGCCGCCCGACACAGGAGCGCAGCCACAAGAAGTTCGATCACCTGCTGCTGGTGGCTCGCGAACTGCTGCTGGAGGTCGGATTCGAGTCCTTCACGTGCGAAGAGGTTGCCAATCGCGCGGGCCTGCCGATCGGCACTCTCTATCAGTTCTTCCAGAACAAGTACGTCATGGTCTGCGAGCTCGACCGCGTCGATGCCGTCGCCGTACGTATGGAGCTGGCGTCGTTCGCCGAGGCCATCCCGTCACTCGACTGGCTCAAGTTCCTCAACCGCCTGGTCGACCACATGGCCAAGATGTGGGTCGATGACCCGTCCCGCCGTGCCGTGTGGCTCGCGGTGCAGTCGACGCCCGCCACGCGCGCCACGGCCGCGGTCACCGAGCGCGAGCTTGCCGCCGAGGTGGCCAGGGCTCTGGCGCCGCTCACTCCGGGGACGCCGCGCGAACGCCGCACGATCATGGCCGAGGTGCTGGTGCACGTCGTCTACTCGATGCTCAACTTCTCGATCCGTGATGGCCAGGAGCACAGCGAGGCGATCATCGAGCTGAAGCGTCTCGTCACGGCCTATCTGCTCAGCGCCGAACAGACCTAGTCGCTCAGGACGACGTACGCCGTGGCGTAGTCGCCGTCATGGCTCAATGACACCTCGAGGGTATGACCCTCGAGCCGCTTGGCCACCTCGCCGTGCAGCCGTATGCGGGGGCGGCCCCACGCGTCGGCCACGACCTCGATCAGGTGGTGGATGCCCTCCTCCATCACCGGCGCTTCGCCGTACATCGACGCGGACCACGCCTTGATCACGGCCTCCTTTGCCGCCCAGCGAGCGGCGAAGTGACGCGCGGAGTCGGAGGGACCACTGCGCGCATCACTCCGCTCGCCGGGTGAGAATGCCTCGGCGAACCTCGTACCGGGTTGGTCGAGCTGGTCCGCGAACGTGGGTACGTGGACCAGGTCGACGCCGACCCCGAGGATCGTCACTGGCACGACACTGACTGGTACATGTCTCCCTCACCCAGTCGTGCTTGCGGATCCAGGAGCATTGCTGCCTCCCGAGCCCGCACTCCCTCGCTGCCCAGGCGACGGTCAGGGCGTACGTACAGCGAGGGGCCGCCGTACATGGCCCGGACCAGACGCAACCGACCCTCGATCGTCCGTGCCTGCGCACGGGCGGAGTAGGAGTCACGCTCCTCGTCGGTCAAGGTCGCAAGGAAGGCTTGTGGGTTGACGAGCGCAATCAGGCCCGCCACGTGGCCGAAGCCGAGGCTCGTCACGAGTCCCGCCTTCAGCTGACCGGTCGCCAGCGGTTCGCGGAGCCACACGAGGTGCTCGTGCTCGGCAAGGTCGTCCATCACGCAGTCGAGACTGCGGTTGGGAGGTATGACACCACCGGTGAGCACCTGGCTCAGGCCGATCAGCTGGAACGCCGCCGCGCCGCCCTTCGCGTGACCCGTGAGGGACTTCTGCGAGATGACGTACAGCGGGTTGCCCTCACTGCGACCGATTGCCGCGGCGAGGCGTTCATGCAGCTCGGACTCGTTGCGCTCATTCACACCGGTCGACGTGTCGTGCTTGGACAGCACGCCGATGTCGTCGGCGGTGAGGCCCACCAACGCCAGCGACTTCGCCAACGCAGATTCGCGGCCTCCGCGTCCTGCGGCCAGGGCACCGATGCCTGGAGCCGGGATCGAGGTGTGGACCCCGTCTGCGAACGAACCCGCGTAGGCGACCACAGCAAGCACGGGCAGACCCATGCGAAGCGCGACATCACCGCGAGCCAGCAGGATCGTGCCGCCACCCTGCGACTCCACGAACCCGCCGTAGCGGCGATCGTTGCCGCGGCTGAAGTAGCGATCCTCGATGCCCTTGGCCTTCATGGCTGCCGAGTCGGCAGTCGCCGACATGTCAGCGAAGCCGACGATGCCTTCGACGCTCAGATCGTCGAATCCGCCGGCGACGACGAACTCCGCCTTGCCGAGCTTGATCTTGTCGACACCCTCCTCGACCGAGACCGCGGTCGTGGCACAGGCCGCGACGGGGTGCACCATGGCGCCGTAGCTGCCGACGTACGACTGCACGACGTGCGCGGCGATGACGTTGGGCAGCGCCTCCTGGAGGATGTCGTTGGCCTTGTTCTCACCGAGCAGCGTGTCGAGATAGAGCGACTGCATCGACTGCATGCCGCCCATGCCGGTGCCCTGCGTGTTGGCGACCATCGCCGGGTGGACCCAGCGCATCAGTTCCGACGGCTCGAAGCCGCTGGACAGGAATGCGTCGACCGTGCAGATGAGGTTCCACAGACCAACCCGGTCGATCGACTCGACCATCTCGGCCGGCACGCCCCACACCGTGGGATCGAAGCCGGTCGGGATCTGGCCGCCGACCGTGCGGGTGAGCTTCATCCGACGCGGCACTCGAATCTCGGTCCCGGCCTTGCGGATCACGGTCCAGTCGCCGTCTGCTGACGCAGCGATGACCGTACGCTCGGGATCTGCATCACGGAGTGCCCGAGCCTCTGATTCGCTGGACACCGTGAAGGACAGGTCCTTGTCGAGAAAGACCGACGTCAGCAGCGGTGCCGCGTTGTCGACCATGTTGCCGTCGTCGACATAGCGGCGGACGCCGCAGGCCTCACGGACGGCATCTTCGTAACGATCGGCCAGGTCGGCTTCGTCAACGCTCTCCTGCGTCTCGGTGTCGTACCAGCCTCCGGTGTTGGTGTCCCACGCGACGAGACCGGTGGTCCACGCGAGCTCGAGGATTCCGGCAGCCGACAGCTCGTCGGACACCTCGGCCTCGAAGCGCGTGCGAGATGATCCATAGGGCCCGAGCTCCCCGGCGCCGACCATGACGACAAGGTCTTCGGGGCGCGCGTCGATCGGAGCCCACTCGAGTGGGTCAACCCGGTCCAGCTGCGCCGGCGAGGAAGCGAGCGCCGCAATCATGCCGCTCTCGTCCTCGACCTCGGCCGAGGGTCGCGCGACACCTTCGGCGAGTGCCCGCATGTCGAGGTTCACCCCACCCAGTCCGCCGGTCAAATCCACAGTGAGTGGCTCGACGAGAGCGGCGGCCCTGGCTGCGGGCGTGCAGGTCTCGAGAAGTGCATGCGCCATCTGATCTGGCGACCACGTACGTACGCCTGCGGCCTCGACGGCCTCGACCAACGGGTCGTTGCCACCCATGAGACCCGTCCCACGAACCCAGCCGATGATGGCGTGGCTCAGCGTGACCCGGTCGGCCCACGCGGGTTCGGCCTTCCACCGGGTGACCAGTGCGTCGAGTGCGGACTTCGCCTCGCCGTAGCCGCCGTCGCCACCGAACATTCCGCGGTTGGGCGAGCCCGGGAGGACGACGTGCAACGTCGCGTCGATGTCATGGTCCTGACCCTGCGACAGCGTCGTGATGAGACGTTCCACTGACCACAGCAGGATCCGCATGTCGATCTCGGTGCGGTTGCCGGCCTCGGTCATGTCGCCCGCGACGCGTCCCGCGGCGAACGGGAACAGCAGGGTGGGTGTCATGGCCGGCTTGAGCACCGTGGTGGCACCCGCCCGTGTCTGGGTCTGCTCGCTGGCAATCCATGCGCTCAACGCGTCGACATCGGCGAACGACGCCATGTTGGCCGGGACGATCCACAGCGCGGCGCCATTGACGGCGTGCGTGCGGTAGAGGTCCTTGTAGAACGCCAGACGCTGGGGGTCGAGTGCCGAGGTGGTGGCGATGACCGTGGCGCCGCCGCTGAGCAGCTTCGCGACGATCGCCGCGGCGATGGAGCCCTTGCTGGCACCCGTGACGACCGCAGTCTCGCCAAGCCACTGAGCACTTGGCTCGGTGACGGCGTCAGCAGCAATTTGGTCAAAGCGCGCACTCAGAGCGGGGTCGCCGTGCGATGCATGCCAGCGGGCCTGAGCCGCCAGCGCCTTTCCGGCGCCGATGAAGCTGACCTCGCGGTCCTCGCCGTGGACGATGCGCGCGAGGTCTTCGCGTGCGCTGGCCCACCGGTCATCGAGAAGAACGGCCTTGTCCTCGTCGAAAGCAGGAGCTGTGAGCTTGGCCCAGTCGCTGCCGAGCTCGGTCTCGACCCGCTGGAGGATCGCCGCGTCGTCAGCGTTGGACTCGACAGCTGTCGGCTGGTCGTTGAGGCCGAGCTGGTCGAGGACGAGCCGCGCCGACGAGGCGAGTACGCCATCAGGTCCGGTGATCTGGGAGGTGAACTCCGCCATCGCGGCGGCGTCGATCGTGGCTTCTCCCCCACCGGTTGACGGGAGGTCGACGGCCACGCCGTGGCGAGCGGCAACTGCCGCCACGCTTGAGTCGATGGCTGCTTCGACGTCCGAGCCGCTGGCGAGGCCGGCAAGCGAACCAAAGTCGCCGCCGCGAACACTGGAGCCCTCGCGGCTCGACATCGCCAGCTCCGCGAGCACGTGGCTCGCCCAGCCGGGGCCGAGCTGCCATACGTCCGTGACTCGTTCGGCAATTGCCGCCTGGCGCTTGCCGGTCGGTCCGAGCACCTTCTTGAGGTGGTCAGCGAGTGCTTCTGAGAGCACCGGTCCGAACGCCTTGTAGCCGCGAGCCAAGCCCTTGACCTGTCCCGACAGGGTCGGCAGATCAGCTTCGGCCGCGCCGTCGATGGCGCCGAGACCCAGCTCGCCACCAAGGTCGACCAGCAGCTGGTTGCGTCGCGAGGAGGCTCCGTCGCACAGTGACTCGATCGAGTCAGCGGCGCCGATCTGGTCGATCCGCATCTTGGTCCACCAGGCGATGAGCACCGTGGTGGCATCAGCGGCGTCGAAGGTCAGGTCAGCAGGACGTGGACCGCCACTGCTGGCGCCGACTGTCGGAGCGGGGGTGGCCACCGACACGCTCGGCGAACTCGCGTCCGGCGCCGAGGCCTCGACAGGAGCCTCATCTTCGTCAAGATCAGCCATCTCCTCGTCAGTGCCGAACACGGCGGCGCTGTCGCGCTCGAAGTTGAGCACCTCAACAGATCCTCCATGGCGGCCCGGCTGCTTGAGGGTCTGTGAGGCGAGATTGGCGACGGTCGGCGCCTGGCCGACTCCGATCTCGATGAAACGCTCGACGCCGAGCTTGCCGAAGAACATGTCCTGCGTCTCGATCCAGCGCACCGGGCTGGCGAACTGCCACGCGAGCAGCTCGATCAGCACGACCCGGCAGAGCTCACCGGGCCGAGTCGACCAGGCGGCGAAGTCGGCCAGCACTTCGTCAAGCGGTTCGGAGGGAACGAGGTCGGCGATCTCCTGGACGAACGCGCGGTCCAGCGAGAACGGCTTCGGCACGAGGTTGGGGACGTATCGGCCGGTCAGGATCTCCGGATCGATCGTCGCGGGCAGCAACTCGTCGAGGCGAGCCCGAAAGTCCGGGACGCCGCCACGCAGGACCGTCGAGTGGAACGGCACGTCGATCCCGGGAACCAGGATGAAAGCGGCCTTTCCGCCGAACTCGGCGCGACGCCGGTCGACCTCGGTCTCCAGCACTTCCAGGCCACGCACGGTGCCCGCGATCGCATACTGCGAGTCGCGCAGGTTGTAGTTGACGATCTGCAGGAACTCGCCGGTACGTTCGGCGATCCCGTCGACGAACTCCCTGACGTTGTCGTCGGTGAGTCCGATCTGCGAGGGACGGATGGCGGCGAGGCGATAGTCGCTGCGGCCGTCAGCGTCACGAGGAACGAGGGTGTGCATGACCGAGCCACGCTGGAAGACCACCTCCACGACAGCTTCGAGCGCGATGACACCGGACACTGCGGCGAGGGCGTTGTACTCGCCGACCGAGTGACCGGCGAGGAGGGAGCCCTCGACGAATGCGCCCGACTCGCGGAGCTCGGCCATCTGAGCGGCACCGAGCACGGCCATGGCGACTTGGGTGAACTGCGTGAGGAACAAGACTCCATCGGGGTGCTTGTGGGTGGTGCCCTGCGCGACGAGAACGGTCGGGTTGTCGCGCACCACGGTCAGGATCGAGAACCCCAGCGCCTCACGTGTGTGGGCGTCTGCCCGATCCCAGATCTCGCGGGCGGCCTTGGAGCGCGCATACGCCGCCATGCCCATCCCTTGGTGCTGGATCCCCTGACCGGGGAAGGCGTACGCCGTGCGCGGCGCTTCGAGCCGGGCAGTTGCCGCCATGACGACCTCGCCGCCGACTCGACAGCTGATGTCGATGACTTCGGCTCCGGCATCCAGTCCGATGCGGTCGGCGCGGATGTCGACGGTGGCGCCGGGCCGTACGGGCGCCATGAATCGCGTCGTCCAACCGGTGATGCGGCGATTCGAGACGATCTGCTGGGCGGCAGCTGAGACCCACATGCCGTGGACGATGGGATCACCCAGACCGGCGAGTCGAGCTGCCGCGAGGTTGGTGTGGATCGGGTTGTGGTCGCCTGTGACGGCAGCAAAGGCACCCAGGTCGGCCGGGGCCACGACTGATGCGTTGCCCCTCGACTTGCGCGGCGTGTCGTGAATGTCAGCACCCAAGGTTCCGCCAGCGCGTGCGGGGTCAGCAAGCTCCGCGGCACCGGTACGACCACGAATCGCAAAGCGCTCGCGCATGGTCGCAATGTGGGTGCCTGCCGAGATCGTGACGTCCACCGTCACGACGCGGCCGTAGTCGGTGTCGGACACCGAGTCGACGGTCGCGGCGACCGTGAGCTGAGCCGGCTCCGACGGCAGCAGCCCGGCGAGCGCGATGGTGTGGTCCAGATGGACCAGGTCGAGCATGCCCTCGATGACGGGGACACCGTCAACGGTGCGGACGTCGCCGAGCACGGCGAAGACCGATGGCCAAGCCAGTCCGACAAGCACGTCCGGCACGGGATGTTGAGGAACGTCGGCACCCGTGACGCCTGCGTGATCGGCGATCAGGTCCGGATCCCACTCGACGAGCGTGGTGGCGCGGCCATCGACGACGAGAGGCACAGCTCCGCCGGCGGCACCGGCGACGAGCGTGCTCATCGCCTCTGCGGCGACCTCAGAGGTCACCACTGGAGCTGCACCAGCCACGACGGCGCCGCCGACATCGATGCGCAGTGTCAGCGGGCGCTCAAGTGGCACCAACAGCTCGGCTGTACGGGACTCGTCGCCACGAGCGACGCACCGGTCTCCGGGTGCTCAGCACGTTGCGGGTCGACGATGACCCAGTCATCACCCAGTCGGTGGACAAGGTTGCGGACCGTGCGGCCGGCCCACACGAGATCGGGTGCCGCGAGCACCAAGGAGAGAACCTCGCCGGCGCCGTCAACGCGACGGCGCCCGGAGACGCGCTGTGGTGCCCGGCCGGAGGCCAGAAGACCATCGATTGTGGCGTCCTCGAAGCGTCGCAGCAGCTCGGCAACCGGCTCGTCGACGCGGTCGATTCCGGCAACCGAGACCGGGCCGGGGATGACGCACACCTGGTCGGCTCCATAGCGGGCGTCGTGTGCCTGCCACAGAGAATCCGAACGCCACCAACGGCGTACGTCTTGGTCGAGGACCGGCACGAAGTTGACGGGTTTGCCCGGCGTCTTGCACTGTTCGACGAAGAACTGCACGTCACCGGGATGGATCACGACCTCTGCCGCCGCCGGGTAAGCACGCAGCAGGGCATCGAGCGCCGAGGCGCCGAAGTTGACGCTCTCGGGCTCGGCGAACAAGGTCGGGATCGCACCGCGGTCAGCTGCGTTCAGTCGCGCCTCTGCCCGCTGCAGCATCGAGGCGAATCGCTGCTGCATCGTGATGTCGAGCCACTCGGGCGTGCCGGTCAGCTCGAGGTAGCGCGCGAGCCATTGGGCGTAGGTCATGGTCGCGACGTCGCCGAAGTAGGGCTTGGCCGTGCGGTTGAGCGCCTCGATGATCTCGTCGCGACGCTCAGTTACGGCCTCGGGGTCGCCAGCCACCTCGTCGAGCAGGCGTCCGGTGCGCGACGCGGTGTTGTCGATCTCGTGGATGTCGGCACCGAGCTGGCTCAGGCTCGAGGCCATACCGCCCTTGGCCGTGCCTGCACCGATCCAGGTGCCGGTTCCGCGGGTGTCGACCAGCAACTGCTTGACGTCGGGAGCTGTGGTGGCCTCGAGGGTCGCCATGGCGGCCGTGCCGACCAGGATGCCGTCGAGTGGCATCAGCGGGAAGTCGTGGCGGCGGGCCCATTCACCTGACAGGTACGCGGCTGCGACCTCAGGCGTGCCGATGCCGCCACCGACGCAGACGACGACGTTGTCGAGTGCCCGAAGATCTCCGTATGTTGCGAGCAGCAGGTCGTCGAGGTCCTCCCACGAGTGATGCCCACCGGCCTTGCCGCCCTCGATCTGCACGATGATCGGGGTCGGCGCCACTTCGCGAGCGATCGCGAGGACCTGGCGGATCTGCTTGACCGTGCCGGGCTTGAACACCACATGGGTGATGTCAGCCGCGCGGAGCTCGGCGACCAGTGCGACAGCATCGTCGAGCTCGGGAATGCCGGCGGTGACGATGACTGCGTCGATCGGAGCACCGGCGGCGCGGGCACGCTGCACGAGGCGCTTCTGCCCGAGCTGAAGCTTCCAGAGGTATGGGTCGAGGAACAGCGAGTTGAACTGGTAGGTGCTGCCCGGGGTGAGCAGCCGATCGAGCTCGGCAACACGGTCGGCGAAGATCGGCTCGGTGACCTGACCACCTCCCGCGAGCTCAGCCCAGAACCCCGCGTTGGCAGCAGCCGCGACGATCTTGGCGTCGACAGTCGTCGGCGTCATGCCGGCCAGCAGGATGGGTGACTTGCCGGTCAGGCGGGTGAAGCGTGTCTCGGCGTGGATGCTGCCGTCGGGCAGTGTCACCACGCTCGGCGCATACGCGGCCCAGGGTGTGGCGAGCCGCGGCGTGGCACCGGCAGCCACCAGCTCACGATGTCCGCGCCGGGTGGTCGTGGCGATGACGCCCACACCCCGGGTACGAAGCTCACGAGCCGACAATCGTGCGGCGATGTCGCCGGGGCCGAGATCGAGCACCCACTGCACTCCCGAGTCCATCGCCGTCTCGAGTGCCTCAACCCAGTCGACCGGGTCGACGATCGAGTTCATGGCGAGAGTGCGAGCGCGCTCGACGTCGATCCCGCACACGTCAGCCCAGGTGGCGACGAGATCTACGGCCTCGGCGAGGTCGGGGTGGTGAAATGCGAGCTGAGAGGTCAGTGGCTCGATGACAGGCGCGAATGGCGTACCACCGGTCGTCTTGCGATCCCGGTCGGCCTTCTCAGCCGCGGCAACCTCTTCGAGGCGCGCCTGCACGACAGGAAGGCTGGCGGCGGGGCCGCTGAGCACGACGCTTCGGCGCCCGTTGCGCATCCGCGACACGACCCGAAGAGAAGCAGGAAGGTCGGCGAGAATCGCATCGATGCGCTCCGGCCGCACGTTCGAGACGCCCAGCATGGTGTCACCGAGCAGTCCACGTCGACGACCGACCAACTGCGACGCTGCGCCGATCAGACGAGCAATGGCGAGGAGCTCGACATCGTCGACTCCGGCGAGCGATTGAGCTGCCAGGTGTCCTTGCGAGTGGCCGATGACCGCCGACGGCGAGACGGCCTGCGGGTCGATGCCCTGACGATGCAGCGCACGTATCCCGGCGAGCTGGGTCAGCAGGATGCCTGGCAGCGACACACCGGGCGTACCCAACATGTCGGCGTCCGGAAGCTCGGCGGCGTCATCGTCCTCGGCAGACTCTCCGACCGCCAGCACGTCGACCCACGCCAGCGGCGTGAACGTGACGCCGGCTCGTGCGAGCTCGCCGGCGACCGGGGCAATCTTCTCCTCAGACTGGCTGACCAACGCGTCGAGGTCAGCCTCGAGCGCGTAGTCGCGTACGAGATCGGCCAACGGCTCCAGCCACGGGGTCCCCTGTCCGCCGAATGCCACTGCGTAAGCGGCGCCGTCGACGATGCGGTCAACGAGAGCGCCACGGCGCTCTGACGTGCGGTTCGGGGCAAGCTGTGTGTCGATGGTCGTCACGTGATTTCCCTCGGGTACTGCCGTCTCGGGATCGACGGGCGGTATCTCCACTATCGCAAAACATGAGGGATTCCTCAACTTTAATGCGAGGTTTTCCTCATGTTTTTGGCGAGACGTAGATCACCTCCACCAGCGTCATGGATCCCAGATCCAGCCAATATCCGGACCTATCCCATGAAAGAATGAATGATCATTCATTCTGCGGAGAGTTGGACGACGTGAGCTGGACACAGAAGAACATTCCCGACCAGACCGGGCGCATCGCGGTCGTGACCGGCGCCAACGGCGGCCTCGGGCTGGAAACAGCAGAAGCGCTCGCCGGAGCAGGCGCCCATGTCGTCATGGCGGTGCGCAACCAGCAGAAGGCCGCAGACGCAGTGTCGCGAATCCAGGCCCGCTTTCCCGCCGCATCGCTTGAGCTCATACCCCTTGACCTCGGTGACCTCGCCTCCGTAGACGCTGCGAGCACGCAGATCCTCGCGACCCACGACCGGATCGACCTGCTGATCAACAACGCCGGCGTCATGGCCATGCCAGAACGCACCACGGTCGACGGCTTCGAGATGCAGTTCGGCGTCGACCACCTGGGGCATTTTGCGTTCACCGCTCATCTGCTCCCGGCCGTGCTTCGCGCCGAGTCGGCACGTGTTGTCACCGTCACGAGCATCGCCCGCTTCCAGGGAACACCCGTCACCGCCGACAACCCTCATCTCCGGGGCAACTACGGAGCCTGGAAAGCCTACGGTCAGGCCAAGCTCGCCAACTACCACTTCGGTCTGGGTCTGCAGAAGCAGTTCACTGCCGCCGGCGTACGCGCCCAGAGCCTGATCGCCCATCCGGGCCTTTCGAACACCGACCTGCAGTCGACGACCGCCGCAGAGGGCGGCGGCGGACTGATGGGCACGGCGTCAGAGTTTGTGGCAGAGCACGCCGGGATGTCGCCCGCTCAGGGCGTTCGTCCGCAGCTGCGGGCGGCGACCGATCCAAGCGCGCGCGGTGGTCAGCTCTACGGACCACTGTTCGCGTCCAACGGGCCTGCCGTACGGCGCCCGATTCTGCGGCACATCGGCATGGACCGCCGCATTGCCACCCTGTGGGAGGTTTCCGAGCGCGAGACCGGCGTCAAGCTCGACGTCGCGAGCGCTCTTCGATGAGCGTGCCGCCGATCGCTGTCGATCGAGCAGCGGCGATCCGGCGCGCATTGGTACGACTTGTCGCGCGCAAGGGATTCCACGGCACGTCGATGGCAGCCGTGGCCCAGGAGGCCGGGGTCGCCACCGGCACGGCCTATGTCCACTACGCCTCCAAGGACGAGCTGGTCTTCGCGACCTATCTTGAGGTCAAGCACGGTCTCGGCACTGCGGCCATCGCACACCTCGACGTCACCGCCACAGCCCGCGAACGATTTGCCCAGCTCTGGCTCGGCGCCCAGGAGCACCTTTCCCGTGATCCTGATCGGGCACGCTTCCTCGTGCAGGTCGACGCTTCGCCTTACGCCTCAGCCGCGCACGAGCGCGCGCTCACGACCAGCAGCGACCCGTTCATGGCGTCCGGAGCGGTGATCGAGCTGCTGGACACCTTCGTCGGGCTGCCGATGACAGTCCTGTTCGACCTTGCCTTCGGGCCGGTCATCCGGTTGACGGCGGCCGAGCACGCCATCGACGAGGCCGTCATACCGGCTCTCATCGAGGCGTGCTGGCGCGCCGTCACGACTGACGATGCAATGAATCCCTGATCGGGAGGTCAGACTCCGCCGGTCAGCAGCAGTCCGCCGTCGATCGTGAGCGTCTGCCCGGTCACCCAGGCGGCGTCGTCCGACAACAGGAATGCCACGACCGAACCCACATCTTCCGGTACACCGAGTCGCTTGAGCGGGTACGCCGCGGACACCTCGTCCTCCTTGCCCTCATAGAGAGCAGCGGCGAACTTCGTCTTGACGACAGCTGGAGCGACGGCATTGACCCGGATGTCTGGGCCCAGCTCGACGGCCAGCTCCTCGGTGACATGGATGACCCCGGACTTTGATGCGCCGTACACGCCGATGCCGGGTGCTGGCTTGAGGCCCGCGACCGAAGCGACATTGACGATCGCTCCCCCGTGCTCCCCCATCCAGGCGTGATAGACCTTCTGAGCCCAGGCGATCGACGAGATCACGTTGACACGGAACGTCTTCTCCGCGGCACCGAGATCGACGTCGATCATCCGCCCGTACGTCGGGTTGATCCCGGTGTTGTTGACCAGGAAGTCGATGCGCCCGAATGCCTCGAGGGTCGCGGCAACGGCCGCGGCCTGGTGAGCCTCGTCATCGGCGGCACCCGCGGAAAAGATGGCATTCTCGTGGCCACCCAGCGACTCCACCGCCTCGGCGAGCGCATCGGCCTTGCGGGCCGTGATGCACACGCGTGCGCCGTCGGCGACGAGTCGCTCCGCGATGGCAAGGCCGATGCCCCGGCTCGCGCCGGTGACAATCGCGACCTTGCCATCAAAGCGGGCTGCCATCAGGAGAGTCGCTCGATGACCATGGCCATGCCCTGCCCACCGCCGACACACATCGACTCGACTCCGAACTGCTTGTCGTGGTGCTGCAGCGAGTTGATCAGCGTGCTGGTGATGCGAGCGCCCGTCATGCCGAACGGGTGTCCGACGGCGATGGCTCCACCGTTGATGTTGAGCTTGTCCATCGGGATACCAAGGATCTTGGCCGATCCCCACGACTGAACGGCGAATGCCTCGTTGATCTCGTAGAGGTCGATGTCGTCGAGGCCCATACCGGCATTGCGCAGCGCCGCAGGGATCGCCTCGACCGGACCGAGGCCCATGATCTCCGGCGAGAGTGCCGTGACCGCGGTCGACACGATGCGTGCAAGTGGCGTGAGACCGAGCTCCTTGGCCTTGGTGTCGCTCATGATGACTACCGCCGCTGCACCGTCGTTGAGTGCACAGCAGTTGCCGGCCGTGATGGTTCCATCGGGACGGAACACGGGCTGGAGCTGCGACACGGCCTCGAGGGTGACACCAGCGCGAGGTCCGTCATCGAGGCTCACCACGGAGCCGTCGGGGAGGGTGACCGGCGTGATGTCCTTGGCCCAGAATCCGTCGGCGAGTGCCTTCTCGGTGAGGTTCTGGCTGCGGACACCGAACTCGTCCTGCTCCTGACGGCTCATCCCGGTCTTCTGCTGGACGTTCTCTGCAGTCTGGCCCATCGCGATGTACACATCCGGCACGTTGCCGTCCTCGCGCGGATCGGTCCATGTCGACGCGCCACCCTGCTCGCGTGCTGCCGTGCGGGCGATCGCCTCGTCGAACAGCGGGTTCTTGGTGTCGGGCATGCCGTCGGAGCTGCCCTTGCCAAAGCGGCTGACCGTCTCGACGCCCGCCGAGATGAACACATCACCTTCGCCGGCCTTGATCGCGTGGAATGCCATCCGGCTGGTCTGCAGGCTCGAGGAGCAGTAGCGGTTGACGGTCACACCGGGCAGGTGGTCCATGCCGGCCTGGACGGCGACGACGCGGCCGAGGTTGTAGCCGCTCTCACCCGCGGGCTGGCCGACACCCAGGTGGAGGTCAACGATGTCGCGGACATCGAGCTCGGGGACCTTCGCCAGGGCTGCGTGCAGCATCTGGACCGTGAGGTCATCGGGGCGCATGTCCTTGAGCGAGCCCTTGAACGCCCGTCCGATCGGTGAGCGGGCAGTCGAGACAATCACAGCTTCGGTCATGACAGTGAATCCTTACGTTGGGTGTTGCGTGGATGTCTGTGGAGGACGGTGACCTAGAAGCCTAGATCTCGCCCGATGAGCTCTTTCATGATTTCGTTCGAGCCGGCCCAGATCTTGCTGACGCGGGCATCACGCCAGGCTCGGGCGACGCGGTACTCGTTCATGTAACCGTAGCCACCGTGCAGTTGCACACAGTGGTCGAGGACGTCGTTCTGGATCTCCGACGACCACCACTTGGCCTTGGCCGCGTCAGTCGCCGTCGCCTCGCCGCGGGTGTGCGCGAGAACGGCCGCATCGACGAACGTCTCGGCGACCTCGATCTTGGTCACCAGCTCGGCGAGCAGGAACTTGTTGTGCTGGAGGCTGCCGATCGGCTGCTTGAACGCCTGGCGGTCATGTGCGTACTGGATGGTCTCGCCGAGGATCTGTTTGGCGTGAGCGACATTGGACACCGAGCAGCTGATCCGCTCCTGCGGAAGGCGCTGCATCATGTAGATGAACCCTTGGTCGACCTCGCCGATGAGCCGGTCGTCGCCGAGCCGGACGTCCTCGAAGAACAGCTCTGCGGTGTCAGCCTCGCTCTGTCCGACCTTGTCGAGCTTGCGCCCGCGGCTGAAGCCGCTGTCAGTCGCCTCGATGCCGAACAGACTGATGCCCTTGGCGCCCTTTTCGGGCGACGTACGAACTGCCGTGATCACCAGGTCCGCAGAGAAACCATTGGTGATGAAGGTCTTCGACCCGTTGATGACCCACTCGTCGCCGTCGCGCACAGCGGTGGTCTTGAGCGCCGCCAGGTCCGAGCCGCCGCCCGGCTCCGTCATGGCGATTGCCGTGAGGATCTCGCCCGTCGCACATCCGGGCAACCAGCGCGCCTTCTGCTCGTCAGTGCACAGATCGACCAGATAGGGCACGGCGATGTCGGTGTGAATGGCAACGCACGACGCGAGTGCGGCGTTGAGCTTGCTCAGCTCCTCGTCCCAGACCGCGTTGAACCGGAAGTCGTCGGCCTCGGCGCCACCGAACGCTTCGGGAATCTCGAGACCGAGGAAACCTTCGGCACCCGCAGCGAGCCAGAATTCCCGAGGGAGCGCCTTGTCCTCAAGGTACGTCTCGAGATGGGGCTCGACGTGCTTGGCGAGGAAGCCTGCACAGGACGCACGAAATGCCTCGTGGTCGTCGCCGTAGATCGTTCGTTGCAAGGGTCTGCCTTCGTGACATGTGACTCGACGGGAAATCGCGCACTAAGCGCTTGCTTAGCATGCAAGCCCTGCGGCATGCTGTCAACCAACATGACGACGATCACAGCGCGTGAGCGACTGATCAATGCTGCCGTCGAGGCCTTCGCCGAGAAGGGTTTCGCTGGCACGACGACGCGCGACATCGCCTCCCGCGCCGGAATGAGTCCTGCCGCGGTCTACGTGCACCACGACTCCAAGGAGAGCTTGCTGTTCTCCGTCAGCCTCGACGGCCACCGGGAGGCACTGGAGGTCATCACCTCTGCGGCACGGTCGAGCACCGACCCGGTCGGACGGCTGCGGACCATGGTCTACGACTTCAGCCTGTGGCACGCCGACAACAGCCGCGTCGGCCGCATCGTGCAGTACGAGTACCACGCCCTGACCGACGACCACCGCGCCGAGGTTGCTTCCTATCGACGACGCATCGAGAAGGCCATGCAGGACGCCCTGGCCGATGGTGTCGGCCAGGGCGTCCTGGATGTCGATGACGTCCCCGGGACAGCGTTCTCACTGCTGTCGCTGGGCGTCGATCTGGTGCGGTGGTTCGAACCCGGAGGCTCGCGCTCGGGTCACGAGCTGGCCACCCTGCACGCCGAACTGGCCGTGCGGATGACCCGCCGACTCTAGGCCTGGAGGACGGCCTCGGCGTTGATGTGGATCGAGATCTTGTCGCCGATGACGACCTTGCCACCCTCGAGCGGGATGTTGAAGTCGATGCCGAACTCCTTGCGGCTGATCTCTGCCGTGGCCTCGACACCAACCCGCGTTCCACCCCACGGGTCGCTGCCCTCGCCGAAGAATTCGACGTCGAGCGCGACCGGCTTGGTGACGCCCTTGATGGTGAGGTCGCCGGTGACGACGAAGTTCGCGTCGTCGTTGCGCACGACGCTGGTCGACGCGAACGTCATCGACGGATACTTCTCGACCTCGAAGAAGTCGCCCGAGCGAAGGTGATCGTCGCGGCCGGCCGTTCCGGTGTTGATCGAGTTGAGGTCCACCGAGACGTTGACCGCCGACGCCGTGATGTCCTCAGCGGTGACGAGCGTGCCCTCGAATGCGTCGAACTTGCCGCGAACCTTGCTCATGATGTGGCGAACCGAGAAGCCGATCTCGGTGTGTGTCGGGTCGAGAGTCCAGTGACCGGCGCTGATGGCGGTGCTGACTGCTGTGCTGCTCATGTGGTCCTCCAAGAATGGGTAGTTGATTGTTCAACAAATACAACAGTACAGCCGGTTTAACTTTCAATCAAGTCGGTCCGCTTGTATGATGGCTCACATGGAGACAGCAACCGAGACACCCTGGTTGACGCCCGCCCAACAACAGGTGTGGCGGGCATTCCTGGGTGGCACGATCGTCCTCAACGACCGGCTGGATCGCGACCTCCGCACCGCGCACGGATTGTCGATGCCCGAGTACGAGATCCTCGTGCGCCTGTCTGAAGCCCCCGGCCGCTCGATTCGGATGGCCGAGCTCGCCGCGGCGGTGTCACACTCACGCAGCCGTGTCACGCACACCATCGCGCGACTCGAGCGCGAGGGTCTGGTGCTGCGTGGCCAGTGCTCCGAGGACGGCCGCGGAGTCTCGGCAGTCATGACCGACAAGGGTTTTGACCTCCTGGAGGAAGCCGCACACACTCACGTACGCGGCGTTCATGCTTATCTCGTCGACAACGCCTCCCCCGAGGAGTTCGAGGTGATCGGTCAGGTGATGCAACGCGTCATGACCCACCTCGGCGGCACCTGCTGATCTGCCAGCCAATTCACAGCCCCGCCACAAGGCACTGTTATCCGGCGTCCACACCATGGGTCGTACATCGATTCAAGGAGCAAACGTCATGCACAAGCGCACCGCAAGCATCATCCTCGCCAGCACCCTGGCAGTCGGAGGAGGCGCAGTCGCCTTCACCCCCGCGAACGCTGCTGACTCAGACAATCCCGTCAAGAGCCGGCTCGCCGGGATCAAGAGCGCACTCACCGGGCTCGTCACGGACGGCACCCTGACCCAGGAGCAAGCCGACAAGGTGGCCGCGACCCTCGACGACAAGCTGCCCGAGGGCCGCCCGGGTCACGGCGGCATGCGCGGCGAGCATCTTGCCGCCGCCGCCAAGGCGCTTGGGCTCACCGAGACCGAGCTTCGCGCGGAGCTGAAGGACGGCAAGAGCCTTGCCGCGGTCGCCAAGGCTGAGGGGGTCGACACCGACGTCCTCGTCAAGGCACTGGTCGCCGATGCCGAGGCGAAGCTCGACGCCGCCGTCAAGGACGACAAGATCACCCAAGAACAGGCCGACAAGCGCAAGGAGACCTTGACCGAGCGCATCACCGACAGCATCAACAACGCACGGCCCGAGCGACGGGCCGGAGACGCCGCCAAGCCCTCCGACCGATCGGCCCCGGCAGACGACTCCGCGTCGAGCAGCGCCAGCTAGAAACCGGTCAGTCGCGGGTGAGCTTGCGGTACGTCACGCTGTGCGGGCGTGCCGCTTCCTCACCCAGGCGCTCGACCTTGTTGATCTCGTAGTCGGCGAAGTTGCCTTCGAACCAGAACCACCTGGCCGGGTTGTCGGCGTCACCCTCCCACGCGAGGATGTGCGTCGCGACCCGGTCGAGGAACCACCGGTCGTGCGAGACCACCACGGCGCAGCCGGGGAAGTCGAGCAGCGCGTCCTCGAGAGACTGCAACGTCTCGACATCCAGGTCGTTCGTCGGCTCATCGAGCAGAAGGAAGTTGCCGCCCATCTTGAGGGTCAGTGCAAGGTTGAGCCGGTTGCGCTCGCCGCCCGACAAGACCTTGACCTGCTTTTGCTGATCGGGCCCCTTGAAGCCAAATGACGCGACATAGGCACGACTTGGCACCTCGAAGTTGGCCACCTTGATGAAGTCGAGCTCACCGGAGACGAGCTGCCAGACGTTGAGCGAGTCGTCGATGCCGCCGCGACCCTGGTCGACGTAGGAGATCTTGACGGTCTTGCCGACCTCGAGGGAGCCGCTGTCAGGCTTCTCCTCCCCCACGATCATCCGAAACAGCGTGGACTTGCCGACGCCGTTGGGCCCCACGACTCCGACGATGCCAGAGCGCGGGAGGTCGAACGTCAATCCATCGAACAGCTCGCGCTCACCGAAGCTCTTGTGCAGGTCCTGAGTCTTCAGGACGACATCACCGAGTCGGGGCCCGGCCGGGATGTTGATCTCCTCGAAGTCGAGCTTGCGACCACGCTCGGCCTCGGCGGCCATCTCCTCGTAGCGTCCCAGTCGGGCCTGGTTCTTGACCTGGCGAGCCTTGGCGTTCGAGCGCACCCATTCAAGTTCCTTGGCCAGGATCTTGGCGCGCTTGGCGTCCTTCTTGCCCTCGACCACGAGGCGCTGCTGCTTGGTCTCGAGATAGGTCGAGTAGTTGCCCTCGTACGGGTGCGTCTTGCCCCGGTCGAGCTCGAGGATCCATTCGGCGACATTGTCGAGGAAGTACCGGTCGTGGGTGATGGCCAGGACCGCGCCCGGGTAGGTCGCGAGGTGCTGCTCGAGCCACAGGACACTTTCGGCATCCAGGTGGTTGGTGGGCTCATCGAGCAGCAGAAGGTCGGGCTGCTCCAGCAGGAGCTTGCACAGCGCCACTCGGCGCCGCTCACCGCCTGAGAGGTGGTCGACCATCTCATCGGGAGGGGGCAGCGGAGCGCATCCATGGCCTGCGCCAGGCGCGAGTCGAGATCCCAGGCGTTGGCATGATCGAGATCGGTCTGCAGCTCGCCCATCTCGGGCAGGAGCGTGTCGTAGTCGGCGTCAGGATCGGCGAGCTCCTCGCTGATCTTGTTGAAGCGGTCGATCTTGCCCTTGATCTCGCTGACGGCCTCCTCCACGTTCTCGAGAACGGTCTTGCCCTCCGTCAGAGGTGGCTCCTGAAGGAGGATGCCGACCGAGGCTTCCGGGTCCTTGATCGCATCGCCGTTGTTGGGCTGCTCGAGCCCGGCCATGATCTTGAACAGCGTTGACTTGCCGGTGCCGTTGGGACCGACCACGCCGATCTTGGCTCCGTGCAGGAAGGAGAGGGTGACGTCGTCGAGCACCACCTTTTCGCCGAGCTTCTTGCGAACATTGCGAAGTGTGAAGACGTATTCAGCCATGGTCCCGAGTCTAGGAGCCACGCAAGGCACGGCGGGTGGGTGGGCCCTACGTCGAGCGCCGGTGTGCTCCGGTAGGGCTGGCTGCACCGAAGTGCGCGCGCAGGCCCTGTCAGCCGAGAGCAGCCAGTATGCCGATGCGATAGGCGCCGTATGCGTCCAGCTCAGCCTGCATCGGGTCGATGACCCCCGCGATGGTGACCTCGTCGATCGCGCCACGAAGCGCACGGTCGGCACGCTTTGCCTTCCGCCGACCACTGAGTCGGGCCACCACGCGCGACACCAGGTCAAGCGCGATGCCTGCCACCAGCTCCCCCGCAGGCCGCCACCGCGCCCGCCGGGTAACCGGCGATGTCATCAACCACCGGCAGCGACACCTCCGAAAAAGCCTTGTCGATCGCTTCGGCGGCAAGCCACAGCAGGCCGGCGACCATCGTGACGAACGCGAGCCACTGGCCGACCTGCACGACACGCCACCACCACGGGTTGCGTGACCTCACATGCGCGGCTTCGATCGCCGTATCGAGATCATCGACGATGGAGTGCCCCGAGGGCCGCGACGCCGCGTGGATCGCGTCGCGCCATGGGTGCTCCAGACCGATTGACGCCTTCTCGGCAAGATCTCTGATCGCGAGCTCGGCATTGGCCCGCTGGACCGGACTCGCCGCCGAACCCGACACATTTGCCAACGCAGGAGATGTCGGCATCGAGCCTGAGGTCGTCGACCGGACGGCGCCGGAGCCTGCCGAGCCAGCGAGCGATCGGCCACCCGGTGCGCCGAGCCGCCTGGCGGCGCGTCGACGCAGCGATCGCGCCCACGACCTGCGGGACACCCGCGCAAGCGACCAAAGCATCGTCCAGTGCTTGGCGATCGGCTGGGCTGATGCCCGGCACCTGACTGGTTCCGCCGACCTGGGCGATGACCTGTGCGGCCGCGGTGATGTCTGACCCCAAACGGCTCTTGGCCGAGACCTTCGCGCGAATGCGAGTCGCCAGGTGACGCTTGAGGTCATCGATGCCGTCACCGCGCGTCGCCGAGACACCGATGACCTCCACATTCGGCAGACCCTCCGCGGCCAGGATGCGCTTGACGTCCTCGAGCGTGCGGGTGCGCTGCTCGTACGGGATGCGGTCGATCTGGTTGAGCACCACGAGTGTCACGTCGGCGTAAGACGCCATCGGACGGATGTAGCGATCATGAAGTGCGGCATCGGCATACTTCTGCGGATCGAGCACCCAGACGAGGAGGTCGGCGTACTTGATGAGTCGATCCATCTCGAGATGGTGCGACACCTCGGTCGAGTCGTGGTCCGGTAGATCGAGCAGGATCAGGCCGTCCAGCTTGGTGTCTTCCGACGACGAATCGAGCATGCTCAGGCGTGAGACCTGGTGGCGTGGCGGGATGCCCATCCACTCCAGCAGACCCTGCGCGCCGTCGGGCCCCCACGCGCAGGCCAGCGCCCACGACGTCGTGGGTCGACGCACCCCGACACCGGCCAGCTCAAGGTCCGTCAGCGCGTTGAACAGCGAAGACTTGCCTGATCCTGTGGCGCCGGCGAGCGCGACGATCGTGTGGTCGCCCGACAGCCGAAGCCGTTCACTGGCCCGCCCCGCAAGCATCTCGGCCGGTGCGAGAATCTCCTCGGCAATGCGGCCCCTGCTCGACGTGACAGCCTGCGTCAGCCCGTCCAGCCGTCTGGCCGCATCGCTGGGCTCACCAACGAATGCCGGAATCGCGTCTTCCTGTGTCATGGCGCTCATGACTCGTCCCCGCGGATGAAGTCAGCGTGGCGCGCATACTCGGACTGGCGTGCGGACTCGCGGAGATCATCCTGACGGGCCTTGAGCTCGTCGGGACGGCCCACGAGCTCGACGAAGCGCTGCATCTCCGACTCGAAGAGTGCCGTGATGCGGGTCTCGAGGTCGGTGTGCGCTTTGGACACCAAGGCGTACACCGCGTCATCACCGAAGATCGCCGACAAGAGCTTGCGCCCGAGGGAGACCGTCTCGTCCTCGTCCGCGTCCTCGACAGCGCTGGCAAACATGACCACCATGAGCGCGACTCCGATGCCGTTGACGCCAAAGGCCAGGAACTTGGCGGTCATGCGCTTGTCGCCGCCGTCGTTGCGTACGAGCTCCAGCACGGCCTGTCGCCAGTCGCGCACCGTACGCTCTGCCTTCACTCGGAAGTCCCGCGAGGCTCGATCGAGACTCGGTGCGTCCGCAAGGAGCGTGCGTCCGGCCGGCACCTCGTTCCAGGAGCGTGCGACATCGGCCGCAGCTGACTCTGCAAGCTCGACCACGAGGTTGAACACGCCCGTCTCTATCGCAGCGACGATGTCGCTCGACCGGGTGCGCTTGCCGGTGACGCCATCGAGGAAGCGATCGCGGATGCGGCCGACCTTGTCCTCGACCGATCGCAACAGGTCGCCGGAGCCGACGAATTCCTGCCAGCGCACCTGGACCTCGCCGCGAAGCAGTGAGCCGTCGGTGCTCCTGGCAGCGAACGACTCGAGCGATTCGCGGTAGGTCGTCTCGACGCTGCGGTACAGCTGCTCGGAAAGCTCGATCTGCGTGTCCATGGCATCGGCGACATCGTGCGCTCGCAGCACGTTGTTGCGGACCGCGCCGTCGAGGGTGCGTGAGATGACCATGCGCCGCGCCTCGAGATTGCCTGCGAGATCGTGCAGCCAACCCACGATGGGCGCGACAGAGTCTGGCGGGAGGAGGCCGTCAGCGTCGACCCCGGACTCCGGCACCGTGAACAGTGGCGAGTCAGAGAGCCCACGAGAGGTCATCATCCGCGCCAGGTGTCCGCGCACTTCGGTCACGGCATCCTTGCTCGTCCGGTCCAGTACGACGGCGACAGACGTACTGCGCTCGGCGGCCATCTTGAGGTAGTCCCACGGCACCTGGTCGGCGTAGCGTGCAGCTGACGTCACGAACAACCACAGATCGGCAGCGGCCAGCAGCTGTGCGGCCAGCTCGCGATTGCCCTGGTCGATCGAGTCGACATCGGGAGCGTCGAGGATGGCCAGCCCGCGCGGAATCTTGGTCGACGTCGCCAGGCGCAGCGCATAGGTGTCATTGCTCGGGATCGTGGTGCGCGGGAGATCGGGAAGGATGCGGTCGGGGAGGAACCACTCGGCGTCGTCTGGATGGTGCACGAGCACAGGCGAGCGCGTCGTCGGACGCAACACTCCTGACTCACTGATCCGCTCGCCCACGAGCGAGTTGACCAACGTCGACTTTCCAGCGCCCGTCGAGCCACCGACAACGGTCATCAGCGGACCTTCAAGCTGCACGAGGCGCGGTAGAACGTAGTCCGACAGCTGGGTGACGATGTCCGCCCGAATGCGGCGAGCCTCGACCACGCCATCGACGTCGAGCGCCAAGGGCGCCGCCGAGACATTGCCGAGCAGCCCGCTCAGGGCACCGAGAAGCTCGGCCGAAGCATGTTCGCCGGGCACAAGAGCTCCTCTCATTGACTTGGTGCGTTCACCAACGGGTATGGGGACAGATTAGTGGACGACCGGGCACGCCGCCGCCACGGCTCGTGTGAACCGCGGGTCAGAAGTGACGAACGGTGTTTTGCAGCGCGGGCGGAAATCTCAGGTCCGGTCGAAGCGCGTACATCTGATCGAGCAACGCGTACGTCCGCTCGACGCCATGTGGCTTCGAACGACCGCTCATCATGGCGTGATGCAGGAAGGCCATCTCGGTCGCCAACTGCTGATAACGCTTGACGATCTTGCGGGCATCCTTGCCGTGGTGCTCGCGCGCATATCGTCGCGCCGCCTTGCGGTAGCTGAAGCGCGAGAGATACGGAATCTCGGCCGGGTGGATCCAGCCACGCTGCGCCACGTAGGACAAGGACTGCTCCAGAATCCGGACCTGACGAGACCTGACGATGATTGCCAAGATCGCGACGAGCAGCAGAACCACGCCGAGTACGACGTACACCAGGAAGAATCCCGTCCCGTCGCCAAAGCTCAGCGAGGCATTCCACATCGCGTGCAGGCCGATGCTCACGGCCAGTCCGAGCACCCCCAGCACGACCTTCGCCCACTTCGAGCGACGTGTCACGGCTAGGCCGATCGCGATGCCGAATGCCGAGGTGAACAACGGGTGCGCGAACGGGCTGAACACACCGCGCACGATGAAGGTGGTGGTTACACCTTCAGCGCCGGCGAGCTTGATGTCAGGCGATCCGAGATAGCTCGCCGCGTAGTAGCCAATGTTCTCCACGAATGCGAAGCCAATCCCGACCAGCCCAGCGAAGATCAGTCCGTCAAGAAATCCGTCGATCACCCGCCGGGCCCGCAGGAAGGTCAGCAGCAAGAACAGGCACTTTGCCGGCTCCTCGGTCAGCGGTGCAACGACAGATGCCATCGTGTCGTCGCTGACGTCGAAGGCGTCCTGGATCCAGATCTGCAGGGCCAGAGCGATCGCCACTGCGATGACGCCACCCCAGACGAAGGCCGCGAACTTGTAACGTCGCGGCTCGGGCTCATAGCGATCGAGCCACCAGTAGGCAAGCCACAACAGCGGCAAAGGCAGCAGCGCGAAGATGAAGGACAGACCTGCACCCTCTGGATCGCCCGCGCCGAATGCCAGCGCCAACCCGCCCGCGACACCGGCGATCCCGATGACGACGAACGCCACGAAGAGCGCAGTGCGTCCCCGCTGTCGGAATGGCTCATGGCGTTGCGTCAGTCCACCCGAGATCGTCGAGTCCGTCGCAAATGTCACCCTGCGAATCGTAGGGCATACGCGGGGTGCACCAACGAACGTGCGCTCGCGGATAGGCTTGTGCCCGGGCAACCCGCCCCGAGCGCCCGTAGCTCAGTCGGATAGAGCAAGAGCCTTCTAATCTCTAGGTCGCAGGTTCGATTCCTGCCGGGCGCGCCATTTGGAAGGATTGAGCCGTGCTGGTGTCACTCGTCGCAGGCGTCGGCTTCGGTCTCTCGCTGATCATCGCGATCGGTGCACAGAATGCGTTCGTGCTGCGCCAGGGTCTGCGCCGCGAGCACGTCTTCGCCGTCGTTGCCGTCTGCGCGATCTCTGACATCGTGCTGATCGCTGTCGGTGTGGGCGGGCTCGGCAGCCTGATCCAGGCGGCACCGTGGCTCCTGAACGCGATGCGAATCGGTGGCTCTGCCTTCCTGATCGCGTACGGCGTGCTTGCTGCCCGCCGGGCCTGGCGGCCCTCGGCGATCGACGCCGACACCGCCGGCAAGCCGACGGGCCTGCGTACCGCCATCACCACGAGCATGGCGCTGACCTGGCTCAACCCGCACGTCTACCTGGACACGGTGATCCTGCTGGGCTCGGTGGCCGGCACCCACGGTGACGGCCGCTGGTGGTTCGGCCTCGGCGCGGCCGCGGGGAGCATCATCTGGTTCACGGCACTTGGTTTCGGCGCGCGCGCACTTCGACCGCTGTTTGCTCGACCATCTGCATGGCGGGTCCTCGATGCCCTCATCGCCGTGGTGATGTTCGCGATCGCCGCCAGTCTCCTGCGGGGTGTGACATGAGGTCATTCGCGTGGGTTGCCCTCGGCGGCGCTTTTGGCACGATGGGGCGATACGGCGTCGGCGAGGCACTTCCGGGCGACGGATTGTTCCCACTCGCGACTTTCGCAGTCAACGTTGTGGGGTCATTTGCCCTCGGCGCTCTCTTGGCGGCGATCCTCACGACCCGCGCCAAGACCGTACGACTGCTTCTCGGGACCGGATTCCTGGGCGGTCTCACGACATACAGCGCCCTGGCGGTGGAGACCGACGCGCTGCTGCGCACCGACCACGTGGCGCTTGGTCTCGCGTACGCCGCCGCGAGCGTGGTCGCCGGGCTCGCGGCGGCGCTCGCGGGCGTTGCCGTCGGATCGCGGGGCCGACGATGACTGCCCTGTGGATCGCACTCGCGGGCGGGCTCGGTGCCGGCACGCGCTTCCTCATCGACTCGTGGCTTCGTCCCCGCGTGCCAAGGACTTTCCCCTGGTCGACGCACCTGATCAACGTCACCGGCTCATTGCTGCTCGGGCTGGTCATCGGGGCCGGCACAGCCGACCCGTGGCATGCGATTGCCGGCGTGGGTTTCCTCGGGGGCTACACGACGTTCAGCACGGCGAGCGTCGAGTCGGCGCACCTCGTCCTCGATCGGCGCTACGGTGCGGCCTTCGCCAACTCCATGCTCATGATCGTCGCGAGCGTCTCGGCGGCTGCTGTTGGCTACACCCTGGGTCGCATGCTGTGAGCTGTCATTGATCTGTGGCGCCGACCACGCCGCCGTACTGTCCGATAGCCCGCGGCTTGCCATTGCCGCCCGGAATGTGGAGCAGCACCTGGTGCTTGTACTGCAGCGTGCCAGCGCCGGAGATGCCTGCCGACAGGAACGCCTGCTGCGGTGTTCCGTCAGGCCAGGTCACGGTGAGCCCGGACTTGACCTTGTAGGTGTCGTAGCGCAACAACGTGACGAACACGAGGGCTCCGCCATCTGACGTCCGCAGCGCGAAGCGGACGTCCTCAGCGGTCCACGCCTGTGAGTACGTCACGCCGGCCAGGTCTGAGTTCGCGGCAGATGCAGTGCGCATCTGGCGGATGAACGAGTCCTTCACGACGGCGTCGGACTCCGGGGACGAGGCGTTGGCGAGCGCCTTGGCATAGGTCGCGGCCGCCTCGTCAGCTGACATGCTCATGCCTGCACCGTTGTCGGGCTTGACCAGCACGACGACTGAACCGTTGGTTCGCAGCTCGGGCAGCTGGGTCTCGGCGACCGTCTCGGGGCTGGCCACAAGAAGCCACGGGTCGGCCGCCGCGGCGCGCTCGAAGATCTGGATCTTGTTGATGCCCATCGCACGATCACGTACCACTGCTAGGAACCACAACGGATACTTCGAGAAGCGCGGGGTGAGCACCCTGGTGACATCGATCTTGTCGGTGTCCTGCTTCTGCTTTTGCGCGAGCCGCTGCGAGACCTCGAACGATCCCGAGTCGATGTCGAAGACGGCTTCGCTCTCGACGGTGGACAGCGGCTTGGGGTCGAGCAGCTCGATGGCTGCATTGCGCACGAGTCGATATCGCTCGAACACCTGATCCACCTCTACCGACCGTGCAGCATCCTTGCGGAGCGTCAGGTCGGTACGTTCGTGGGGCATTGCGCAGGCCGAGAGCACCAGCAGGCAGGACGCGGCGATCATCAAGCGCTTCATCGCTTGTCCACCTCGTCGTCGTCAACCACTTCGAAGTCGTCCAGCTCGTCCTCGGCGACCTCGTGCTCCACACCGTCCTCGTCCACGAACACGTACATCACCCGTTCTGTGGGGGGCGTCGGCTGTGGTTCGTCGACTGCCGGCACACTCTCGACCTTCGCATCGGGCTCGACCTCGACAACCACTTCGTCGATGAACTCGTATGCCTCGGCCTCCTCGGCCGAGATCTCGTGCTCCACACCGTCCTCATCGACGTAGATGTAGACGACTTCTTCCTCATCGTCAGCGTCAACGGCCGGTTCAGGTGCTGCATCGGGGGCGTCGACGATCTCCTCGACGTCAACGATCTCGTACTGCTGGGCCTCCTCGGCCGAGATCTCGTGCTCCACACCGTCGTCGTCGACGAACACGTAGACCACATCTTCCTCATCGGGGTCGCTATCGGCCCAGAGCGGGGCACCGCGGCGAACCAGGCGACCCAGCAGGACGGCTCCCGCGCCGAGCAGCAGGAGGCCAAGTCCCTTGGCGAATCCGCCTTCGACACCGTAGGCGAGGCTGACCTTGAGCCCCGACAGATTGCTGTCGCCGACCGAGAGGATGGCCAGAGACACCGTCTGGTCAGGAAGATTGGTCGAGATGCCGGCGCCGCCGCGGCCGGCCGAGTCGGCGAGCCACCAGTCGAGTGCCGTCGGCGCACCCGGGAGGCCGGGCTTGCCATCGATGGTTCGGGTCTTGGTCTTCCACGGTGTGTGGAAGTCGGTGACCTCCAGGCGTGACGTCTCGCTCACGTAGTCCTGAACGTCGACGGTGTTGCCCAGGCCGACGAACACCGGCTTCTCGGCCGGCACCTCCACGAGGACGTCGATCCGCACATTGGTCCAGGTGATGACCTTGGGCGCCGTCACCACCGCGATGCCGTCCGTCTCGACCGCATGGGGCCCTGTCGTGAACCTGCTGTCTGGTCCGAGGATCAACATCACCCCGAGCCCAGCGGTCGCCAAGAGCGCGCCAAGCACCGTGAGCACCCAGCTCATCCTGCTGCGCATCGCCACACTCCCTGCGGCGATCTCCGAGCGGACGCCGACTTGACCCTATCGGGAAAGCAGGCGTCGGTCAGAACAATGCGGACGCAAGTGCCCGGCGCGCCGTCGCGACACGTGGATCAGCCACGCCGACAACGGTGAACAGCTCGACCAGCCGGGTACGTACATTCTCGCGATCATCGCCCGCTGTTTGCTTGATCAACCCGATGAGGCGGTCGAACGCGTCGTCAACGTGTCCGCCGCTGATGTCGAGGTCAGCGACCAGCATCTGGGCTTCCAGGTCGTCCGGAGCGTCGGCCGCGGCCTTGCGGGCCGCCTGCAGGTCAGCGTCCTTGGTGCGCGCGAGAAGTCGGACGCCGGCCAGCCGTTCGGCGATCTCGCTGTCTGCGGGGTACTGCGCCAGGAGCTTCTCGTACTCGGCGACGGCGGTATCGAAGTCACCCTCGCCGAAGGCCGAGTCAGCCACGGCAAATCGCGGATCGGCCGGCGCGTCCTCCTCGAGGTCTTCACCCGTCGGCTCGTTCGCACCAGCCACGCCGCCTGCTCGACCCGTGACGCCGTGCTGTGCCGCGACGGTGATCAGCTCGGAGAAGAAGCGCAACACCTCGGCCTCGTCGACGGTGCCCTGGAACAATGGCACCGGCTGACCCTTGACCAGTCCGACCACCAACGGCACGGCCTTGGCCTCGAGCGCCTGGGCGATCGCGGCATTGGCATCAACATCGACCTGGGCCAGAAGGATCTGCCCATCGAACTTGTTGGTGACCGTGGCCAGCACGGCATTGAAGTCCGCGCTCTGTGGAGACCTCGGCGACCAGAGGCTGAGCACCACGACATGCTGCATCGACGCCTCGAGGGCGGCTGACTGGAAGTTCTGCTCGGTGATGTCGACGACGTAGGAGCCTGATGCGGCGGGGCGAGCGGCTGGCTGCTTCAGTGCAGACAGGTCGATGGCGCCGGGGCGCGAGAAGTTCATGACCCCAGTGTACGAACGCCACAACCCGCCGGCGCTCAGTGGTTTGAGCGACTGATGCCGGCGGGCGTGTGCTGAGCGACGTCAGCGACCGTCGAGCAGCTGCTGCTCGACGGTTCGACCGCGTAGTCCCGAGCGCTGGACCACTCGTTGGATCGTCAGGTCGCGCTCGTCCGGATCGCCGATGTAACGAATGTTTCGAAGCCCCTGCGCCTGCGCCGCCGACTCGAAGGTGAAGTGGCCGTAGCCCAGCAGACGACCGAGCAACGGCTTTTCGACGGTGATGTCGAGGATTCGGGTGATCGGCATCGTCGCGATCCGCACGGTGAACACACCGCTGGCGCGAAAAACTCTCATGTTGGTCACCACAAAGACGTCGCGACGCTCTCGCAACGTGAGGTAGAGCGCGTGAACTCCAAGCCCGAATCCGACGAGCAGGAAGAACCACCCGAGCTGGATCGGGCCGATCAGCGCGAAGATCCACAGCAGCGCGACGGCCACGCCCTCAGCGATGGGACGCCAGAACACGATCGCGTGGTGATAGACGAGGTCGATGACGACCTCACCCTCCACGGCCAGGAGGTGGCTGTCGATCTCCTGATCAGGCAGGCGGTCAAGAAGCGCCCGGATCATCGGACTACGCGACGAGCTCGTTGACGAAGACGCCGATCTGGCTGAACGCATCAATCACAGCGGAGGCAGCATTGCTCACCGCGTCCGCGGCGCCAGCAGGGGCCGTCAGCAGGTAGTAGACCCCGAAACCAACGACGAGCAGCGTGATGACCTTCTTCAGCACACCCCTATTGTTCACGATCTGGTCGTCCAGACGGCGACGCCGCGCCCGCAGGGTCAGAGATTCTCGACCAGCGTGTCTGCGGCGGCGAACGGATCTGTCGTCCCGGCGAGCACCTCGGCAGCCAAGCTGTCGAGACGCGCGTCGCCGGAGATGTCGACCAGGCGCTGGCGAACGACACTCAGGGCCAAGGCCTCGATCTCGCGCCGCGTACGAGCGAGCCGGCGGCGGTCGAGCTCGCCAGAATCGATCAGGTGCGTACGGTGCAGCGCGATCTGCTCGGCCACCTCGTCGACTCCCTCTCCGGTCGTGGCCACGGTGAGGACGATCGGCGGCTGCCACGCTCCGTCGACCCGGTCGGTCATCGCCACGACCGATCGAAGCTCGCGTCGGGTCGCGGCCGCACCCTCGCGATCAGCCTTGTTGACGACGAAGATGTCGCCGATCTCCAAGATGCCGGCCTTGGCTGCCTGGATGCCATCGCCCATTCCGGGTGCCAACAGCACCAGTGTGGTGTCGGCGAGACCGGAGATCTCGACCTCGGACTGACCGACACCAACCGTCTCCACCAGCACGACGTCACATCCCGCCGCGTCGAGCACCCGCAGAGCCTGGGGCGCACCGACCGAGAGACCACCGAGGTGTCCGCGACTCGCCATCGAACGTATGTAGACACCGTCGTCGGTCGCGTGGTCCTGCATACGTATGCGGTCGCCGAGCAACGCCCCGCCGGAGAATGGCGACGTGGGGTCAACCGCCAGCACGCCCACCCGACGTCCCTGCGCGCGAAGGGCCGTGACCAGTGCGGAGGTCGACGTCGACTTCCCGACGCCGGGCGCGCCGGTCAGGCCCACGATGTGGGCCCGACCGGTGTGCGGCGCCAGGGCTGCGCTGACGTCGCGTAGCTCGGGCGCCCCGTCCTCGACGAGCGAGATCAGCCTGGCGACCGCCTTTGCCTCGCCGGCCTGTGCGCGCTCGACGAGATCGGCGACGCGGTCGCCCCGACTGGTCACCGCCTGCGGCCTGCTACTTCTTGGGTACGCGGATGATCAGGGCATCGCCCTGGCCGCCGCCGCCGCACAGCGCTGCGGCACCGATGCCGCCTCCGCGGCGGCCGAGCTCGAGTGCGAGGTGCAGCACGATGCGGGCGCCGCTGGCGCCGATGGGGTGACCCAGCGCAATCGCTCCACCGTTGACGTTGACCTTGTCCTCGGTGATGCCCAGCTGACGCGAGCTCTCGATGCCGACCGCGGCGAATGCCTCGTTGAGCTCGAACAGGTCGATGTCAGAGACGCTGATGCCTTCCTTCTCAGCTGCCTTCGCGATGGCGTTGGCCGGCTGGAGCTGCAGGCTGGAGTCGGGTCCGGCAACTGTGCCGGCTGCACCGATCTCGGCGATCCACGACAGGCCGAGCTCTTCAGCCTTGGCCTTGCTCATGACGACCACTGCAGCGGCGCCATCGGAGATCTGGCTGGCCGAGCCTGCCGTGATGGTGCCGTCCTTGCTGAATGCTGGGCGCAACTTGCCGAGGGACTCGGCCGTCGTCTCGCCGCGAACGCCCTCGTCCGCGGAGATGACGACATCGTCACCACGGCGGCTCGGGATCGTGACCGGCACGATCTCCTCGTCGAACACGCCGTTCTTCTGTGCTGTCGCGGCCAGCTGGTGCGAGCGAGCGCTGAACGCGTCCTGCTCCTCGCGAGACAACTTGGTGCCGTCAGCGTTGATCTGCTCGGTCAGGCCGCCCATGGCCTGGTCAGTCTGGGCGTCCCACAGACCATCGGCTGCCATGTGGTCAACCAGCTTGGTGTCGCCGTACTTGGTGCCCTCGCGCGAGCCGAGCAGCATGTGCGGCGCCTGAGTCATCGACTCCTGGCCGCCGGCCACGATGATGTCGTACTCGCCGGCGCGGATCAGGCTGTCGGCCAGCGCGATGGCGTTGATGCCTGACAGACATACCTTGTTGATCGAGATCGAAGGCGTCGTGAGCGGAATCCCGCCCTTGAATGCGGCCTGACGCGCGGGCACCTGTCCGGCTCCTGCGGTGAGGACCTGACCCATGATCACGTAGTCGACCTGCTCGCCGGTGACACCGGCCTTTTCAAGTGCGCCCTTGATGGCGAGGCCACCCAAGTCTGAGCCCGAGAGCCCCTTGAAGCCACCCAGGAGGCGGCCGATCGGCGTACGGGCACCGGCAACGATCACGGACTGAGACATTCACTGCTCCTTAGAAGACTGTTACCTCACTTTACTCACGCGTTTCGTGCCCGTGACGTCCGTGTGCGCGGGATCACGCCGGAGCCGCGGTTGATCTGCTCTACCCTCGAGGCATGTCAAGCGAACCGCTCGTCCCCGGCCACCTGCTGCTCGCGATCGACCACGTCGGCATCGCCGTACCTGATCTCGATGAAGCCCTTGAGATGTATGCGTCGACGTTCGGCCTGCACTCGATCCATGAAGAAGTCAACGAGGAACAGGGGGTCCGCGAGGCGATGCTCGCCGTCGGCGACTCCGGTAGTTGCATCCAGCTCCTTGCACCGCTGAGTGAAGATTCCACGATCGCCAAGTTCTTGGCCCGCAATGGTCAGGGCATCCAGCAGCTCGCCTATCGCGTGTCCGACATCGATGCCGTGTCGCAGACGCTTCGCGAGCGCGGGGTGCGCCTCCTCTATGACGTGCCCAAGCGAGGCACGTCCGACTCACGAGTCAATTTCGTCCACCCCAAGGACGCCGGCGGAGTGCTCGTCGAGCTCGTCCAGCCGGCCAGCGCCCCGCACTGAGGGGCGAATCACAGCCACAAGCGATAGCCTCACCGCGTTACCGCGGAGTAACATGCCGAGACCCCGAACCGAAGGACGCCCCGTGCAGAACATCCTTGACGCCATCCTCGCCGGCGACACCGCCCCCGAGGACTTCGCCACCATCGACCTCCCCGAAAGCTACAAGGGCATCACGGTCCACAAGGACGAGGTCGACATGTTCGAGGGCATGGCCAGCCGCGACAAGGACCCCCGCAAGAGCCTGCACCTCGACGACGTCCCGATCCCCGAGCTCGCACCGGGCGAGGCTCTCGTCGCCGTCATGGCCAGCGCCATCAACTACAACACGGTCTGGACCTCCATCTTCGAGCCCGTCTCAACGTTCAGCTTCCTTGAGCGATACGGCCGCCTGAGCGAATACACCAAGCGCCATGACCTGCCCTATCACGTGGTCGGCTCCGACCTCTCCGGAGTCGTCCTGCGCGTCGGCCCGGGTGTCAACAAGTGGAAGCCGGGCCGCGAGGTCGTCGCGCACTGCCTGTCGGTGGAGCTTGAGGCCCCTGACGGACACAACGACACGATGATGGATCCCGAACAGCGAATCTGGGGCTTCGAGACAAACTTCGGCGGCCTGGCCCAGCTGGCGATCGTCAAGGCCAACCAGCTCATGCCCAAGCCGGACCACCTGACGTGGGAAGAGGCGGCAAGCCCCGGCCTGGTCAACTCCACGGCATACCGTCAGCTGGTCTCGACCAACGGCGCCAACATGAAGCAGGGCGACACGGTGCTGATCTGGGGCGCCTCAGGTGGTCTCGGCTCGTACGCGACGCAGTTCGCCCTCAACGGCGGCGCCACGCCCGTCTGCGTCGTCTCGTCACCCGAGAAGGCCGACATCGTGCGTTCCATGGGTGCCGAGCACATCATTGATCGCTCAGCAGAGGGCTACAAGTTCTGGAAGGACGAGAACACCCAGGATCCCAAGGAATGGCAGCGCTTCGGCAAGAAGATCCGCGAGCTCACCGGCGGCGACGACCCCGACATCGTCTTCGAGCACCCGGGCCGCGAGACCTTCGGAGCCAGCGTCTACGTCGCACGCAAGGGCGGCACGATCGTCACCTGTGCCTCGACCTCGGGCTACATGCACCAGTACGACAACCGCTACCTCTGGATGAACCTCAAGCGGATCGTCAGCTCGCACTTCGCGAACTACCGTGAGTCGTGGGAGGCCAACAAGCTCATCGACAAGGGCTTGATCCACCCGACCGTCTCGCGCGTCTACAAGCTCGAGGACACCGGACAGGCAGCGCTTGACGTGCACCACAACCTGCACCAGGGGAAGGTGGGCGTGCTGTGCTTGGCCCCCGAAGAGGGACTCGGCGTCCGAGATGGCGAAAAGCGCGCCTTGCACATCGACGCGATCAACCGGTTCCGCGGAGTCTGATCGCCCGTCAGGGCACTCGATCTGGCTGTTTCGGTGCGCCGGACGCGAGGTATGGTGTAGCCAACCCAATTAGCTACTCATTCGCGAGGGAATCGCATGTCCCAAGAGTCCGGATTGTCCATCTTCGACGCCGCACAGAAGGCCGGCGACGCGTCCTTCCCGCTGGCACGCCGCGGTGGATATGACAGTGATGCCGTAGACGCCTGGGTTCGCACCCAGTCAGCGGAGTTCAAGAGCGCAGCCGAGGCTGCGCAGAAGCTCACCGCCGAGAACGAGAGCCTTCGCGACCTGATCGAGAAGCTCAAGGACCGTGTCGAAGCAGTCGAAAAGCCCACCTACACCGGTCTGGGCAATCACGCCGCGCAGCTGCTGGGCTTGGCCGAGCAGGAGGCCGAAGACGTACGCAACCGCGCAGTGCGCGAAGCCGATGAGCTCGTCAAGAAGGCTGAAGAAGAAGCCGCGATGGTTCGCGCCGCCGCCAACCACGAGGCCGAGCAGCTGCGCACCAGCGCTGTCACAGAGCTCGAAGAGAAGCGCAAGCAGCTCCTTGAGGACGCCGAGGCCATGCACGCCGAGGCGCTCGCACACACCGAGGATCTCCGGGCTCACGCAGAACGTGAGGCAGCACAGGTCAAGCTCGCGGCCGAACAGGATGCGCAGAACCTTCGCCTCGGCGCGACCCGCGAGGTCGAGCAGGCTCGCGCAGCCGCCGACCGCGAGGTCACCGAGGCGCGCCGCGTGCTCGCCGTGGAGAAGGAACGTCTCGCCCGCGAGGCCTCCGAAAACCACGAGTCGGCCAGCTCGCAGACAGCCAAGCTGGTCGCCGATGCCGAGGCCCGCGCCGGTGCCGCAGACGAGCGCGCGAGAGAGATCATGGCCAAGGCGTCCAAGTCGCGTGATCTCGCGTCCGCCGAGGCCGCTCGAGTACTCGAGGGCGCCAAGGCCGAAGCGTCAGCCCTGATGTCGAGTGCCAGCTCAGAGGCGCAGCAGATCCGGGTCACCGCCACCACCGAGATCGAGCGCCAGACTCGTACGCTGCGTGCAGAGGTCGAAGAGCTTCAGCGCAAGCGCGACGGAATCATGTCGCAGATGGGTCAGCTTCGCGACATCGTCTCGACGTTCGCGCCGAGCGTCGGCTCCAAGGAGTCAGCGGACAAGCCCGAGCCCAAGGCCAAGGCTGCTGAGAAGGACGAGTCCAAGCCCGAGCCCAAGGCCGCAGCCGCCAAGGCAGAGGCCAAGGAAGACCCCAAGGACGAGGCACCCAAGACCGAGGTCATGTCTGCCGTCAAGGACGACGACAACAAGAGCTGACCTGCGTCACTCCGTCTCTTTGGCCGCGGCTTCGAACGCGGCGACCGTTCGGTCGCTGTATGCCGATGAGTCGGCCCGTTCCATCGGGCCGTCCCACGTGTCGGGCAGCGGCACCGCAATGCCCGGAACGAGCCTGCTCGCGATCTCGTCAAGCACCCGCTCGGAGTCGCCCACCCACAGGTGCTTGGCACCCTCGACCGCGACGACGTCGGCCTGAGGTATCGCCGCAAAGCGTTCACGCGCCTCGGGAGGCTGCAGGTAGTCGTCGAGCTCGGGAATGAGGGCCGCCACGGGCTTGCCCGACTCGGCCCAGGCGTTGAGGTGTTCGGGCGTCGCCGAGCGAATCGGCGGCGACAGCAGCACAATGCCCTCCACTGACGGCTCCAGTCCGTACATCAGGGCAAGGTCGGTCCCGAATGACCATCCGACGATCCACAGATGAGGCAGCTCGGCAAACTCGGCGTGCTCAACCGCCGCCGCCACGTCGAACCGCTCCCCCACCCCGTTGTCGAACTCGCCACTGCTGGTGCCCTGCAGGCTCGACGTGCCGCGGGTGTTGAACCGCAGTACCGCGATGCCGGCGAGCGCCGGCAGCCGATAGGAAGCCTTGCGGAACAAGTGACTGTCCATCATTCCGCCGTGCGTCGGCAGCGGATGCAGGCAGATCATCGTGGCGACCGGGGGTCGATCAACCGGAACGGCAAGCTCACCGACCAGCGTCAGCCCGTCGGCGGTCTCCAGCGTGATGGAGGTGCGATTGGCGGGCAGCACGGAGTTGCCACGTATGCGCTCGGTCATGAAGCCTCTGCCACCGTTCTCTTGCTCATGTCAGTGTTTCCTGGTCCAGCAGGCTGAGTGCCAGTGGCGGCGCTCGTCGATCGCCGACTCGCTGAGGAGGGCCTTCTCGACGGGCCATGCCACGATGTGCGGCGTCGCTATCGCAATCTGATGCCCGCACCCGGGGCAGCGATAGATCTTCGAGGAGCCCCGCAACGGACGAAAGTGCCAGTCTCCGTCGGCTTTGGTCTCGACCCGCTCCGGCATCGGGCGGGCAGCCGATCGTTGGCGCGGTGCGACGCGACGACGAGACATGTCTGCAGTCTACGGACGGCGTACGAGCGACGATCAGACGCAGTAGCGGCGGACCCAGCCCTGGTCGGCGCTCGCAGCCGCCAGGGCCTCGTCGAAGGTCAGCACCTGCACCTCTGGATGCTCGTGCGCCTGGAACAAGATCGTGTCGGTCAGCGCGGGCTCTTCGCGACATGACATACCCTGCGACACCTGCTCGGTGATCGCCGCCGCCAACGCAGCGTCCTCGGCCGGCTGCGCGACCACGGTACGTGTGGTGGGGATTTCGGTGTACTGGCTGGCGAACGCCGCAACGGCGACATATGCGACGAGCATCGTGACCACGAACGTCATGGCACTGACTCGCACCAGGCGAGCCGCCGCGGCGACGTGTGTCCCGAACATTTCCGCTCCTGTCACTTGACCGTTACGGTCAGAGCAACGAGGGCAGCAACCCGGAAGTTACCGACTCAGCAGGAAATAAACGCCACGCCAAATTGGCGTAACTTTTCGGCTATTAGTACGTGTGGAAGCCAGCACCGGTCTTGCGGCCGAGCTTGCCCTGCTCCACGACGGTCTCGAGGAGCGGCGCAGGCTGCCATCCGACATGGCCAAACGTCTCGACCAGTGACTTCTGGATCGCCAGTGACACGTCGTTGCCGACCACGTCCAGCAGCTGGAACGGTCCGAGCGGCAGCTGCGTGGCCTTCATGGCCTCGTCGATCGACTCCAGGCTGTCTCCGTCGGCCTCGTGCAGCTTGATCGCGTCGTTGAGGTAGGGGAACAGCAGCGCGTTGACGATGAAACCCGCACGATCGGTGCAGGAGACCGGGTGCTTGCCGGTGGACAGGCACAAGGCGCGCACCGTCTCAGCGACCTCCGCCGATGTGCCGTCACCTGAGACGACCTCGACGAGCTTCATGACGGGCGCCGGATTGAAGAAGTGCATGCCGATCACGTCGGCCGGGCGAGATGTCGCGGCTGCGCAGTCGTTGATCGACAACGATGACGTCGTCGTCGCCAAGATCGCTCCCGGCTTGCAGATGCGGTCGAGGTCACGGAAGAGCTCGAGCTTGATGTCGAGGTCCTCGGCGATGGCCTCGACCACGATGTCGACGTCCGCGAGTGCCTCACGCTGGGTCGATCCCGACAGCCGGGCGAGAACGTTGGACTTTCCGTCCTCATCGAGCTTGCCGCGTGAGATCGCCTTGTCGAGGCTCTTGGTGATGCTGGCGAGCACCCCGGCAACCTTGTCCTCGCCGCGGCCGACGTAGACGACGTCGTAGCCGGACTTGGCAAAGACTTCGACGATGCCGGAGGCCATCGTCCCGGTACCGACCACGCCGACCGTCTTGATCTCGTGGCGAAGCTCGGGCGCAGCGGCGTCTGCGCCACCGGCGGCCTGGGCAAAGGTCGAGTCGTCTCCGGCCATCGTGCTGATGATGCCCGCGGGCTGGTGCACTTCGTCGCCGGTCGCGGCGAACAGCGCGTCGAGGCCCGTCGCCACGGTCTTGGCACCGATGGCATCGATCAGCGCCAGAGGGCCGATGGGGTAACCACAGCCGAAGCGCATGGAGGCGTCGATGTCGTCACGGGTGGCGTAGCCACTTTCATACATGGTGGCGGCGTGGTTGAGGTACGGCAGCAGCAGCGTGCGCGCGATCTCGGCACCTCGGTCGCTTCCGGCCAGTTGGTCGACGATCTCCTGCATGGCTACTCCTGAGTAATAACGGGGTCGTGTCAGACTAACGTGACTCACAGGGGAGATGGATGAAACTTCGTATGACACGTGCCACAGGCCTCGTTGCCGTGGCCCTGCTGACCCTCGGCGGGTGCAACAGTGCAGGCGACGGCGCTGCCCCCACCTCGTCCCCGAGCACCTCTGACTCCCCCACACCCACGGCCCCCGAGACACTGGGCAAGGCCGAGCTGGTGGGTGACTGGGAGGCAGCAGATGCCGAGTGGACCGTCCACTTCAACGACGACGGAACCTTTGTCGAGGATTTCCAAGGGATTACCGACTTCCGCGTCGGCACGTACGACGTGGAGGGCGAGACCGTCTCGTTGATCGGCGACGACGGCAACACCTCGACCGGGACCATCACCGGCGTCACCTTGGTGTTCAAGCTCGGCACCCTGATCAGGGGCTGACATGCGGCTCGTCATCGCCCGTTGCCAGGTGGACTATGCCGGTCGCCTGGCCGCCCATCTCCCCCTCGCCACCCGACTGATCATGGTCAAGAATGACGGTTCGGTGCTGATCCACTCCGACGGCGGCTCGTACAAGCCACTCAACTGGATGAGCCCGCCCTGCACGCTGCGTGAGGGCGTGGCTGACGACGGAGTGGCCGAGTGGACAGTCACGGCCGGAAAGACCGACGACACGCTGCGCATCCGCATCGAAGAGGTGTTGCACGACTCGGCGCACGAGCTCGGCATCGATCCCGGCCTGCAGAAGGACGGCGTCGAGAAGCACCTGCAGGAGCTGCTCGCCGAGCACACTGCCGCGCTCGGTGACGGCATGAGCCTCGTACGTCGTGAGTTCATGACCGCGATCGGACCCGTCGACCTGCTCTGCAAGGACGGCGGGGGCGCTTCCGTCGCCGTCGAGATCAAGCGTCGCGGCGACATCGACGGCGTCGAGCAGCTGACCCGCTACCTCGAGCTGATGAACCGCGACCCTGCGCTACGCCCCGTACGCGGAATTTTCGCGGCCCAGGAGATCAAGCCGCAGGCCCGCACGTTGGCGCAGGACCGCGGTATCGAGTGCGTGGTCGTCGACTACGACGCCCTCCGAGGTATCGACGACCCCAGCCTGCGCCTGTTCTGACTCCCGCGCCGTTCGCGACCATGGGCCGAGCGAAGCGAGGCAGGCGCCCGGGCGTAGCCCGGCAGCGGCTGGGGGCACCCCCACGAGCTCTGCGAGTAGGGGGCGGGACGAGCCGCTGAAGCTGCGACGAAGGAGCCGTGCGCCCTACTGCAGGGGAACGTCGAAGACCGTCGTGCCGAGCTTTTCCCAGCGGTCCATCTCACAGCCGTTCGCTCGGTTGAAGCGCGCATCGATGGGCTGACCGTCGTAGGTGCCGACGACAGTGGCAGTCTGCGGCCCACCGTAGATCATCGTGCAGGCTTGGTCGTCCAGCACGGGATCGAAGACCTGAGCCCCCACCTCATCGATCTTCTGGCATGCCTCGGCCGCCTGCGGATGGTCACCACCGGCTGGATCGCACTGGAGCGTCATGACGACCGGCGCCGCACCCTCGTCGACAGTCACCGAGATCGTGAGATCGGTCTTGGATTCCTGCGCCGACGGTTCGTCGTCCTTGCCGCAGCCACCCACGACAGCCAGCAACGTCATGGCGACCGCGACGACAGTGCTTGCCCTACGCACCGGCCACTGCCGGAGCGGTCGGGTCGATGCCTTCGTTCTTGTCCTCACGAGCCACCCAGTCCTCGATGCGCTCGTAGTCATCTTTGGATCGAGTCACTACGGCGAGCAGATCGCTCATCTTGGAAACCTCTTCGACCTGCTCCTTGATGAACCACTGCATGAACTGGTCGGAGGCGAAGTCGTTGGCATCACGAGCGATTCGGGTGAGCTCGTTGATCTGCTCGGTGACCCGCTTCTCCTGCTCCAAGGCGGCCTCGACCGGCTCGATCACATTCGCGAAGTTCGAGCGCGGCGCTTCGAGCGCCGGGATCGTCACCGGCTCGTCGGCATCGAGGAGATAGCGCACCATCATCATGGCGTGGTCGCGCTCCTCTACGGCCTGCTGATAGAACAGCGCCGCCATCTGCGGCATCGTCAGCGAGTCGAAATAAGTCGCAATAGCGATGTACTGCTGGTGGGCGCCGAACTCGTTGCCGAGCTGTTCGTTGAGCTGTTTGACGAAAGCTGGTGCTGCCATGAGCGAAATTCTCCTGATCTAGTAAGGCGAGCCTCACCTCACGGATGTACGATAGCAATGTGCCCCCGAAGCCCAAGAGCAAGTGCTGCAGCAGCAAGCCTGCCTGCAAGCGATGCCCGATCCGGATGATGAAGAAGGGCACACTTCCCGAGGGCTACACCGTCAAGAAGCGAAAGCTCGTCAAGGTCAAGAAGAAGGACCGATTCGACATCGCCGCCTAGCGGTGGGTCGAGCCTAGGGCACCGCGCACTCTGAGGTCGCCATGACTAGCCTTCCGGTATGACCAACGTCGCCGAACAGGCCCAGAACCTTCTCGCCCTCCACACCGACCCCAAGCTGCTCACCGTCGTCAATGTCTGGGACGCGATCAGCACCCGCGTGGTCGCCGGCGTGGAAGGGGTCCTGGCCGTTGCCACCGCCAGTCACTCGATCGCGGCGTCCCACGGTTATGCCGATGGCGAGAACATTCCCGTCGACCAGATGATCGATGCCGTCGCCCGCATCGTGGCCGCGACGCACCTGCCGGTGAGTGCCGATCTTGAAGCGGGCTACGGAGACGCCGGCGAGACGGTGCGCAAGGCCATTGGCGTCGGCGTGGTTGGCGCCAACATCGAAGACCAGATGCGACCCCTCGCCGAGTCTGTGGCAATCGTCGAAGCCGTCATGAAGGCCGGCGAGGCAGAGGGCGTCGACTTCGTCCTCAACGCCCGTACCGACGCCTTCCTCAAGGCCGGCGACCGCCCGCATGCCGATGTGCTGGCCGAGGCGATCGAACGCGGCTCGGCCTACCTCGCCGCCGGAGCGCCGGTCGTCTTCGTGCCCGGTGCTGTGTCAGAGGACGACATCTTGGCCATCGTCGACGCGTGGGGCCCGCAGAAGCTCACGCTGATCGGCGCACCGGGATCGGTGCCACTTGCTCGCATGGAGGAACTTGGCGTGGCCCGGGTCTCGTACGGGCCGTTCAGCCAGTCCGTCGCCTTGATGGCGCTGCAGGACCTGACCACCGACATCGTGGCAGGCGGCGGCCTGCCGGCCGGATTCCGTCAGATGAACTAGCAACCACCTGGTGGTTGAGTAGCTCGAGGAACGAGGGGGGGTATCGAAACCACGCGCGCCTACACGGTCGCTCGGGCACTCGATCTCCCGAGGTTTCGATACGTCGGCCGCGGGCGGCCTCCTACTCAACCAACGCCAGATGGAACTTAGGCGTTGAGGTCGTTGGCTTTGCGGATCTCGTCGACGATGCGATCCATGATCGTCGTCATGCCGAAGTCCTTGGGCGTGAACACCGCGGCAACGCCGGCAGCCTCCATCTTGCGCGCATCAGACTCGGGGATGATGCCTCCAACGATCAGCGGCACGTCGCCGATACCGGCCTCCACCATCGCCTTCTGCACGTCGGGCACGAGCTCCATGTGCGAGCCCGACAGGATCGACAGCCCCACGCAGTGCACGTCCTCTGCGACAGCCGCAGCGACGATCTGCGCCGGTGTCAGGCGAATGCCCTGGTAGATGACCTCGAAGCCGGCGTCACGCGCGCGTACGGCGATCTGCTCAGCACCGTTGGAGTGGCCATCGAGTCCGGGCTTGCCGACCAAGAAGCGCAGGCGGGTGCCGAGCTCCTCCCCCGTCTTCTTGACCTTGTCGCGCACTGCGGTGAGCTCTGCACCCGACTGGGCAACACCCACCACGCCACTCACGCCGGTAGGCGCCCGGTACTCGCCGAACACCTCGCGCAGCGCCCCGGCCCACTCACCCACGGTTGCGCCGGCGCGTACGGCCGCGAGCGTCGCCTCCATGAGGTTGGTCTCGGTCTTTGCCTCGGCGCGCAGCCGGTCGAGCGCCTCCTCGACGGCACCTTGGTCGCGTTGCTTGCGCCACTCGATGACCTCGGCGATTGCGTTGGCCTCAGCCTCGGGGTCCGACGTCATGATCGCTGCGTCGAGGTCCTCAGTCAGCGGCGACGGCTCGGTCTCGGTGTAGGCGTTCACGCCGACAACCTTCATCTCTCCCGACTCGATGCGCGCCCGACGCTCGGCGTGCGAGCCGACCAGCGCCTGCTTCATGTAGCCGGACTCGACCGCCGCGACGGCACCGCCCATGGCTTGAACCCGGTCGATCTCGTCCTTGGCACCCGCGACGAGCTCGGCGACCTTGGCCTCGATCACCACCGAGCCCTCGAAGATGTCTTCGTACTCCAACAGATCTGACTCGAACGCCAACACCTGCTGCAGGCGCAGCGACCACTGCTGGTCCCACGGACGCGGCAGACCGAGGGCCTCGTTCCAGGCCGGCAGCTGCACTGCCCGGGCGCGAGCATCCTTGCTGAGCGTCACGCCGAGCATCTCCAGCACGATGCGCTGGACATTGTTCTCGGGCTGCGCCTCGGTGAGGCCGAGCGAGTTGACCTGCACGCCGTAGCGGAGTCGACGCATCTTGGGGTTGGTCACGCCGTAGCGGTCCCGGGTGATCTCCTCCCACAGCTGCCCGAAGGCGCGCATCTTGCACATCTCCTCGATGAAGCGCACGCCGGCGTTGACGAAGAACGAGATGCGACCGACAACTGCCTCGAACTCCTCCGGCGGCACCTGGCCGGAGTCGCGCACAGCATCGAGCACTGCGATCGCCGTGGTGAGCGCATAGGCAAGCTCCTGAGTGGGCGTCGCGCCAGCCTCCTGCAGGTGATAGCTGCAGATGTTGAGCGGGTTCCACTTGGGGATCGTGCTGACGGTGTAGGCGATCATGTCCGTCGTCAGCCGCAACGACGGGGCGGGCCCGAAGACGTACGTGCCGCGGGACAGATACTCCTTGATGATGTCGTTCTGCGTCGTGCCGGAGAGTTGCGACGGGTCGACGCCCTGCTCCTCCGCGGCAACTTCATACATCGCGAGCAGCCACATCGCGGTGGCGTTGATCGTCATCGACGTGTTCATCGTGTCGAGCGGGATGTCCTTGAACAGCTGTCGCATCGCGCCGAGGTGAGGGATCGGCACGCCGACCTTGCCGACCTCGCCGCGGCTGAGCTCGTGATCGGGGTCATAGCCCGTCTGCGTCGGCAGGTCGAATGCCACCGAGAGACCAGTCTGCCCTTTGGCGAGGTTGCGCCGATAGAGGGCGTTGGACTCCTTGGCGGAGCTGTGGCCGGCGTATGTGCGCATCACCCAGGGCTTGTCAGGCATAACGATCAGGCTACCGCGCGGTATCAGTGCCGGTCACCGCTTGTCGGACGCGTTCTGCCTCACACTCGCGCCGGGCGTCAGGGGACTGATCTTGAGACTCGGCCGCGCACATACACTCACCTACATGGTGAACCTGACGCGTATCTACACCCGCACCGGCGACGACGGCACGACCAATCTCGGCGACATGAGCAAGACGTCCAAGCTCGATCTGCGCCTCGCCGCGTACGCCGATGTCGACGAGGCCAACAGCCAGATTGGCCTGGCGATCGCGCTCGGCGGGCTCGACGATGATGTCGTGAAGGTGCTGATGCACGTGCAGAACGACATGTTTGACGTCGGTGCCGACCTGTCGTGTCCGGTGGTCGAGAAGCCCGAGTTCCCGCCGCTGCGGGTCGAGCCTGATTACATCGACCGACTTGAAGGCTGGTGTGACCACTACAACGAGAAGGTCCCCAAGCTGCGGTCGTTCATCCTGCGCGGCGGAACGCCGTCAGCGGCCGCGATCCACGTGGCGTGCACCGTCACCCGCCGGGCCGAACGATCCGCGTGGGCGGCACTCGACGTGCACGGAGACAGCATGAGCGTGCTCACCGCGAAATACCTCAACAGACTCAGCGACCTGCTGTTCATTCTGGGCAGGTACGCGAATCGCGAACAGGGCGACATCCTGTGGGTGCCCGGTGGAGAGCGCGGCCAGTAGACCTCGCTACCGAGGCGAGCGGTGCGGGAACGCCGAGCGACCGGCAATCAGTCCCAGTCGATGGCGCGGTTGGAGATCGCACCACCGGGAGCCGTTGGACTGGGGGTCTCCCAATCGATGGCCTTGACCACCTTGGAGTGGGGTGCCCTAGGAGCAGCCGATGCGGCCGGGGCAACGCCCACCAGCACGACAACTGAGGCACATGCAGCAACTACCGAACGCTTGAACACAGAGCGCTTGAACAAACCTGGTCACCATCTTCGTCTGAGGCCGTCGGGCTTGGGCACAACCCATTGGTAGAACCGATTCTGGTACGTCGACCGCACACCGTCAACCGGTGGCCGGATCAGACAACGTTGTTGACGCGCTGACCCGGTGGCGACGACTCCAGCCATGACAAGAGACCGGTCAAGGCGTTGGCACTCATGGCCAGCTGTCGTACACCTGATGCGTTCTCCGTGCCGACGATCAGATGTCCGGCATGGAGCGCGTGGATCTCATCTGCTCCGGGCTCACGACGCCCCTCGATCCGGACATCGCCCCTGGCGAAGCGATAGCGCGGGCGCAGAGAGAGCGAGAACGTACGGAACCACTCGAGGTCGTTGTCCCGATAGACCGCAAGGCCCAAGGTCCAGCCCTTCGAGACCCCGGCTTCGTTGCGGTTGACGCTCATGTCGAACGTTCCACCAGCGCGGGCTATCACCCGACGCCGCACCAGCAGCCCGATCAGCGGAACCAGGATGACGCCCAGAACGAGCGCGAGGGAGTCGACGAGCCACAACCACCATGGCATCGCGAACTCCCTCCCGACGTCAAGACGTCTTGTCGACCAGACTCAGTTTGGCTCCGGCTCGCAGGATAGCGGTCGCGTCCTCGTCGGCTTCAGCCGCTTCAAGCTCCGCCCGGGCAGCCGCGACATCAACCTCATCGGCGAGGAATGCATCCTCGCTCAGGATCGACACACGGTTGTTGGCCACTGAGATGAATCCCTCGGCCACAGCCGCCTTGACCTCGCCGCCCTCGAGCGGCGTGATGACCACGACGCCCGGGACCAGCAACGAGAGCAGAGGCGCGTGAT
>CAVVQG010000015.1:0-108088 GCA_963750265.1 uncultured Actinomycetota bacterium | reverse complement strand
GCAGCCGCTGGTGCTGCCGCAGCCTTCGCAGACGTGGCAGGAGCCGGCGGGGCGCATCTTGGTTCCGCAGGTCATGCAGAGCGGCGAGTCGACTGCGGAGCCGGTGATGGCTTCGAGGAGCTCAGCGCTCGTGTGGGCTGTCTGCGGTGCGGGCTTGGCTGCGCTTCCAGGCGAGTCGACCTCGAGCTCGATCGCTCCTCGACGCTCGATCGCTTCGCTCGAGGGGGTGCCCTCGGAGTTACTCGACCGCGACCTCGTCGGCGAGGCGTCCTCGATGAGTTCGGCGGCGGTGCTGCCGGCGCTGATGGGCTGGTGGCGAGCCCGTGTCGAGGTAGCGCTGGCGCTCGTCGGCCGAGTGGATGCCGAGAGCCGAGCGGGTGTCGAAGTCCAGGTAGTCCAGGGCCAGGCGACGGAACGTGTAGTCCATGATCGACTGGCTCATACGGACATCCGGGTCGTCGGTCAGACCGGCCGGCTCGAACTTCATGTTGGTGAACTTCTGCACGAAGGTCTCCAGCGGCACGCCGTACTGCAGCGAGATGCTGATCGCGATCGAGAAGGCGTCCATCATGCCGGCGAGGGTCGAGCCCTGCTTGCCGAGCTTCATGAAGATCTCGCCGAGCTGACCATCCTCGTGAGCACCCGAGGTCATGTAACCCTCGGCGCCACCCACGGAGAACGACGTCGTGATCGACTGACGCGACTTGGGCATCTTGCGACGGATCGGCTTCTCGACGATGACTTCCTTGACCTCGACCTTCGTCGAGCCCGACTCCTTGGCACCCTTGCCGTCCGAGAGCGGCTGGCCGACCTTGCAGTTGTCGCGGTAGACCGCGAGCGCCTTCAGGCCGAGCTTCCAACCCTGGAAGTAGACATCCTGGATCTCTTCGACCGTGGCCGACTCAGGCAGGTTGACCGTCTTGGAGATGGCACCCGACAGGAACGGCTGGCACGCGGCCATCATGTGCACGTGGCCCATCGGAGCGATGGAACGCTGGCCCATGGCGGTGTCGAAGATCGAGTAGTGCTCGGTCTTGAGACCCGGTGCGTCGACGACGTGACCGTTTTCGCCGATGAACTCGACGATCGCCTCGATCGTCTCGCCGGCGTAACCGAGCTTCTTGAGCGCGGCCGGGATGGTCTGGTTGACGATCTGCATCGAACCGCCACCGACGAGCTTCTTGAACTTGACCAGGGAGAAGTCAGGCTCGATGCCGGTGGTGTCGCAGTCCATCATGAAGCCGATCGTGCCGGTCGGTGCGAGCACCGACGCCTGGCTGTTGCGCCAGCCGTTCTTCTGACCGATCTCGAGGTTGAGCTTCCACTGCTTGGCGGCCTCACGGTGCACCGCGATGTCCATCGAGTGCAGCGTGCGGATCTCGTCGTTGGCGGCCTGGTGCTTGCGCATGACGCGCTCGTGCGCCGAGGCGTTCTGGGCGAAGCCGTCGTACGGGCCGACGACACCGGCGACCTCGGCCGAGCGACGGTAGGACGTACCGGTCATCAGCGAGGTGATCGATGCGGCCAGCGCGCGGCCACCGTCGGAGTCGTATGCGAGACCCGACGCCATCAGCAGCGCGCCGAGGTTGGCGAAGCCGATGCCGAGCTGGCGGTAGGCACGCGTGGTGTCACCGATCGCCTCGGTCGGGAAGTCGGCGAAGCAGATCGAGATGTCCATCGCGGTGATGATGAACTCGGTCGCCTTGACGAACGTCTCGGTGTCGAACGAGCCGTCGTCCTTGAGGAACTTCAGCAGGTTGAGCGAGGCGAGGTTGCAGCTACGAGTTGTCGAGGTGCATGTACTCGGAGCACGGGTTGGACGCCGTGATGCGGCCGGCCTCGGGCGAGGTGTGCCAGTCGTTGATCGTGCCGTCGTACTGGATGCCGGGGTCGGCGCAGGCCCAGGCGGCGTGACCGATGTCGTTCCACAGCTTGCGGGCGTCGACGGTCTCGATGATCTCGTTGTTGGTACGGGCGCGCAGACCGAACTCGGTGCCGTCCTCGACCGCACGCATGAACTCGTCGTTGACGCGGATCGAGTTGTTGGCGTTCTGGTACTGGACTGACGTGATGTCGGTGCCGCCGAGGTCCATGTCGTAGCCGGCATCGCGCAGGACGCGGATCTTGTCCTCTTCGCGCTCCTTGGTGTGGATGAACTCCTCGATGTCGGGGTGATCGACGTCGAGGACGACCATCTTGGCCGCGCGACGCGTGGCGCCACCGGACTTGATGGTGCCTGCCGACGCGTCAGCGCCGCGCATGAAGGAGACGGGACCCGAAGCCGTACCGCCGGAGGAGCGGAGCAGCTCCTTGGAGGAACGGATGCGCGAGAGGTTGAGGCCGGCGCCGGAGCCGCCCTTGAAGATCATGCCCTCTTCGCGGTACCAGTTGAGGATCGAGTCCATCGAGTCATCCACCGCGAGGATGAAGCAGGCGGAGACCTGCTGGGGGCTCGACGTACCGACGTTGAACCAGACCGGGCTGTTGAAGCTGAAGACCTGGTGCAGGAGCATGTGGGTCAGCTCGTGCTCGAAGATCGTGGCCTGCTCCTCGTCGGCGAAGTAGCCGTTGTCGCGGCCGGCCTGCGTGTAGGTGAGGACGACGCGGTCGAGCAGCTGGCGCAGGCTCTGCTCACGCTCGGGCGAGCCGACGGCGCCGCGGAAGTACTTGGTCGTGACGATCGTGGAGGCGTTGACGCTCCAGAAGTCGGGGAACTCCACGCCGCGCTGCTCGAAGACGTTCTCGCCGGTCTTCCAGTTGGTCTGGACGACGTCGCGTCGCTCCCAGGTGACCGCGTCGTACGGGTGCACGCCCTCGGTCGTGTAGACACGCTCGATCTTGAGGCGCTTGCCTGCTGCTTTGCCTGAAGTCTTGCGCGAGGACCCGGTGGGCCCGTTGACCGTCTCCGTCATGGGGATGCTCCTGTTTTCTGTGTTTCGCGGTGGGTGAGGGTGCTGCTGGCCTTACGTGCTCGCTGGTTTCGATACGCCCTCGTACCTCGGGCTACTCAACCGGCGAACTTCTAAGTCTTGTGGCGGTCTTGCTGTGCTGTGTGTTCGGCGAGCTCGCCATCGGCCGTGGCCGACATGATGCTGGCGATCTCGGCGGCGAAGTCGTCTGCGGACTCGAACGCCTTGTAGACGCTCGCGAATCGCAGGTAGGCGACCTCGTCGAGGCTCTTGAGCGGTTCGAGGATGGCCAGGCCGACTTCGTGGGCCGGCACCTCAGCACATCCCGAATCGCGGAGGGTGTCCTCGACCTGCTGGCCGAGTCGCGCCAACGCATCATCGGTGACCGGTCGACCCTTGCAGGCCTTGCGGACTCCCGAGATCGCCTTGTCACGGAGGAAGGGCTCGGTCGCGCCAGAACGCTTGACCACGGTCAGCTGCATCTGCTCGATCGTGGTGAAACGCTTGTTGCACTCAGAGCACGAACGGCGCCGGCGGATCGCTCCACCTTCGTCGGCGACACGGCTGTCCAGGACCTTGGTGTCGGTGTTCTTGCAGAACGGACAATGCATCGCGTGCTCCTTCCCCATACAAAGGGCCAGTCAAGGACTGTTCCGAGTCGTGAAACGCCTCCCATTGGGGAGAACGTTGTGGAAACCGCTGTGGATTTCGCGGTTTTCGGTGTGTAACCCATCCATACCTGTGGAACTAGATGTGGACGAACAACAACGGTGTAACTACTAGATCTAGTGTCACTGTACGCCGCGGGTGTGGCCCATGCAACACAATTCCAGCAGCCGCCGACACTTTTTCTGCGCTGTTGCAAAACCGCAGGTCAGCGCTCGTTTGAGGTCGAAAATCGCGGCGTGTCGTGGGCGATTTGTGACCCTCGTTGGTTGAGTAGCCCGAGGAACGAGGGCGTATCGAAACCACACCAACGCGAGCCCTCAAACTCACGGGGTTTCGATACGTCGGCCGCGGGCGGCCTCCTACTCAACCAGCGAGATGGTGACGCTCACCGGTGGTTGAGTAGCCCGAGGAACGAGGGCGTATCGAAACCACACCAACGCGAGCCCTCAAACTCACGGGGTTTCGATACGTCGGCCGCGGGCGGCCTCCTACTCAACCAGCGAGATGGCGACGCTTTTCGGTGGTTGAGTAGCCCGAGGAACGAGGGCGTATCGAAACCACACCAACGCGAGCCCTCAAACTCACGGGGTTTCGATACGTCGGCCGCGGGCGGCCTCCTACTCAACCAGCGAGATGGTGACGCTCATCGGTGGTTGAGTAGCCCGAGGAACGAGGGCGTATCGAAACCACACCAACGCGAGCCCTCAAACTCACGGGGTTTCGATACGTCGGCCGCGGGCGGCCTCCTACTCAACCAGCGAGATGGCGACGCTTTTCGGTGGTTGAGTAGCCCGAGGAACGAGGGCGTATCGAAACCACGCGAGATCACTCGGCAGGTTTGGGGCGGCGGGGCTTCTTGGCAAGGGCCGGCAGAAGGTTGAGCTCGTCGTTGATCAGGGCTTCGCGCTTGGCTCGAGACCAGCCTTGTACTCGCTTCTCGAACCAAAACGCCTGGACGATGGACTCGCAATGGAGCACGTACACGAGCTCCACCGGGAGGCGACTGCGCGTGTAGGCCGCCCCATCACCGTCTTGGTGCTGTTGCATGCGCACGAGGATGTTGCGGGTGCTTCCGACGTAGTAGCTCCCATCAGCGCATCTCAGGATGTACATGTAGCCGCCCATGTAGCGAGCATGAAGAATGGCGCGACCGTACGCGACTCCCCCATCCACAGCGAGCCTGTTGCCTCACGGGGTTTCGATACGTCGGCCGCAGGCGGCCTCCTACTCAACCAGCGAGATTGAGCCCACCGGTGGTTGAGTAGCCCGAGGGACGAGGGCGTATCGAAACCACACCACCCGAGCCCCCGAACTCACCGGGTTTCGATACGTCGGCCGCGGACGGCCTCCTACTCAACCAGCGTGGGTGCTTAGCCTGGGGGGCGGGAGTCTGGCGGTGGCCAACGGGCAGGACGCCTCGCGCGGTGAGCCGGAGTGGATCTGCTCGGGCAGGGTCACCACGACCGTACGGTCGATGCCGAGGCTGGACGTCCGCACGTGCACGTCGTTGACGAAGCTGCCCGCGCGCGACGACAGCCGCTCGCACGACGTCATCAACAGCGACAGCGTGACTGTCTTGTGCTTGCCCGCGCCGACGGTGAACTTCGTGGAACCGTCAGACTTCAGCGACTTGTAGTCGAACAATGTCGGCTTGACCTTGACCGGCGCAAGCCCTGTCACCTTGATCGGCAGCAGCCCATCGTTGACCAGCTCGAAGGTGTACGTCAACGTGCCCTGATCGGCATAGCGCACCTGCAGGACCGTGCGATCGGCGATGTCGAACTTCCCGGACGCATCGGTGCCGGCAACTTCGGTCGGGCCGTCCGACGACAGCGTCGGCCCGAGCGCCGCGTACGTCGGGGTGGCCCCGATCGCCAGCACGCCCGCGGCGACACCCGCCACCACGAGCTTGCGTGACGCCACAATCAGCTCCGCGCGCGACGGCGAACTGCGACCCGCTGCGCCCCGATTCCGACCAGGCCCAACGCGATCAGACCAATCAGCTCAGGCGATGCGCCTTTCGGGCCGAGGGTCGACGGAAGTACGCCTACAAGCAGCCCTTCAGTGCGCTTGTCGGTGGGCTTCTTCGGGTCATCGAACCAGTTGCAAAGTGGCGGGTGCCTGAAGAACTTGTCATCGCGGTTGTACTGGCTGCATGTCAGGAAGCCTGCGTCCTTGACGATCAGACCGGGAAGCAGCTGCGAGCCCTTGCCCGAGCACGGCCCGGGGTCGATCAGGAAGTTGTTGGTGGGCTTGCCGCGCGAGGACGTGCTGCCCTCCCAGCAGTTGCCCTTGCCCTGGTCGTCCCACCAGTGGTCCATGCCGTTGTGAGCGATCGTGCCGTCTGCCTTGATACCCATGATGTTGTCTATGACCGCATTACCGTGCGAGGTGTCGAACAGCTTCTGCGGGTCAAATTCGTCACGCAACGGTGCCGGCACCCAGAACTGCATCGTTCCGTAGCGCCAGTTGTCATAGATGCGGTTGTTGCTGGTGATGTTGAAGTTGCCGCCAGCGATCAGCGTGCCGGTGCCGACCGGGGTCGGGACGACCGGGCAGACCGTGCCGTTGATGTAGCCGCGCTCGGCCATCGGCTTGGCGCAGATGCCGGTGTCGACGTACTTCTTGTAGTAGTTGGAGTTGTTGCTGTAGATGTTGTTGTTCGACCAGCGCGCGTGATCCTGCGGCAGACCCGGGTGACCCGGGAACAGCGAGTCCGTCGCAATTCCGGTCGCGTTGTCGTAGAAGTCGTTGTGGTGCGCGTAGACCGAGTTGCCGGCCGTGCCGGAGTATCCCAACGTGTTGTCGTGGCTCTTGTTGTTGCGGATCTCCACCGCATAACGGCTGACCGCCCGGGTCTTGCTGCCGGCATTGAGGTCTGAGGCCGAGCCGGGGTAGATGCCCGAGTCACCGTTGAAGTAGGCGTCGGAATTCTCGATCAGGCCATGGTCGCTGGCGAACGCCAGGATGCCGTACTCGTCGTTGCCGCGGGCAACGATCTTGTCGATCGCGAAACCGTCGGTCTCGAGCACATAGATGGCGTTGAACTCCGCCTGCTGCACCGTGAAGTTGCGCATGAAGATTCCGCTGACGCGGTCCGCCCGGATCGCGTTGAGCTTGCTGAACTTGTTGTCGATGACAACGTCCTTGGGGCTTCGGCCCGTGCCCACGAGCTGGGTGCCACAGAACTTGCTGTCGCACTTGATCGAGTCGTCGTCAGGCGTCTGGTCGCCCAAGATCGCGATGAGGTTGAGGTTGTGGGGGCACTTGAGCTGGTCGGCGTACGACAGAGCGACCGGACCGTCGCCGTACGGGGCGGGCTGCGCGCCGGTGAGGCTGCCGATGTACTGGCTGACCTGGTCACCCAGAGGGTTCTTGCTGATCTTCTTGATCGACCCGCAATAGCCGGTCGGCTCGCTGTCGGCGTACTTCGACTCCAGGTAGGTTCCGGGCAGGATGTAGACCGAGGTGTTGGCCTTGGTGATGCTGCTGACCGCGTCCTGGATCGAGTTGTACTTGCACTGCTTCAACAGCTGCTGATTGCGGGTCTTGAGTGACCCGGCCGGCATCTTGGCTATCGCGGCCTTGCTCGTCGGTGTGCACGCAACCCGGAAGTTGGCGTTGGAGAGCCCCTTGTACGTCGGCACCTTGCCGGTTCCATCAGGGAAGCCAGCGGCGCGCTCTTCGTGCGCGCTTGCTGGCGCAGCGACCAACAGGCTGGCGAACATTGTGGCGACGATGAGTGCAAAAAGGGCGAAGATCGGACGAGCAGTGCGCATGAAGCCTCCGGTGGACGTTGCACCAACAACGACCTGTGTCACTGAGAGTTACGTAAGAAGTTGCCGCGTGGGCGAGCCTGCAATCTCAAGAGGTTTCGATTTCCTCGGTGGTTGAGTGGCCTGAAGGGCGAGGGCGTATCGAAACCCATCACCTGACTTGTCGAACTCACGAGGTTTCGATACGTCGGGCCCCTACTCGCTCCGCTCGTGGGAGGTACGCCCGGCAGGCGGCCTCCTACTCAACCAGCGACTGCGAAGTGGGACTCAGCGCTTGGTGCGGCGTTCGTTGCCGCGTTTGTAGTTGCCGGTCAGACGCGCCATCAGGAGCTGCTCGTCGCTGGACTCGGCCTCCTGCACGAACTCGATCGCTTTCGCGCCACGCAGCACTGTTGCCACCTTCCCGTGGTGGGAGATGACGACTTCCTTGCCGCGGACCTCCCAGGCGAAACCGCTCGGCCGGCCCTTCACGGGGTCACGCCGAGATGTGCCAGTGCATCGTCGGTGAGCTGGTGGGCGGCGATGCGGCTGCGCGCCTCGTTGTCGTATGCCTGCCGGATGAGGTCCTTCTCGTCGACGCCGCCATCACCGTAGTAGCCCTCGTTCACCCAGCGCTCGTACGTCTTCGCGGTCACCTCGGGGTGGAACTGCCACGCGATCGATCGCGCGCCGAGCGAGTCGTCAATGAAGCACTGCGCTCCCCGCCATGAGGTGCCGAGTACGCGTGCCGTGGGCGGCGGTGCGAACACGTCGCTGTGCAGCTGGCCCCAGGGCCCTTCGGGGCAGAGCTGGTCGTCGACGGTGTCGACGCGCTGCCAGCCGACCTCGGCAACGTCAGCCCGCCACGACGTACCGCCGAGTGCGCGAGCCATCAGCTGCGCGCCGTAACAGATGCCCATCACCGGCGTTCCGGCCCGAAGCGCTGCACGTACGAACGCCGACTCGTTCTCGACGACGTCGGCCCACTTCGGTTCGTGTGCTGATCGGTCTGATCCGAGGAGCAGGATCAGGTCGGAGTCACCGATGGATTCGTAAGTCGGCAGCGCATCGCGATCGAGTTGGACGAACTCGCCACCGAGCTGCTCGAGGCGTTCGGCGACGTGGCCGCCATCAGGATCGGCGAGGTCGGCAATGACATGGATCAGCATGTCTCCATTGTGTCCCCTGGTGCCTCATGGTCCGACGGGACGGGCGCACGCTCCCGCTGGACCCTGAACGCAGACATCCGCGGTGACCCTCGCCTACTCGCGAACTGATCGGCCCTCTTCCCAGGGGTCGATCAGTTCGCGGGGTGAGTCGCCGCGGACGTCTGTCGGGTGCGTCTACTTGTAGACCGGCACCGCGATCTCCGAACCCATCTGCAGGGCGGAGGCGTTGGGGAGGGAGTTGAGTCGCAGGATGTCGTCGACCGTCGACCGGATGTCTCCGTTGGGGTTGGCATCGGCAGCGATCTCCCACAGCGTGTGGCCGGGGAGGACCGTGACCGACGTGGTCTGCGGGAGCACACCGGCCTGGTCGCCAGCCAGGGACGAGGAGCCGAACATCACGACCAGGACGGCGATGATCGCGACGGCCGCCGCGAAGACGGTCAGCTTGCCTCGGCGCGTCAGCCGAACGGCCGGCGACGAGTCAAGGTCGGGCACAGCAACCAGGTGGCGGACGGGACGCGCCATCGTCTGGGACGGGCTGTGGTCAAATGCGATGCTGCTCATGGGTGCCTCCGTGGGGGAAGTGAGACGGTGAATATTGATTTGGTGCGTTCGAGCGAACCCTGCTCTTCGATGTCATTCGATGGTGCGAACAGGCGTTCGATCGAACACATGTACGACATTAGGGGACGCCGCCGACAAAAGCACGCATTTATCGAACAGAATTTCGAATTGGCGTGTCGCACCCTGCAATTGCAGGCACAATTGACCCGACAGGCGGGCATGTCTCGTCCCGGCTAACGTCGTGGCATGGCTCGTTTCCGTCAGCACGTCGTCGCCGCATGGAAACAAGCGTCCGCACAGCAAGCACCCTTGCTCGCCGCGGGCGTGGCGTTCTATGCGTTCCTGTCGTTGTTCCCCGCGATGATTGCCGCCGTGCTGATGTACGGACTCGTCGCGAGCCCGGAGACGGTGCAACGCCAGTCCGAGAAGATCGCTGAAGCGCTGCCCGCTGATGCCGCGTCCGTCGTGACCGGCCAGCTCGAGTCACTGACATCCACGTCGTCTGAGTCCCTCGGCTTTGGGCTCGTCGTCGCCGTCGTGCTGGCGCTGTACGGCGCGTCCGCCGGGGCGGGCCACATGGTGACGGCGATCAACCAGATGTTCGGCTATCGCGACCGACGCAACTTCCTCCAGCAGAAGCTGCAGGCGCTGCTGCTGACCATCGGGTCCATCGTGTTCTTCACCGTGGTCGTCACGCTCGTCGCCGTCGTACCGACCGTGGTCCGCTCGACACTGCTCGGCACGCTGCGCTGGTTTGCACTCGCCGCCGCGATCACCTTCGCGATCGCCGTGCTGTTTCGGCTCGCGCCCGACCGTCGCGGCGAGGCCGGGCCCCTCATCAGCAGAGGCGTCATCGTCGCCAGCCTTCTGTGGATCCTGGTGTCCGTGGGCTTCTCGGTGTACGTCGACAACTTCGGCAGCTACGCCAAGACGTACGGCGCGCTCGCGGGGGTCGTCGTGTTGCTGCTGTGGCTGTGGATCGGCATCTTCGCCGTGCTGCTCGGCGCAACTGTCGAGGCCCTTGACGAGACCGAAGAACGTCGCGTCGCCGCACTGGACTGAAGCACACTCCTCGGCTCGCCAGCCTTCATACCAGCGAGATGGCGACCACCCGCTGGTTGAGTAGCCCGAGGAACGAGGGCGTATCGAAACCCCGCGAGCCTGCGAACTCACCAGGTTTCGATACGTCGGCCGCAGGCGGCCTCCTACTCAACCAGCGAAATCTCTCGATGCGTATCGAAACCACGCGAGCCTGCAAACTCACCGGGTTTCGATACGTCGGCCGCGGACGGCCTCCTACTCAACCAGCGATATGGCGACCACCCGGTGGTTGAGTAGCCCGAGGAACGAGGGCGTATCGAAACCACGCGAGCCTGCGAACTCACCGGGTTTCGATACGTCGGCCGCGGACGGCCTCCTACTCAACCAGCGATATGGCGACCACCCGGTGGTTGAGTAGCCCGAGGAACGAGGGCGTATCGAAACCACACCCACACAACGCCTCCACGACTCGCCAGGTTTCGCTACTCTCGGGACGCCCGGCGCACCAAGGCTCGGGCCAGCAGGCGAAGTTCGCGACCAAGGAGCCCCCGTGGCCAGTTTCATTCCGAAGAACCCCGCGCAGATCCTCAACCGAGCGGATTCCACGCTCCAGAATGTTGATGGAGTCCTGGGACGAGTTGAGGGCACCTTGACCACGGTCAGCGAGACGCTGACAACCGCCGCGTCAACGCTGGACCAGACCAACACCGTGCTCGGCGAGGTGCAGGGGTTGCTGACCGAGCTGCAGGAGGAGATCGCGCTGATCCGCCAGGTGCCTGAGATCGCCGCGCAGGTCGCCGAGATTCACGCGATTGTCAGCCAGCTCGCCGCCACCGACAACTAGAGGAGTCGGCCGACGACGAAGGCGGCCGCCCCCACCACCACAGCCAGCAGAATCAGCCCGCTGACCAGCTCGACCTTGGGCCGACGGCCGTGCGGAATGCGCTCCTCGCTGAGATCGGTCTCGAAGTCCGGCAGGAGCAGCTGGAGGTCGACGGTGGCCGCGTCGGCCACGCCAGATGACTCCAGCAGGACTCGCGCGGCAGTCTCGACGCCCCTGAGGTCGACCGCTGTGGTCGCGCCGACGCCCTTGACCTCGACGTCCCACGCGTCGCGCGACTTCTTGCCCACCACGAGATAACTCATGGGTCCACCCTACGGTCCGACGACGCGCGACACGCTATCGAACAGGTGTTTGAATTGAGGCAGCATTCGGGGTTACTCTTCCCGCATGAGCGACGATCACACAGCCGAAGTCACCGAGCTTCCCGACGGCCCTGCAGACTCCACAGGTCTCACGGCACGCCAGCGCAAGGTGCTCGAGTTCCTCCACGAGGAGATCGCCATGCGGGGCTACCCGCCGAGCATGCGCGAGATCGGCGCCGCTGTCGGCCTCACCAGCACCTCGTCTGTCGCACACCAGCTTCGTACGCTCGAGTCGCTCGGCTACGTCAAGCGCGATCCCAATCGTCCGCGCGCACTCGAGATCTTCCTGCCCGACGTGATGGCCGCTCGCCGTTCCATGGGCTCGGCCGCCGAGTCGACCTACGACGAGACCGGTATCGGCGACGCGTCGCCGACCGCGGTCAACGTGCCAATGGTTGGACGCATCGCCGCCGGTGGTCCGATCCTCGCCACCGAACAGGTCGAAGAGATCTTCCCGCTGCCCAAGTCGCTGGTCGGCGAGGGCACGCTGTTCATGCTGCAGGTCGTCGGAGACTCCATGATCGATGCGGCCATCTGCAATGGCGACTACGTCGTCGTGCGCCAGGAGCAGACCGCCAACAACGGCGACATCGTGGCCGCAATGCTCGATGGCGAAGCCACCGTCAAGACGTTCCAGCGCAAGGACGGTCACGTGTGGCTGCTGCCGCACAATGAGGCCTACTCCCCCATCGACGGTGACCACGCCTCGATCCTCGGCATCGTCACCACAGTCCTGCGCCGCGTCTGAGTCAGGCGTGGGAGTTGCGAGCCTGCCAAGCGCTGGCGACCATGTCGTCGACCGAATGACGCATCGCCCAGTCGAGGTCGCGCGCGGCGAGCTCACCTGATGCGACGATGCGGGCGGGATCGCCCTCACGTCGCGGAGCGAGCTCAGGCTCAAACTCGATGCCGGTGGCGTGAGCGACGGCCGACATGATCTCGCGCACCGAGACCCCATCGCCACTGCCGAGGTTGTAGACCGGCTCGAGCGCGACGCCGGCCAGCAGTTTCTGGGCTGCGACCACGTGTGCGTCCGCCAGGTCTGCCACGTGCACGTAGTCACGCACGCACGTGCCATCGGGCGTCGGATAGTCGGTGCCGTTGATGCGCGGCGTACGACTCTCCAGCAGCGCCTCGATGACGAGCGGGAACAGGTTGTGCGGGCTGGAGTCATACAGCTCCGGCGTGGCCGAACCGACGACGTTGAAGTAGCGCAACGACGTGTGGTGCAACGGATGCGCCTTGGCCGCGTCGCGCATGAGCCATTCGCCGATCAGCTTGGTCTCGCCGTACGGCGACTCCGGGGCGGGCGGAGTCTGCTCGGTGACGATGTCAACATCAGGTGTGCCATAGACGGCTGCGCTCGAGGAGAACACGATCTTGTCGACATCGGACTCCTGCATCGCCTGCAGCAGGCTCACCGTGCCCTGCACGTTCTGCTCATAGGTGTGCAGCGGGCGCTGCACCGACACCCCGGCGTACTTGAAGCCGGCGAGGTGCACCACTGCCTCAACTTCGTGCTCGACCATCGCCTTGGCCAGGATCTTGGTGTCGAGGATCGAGGTGTCGATCAGCTCAACGCCATCGGGGACGAACTCACGGTGACCGCTGGAGAAGTCGTCGACGACAATGCAGTCGAGCCCCGCCAGCCGGAACGCCCGCACGATGTGCGAGCCGATGTAGCCGGCACCGCCGGTGATGAGAACAGTCAACGGTGAGCTCCTGATCGGTGTCCTCGCGGTGGTCGGGGACAGGCTATCAAGCGTTGTCCGCGGCCTGGTCGAGTCGACGCAGCGCCCCCAGCGCGATCTCGCGATCGGTCGTGCGCCACATGTCGGGCAGCGACGCGGCAAGGAAGGAGCCGTAGCGGGCGGTCACGATGCGCGGATCGAGGATTGCCACGACGCCCTTGTCGGTCGCCCGCCGGATGAGCCGTCCCGTGCCCTGAGCCAGCAACAGCGCAGCGTGGTGGGCAGCGACGTTCATGAAGCCGTTGCCGCCACGCTTCTCGACCAGCCGCTGACGTGCACTCATCAGCGGATCGTCGGGGCGCGGGAACGGTATGCGGTCGATGATGACCAGCTGGCACGTGTCACCAGGCAGGTCGACGCCCTGCCACAGGCTCAGCGTGCCGAACAGACACGTGCTCGGCTTGTCGGCGAACCGGCGTGCGAGCTCCGGCAGTTGGGCATCACCTTGGCACCAGATGTCGATGTCGGGAAGTCGTTCGCGCACCACCTCGGCGGCACGCTCGGCCGCTCGACGTGACGAGAAGAGGCCGAGCGTACGACCGCCGGCCGCTTCGATGAGTGCAGTGATCTCGGCGAGCTGCGCCTCCTCGAGGCCGTCGCGACCTGGCAGCGGGAGATCTTTGGCGACGTAGAGCATGCCCTGCTTGCGGTAGTCGAACGGCGAGCCGACGTCGAGGGAGCTCCACGTCTCGTCGCCCGGCTCGAGGCCCAGCGAGCGAGCCACCGGATCGAACCCGCCACCGAGCTTGAGGGTGGCGCTGGTCAACACCACGGTCTTGTCGGCGAACAGCTTTTCGCGCAGGCTCGCGGACACGTCGATCGGCGCGATGTGAAGCCGTTTGTCGCGCTGCCCGGCGCTCATCCACAGCACCTCGGTCTCACCCTTGGATGCCATCCGGTCGGCGATCTTGCGTACGTCGTCGACCATCCCGCGCGCCTGCTGGCGGGCAGCGTCGGGCTCGCCCTTGCCGTCCTCCTTGGGAAAATCAGACATGCACGCGCGAGCAGAGTCGCGGATGAGGGCGAGTACGTCGCGCAGCGAGTCGTCAGGGGCGTCGATGCGGCCTTCGTCCATCCGCACCAGCACGTCATTGAGCGCATCGGAGGCATCGGTGAGGTCGTCGGCGGCTGAACCCTTGGTCTGTGATCGTGCCCGCCGGGCCGCGCGTTCGACCAGTGCCGCGTCGAGCTCATCGGTAGACGCCTGGGTCACGCGTGCGGCGAGCTCGTGGGCCTCGTCGACGATCACCGCGCCATACTCCGGCAGCATCGGCACTCCGTCGATCGCGTCGATGGCCAGCAGCGCGTGGTTGGTCACGATCAGCTGCGCGTCCTGGGCGTCCTCGCGGGCCAGCTCGGCGAAGCACTCCTGTGCGTGGGCGCACCGCGACGCACCGAGGCACTCACGATGGTTGACGCTGACCTGACGCCATGCGCGATCGGTGTGCGAGGGAGCAGCATCCCGGTCGCCGGTGTGGCTCTGTTTGGCCTGCTCCTCGGCCCACTCGCGGAGCTCGAGCACCTCGGCACCGAGCGACCCCTCGGGCACCTCGACCAGAGTCCCCTGATCGTCGGGCGCACCCTCGCGTACGCGGTGCAGGCATGCGTAGTTGCTGCGTCCCTTGACGACCGCGTGGTGCGGCACCTCGCCCATCGTCTTGCGGGCGGCGTCCTTGAGCGCAGGGATGTCGCGCTCCACGAGCTGGTGCTGCAAGTTGAGCGTCGCGGTGGCCACGACGACGCGTTTGCCGTGCAGCAAGCTCGGCACGAGGTAGCCAAGCGACTTGCCGGTGCCGGTGCCGGCCTGCACCAGCAGATGTTCACCGCTGACGAGCGCGTGACGTACGGCCTCGGCCATCTCGATCTGACCGGGACGCTCCTCTCCGCCTACAGCCTCGACTGCGGCATGCAGCACCTCGCGAAGCTCAGGAGTCTTGGACACAGCCGAAGGCTATCCGCCGTTGCCGACGCGCCGCCGCGCGTCCACCGATGCGCAGCTCAGCGCCGATCGGGCGCGTGGCCTCCACAGCGACGCCACGTCGACGTCGCGAGGTCGCGTACGTCGGCCGCAGACCGGCTGCTACTCAACCGCCGAGACGCGTCAAACGGCGTAGGGCTCGAGTTCAGCGGCGAGGTGGCCGTGGACTCGGGCCACCACGTGGGTGCCGTCGCCCTCGTGGTCGAGCGACTCGATCTCGCCCGACGTGTGAATCTGGTTGAGCAGGTCGCCGCGGGCGTACGGGAGCATCACGTCGACGCGGGTCGCCGGCTGCGGAAGGTCGGCCTCGATCGCGCTCAAGCAGCTCGTCGATGCCCTCGCCGGTCTTGGCGCTGACCACGACCGCGTGCGGCTCCTTGGCAAGCAACGTCTTGAGCACCAACGGATCGGCGGCGTCGGCCTTGTTGATCACGATGATCTCGGGGACCTTGTCGGCGTCGACGTCGGCGAACACCGCACGCACCGACCTGATCTGCCCCTCGGGATCGGGATGAGCGCCGTCCACGACGTGCAGCACGAGATCTGATTCGGCGACCTCTTCGAGCGTCGAGCGGAAGGCCTCGACGAGCTGGTGCGGAAGGTTGCGTACGAAGCCGACCGTGTCGGACATCGTGTAGACGCGACCGTCGGACGTCTGCGTACGACGAGTCGTCGGGTCGAGCGTCGCGAACAGTGCGTCCTCGACCAGCACACCCGCGTCGGTGAGCCGGTTGAGCAGGCTCGACTTGCCCGCGTTGGTGTAGCCGGCGATCGCCACCGACGGGATGTCGTGACGCTTGCGATTGGCCTTCTTGGTCTCGCGCGCCACGCCAAGCTCCTTGAGCTCACGTCGCAGCTTGGTCATCTTCATCTGGATGCGACGGCGATCGGTCTCGAGCTTGGTCTCACCGGGGCCACGACCACCGATGCCCTCGCCGCCGGCCGCCTGTCCACCGGCCTGGCGCGACAGCTCGCCACCCCAGCCGCGCAGACGCTGGGTCTGGTACTGCAGCTGGGCCAGCTCGACCTGCGCCTTGCCCTCCTTGGACTTGGCGTGCTGGGCGAAGATGTCGAGGATCAGCGCCGTGCGGTCGACGACCTTGACCTTGACGCGATCCTCGAGGTTGCGCAGCTGGCTCGGCGCGAGCGCACCGTCGCAGATGACGGTGTCAGCGCCGGTCGACTCGACCGCAGCGCGGAGCTCCTCGACCTTGCCGGAGCCGATGTAGGTCGCCGGGTCAGGCTTCTGGCGTCGCTGCATCAGCGCGTCGAGCACCTCAGAACCCGCCGTCTCGGCGAGCAGCTTGAGCTCGGCGAGCGAGTTCTCGGCGTCCAGCGCGGTGCCCTCGGTCCACACGCCCACGAGCACAACGCGTTCGAGCCGAAGCTTGCGGTATTCGACCTCGGTGATGTCCTCGAGCTCGGTACGGAGCCCGTCAATGCGGCGTAGGGAGTTGCGTTCTTCGAGTTCGAGCCCTTCGGTGCTGCCTTGCTCTGTCATGCAGTCCATTCCATGTCGCCGTGGGCGACAATTTCGGCCGGGCCGGTGAGGATGAGGTGGTCGTCGGCGTTCCACGTCACGTGGACCGTGCCGCCGGGTACGTCGACTCGATAGGTGACGGGGCGCGCTGTGCCATCGGAGTAGGCAGCGGCCGCAGCGACTGCACAGGCACCAGTGCCGCAGGAGCGGGTCTCACCCGAACCACGCTCGTGCACCCGCATGGCCACGTGCTGCGGGCCGCGGCGTACGACGAACTCGAAGTTGACGCCGTCGGGGTAGGTCGCTGCGTCGTACTCAGGCTCGACGAGCAGGGGGCCGGCATCGCTGAGTCGCTCGATGAACGCGACGGCGTGCGGGTTGCCGGTGCGCACGTCATGCGCCTCCCAGGTATGCCCCTCGGCGGTGACCTTGGAGACGCCGCGCAGCTCGGGCATCCCCATGTCGACGGAGATCTGGTCGCCCACACGTTCGCCGGATGCTTTCGGGAAAGTCACCGTCTTGTCGCCGTCACGGGTGCCGATGACCAGTGGCTGGGTGGGACTGGCGAGCCCTTCCTGGACCAGGTGCAGCGCGAACACGCGGATGCCGTTGCCGCACATCTCGCTGACCGAGCCGTCGGCGTTGCGGTAGTCCATGAACCACTCGCCCGCGGACTCCTGGCCGATCGCCGCGGAGCGAACCACGCGGATGACGCCGTCGGCGCCGATGCCTCGGCGGCGGTGGCAGAGGGCGGCCACGAAGGCTTCATCCAAGTCGCCGTGGATCGTGCCGTCATGGTCTGGGAGCAGCACGAAGTCGTTTTCCGTCCCGTGCCCCTTCAACCATGCAAAGCTCATTGCACCAGTCTACGTTCTCAGGTCACGAGGTTTCGATACGTCGGCCGCAGGCGGCCTCCTACTCAACCAGCGAAATGGTCACCACTCGGTGGTTGAGCGAGCGAGGAACTCGCCGGTTTCGATACGTCGGCCGCACGGCCTCCTATCAACCAGCGAAGCGGAAGCCCAGACGGCCTACTCGACCAGCGCGCTGCGCTCTACGAGGTCGGGGGCGTCGTACGGGAGCCAGTGGATGCGCGGATCCTTGCGGAAGAAGCGGTCTTGGCGGCGGGCAAACTTGCGCGTGCCGGTGACCGTGGCCTCCCGGGCCTCGTCCTCGGTCGTCTCGCCGCGTAGAAAGGCCAGGATCTGCTGATATCCCAGCGCCCGGCTCGCAGTCGGACTGTCCTCCAGCCCCATCGGCAACAGCGCACGCACCTCGTCGACGAAGCCTGCGGCCCACATCGCGTCGACCCGCTCGGCCAGGCGTGGTTCGAGCACCTCACGCGGCACATCGAGCCCGATCAGGGTCACCTCGGTGTAGATCGAGTCATGGCCCGGCATGGTCGCGGCGAACGGCTCCCCCGTCAGCTCAATGACCTCGAGCGCCCGGATGATCCGCCGACCGTTGGACGCGAGTATGCCCGCGGCCGCCGCCGGATCGCGCCGCTCGAGCTCGGCGTGCAGCGCCTCGGCACCAACCGCCTCAAGCTCACTGGCCCAACGTTCCCGGATCGCCGGATCGGTGCCCGGGAAGTCGAGCCGGTCCAACACCGCACGCACGTACAGCGCCGACCCACCGACGATGACCGGGACGACTCCCCTGCCATGGCACTCGGCGATCGCACCGCGCGCCCAGGCCTGGAACTCCGCGACGGAAGCCCAGTCCGTGACGTCCAGGACGTCGAACAGGTGGTGCGGAACGACACTGCGCTCGGCGAGGCTGGGCTTGGCCGTGCCGATGTCCATGCCGCGATAAAGCTGCATCGAGTCAGCGTTGACAATCTCGCCGTTGCCAAGCGAACGAGCGAGCTCGACCGCCAGCCGCGACTTGCCCGATCCGGTCGGCCCGACCACTGCGACGACGCGATCGATAGATGTCATGGCTCAAGTCTCGCAGTAGGGTGAGAGGCACACGGGGGCCATCGCCCCTCAATTCTCGAGGGAGGGAAACCATGGGTTTCCTGGACAAGTTCAAGAAGCAGGGCGCCGAGCTCAAGGACAAGGCAGCTGACCTTGCCTCGAGCCAGAACGCCAACATCGACAAGGGCATCGACAAGGCCGCTGACCTCGCCAACAAGGCGACCAAGGGCAAGTTCGACGACCAGATCGATGGCGCTGCCGACAAGGCCAAGGACGCTGCCGACAAGCTCGCCGAGGACGGCAAGGCCTAGTCGCTGACGACCCAGTCGGCCACCCAGTAGCCGACTCCGAAGGGCGCCACGTGATCGCGCAGCTGCGCGACGATCGTGGCGTCCTTCGTCATGTCTGACTGCATCAGCTGCCCGAGCGTCTTGAGTGCGGGGGCGCCGCCAGCCCACAGCTCGGCGGCGAGGGCGAGGTCGAGGGTCGCCAGCGCTGCCGGCGTCGCCAGCGGCCAGCGCGGCGGCGATGGCGTCATCGAACGCGATGGCCCGGTCGTCAAAGTAGCCGGGTGACTCTGTCGTACGTTTCGCGCTTCCGTCGGCCATCACCAGGAGCGCGACGCGTTCCCCGACGTCTGGCGTGCCGGTCGAGTACGTACGCGGCCCGACCCAGCCTGCCCGGGACAACAGCCAACCGCCGACCGTCAGGCTGAGCGGCAGCTCATCGGACGCGCCGCCGATGTGGAGGTCGACCCCGAAGTCGACGAACGTACCGCCGGCCGCTTCGTCCAGGTCTGCTGCGAGCGACCCCGGTCCGAGGACGACGACGCGGTCAGGATCGTGCGAGAGCAGGGCCTCCACCGCGTCATCGCACGACTGGCGAAGCGCAGCCAGATCGTCGGCTCCCGCATTCACTTCCGGCACCAGCATGGGCGGGTGCGGGCACACCGCGACGGCAACGATCACGTGGTGAGGCTATCGCCACGTGACACCATGGTGCGGTGAACGATGACCACGGGTTGCCGCCCTACCCGCCGGAGCGCAATGCGTGGGACTACCCACCGCCACCGATTTCGCGGCGCTGGGTCTGGGCGCCGATTGCCGCCGTCGTGGCGGCCCTGATGGCAGCTTCTGCGCTGGTTGGCGCCGCCGTGGTGATCATGGGCAGGGACTTCCCCGGCATGATCGAGGACGATCGGATCATCTCGGTGATCGAGCGTGAGTGCGACATCATGACCGAGACCGTCAGGTCGATGCCGATCGAGGGCACGGCAGCCGAGCAGGCCGACGTCGTGGCTGATCAGGACAAGGCCATCGCCAACATGCTGATCGAAATCCGCAAGCTCGGTGGGGACGTCCTGCGGGGCGATCCACCGACAAATGCGTGGCTTGACGACTGGGATGCGTTGATCGCCGCGCGTGAGGCTTTTGCCGAGCAACGCCGTGATGGGTATGAGACCGATCTGCGTATTCCACGCAGCGCCGATGGTGAGCAGATCCAGCAGCGCATGAACGTGGTGTGGCTGACGACTCCGGCGTGCGAGGTGCCCGAGGAGCTGCTGAGGCCCTATCCCGCGGACGTCTCGGCGGTCTGAGCGGCCGCAGCGGCCTTCTTCTTGGCGACCTGCTTGAACGCACGCACCTTCGCGAGTGAGTCAGCGTCGACGACATCGGCAACCGAGCGGAAGCCTTTCTTGCCGTAGTCGCCGGTGACGGTGGTCCAGCCCGGAGGCTTCACGTCGAGCTGCTTGGCCAGCAACGCGGTGAAGATCTTGGCCTTCTGCTCGCCGAAGCCGGGCAGGGCGCGTACGCGCTGGAAGAGCTCCTTGCCGGTACGGGGTTCGGTCCAGATGCGGGACGCGTCACCGTCGTACTCCTCGACCACGTGCTTGGCGAGCTCTTGCAGGCGTCCGGCCATCGACCGCCCGTAGCGATGGATCGCCGGCGGTGTCGAGCACAGGTCCGCAAACGCCTCCGGCTCGGCCTCGGCGATCGCCACGGGATCAAAGTTGCCGAAGCGGTCGAGCACCTTCGCAGGGCCGCGGAAGGCGTGCTCCATGGGGTACTGCTGGTCGAGCATCATGCCCACGAGAAGGGCGAACGGGCTCGAGTTGAGCACCTCGTCTGCGTGCGGCTCCTGAGCGATCTTGATGGCCATGAACCCATCCTGCCACCGCGCCGGTAGGTCGGCGAAGGCGTCGTCGACTACTTGGTGCCTTCGAGGAACGCGGCAGCCATTGCCAGAGTGTCCTTCTTGGTGACCTTGCGCTCGGCCTTGTCGTCCGACGTGCCGACTCCGCGCGATGCGGTGACGAACGCGAGTTCATTCTGCGTCGGCTGGATGGTCAGCTCCACGACCTCGTCCTCGGGAGACTCTCTGATCTCCGCCTTCACGACACCGGCTATTTCGGCCCGATCCGACGAGTCGTCGCCGAAGAAGTCGGCAGCGTTGCTGACCTTCGAGCGTGAGAGGTGGATCGTGCTTCCGCCCTCGCCGAGGTAGTCGCAGTTGGTGGCTTCGCCAACGATTCCACCGCGAGCCAGGACGACGGAACCGACCAGCGCCTCGACCTCTGTGCTGTCGGCCGCCAGACATCCACTGCCGAGCTCGACCGGGGTGACCGATGCCTTCAGGTCCTCGGGGAGGTTCTTGCCGATCTCCTTGAGGACTGCCAGCGTCGTCTGCTCGTCGACCCGAACGGCGGGGTCAGAGTTGCCCAGCGAGTCGTTGCGAACGAGGATCTCGTCTTCACCGAACCGCGCCCCTACGACCATGGCGTACTCCGACTTCTGGACGAATGCCTCGTCGCCGACGCCGTCAACCTTCGTGGTGGTGTTCCCCACCTGCTCTTGAAGGGACTGGGCGCCGTCAGCTGCGCGGTAGCCGAAGCTGAAGTCATAGGCGTCGCCGATGAGGCAGCCAACGAACTCCTGTCGCCCTGTCATCAGCGCAGTCCTTGGTTCGCGCTCACGCGGGTTGACCTTGGCCAACGTTCCGGCCGAGATCAGCTTGCAGGGATCGGCCGTCGGGTTTGCGGCCGCAGTCGTCGCCGACGGCGTCGGCTCCGGGTCGTCGGATGAGCCGGTGCATCCGGCAAGAATGATGAGCGCGGCAGTGGCCAAGGGCGCCAGAAGGCGGCGGCGACGTGTCAAGGGATCCCCCCGGATCGGCGTGGTTCGTTCGCTCGACAGCGTAGAGGACGTGCTGGTCGATCGCGACGCGGGAAGGTCAGATCGCGCAGGCGGGGGCCGGCGGCAGCGGGGCCGGGGCACCGAGGGTCGGCATGCCGAGGCCGACGCTCATGACTTGCGTCTTGCCTTGGCGTGACTCCCACGCGTCACCGGAAGACGTACGGCGGTAGCTGATCGGCTCGTCGTCGCTGACCAAGTGGTGCGGTGCCGCGTACGTGATGCGCACCTCGACCATGTCGCCCGGACGTACGTCGAAGGACCCTGGCACGAAGTGGACGAGCCGGTTGTCGCGGGCGCGGCCGCTCAAGCGGTGCTTGGCGCCGTCCTTCTTGCCCTCATGGTCGGCGACGAGCAGCTCGACGACCTGGCCTTCTTGCTTCTTGGCCTCGTCCCAGGCGACTTCGTTGACGACCTCGACGAGCCGTTCATAGCGCTCCTGGACGACATCCTTGGGCAGCTGGTCGGGCAGCTCGGCGGCGGGCGTGCCGGGGCGTTGGGAGTACTGGAACGTGTAGGCGCCGGTGAACCGGGCACGGCGCACGATGTCGATCGTTCCGAGGAAGTCTTCCTCGGTCTCGCCGGGGAAGCCGACGATGATGTCGGTCGTGATCGCGGCATGGGGCATTGCCTCGCGCACCCGATCGATGATCCCGAGGTACTTCTCGGTGCGGTATGAGCGCCGCATCGCCTTGAGCACCCGATCGGACCCCGACTGCAGCGGCATGTGCAGCTGCGGCATGACGTTCGGCGTCTCGGCCATTGCCGCGATGACGTCGTCGGTGAAGTCCTTGGGGTGTGGGCTGGTGAACCGCACGCGCTCCAGCCCCTCGATCTGACCACAGGCGCGCAGCAGCTTGCCGAAGGCGAGCTTGTCGCCGAACTCCACGCCATAGGAGTTGACGTTCTGACCGAGCAGAGTGACCTCGACGACGCCGTCGGCGACCAGCGCCTCGATCTCGGCGAGGATCTCACCGGGTCGGCGGTCCTTCTCCTTGCCGCGCAGCGCCGGCACGATGCAGAACGTGCACGTGTTGTTGCAGCCGACGCTGATCGACACCCAGGCGGCGAACACCGAGTCGCGCTTGGTGGGCAGCGTCGACGGAAACACCTCGAGCGACTCAAGGATCTCGACCTGCGACTCCTCGGCGATGCGGGCCCGCTCCAGCAGCACCGGCAGCGAGCCGATGTTGTGGGTGCCGAAGACGACGTCGACGTACGGCGCCTTCTTGGTGATGGTGTCGCGGTCCTTCTGCGCCAGGCAGCCACCGACCGCGATCTGCATGCCCGGGTTCTTCTCCTTGACCGAGGCGATGTGGCCGAGGTTGCCGTAGAGCTTGTTGTCGGCGTTCTCCCGCACCGCGCAGGTGTTGAACACGACGAGGTCAGGTGTCTGGTCGGTCGCGGCGGTGTAGCCAGCGGTCTCGAGCAGGCCCGACAGCCGCTCGCTGTCGTGCACATTCATCTGACACCCGTAGGTGCGCACCTCATACGTCTTCGTCATGACCGTTCAAGGATACGTGCCGCAGATGCTGCGCCGAATTTGGCAAAGCCCGAACAATGACCCTGCCCGGATCTACCGTGAAGGGCGCGAAGACCTCGCGCAATCCCCCTACAGATCGGAACATCATGGCTGGCAAGTTCGAGCTCTACGAAGACAAGTCCGGCTGAGTTCCGTTTCCGTCTCAAGGCCGGCAACGGTGAGGTCATCGCTGTCTCCGAGGGCTACAAGCAGAAGTCGAGTGCGCTGAACGGCATCGAGTCGGTCAAGACCAACTCAGCCAACGCCACCACCGTCGACCTGACCTGACCGGAGCAGCAGCAACGGCCGCCGGGGCTACACGTCAACGTCGGCCGAGTCCTTGCTGGCGCACCGCCACCAGGACGACCAGTGCCAGAACTGTGCCTGCGGCGGCCCACACCCAGCCACTGACGCCGTCAACGGCGCGAGTCACGTGCGACTGGATCACCGCGAAGGCATCGACGATCGGATCGGACGGGTCGGCGCCACCGAAGATCGCGCGCAGCTCGATCACCCCGTAGTAGGCGACGTAGGCGCCCATCAGCACCATGACGGCACCACCGATCCGGCCGATCACCGGCATGAACGACCGCATGTGGCCGACGGCTGTCGCACTGGCGAGCGCCGTCGACACCGCCAGGACGCCGACGAGCACCGTCATGCCCGCGGCGTACGCGGCATATGACAGGACTCCCGCGAGGTAGGAGTCGCTGCGAAATGTCGAGAACGTGACCGCGAGAAATGGCCCGATCGTGCAGGTCAGGGAGGCGACGGCGTACGCGATGCCGTAGAGGAACATTGACCCCAACGCCTCGGACGGCGACGAAGACACCCGCGGCATCACGAACCGGATCTCACGGCCGGCCAGCATCATGATGCCCATGACCACCAGTGCCGCACCGATGACGACTGTGGCGTACGGCAGGTACTTCTGCACCGACAGCGAAATCGGTGCCACCACCAGGGCGAACAGACCGAAGACCAGCAGGAAGCCGACCGCCATCACGGCGGTCGCGGTCAATGCCCGCAGCAACGCCGCAGAACGCGAGCGCTCGTCCCCGCCCACGACCACCAAGGCGAGATAGCCGGGAAGCATCGCGAAACCGCAGGGGTTGAGCGCCGCGACAAGTCCGGCTGCGAAGGCCAGCGAGACGATTGACCAGTCCACAGTCAGCCCTGCTTGATTGCGGCGATCTTCGCCTCGAGCTTTGACTCAGACAGCGCACCAGGCACGACGTCGACCGATCCGTCAGCGGAGATGAACGCGTACGACGGCTGCGACGTGACGCCGAACCGCGCCCACACCGCGGCGTTGGTGTCGGCGAGGTTCGGGAACTCCAGGTCGTACTTGTCGACGAAGCCGCGCATCGCATCGGCCCCGTCGAGGGCGGCAACTCCGAGGAAGGCAACACCGGAGGACTCCGCTGCGACACGTACGCGGGGTGCCTCGCCCATGCAGATGTGGCACCACGGCGCCCAGAACCACACCACGGCCGGCTTGCCGGCCAGGCTCGTACCGTCGAACTTCTCGCCGTCGGTGGTCGTCGAGGTGAACTCGAGCTCCTTGGCCACGACTGCCGTGTCAGTCGTCGGCTCCTCAGACGAACCTGCCGAGGACGCCTGCGGCGTCGGTTGAGCCGAGTCGGACGCGGACCCCGAGCCGCACGCGGCTAGCGCGACTGCTGCGGTGGTGAGCACGATCCAGACCTTCAGGCGATTCATGATTCCCTCATCTCGATGCAAACACTGGCCTCTCGACCGTATCCCGCTCGGGAGGCACTCGCGGGCCTCATCCCGTGACGTCCCTGTGACGGATGAGCACGCGATGCCCAGCGCACGACCTTTACGCCGGTGCACTGCACGCCTACCGTTTGTGCATGACTTCCTCGCTGCACTCGCTCGCGTTCAAGGCAGGCGATCCTGCCCGGCTGGCTCAGTTCTGGGGCGGGGTGCTGCAGCGCAAGGTCGACGGCCCCACATTGCTACCGAGCGACGACGCCGAGGTCCTGATCCGGTTCGACCACACCGACGACCCGAAGGTCGACCCCAACCAGATGCATTTCGACATGACCACCGCCTCGTGGGATGACCAGAGGGAGACGGTCGAGCGAGCCCTCTCGCTCGGCGCTTCCCCTCTCGACTTCGACCTGCCGCCGGAAGAGCTGCACGTCCCGCTGCAGGACCCCGAGGGCAATGAGTTCTGTGTCATCGAGCCGACCAACGACTTCTTGCGGGACACCGCCCGCATCGGGGCCTACTCCAGCGACGGTACGCAAGCGGTCGGCTACTTCTGGAGCAAGGCGCTGGACTGGCCCCTGGTCTGGGACCAGGACGAGGAGACCGCGATCCAGTCGCGTGATGGCGGCTCAAAGATCAGCTGGGGCGGGCCACCCGTTCACACCCGCATCAGTCCGGTACGGCTGCACTTCGACCTCGCTCCCGACGGCGACCAGCACTCAGAGGCCGACCGTCTCGTCTCGCTCGGCGCCACCCGTACGACTGCGGAAGCCTGCCAAACCGGTTGGATCGCGATGGCCGATCCCGACGGCAACCCGTTCTGCGTGACCGACTAGCAACCCTTCGCGGTCGTGTAGCAGCGAAGCGCTGGCTCCGCCGGCACCTCCGGTGCCCCGACGAGGTTGATGTTGGGCAGCGACACGCTGGCCAGGCCCGGCGCGCCCGAAAGAATGCTGAGGTACATCGCGACGTTCAGCGGATCGACCCCAGGGTGATACAACCGCAGGCACACCGACCGGTTGATGCGCGACACCTTCGCCGGCCCATCGTTCGTCAAGGCGTCCATCGCGAGCGCATAGGCGACCGGATCAATCGTGCCGACCGTGAGGTGCTCGTAGACCGCCAGCGGGCAGACCTCCTGCGTTGCGACATTGGTGATGCGACCAGCTCCGGTGTGCAGGGCCGCCGACGCGGCCGGTGTCACGACCTCATCGGTACGCGTGTAGATCTCGGTGTAGGAAATGCCCGCGAACGTCTCGGCTCCGCTGTTGAGCGCCTTGATGAACTCAGCATCGGCCTGCTGCTGCCAGACCGCCGGCAAACACTTGGTCACCCCGACGATGCAGGTAGGCAAGGCGGTCGTGCCGTGGTTGGAACCGGCCATGCCGATGACGTCATCAACCATTGCCCGGGTGTCAGGCCAGAACCGCAGCGCCCAGCGCATCGACATTCCGCCCTGGCTGTGGCCCATGATGGCGATCTTGCGGTTCGCCTTCGCCCGCATCGTACGGATCGCGTAGACGAGGTACTCCCCCGAGACCTGGATGTCGCCCAAGGTGTGAGAAGGCATGTGGATCGCACACCATGGCCGCTTCTGGGCGGTGAATGCGCGCTGGTAGTTCCAGGAGTAGTTCTCATCAACCGTCACCCCGGTCGCCGGGTTGAGCAGGATCGGCTGAAGCGTCGAGCCCTTGAAGTCGCCGCTGCACTGCAGGGCCGCCTTGAGCGTCGCGACAGGAACGCTCAACTGCGGACCCGGGACGATCGGTCGGAGCGTACGGCGAGGCCGCCGCCGTGGCGGGCGCGCTGAAGCGTCATCGCGGCCATCAGGACGGTCACAGCGAGGGCAAACGTACGCAAACGGGTCATGCGACCACCAACGACCCAGCAGCGGCTGGTGTTACTCAACACCCGTTCGCGGGTGGCCATCGAGTGTCGTTTGGGTGTCAATCACACCTAGAACACCCTTTCGCCCTTGTGCGGGACCCGGGCGTTGGCGATAGATTCCAAAGATGGTTGATTCGACGCCCATGGTGGCCATGCACGCGGTTCAGAAGCACTACGGTGCCGCGCACGTCCTCAAGGACATTGAGTTCACCGTGGCCCCGGGCGAAGTCGTCGTCGTGATCGGACCCTCAGGTGCCGGCAAGTCGACGTTGTGCCGGGCCATCAACCGGCTCGAGACCATTGACGAGGGCACGATCGAGATCGACGGCAAGCTGCTGCCCGAAGAGGGCAAGGGACTCGCCGAGCTCCGCGCCGACGTCGGGATGGTGTTCCAGTCCTTCAACCTCTTCGCCCACAAGACGGTCCTCGAGAACGTGACTCTGGCCCCATCAAGGTGCGCGGCATGAAGAAGGCGGACGCCGACGCTCGAGCCCACGAGCTGCTTGAGCGCGTTGGCATCGACGAGCAGCACGCCAAGTACCCCGCACAGCTGTCCGGCGGGCAGCAACAACGGGTGGCGATCGCCCGCGCATTGGCGATGGAACCCAAGGTCATGCTGTTCGACGAACCCACCTCGGCTCTCGACCCCGAGATGATCAAGGAAGTGCTCGACACCATGGTCGATCTCGCCGAGGGCGGCATGACGATGATCGTCGTCACCCATGAGATGGGCTTCGCCCGTACGGCGGCACACCGCGTGCTCTTCATGGCCGACGGGCAGATCGTCGAGGAGAACACCCCCGAGGAATTCTTCACCAACCCCACATCGGATCGAGCCAAGGACTTCCTCGGCAAGATCCTGAAGCACTAAGAGAGGGAAAGATGATGAAACGCACCAAGTTCGCCATCGCCGTGGCCGTCGCCGCGCTGACACTGGGGGCCTGCGGCAGCGCCGGCGAGGACTCCAACCCCGTTGACAACGACGTAGCCTCCGACGCGGCCAGCCAGTTCGACGAGGGCACCGCAATGCGGGCCATCGCCGAGGCCGGCAAGGTCCGGATCGGCGTCAAGTACGACCAGCCCGGTCTGGGCTTCAAGGCAGCGGGCGACCCGTTGCCCGCCGGCTTCGACATCGAAATGGCCAAGATCGTGGCGGCCAAGCTGGGCATCAAGGCCGACGACGTCGAGTGGGTCGAGACGATCTCCGACAACCGTGAGCCGTTCCTGCAGAAGGGCACGGTCGACTTCGTCTTCGCGTCGTACTCGATCACCGATGACCGCCGCTCGGTCGTCGGCCAGGCGGGTCCGTACTTCCTGACCGGCCAGCAGCTCCTGGTCAAGAAGGGCAGCGACATCAAGAGCGTCGATGACATCAAGGGCAAGGAAGTTTGCTCCGTCACCGGCTCCACCTCGCTCAAGCAGGTTGAGGCCAAGGGAGCGAAGCCGCGCGGCTTCGAGACCTACTCACAGTGCCGCGACCAGGTGCTTGACGGTGCCGTCGACTCGATGACGACTGACGGCTCGATCCTTCTTGGCTACGCAGCCTTGAACCCCGACGAGCTCGAAGTTGTCGGCGAACCGTTCTCCGAGGAGCGCATCGGTATGGGCTACAGCCAGGACAAGCCTGAGCTGTGCCAGTTCCTGACCGACACCATTCAGGAAGCCATGGACGACGGCACCTGGGCCAAGGCCTTCGAGGCCACCCTGGGCAAGTCGGGCGCTGAGACGCCCACTCCGCCGACGATGGATCCCTGCAACTAGTTCGCATCGTGCTGGGGCCATCCCTCGTGGATGGCCCCAGCCGGTTCGGCCCCGAGCGTCACAGGAGGTGAAGCCATGGACGTACTGATTGACAACTTCGACAAGATCCTTGAAGCGTTCAGCTTCACCCTGCGACTCACCCTCGTCGCCGGAATCGGATCGCTGATCTTCGGAACCATCCTCGCTGCGATGCGGGTGGGTCCGGTCAAGGTCCTCAGCAAGGCCGGCGGCGCCTACGTCACGATCTTCCGCAACACCCCTTTGCTGGTGCTGCTGCTGCTCGTGGTCTTCGGCTTCCCCAAGCTCGACGTCCGACTGGGCTTCTTCTGGATGAACGTGCTCGCGCTCACCATGTACACCTCGAGCTTCGTCTGCGAGGCCATTCGTTCGGGCGTCAACTCAATTCCCATCGGACAGGCAGAAGCCGCCCGCTCAGTCGGTCTCGGCTTCACCCAGACCATGCGCAACGTGGTCCTCCCCCAGTCCTTCCGGGCAGTCGTACCACCGCTGGCCAGCGTGTTCATCGCACTGACCAAGAACACGTCGCTGTGCTCAATCTTCGGCATCATCGAAGCAACCGCGGCGATGAAGGCACTGCTCAACGACCACCCCTCTGACCTGTGGTGGATCTTCCTTGGCATCTCGATGGGGTACGTCCTCATCGTCGAGAGCATCTCGGCCGGTGCTGCAATGCTCGAACGTCGCTGGAGGATTGCCTGATGGCCGCGTCCGTACTGTTCGACGCTCCCGGGCCCAAGACCCGTGCGCGCCACCGCCTCTACACGGTCATCTCGGTGATCTTCCTTGCCGCCTTTCTCGGCCTCATCGGATGGCAGATGCAGCGCAAGGGACAGTTCGCGTACGCACTGTGGGAGCCGTTCGTCACCCCCAAGATCATCAATCTTCTACTCAAGGCGATCCTGCAGACCCTGCAGGCAGCCGTGCTCGCGATCATCGGCGCCATTGTGCTCGGTGCGATTCTCGGCGTCGGCAAGCTGTCGATCCACCGCGCGCTGCGCTGGCCGTCCTGGCTGATCGTGGAGTTCTTCCGAGCCGTTCCGCTGCTGCTCCTCATCATCGCCATCTGGTACTGGTCCGGCACCCAGCCCGGCACCACCGCCTACATGTCCCTCGTCGGTGGCCTGGTGCTCTACAACGGCGCCGTCTTCGCCGAGATCTTCCGAGCCGGCATCAACGCCGTCCCCAAGGGCCAGGCTGAGGCCGCATACGCGATCGGCATGGGCAAGTCGATGGTCATGCGCATCGTGCTGATCCCCCAGGCCGTCAAGATCATGCTGCCCGCGCTGACCAGCCAGGCGATCGTGGCACTCAAGGACACCAGCTTGGGCTATGCCGTCCTCGCGCCCGGGCTCACGTACACCGGCAAGCAGATCTTCGGCACCTTCCGCAACACGATCCAGACCGCGATCGTGCTGGCGCTCATCTACATCGTGCTCAACCTGATCCTCACCTGGCTCGCCAATCTGGCGCAGAAGAAGTTCGTCGGCGAAAAGCGGGTTGATCTGGTTGGCGGCATCACCTTGACGCAGCCCGACGGTGGAGCCTCGGGCGCTGGCGGCGCAACCGTCTAGGTCACGCCTGCCAGGTCACGACTTCGGCGTGACCCACAGGTGGATCGTGCCCTCGACCGTCACAGTGCCATCTGAGGTCACGGCCTTGACCTTGACCGGCACGTCGGGCGCGCCTGCCCAGTCAGCCTCTGTCGTCTCGGCTGTGCAGGTCAGCGCCGTGGTCGACTTGGCGAGGTAGCTGACCTCCATACCCTTCGGGAGCCAGCGCATGTCGTCAGGGCAGGTGGCCTCGGCCAGCAGTCCCATGGCTGCCTCGAGTCCGTTGCAGGCCGCGATCGCGTGAATCGTCCCGATGTGGTTCTTGACCGAGCGACGCTTGGGAATGCGGATCTGGCCGAGGTGCGGCTTCATCTCCTGGACCTCAAGGTGGATTGACGCGAAGTACGGCGCCTTCTGGCTGAACGCAACCGAGAACAGGCGCTTGCCCTGCGGCAGCGCGGTGAACTTCTTGTACAGATCGAGTGTCGAGGGCATTTGGTGAGTCTAGAACTGTGCCACCGCCACTGTCAGCGTCAGTCGCGTCACACCCAGGTCTCCCCGTCAGATCACGGCAGCGCGCACGCACAACACATCAGGCAGGTTGGTGCGGATCTCAGCCCAGCTGTCCCCCTCGTCGTTGCTCGCCCAGATCGCACCATGGCGAGTCCCGACATACAGCCCGACAGTCTCGGACTGGTCTGAGACGAACGCGTCGCGGAGCACAGCCGTGTGCGCCTCAGCCGGCAGCCCAGGTCCCGTCTCGCGCCACGTCTCCCCCGCGTCGTCAGAGCGCCACACCGCGGGCTTGCCAGAGGGCGGGAAGCGTTCGATGTCAGCAACCAGCGGGAAGACATAGACCGTGCCCGGCCTGTGCGGGTGCGCCACGATCGGGAAGCCGAAGTCGGCGGGCAGGCCGTCGGCGATCGAGTGCCAGGATCTGCCGGCATCGTCGGAACGAAAGACGCCCCCATGGTTTTGTGCGTAGAGACGGTCAGGATCGCCCGCGTCGGCAGCTACCTTGTGGACGCACTGCCCGTACTCGGGTGTCTCGCCCGGTATGAACTCAGCGCCGATACCGCGGTTGTACGGCGTCCAGCTCTCGCCGGCATCCTCGGTTCGATAGACCCCGCCGGTGGACATCGCGATAGTGACGATCTTGGGGTCGGTGCTGTGCGGGACGATCGTGTGGATTGCCTGGCCTCCCCCGCCAGGCTGCCAATGCGGGCGGTGCGGGTGGTCCCACAGGCTCCGCACCATCTCGAACGTCTCACCGCGGTCAGTCGACCTGAAGAGTGCCGAGGGCTCGGTGCCTGCGTAGACGACCCCGTCCTGGTTCTCCGGTGCCGGGCGTAGCTGCCAGACCCGCTCAAGGGCCGTCCCGGTGCCTTGCGGGAAGGTGATCGCACCGCCGGAGGTCTCGTCCCACGTGTGGCCCAGATCGTCGGAGCGGAACACCTGCGGTCCCCAGTGTGGGCTGGTCGCCCCAGCCAACAGTCGGACGCCGTCGCCCCGGGTGTCGATGGCGGCCGAATAGACCTCCTGCATCGCGAACAGCGGCTTGTCCCAGCTCCAGCTCTCTCGGCGCTCGTCGGAGCGCCCGATGAACAGCCCCTTGCGCGTACCGGCCAGCAGCACTGCCTCACCCATCATGTCCTCCTCGTCGTGATGACTCACACGCTAAAGCGACCCTACGACGCAATTGACGACTCAAACAGGGCACGCGGGGCCGTGCAGACGACCTCTGGATGGGTCGCCGACTCCGGCTGGATCCAGAGGCCCTGGGTGAACCCGCACTTCTCCAGCACTCTGATCGACCGCTTGTTTCGTACGTCCGGGCTGGCTACGAAGCGCGGCGCCTCCGGATGGTCACGGCACAGGACGTCACGGCAAAATGCGGTGATCATCTGGGTGCCAAGGCCCCGGTCGATCAGCTCGGGCACACCGATGAGGTAGTCGAAGGCGACTGCCTCAGGATCCTGCACGCGTACGGCGTAGTCGTCGTAGGCGATGACTGGATAGTCCTGCACGTAGCCGATGTCGACGCCGTCGAGGACGACGATCCACATGCGCGTCGCACTCGTACCGTCGAGCACCCGGGCGTAGTGGACTCTTGCACGCTCCGGTGTGCGCGGCTCGTCACCGAACCACGGTTGCGCGTGCTCTGCCGCCATCCAGCCCACCAGGGCAGGTAGGTCGGCATCGACCAGGCGCCGGAACTCCAACGAGGCCATGTCACAAGCCTAGAGTCAGAGACTGTCGAGTGCAGAAGCTTCGGCTCCGAGCTCCTGTCGCACGACGTCGAACGCGATCTGTGGCGAATATCCCTTGCGGGCCAGCAGGCTGGTGAGTCGTCGAATCTTGGTGGGGTCGTCAAATCGTGCCAATGAGCGCAACTTGGCCTGCACCAGACGGTGCGCAGCCTCGAGCTCATCGGCGGGGTCGAGCTCAGCGAGAACTTGCTTGCAGATCTCGTCGTCGACACCTTTGCGCCGTAGCTCCATCGCCAACACCCGCGACGACAAGCCCTTGCTGCGCTGCCTGGACTGCACCCACGCCCGAGCAAACTCCTCGTCGTCGACCAGCCCGGCCGCCTCGAACTTGTCGAGCATCGCCGAAGCGACCTCCTCAGGCACCAGCTTCTTGGCCAGTGCCTGAGCGAGATCGCTGCGACTTTGGGCGCGGACGGCGAGGCGGTCGTAGATGACCTTGCGGGCCATACCCTCCGGATCGTCGGGCGGAACCACAGGTGCCCGCGACATCAGAAGTCGATGTCGGTCGGGGGCTCCTCCACGATCTCGAGCGCCGGCTGATCGGCCTGTGCGCCGATGCCCATGTGCTCCATGATGCGCTTCTCGAGCTCGTCGGCCAGATCAGGATTGTCCCGCAGGAACTTGCGGGAGTTTTCCTTGCCCTGTCCCAGCTGATCGCCTTCGTAGGTGTACCAAGCGCCGGCCTTGCGGACGAAGCCCGTGTCGACACCGACATCGATCAGGCTGCCTTCGCGGCTGATGCCGGTGCCGTACATGATGTCGAACTCAGCCTGCTTGAACGGCGGCGCGAGCTTGTTCTTGACGACCTTGATGCGGGTGCGGTTGCCGACCATGTCGGTGCCGTCCTTGAGCGTCTCGATGCGCCGTACGTCGAGGCGGACCGAGGCGTAGAACTTGAGTGCCTTGCCGCCCGTCGTGGTCTCGGGCGAGCCGAACATCACGCCGATCTTCTCGCGCAGCTGGTTGATGAAGATCGCGGTGGTGCCGGACCCGTTGATGGCACCAGTCATCTTGCGCAGCGCCTGGCTCATGAGCCGGGCCTGCAGACCCACGTGGCTGTCACCCATCTCGCCGTCGATCTCGGCGCGGGGCACCAGGGCCGCCACGGAGTCGATGACGATGATGTCGAGCGCACCCGAGCGGATCAGCATGTCGGCGATCTCGAGTGCCTGCTCACCGCTGTCGGGCTGGGAGATCAGCAGAGCGTCGGTGTCGACGCCCAGTCGCTTGGCATATTCGGGATCGAGCGCGTGCTCGGCATCGATGAAGGCAGCGACCCCGCCGGCCTTCTGTGCATTGGCGATCGCGTGAAGTGCGACCGTCGTCTTGCCTGAGGATTCCGGGCCGTAGATCTCAACAACCCGGCCGCGCGGCAGTCCGCCGATGCCCAGGGCGATGTCGAGGGTGGTGGCACCGGTGGGAATGACCTCGATGGGTGCGCGGGCCTGGTCACCAAGTCGCATCACGGCGCCCTTGCCATGTGCGCGGTCGATCTGGGCCATCGCGTTTTCCAAGGACTTGCCTTTGTCCTTGTCGGAGGCGAGGGTCTGGTTTGGCTGTGCCATGGTGGGTCCGTTTCTGCTCGTGGGCGGCGGGTCATCGACGACGTTAGGAGGACCCTCAGACATATCTGGGCCTCATCGACCCGTCTGTGGATGCTGTCCTTCTCACGTCCAACCTGTGCACGAGATTATCCGAACGTCTGTTCGATCAGCGTGTTCGAGTGCGGCGTGTCGCGGGAAAGTTTTTCAGCGTTCCGATGCCGGCAGACCGAGCGTCTCGTGGACGGCTCGCCACACAGTCTTGGGCGTCTCTCCGTCTTCGAGCGCACCCGAAACGGTACGACCGCCGAGCTCACGCATCACATGGTTGTCGGCCCAGACACGGGCGTAGCCCGCCCCGAACTGCTGATCCATCCGGACCCAGAACTCGCTGTACTTCACCTGGTCAAGTATGCGGGGCGATACTGACAGCCGTTACCTCACCGCACCGGGAGGAACGGGTTGAGCAGACGAAGCACCGCACCGATGAGGCTCGACACCTGGTTGATGAGACCGCCGCTGCCGCTGCTGCCACCCTCGGCGCTCGGAACCGCAGGCTCCCAGGCGCTGACCGTGGACTCACTGACGAACCCGTGCCGGACCCGTTGCGGGTGATCTCCCACCGGCAGGTAGGCGAGCTCCTCGCCGGTTTCGAAGTCAAGCACTGCCACCGCATCGGACTCACTGAGCGAGATCCAGCACGTGTCTCCGAGGCCTTCGGTGGTCCAGTACGGCTTGAGGTAGCCATGGCCCGTGGTGGCTGAGTCGAAGATCGTTTCCTCACCGGTGGCGCGGTCGACCAGCGCTGCATAGTCATCCATCGTGCCGGCGACACACAGGGTGTCACCGCCCGCATCCATCGCGAGTCCGTGGTGAGCAGAGTCGTTGACGTAGTCCTCGAGCGGCACGTCGGGGATCCGGTTCGGCAGATCGATCACCCGGGTCACGGCGCCGGTACGCGGCTCGGCGATGCCGCCGGCGGTGTAAGTCACCTCACCGTCGATGTCGGCAGCCTGCGTGTCGAACTCGACGAGCCCGTGGAAGTAGGAGACCTGGAAGTAGATGAACCGTTGGTCGGGCGCGACTGCCATCGGGCGTACGGCCGCACTCATGCCCTCGTGGCCGGCCTCGGCGAGCTCCTTGCCCATGTCCCAGCGCTGCGAGATGGAGAAGTTCTCGTTGTCGACGATCTGGAAGAACCGATCGCCCTTGATCGCGTCGTGCACCGGACCGATCTTGATCGGGCCGATCGAGTGCTGGTCACCCGGGAGGTAGACCTTGCCGATCGACGCGTGATAGATCCGCTCACCATCGGGCGAGTAGTTGTTCTCGTGCGGAGTCTCACCGGACGGAAAGCTTCGCAACCGGTCGCCCATCTTGATCTGCTGCCGGTCCCGACGACCTCGTCGACCATCGAGTACTCGATGACCTGCGCCTTGGTCGAATCACTCACGAGAAGTCGTCGACCGTCGGGAGACAGCCCCATGTGATCGGTGCGGTAGCCGTCCATCTGCTGCTCGCGCACGATGCTGTCGGCGTCGCCGGCAGCTGCCTTTTCGATGTCGATCCAGACCACGTCCGCAAAGCTGGGACGCGACACGGCAACGTACTTGCCGTCCTTGGTGGTGAACATGTCGTCGACGTACTGGTCGTGGCCCTCCCCCGGTCCCTGCTGGATCAGGAGGTAGAAGGCGAGCTGGCCGGCATTCTTCTTGATGTCGGCGAGCTCCTGGTCCTTGTCAGGGATGAAGTTGACCCCGGTGCGCAAGCACCTCGCGGGTATTGGCGTCGACGATCGTTGCCGTGCCGGACCAGTTGTTGCCGACGAGCATGACATCGCGCAGACCCGGTGGAGCAGCCTCAGCCGCTGACCGGTCAGGGTTGGCATCAACCGCCACCAAGGTGGCGGCGAACAGGGCGGCAAGGCTGACCATACGAACACTGCGCATGCAATGTAAACGACAGTCACATCACCGGGTCACGCCCTCGCGGGCCGTCGGAACGTACTGGATCAGGCTGCGGAGGCGGAAACGTCACCGCGGGCGATGGACGAGATGCTGGCGATGTGCGCCTCAGCAGCCTCTTCGACCTCCAGCAGCGAGCTGACGTCGAGAAGCACCTTGGAGAGCGGAACATCAAGCGCCGAGGCCAACGCTGCGAGGAGCTCTGAGCTCGGCTCCTTCTGTCCACGCTCGACCTCGGAGATGTAACCCAGGCTGACCCGCGCCTTGCCGGAGACGTCTCGCAGTGTCAGGCCTTGTGAGATGCGGCGCGCGCGAAGTACCTCGCCGACCAGCTGTCGCATGGCGGTCATGGGCACCTCCTCCGTGTCTCTACAACCTACAACCTCGGGTGGATCAGGTTTCTTCCCTCAGCGTAGCGACCAGTTGTGACAGCAGCGCGTCGACCGCCCCCTTGCGGACTTCGTGTCGGTCACCGTCGAGCTGCAGCACCGTCGTGCGTACGCCCTCAGGCCCCGCGATCGCCAGATGAACTGTGCCCGCCGACTTGCCCTCGCTGGGGCCCGGACCGGCAACTCCCGTCGTGCCCAACCCGTATGTCGCGGCGAACCGATCCTGCGCACCGAGAGCGAGCTGAGCCGCGACGTCTGCATCGACGGTCCCGCGATCGGCAATCACCGCCGCGTCAACGCCGAGCAGGTCGATCTTGGCCTGCGGCGCGTAGGCCACGATGCCGCCCAGCACGACGTCGGACGCGCCGGCGACGCTGACCAGGGTCGCACACACCAGACCACCAGTCAGCGACTCAGCGGTGGCGACTGTGGCACCTGCCCTGCGCAGCGCACCGATGGCCTCGTCGGCCAGCGTCATGACCGAGCTAGCCGCCTTGGAGTCACGGCGCAGCTTGCGGGCATCACGTATGTAGGCGACCGCCGTGCTCACGCGTGATGGCGAACGCTGCCGCCATGAAGCCGTGGGTGATCCAGCGCAGGATGTCGCTGAGGACGTGTTGTCCCAGATCTCCAACGGCAACAGGTAGCCACCGATCGCGACGGCCTGAAGCGTGGTCTTGATCTTGCCGTTCTGGCCGGCCGGCATGACGCCGTACTTCTTGACCACGAAGCGCATCAGCGTGATGCCCCACTCGCGGACCAGCACGATGATCGTGACGGTCCAGAACAGCCAGTGGTCGAAGATGATCGCGAGGCCGACGAACGCCATGCCGGTGAGCGCCTTGTCGGCGATCGGATCGGCCAGCTTGCCGAAGTTGGTCACCAGGTTGTGCTTGCGCGCGAGGTCGCCGTCGATCTTGTCGGTGAGCATCAGCAGCAGGAACGCCACCCACGACCACACCCGGAACTCGACCGACTGTCCGTCCTGCGTCAGCAGCAACCATCCGAACAATGGGACGCCCGCGATGCGCAGCACTGTCAGGACGTTGGCAATGTTGAGCCTGCTCGGCTGGTGCGCCGTTTCCATGGGTCCCTCTCGCTGGTGAAGACCGGCCCTCAGTATGCGGCAGTCGGGCGGCGCAAAGCCAACTGAACCTCTGCCTCGCTCGGTGAGATGTCGGTCGCCAGACCCAACGGAGACGTGTGGAATCGGGTGCCGTCGCTGACTGACCACCTTGATTCGCGGATCATGGCGCAGCCCGACACGTCGCTCGACCCGGATCTCAGCCATCTCGCTCCACAGCAGCCCGACCCAGCCCTCACGGCCACGCAGTCGGACGCCATGATCGTCTGCGACGAACAGCGGCGCCCGGGCATCACGAGTGCCCCACAGGTTGGCGAGCCCGAGCAGCGCCATGGCGGCCGCAGGCGCCCACAGGAGGGCCCTCTCGTGGTCGTACGCGAGCCAGCCGAGCATGGCGGCCAGCACCAGGCACAGCAGCCCCAGAACGGCGAAGAGACGCGTACGTCGACGGATCTCAAATGGTTCGAGCATGGCGCTCACCCGACTTGGATGCTGGCGAGGACCTGCTCGAGGTCATCGGGCTTGATGAGCACGTCGCGCGCCTTCGAACCTTCGCTGGGTCCGACGATCCCGCGACTCTCGAGGATGTCCATCAGACCGACCAGCCTTGGCGAATCCGACGCGAAGCTTGCGCTGCAACATCGACGTCGAGCCGAACTGGGTCGTCACGCACAGCTCGATGGCTTGCAGGACGAGATCCATGTCGTCGCCGATGTCATCGTCGATCTCGCGTCGGGCCGCGGCCGGAGCCGTCACGTCCTCGCGATAGACCGGCTGCAGCTGCTTCTTGCAGTGCTCGACGATCGCGTGGATCTCGGCCTCGGTGATCCAGGCGCCCTGCATACGCATGGCCTTGTTCTGGCCCATCGGCAGGAACAGCCCGTCACCTTGTCCAACGAGCTTCTCGGCACCCGGCTGGTCAAGGATGACGCGGCTGTCGGTGACCGATGACGTCGCGAAGGCCAGGCGACTTGGCACGTTGGCCTTGATCAGTCCGGTGACGACATCCACCGAAGGCCTCTGCGTAGCCAGCACCAGGTGGATGCCGGCTGCTCTGGCGAGCTGGGTGATGCGGACGATCGAGTCCTCGACGTCTCGCGGAGCGACCATCATCAGGTCGGCGAGCTCGTCGACGACGACCAGGAGGTACGGGTAGGGCGCCAGCACGCGCTCGCTGCCCGGAGGCAGCTGCACCTTGCCTGCCCGTACGGCCTTGTTGAAGTCGTCGATGTGGCGGTAGCCGAAGTTGGCGAGGTCGTCGTAACGCATGTCCATCTCGCGGACGACCCACTGCAGCGCCTCGGCGGCCTTCTTGGGGTTGGTGATGATCGGCGTGATCAGGTGCGGAACACCCTCGTACGCGGTCAGCTCGACCCGCTTGGGGTCGACCAGGATCATCCGCACCTCTTCGGGCGTCGAACGCATCAGGATCGAGCCGATCATCGAGTTGACGAACGACGACTTGCCCGAGCCGGTCGCGCCGGCGACGAGCAGGTGCGGCATCTTGGCGAGGTTGGCCACGACGTATCCGCCCTCGACGTCCTTGCCGAGCCCGATGACCATCGGGTGATGGTCGCTGCGCGCCTTGCCGGAGCGCAGCACGTCGCCGAGCGACACCATCTCCTTGTCGACGTTGGGGATCTCGACACCGATCGCGGACTTGCCCGGGATCGGCGACAGGATGCGCACCTCGGCGGACGCGACGGCGTACGAGATGTTGCGCGACAGCGCGGTGACCTTCTCGACCTTGACCGCGGGGCCGAGCTCGACCTCGTAGCGGGTCACGGTCGGGCCACGGGTGTAGCCCGTGACGGTCGCGTCGATCTGGAACTGCTCGAGCACCTCGGTGAGTCGTTCGACGACCTGCGTCGGAGGCGGCCGAGCGCGCCTTGTGCGGCGAGCCCTCACGGAGCACCGCGGGCTCGGGCAGCGTGTAGATGACGTCGCTGGCGAGTGCGAGCTGCTCGGCCGAGGCCGGGATCGGCTCGATCGCACGGATCGGTCCGGTGACCTCCTCGTCGGGCTCGGGCTCGTGGACCTCGAAGACGCGCGCGGGAACTGGCGGTCCTCGTCGGGTCCGTCGACCAGCGGGCTCTCGAACTCCTCGACGGCATGCGGTCTTGGGGTGCCTGGGCCGCTTGGGCTTCTCCTCGGACCTCTTCCTCGGCGTACGTCCGAGCGCCTTGTCGCGCAGCTCGGTCAGGCGGCCGGGCACGGCGTGCAGCGGCGTGTTGGTCACGACGAGCAGGCCGAACGCGACGACGAGCACCAGCAGCGGCGCCACGACGTACGGGCTCTTGAGCAGGTCGACGAGGACGGCGGAGAACAGGAAGCCGATCGCGCCGCCGGCTTCGCGCATGGCGTCAGGATTGGCGTCGCTGGGACGCGGCACGCCGTGCGAGAGGTGCACGAGTCCGAGGATGCCACCGGTGATCGCGCTCCAGCCGATGATCTGGCGGCCGGCCGGACCGTTGCGGTCGGGATGACGCAGCGTGCGCCAGGCGATCACGACGAGCAGCAGCGGGACGGCCCACGCGAGGATGCCCACGCTGCCGGAGGTGATCGTGCGGATCAGCGTCGCCGACGCGGCCGGGGATCTGCCACCACACCGACGCGGCGACGATGATGCTGAAGCCGAGCAGGCCGAAGCCGACGCCGTCGCGCCGTTGCGCGGGATCGAGCTCCTTGGCACTGCTGCCGATGCTTCGGGCGATCGCGCCGGTCAGCGCCGGCAAGGCCGAGCCAGATCGTGCGCATGAAGTTGACCAGGCCGCTGAAGGCAGCAGCTATTGGGCCAGGTCCGGAACGCCGCGGCTTGCGCGGTCGCTGCGGCCTCTTGGCCTGCGGCTTGCGTGCTGCCGGCTTCTTTCGAGCCTGGCTACCGGACGGCCGCTTGCGCGGCGGGGAAGACGTTCGGGTCGCCATGGTCAAAGGCTAAAGCAGAACTCGAGGGTTTCAGCGGCACACCGGCGCCGTGTCGGCCGAGCGCCGAAATCGTCGATCTGGCGTCAGTCTGCCAGACGGCACTCGGTGAGGTCATCCGTCGGCGCCGAGCTGCCTTCGCCTCGAGCACGGGCCATCACCAAGGCCCACGAGGCGCGGATCCGGCGGGTTGTTGTCCAGCAGCGGGTCCGTGACGACATCCGCGCCGCACTCGCGCATCGCCTCGTGGGCCGGTCCGGTCGTCAGGAGGTAGCTCGAGACGACGACTCGGCGACCGTACGCACGCGCGACATCGACCGCCTCGCTGAGCGCCGTGTCGGGTCCCCCGAGCGCACCGACATGCACTCGCCCGCCCCATACGGCGCTGAGCAGCCGGGCCGCCTTGGCGACGTCGGCGACGCGCCCGCTCATCGGTCGTCGCGTCCGCTGCCAGCACGATCGTGTCGTCGAGCACGGGCGCCCGCCTCGAACAGCCGCCGTACGCCGACCTCGGCCAGCACCCAGTCAGGTCCGAGCGGGCGGCGCCACCGTGACCGACGGATCGAGGTGCGAGGCCCAGACGATGTCGACGCTGACCGCGCGGTCGTACGCCAGCATCAGCGGTACGAGTGCGCGCGGCCCGGAAGTCGCCTCAATCGCGCTGATTATCGACGGCTCCTGCAGGTCGACGTACGCAGTCGAGCACGTCGAGATCGCGCGCCTCCCGCCGGACTGCGTTGACCAGTCCGGCGAGGGCGGCACGACCGCGTGTGCTCGCGGGCCATGTGCGCACAGCAGCAGACTGCGCGTCATGGTCTGCACCCCCGAGGGCCGCAATTGCGTAAACCACGACCGGATGCAGGCATAGTTCACCATCGCGGCCGGATGTTACCCAGGCATTAACCGATCGCGAGACGTTTGCGTTACGAGTGCTCCGGCCACCTTGTGACGATCGACCTGTCGGCGCACCCGGGCACACTGGGTGAATGCCCGGGCGAGTCGAGAGCGAGCGCTCGCGCGAGTTGACCCTCGACCAGGACATCGACGTCGCGCGCACGTTGGCGCTGATGCGACGCGGCCCCGGAGACCCGACGACCCGGCGCGACGGTGACCTGTTGTGGCACACCAGCAGGATGGACAGCGGGCCCGTCACGTACGTCCTCGCGCAGTCCTCGCCCCGCGCCGTGTCGGCCCGCGCCTGGGGAGCCGGAGCGGCGGAACTCCTGGAAGGCCTCCCCCGCCTGGTGGGCGCCCACGACGACCCGACAGGCTTCGATCCCTCCCATCGCGTGCTGGCCGACGCGTGGCGCAGGTTCCCCGGACTTCGGGTCCCGCATACAGGCCGTGTCCTCGAGGCGTTGATCGCAGCGATCATCGAGCAGAGGGTCGTTGGCCTCGACGCATTCGCGGCCTGGCGGCGGCTCAACGCTCAAGTTCGGTGCCGCACCACCCGGTCCGGCGCCCGCGGGCATGCGGGTGTTCCCCACCGCCGAGCAGTGGGCTGCGATACCGTCGTGGGAGTGGCACCTTGCCGGGGTCGATCCCCGACGAGCGCGCACTGCGCAGGCCGCAGCCCGCGTCGGTCCACAGCTCGAGCGGCTGGCCGCGTCGCATCCCTCAGATCCGGGTGCCGTCTACCGAGGCCTGCGCAGCATCCCCGGCGTCGGCGTCTGGACCGCAGCCGAAGTCGGCTCACGCGCCCTCGGCGATGCCGACGCAGTGCCGTTCGGAGACTTCCACGTGGCCAAGGACGTCGGCACCGCACTCGTCGGTCGACGGCTCGACGACGCAGGGCTAGCCGAGGTGCTCGCACCTTGGCTCGGCCACCGGTTCCGGGTCGTACGACTGGTCCAGCTGAGCCCGCTGGCCCGCCCCGAGCGCCGAGGTCCCCGGATGCCCCGGGTCGACCACCGAAGGATTTAGGCCTCGAGGACCACCGGGAGGATCATCGGGCGGCGGCGCAGCTTGCGACCGACATACGAGCCGAGCACCCTGCGGATGACCTGCTCGAGCTGGCGCGAATCGTGCGCACCTTCCCGGAGCGACTCCTCGAGTGCCGAGACGATCTTGGGCATGACCTCGTCGAAGGCCGAGTCGTCCTCGGCGATGCCGCGGGCGTGGATCTCCGGACCCGACAGGATCTTGCCGTTGGTCGAGTCGATCACGACGACCACCGAGATGAACCCCTCCTCGCCCAGGACACGACGGTCCTTGAGCTCGGAATCGGTCAGGTCGCCGACCGATGAACCGTCGACGTACACGTAGCCGCACTCGACCGCGCCGACGATCGAGGCGTGGCCGTCGACCAGGTCGATGACGTAGCCGTCCTCGGCGAGCAGCACGTTGGGGACGCCCGTCGCCGTGGCGAGCTTGGCGTTGGCGTGCAGGTGGCGGATCTCGCCGTGCACCGGCAAGACGTTGGTCGGCTTGACGATGTTGTAGCAGTACAGGAGCTCGCCGGCCGAGGCGTGACCCGAGACGTGCACGAGCGCGTTGCCCTTGTGCACGACGTTGGCGCCGAGCTTGGTCAGCCCGTCGATGACGCGATAGATCGCGTTCTCGTTGCCGGGGATCAGCGACGAGGCCAGCAGGACGGTGTCTCCCGGCTCGAGGCTGACCTGCTGGTGGCTGTTGTTGGCCATGCGCGACAGCGCCGCCATCGGCTCGCCCTGCGAACCTGTCGACATCAGGACCATCTTGTTCGGGGGTGCGGCATCGATCTTGTCGACCACGACACCGTCCGGAACTTTGAGGTAGCCAAGGTCGCGGGCGATCTGCATGTTGCGAACCATCGACCGGCCGACGTACGCAACCTTGCGCCCGTGCTTGTGCGCTGCGTCGATGACCTGCTGCACGCGGTGGATGTGTGAGGCGAACGACGCCACGATGATGCGGCGGTCGCTGTTGGCGAACACGGCGTCGATCGCCGGCGTGATGTTGCGCTCGGAGGTCGTGAAGCCCGGGACGTCGGCATTGGTCGAGTCGGTCAGGAACAGGTCGACACCCTGATCGCCCAGACGTGCGAATGCGCGCAGGTCGGTGATGCGGCCGTCCAGCGGCAGCTGGTCCATCTTGAAGTCGCCGGTGTGCAGTGCCACGCCTGCGGGAGTCTTGATCGCGACGGCAAGGGCGTCGGGGATCGAGTGGTTGACCGCGACGAACTCGAGCTCGAACGGGCCGAACGTCTCCGTCTCGCCCTCCACCACGGTGTGTGTCGGAGCGTCCTTGAGACGGTGCTCCTTGAGCTTGGGTTCGAGCAACGCGAGGGTCAGCTTGGAGCCGATGACGGGGATGTCGCCACGCTCGCGAAGCAGGTACGGCACTCCACCGATGTGGTCCTCGTGGCCGTGCGTCAGCATGATGGCGACGATGTCCTGGAGGCGATCACGAATCGGTCCGAAGTCGGGCAGGATCAGGTCGACACCCGGCTGGTGCTCTTCGGGGAACAGCACGCCGCAGTCGACGACCAGCAGCTTGCCGTCGTACTCGAAGACCGTCATGTTGCGACCGATCTCACCGAGCCCGCCGAGCGGGATGACGCGCAGTGCTCCGCGCGGGAGTGCGGGGGGTGGATCAAGTTCGAGGTGCATGTGGCTCATTGAGACTTGGCCTAGCTTTCGAGAAGGCCCGACGCCACCAGTCCGTCGCGAACGATCGCGACTTCGGCTTCAGTGGCTTCGGGGAGGGGTGCACGCGTGGTGCGATGGTCGATGACGCCCAATATCTGCAGCGCGGCCTTGGCCGTGATGACTCCCTGGGTGATCGTCATCATTGCCCGCACGAGCGGGAGGAGTCTGGTGTTGATGTCGCGGGCCGTGGCCAGGTCGCCTGCGTCGACGGCCGCAACCATGTCGACGTAAAGCGGTGACGCAGCATGGCTGACCACGCTCACGATGCCGCTGGCGCCCATGGCGAGCCACGGGAGGTTGACCGGGTCGTCGCCGGAGTAGATCTTGATGCCGGTCTCGCGCATCAGCCAGGCGCCACGGTTGAGATCGCCGACGGCGTCCTTGGTCGCCACGATCAGCGGGTTGTCGGCCAGTGCCGCGTACGTCTGGTCGGCGATGGTGATGCCGGTTCGGCCCGGGATGTCGTACAACATGACGGGTGTGTCATCACCCGCCCGGGCGACTTCGGTGAAGTGCGCGAGCAGGCCCGACTGGGGCGGCTTGCTGTAGTAGGGCGACACGATGAGCAGCCCGTCGGCGCCGGCCTTCTTGGCCTGCTGGGCCAGCTCGATCGAGTGCCTGGTGTCGTTGGTGCCAACGCCAGCCACGACGGTGGCCCTGTCGCCGACTGCTTCGATGACGGCAGCAAGCAACCGGCCGTCTTCGGCAACTGTCGTCGTGGGCGACTCGCCGGTCGTACCGCTGACGACGAGTCCGTCGTTGCCTTGGTCGACGAGGTAGCTAGCCACCTTCTGCGCAGCTGTCGAGATCGAGCTCACCCTCGGGGGTGAACGGCGTGACCATGGCGGTCAGCACGCGCCCGAAGGGCGCGGCCTCAGTGGCGAGCGGCGACGTCATACTCCGAGGCTACCGCTTCCGACGTCCAGAGCGACCGGCAGTATGTGCGGCATGGCTGAGGACTTTTATGACATTGACACCGCATCCGTGCCGCGTGGAGACGGTGTGCGCGATCTCGTCCTGACGGACCGTTGGAACACGCCCCTCGGCAAGCCCAACGGCGGGTACATCCTGGCAGCGATGTTGCGTGGTCTGGGCGAGGAAATGGGCGCAGACGATGCGATGGTCGCCGCGATCACCTATCTCGCCTCACCTGAGACCGGTCCGGCCGAGCTGCGTACGAACGGGCTGCGACACGGCCGCCGAGTGCAGACCGGCGAGGCGGCGCTCTGGGAGGGCGAACGGCACATCGCCCAGCTTCTCGCAAGCTTCGGTCCGCGAACGGGGGGCCGGACCCATGAGCTCGGCACTCCTCCTGCGTTGCCCGCGCCGGATGACTGCGCCGACCCGCGTGGTCAGGGCATGCCCGAGGGTGGAATCTTCGACCGCGTCGACTACCGGCTCGCCACACGTCCCGGCTGGGCTGACGGCAAGCCGAGTGGCGATCCGACAGTCGAGCTGTGGCAGCGCCTCGCCGGTGGCCGCGAGATCGACCTTCCGGGTCTGGCGTTCCTGTGCGATTCCTATGCCCCACCGGTGCTGGAGATCGGCGAGTTCCAGTCGATGACCGTGCAGCTCACGGTGCACATGCATCGTCGGCCGGTGCCCGGCTGGCTCGCCACCCGCCTCACGACGCGCCACGTCATCAACGGCTTCCACGAGGAGGACTGCGAGCTCTGGGATGAAGCCGGAAACCTCGTGGCGCAGAGCCGCCAGCTCGCGATCCTGCTCAGCTAGCTGAGGTGTCGGTGACGCCCTCGTAGATCCCGATGTGATTGCCATCAGGGTCCTCGAAGATCGCCCACCAGCTCGTCTCGGAGATCGGGGTCTTCTCCGCCAGCACCTTGCCACCGTGCTCGACCGCCAGTGCGAGCGTGTCATCGATCGAGTCGACCTCGACGGTTGACCGCGGCTGCGTGAAGCCCTCGCTTCGGGGCGCGAGCATGCCGCCACTGATCTCGTTGGGTGCCTGCCACATCGGCATGCCCTCGAACTCATTCATCTGCCAGCCGAACAGCGTGCTGTAGAAGGTGGTGGCACGGGCGTTGTCGCTGACGGGAATGTCGACGTGCGTGATGTCTCCGTGAGCCATGACGTCTCCTCAAATCGGGTCAGCCCAGTCTTGCAGGCAAACCGCCGCCTCGCGATCCTCGTTGTGGGCGCTGGCTACAGTCGTCCGCACATCGACCAAGGAGGCCCCGTGTCACTGTTCGAGATCGACACCACCCAGAAGCTCGAGATCGAGCTCACCTGGTGAACTAACCCGTGCGGTTGAGGCGGGTGATGGTGAACGGTGGCGAGTCGTCAGCGTGGTCTTCACGGCTCACCGTGGTCCAGTCGTCCCAGTCGACCTCGGGGAAATACGTGTCGCCCTCGGGCGCCAGCTCGACCCGAGTCACGACCATCGCGTCGACGAGACCTGCGTCGAGCGCCTCGGCATAGATCTGCGCGCCTCCGACGAGAAAGGTCTCGTCGTCGAGCTCGGCGGCCCGTGTCAGCGCGTCAGGCAGACTGGGGGCCACCAGACACCCCCGGTGCACTCCACGCCTGCTGTCGGGTGACGACGATCGTCGTACGCCCCGGCAGCGCCCGGCCGATCGAGTCGTACGTCGCCCGCCCCATCACCATCGGATGGCCCATCGTCAGCGCCTTGAAATTGGCCAAGTCGGCCGGGAGTCGCCACGGGATGCCGCCGGCAGCCCCGATGACCCCGTTGGTGCCCATGGCCACGACGAGCGTGACGGTCATATGGCGATCGGCGCCTTGATGCCTGGGTGCGGGTCGTATCCCGTGACCTTGATCGTGTCGAGCGTGAAGTCGTCGATCGAGGTGATGGACGGATCCAGCCACAGCTCGGGAAGTGAACGCGGCTCACGGGTGAGCTGCTCGCGCGCCTGGTCGAGGTGGTTGACGTAGAGATGCGCATCGCCAAGCGTGTGCACGAAGTCACCGACCTCGAGGCCGGCCACCTGCGCGACCATGTGGGTCAGCAACGCATAGGAGGCGATGTTGAACGGAACGCCGAGGAACACATCTGCTGAACGTTGGTACATCTGGCACGAGAGGCGTCCCTCAGCGACGTAGAACTGGAAGAACGCGTGGCACGGCATCAGCGCCATCGCGTCGAGCTCGGCGACGTTCCACGCACTGACCACGTGCCGCCGCGAGTCGGGGTTGGTCTTGATCTGCTCGATCACCTGCGCGAGCTGATCGATGTGCTCACCGCCCGGGGTCGGCCAGGAACGCCACTGGTAGCCGTAGACCGGACCGAGATCGCCGTTGTCGTCGGCCCACTCGTCCCAGATCGTGACCCCGTTGTCGCGGAGGTAGGTCGTGTTGGTGTCGCCGGCAATGAACCACAACAGCTCAGCCACCACCGATTTGAGGTGCACCTTCTTGGTGGTGACCAGCGGGAATCCGTCGCGGAGGTCAAACCTCATCTGGTGCCCGAACACGCTCTGCGTGCCAGTGCCGGTGCGATCGCCCTTGGCCACACCCTCATCGAGGATCCGTTGGACAAGATCGAGGTAGGCCTGCATGACGGCAGACTATCAATCGGCGCCGACCAAGCGTGTGCGAAACTCTGACCATGCCGAGCGCTGAGTACAACACGTCGCCTCGCGAGATTCGTAACTTCGCCACCCTCCAGCTAGCCCTCACCGGAGCATTCCTGGTGATCTTGTTCCTGCTCAACGGCGGTTCCGATGCAAACTACCCGCCGACATGGCTCGCCGTGCTGCTGGTGATCCCGATCCCCGTCGCGGCATTCCTTGCCGAACGCGTCTGGCTCTCCGCCTCTCCCCTGTCCCCCAGCGCCGACTCGGTCCAGCTGCGGGCCGAGGCGCTCAGCATCTACACGTCGCACACGGTGCGCAAGCTGATCTACGTCGAGGCCGCCATGCTGCCGGGCGTCATTGCTGCATTCGTCGCCCCCTATGGCGGCTGGCCAATCGTGATCGTCGGCTTCCCCGGCATCCTGCTACTTGCCTGGGCGACGTGGCCGACGCTGCGGAATGTGTCGCGCACTGCCGCCATGCTTGACGCCGGCGGCGCGAAGTCCGGCCTCGTCGAAGGCTTCACCGCCCTGTGAACGCGGATGTCAGCGCCCGGCTCGCGTGGCCCGACGACGCGAGAGCCATGGGGCAGATCCAGGTTGCCGCGTGGCGCAAGAACTTCGCCGAGCTGATCTCGGCCGCTGAGCTCGACGCGCTGGACCCAGAACAGCTCGCCGAACGTTGGGCCACGACGATCAGCACTCCCAAAGAGGCCAGGATGCGTGTGCTGGTCGCGCTGGAGCGGGCCGACGTACGCGGCTTCACCTTGGTGCACCCGTCATACGACCCGGACAGCGATCAGGTCGCGGACGGCGAGATCGGCGAGTTCATCATCGATCCCGACCATCAGCGCGAGGGACATGGGTCCCGCCTGCTGCAGGCGGCGATCGACACGCTCGCAGCGGACAAGTTCACGCGTGCCGTGTGGTGGGTGGGTTCGACCGACGATGCGTTGCGCCGCTTCGTGAGTGAGTCCGGGTGGGAGCCCGACGGGGCACACCGCGAGCTGGCAGCTGATGACGGGAGCACCGTCAAGCAGATCCGGCTTCACACGAGCCTCACGTGACGACTGATCGCTCCGTCATCCTCGACTCCCTCGGGGTTGGTGTCGCTACAGGCCTGTACGGCGTGTCGTTCGGTGCGATCTCCACAGCTTCGGGCTTGAGCGTGTTGCAGACCTGCGCACTGTCACTCCTGGTGTTCACCGGCGCCTCACAGTTCGCGTTCATCGGGATCATCGCGTCCGGCGGCAACCCGATCACCGGCGCTCTGACGGCCGTCCTGCTGGGCAGCCGCAACATGTTCTACGGCCTCAGCCTGGTCAGGAAGCTCGATCTGAGCGCACCGGCTCGGCTCGCGTCGGCACACTTTGTGATCGATGAGTCGACGGCAATGGCCGTGACACGCGAGACCACCCGGCAGACCCGGCTTGGTTTCTACTGGACCGGCATCTCGATCTTCGTGCTGTGGAACCTCTCGACGTTCCTGGGGGCGTTGGCCGGCAATGCGATGGGTGATCCCCGCACGTACGGACTCGATGCCGCCGTCGGCGCGGCATTTCTCGGTCTGCTCTGGCCGCGGCTGTCGTCCTGGCACGCACGCATCGTTGCGGTGTTCGCCGCCGCCGTTGCGCTGGGAGTCCTTCCGGTCACCGCTGCTGGCCTGCCGATCATCATCGGCGGGGCGGCGGCCGTGGTCCTCGGGCTGCTCTGGCGAACGGAGTCCGAGACATGACCACTCTCTGGCTCGGCATCGCCATCATGGTGGTCGGGTGCTTCGCACTGAAGTACGCGGGATTGTCCGTCCCCGCGGCGGTCCTCATCCATCCGTTGACCGTGCGGGCGGCCGATCTCATCCCGGTAGCCCTGTTGGGCGCGCTGATCGCGGTGCAGGTGTTCGGCAGCGGTTCAGCGTTGACGGTGGACGCCCGGGTGCTGGCCCTGGTCGTCGCAGCGGTACTGCTCACCCTGCGGGTGCCATTTCTTCCGATGGTGTTCGCGGCAGCGCTCGTCGCTGCGCTCGTTCGGATGGTCTGAGCGGACCTAGATCCCGAGTACGCCCTCGAGGCCCACGGTCACGCCGGGGAGATCGCTCACGGCGCGAACGGCGGCGACGACGCCGGGCATGAACGACTCGCGGTTGCTCGAGTCGTGCCGGATCGACAAGGTCTCTCCCACCCCGCCGAACACGACGTCCTGCGATGCGACGAAACCTCGGGCGCGCACCGAATGGACGGGCACCCCCGCTACCTTGGCACCGCGCGCGCCGTCGGGGTCAGCGCTCGTCGCGTCAGGCAGCGGAGCTGAACCGGCCTCCGATCGCGCCGAAGCAATCAGCTCTGCAGTGCGTGTTGCGGTGCCTGAGGGAGCATCGACCTTGTCCGGGTGGTGCATCTCGATGACCTCGACGGACTCGAAGAAGGGCGCGGCGATCGCCGAGAACTTCATCATCAGCACCGCGCCGATCGAGAAGTTGGGCACGATCAGCACGCCGGTCGCCGGATCGTCTCCCAGAAGCGACGTTCACCTCGGCGATCTTGGCATCGTCAAAGCCCGACGTGCCGACGACTACGTGAACTCCGTGCCCGATGCACCAGGTGACATTGGCGAGCGCGACCTCGGGCTGGGTGAAGTCGAGCGCGACCTCGGCTCCTGACTCGGCGATCAGCTCGAGCGAGTCATCGACATCGACCTGCGCGACGACGTCGAGGCCCGCGGCGGTCAGCGCCTCGACCGAGGCTGTGCCCATTCGTCCCTTGGCTCCCAGGACCGCGACTCGTGTCATGACTGCACCCTATCGGCGGGTCACGCCGATGAGCGTACGACCAGCTCGACCGGCAGAATCAGATGTTCGGCCTCGGTGACCGGCTCTTCGATCTGACGAAGGAGCATGTCGGCCATTTCCTGACCCAGGCGCGCCAGCGGTTGACGGACAGTCGTGAGCGGCGGAACCGTGGTCTCCGAGCCCGCGGTGCCGTCGAATCCGACGACAGCCACGTCGTCCGGGACGGTTCGATCGTGCTGACCGAGAGTCCACATCGCCCCGATCGCCATCAGATCGCTCGCCGCGAACACCGCGTCGATGTCGGGGCGACGAGCTAGCAATGCACGCATGGCTTCGCGTCCACTGACCTCGCTGAAGTCACCTTCGATGATCAGCTCTGGATCGTGCTCGAGACCCGCCTCACGGATGGCGTCAACGTAACCGTCATGGCGATCACGGCCCGAGGCCATCCCGGACGGTCCCGTGATGGTCGCAATCGTTCGGCGACCCGTCTTGGCGAGATGGGAGACGGCCTGGTGGGCGCCGTCGCGATTGTCCACATCGACAAATGACACCGAGTCCCACAACTGCGAGCGACCGCCGAGCACGATCGGTATGCCCCGCGAAGCGATGTCCAACGGGAAACCGCCGTCATCATGCAGGGAGAGCAGCAGGATTCCGTCGACGTGCTGGCGGGTGAGGTAGGTGCCCAGACGTGCCGCCTGGTCGTCGCTCTGGACCAGTGAGAGCACGAGCTGGCGCGAAGCATCATTGAGCACCGCGGAGATGCCCCGTACGACGCCCGCGAAGAAGGGCTCACCGAAGATGCGTTCCTCCGACTCCGCGATCACGAGAGCAACTGTTCCGGTACGGCGGGTGACCAGCGTGCGGGCCGCCTGGTTGGGCACATATCCCAACTGCTCAACGGCCTTGAGCACCGCTTCTCGGGTGTGCGCGGAGACCTGGGGCGAGCCGTTGATGACGCGCGAGGCTGTTCCCCGGCCCACGCCCGCGAGCGCTGCGACCTGTTCTAGGGTCGGCTGGCCCGAATCGATGGCGCTCATCTGTCCAGTATCGCGTCTCGATGGGTGCGGATGAGGTTGGCGTACCAATGTGCGCTGTCCTTGAGCGTACGAACCTGCGTGTCGTAGTCGACGTGCACGAGACCGAAACGATGGGCATACCCCTCGGCCCACTCGAAGTTGTCGAACAGCGACCAGGCGAAGTAGCCGCGCACGTCGACGCCGAGCGATCGAGCGACGGCGATCGACTGGAGATGGCCGTCGAGGAAGGCGATCCGATCCTGGTCGTGGACCACGCCCTCGCTCACGATGTCGTCGAACGCCGCGCCGTTCTCGGTCAGGTGGATCGGGATCGCCGGATAGTCGCGTTGCAGCCGGGTCAGGACGTCGACGAGCCCCTGCGGATCAATGTCCCACCCGCTGACGGTCTGCTGCTTGCCGTTCTCGGTTTGGAACCTGACGTCGGCGCTGCCCGGCCAGAGTCCGGCTCCCACGACATGTCGGGTGTAGTAGTTGACCCCCAGGAAGTCCAGCGGCTGATGAATCGTGGCGAGGTCACCGTCGTGGATGAACGATGCGTCCGTCACCGCGGCAAGGTCGACGAGCACGTCCTTGGGGTAGCTGCCGGTGAGGGTCGGGTCGAGGAACCAGCGGTTCATCAATCCATCGATGCGCCGCACGGCGTCGTCGTGGCGGCCCGAATCGTCAAGCGGAGTTACCGGATAGAGATTCAAGGTCACGCCGACCTCTGCATCCGGCACGATGTCCCTCAACCGTTGGACGGCGAGTCCATGGCCCAGCATCAGGTGATGGGATGCGGCGACCGCAGCAGCCGGCTCGGTACGCCCTGGCGCATGGATGCCACTCGCATAGCCGAGGTATGCGGCACACCACGGCTCGTTGAGGGTGATCCAGTGCTTGACCCGGTCACCCAGCGCCTCGGCGACGATCTCTGCGTAGTCGGCGAAGTGTTCCGCGGTCTCGCGCACGGGCCAACCACCGGCCTGCTCAAGCGCCTCCGGCAGGTCCCAGTGGTACAGGGTGACCCACGGCGTGATGCCCTTTTCCAGCAGTCTGTCGACGAGCCGGTCGTAGAAGGCGATTCCCGCAGCATTGCCGGACCCACGACCATCGGGCTGGATGCGTGGCCAGGCTGTCGAGAATCGGTAGGCGTCGAGTCCCAGGCCGGCCATCAGGTCGATGTCGTCGGACCACCGGTGGTAGTGGTCGATCGCCTGGTCACCCGTGTCGCCGCCGTTCACCCGTCCCGACTGGCGGACAAATGTGTCCCAGACTGACGGCGTTCGTCCGTCCTCGGCCACGGCGCCCTCGATCTGGTAGGACGAAGTCGCCACGCCCCAGCAGAAGTCTTCGGGGAACGCCGAGATGTCGACTGTCATGCCTTGAGCCCACCTTCCATGATTCCGCCAATGATTTGGCGGCCGAACACGATGAAGACCAGGACCAGCGGCAGGGTGCCCAACAGAGTGCCCGCCATGATCAAGGACTGGTCGGAGTAGTAGCCGCTCGAAAGGCGGGACAGGGCCACCTGCACCGTCGGGTGCTCGGCATCGAGCGTGAGATAGGGCCACAGGAAGTCGTTCCAGCGCTCCATGAATGTCAGCAGGCCCAGCACCGCCGCGGCCGGACGCAGTGCGGGGAACACGATGCTGAAGAAGATGCGGAACGTCGAGGCGCCGTCGACGCGGGCGGCTTCGATCATCTCGTCAGGGATGGCCTGCTGCGCGTACTGACGCATCATGAACACCCCGAATCCGGCGACCAGGAACGGCAGGGTGACCGACTCGAGCTTTCCGGCGATACCGAGCTTGCTCATCAACATGTACAGCGGGATCAGGCCCAGCTGGACTGGAACCATCATCGTCCCGATGACGAACAGCAGCATTACGTTGCGGCCGCGAAACTTCAGCTTGGCCAGCGCAAATCCGGCCAGCGACGAGGTCACCACGACACAGAACGTCGCCACCGTCGCCACCATCAGGCTGTTGAGGAGCGATTGCGCGAATGTCACGTCGGCATTGGCGAACACGCGGTCGATGTTGTCGCCGAGCTCGTCGCCGAAGCTGAGTGGCGGAGGAAGTCTGAGGATCTCGTTGTTCTTGCGGGACGCCATCACGGCCATGAACATCAGCGGGCCCGCCGACAGCAGCACGACGAAGGTGAGGCCGAGGTAGAGCGCCCAATTGCGCGTCCGGTCAGAAGTCTTCTCGTACATGTCAGTCCACCGACTTGATTCGACGAAGCAGCGCCACGTTGATCACGGCGAACACTGCAATGAACAAGAACAGCACCCAGGCGATCGTGGAGGCGTATCCGAACCGTTGACCCGTGAACGCCTGCTGGACGAGGTACATCGCGACGGTCTGGAACTGGCCGGTCGTTCCTCCCGCAATGGCATTGACGCCCGATCCGAACAGCAGTGGTTCGGTGAAGAGCTGGATACCGCCGATCGTCGCCACGATCGAGACAAAAATAATGGTCGGTCGAAGCATCGGCACCGTGATGGTCCAGAACTGGCGCCATGCCGAAGCGCCGTCGATGCGGGCGGCCTCGTACAGATCCTTGGGGACCGCCTGAAGCGACGCGAGCAGGATGAGTGCGTTGTAGCCGGTCCATCGCCAGTCGACCATGATCGAAATGGCCAGCCACGACGACCAGCGGTGTGCCTGCCAGTCGATCGGTTGCTCAAGCCCCAGGTGCCCCAACGCCCAGTTCACGATTCCGTAGTCGCGGGCAAAGATCAGACCGAAGATGATGCCGACCGCAGCAATCGAGGTGACGTTGGGAAGGAGGACGCCCATCCGCCAGAAGGTGCGCCCACGCATGCGGCCGTTGAGCACCTGGGCGAGCACGGTGGCGATGATGAGCTGCGGGATCGTGGCGAGGATGAATATCCCGATTGTGTTGATGAAGGCGTTCCAGAAGTCGCCGTCGCCGAACAGCTCGCGATAGTTGCCGAGACCCACCCACCCCTGGTTGCCTGCCAGCAGGCTCCAGTCGTGCATCGAGACCCAGGCTGTGTAGACCAGCGGGAACAGCCCGAAGATCGCGAAAACAATGAAGAAGGGCGACACGAACACGTACGGCGCCAGCCGGGTGTCTGCTCTGCTGATTCGATCGCGAAGCTTCACTGGAGTCCTTTCTTCGTCAGTCCGGTGCCTGCGCCCGCTGGAGATCGGGCGCAGGCACCGGAGGATTGGCGATGCGGATGCACCGCAGCCCTTCCGGCATCCCGGTGGTCACCGGGCTGCCGGCGGACGCTACTTGGCGGCCTTCGTCGCCGCCTTGATCGCTTCCTTCCAACCGTCAGCCTCCGAGCGCTGCCCGCCCTCAACGCTGCGCAGGACGTTCTCGAAAGCATCACGGACCGGGACGTTCTTGGCGCCCAGGAAGACCGGCTTCAGATTTGCCGCGCCGGACACGAAGAGCTGACCGACCGGAGCGTCGTTGAAGTATGCGTTGGTTGCATCCTTGAGATCGCTCGTGTCATACAGGGCAGGAAGCGAAGGCAGACGGCCCTCGGACTTGAACGCCCCGAGCTGTCCGTCCTTGCCTGCCAGGTACTTCACCAGTGCGACAGCTTCCTTGGGGTGCTTGCTGTTCTTGGGCACCGCGAGCCACGAACCGCCCCAGTTGCCGCCACCGCCTGGAATCGTGGCAATGTCCCACTTGCCGGTGAAGTCGTCGCCGGCCTGTCCCTTGATGTAGCCCGTCATCCAGGCTGGGCAGGCAACTGTCGCGAACGAGCCGTTCTTGAATCCGGCGTTCCACTCATCCGAAAATGCCGTGAGCTTGGCTGAGAGACCAGCCTCGATCATCTTGTTGGCTTCGTCCCATGCCGACTTGACGGCGGGGTTCGACTCGACGATGAGCGCGTTGTCGCGGTCGAAGTAGGTCTCGTCACCGCCCTGCATCAGGATCGAGTTGTACGTGTTGGTGGCAGCGTCGATGAAGTGGATTTTGTCGTCGCCGATACCGGACTGGAACTTCTTGCCGGTCTCGATGAAGTCATCCCAGGTCGGCCACAGCTTGCCGACCGCGTCGCGGTCTGCAGGAAGTCCGGCCTGTTCGAAGAGGTCCCGGCGATAGCACATCGCGAGTCCTCCGACGTCTGTGCCGAGGCCGATCGTGGTCTTGCCGTCAGCCGTGGTGGCCTTCTCCCACACCCACGGCAGCCAGTCGTCCTTCGAGCTTGTGACGCCCTCGTCCTGGAAGTTCACGAACTTGTCGGCACTCTGCAGGAAGTTGACGGTCTGACCCTCCTCGATCGCCACCACATCCCCGGCAGCCGCGTTGGCGGCAATCTGCTGGCTCAGCTTGGTGTTGTACCTGCCGAGGTCTCCCTCGGCCGTCTCGACGATCTTGATTCCTGGATTGTCCTTCTCGAACTGCTTGTAGACATCTGCGTAGCCGAACTGCCCGAACAGGTTGACCCGCAAAGTCACGTCCTTGTCAGATCCACCGCTGTCAGATCCACAGCCAGCGGCGAGTGCTCCCACCGCGAGAGCAGAGACTGCGAGGGTGGCGATGCGCTTCATGCGATTCACGTCGTACCTTTCCTCCACAGCTCCCACCGTGGGAGCGTTCCCACGAGTGTGCCCTGCGTCACAATCTTTCGTCAAGGGTTTTTGGGAGCGTTCCCATATTTCTGGCTGAGCTGCCTTCACCAGCCACCTGGACGAGCGCATCCAGCGCAATCTCCACCTCGCCGAAACTGGTCGACAGGGGTGAGAGACCGAGCCGGATGAAGTCAGGCTCGCGAAAGTCAGGGATGATGTCGCGGTCGATCAGCTCGCACAGATCGCTCGTGCGCTTGGGTGCCGCACCGTCACGTGACTCCCGCGACGAGAGCCGTCTCGCGGCGTGACGATCTCGAACCCTGCGTCATCCAGCCGCTCGACGAGGTACTCGGTGAGGGCGACGGACTTGTCCCGGATCGCCTCGATACCGGCTTCGGCGATCAGGCGTACGCCCTCCTGCACCGCGATGATCCCGCCGATGGGTGGCGTGCCGCTGAGCATGCGGGTGATCGTGGGCGAGGCGTCGTACTGATCTGCCATCGCGAACATGTCGGCAGCGCTCCACCAGCCCGCAATGGGCTGGGTGGCTGCCGACAGGTGGCGCTCCGCGACGTACAGATAGGCCGGAGCGCCCGGGCCGGCGTTGAGGTACTTGTAGGTGCAACCCACGGCGAAGTCGACCTCAGCGTCGTCCAGTGCGATGGGCACGGCGCCAGCTGAGTGGCACAGGTCCCAGATGATGACGGCGCCGACGGCATGGGTCTGCGCGGTGAGTGCCGGGAGGTCGAGCAAGGTCGCCGACCGGTAGTCGACGTGACCGAGCAGGACTGCAGCCGTCCGCTCGTTCAGCACCGTGGCGAGCACCTCGGACGTGACGTTCTCCACCAGGTCGGGCTCGAGCCATCGAACAGTGAGACCGCGTGCCGATGCCACCGATTCCACGATGTAGCGGTCAGTCGGAAAACTCGTCACATCGATCACGAGCTCGGACCGATCGGGGCGTACCGAAGCGGCGGCGTGGAGCAGCTTGTAGATGTTCACTGTCGTCGAATCGGCGAGCACGGTCTGGCCCGAGGCGGCGCCCAGCACAGCAGCTCCGAGCTCGTCCCCGACCGTCACCGGCAGCTCGACCCAACCCTCGGACCAGCCGCGGATCAGCCGCTCACCCCACTCCCCTGCGACGAACGCCTTCAACCGCTCCGCCGTGGCCTTGGGCAGGCGCCCCAGCGAGTTGCCGTCGAGGTACGCGGTGATGTCGCCAGACAGCACGAAGCGCTCACGAAACCCGGCCAGCGGGTCAGCAGCATCAAGGACCTCAGCGCGTGTCGTCACCGAGTGATGCTCTCACGACTGAGCCGATACGGTGTCCGGATGCCCTCGCCCTCCTTACTTGTCGGACGCGGTATTGCAGACATCACCGGAGAGCCCTGGGGCGCCGGGATGATGGGCTACGGAATGCCCGAGCAACAAACCAACGGGATCCTCACCAGGCAATACGCACGCGCCTTCGTCTTCGATGACGGCGAGCGGCGCATCGCGTACGTCGTGGCTGACATCGCCATGTTCTTCCAGGCCACGACCGCTGGCGTGCTGGAGCGGCTCAGCGCACTGTTCGGCGATCGGTTCGGCGACCACAACGTGGTGCTGACGGCGACGCACACGCATTGCGGGCCGGGTGGTCACGGACACGATGTGCTCTACAACATCACCACCGCCGGCTTTCACCGTCGTACGTACGAGCGAATTGTCAGCGGGGTCGTCGAGGCGATCATCCGGGCGTACGACGACCTCACCCCGTCGACGCTGGTGCTCAATCGCGGCGAGCTGACCAACGCCAGCGCCAACCGCAGCCAGGCCGCGTTCGACCTCGACCCGGCCGAGGAACGGGACCACTTCCCCGGATCGATCGACCCGATGACGACGCTGCTGCGCATCGAGCGCGACGGCGCGCTTGCCGGCGCGATCAACTGGTTTGCCGTGCACAACACCTCGATGACCAACCGCAATCGACTGATCAGCTCGGACAACAAGGGGTGGGCTGCATACTCCTGGGAGGCCGACGGCGCCGAGCCGCGCACTTCCCGCGCCGAGCTGGTGACGGCATTCGCGCAGACGAACGCGGGCGACATCTCGCCCAACCTCGAGCTGAAGCCGGGAACAGGTCCCACTGATGACGAACGCGAGAACACCCGCATCATCGGTGAGCGCCAGCTCGCGGCCGCCAGAGAGCTTGCCGGTCAGCCGGGCGAGGAGCTCGAACCACTCGTCGACAGCCGCCTCGTGTATGTCGACATGGCCGACCAGACAACCGCCGGTGGCCGCACGACACCGGGCATTCTCGGCGCGAGCTTCGCTGCCGGCAAGCTGACCGACGGGCCGGGTTCACCGCTGTTCGACGAGGGCAAGAACAACCCGTTCTTCGACAGGATCAGTCAGCGGCTCTACCGCAGATCTCCCGCGCTCGCGGCGAGCCAGGCACCCAAGGACATGACGATCCCCGTGGGCGCGCTGCGGCTCTCCCAGCGCCACTTTCCCGTTCAGCTGGTGCGGATCGGCAGTCTCCATCTCATCTGCCTGCCATTTGAGGTCACGATCGTCTCGGGCCTGCGACTGCGTCGACGAGTGGCCGAGATCATGGGCGCCGACCTCGACCATGTGCTCTGTCAGGGCTACGCCAACGGCTTCGGCCACTACGTCACCACACCTGAGGAGTATGAGTTCCAGAACTACGAGGGCGGCAGCACCATCTTTGGCCGGTACGAGCTCGAGGCTCTGATCGGCGCCGCCGCCGACCTGGCTGCGGCAATGGCTGCCGGATCGCCGGTGGATCCCGGACCGAGTCCGCGCCGCCAGCGCGCCCATGTGGGGTCACCCATGGGGACGCCTCTGCTGGAGCGCAAGTCCCCCATCGCCGTGCTCGAAGCACCGCGCAGCGTTCGAACGGGTGAGACCGTCGCGGTGAAGTTCGCCGCCGACCATCCCAACAGCGAGTTCCGTCCCACCTACCTGCTGGTGGAGAGGCTCATCGACGAGCAGTGGACCACTGTGGCCGACGACAGCTCACTGACAACCACGATCACGTGGCACCGGACCTGGCGTCTCCGCTGGTCGGCAACGATCACGTGGCTGGCTACCGAGGCCGGCACCTACCGGATCTCCTACGTCGGAAGATCAACTGCCACCACCGACGCGTTCACCGTCATCTGACGCAGAAGGGCCCCGCCGCTGTGCGACGGGGCCCTTCCAATCAAGCTGTGCAGATCAGGCGTCGGCCGTGGCCGGCTCCTCGGCAGCAGCGTCCGCGCCGCCTTCGATGACCGGGATCAGCGAGAGCTTGCCGCGGTCGCCGAGCTCGGCGATCTCGACCTGGATCTTCTGACCGACCGACACAACGTCTTCGACGTTGTTGACGCGCTGGCCACCATTGAGCTCACGGAGCTTGCTGATGTGCAGCAGACCGTCGCGGCCCGGTGACAGCGACACGAAGGCACCGAAGTCGACAACCTTGACGACCGTGCCGAGGTAGCGCTCGCCGACCTCGGGCATCGTCGGGTTGGCGATCGCGTTGATCGCGTCGCGAGCAGCCTCGGCCGCCTCGCCGTTCTCGGCGCCGACGTAGACGGTGCCGTCATCTTCGAGCGAGATGTTGGCGCCGGTCTCGTCCTGGATCTGGTTGATGATCTTGCCCTTCGGGCCGATGACCTCACCGATCTTGTCCACGGGGATCTTGATCGTGATGATCCGCGGGGCGTAGGGGCTCATCTCGTCAGGCTCGTCGATGGCCTCGGCCATGACGTCGAGGATCGCGTGACGCGCACCCTTGGCCTGAGTCAGCGCACCGGCCAGAATGTCGGCCGGGATGCCGTTGAGCTTGGTGTCGAGCTGCAGGGCGGTGATGAACTCACGCGTACCGGCCACCTTGAAGTCCATGTCGCCGAAAGCATCTTCAGCGCCGAGGATGTCGGTCAACGTGACGAAGGTCTGCTTGCCGTCGACCTCACCGGAGATGAGGCCCATCGCGATGCCGGCAACCGGCGCGCGCAGCGGCACACCCGCGTTGAGCAGGCCGAGCGTCGAAGCGCAGACCGAACCCATCGAGGTGGAGCCATTGGAGCTGAGTGCCTCGGAGACCTGACGGATCGCGTACGGGAACTCCTCGCGCGTCGGCAGCACGGGAAGGAGCGCACGACCCGCAAGGGCACCGTGGCCGATCTCGCGACGCTTCGGCGAACCAACGCGACCGGTCTCACCGGTCGAGTAGGGCGGGAAGTTGTAGTTGTGCATGTAACGGACCGCGGTGACCGGCGAGAGCGTGTCAAGCTTCTGCTCGAGGCCAAGCATGTTCAGCGTGGTGATGCCCATGATCTGGGTCTCGCCGCGCTGGAACAGTGCCGAACCGTGCACGCGTGGGACGACTCCAACCTCAGCGCTGAGGGCGCGGATGTCAGCGAGGCCACGACCGTCGATGCGGATGTTCTCGCGCAGGACACGATCGCGTACGACCGACTTGGTCACGGCGCGAACTGCAGCGCCGAGCTCCTTCTCGCGACCTTCGAAGTCAGCACCGAGCTTGTCGATGACGTCTGCCTTGATCTCTGACTCACGAGCCTCACGGTCAGCCTTGTGCAGGATCGTCATGGCCTCGGCGAGCGGGGCGGATGCGACGGCCTTGACGGCTTCGTATGCGTCATCCTCGAACTCGAGGAAGACCGGGAAGTCCTTGACGGGCTTGGCAGCGGCGTTCGCGAGCTCGATCTGAGCCTCGCAGAGCTGCTTGATGAAGACCTTGGCAGCCTCGAGGCCGCCGGCGACGACCTCTTCGGTCGGCGCCTGGACACCGCTCTGCACGAGGCCCCAGGTCGACTCGGTCGACTCGGCCTCGACCATCATGATCGCGACGTCATCGTCGGCGATGCGGCCGGCGACAACCATGTCGAACACGGCGTTCTCGAGCTGGCTGTGTGTCGGGAAGCCGACCCACTGACCGTCGATCAGGGCGACGCGGGTGGCGCCGATCGGACCGGTGAACGGCAGACCCGAGATCTGCGTCGACGCGGAGGCCGCGTTGATGGCCAGAACGTCGTAGGGGGCGTCGGGGTTGAGCGCCAGGACCGTGATGACGACCTGGACCTCGTTGCGCAGACCCTTCTTGAAGGTCGGGCGCAGCGGGCGGTCGATCAGACGGCAGGTGAGGATGGCGTCCTCGCTGGGACGGCCTTCGCGGCGGAAGAACGAGCCCGGGATGCGACCCGCGGCGTACATGCGCTCTTCGACGTCGATCGTCAGCGGGAAGAAGTCGAACTGTTCCTTGGGGTGCTTGCCGGCCGTGGTGGCTGACAGCAGCATGGTGTCGTCATCGAGGAATGCAGAGACCGAACCGGCGGCCTGCTGGGCGAGGATGCCCGTCTCGAAACGGATGGTGCGCTTGCCGAAGCTGCCATTGTCGATGACTGTCTCAGCGGTGTGAAGTGTGGATTCCGACATGGAAGTCCCTTCCGCAGGTCAGAGCCTGCAATTTGGGACGAGCTGCGGGCCGGCGGTAAAACTCAGTCGGTCTTCGATCGAGGCCTGCGGGCACCACGTCAAATCTCTTTGACCGGATCCGAGGGCCACTACCGAGGACCGAGCACGTCGTGCCGGTGCCACTCGTCGTGGGTTTTCGCGTCATTCGTTGTGCAGTTGTGAAGATGGCGGCCACCCCCATGAGGAAGTGACCGCCACAGGGTCCTAGCGGCGCAGACCGAGACGCTCGATGAGCGAGCGGTAGCGCTCGATGTCGTTGTTCTGCAGGTAGTTGAGCAGACGACGACGCTGGCCGACCAGCAGGAGCAGACCACGACGGCTGTGGTGGTCGTGCTTGTGTTCCTGCAGGTGACCGGTCAGGTGCGCGATGCGGCCGGTGAGCAGTGCAACCTGGACCTCGGGGGATCCGGTGTCGCCGTCACTGAGTGCATAGAGCTTGATGATTTCGTCCTTGGGCATGTCTGCGACCGTGGGCGCAGCAGTCTTCTTCGACACTTTTCTCCTCTGAGGGTTTCGTTGCACGGCGCGCTCGGGCTTGTCCACCGGGGCACTATCAATCCGTGGCCGTTACACGGCAACACTCAGAGTATCAGCGTGCGCGTGCCAACTGCGAATCCAGTCTGGGAACAGAGGCGAGCTGCATCTGGCCCAGCCACCCGGGCACCGAGCGGACAGCAGTGCTGGATCCAGTGAGGCCGAGCCGCTCGTCCTTGATGGCCTGGTGCCACGAGATGTCACCGCGCCAGACCTCGGTGAGCGTGCGGAGGCTCGTTGTGACCGTCGCGGCGACGTTGAAGCCCGGATCGTAGTCACAGATGTCGGCCTCTCCCCTGCTGACGCACAGCCACCAATGCGCAGCCTTGGGCATGACGTCGACGAACTCGAAGGCGACAACGGTGCGGCCGTCGGGCCACTGTTCGACCGGGACCGTTCGACGCATGTCCCACATCAGCAGATGCGGGTCGAGGTCCTCCTCACCGAGCTGGCCGATCCACCGAACACCCCACGCGCCCAGTGCATCCACTACGTCGCGCAGCTCCTCGCCGCATTCGGTCAACGTGTATCTCGTACGCCCGTCCTCGACGACGCGCTGGACCACTCCGGCGCGCTCCAGCGTGCGTAGCCGTTTCGACAGCAGAGTTGGCGACATCTTGGGATTGCCACGGCGCAGGTCGTTGAAGTGCGAGCTGCCGGCGAGCATCTCGCGCAAGATCAGCAAAGTCCACCGCTCGTCGAGCACCTCCATGGCCTTTGCCACCGGGCAGAACTGGCCGTATGACGTCATGAGTCTCTCCTCTGATCGTGCTCTCCTCAGTAGACCGTGCGATCGGGCTCGAGCGCTAGTACAGATCGTGGACCGTCGAAGTGGTCCAGATTTGTGACTGGATCGACGTACGCACTGCGGTGCAATCTCGGGTCATGACCACACCAGAGGGAGATGGAGATGACTGACACTGCTGCGCCTGACATCAAGGCCAAGCACCGCGCCATGTGGGCGTCCGGCGACTACCCATCGGTTGCCGCTGACGTCATTGCACCACTCGGACCCGAGCTCGTGACGGCGGCCGGGATCCAACCCGGAAACCGAGTGCTCGACATCGCCGCCGGATCGGGCAATGCGTCGCTCCCCGCCGCTCGGGTCGGCGCTGAGGTCGTGGCGTCCGACCTGACACCCGAGCTGCTCGAAGCGGGCCGTAGGGATGCGGAGGCGAACGGGCTCTCGCTCGATTGGCGGGAGGCCGACGCAGAGGCGTTGCCATTCGCCGATGCTGAGTTCGACGCCGCGATCTCGTGCGTCGGCATCATGTTTGCGCCACATCACCAGGAGAGCGCCGACGAGCTTGTACGCGTACTGCGACCGGGTGGATCGCTAGGTCTGCTCAACTGGACGCCTGAAGGATTCATCGGCCAGATGTTCACCGTGATGAAGCCGTACGCTCCCCCGCCGCCCGCCGGCGCTCAGCCACCGCCGTTGTGGGGTGACGAGCAGCACCTCACCGAGCTGTTCGGTGGCCGGGTCACCGATGTCGCGGCCCGTCGAGCGAAGCTCACCGTCGACACGTTCAGCACACCCCAGGAGTTCCTCGACTTCTTCAAGGCCTGCTACGGCCCGACGATCGCGGTCTACAAGTTCATCGGCGACGATGCCGAGCGCGTGGCGTCTCTCGATCGCGAGCTCACTGACCTTGCAGCGGGTCACGACGTCGGCGGCGGCGTGATGGAGTGGGAATACCTGCTCTTCACCGCCTGCAAGCGGTAGCTCGCAGCCAGCTCACGCCGGTTGGCCGGCCCGATAGCCTCGTCGACATGCCAGTTGCTCACCGGGTCGGCCAGGCCGTTGCGGCCGTCGGCCTGTTGGCAATCGTCGGATGTTCCCCAGGTCACGTCGACGTCGAACCGAAGCCGGATCCGGGTCCGGGGCCGACGAGCGCCTACACGTCATATGTCGCAATGGGCGACTCCTACGTCGCTGGACCAGGCATCCTGCCCGTCGACGCAACGTCGGGTGCCTGCGAACGCTCCCTGGGCAACTGGCCGAGACTGCTCGCCAAGAAGCTGCAGGTCAAATCGTTCCACGACGCCAGCTGCAGCGGTGCGACGTCAGGCGACATCGTCACCGCGAGACCCGCGGCCGGGCAGGATGACGCCCAGATCGATGCCGTCGGGCCAGACACAGACTTGGTGACCCTCGGGATCGGTGGCAACGACGAAAACCTGTTCGGCAAGATGCTCTTTTCCTGTGCCGGGGGGACCGCTCACAACCCGCCGCCCAGCTGTCCACCGTTCGCTGACGGCGAGCTGGGCGAGATTCTCGGGCGCACAGCCAGTCGCGTCACCAAAGCGCTCGAAGACATCCGTGCCAAGGCACCCCAGGCGCGCATCATCCTGGTCGGCTATTTGCGACTTCTGCCCGAGCCGGGCGGGTGTGAAGTTCCGGGTCTCGCCGCGGATCGGACCGGTGCAGCGCCCGCCGGGCAGAACGCTCTCGAGGCGGCACTTTCCGAAGCGGCCGAGCGAGCCGAGGTCGAATACGTCTCGATGAGCAAACTGAGCGTCGGTCATGAGTCGTGTCGAGGGAAGAACGCCTGGGTCAACGGATTCCAGCCAGACCCGGGAGACGGCGCCTTCATCCACCCCAATGCAGCCGGAATGCAGTCGGTCGCCACCGCCGTCGCCGCGACGATCGAACGAACAGGTCGGCCGTCAGCAGCGGCCTCCGCCGATCGGCAGTGACCCGCGCAACGGCAGGTCCCTCGACGAGAAGCCGACCTTCACCGCGGCACAGCCCTTGGTGACCTTCCAGGCCTTGGCCGACGCGTTCCAGTACGACAGGGCTCGCGCGTCCAGCGGCATCGTGACAGTCCGTGACTGACCCGGTGCGAGCTTGACCTTGGTGAAGCCCTTGAGCGCAGACGGCGGTTGTTGGACTGCGCTGGACTGGTCGGGCAGGCCCACGTAAAGCTGAGGCACGGCGAATCCGGTCCGCTTGCCCGTGTTCGTGACCATTGCACTCACCACTGCTCCCGTGCCGCTGCGCGTCACCTTGAGCTTCGACAGCGCGAACGTCGTGTACGACAGTCCAAACCCAAACGGGTATGCCGGGGCGAGCTTCTTCTCGTCGTACCAGCGGTAGCCGACGAACACGCCCTCGTCGTAACGAGTGTCGAGACCGAGCAGGCCGCCGCCGGGGTAACGCGTTCTGCTCACGGCGGTCGGCAACTGCGACTCGCTCTCGGGGAACGTGATAGGAAGTCTGCCGCCGGGGTCGACATCTCCGAACAGCACGCGGGCAATGGCAGGCCCACCGTGCGCTCCGGGATACCAGGCCGAGATGAGCCCTGCGACCCTCGAGCGCCACGGCGTGAGGTCAGCACCACCGGACTCCAGCACCACCACGGTCTTCGGCTGCACGGCGGCGACGGCCTCGATCAGGCCGTCCTGGTCGCCGTTCATGCTCGGACAGTTCAGTGACAGACACCTGCGGTCAGCACCTTCTCCGTACTGGTCCTTGGCCACCACGATCGCAATGTCGGCGGCCTTTGCCGCCGCGGCGGACTTTGCCTTGTCGGACCCGTCGTCATATGTGACGGTGACGGCAGAGCCGGCCCGAGCCTTGATGCCGTCGAGCAACGAGTTGTTCTCAAATGGGGTGACCTCGCCGGACCCGCCACCGACGGCGAACTCAGTGGCCGGCTTGCCGATCACTGCGATCGATCGAACAGTCCGCGAGATCGGCAGGATGTTGCCCTCGTTGCGCAACAACGTTGCCGCCTGCTCGGCAATGGTCTGCGACGCTCGCCCATCCGCCACCTTGTCGATCTGGGCGTCGTCATTGACGTATGCGGCCCGGTCCAACACCCCGAAGCGGAACCAGGTCCTGAGCATCGCGTGCACGTGCTGGTCGATCGTCACCTCCGCCACGCGCCCCAAGGCCACGGCCGTGCTGATCAGCAACGGCTGATAAGCCAGCGGAGGGAACGGCTCGAAGTCGAGGCCGTTGTTGAGCCCGCCGGCCGTGCTGTGCATCGCGATGTAGTCGGCGATCGTGTAGCCGGTGAAGCCCCAGTCCTTTCGCAGAATGTCCTGCAGCAGCGTCGGGTTCTGGCACGCATAGCGGCCGTTCAGGCGGTTGTAGGAACACATGATCGTCCCGACCTTCGCCTCCTTGACCGCAGCCTCGAACTGCGGGAGATAGATCTCGCGGAGCGTGCGGTCGTCCACGACGGAGTTCTGTGCGTATCGGGTGCCGAACACCCCCAGCCCGATCGGCGAGTACGCGCTGAGCCGACCTCCAGTGATGTCGACATCGACACCTTCCTGGTTGTTGGCCGCGAAGTGCTTGACGTTGCCGACCAATCCGGTCGACTGCGCACCCTTGATCCACTCGACCCCGATTCGACTGGTGAGCCAGGGGTCTTCGCCGTAGCCCTCGAAGGTGCGACCGGCGAGCGGCGTGCGGGCAATGTTGACGGTGGGGGCAAAAATGACGTCATTGCCCTTGGCACGTGCCTCGCTGGCTGCCACCGTTCCGTGCGAGCGCGCGAGATCGGTGTTGAACGTTGCTGCCAATGCAAGCGGCGCGGGCAGACCGATCGACTCGCCCTGCCGCGGACCGACCGGTCCATCGCTGTAGTAGATCGTCGGAATGTCCAGTCGCGGCACACCGTCTTGCACGCCGGTGTGCGTGTCCGGACTGCTGAACGCCCCCGACATGAAGTCGTCCCCGCCGAGCAGGCCGATCTTCTCTTGGAGGGTCAGCTCGGCGAGCAACAGGTCAGCGCGTTTTGTGTCGCTGAGCGAGGTGTTGCACCAAGGGTGGTCACCGCAACGGCCGATTGCCGGAGCCGGCGAGAAGGTCAACATGGGCACGATGAGCGCGCCGGCAACTGCGGCACCAAGGATGCGAAGGGGAGTCATGGTGCTCGGATCCTACGGTGACTAGAACGTGTTCTGCCTAGAGTTTGAGGATCTCGCGGGTGTCAGCGACGTCTTGATGCATCTGTTGGACCAGCGCTTCGACGCCTTCGTACTTGACCATTCCGCGGAGGTGGGCGACCAGCTCGACGCGAATCAGCTCGTCGTACAGGTCGAGATCGGTGCGGTCGAGCACATATGACTCGACCCGTCGCTCGACGCCGTCGAATGTCGGGTTGGTGCCCACCGAGATCGCGGCGGGAAGGCGTTCATCGGCTCGTACGACCCACCCGGCATACACGCCGTCGGGCGGCACGGCACATGACTCGTCGACCGGCACGTTCGCGGTCGGGAAGCCAAGATCGCGGCCGCGTCGGTCTCCGCGGACGACGACGCCACTGACCTCGTGGGGCCGACCGAGAACGACGGCGGCCTCCTGCAGCTCTCCGGCGGCCACGTGCGCACGTGCCCGGGTCGACGACAGCACTTCGCCGTCGCCGATCAGCGGCAGCCCGACGGCCTTGAATCCGTGCTGCTCCCCCGCCGCGACAAGGACTGCGAGATCACCGGCAGCCTTGTGACCGAAGCGGAACTTCTCCCCCACCACAACGACCTGGCTGTGCAGCTCATCCACCAGAACACGTTGGATGAACTCCTCGGGCGACCATCCCGACATCTCGGTGCTGAAGGCAAGCACTCGAACTTCGTCTGCACCGTTGGCGAGCAGCAGCTCGACCCGCCGCTGGAGAGTCGTCAGTCTGCGCGGCACGTGATCGGGGCGCACCACAGCCATTGGATGCGGGTCAAATGTCACCGCGACAACAGCGGCTCCATCGGCAAGCTCGCGAGTGCGCGCCAGTACGTGCTGGTGCCCGCGGTGCACACCGTCGAACGTGCCGATCGCGACGGCCGCACGTTCGGTACGTGCGTCAGTCGTCGCGCCGGGGACGTCTCGCCACATCATCACGGGATGAGCCTAGGCCGTGTCAGAGCAGGGGCCGCAAGGGCCGCACGATCAGCTCGCACGCGCGGGACACCCACGGACGCGAATTCCACTCCGCCAGACTGAGCTCACGCGCGATCGACGAGTCGTTCGCAAAAATCGTCTCCATCTCGGCGGCCAGACCGGCGTCGAGGAACTCCATGTTGATCTCGTAGTTGCCGGTCAGGCTCAGCCGGTCGATGTTGGCGGTGCCGATTGTGGTCCACCGACCGTCGATCGTGGCGGTCTTCGCGTGCACCATCCAGTCCTGGTACAGGAAGATGCGCACACCGCCACGCAGCAGCGAGCCGTAGAAGCCGCGTGACAACACGTCCGTCGCGACGTGGTTGGACACCTCGGGCACCAAGATGCGCACGTCGACACCACGCCTCGCCGCCTCGATCAAACCTCGCAGGATGTCGCGGTCAGGGATGAAGTACGCCGCAGTGATGTAGATGTGGTCCTTGGCCCGGTCGATCGCCTCGAGGTACATGCCTCTGATCGGGAAGAGCAGCTGTCGGGGGACGTTGCGATGTGCACGTACCTGCGGCTCCCAGCTGGCCTCACCGAGCTGGTCGAGTGGCTTCGCCGTGGGGTCGTCGCGAAGGTTCCAGAAGTCGACGAAGGCGTTGTCGAGATCCCACACCGACGGCCCGACGATCTTGACGTGGGTGTCGCGCCATTCGGTGGCGTACAAGGTCCCGATGTTGAATCCACCGATGTAGCCGACGGCCTGATCGATCACCAGGATCTTGCGGTGGTCACGTCCATAGCTGCGCGGACTGAAGACATTCCATCCACCCGCGTAGATCGGATAGCGGAGCACGTGGACCGATGGCGGGAACCTCAGGAAGCTCGGCCTGACCACGAGATTGGCGAACACGTCATAGACGACGTACACCTCAACGCCTCGATCGGCGGCTCGGACCAGAGCCTGCTTGAACCGCTCCCCCATCGCGTCGGCCTTGATGATGTAGGTCTCGAACAGGATGCGTTCCTGGGCAGCGTCAATCGCCGCCAGCATGTCCTCGTACAGGTCGGCGCCGTAGGTGTATGCCGTCGCGGTGCCCTGCCCGATCGCAATTGGCCGCGGCGGCGTCACCGGGAAGGGCGTTGCCGAGCGGCCACGCAGGATCTTGCGGACCTTGGTGATGATCATCAAGGTGCCGATCGTCACGATCTGCAGCACGATCATGGTCAAGAAGCCGCGGCGCACAAATTTTCTCGCCACTGGCCTCAGTCCCATGGTCGCCAACCCTAGACGAACACCGCGATTGGTTTGGCGTCGCCGCCTCGTTGTTCGTAGAGGGCGAGGAACGTGCCGGCAGGCGAAAACACCGCGACCGGTCCGTCAGCACCGAGCTCGACTCCCGGAAGAGTCCGTCCGAACTGGACATCAGCTGCCTGATGCTCGCTCAGCTCATATGTCGGCAAAGCTCGACCTCGCAACGTCGTCGAGCGCGATCACGGTCAGCTCCTTCTCGTGCTCTTCGAGAGTGTGCGCTCGGTCGAGGGCGAAGGCTCCGACCCGCGTACGTCGCAGGGCGGTGAGGTGTCCACCGACGCCCAGCGCAGCGCCGAGGTCTCGCGCGAGGGCCCGCACGTACGTACCGCTGGAGCACACGACACGAACATCGACGTCGAAGTAGTCCCCTTCGCGGCGCGAGGAGATGACCTCGAAGACCGAAACGCGGACGGGACGCGCCTTCAGTGCAACGTCTTCGCCTGACCGGACCCGGGCATACGACCGCACGCCGTCGACCTTGATCGCCGAGACCGATGACGGCACCTGCTGGATGTCGCCCGTGAGCGGCCCCAGGACCGCACGAATAGCTGCTTCGTCGAGATGTGCAACCGACGCGGTCTCCACGACGTCGCCCTCGGCATCGTCGGTGATCGTTGACTGACCGAGCCGGATCGTGGCGAGATACTCCTTGTCGGCCAGAGTCAGGTGGCCAAGCAGCCTTGTCGCCCGGTTGATGCCCAGGACCAGCACCCCGGTCGCCATCGGATCGAGCGTGCCGCTGTGCCCAACTTTGCGGGTGCCGGCGAGCCGGCGCATACGGCCGACCACGTCGTGCGAGGTCCAACCGGATGGCTTGTCGACGACGACGAGCCCCGAGTCGTTCACTCGGACTCGTCGTCCTCGTGCGGCTTCTTGTACGGATCGGCGTCACCGGCGTAGGTGGCGCCGGCTGACTGCGCCGCGACGGCGTCATCGGCGGCCTTCGCCTTGGCGAGCAGGTCCTCGATCTCCTTGGCGGTCTCGGGCACAGCATCCAGGAAGAACTCGATCGACGGCGTGATACGCGTACCGAGCTGCTTTCCGACCTCTGACCGGATGAGACCTGTCGCGCTCCTGAGCGCCGCAGCCGTCTCAGCCCGTGCCGTCTCGTCGCCCATGACGGTGTAGAACACCGACGCCTGCTGACCGTCGCCGGTCATCCGGACATCGGTGATCGTCACGAAGCCCAGGCGCGGATCCTTGACCCGGCGCTCCAGCATTTGTGCAACGACCACCTTGATCCGGTCGCCGACCTTCGCATTCCGTGGACCCGCCATGCTTTTCCCTCGCTACTCAACTCATCGAACTGGGGATGTCGACGAGGCGACCAGGGGGCGGGCCTGACGCGTCCCACGCGCCCGACCCGGCCCCTCGATGCCTACGCGGCTGTCAGGCTCGAACCTTTTCCCGCATTTCGTATGTCTCGATGACATCGCCGATCTTGACGTCGTTGTAGCCCTTGAGCACGATGCCGCACTCGAAGCCTTCGCGGACCTCGGACACATCGTCCTTCTCGCGACGCAGGCTTCCGAGGTCGAGGTTCTCGGCCACGACGGCGCTGTCTCGCAGGAGCCGTGCCTTGGCGTTGCGCTTGATGACGCCACCGGTGACCATGCAGCCGGCGATGTTGCCGATCTTGCTGGAGCGGAAGATGTCGCGGATCTCGGCGGTGCCGAGCTGCGCCTCCTCGAACTCCGGCTTGAGCAGGCCCTTGAGCGATGCCTCGATCTCCTCGATCGCGTTGTAGATGATCGAGTAGTAGCGGATCTCGACGCCTTCGCGGTCAGCGACCTCCGTCGCCTTGCCCTGCGGGCGGACGTTGAAGCCGATGATGACGGCGTTGGATGCGGCGGCCAGCATGACGTTGGTCTCGGTGATGGCACCGACACCGCGGTCAATGACGCGCAGGGCGACACCTTCGCCAACATCGATCGTCGCCAAGGCATCTTCGAGTGCCTCGACCGAACCCGAACCGTCACCCTTGATGATGAGGAGCAGCTCGTCGGTCTCGCCCTTCTCCAGCGATGACATGAAGTCCTCGAGCGTCCGGCGACCGCTGCGCTGCGCCAGGAGGGCGTTGCGCTCACGTGCTTCACGCTTCTCGGCGATCTGACGTGCAAGACGATCGTCGGCGACGACCATGAAGTTGTCACCTGCACCCGGCACCGCGGTGAGACCAAGCACCAGCGCAGGACGCGACGGTGTGGCTTCCTCGATGTTCTCGCCGTGCTCGTCGAGCAGAGCGCGGACTCGACCGAAGGCCGGACCGGCGACGATCGAGTCGCCGACCTTGAGGGTTCCGCGGTGAACCAGCACTGTTGCGACAGGGCCGCGACCACGGTCGAGGTGCGCCTCGATGACGAGACCCTCGGCGTTCTGGTCGGGGTTGGCGCGCAGGTCGAGCGAGGCGTCTGCCGTGAGGATGATCGACTCGAGCAACGTGTCGAGACCCGTGCCGGCCTTGGCCGAGACGTCGACGAACATCGTGTCGCCGCCGTACTCCTCCGGGACCAGTCCGTACTCGGTCAGCTGACCGCGCGCCTTGGTCGGGTCGGCGTCAGGCTTGTCGACCTTGTTGACCGCGACCACGATCGGGACACCCGCGGCCTTGGCATGGTTGAGCGCCTCGACCGTCTGGGGCATGACGCCGTCATCTGCGGCGACCACGAGGATCGCGATGTCGGTCGCCTGTGCACCACGGGCTCGCATGGCGGTGAACGCCTCGTGACCGGGTGTGTCGATGAAGGTGATCCTGCGCTCGGTGCCGTCGACCTCGGTGGCGACCTGATAGGCGCCGATGGTCTGCGTGATGCCACCGGCCTCCTTGTCGACGACATTGCTGCTGCGCAGCGCGTCGAGGAGCTTGGTCTTTCCGTGGTCGACGTGACCCATGACCGTGACGACCGGAGGACGGGGCGCGAGGTCATCGTCATCACCCTCGTGCTCACCGAACTCCAGGTCGAACGACTCGAGCAGCTCGCGGTCTTCGTCCTCGGGCGAGATGATCTCAACGGTGTAGTTGAGCTCCTCACCGAGCAGCATCAGCGTCTCGTCGTTGGCCGACTGAGTCGCCGTGACGATCTCACCGAGGTGGAACAGCACCTCGACGAGCGACGCTGCGTCTACGCCGATCTTCTCGGCGAAGTCGCTGAGCGACGAGCCACGGGTCAGACGTACGTTCTCGCCGTCACCCTTGCGTACGCGGACGCCGCCGATTGCGGGCGCCTGCATCTGGTCGTATTCCTGGCGCTTGGCGCGCTTGCTCTTGCGTCCACGACGCACCGGACCACCAGCGCGACCGAATGCACCCTGCGTTCCGCCTCGGGTGTTGCGACCGGCAGGACCGCCACCGCTGCGGGGCGGACCGAAGCCGCCTCCACCGCCGGGTGCTCCACCGGGACCGCGACCGGGCGCTCCACCGCCGCCGGGGCGACCGGCGAACCCGCCGGGTGCTCCGCGGCCGGGCGCGCCACCACGTGAACCACCGGGGCCGCCACGTGCCGCATCGCGGCTCGTGGGAGGGCCACCGAGGCCGGACTGACGCGGCATCATCGCCGGGTTGGGTCGTGGCATGCCGGGAACGCCTGGAGCAGGTGCTCCGCCTTCGCGTGCGGCAGGCGGACGCGGGGCGCGCTGCATGCCCTGCGTCGATGAGAACGGGTTGTTACCGGGACGCGCTCCACCAGCGCCGGGCGCACGGGGACCGGGACGGGCTCCTCCGGGTGCGCCAGGGGTCTCGGCGGGTGCGTCCGAAGCCGCGGCAGGAGCTTCGACCTCTGCGGCCGGCGCTTCTGCGGCGGGCGCCTCGGCCGGCACCTCTGCAGCAGGCTGCTCCGGTGCGGGGGCGACGCGCGGACCGGGCTTGGGGCCGGGGGTCGCGGCCGCAGCGGGCGCGGGCTCCGCAGCGGGTGCGGACTCCTCAGTGGAGGCCTCAGCGGTCGCAGCGGTCTCCGCCGGCGCGGGGGCAGCCTTCTTGGCCGCCGCCTTGCCACCGGACTTCTTGGCACCTTGGGCGCGCAGCGCATCGCCGTGCTCCTCAGTGAGGCGACGGACGACGGGCGCTTCGACGGTCGATGAAGCCGACTTCACGTACTCACCCATGTCTTTCAGGGTGGACAGGACGACTTTGCTCTCGACACCGAACTCGCGGGCGAGCTCGTGGACTCTTACAGCCACTTTTCTCCTTCGGGGGGTCCGACCCGAAGAAGGATCAGACCACTAGTTGACGTGCATACTCATCGGTCAGTACTCATCAGGGAGTACTCATCGGTTCGTCATGAGCGGGGTGCTCCGATTCGTGGTCAGGGAGCGGGTGCGCTCCTCGTGGTCATTCAGCAGTTGTTGATTCGTCGATCAAGATGCTCAGCCGTGTCAGGTCGAGCGGACCTTCAATTCGAAGGGCCCGACCGAAGGCCTTGCGTCGTGTCGCGAGCTCCAGGCACCGTGCCGTGGGGTGAAGATGCGCCCCTCGACCCGGCAACGAACGGCTCAGATCGGGCGCCACGACAACTGCCGTGGACTCCTTCACTGCGACGACTCGCACCAGAGTGGTCTTGTCCGCACGCTCTCGACAACCGATGCACGTACGAAGGACCTCTGTCAGTCTACCCGTTTCGGGAGGCAGGTGCGCCATCGGTTCCCGTGCCGTCCCCTGCTGCGGGGACCTCGGTGTCGGAGCGGATGTCGATGCGCCAGCCGGTCAGCTTTGCGGCGAGCCGCGCATTCTGCCCTTCCTTGCCGATCGCGAGCGACAACTGGAAATCGGGAACGACGACTCGCGCCGAGCGTGTGGTCGGGTCGACCAGCGTCACACCCTTGACCTGCGAGGGCGAGAGCGCGTGCGCGATGAACTCTGCCGGATCGTCGCTGTAGTCAACGATGTCGATCTTCTCGCCGTGCAGTTCGTGCATGACATTGCGGACCCGTGAACCCATCGGCCCGATGCAGGATCCCTTCGCGTTGATGCCCGGCACATTTGCCCGCACCGCGATCTTGGTCCGGTGACCGGCTTCACGGGCTATCGCCACGATCTCGACGGACCCGTCGGCGATCTCGGGCGCCTCCAGAGCGAACAGCAGCTTCACCAGGTTGGGATGCGTACGGGACACCTTGACCCGGGGCCCGCGCAGGCCCTTCTCGACCTCGTAGACATAGGCCTTGAGGCGCTCGCCGTGTGCGTACTTCTCCTCCGGCACCCGCTCGGAGGCCACCAGGATCGCCTCGAGACGACCCAGGTCGAGCGCGACGTCGCCAGGCCGGCTCTGCTGAATGACGCCCGAGACGATATCGCCGACGCGGCCGGAGAACTCGCCGTACTTGGCCTCGTCCTCGGCATCGCGAATGCGCTGCATGATCAGTTGGCGAGCGATCGTCGCGGCGAAGCGGCCGAAGTCGTCGGGCGTGTGCTCGAACTCTTCGGTGAAACGGGGAGCGGGTCGCTCAAGGGGTTCGTCCGAGCCGACGGGAACGTCCTCGTCGGCCAGGCGCTCCTTGGCCCACACGATGACGTGTCCGCTCTTGCGGTTGAGCTCCACCCGCGCATTCGGGAATGACCCCGAAGTCTTGTGATACGCCGAGAGCAAGGCGGTCTCGATCGCGTCGACGACCACCTCGAACGAGATGCCCTTCTCGTGCTCCAGCGCTCTCAGGGCTGCCATGTCAATGTCCATCAGGCGTCCTTCCTGTTCAGCTCGGTCTGCACGAGTGCCGTCACGATCTGGTCGTATGAGACGCGGGTTGCGTCCTTCTTGGTGGTCAGCTCGACACCGGTGTCGTCGCTGTCGCCGATGCGGGCATCGAGCGTGGTCTCGTCTTCGAGGGTCACCCGAACCAGGCGCCCAGCATTGCGGCGCCAGTGACGCGGGTGCGTCAGCGGCCGGTCGACGCCACGGGAGGTGACCTCGAGCGTGTAGGGCTCGGCGCCCATCACATCGGAGGAGTCCAGAGTTTCGGAGATCGCGCGCGTCGCATCGGTGATGTGGTCGATACCGATTCCGCCATCGGCATCGAGGGCGATGCGCAGCACCTTGCGTCGGCCACCCGCACTGAGCTCGACCGCCTCAAGATCAAGACCAAGCGTCGACACGCATTCACTCACGAGGGTCTCCAGCCGTTCCTTCATGGCTCGTCCTCCCTGTTTTTTTGTGACGCACGTCGACACCGTGCCCGGTGTCGCCTCTACCTTAGCGAACGTTGGTCGATAACCTGCCGTTGTGATCAGCCGCCGCGCTCTGCTTGGGACTGGCGCCGGCGCTCTGGCCCTGACGGCCGCGGTCGGCGTCGGTGCGGCGACGCATCGGCTGGACGACATCGCCGACTCGATCGGCATCAAACCGCGTCCCCGTCCGGTCGCCAGCGACGAGACACTGATCGCTGCCGTGGCCCAGGCGCAAAATCTCGTGCTGGCCAAGATTGAGCTGACCAGTGCCCGTCATCCCGAGCTGGCAAACACGCTCGCTCCCATCGCCAAGATCGGTCAGGAGCACGTGGACGCGGTCGGCGGCCCGTCCGGTGTCCCATCGGCGGAGGCCATCGACAGCGACCCTGCACGCGCCCTGAAGGCCCTCGAGCAGACCTTGGACGGCGCGTCCACGGCGCGAGCCAAAGACTCGCTACGGGCCGTCTCACCGGCTCTCGCGCGCGTCCTGTCGTCGATGTCGGCAGGTCTCGCCCAGGCGTCACGAACTATCGGGGACATCTCATGAGCGAGATCTCTGCCATGCAGACATGGTTGACCCTCGAGCACGAGGCGATCTGGCTGCTTCCTGTGGTCGGTTCGCGCTTCGGTGAGCTCGCGACGCTCTCGCGGCAAACCCGTGACAAGCACCTGCTGACCCGCGACGACCTACTTGCACGACTGAGCGATGCCGGTGCAGAACCGGCCGCCACAGCCCTGGCCTACGAGGTCGGTCCGCTGTCGAGCGTTGCCGAGGCACGTTCTGCCGTACGCGATGTCGAGAGCCGCATCGCCGCTGCATGTCTCGTCCTGGTGGGAGAGGCCTCAGGAAAGGCCAGAGACCACGCCACCACGTCGGTACGTCAGGCAGCACTCACCGAGCTCGACTGGGGCGGTACAGCCAGAGCATTTCCCGGCCTGCCCTGATCTCAGGTCGTCACATGCCCTGCACGTGTGCGACGACATCGCCGATCGCCACGTCAGTGCGCTCTCCGGTGGCGCGGTCCTTGACCTCGACCACACCGTCGACGACGCCCTTGCCGACCACGACGATCGTGGGCACACCGATCAGCTCGGCGTCCTTGAACTTCACGCCCGGCGAGACCTTGCCGACTCGATCGTCGAACAGCACCTCGAGTCCCGCGCCGATGAGCTCGGCGTAGACGTCCTCAGCGGCTGACAGCACAGCTTCGTCCTTGCCGGCGGCCACGAGGTGCACGGCAAATGGGGCGAGCTCGCGGGGCCAGACCAGACCGAGCTCGTCGTGGGCGTACTCGGCGACTGCGGCAACAGCTCGCGAGACGCCGACGCCGTACGAGCCCATGGTGACCGTGACGAGCTTGCCGTTTTCGTCGAGCACCTTGAGTCCGAGCGCCTCGGCGTAGAGGCGCCCGAGCTGGAAGATGTGCCCCATCTCGATGCCGCGCGCGAGCTCGAGCGGGCCCGAGCCATCTGGCGACTCGTCACCGGCTCGTACCTCGGCGGCCTCGATCGTGCCGTCGGCAGTGAAGTCGCGCCCAGCGACCAGATCGATGACGTGCGAACCCTGCACGTTGGCACCGGTCACCCAGCGCGTGCCCTCGACGACCCGGGGGTCGGTCAGGTAGCGGATGCCCGTGCTGCCCTCGGTGCCGAGCGCCCCCGGTCCGATGTAGCCCTTGACCAGGCCCGGGTTCGCCGCGAAGTCCTTTTCCTCGAACGGCTCGACCTCTGCCGGCGCGACCTGGGCCTCCAGACGCTTGGCGTCGACCTCACGGTCACCCGGCAGGCCGATCGCGACCGGCTCACGGGTGCCGTCGGGGTGGCGCAGGATCACGAGGACGTTCTTGAGCGTGTCGCTGGCCGCCCACGGGCGATCCTCGCGAGGGAACCTCTCGTTGAGGTGATCCACGAGCGTGTCGATCGTGGGCGTGTCAGGCGTCTGCTCGGCGTGCGCCGCAGGTGCGTCGTCGTACGGGATCGGGCTCGGGCGCGACGGTCGTGACGGCCTCGACGTTGGCTGCGTAACCGCCGGGCGAGCGTACGAAGGTGTCCTCGCCCGTCTCGGAGACTGCGAGGAACTCCTCGCTCGCCGATCCGCCCATCGCGCCCGAGGTGGCCTTGACGATGACGTACTCGAAGCCGAGGCGCTCGAAGATGCGTACGTACGCCTCGCGGTGCGCCTGGTAGGACACCTCAAGCCCGGCATCGTCGATGTCGAACGAGTAGGAGTCCTTCATGATGAACTCGCGACCGCGCAGGATGCCGGCGCGGGGACGCGCTTCGTCGCGGTACTTCGTCTGGATCTGATAGAGGCTGAGCGGCAGGTCCTTGTACGACGAGTAGAGGTCCTTGACCAGCAGCGTGAAGAACTCTTCGTGCGTCGGACCGAGCATCATGTCGTTGCCCTTGCGGTCCTTGAGCCGAAACACGTTGGGCCCATAGTCCGTCCAACGGCCGGAGATCTCGTACGGCTCGCGCGGCAGCAGGGCGGGGAACCGCACTTCCTGCGAGCCGATCGACTCCATCTCCTCGCGGATGATGCGCTCCACCTTGGCCAGCACCTTCAGACCCAACGGCAGCCAGGAATAGATGCCTGGTGCGACTCGGCGCACATAACCCGCTCGCGCCAGCAGACGGTGGCTCGGGACCTCGGCGTCGGCCGGATCGTCTCGCAGGGTTCGCAGGAACATCCGGGACATACGCATGAGGCGAGCCTAGCGGGGTTGGCGGGTGCTCCAACGAGCGGTGTTCAGCCGCCAGCGGCCTTTCGAGCGATGCCGATCATGGGAGCCTGCAGCGGGAGTCGAGCGATGGCTCCGACCTTGAACCAGGTGGGGGCTTTTTCGTCGCGCACGACGTCCATCGCCATCTGCACGTTTGCGGGGAACACGGCCGCGAGCAGGGCCATCGCCGCCCGCCCGGCCACCGGTCGTGTGCGGGGATGCAGCAACATCGCGCCGATGGCGATCTCCAGCACTCCCGAGCCCAGCACCAGCTCGCGCTTGTAGGGCAGCGGCCTGGGCACGATCGCAACGTACGGATCGGGCTTCACCAGGTGGGCAGCTCCGGAGGCGGCGAAGCCGATGGCAAGGGCGGTGACGTCACGACTCATGGCAGCAGCCTCTCAGAACAGGATCGACGTGAAGGTCTCGGTGTGCTCAAAGCCAACGCGTTCATAGGCTCGTCGTGCCGCAGTGTTGTGACCGTTGACGTAGAGCGTCACAGACGGCGCAACTGTCTGGCGCACCTGCTGCACCACAGCCGCGACGGCGGCCGAGGCAATGCCCCGGCCTCGCTGGTCGGGCCTGACCCAGACGCCTTGCAGCTGGCACGCATAGGACGTCGCCGCACCAACCTCGGTCTTGAACAAGACGTCGCCATCCTCGATGATCGCGAAGGCCCAGCCCTGTGTGATCAGCTGGGCGACTCGGGCGCGGTAGCCGTTGGCGTTGCCTGCCTCGGGATCGACGCCGACCTCTTCGGTGAACATCGCGACACATGAGGGGTAGACCAGGTCGAACTCGTCGATCACCACAGGCCTGACTCGTGGATCGCCAGCGATCGCTGGATCGTCCTCCAGCACCATGAACGGCTGGTCGAGCCGTGGCGATCGGGCAGGGCCCCAGTGCGGTTGGAGGATCTCCCACATCGGCTCCACAGCGGAGCGGGGACCAACGATCGACGACGGGCGCCGCCCCTCACGGAGTGCACGATCGGCGAATGCCTCGATGGCTCGCGGCGTGGCCTGGACCGGCACGATGTTGGCGCCGGCATGGCACGCCGACACCAGCTCGTCACCTTCGAAGTAGCCCCAGATCTCGCCGCCGAGCCACCTCGACTGCAGCCGACTTGCGTCGACTCGACTGCGCACGAACAAGTTGACCAACCGGTCGCGGTCAAGAAGCTCACGCAAGGCCGGGACGTCAGGCGCCGCCAACGCGCGTACGTGCGTTGCGGTCTCGAGCACAGCGGCCTCCGGTGGGTGGTGAATTCAGCCTACTGGGCGAACGAGATCCGGTACTCAGCTGACGGTGACGGCCGCGTTGGATCCCTCGACAGGCTCCATGCCTTCGGCGAGGCGCATGGCCTCTTCGATCAAGGTCTCGACGATCTTGGACTCGGGCACCGTCTTGATGACCTCACCCTTGACGAAGATCTGACCTTTGCCATTGCCGGAGGCGACGCCAAGATCGGCCTCGCGCGCTTCGCCCGGACCGTTGACGACACATCCCATCACCGCGACGCGCAACGGCACCTCAAGTCCTTCGAGACCAGCGGTGACCTGCTCGGCGAGCGTGTAGACGTCGACCTGGGCGCGGCCGCAGGACGGGCACGACACGATCTCAAGCTTGCGTTCGCGCAGGTTCAGTGACTGCAGGATCTGGATGCCGACCTTGACCTCCTCGACAGGAGGCGCCGACAGCGAGACGCGGATCGTGTCACCGATGCCCTTGCTGAGCAATGAGCCGAACGCGACCGAGCTCTTGATGGTGCCCTGGAACGCCGGTCCGGCCTCGGTCACGCCTAGGTGCAGCGGCCAGTCGCCGCGCTCCGACAACATCTCGTAGGCCTGCACCATGACCACGGGGTCGTTGTGCTTGACCGAGATCTTGAAGTCGTGGAAGTCGTGCTCCTCGAACAGCGAGGCTTCCCAGACGGCCGACTCGACCAGTGCCTCGGGTGTCGCCTTGCCGTACTTTTCGAAGATGCGCTTGTCGAGCGAACCGGCATTGACGCCGATGCGAATCGAGACGCCGGCATCCTTGGCGGCCTTGGCGATTGCGCCCACCTGGTCGTCGAACTTGCGGATGTTGCCGGGATTGACCCGAACGGCAGCACATCCGGCATCGATCGCGGCGAACACGTACTTGGGCTGGAAGTGGATGTCGGCGATCACCGGGATGTTGGAGTGCTGGGCGATCTCGGCGAGGGCGTTGGCGTCGTCCTGGCTCGGGCACGCCACGCGCACGATGTCGCAGCCGGCCGCGGTGAGCTCGGCGATCTGCTGAAGCGTCGTGTTGACGTCAGATGTCAGGGTCGTGGTCATCGACTGCACCGACACCGGAGCGTCGCCACCGACGTCGATCGAGCCGACCTTGATCTTGCGGGTCTTGCGCCGGGGAGCAAGCACCGGTGGGGGCATCGCCGGAAGTCCGAGATCAGTCATGCGCGGGCCCTCATGACAGCTTGATCGGGTTGACGATGTCTGCGTAGATCAGGATCACACTCATCAGCATAAGGATGGCACCCACGCCATAGGCGACCGGCAACATCTTGGCGACGTCGACATAGCCCGGATCGGGTCGGCCACGGAGCTTGGCGACGGGTCGTCGAATCGCCTCCCACAGCGCGCCGGCGATGTGTCCGCCGTCAAGAGGCAGCAGCGGGATGAAGTTGAACATTGCGAGGAAGAGGTTGAGGCCCGCAAGCAGGACGAGCACCCGCTGGGCACGCTCGGCCCAGCTCGGATCATCGACCGTGACAAGCTCACCGGCGACCCGGCTCGCTCCGACCACGCTGATCGGGCCGTTGGTCTCGCGTTCGGCGCCAAAGGCGGCCTTGACCACGCCGACCATGCGCTGCGGCAGGTGCACGATCGCCGAGGCGGTGCCCGTGACGTACTCCCCCATCACGTCGACGACGTAGCCCGGGCCCTGACGTTGCATCGTCGAGGTCGGCGCCACGCCGAGGAAGCCGACATCGACTGTCTTGCTGGGATCGTCGACGTCGACACGGGCCAGCACCGAGGTCGCGACCGTGACTGTGCGAGCGGCGTTGTCGCGCTCGAGCTCGATCGTGGCCTCACTGCCACCGTTTGCGCGGATCAGCTGCGTGAGCTGGTCCCAGGCGGTGATCTCCACTCCGTTGAACGACACGATCCGGTCGCCGGGTTCGAGGCCGGCTTTACGTGCTGGCGTGACCGGATCGGCCTCGGTGCAGGCACGTCCAGCCTCGGCGTCGGTGATCGCGCAGTCGGACACCGTCTGCACCGTGGTCGTCGGTGTCAGGGCACCAATGCCCATGAACACGACGCTGAACAGGAACACCGCGATGATGATGTTGACGGTCGGCCCGCCCGCCATCACGATGAGCTTCTGCCACCACGGCTTGCGATAGAACAGCCGGTCGAGGTCTTCGTCGTTGACGTGCTCGTACTCAGCACTACGAGCGTCCGACACCAGCTGCGTGAACAGACCTGTGTTGGTCTTGCGCACCTCGTGCGGATCGGCGTCCTTGGCCGGCGGAAGCATGCCGACGAGCTTCACGTAACCGCCGAGCGGAATCGACTTGAACCCGTACTCGGTCTCGCCACGCTTGGTTGACCAGACGGTGTTGCCGAAGCCGACGAAGAACTGGGTGACCTTGATGCCGAACTTCTTGGCGGGATACATGTGGCCGAGCTCGTGCAGGGCGATCGAGAGCACGACACCGATCACGAAGACCACCACGCCGAGCGTGTAGATCAAGGTGTTCATCGCTGCTCCACGAGTTGGGCGGCCCGGGTCCGGGCCCATGCGTCGGCGCCGAGCACGCCATCAAGGGTGATCTCTTGGCGGGCGACATCGGGATCGCCGAGATGCTCGTCGAGAACCGCGCCCACCGTGTCAACAATGCCGAGGAAGTCCAAATGGCCGGCGACGAACGCGTCCACGCAGACCTCGTTGGCCGCGTTGAACACCGCAGGACCGGTACGCCCGAACTTCCCTGCCCTGCGCGCGTGGCCGACGGCCGGAAAAGCCTCCTCGTCGAGCGGAAAGAACTCCCACGTCGAGGCCGCACTCCAGTCGCACGCCAGCGCCGCGCCCGGCACGCGATCTGGCCAGGCAAGTCCCAACGCGATCGGCAGCTTCATGTCTGGTGGAGACGCCTGCACCATGGTCGACCCGTCGGCGAACTCCACCATCGAGTGCACGACCGATGTCGGGTGGACCACCACGTCGATGCGGTCATAGCCGATGTCGAACAGCAGATTGGCCTCGATCACCTCGAGGCCCTTGTTGACCAGCGTGGCGGAGTTGATCGTGATGACCGGCCCCATGTCCCACGTCGGGTGGGCCATCGCCTGCTCCGGAGTGACCCCGGCGAGATCGGCGCGGGTCATGCCGCGAAATGGTCCACCGCTGGCGGTGACGATCAACCGCTGCACGTCGTCACGACGTTCACCCCGCATGGCCTGTGCCAGCGCGGAGTGCTCGGAGTCGACCGGCACGAGTTGTCCGGGCTTTGCAGCACCCGTCACGAGCTCACCACCGATGATCAACGACTCCTTGTTGGCAAGCGCAAGTGTCGTACCCGCTTCCAGGGCCGCGAGAGTTGGCAGGAGGCCGACCGAGCCGGTCATCCCGTTGAGCACGACATCGCAGTCGACCCGAGCGACCTCGCAGGCCGCATCCGGACCGGCGAGGAGTCGGGGAATGCGATGGTCGCCGTTCTCGTAACCGTGTCTCTGCGCCTCTGCATACAGGGCGAGTTGGACATCTTCTGCCGCACTGGCACGAGCAACCGCGACCAGCGGCACGTTGAACGCAATGGCCTGCTTCGCCAGCAGCGCCGGGTTGTTGCCTCCGGCGGCCAGCGCCACGACCTCGAAGCGGTCGGGGTTGGCGGCAATCAGCTCGAGGGCCTGCGTGCCGATCGAGCCAGTCGAGCCGAGGATGGCGACACGCTTTTGCATGTGGCCATTCTCTCGCATGTGCTGGTCTTCGGCCTATTCACCCTGAAACGCAGATGGCGACACCCCCCTAGGTGCCGCCATCTGCTGTCGTGCCCCGGGACGGAGTAGGCCGTAGTCCTACTGCCCTGCCCCCCGCCCCGGGAGATTGCTCGCTACTTGACCTCGGCCCTCAGGACTCCCCAGACGCCCAGTGCCAGCGGGATGATGAGCCACGGGAGGCTCGACACCGCGAGCTGGGACCACTGCTCTCCGGTCAGGCTGCCTTCGAACAGCGGAGTCGTCGCGAAGTTGAAGTCGACCCACGGCTGGAGCTTCTCGAACCAGTCCTGTGTGAAGGCCAAGAAGCCCAGGATGGACGGGATGACGAACGAGTAGACGAAGTAGCCCACGATCGCGCCCGCCGAGTTGCGGATCAGCACGCCGAGCATGAAGCCGATCAGCAGACCCAGGATGTTGGCCAGCACGATGTACAGCATCTCCACCAAACTGGTGTTCCACTGCGCATCGATGCCATTGACGGCGGCGCCGACGACATTGCCGAGCGCGCCGATGGCGAAGGAGAAGATCATCGAGGCAACACCCACGATGATCGCCGAGAGGGCCTTCGCAAGGATGACCTGCCCTCGGTGCGGGACCAGCGTGAAGGTGATGAGCCCGGTGCGCTGGCTCCACTCGCTGGTCACCGACAAGATCGCGACTACTGGCAAGAGGATCGCAAACGGCACACCGATCGCCGTACCGAACGATCCGTACGTGAGGTTGTTGTCGGGCGCGAAGATGATCACCGCCACGGTCGCCAGGAATCCGAGGATGAGGATGCTCATCATCAGCCAGAACCCCGACCGGGTGTCGAACATCTTGCGCAGCTCGACCTTGATCAGACGGCTCAGCGGAACTCCAGGCTTGGCGGTGTCGATCTTTTCAACGGTTGCGGTGCTCATGCGGAGGCTCCTTCGACGGGCTGGGATTCGCGCTGCGTGTCACCGGTCAGCTCGAGGAACATCTCCTCGAGACCGGCGCCCTCGGCGGGGCGCAGCTCGATGAGGGCAACCCCCGCCGCGGCGGCTGCCTGGCCCACGGCTTCCGGGGTTGATTCGGTGCGCAGACCGCCGTCACCTGACGGTGCCGACTTCATGCCTGCGGCAGTCAGTGCGTTGGCGAGTGCTGACGGGTCGGACGCCTTGACGAACGTTCCCGCTGTCTGGAGCAGCTCGGCCTTGGTGCCCTGCGCCACGATGCGGCCGTGGCCGATCACGATGATCTCGTCAGCAATGACCTCGATCTCGTGCAGCAGGTGCGACGACAACAGGACAGTGCCGCCACGGTTGGCGTACTCGCGCAACAGGCTGCGCATCCAGTGGATGCCGGCCGGGTCGAGCCCGTTGGCGGGTTCGTCGAGCATCAGGATCTTGGGATCGCCGAGCAATGCATTGGCGATGCCGAGACGCTGGCGCATGCCGAGCGAGTAGTTCTTGACCCGACGCTTGGACTCATCCTTGGTGAGGCTGACCAGCTCAAGCATCTCGTCGATGCGAGACGACGGCAGGTCCATCGTGGCGGCGCTGATCGCGAGGATCTCGCGGCCGGTACGGCCCGCGTGCTGTGCCGACGCGTCGAGCAGGACCCCAATCTGTGTTCCCGGGTTGGGGATGTCGAAGTAGTTCACGCCCGAGATGGTGGCTACACCCGATGTCGCTGGGGTGAGGCCCGCAATGATGCGCATGGTCGTCGACTTGCCAGCACCATTGGGCCCGAGGAAGCCGGTGACGGAGCCCGGCCGCGCTTGAAACGTGACGTCATCGACGGCTTTGAAGCCGCCGTACGTCTTGGAGAGGTTCTCAACTGTGATCATGTCGAACAGTCTGCGCGATGCGGGACAAACGCCGCATCGTCCTGAGGGCGGCAGTTGCCGAGCCGAAAGTATGAGACGGCACAGCCCTTCGGGCGACGCCACTCACAGCCGTTCCCCCTAGCCTTGAGGGGTGGACCCCGACGACTACCAGCCGCGCCTTCGCTGGTGGAGCCATGCGTGGCGCTACGGGTTGGTGTTCGGACTCGGCGTCGCCGGATGGATCGAGCTGGGCATCTGGCAGTACAACCACGACCGCGGCTGGCTCGTCCTGGACCTCGTCCTCGGCACTGCCTGCGTTGCCCTGGTGGTGTGGCGGCGCCGATTCCCACTGCCCATCGCCCTGATCACGGGAGCGGTCGGCGCAGTGTCCGGGTTCGCGGCAGGTGCGGCGACACTCGCGCTGGTATCGCTTGCCACGCGCCGACGTTGGCGCGAGATCATTCCTGCCGCGGCGGTCAACCTGGTTGGCGCTCTGATCCTCGACTCGATGAATCCGGCATCGGAGGAGTCGCAGGTCATCACCTGGCCGATCATCTTCGCCGCGGTCGCGGTGACGGTCGCGATCGGTATGTACGTCGGGTCGCGGAGAGAACTGCTCTGCACGTTGCGCGAGCGCGCCAACACGTCCGAGGCAGTTCAGGCTGCCCGGGTGGCCCAGGCGCGCGCCGCCGAACGAGCACAGATCGCCCGCGAGATGCACGACGTTCTTGCTCACCGCATCTCTCTGGTCACGATGCACGCCGGTGCGCTGGCCTACCGAACGGACCTTGACGCTCACGACATGCGTGCCACCGCAGAGGTGATCCAGGAGAATTCCCACCAAGCGATGGTTGAGCTGCGTGAGGTCTTGGGACTGCTACGTGATGGACCGGGCGACTCTGCGCCGGAGATGCCACAACCGGCAGCCACCGACGTGCCTGCACTGATCGAGGAAGCGCGCCGGGCGGGCATGCACATCGAGTCCGACCTCATCTCGCTCGAGCCGATCCCGGAGACGCTGGGCCGGACGGCTTATCGCGTGATCCAGGAGGGCCTCACCAACGCGCGCAAGCACGCTCCCAACACCCTCGTCTGCGTCAGCCTGCAGGGCAGCCCGGACGAGGGTCTTCGAGCTGAGGTCCGCAATCGTCTACCGATCGGAGCGGTGTCAGGCAGCCCCGAGTCAGGGTTGGGACTGATCGGTCTCGCCGAGCGCACGGCACTCGCCGGTGGCGTCATGACACACCGGGTGACGCCGGAACAGGAGTTCGTCCTGTCAACGTGGCTACCGTGGCCAGCATGACGACCCGAGTTCTGCTGACCGACGATGATCCTCTGGTCCGCGCCGGGCTGTCGCTGATTCTCGGCGGTTCACCCGACATCACCGTCGTCGGCGAGGCAGTCAACGGCGCCGAAGCAGTCACCGCCGTACGAGCGGGCGGCGTTGACGTCGTGCTGATGGACATCCGTATGCCGGTCATGGACGGGATCGCTGCAACAGCTGCCATGCTCGCGCTGGCCGACGCGCCGAAGGTCATCGTGCTGACCACCTTCGACGCCGATGAGTACGTCGTGCGGGCATTGGCGGCCGGCGCCCACGGGTTCCTGCTCAAGGACACGCCACCGGCCGAGATCGTCGCGGCCATCGGCAAGGTCGTCGGCGGCGAACCCATGTTGTCGCCGACCATCACAGCCCAGCTCATCCGGCAGGTCACCGAAGCGGCGCCCGACGATCGTGGCGACGAAGCACTCTCGCTGGCCGACACCTTGACCGTTCGAGAGCGCGAAGTCGCGATAGCGGTCGGTGCGGGATCGTCCAACGCCGAGATCGCCGCCGAGCTCCACATGAGCGTGGCCACGGTGAAGGCACACATCTCACACATCTTCACCAAGCTCGACGCGACCAATCGCGTTCAGGTCGCCATCTGCATGCACGACGCCGGACTACTTTAGCCAGGCGCTACATTTCTGCAATGCCGGACGATTATCGCGACATCAATCGCGCCAACTGGGACGAACGAGCCCCCGCCCACATAGCGTCGCCGGGATATGCCGTCGACAACTTTCGCGCCGATCCCACCTACATCTCCGACGTGGTCCGTTTCGACATACCGCGGCTCGGTCCGGTCGAGGGGCTGCGCGGCATACACCTGCAATGCCACATCGGCACGGACACCATCTCGCTCGCCCGTCTGGGCGCGGCAATGACCGGTCTCGACTTCAGTGGCGCCTCGATCGCCGAGGCACGACGGCTCAATGACGATCTCGGCCACGACGTGGAGTTCGTGGAGGCCGAGGTGTACCGCGCCACCGAGGTGCTGCCCGAGCACTCATTCGACCTGGTCTTCACCGGCATCGGGGCGATCGGTTGGCTGCCCGACATCAAGCGGTGGGCCGCAGTCGTCGAGGGTCTGCTGGCGCCGGGCGGACGACTGTTCATCCGCGAGGGCCACCCGGTGCTCTGGTCGCTCGCCGATCGTACGGACGGGGTGCTGGCAATCGAGCATCCTTACTTCGAGCACGAAGCGCCCACCGTGTGGGACGAGCCCGGCACGTACGTCGAGACCGATGTCGAGTTCGAGCACACCCTCACCCACGAGTGGAACCACGGGATGGGCGAGATCGTCACCGCGCTCCTCGAGGCAGGTCTGACGATCACCGGGCTCACTGAGCACGACAGCGTCCCGTGGGAGGCGATCGAGGGCCAGATGGACCACCTGCCGAATGGTGAGTGGCGCCTGCGCGACCGTCCCGAGCGACTCCCCCACAGCTACACGCTGCAGGCCGTCAGGCTGGGGTGAGCTCCAGCTGACCCCACGGCGAGCCGTAGTCGGTGAGCAGCTCGAGGAAAGGTGCCGCGTCCAGCGCCTCGGGACCGAGGACACCGGCGCCGGCCCAGGCTCCGTTCGCCAGCAGCTCGAGCGCGACAACCGGGTTGATGGCGGTTTGCCAGACCACGCACTGGTGGCCGTACTCCTTCATCGACCAGTCGTTGTCGACCACGTGATAGAGGTAGGTCGACCGCGGCGCTCCATCCTTGTCCTTGCCGCGGACCCACAGCCCGGCGCAGGTCTTGCCGTGCATCTTGTCGCCGAGAGTCGCGGGATTCGGCAGGCAGGCCGCCACGACGTCACGCGGTGAAACCTCGACTCCACCGACGTTGACCGTCTCGGTGGAGTCGAGCCCGAGCTTGTGGAGGGTCTTGAGCACCTCGATGAACTCGTTGCCGAGCCCGTACTTGAACGTGGCGCGCTTGGTCTCGATCCAGCGCGGCATGAGGAGCACCTCTTCGTGCTCGACGTTGACGCATTCGACAGGTCCGATGCCTTCTGGGAAGTCGAAGACCTCGGGCTCGCTGAACGGCGGCGTCGTGAACCAGCGCCCGTCCTCCCAGATGACCGGAGGGTTGAGGCACTCCTCGATCGTGGTCCAGATCGAGAACGATGGCGCGAAGTCATAGCCGTCGACCGTGAGGTTGGCACCGTCGCGGGTGCCGAGCTCGTCGATCTCGCTGAACAAGTGGTCAGCGGCGTAGCGGGCGAACACGTCGGAGAGGCCCGGCTCGACGCCGATCCCCACGAGAGCCAGCCTTCCGGCAGCTTCCCACTGGTCGGCGACGGCGAACTGCTCGTCGCCGAGCTTGACTCCACACTCGGCATGAGGGTTGTTGGGATGAGGCTTCGACAGGCTCATCGCCATGTCGAGGTAGTCAGCGCCGGCCATGAACGCGCCCTCGAAGATCGGCATCACGAAGCGCGGATCGACCGCGTTCATGACGTGTGTCGCGCCGGTCTCCTTGGCGAGCCTCTCGATCGACGACGCGTCGGACGCGTCAACCTGTGCCGCCGTGAACCGTGCGTCATCAACACTGGCGACAGCTCGCTCGGCACTCTCCAGCGTGTAGTCGGCTACCACGATCGCGTCGAAGAACTGACGACGCGCAGCGATTGCACAGAACGCCGAGCCAACGCCTCCGGCACCCACCAGCAGGATCTTCATCAGGCCTCCAAGTTGGTCATGACGTGCTTGATCCGGGTGTAGTCCTCGAGCCCGTACATCGACAGGTCCTTGCCATAGCCCGAGTGCTTGAAGCCGCCGTGCGGCATCTCGGCGACGATCGGAATGTGGGTGTTGATCCACACACAGCCGAAGTCGAGACGCTTGGCCATCCGCATCGCCCGGCCATGGTCCTTGGTCCACACCGAAGACGCCAGTCCGTACTCCACCCCGTTGGCCCAGCGAACGGCTTCGTCCTCGTCACCGAACTGCTGGACCGTGATCACCGGTCCGAAGATCTCTTCCTGACTGGCTCGATCGTCCTGCTGGAGTCCCGAGACGACGGTGGGTTCATAGAAGTAGCCGTCGCCCAGCGCTGCAACCCGTTGCCCGCCGGTCTCGATGTTGGCGTGGTCGGGCAGATCGTCCATGAATCCGCTGACGTGGGCGAGCTGGTTGACGTTGTTGACCGGGCCGAAGTACGTCTCGTCGTCGTCGGGCATGCCGACCTTCGTGCCCTTGGCGGCCTCGGTGAGCGCGGCGGTGAAGTCTGCAGCCACCCTGGGATGAACCAGCACTCGCGTCGCTGCGGTGCAGTCCTGGCCGGCGTTGAAGTAGCCGGCACCGGCAATGGCTTCTGCAGCCGCCGCGATGTCGGCATCGTCGAACACCACGACGGGCGCCTTGCCGCCGAGCTCCAGGTGTGGCTTCTTGAGATCCAGTGCGGCAGCGGTCGCCACCTCAATTCCGGCGCGGACCGATCCGGTGATGGCCACCATCTGTGGGATCGGGTGGGACACCAGCGCCTTGCCGGTGTCGCGGTCGCCACACACGATGTTGAACACACCCGGTGGGAAGAACTCCTGCGCAATCTCGGCGAGCAGTGACGTGGAAGCCGGGGTGGTGTCGCTCGGTTTGAGCACGATCGTGTTGCCGGCTGCCAGGGCAGGACTGATCTTCCAGATCGCCATCATCAGGGGGTAGTTCCACGGCGTGACCTGGGCGACGACTCCGATCGGCTCGCGTCGGATCATCGACGTGTGGCCTGCCATGTACTCGCCCGCCGAGCGGCCCTCCAGCACACGAGCCGCACCCGCGAAGAATGTCATCACCTCGGTTGCCTGGTACATCTCCTCGCTCATCGTCAGCGCGACCGGCTTGCCGGTGTCACGAGACTCGACCGCAACGATCTCCTCGGCGCGCTCGTCGATCGCAGCAGCCAGCTTGAGCATCGCCTTCTGGCGCTCATATGGCGTGGTGTCTCGCCACGTCTCGAACGCCGTTGACGCGGCCTGAAGTGCCAGGTCGACGTCCTCAGGGCCCGACATCGGCGCCGTCGCGTAGACCGCGCCGGTCGAGGGATCAAAGACGTCATAGGTCTGCGCCGCTGCGGGCCGGGACCAGTTCGCCGTTGATGACATTTGTGATGGTGCGATCCATGGCCTCATCCAACCGCATACGCCCTCAGTCGTGCAACGGATTTAGCAGCAAATCATGCATCTGACGACGAAATCCCTTGTAATCCCCCAGGTCGTATTGCGATCATGGCGACATGACGTACTCCGACGAGGACTTCCAGCGGCTGCAGAAGGCCGGCAAGCGCCACCTGTGGATGCACTTCTCGCGCCACGGGTCCTATGCCGACCACGACATCCCGATCATCACCAAGGGTGATGGCATGTACATCTGGGACGCCCAGGGCAAGCGTTATCTCGATGGTCTCGCCGGACTGTTCGTCGTCCAGGCAGGTCACGGCCGCGAGGAGCTCGCCGAGGCTGCGGCCAAGCAGGCCAAGGAGCTCGCATTCTTCCCGATCTGGACGTTCGCCCACCCCAACGCGATCATGCTGGCCGAGCGCATCGCGTCGTATGCTCCCGGCGACCTCAACCGAGTGTTCTTCACCACCGGTGGCGGCGAGGCTGTCGAGACCGCGTGGAAGGCCGCCAAGCAGTACTTCAAGCTGACCGGCAAGCCTCACAAGACGAAAGTCATCAGTCGCCAGATCGCCTATCACGGCACCACGCACGGCGCCCTCTCGATCACCGGTATCCCAGGCGCTGAAGGAACCGTACGAGCCGCTCGTCCCGTCAGACCGTGCACGTCCCCAACACCAACTTCTATCGTGCGCCGGAGCACGGCGACGACCTCGAGGCCTTCGGCAGGTGGGCCGCTGACCAGATCGAGGATGCGATCGTCGCCGAAGGACCCGACACGGTCTGCGCGGTGTTCCTCGAGCCGGTGCAGAACGCCGGAGGCTGCTTCCCGCCACCGCCCGGCTACTTCCAGCGGGTCCGCGAGATCTGCGATCGCCACGACGTGCTGCTGGTCTCCGACGAGGTCATCTGCGCATTCGGTCGGCTCGGCGACATGTTCGGCGCCAATCGATACGGGTACGTCCCCGACATGATCACCTGCGCGAAGGGGCTCACCTCCGGCTACTCGCCACTCGGCGCCATGATCGCCTCGGACCGGATCATGGAGCCGTTCCTGCAGGGCACCACGAGCTTCGTGCACGGCTACACATTCGGCGGTCACCCCGTCTCAACGGCTGTCGCCATGGCCAACCTCGACATCTTCGAGCGCGAGAAGATCAACGAGCACGTACGCGACACCGAAGGCGCGTTCCGAGGCACGCTCGAGAAGCTGCTCGATCTCGACATCGTCGGTGACGTACGGGGCGACGGCTTCTTCTACGGCATCGAGCTCGTCAAGGACAAGGCCACCAAGGAGAGCTTCGACGACGCGGAGTCGGAGAAGCTGCTCCGCGGTTTCCTGTCAAAGGCATTGTTCAACGAAGGCCTCTACTGCCGGGCCGACGATCGGGGCGACCCCGTCATCCAGCTGTCGCCACCGACTGATCGCCGACCAGTCGCACTTCGACGAGATCGAACAGATCCTGCGCAGCGTGCTGACCGAGGCGCAAGGTCTGCTCTGACCGTGTCAGGCGATGCGCCGGAATCCGGCGTGCACTGAGCGGCCCACACGCGATTCCGTAGGTCGTCGATGCGCCATGCGGCACAATGAGCCGCATGACGGACCGCGCCATTGCACTCGACGACAAGGCTCGCAAGATCATCGAGCTGCTCCAGGGCGACGGCCGGCTGTCCTACTCGGCCATCGCCAAACAGGTCGGCCTGTCCGAAGCCGCCGCCCGCCACCGGGTGCAGAAGCTCATCGACAGCGGGGTGATGCAGATCGTGGCTGTCACCGATCCCCTCCAGATGGGCTTCGCCCGGCAGGCAATGATCGGCATCAAGGTCTCCGGCGACGTACGCGAGGTGGCCGCTGAGCTGGCCACGATGGAGCAGCTGGACTACATCGTCATCACCACAGGTCGCTTCGACATTCTCGCCGAGCTCGTGGCCGGGAGCGATGACGAGCTCCTGGACATCGTCTCCGGCCAGATCAGCTCGCTGGACCGGGTCGTGATGACCGAGACATTCGTCTACCTCCAGCTGGAGAAGCAGACGTACGCGTGGGGCACTAGATAGTTCGGCCAGCAATCAGGGAGTCGATCAGCTCGCCGTGCTCAGCGCGTAGCAGCTCTTCGTAGCCCTCCGGATCGCGTTCGGGCGCGGGTGCCGGCTCTGCACGGCCGGCTCGGATCAGCACTTCCCACGTCACCTCGGTGTCGGGGGTGCGAAATTGCGGCGGCGTGCCGACAAAGGCATGCGCAGCCGCCGCGTGTGGCTCAGCTCCGAGCCGTGCGCACGCGAGTACGGCGATCACCAGCTCGCGACTGTGCGGAAGGTCGATCGAAACCGGCGTGCCCCGCGCCACGCCGAAGTGACCGATCGCCCCGGCCAAACAGGCGGACTCGTGCAGCAGCTGCGCGTACGACAACGAGCCGCGCTCGTCGGCGATCGCCGGATGATCTGCGAGGCCGCCAACCACATGGCGGTCGAGGGCGCGGAAAACCAGACTCGTCATCAGCGCCCCCTGAAGTTCGGCGAGCGCTTCTCGTCGCGCGCAGTCGCCGCCTCGCGAACGTCTTCGCTGGCCCACACCGCAGCGAAGCTCGCGTCGATCGCGGCATCGTCAGCGGCGGAGCCGTTCAACACGAGCTTGTTGTGCGCGAGTGCCAGCGGGGCGCAGCTCGGCGATCTGCTGCGCCCAGGCCACGGCGTCGGCGAGCGTTCCTGTGCGGTCGACCAGACCGGTCGCGAGAGCGGCCTCCACATCGAGAGTCTGCGCGGCCAGCATCAACCTCCGGGCCGGACCACCACCGGCGAGCGCGGCCAGCGTACGAATCGTCCATGCATCGACTGCCATGCCATTGCGAGCTGTGGGAACGGCGAACTTGGCCGTCGTGTCCGCCACCCGCAGATCGCACGCCATGGCGAGCTGGGTGCCGGCGCCGATCGCTGGCCCGTTGACGGCGGCAATCAGCGGTACTGAGACCTTGGTCAGTCGTTGCAGCATTCCGTAGAGCGCCTCGAGGAACTCCGGCCCGTAGACGCCGCCGAGATCCGCGCCCGCGCAGAACGCCGTTCCCTGCCCAGTGATGACGATGACTCGCGCACCATCATCGACCGCCTCATCGACTGCTGCGTGGATCGCGCGGCACAGCTCGAGGTTGAGTGCGTTGCGTCGTTCCTCGCGCTGCAGCTCGAGGATGACGACATCGCCGTCGGTGGTGACACCCAGCATGATTCTCCTCGCGAAAGTCGTGTCCTTCCATCCTCCCGCGTCGGTTCGCAGACCGATCCGGCGACCCGTGTGACGTGAGCCTCATTGCGCCGTCACTTCGCGAACGCACAATCGTTACTTCTGCATGGACCTGTCTCGTCGCAAGCTAATTCAATCGGGCGCAGTCATCGGCGGGGCGATGGCATTCACGGACTTGGCGCTCTCGCCGGCCGCATGGGCGGTGGGCGGCCAGACCGCTCCACCCACCACCACGCTGGCTGGAACCCTCGTACGCGGGACGCCGGGTCCGGGCGGATACACACCCGTGGTCCGAGCCTCGGCAGAACCCCACGTCGTGCGCACCGACCTCGGCGTACCTGCCAGTTCCACCTCGGTCTCCGGACGGCAGCCGGTGACGGCGTTCGCGCACCTGACCGACGTCCACATGGTCGACGCACAGTCGCCCGCTCGAGTGGAGTACGTCGACCGACTTGAGGACAAGTACGCCGATGGAGACCCCACGATCGGGATGCTGCAGTCCAGCTACCGACCGCAGGAGATGCTGACCATGCAGACCGCCGACGCGATGGTCCGCGCCATCAACAAGGCAAAGTACGGTCCGGTGAGTGGTGCCCCGCTGGCGTTCGCCATCCAGACCGGCGACAACGCCGACAACTGCCAGCTCAACGAGTTCCGTTGGAACATCGACATCCTCGACGGCAAGACCGTCACCCCGGACTCGGGCAGCAAGGCGAAGTACGAAGGTGTCGCCGACAACGTGGACTACGACGTTCACTACTGGCACCCGGACGCCCCACCTGCAGGCAAGGCCGCCGACATCTACAAGACCCGATTCGGGTTCCCGCAGGTCACCGGCCTGCTCAACGCGGCACGCGCTCCCTTCAAGGCCGAGGGCATCAAGATGCCCTGGTACTCGGTGTTCGGCAACCATGACGGGCTCGTCCAGGGCAACTTCCCCAACACGCTGCCGCTGACCATCCTCGCGACCGGTCCGCTCAAGGCCACGGCCCTGCCGCCCGGTCTTTCACAGGCCGATGCGATCACGAGCCTCAAGACGGCAAACCCGAACGTGCTCACGGGAGCCTTGGGTCTTGCCAGTGCGCGTCTCGTCACCCCCGATGCCAAGCGGAAGGTGCTCACCCGTAAGCAGGTGGTGGCCGAGCACTTCAACACCAGCGGCACCCCGGTCGGACACGGATTCACCGCCGACAACAAGGCGAAGGGAACCGCCTACTACACCTTCGACAAGGGCCTGTTCCGCGGCATCGTGCTGGACTCGGTCAACCCCAATGGCTACGCCGACGGCTCGCTCGACACCAAGCAGATGGCTTGGCTCACCGCGACATTGGCGAGCTCGACCCACAAGTACGTGATGATCTTCAGCCACCACACCTCGTCGACCATGACCAATCCGCTCATCGCCACCGGACTGGATCTTCAGATGCGGGTGCTCGGTTCGGCGGTCGTTGAGCTCCTGCTGGCCAACCCGAACGTCGTTGCTTGGGTCAACGGTCACACGCACCGCAACGAGGTGACGGCACACAAGGCCGCCAACGGGACCGGTGGCTTCTGGGAGATCAACACCGCATCGCACATCGACTTCCCACAGCAGTCACGCCTGATCGAGCTGGTCGACAACACCGACGGCTCGCTGTCGATCTTCACCACGATGCTCGACCATGCAGGGACCGTCGGCAATCCCGGCCCGCTGACGTCGACCGTCGCGCTGGCCGGTCTGGCCCGCGAGCTCTCGGCCAACGACCCGCAGGGCCGCGCCAGCGGTGCGAGCGGTTCTACGGCCGATCGCAATGTCGAGCTGCTCGTCAAGAAGCCGGCGCTGGTCTGAAGCCACACCTCACCGGCGGACCGTTCAAGATGACCGGGGCCGGTCCGACTCGACTAGCCTGAGCCGATGGTCAATGAGCGCCTCATCTCGGTCGACGTGGAGACGGCGGGCCCCGCTCCAGGCGCCTATCCCCTGCTGTCGATAGGCGCATGTCTCGTTGACGACATTGGCACCGGCTTCTACGTCGAGCTCAAACCTGACCGCGATGCATCGATTCCAGACGCCCTTGCCGTCAGCGGGCTCGACCTCGCGACGCTCCAGCGCAACGGCACTGCGGCCCCGCAGGCAATGGCCGAGTTCGCTGATTGGGTGCGGGAGGTCTCGCCGGCCTCCACACATCAGCCAGTCTTCGTCGCCTTCAACGCTGCATTCGACTGGATGTTCGTACAGGAGTACTTCACCCGCTACGACATCACCAATCCGTTCGGTCACTCCGCGATGGACATCAAGGCCTACTACGCCGGCTTCACCGGTTGCGCCTGGCACGAGACCAGCATGCGTCACCTCGCCCAGCGATACGACGACGTCGAGACCTTGTCGCATAACGCCCTTGCGGACGCCCGCGATCAGGCACAGTTGTTCAAGACCATCCAGGCGGAGGCCGCATCAGCCAGGTGACGGGGCCCGAACCCCAAGGAGACCCCATGCGACAAGCCGATCAACCGCGCGAGCGCCCCACGGAGGACGCCTTCCAGGAAATCGTCCTGTCCGCCCAACGGCTCGGCATGGAGCTGAACGCGGCGGAGATGGGGTCCTGGTTGGCTGCCATCGAGTCCGAGGGCGAGGACGACCTCGCAGTCGATCACCAATCTGGAACCTTCGGCCATCGGCTCGCGATGCTCGACTTCTCCCCGCGCGACCTGGCGCGATTTCGCAAGATCGGTGCGATCGTCGAGCTCACCGGACCGGCAGACACCACCGAAGGTGCTCTGGCACTGTCGGGATCGGCCGCCCAGTCAAAGATCCAGTCCTACCCGGGCGACGCCGACTTCTTCCAGCGTTTCAACATCGTCGCGAACACCAGGACCGAGGCGTGCAACGTGCTCGCAGAATGTCTGAAGGCCAAGATCCTGGCCTTCGCGCACGGCGACGGCTACCAATTCCTCGAAGCCAAGCTCGGCAGCAGCAAGTCAGGGTCACCGCTTTCCTGGACGCTCGACGACATCGAGGCCGGTGTGCTCGAGACCCCCGACGGACCGGTCACCTGGGCCGATGCAGCTCAGGACCCCGGATGGGTCAAGGCGGACTGGGTCGTCGTTGATGCAGCGCGGGGTGGATTGTCGAATGCGAGCAATGTCATCGATGTGACCTGGGAAGGTCCCGACGGCGAGATCGTCCCCTTGGACGGCTACCTGGACGCATACTTCCAAGAGGTCTACCTGGACGCTGACGACGTACCGACGTTCACCAAGGTCGTGGCTCATGTCTCTGACGATGCGCTGGACCACTACGTGACCCAGCTGGAGAACGAGGTGCGCAAGTACCTCAAGATCGAGTCGCCCAACTACGGGAAGGCGGCAAAGCGGATGTACAACGTCTTCCGGCTTTCTGGTCGGCACCAGGAAGCAGCCTTCGTACGCGAGCTGTTCGACGAGCCGACCACGATCCTCTACCAGGTCTGGTCACTCATCACAGCCTTGGACAACGCAACACAACCGGGGGCCACCATCCCGCTCGAAGCGGTTCGTCGACAGGTCGACGCGCTGGTGCTGGAGGTCATCAAGACCCTAGAGGGCGCAGAGGAGTCCGAGATCGTCGCCGCGCTTCAGACGATGAGCCGGACGCTGGAGACGCAGGAACTCACCGAGGAACGGGCTGCGCAGGTTGCCGGCGCCCGGGCCCGGGTGATCAATGTCGTGAACACGTTCTTCCACGACAAGCTGAACGCCGTGCCGACCATTCGTGACTACATGCAATCGATGCACTAGCCGGGTGCCCGACTTCGTCCGTCGAACGACGGACTACTCAGTCGCAGCGAGCTGGCCGCAGGCTCCGTCGATGTCGCTGCCGCGGGTGTCGCGGACGGTCGTCGGGATGCCCTTGGCGATCAGCCGACGGACGAACTCGCGCTCGTCCTCAGGCCGCGACGCAGTCCACTTCGATCCCGGGGTGGGATTGAGCGGGATGAGGTTGACGTGCACCCAGCCCCAGTCGCCGTAGGACTGCAGAACATCGCCCAGCAGGTCGGCGCGCCATGCCTGGTCGTTGATGTCCTTGATCATGGCGTACTCGATCGACACCCGACGCTTGGTGGTGCTGGCGTACTCCCAGGCTGCCTCTACGGCCTCGTGCACCGACCAGCGCGTGTTGATCGGCACCAGCTCATTGCGAAGCTCGTCGTCGGGTGCGTGCAGCGACAACGCCAGGGTGACCGGTATGCCCTCGGTCGCGAGCTGCTTCATCCGGGGCACGAGACCGACTGTGCTGAGGGTGATGTTGCGGGCCGACATGCCAAGTCCGTCAGGTGCTGGAGCGACCATGCGCCGGATGGCGCCAATGACAGCCTTGTAGTTGGCCATCGGCTCCCCCATGCCCATGAACACCACATTCGACAGGCGTCCGGGACCGCCCGCGACGTCGCCGCGTGCCATCTTGCCCGCAGCGTCCTGGACCTGATCGACGATCTCGGCGCAGCTCATGTTGCGCTCAAGACCACCCTGGCCGGTCGCGCAGAACGGACATGCCATCCCGCAGCCGGCTTGGCTCGACACACAGATCGTGGCGCGGTCGGTGTAACGCATCAGCACCGACTCGACGAGAGCCCCGTCGAACAGCTTCCACAGAGACTTGACCGTCGTGCCCTTGTCGGCCTCGAGGGTACGAACGGGGTTGAGCAGGGTTGGCAGCAGCTCGGCGACGATCCTGTCGCGACTGGCGGCCGGAAGGTCGGTCATGTTCGCGGGGTCGCGCTCGAGGCGCGCGTAGTAGTGGTTGGCGACCTGCTTGACCCGGAACGCCGGCTCACCCAACGTCTCGGCGACCGTGCCGCGCTCTTCGGCTGTCAGGTCGGCGAGGTGACGTGGCGGCTTGACTCGGCCGCGCTTCTGCTCGAAGACGAGTGGTAGCGGGTTGGGATTGACGGAGGACACGTCCCCCATTCTCTCATTCAGGTGGCATTCACCCGAATCGTCGCCTCAAACCGGCGCGACGTCGACTTCCACGTTGAGCGAAGACGTCTTGGCCTCGGTGAAGATGACGCCCTTCACCGGCGGCACGTCCGCGTAGTCACGCCCCCACGCAAGGGTGACGTACCGGTCGTTGGCCCACTGGTCGTTGGTCGGATCGACCGCGAGCCAGCTGCCATCGGGCATCCACACCGCCGCCCACGCGTGTGTCGCGTCAGCTCCGAAGACCCGCTCCTTGCCCGGAGGTGGCTGCGTGGCGAGGTATCCGCTGACGTATCGGGTGGCGAGTCCGTGCATACGAAGGCAGGCCAGTGTCAGGTGCGCGAAGTCCTGGCAGACCCCAGCGCGCTTCTCGAAGACGTCGTGGATCGTCGACGTGACGGTCGTGGCCGTCTTGTCATAGGAGAAATCGGTGTTGATGCGGTGCATGAGCTCGGTGACCGCCTCGCCGATCGCACGTCCCGGCACCAGCGACTCGGCGGCATAGTCCCGCACGTCGTCGGTGTGCTCGGCGAGCTTCGACGCGAGTGCGAAGTCCTGGGCTCTCCACGCTCCTTCGACATCGTCTCGCTGCGATGGAATCGCCAGCTCCCAAGGCGCCTCGAGCGTCTGCTGGTCGTAGCTCGGCTCATCGACCTCAACTGTGCTGGTCGCGAGCAGGTCGAGCGCCTTGTGCGCGCTCGTGACCTGGAAGTACGTCGCGGTGTTGCCGTAGTAGTCGAGGTCCTCGGTTCGATCGATCGCCGGCGGATCAATGACCAGCTCATGTTCAAGCACCCGCTGCCAAGGCAGCTCGCGCGGGACGAGATAGGCGATGCCGAGGCTGTCGGTGACATCGTCGTCGTAGGAGTAGGTCGTGCGGTGCGACACCTGATATTTCACGACACACCACCGAACCCGAACGACCGCGGCGCCGGACCCACCGCGAAGTGCAGCTCGGCGATCGCATCAGCAATGCGGGAGAGCTGGGCGATGTAGCCGTCGAGGAATCGCTCGAGATTGGGTCTGTGCTCACCCTCGACCGCGACCAGGGCGGCGATGTCGGCGCGGGCCAGCTCGTGCGCGAGATCGTCGAGAAGGCGCTCAGGGCGCGTTGACCCGGTCGAGCCGGGCATCGCGGCGAGGTGGTCGCGCAGGTCGTTGATGCCGAAGGCCAGGGACCTGGGGTTGTCGGCGTCCATCAGCAGCAGGTCGAGCACCCCGGCGAGACGTACGTACCCGCGATAGCGGCGCCGGTGTGTCACGGCGCTCTCGGCAATCGAGAGCACAGCGTTGTTGAGCTCACGGTCGATGTCGATGCCACGGCGCACCGTCGTCGTCGACCGAAGAAGGTGACTGAGCTGCAGTCCGCGCTCCACGGCGCGGCCGGCGCTGATCATTCGCCACCCCGGGTCGCGCATCATGTTCGCGGTCACGCCCTGCAGCGACAGGACACCGGTCAGCATCCGGCCGGCGCTCTCGGAGACCTGGTGGCTGTAGTGATAGCTCAATAGTGCCTGCGAGGCGCGATCGGTCGAGCTGAACGCGTGCCACACGTCCGGGGAGAGCTGATCTCGTACGCTCTGCGCGGCTTCTCGCAGCGCGCTGATCGAGTGCGCGACGGAACCCGCGCGGCTCGCGTCGAGCAGCAGCGATCGAAAATCGTTGTCGAGCTGTTCGGGTGCGAAAGGGGACCCGCTGAGCCGGCCGATGGCACCGACGAGGACGTCCAGGGTCGCGGCCCCCGACGAGTGCGGACGAGAGCCGTTGTCCTGGGCACTCGCGTGAGCCGTGAGCACGAGGCGCAGCATGTCTTCGGCTCGCTCGGCGTAGCGACCGAACCAGAACATGTCATCGAGAACGCGCGGGACCATGGCAGCAGTCGCTCGGGCGTGCGTCATGGGCAGCACGTCGGCGAGACCCTGATCGGGATCCTCCGGACGGTCCTTCAGGACCCAGACATCCTTGCTGGAGGCCGCCTGGCCGGCCTCGAACACATTGGCCAAGCCACCCACGAGCGGTCGGTAGGTCGAGCCGTAGCGCAGCGTGAACGTGCGAAGCGTCAACGCCTGGGGACGCACGCCGCGCAGCCCGTACGACGGTGCCTGCGACAGAGACAACGGCTCCTGCCCGACATAGCGGTGGGGTTCGGCCTGGATTCGCGAGATCAGCTCGTCCGCCGAAAGGTGCCCTAGGTCAGCCGGGTTGTCGATCTCTCGAATCAGCAGATCCTTGACGTTGTCCTCGACGAACGTTCGCGAGCGAGCCAGTCCGCACCAGTAGGTCTGCACCGACGGCAGTCGCAGCGGCTCGTCGAGCAGCGCCTCGCACATCTCAGACATGAACGGAAGCAACGCGGGATTCTCCAGGACGCCTGCGCCGAGCCCGTTGACGACACGGACTGTCCCGCGACGTACCGCTTCGGAGAGCCCTGCGACACCGAGCTGGGAGTTCTTGCGCAGCTCGAGCGAGTCGCTCCACGCGGCGTCCACCCGGCGCAGGATGACGTCGACGCGTTCGAGTCGACCGAACACGCGCACCCACACGGCTCCCTCACGCATCACCAGGTCGCTGCCCTCGACGAGCGGGAACCCGAGCGTGGAAGCCAGAAATGCCTGGTCGTATGCCGTCTCCGACTGGGTGCCCGGTGACAGCACCACGACACGAGGGTCCGGATCGTCGCCGGGCGCAGCGTCCATCAAGGTCGTACGGAGCGCCTGGAAGAACGGCGCCATCCGGTGGGAGCCGGACTGGCGGTAGAGATCGGGCATCACTCGTGAGATGACCCGCCGGTTCTCCATGGCAAAACCGATTCCGGACGGTGCCTGGGCGCGGTCTGCCATGACCTGCCACTCCCCCGCGTCATTGCGTCCCAGATCAGCGGCGGCAAGCAGCAGCGGGCTGGGTTCCTGAGCAGAGACCCGAGCCGCGACGCGAAGGAATCCGGAGTGGCCGAACACCAGCGACGGTGGCAGCACACCCGTCGACAACAGTCGTTGCTGGCCGTACAGGTCGACCAGGATCGCGTTCAGCAGCTCGGTGCGCTGCGTCAGCCCGATGTCGAGCTGCTGCCACTCGGCGGCATCGATGACCAGCGGGATCGGGTCGAGACGCCACGGGACCCGAGGCCTGCTCGGGAGGCGTGTACGTGACGCCGTCGTCAGCAAGCATCCGCTCGATGTCGCCGGTGACCCGGCCGAGGTCCGTCTCAGTCAGCTGGACCGCAGACTCAGCAAGTCCCTTCCAGGCCGTGCGCAGGGTGCCATCGGGGGCCACGACCTCGTCGTACCGGGAGGCATCACCGGTCAACGTCGGTTGCGTGACCGCAGCGGAGTAGTCCTGCAGCGCGGTCACGGCTGAAACCCTACGGGGTGTTGCACTGGATCAGCGTGCCACGGCCACATTTCGTTCATCAGCGACCTGGCACTCTACGCACCACTCAACTCATGCCAGCGTCGAAGGCCAGGACTGCACCGGTGATCATCCGTGCCTCCTTCGAGGCGAGATAGACGATTGCGGAGCCGAGCTCAGCCGGGGTGATGGGCGGGCCGGGAAGCATCCCGAAGATCCGCTCCATCAGGCGTGGCTCGAGGTCCGACGGGAACGTGGCCGCCACGGCGTCCACCAACGGTGTGGCGACTGTTCCCGGGCAGATCGCGTTGACCCGGACGTTGCGCGGTGTCAGCTCCAGGGCCAGCGATCGCGTCATCATGGTCAGGCCGCCCTTCGCCGCGGCATAGGCCACGGAGAAAGGCTGAGGCGCATTCCCTGCCACAGATGAGACGTTGACGATATTGCCTTTGCACGCCTCCAGGTGGGGCAAGGCAGCCTGCATCATCATGAAAGGGCCCTTGAGGTCGATCGAATGCACCCGGTCCCATAGGTCCTCGTCGATCAGCTCAAATCGGCCGAACTGCACGATGCCGGCCACATTGGCGAGTACATCGATGCGTCCATGTTGAGCGCATATCTCAATGGCTGCGTCGACCGAAGCGCGATCGGCAACGTTGCACTCGACATACGTGACCCCGTCAGGGACGGTCGGCGCGATGTCGAGGCCGAACACGATCTCGCCCAGATCGCGGAAGAGCTCGGCTGTCGCGTAGCCAATGCCGGAGGCCGCACCGGTGATGACGACGACGCGTGGGGTGGACTCGGTCATCCGATGACTCCTGGGGCTAGGTGGTGGGTGAGATTGCCCGATCGGCCGATCGAGAACCTGCGTTCGACGAAGTGCCATCCGCCGGCTGACTCGAACGTGTCAACGTACGAGCCAGTGATGATGGGTTGCAGCGGGAGTTCGGGAACTGATTGGAAGACGAGGTAGGCAGACTTCGCGCGGATGGCGCCATCCTCGAGGTCCTCCATAGACGTGTTGGCCACGACGTGCTGGGTGCCCGGAGTCCCGTCGTCGTGCAGGGTGACGATGCCCGCGTACAGAGCAGCCACCTCATCTGCGCCTGCGGCGATGGCCGTCCCGTCCTCGGCCATCAGCACCGCTTGGGACATCAGCTCTCCCAAGCCTGCGAAGTCGCCAGCGTCGATCAACCGGCAGTAGGTCCCAAGGAGGCCGCGAATTTGATCGCCGTCTGTCAGTGGCATGGGAGAAACCTAGTCGCTGACGGACGCGTCAGGTGACGTCGACGAGGGTGTGCAGGATCAGCCAGGCGATGGGTGCCACCGCGATCAGCGAGTCGAGGCGATCCATCAGTCCACCGTGTCCTGGGAGCAGGTCGCCCATGTCCTTGATGCCGAGGTCACGTTTGATCAATGACTCCGAGAGATCGCCCAGGGTCGCGAAGACCACACCAGCGACGCCGAGAATGACACCGACCCACCAGTCACCGTCGAGACCGTAGACGACCGTTCCAACGCCTGCCGCGACGCCGAAGAGCAGCGAGCCGGCAAAGCCCTCCCAAGACTTCTTGGGGCTGATCGTCGGCGCCATGGGGTGCTTGCCGAACAGGACTCCGGCGATATATCCACCGGTGTCGGAGGCAATGGTCGCGACGATGAACGCCACGATCCGCCACGGCCCATCGGTCTCGATCAGCATGAGCAGGACGAACACGCCCATGAGATAGAGATACGACAACGAGAAGATGCCGGCGCTCACATCGCGCACGAACCCGCCCGCGCCCTCGGCCAACCTCCACACGAGGCTGCCGATGACCGTCAGCGCCATCGCCACGGCCGCGGTTTCCATTCCTCCGTAGAACGCGCCGACCAACATGATCGTGCCGCCGGTCAGGATCGGGAGGAACGGGATCACGATGCCGGCCTTGGCGAAGGCCCGGGCCAGCTCCCACAGGCCGATGCCGAGCGCGATCACGATGACCGCCACGAAGACGTCCTTCACCAGGAACAGCGAGGCGATGACCATTCCGCCAAGGCTGAGGCCGACGGCGATCGCTGCGGGGAGGTTGCGTCCCGCGCGACTCTGCTGTTCGGCCTTCGCCGGAGAGTCCGGCTCCGTCGCCGGAGCGTCTCCCGGCGTGTCAGATGTCAAGGAGTTCTGCCTCTTTGTTCTTGAGCAGCTCGTCGATCGTGTCGACGTACTTCTTGGTCATACCGTCGAGCCGCTTCTCGGCACCGGTGTTGTCGTCCTTGCTGATCTCGGAGTCCTTCTCGGACTTGTCGAGGGTCTGCTTGGCGTTGCGGCGTGCGCCGCGTACGGCGACCCGGCCTTCTTCGGCCTTGGACTTGGCGAGCTTGATGTATTCCTTGCGGCGGTCCTCGGTCAGCTCCGGAAGCGTGACGCGCAGAACCTTGCCGTCGTCGCTGGGGTTGACGCCCAGGTCGGACTCGCGGATGGCCTTCTCGATCGCTGGCTTGGCGCCGGCGTCGTAGGGCTGGATGATGACGGTGCGAGGCTCGGGCACCTGGAACCCGGCGAGCTGGTTGAGCGGCGTCTGCTGGCCGTAGTACTCGGCCGTGATCTGCGCGAACATCGCCGGATGCGCACGGCCCGTGCGGATCGCGGCAAACTCCTCGCGGGTGTGCTCGACGGCCTTGGCCATCTTGCTGTCGGCATCACGCAGGGTCTGGTCAATCACGATGTCTCCATCCGGTTCTGGGCGGTCCGTTCGCCTAGGCGGCGTGGACCAACGTACCGATCTTCTCACCACGGAGCACGCGGGCGATATTGCCCTCGCCGTCCATGCCGAACACGATCATCGGGAGGTCGTTTTCCATGCACAGCGCGAATGCAGCTGCATCAACCACCTTCAGGCCCAGACGGAGGGCCTCGTCGAAGGTGAGCTCGTCATACTTCTTGGCCGTCGGGTCGGTACGCGGGTCGGCGGAGTAGACACCGTCGACACCGCTCTTGGACATCAGCACCACGTCGGCGCCGATCTCGAGTGCGCGTTGAGCGGAAACCGTGTCGGTCGAGAAGTAGGGCATACCAGCGCCCGCACCGAAGATCACGACGCGGCCCTTCTCAAGGTGCCGGATCGCCTTGCGCGGGATATATGGCTCGGCCACCTGACCCATCGTGATGGCCGACTGCACCCGGGTCTCGATGCCGAGCTTCTCGCAGAAGTCCTGCAGTGCGAGGCAGTTCATCACGGTACCGAGCATGCCGATGTAGTCGGCACGCGCACGGTCCATGCCGCGTTGGCTGAGCTCGGCGCCACGGAAGAAGTTGCCACCGCCAACGACGATGGCCACTTCGACACCCTCGCCGATCGCTTCTGCCACCTGGTGAGCCATGCCATTGACGACGTCAGGATCGATACCGATCTTGCCGCCACCAAAGGCCTCGCCCGACAGCTTCAGGAGCACACGCTTGAACCGCTGATCGGAGGACGGGTCGTTCACAAGCTCGGCAGTGTCCATTTCAGCCTCCGTGGTTCGTGCGTTGGGTCGTTGGTTCAGGCGCCGATCTCGATGTGGGCGAAGCGCTTGATGGTCACGCCTGCCTCATCCAGAAGTGCCTTGACGGTCTTCTTGTTGTCCTGCACCGAAGCCTGCTCGAGCAGCACGTTGTCCTTGAAGAAGCCGTTGAGGCGTCCCTCGGTGATCTTGGCGATCGCCTGCTCGGGCTTGCCCTCTTCGCGCGATGTCGCCTCGGCGATCTCACGCTCCTTGGCAACGACCTCGTCCGGTACGTCTTCGCGCGTCAGGTAGCGAGGACGCATCGCTGCGATCTGCATCGCGACGCCGCGGGCGGCGCGACGAAGGATGGCCCCCGCCGCGCTGACTACCTGCACGGCGCAGTGTACCTGGTGGGCGACGACGCCGGCCACTTCACCGAGCCGTTCGTCGCCGCGGCCCAGGCCGCCGGGTACGACGCCACGGTGGCGCCCACGGACCAGAGTCCCCTTCGCCGACCATCCGGCGTCCGGACGTGCCCCCTTCTTCGATGGCCGCGGGTGCCGGGATTGGTGGCGGCATCGGGGCCCTCAACACCCTCGTCGAGGCGCAGCCGTCGCTCGTGGTGCTGGCCATCTCATCGACCGAGGTCGTTAAACGACCCGACCGACACCTCGAAGACCCCCGAGACCGGCGAGCTCGCCGCCGCCCCCGAAGCCAAGGCCGCCGTCTACGGGCGGGGCTTGCGGCGGGTCCTGACCGAGCTCGATGATGCGGGCGTTCCGACCGTGGTCGTGACACTGTCCCCGCAGTTCAACGAGACGCTCGGAGGATCGTGACGGGCCGAGACGTGCCCGGCGATCTCGATCTACTCGGACCGGTGCGACGGCTCCCGCTCCCGCCGCGGCTCGAGGCCGTCCGAGCGCCTCGCCCGGGACGGCCGAGCAGCAGGCGGTCGAAGGGCTCGACGCCAGCACCCTCGCCACCGAGGACATCCTCTGCAGCCCGAGCAGACGTGTGCCACGAGCCGAGGCGACCTCGGCTCTACCGGGACTCGATCCACCTGTCGATTCGACGGGGCCCCAGCTGCTCACGCCGCCCCGCTTCGCCGAGCCATCGAGGCCCACGCCGCCCCCGGTCCCGTCGGGGGCTGATCCGCCACGGGAGAGTCAAGCCCGGCGAGACGTGCCGTGGGGGAGCAGGTCGTCGAAAGCCGGGTCGCGGCCCTCGGCCTTGGCGCCGAACTCCTCCATCATGTCGGCGGGCTGGAACATGCCCGCTCTGCCAGGCGGCGATGTAGTCGAGGCTGTCGGCGACGGTGTGGTCGCGGGCGTAGTTGATCATCTCCTTGGTGCCCCAGATCGCGAGCGGCGATCTTGGCGGCGATCTCGCGGGCGATGGCGAGCACGCCGTCGACCAGCGCCTCGTGGGTCGTCGAACACCTCGTTGACCAGGCCCGACCTCGCGGGCCCGGGCGGCGGGCATGCGGTGGCCCGGGTAGGCCAGCTCGCGGGCGACGCCCTCGGGGATGAGCTTGGGCAGGCGCTGCAGCGTGCCGACGTCGGCGGTCATGCCGATGTTGATCTCCTGGATGCAGAAGAAGGCGTCGGCGCGTGGCGTAGCGCATGTCGCAGGCGCGAGACCATGTCGACCGCGCCGCCGATGCAGCCGCCCTGGATGGCGGCGAGCACCGGCATCCGCGGCCTCCTCGAGCGCCGTGAAGCGTGTCCTGCAGCGTCATGCACCGTCTCGCGGAGCTGGGCGCGCACGCCGGCCCGACCTCCGGTCGCCGCCGTCGCCGCCGTCGGCGCCGCGCCGCCACCGGTGAACACCGCGAGGTCCATGCCGGCGCAGAAGTGCTTGCCGGTCGACGAGATCACGATCGCCCGCACCGCCCCGCCGGCGTCGAGCTCCCGGACCGCCTCGGGCAGCTCGGTCCAGAACGCCCGGGTCATCGAGTTGAGGCGTCGGGCCGGTTGAGCCGGAGGTGGGCGACCTTGTCGGTGGTCTCGATTTCGAACGTGGTCGTCATGCTTCATGTTCGCACCTCGCCGCCCACCTCCTGGCCGTCTCGCAACAGCGCCGCAGGGCGTGGCACACTGGAAACGAGAACACATTCTCGTTTTCCGCCCGGCATCGACCGGGCACCCCGACACCACAGGGGACCCGCGTGCAGGACTTGGGAAGCGGCAAAACGGCCGAGCGGCCGGTTCCGCTGGGCGGTGCGCTCGTCACCATCGTCGAGCCCCACCAGGGCCACGAGGTCGCCTACAACCGCTGGTACGAGCGGGACCACTTCTACGCCGGCTGCATGATCGGCGCCTGGACCATCAGCGGCAAGCGGTTCGTCGCCACCAAGGACCTGAAGGACCTGCGCTTCCCGGCCGACTCGCCGGTGGTCCCCGACCCGACGACCGGCTCCTACCTCGCCCTCTACTGGGTCCTCGCCGGCAAGTTCGGCCAGTGGATGCAGTGGGGCACCGAGCAGGTCAAGTGGCTCCACGAGAACGACCGCATGTTCGAGGACCGCGACCACGTCCACACGCCATGTACAAGCTCCGGAGGGAGTTCCAGCAGCCCGACGGCGTGCCCGTCGAACTGGCCCTCGACCACCACTCGCCCTACGTAGTGTGGTGATCGGCGAGCCGGCCAGGGCAAGGACGCTCGACGATGTCGACCCGTGGTTCCGCTCGCGGTCGCTGCCCGGCGTCGTCGTCGCCGAGCTGACCGCCATCCCGCTCCCGCCGACGCCGCCAAGGGCGTTAAGGCCGACTCGCGCCGAGAACCGGTTCTGCCAGCTCTGGTTCGTCGACGCCGATCTTCCCGCAACGTGGGACGACACCTTCGCCTGCCTCGGCGACGACCTCGCCGCCGCAGGCCTCGGCACCTCGTCCTCGTCGCCCCCTTCCGCGCCACCATCCCGGGTAACGAACACCTACACCGACCAGCTCCTGGCAGCCCGCCCCGCGACGCTTTCCTGACGACCCGTCAGATCCCGGAATAGGATCGCACCTCATGGATG
>CAVVQG010000014.1:0-13170 GCA_963750265.1 uncultured Actinomycetota bacterium | reverse complement strand
TCGGCCGCGCGCTCGGGATCGATGTGGATCCACTGTCGGTCACCCGTCGCGTCGGCGAACAAGTCGATGCGCTCCTGCGTCACAGCCACCCACTCGCTCACCCCCAGCTCCTCGCCGGCGGCGTCTGCAATCTCTGCGCTGTTGTTCAAAATGCGCATTCAGCCGAACCTACTCAATCCGGTCGATGATCACTGAGGCCGCCTCGACGCGGTCCGTCCCGATGTCGTAGCCGCCGTCGAGGGCAGCGATGGCGCGTTCGAACCGATCGGCGGTGTCAGTGTGCAGCGTCATCAACGGTTGACCGGCTGTCACCGCATCACCGGGCTTGGCGTGCAGCACGATTCCGGCGGCAGCCTGGACCTGCTCACCGGGCCGCGACCGACCGGCGCCCAGTCGCCATGCGGCCACGCCGACTGCCATTGCGTCCAGGCGAGCCAAGGTGCCAGTCGATGGCGCGACGATCGTGTGGGTGTCCTTGGGAGCCGGCAACGCCGCATCCGGGTCGCCGCCCTGTGCAGAGATCATCTGCTTCCAGACGTCCATGGCGGCACCCGAGGCGAGCTTGTCCGCCGGGATCGACATCTGGCTTGCCCGCGGCAGCCAACATCTCGCGTGCCAGCGCCAGGGTCAGCTCGACGACATCGGCCGGACCCCCACCGGCGAGCACCTCGATCGACTCGGCGACCTCGACGGCGTTGCCAGCCGTGAGCCCGAGCGGTGTCGACATGTCGGTCAGCAGCGCCACCGTCTTGACGCCGGCGTCGGTGCCGAGCGCAACCATGGTCTCGGCGAGCTCACGAGCCTGGTCCAGATCCTTCATGAAAGCGCCCGTACCGGCCTTGACGTCGAGCACCAGCGCTCCGGTGCCCTCGGCGATCTTCTTGCTCATGATCGAGCTGGCGATCAGCGGGATCGCCTCGACAGTTCCGGTGACGTCACGCAGCGCGTACAGCTTCTTGTCAGCGGGGGCCAGACCAGCTCCGGCTGCGCAGATCACCGCGCCGATGGTGTCGAGCTGGGCCATCATCTCGTCGTTGGTGAGATCGGCCCGCCAGCCCGGGATCGACTCGAGCTTGTCGAGCGTGCCCCCGGTATGACCGAGCCCGCGGCCGGACAGCTGCGGCACCGCCACGCCACACGCCGCGACGAGAGGAGCGAGCGGGAGGGTGATCTTGTCGCCCACACCGCCCGTCGAGTGCTTGTCGGCGGTCGGCCACGACAACGCGGAGAAGTCCATCCGTTCGCCGCTGGCGATCATCGCATTGGTCCAGCGGCTGATCTCACGACGGTTCATGCCGTTGAGCAGGATCGCCATGGCGAGCGCGGACATCTGCTCGCTGGCCACAACACCGCGCGTGTACGCGTCGACGACCCAGTCGATCTGCGCATCGCTCAACTCAGCCTGGTCCCGCTTGGTGGCAATGACTTCCACTGCGTCGAACGGCTCGGGTGTGCTCACACTGCCTCCATGCTGATGCTCTCGTACCCTCGAAGTACCCAGGTGGGTCGTCTCGGAACGTCTCCGACGACCGCGAGACGGGGAAATCGCCCGAGCAGATGTGACATCGAGATCTGCAGCTCGAGCCGCGCCAGTGGAGCGCCGAGGCAAAAGTGTCGCCCCATGCCGAACCCGACATGCGGATTGGGATCGCGCCCCACGTCGAATGTGTCGGCATTCTCGAACACCGCTTCGTCGCGGTTGGCCGAACCCATCAGGCAGGCGATCTTCTGGCCGGCCCGAATCAGCTGTCCGCAGATCTCGACATCTGCGGTGGCCGTACGTTCGAACAGCTGGAGAGGTGCATCGAAGCGGATCAGCTCCTCGACTGCGACGTCCATCGGAACTTCGCCCGAGGTGATGCGGGCGAGCTGCTCAGGATGCGTCGCCAGCGCAAACATCCCGTTGCCGAACGCGTTGACGGATGCCTCATGGCCGGCATTGAGCAACAGCACGACGGAGGCCACCAGCTCGTCGTCGGTCAGCTTTGCACCCCTTCCGCGCTCGCGGATGAGGTCGCTGATGAGATCTTCGCCCGGGTTTTCGCGGCGGTCTGCGATCACCTCGGTGACATATTCGGAGAATGCCGTGCTTGCTTCGACGGCCGCCGCCTTGACCTCGGCACCCACCCGTGGTTCGTACATGTGCACGATGGCCTGGGACCACGCTCGAAGGCGCTGGTGGTCTTCACGCGGAACGCCGAGCAGATCTGCGATGACGTAGACCGGCATGGGCTCGGCGTAGTCGGCCAGCACGTCAAACTTCTCGTCAAGCTGCGCGACCATCTCGGCGGCGAGCGACTCGATCCGCGGCCGCATGCGCTCCACGTGGCCACGCCCGAACGCGCCAGCCACCAGCTTGCGGAGCCTGGTGTGAGCCGGCGGCTCGTTTTCCATCATCTGGTTGCGATGCAGCGCATTGAATGGCTCGAGCTCGTCCACCGGCTCCCAGTCGGACCACAGACGTCCGAAGGAGCGATGGCGCAGCACCTTGCTCACCGCGTCGTGGGTCGTCGCCAGCCACATGCCCATCGGCTCGTGCCACAGCACCGGACCATTGGCCCGAAGAGAAGCCAGCACGGGATAGGGATCACGTACGAATGACGGCTCCCCCGGGTCGAGCTGAACTGCGTATTGGGTCAACTCACTCTTCCGCATCCTTGGCGAGGTCGTCGGCATCGAAGGCGTCCGGAAGCACTTCGGTCATGGTCTTGACGCCATGGGCGGTCATGAGCTGCATGTCCGGTCCCCCGTTTTCCCACAGCAGCTGGCGACAGCGCCCGCACGGCATCAGCGGCTTGCCGTGGGCGTCGACGCAGGCGACGGCGATCAACCGGCCACCACCAGTCGCGTGCAGCGCAGAGACCATCCCGCACTCGGCGCACAGCGCGACACCGTAGGCGGCATTTTCGACATTGCAGCCGAGAACCACTCGGCCGTCGTCGACGAGACCCGCGACGCCGACCTTGAAGTGGGAGTAGGGCGCGTAGGCGCGCCCCATCACCTCGGTGGCGTATCGGGTGAGCGAGGCCCAGTCGATCGGGTCGTCAGCTCCGCTGATGCCCAGTGGACCAACCTGCTTCTCGGCCACTAGCCAGCACTTCCCTTGCGATAGGGCTTGCCGTCGGCCGCGGGCATTCGTAGCCGTTGCGAAGCCAGAGCCAGCACCATGAGAGTCGTGACGTACGGCGTCATACCGGTCAGGTCTTCGGGCACCGACTCGCTGAAGAAGTACCACAGGCCGATCACGATGCCGATGCCCAACGTCACCGAGCCCGCGACCTTGCGCGCCTTGCGCAGCTGCCAGACCGCCATCAGCACGAGTCCGACGGCGACGAGCAGCAACAGTCCGTGGATGGTCTCGCCACCACCGCGCAGTCGAAGAGTGTCGGTGTAGCCGAACAGGCCGGCACCCGCGAGGAGACCGCCGGGGCGCCAGTTGCCGAAGATCATCGCCGCCAGGCCGATGTAGCCGCGGCCTCCGGTCTGACCGTCGCGGAACGTGCTTGACGCCACCAACGCCAGGAAGCCTCCTGCCAGTCCGGCAAATCCGCCGGAGATCATGACCGCGATGAACTTGTAGCGGATCACGTTGATGCCCAAGGACTCCGCTGCCGCCGGGCTCTCGCCACAGGATCGCAGCCGCAGACCGAACGACGTACGCCACAGCACGTAGTAGGTGAGCACGAACAGCAGCAGGCACAGGATCGTCAGGATCGACAGCTGGCTGACAAATGCCCGAAGAACCGATGCCACGTCGGAGACAAGGAACCAGTGCTTGGCCTCCAGCTCGCCCAACGGGTCGGAGAACGCTGCGATCGTGATCGTCGGCAGGTTGTCGATGCGCGGCGACTGGGTCTGACCACCGCCGGGCGTGCCGGTGAAGGCGATCGCCGCAAGATATTGCACCGCACCCAGCGAGATGATGTTGATCGCCACACCGGAGACGATGTGGTCGACCCCGAACGTCACCGTGGCGATGGCATGCAGCAGACCGCCGGCCGCACCGAAGGCGATGGCGCCCACGACGCCCTGCCACGGGCCGTAGAAGTAGCCGAAGTAGCCTGCGCCGAACGTGCCGAGGATCATCATGCCCTCGAGGCCGATGTTGACGATGCCTGCGCGCTCGGACCACAGACCACCCAGACCGGCCAGGCCGATCGGGATCGCGGCAACCAAGGTGGCGCGCAGCGTGCCCGAGGAATCGAGATCGTCCGCTCCGGTGATGATGCGCAGGGCTGAGATCAGCACCAGCAGACCGGCGATGCCGATCATGATCCAACCAAAGGTGAGCTTCTTGGCCACCGCAGGAACTGCGGCGACGGCGCCCTTCACGACGGTCATGCGGGAGCCCCTTCCGTCGCGGGCGCGTCATCCAATGCGCTCGCCACCCGGGTCTGCTCGATGCGTACGCCATAGCGGCGCACCACCTCATAGGCGATCACGACGGTGAGCACGATGGTGCCCTGGGTGATCTTGACGATGTCGGGTGAGACGTCGAGAAGGATCTGGAGCGGATTGGACTGCTCGTCGAGGAACGCGAACAGCACGGCACCCAGCGCGATGCCCACAGGGTGGTTTCGACCCAGCAGCGCGATCGCGATACCGGCGAAGCCGAGACCTGACTGGAATGTCGACCCGTACGCGTAGTCGTTGCCGAACAGCAGCGGCAGACCCACCAGACCAGCTGCACCGCCGGACAGCAGCATCGAGATCATGATCATCTTCTTGACGTTGATGCCGCTCGACACGGCGGCGGACTCAGAAGCGCCCGTGGCACGCAGGTCGAATCCGAATCGCGTCTTGTTGATGATGAACCAATAGGCGAAGCCGACTGCAACGGCAAGCAGCAGCAACCCGTAGACCGTTGCCGGTACGTCACCGAACAGCGTGAACCCGCCGATGCGGCTGCCTTCAGGCACCTGCTTGGTCGCGGTGATGTTGCTGCCGGGGTTGTCGACTGCCGTCTTGCGCAGGAGATAGGCGACCAGCGCCGTCGCGATGGCGTTCAGCATGATTGTCGAGATGACCTCGCTGACACCGCGAGTCACCCGCAACAGGCCTGCGATACCGGCCCAGGCAGCACCGACCAGGACGGCGGCGACCATCGCGAGAGCGGTGTTGAGGTAGCCGGGCAACCAGCCTTCGCCAGCCACCACGGCGGCCGCGAAAGCGGCGACTCGGTACTGGCCGTCGACGCCGATGTTGAACAGATTCATCCGGAAGCCGATTGCCACAGCAATGGCCGAGAGGTAATAGACCGTGGCGGAGTTGAGGATGTTCACGTAGCCGCGGTGCGACGGGAGGCTCAGGATCTGGCCCCACACTCCGGCGACGTCATCGCCCGCCAGCACGAGCACGAGGCTGGTGATGAGAAATGCTGCGAGCAGCGCGAGGAGCGGGGCACCGATCGCCAAGGCGATCTTGGTCGTCCGTGGATTCTTCACGCGTCCGCTCCCGTCATGGCCGAGCCGAGCATCGCTGGGGTCACGTCAGTCGGGTCGAACTCGCCGACCAGCTTGCCGCGCAGGATCACCCGAATTGTGTCGGACAGCCCGATGAGCTCGTCGAGATCTGCCGAAATGAGGAGCACCGCAAGACCTTCGCGTCGGGCGGTCTTGATCTGGTCCCAGATCGCGGCTTGCGCACCAACGTCGACTCCACGAGTCGGGTGGGCAGCGATCAGCAGCGACGGATTTCCGCTCATCTCGCGACCGACGATGAGCTTTTGCTGGTTGCCGCCTGACAGGGCACGCGCCAAGACGTCAATACCCGGCGTACGTACGTCGTACTCCTTGACGATGCGCTCGGTGTCGCGGCGGGCTCCGCCTCGATCGATCAGCGGGCCCTTGACGTTCGGCTCGCGTGTCTGGTGCCCCAGGATGCGGTTCTCCCACAATGGAGCGTCGAGCAGCAGGGCGTGGCGCTGCCGATCCTCGGGAATGTAGCCGATCCCGGCCTCACGGCGGTGTCGTGTGGAGGCAGTGGGTGAGGTCTGTGCCGGACAGTGCCACCGTGCCGGTGGAACCGGGACGCACGCCCATGATCGCCTCGACCAGCTCGGCCTGGCCATTGCCCTCGACCCCGGCCAATCCGAGGACTTCGCCTGCATGGATGACGAGGTCGATATCGGTCAGCAGCGCACGGCTCGGACCGGGCAGATTGAGGTCGTGGACCTCGAGCACCACGCGATCGGTGACAGTCGACGACTCGGTGCTCGGATTGGGCAGCTCTGCGCCGACCATCATCTCGGCCAGCTGATGAGAGTTGACCGACGCGGCGTCCACCGTGTCGATCGTCGCACCACGGCGGATCACCGTGACCTCGTCGGCCACCGACAGCACCTCGTCAAGCTTGTGCGAGATGAAGATGACGGCGAGGCCCTCGGCCTTGAGCTCGCGTAGGTTGTCGAACAGCTCGTCGACCTCCTGGGGTACGAGCACCGAGGTCGGCTCGTCGAGGATCACGATCTTGGCACCGCGGTAAAGCACCTTGAGGATCTCCACGCGTTGCCGGGCGCCCACTCCGAGGTCTTCGACGAGGACGTCGGGATCGATGTCCAGACCGTAGGCCTCGGAAATCTCTGCGATGTGAGCGCGAGCGGCGTCGCCGATGCCGTGCATCTTCTCGGCACCGAGGACGACGTTCTCGAGCACCGTGAAGTTGTCGGCCAGCATGAAGTGTTGGAAGACCATCCCGACACCGGCCGCGATGGCATCGGCAGGTGACGAGAGCGTCACGTGCTGGCCGTTGACCTCGATCGTGCCCGAGTCAGGCTTCTGCACGCCGTAGAGGATCTTCATCAGCGTGGACTTGCCGGCGCCGTTCTCGCCCACGATCGCGTGCACCGTCCCGCGGCGTACGTCGATGTTGACGTCGTGGTTGGCCACCACGCCGGGAAACGTCTTGCCGATGTCGCGCAGTCGGACCACGACGTCCTGACCGGTGGAGCTGTTCACTGGTTAACCTCTCGTCGCGGACGACCGTGGCCCGGGCCCCACGCTATCGCGGGGACCCGGGCCACGTCAGCAATGGATCAGGGTGCTGACGGAACCGTGATGGTCCCGTCGATGATCTGCTGCTTGTACTCGTCGAGCTTTTCCTTGATGTCGTCAACCTGTCCACCGGTGGTGGAGTAGCCCACGCCGTCGACCTTGAGGTCGAACGTCGTCGCGCCGGTGGGGACGTTGCCCTCATCGACTGACTTCAGGAAGTTGAACACAGCGACATCGATGTTCTTGAGCATCGAGGTCATGATGACGTCCTTGACCGAGGCGTCAGCGGTGAGCGCCTGGTCGGAGTCGACGCCAATGGCCTTGCCCTTGGCGGCAACTGCTGCCTCGAACACGCCGCCACCTGAACCACCGGCAGCTGCGTAGACGATGTCAGCGCCACCGTCGTACATGCCCTCGGCCGCGGTCTTGCCCTTGGCCGGGTCACCGAAGCCGCTGAAGTCCGGCGGCTGGGTGAGGTAGCGGACGTCAACCTTGATGTCGGGGTTGACGGCCTTGGCGCCCGCGATGAAGCCGGCCTCGAACTTCTGGATCAGCGGCACCTCGACACCACCGATGAAGCCGACGTGGTCCTTCTCGGACTTGAGCGCTGCCGCGGCACCGACCAGGAACGAGCCCTGCTCTTCGGCGAACAGCAGGTTGGCGATGTTCTTGCCCTCGACGCCGTCATCGACGATCGCGAAGTTGACGTCCGGGTTGGCACCGGCGACCTTGGCCACGGAGGCGGAGTAGGCGAAGCCCACAGCGATCACGGGGTTGTAGCCGGCGTCGACGAGCTGCTGCAGGCGACCTTCGCGAGCCGACTCGGCCTCGCCGTCCTGCGCTTCAGCTGTCTTGGCGGTGAATCCGAGCTCACAAGCTGCCTTGTCGAGGCCCTTGGCGGCCGAGTCGTTGAATGACTGGTCGCCGCGTCCGCCGACGTCGAACGCCATGCCGACCTTCTTGTCGGGGTCGGCCTTGACGCAGTCCTCCTTGGACGACGTGTCGTCACTTTCGTTGCTCTTCTTGCCGCAGCCTGCTCCAGCGAGCACGAGTACGGCGACCCCGGCAATAGCGGTGGCCTTCGTCAATCGACGCAAAATTCCTCCTTGGTACAAGAACCGGGACCCCGGCACGTACAGACCCTAGTGCGCGATCAGGTCATGCGGCAGTGCCTCACAGATTTTGACGGAGTCGATACCGATTTGTAACCCGGTGGCGGCTGATCGGAGCCGCTCAGGCCACCGCAGCGCACGCCAGAACCTTCGCCCCGATGGCGATGGCGCGCTCGTCGACACGCAAGTTGCCTTGGTGAAGGTCATAGGTGGGCCCGTCGGGCGTACGCGTGCCGAGCCGGCCCATGGCGCCCGGAACCGCCTCGACGTACCACGCAAAGTCCTCGCCGCCGAGACTCTGGGCCGTCGTCGCGACAGCACTCGGACCGACTGCGAGGGTCACCGCCTGGCGGAGGATCTCGGTGGCTTCAAAGTCGTTGACGACCGGTGGGACGCCTCTGGTGTAGACCACATTGGCGCTCACGCCAAACGGCGCGATGATGTCGCGGATGAGGCCACGGACCATGTGCTCGGCCTGGTGCCACGCCGCGGCATCGAGCATCCGGAGGGTGCCGCTCAGCTCACCAGTCGACGGGATCACGTTGGCCGCGTCGCCAGAGTGCACCTGGCCCCACACCAGGCTGACGCCGGCGCGGGGGTCGAAGCGGCGCGACAGCACCGCCGGCAGCTGGACCAGCAGGCTGCCGATGGCAAAGGTCAGGTCCTCGGTCAGGTGCGGACGCGAGGTATGTCCGCCGCGGCCGCTCAGCTGGATCTGGATGAGGTCGGTCGCACCCGTGATGGGGCCCTCGCGCAGCCCCACCTGGCCCACGTCCAACGACGGGTCGCAGTGCAGGGCAAAGATCCGGGACACGCCCTTGAGTGCGCCGGCCGAGAGGAGACGCAGGGCGCCGCCGGGCATGACCTCCTCGGCCGGCTGGAAGATCAGCCGCACCCGTACCGGCAGTTGCTGCTCCGCGTCCACATGGGCCAGCGCGACCGCTGCGCCCAGGAGCGCGGCGACGTGGACGTCGTGCCCGCACGAGTGCGAGACACCGGAAACGCTGGAGCGCCACGGGTCCTGGGTCGTCTCCTCGACCGGGAGGGCGTCGAGATCGGCGCGAAGAGCCACCATCGGCCCCTCCGACGGTCCGATCTCGGCCATCAGCCCGGTGCCGTCGAACCGTTCGTACGAAATGCCGGCCTTGTCCATCCAGCTCGCGACGATGTCAGTCGTACGGTCTTCGGCCCACGAAAGCTCCGGATAGGCGTGCAGATCACGACGCACCTCGATCAGGTCGGGGGTGACGACCTCGATCGCGCGGGTGAGTGACTCTGCAAGCTTCATCCCCTCAGATTAACGCCGTGCCAGCCCACCGACCTAGTTCGCGCCGGATCAGCCCTTTGATTCGAGCGCCTTCTGGATCTGCTCGATCGTCTCGTCCGCCAGCGAGTCGAGCTTGGGCCTCACGATGAACGGCGCGACGAACTTGACCAAGCCGTGAAACTCAAAGTCGGCGCGGTAGTGGATCCGCGTGCCTGCTCCATCGCTGGAGAAGGTCATCGTGTCGGTGGCGGTCGCAGTCTTGTTGCGACCCCGACACTGGAACGCCGTCGGCCGGTCGTACGTGATGGTCTCGTACTCGAGCTCGGTCTCACGACCCATGAACTCCGACCTGTTCGCGTATGTGGTGCCGAGCCCGCCGTCCCCGCTGGTACGCGTCGTGCTCACCGTCCCGGGGTCCCATTCCTCGGTGTTCTCAAAGTCGCTGAGGTAGGCGAAGACTGCCTCAATGGGCACTGACACCGTGAACGTGCGCTCGACGTGCATGCTTCCACGCTAGGGAATGCCACACGGTGTGCAACTTGAGATCGCCACGCTGCCGGAGGAACCACAGCGCCGCGACGCCGATCCCGACGCCGGTCGCCAGGCCCGTTGCAATCAACGCGGCGCGGGCACCGAACTCCTCGCCGAACCACCCAACGATCGGTGCGGTCAGCGGCACGCTGCCGATGGCCAGCATCAGGAAGATCGAGGCAACCCGCCCGCGCATCTCGGGTGCCGAGGTCAGCTGGACCAGCGCGTTGGCGCTGGTGATGACCGTCAGGACGCTGAGCCCGAGCAACGGCAGCACCATGGCGTACGTCACGAACGTCGGCATCAGGCCGGAGACCGTCTGCAGAGCGGCGAACAGCAGTCCACCCCCCACGACGAGTCGTAGTCGTGGCCGCGCGCGCCCCGCGGCGAGCAGCGCGCCGAAGAACGAGCCGACCGCGAGGATCGACCCGAGGATGCCGAACTCCTGGGCACCCTTGCCGAACTCCTCGGTGGCCATCAGGGCGCTGGTGATCTGGAAGTTCATGCCAAAGCCACCGAGGCACAAGACGCACGCCATCACGAGAACGAGGTCAGGGCGAGTCCGTACGTATGCGATGCCTTCGCGGATCGCTCCGACCCGCTTGGACATCAACGGTGTGGGCGTCAGCCGCGTCTGGTCGAGCATCTGCAGTGCGAGGTATGAAGCCCCGTAGCTGACTGCATTGAGCGCGATGACCCATCCGGTGCCGACCACGCCGGCCCCGAAGGCGGCGATGAGAAGTCCGGCGACGCCCGGTCCGATCAACCGGCCGGCGTTGAACGACGCTGAATTGAGTGCCACAGCATTGCCCAGGTCGTCGCGACCCACCATCTCGGCCACAAATGATTGGCGCGCCGGCGCCTCGAGCGCCCGTCCGACACCGAAGACGAACGCCAGCACGTACACGTGCCACACCTGAACGACTCCGGTGACCGCGAGCAGGCCGAGGAGCGCGGCTGGCACCGCCATGGCAACCTGCATGATCCGCAGCACGGTCCGCTTGGGGAACTGGTCGGCAATCACGCCGCCCATCGGTGAGAGCAAGAGCGTCGGGAGAAGCTGCAGCGCGACTGTGATGCCCAGCGCGGAGCCGCTGCCCGTCAGGACCAGAACGAGCCAGGCTTGGGCGGTGTTCTGCATCCAGGTGCCGATGTTGGAGATGAACGACCCGATCGAGTAGACCCGGTAGTTGCGCACACTCAGTGCGCGAAAGGTGGGGCTCAAGCCGATGCCAGCCCCTCCATCAGCTCGGCCGCAGCGCGGAGCACAGAGCGCTCGTCGGGAGTCAGCTCGGCCAGTCGGTGGGCGAGCCAGATGTCACGCCGCGCACGCTCCTCCGCGAGCACTTCCTCCCCCTTGTCCGACAACGAGATGAGCACCTGACGACCGTCGTCGGGATGTGGGTCCCGCGAGGCCAGGCCTTCATCGACGAGGCAGTTGAGCGTTCGGGTGATCGAGGGCGGCCGCACCCGCTCGTATGCTGCGATCGCGCTCGGCGTCGAAGGGCCGAGCACCATGACGGCGCCGAGCGCCGACAGCTGGGTCAGCGTCAGCTCGGTGTGGCGCTCCTGGCGCAGGCGTCGACTGAGCCTCGCCACAGATCTGGCGAGTCTTTGGGAGTCATTCGGCATGTAGTTAGCATACCTAGTTACCTATGCTAACTACATGCCGGGTGGGTCAGGACTTGGCAGCGCGCTTCTTGCGACGGATCATCGGGTCGAACTTCAGGTCGACGACGCGTTCCTTGAGCGGGATGAGGGCGTTGTCGGTGATCTTGATGTGCTCGGGGCACACCTCGGTGCAGCACTTGGTGATGTTGCAGAAGCCCAGACCGTGATCGTCCTGTGCGGCCGCCTTGCGGTTGACGCCCTGCTCCTCGGCAGCATCCAGCGGGTGCATGTCGAGCTCGGCGATGCGCATCAGGAAACGCGGCCCGGAGAAGACCGGCTTGTTCTCCTCGTGGTCACGCATGACGTGGCAGGTGTCCTGGCACAGGAAGCACTCGATGCACTTGCGGAACTCCTGCGAGCGCTCGACGTCGACCTGCTTCATGCGGTACTCGCCCGGCTCGACACCCTCCGGCGGGACGAAGGCGCGAACTTCACGCGCCTTTTGATAGTTGAACGAGACGTCGGTGACCAGGTCGCGGATGACCGGGAAGGTACGCATCGGCGTGATCGTCACGGTGCTCTCCTGCGGCAGCGTCGACATACGCGTCATGCAGAGCAGGCGCGGGCGCCCGTTGATCTCGGCGCTGCACGAGCCGCACTTGCCGGCCTTGCAGTTCCACCGGACAGCGAGGTCCGGCGTCTGCGTGGCCTGCAGGCGATGGATCACGTCGAGGACGACTTCGCCCTCGTTGACCTCTACGTCATAGTCGACGAAGTCGCCGCCTTCGTCGTCGCCGCGCCAGACGCGAAAACTCTGCTGGTAGCCCATCAGTTGTTCCTTCCGGAAAGCTCGGCTTCGGTGAAGTACTTCTTCAGCTCATCCATCTCGAACAGGTCCAGCAGGTCCTCACGCATCGGGATCTGCTCCTTGGCCTGGACGTCGACCGAGCCGTCGTCATTGACGTTGCAGACCAGCAGCTGGTGACGCCAGTCGGCGTTCATCCCCGGGTAGTCGTCGCGGGTGTGACCGCCACGGCTCTCGGTGCGGATGATCGCGGCCTTTGCGACGCATTCACTGACCAGCAGCATGTTGCGAAGGTCGAGTGCGAGGTGCCAGCCCGGATTGAACTGGCGGTGCCCTTCGACGACCATGTGCTTGGCGCGCTCGCGCAGCTGGTCGATCTTGACCATGGCCTCTTCGACCTCTTCGGCCTTGCGGATGATGCCGACGAGGTCATTCATGTTCTGCTGCAGCTCCTGGTGGAGCGTGTACGGGTTCTCGGCGCCTTCGGTGCCACCGTCGCCGAACGGCGCAACCGAACGATCGCGCGCTTCCTTCACGGCGGCGTCGGACACAGTCGGTCGGTCCGCGCCCAGCGCGTCGACATATGCCGCAGCGCCTGCGCCGGCACGCTTGCCGAAGACCAAGAGGTCCGAGAGCGAGTTGCCGCCAAGGCGGTTGGAACCGTGCATACCGCCGGAGCACTCACCCGCGGCAAACAGCCCGGCCACCGTCGACGCACCGGTGTCGGGATCGACCTCGATGCCGCCCATGACGTAGTGGCACGTCGGACCGACTTCCATCGGCTCCTTCGTGATGTCGACATCCGCCAGCTCCTTGAACTGGTGGTGCATCGACGGCAGCTTCTTGATGATG
>CAVVQG010000013.1:0-180043 GCA_963750265.1 uncultured Actinomycetota bacterium | reverse complement strand
CTCCGGCCTTCCATGAGTCGTCGCCGATCAGCCAAGCAAAACTGTCGGTCTGCAGAGCCAAGAGCTCTGGGACCTCGAGAGGTTCTGCAATTTTGGCGAACGATATACGGCGGGGCTGAACTGGTGCGGCAGTGCGCGAGGCGGCCAAGAGGGGTCCTTCCAAGGGCTCGCAGGCGGGTGGCTCAGTGAGTCGTGCTCCGCGCACGCCAATCGACCCCGGTCAAGGGGCGCCTTCCAACCTGAATATGGAGGAGGGCATAGCAAGGCGAGCGCGAAAGATGAGTGTAACCCTCTCGACACACCGAAAGCAAGGGCGGGTCTTGACAATCGTCAATCGGTAGGGGACGCTATTTGGCTTTTCGCCGCACGCCATTTGCTTTTTCGTTGCATTTGGAGGGGCAATGCGGTCCGGCGACACACTGCAATGTGTCCGGTCGCACACAGTTCGCGCCCGATCTGCTCGTCGCTACACAGCGCGTATGTCATCGACGAGCCACTCGCCGTCGCGCTGCACCATCTTCATCGTGATGCGGTTGCCGATCACGTCCGGCTCCTTCGAGCCGTCGACCAGCCGCGCCTGGTCGAGGAAGACCAGTACGTTGACGGTCCCCGGCGCGCACTCGTCTCCGCAGCTGAGGGCCGCCGCATTTCGACCGACCGCCTGTACCTGCACCCGGCGTTGCGGAGCGATCTCGTCAAGGGCCGGTGCGATCTTGTCGAAGTCCTTGGCGAACTTCGTGGTCATGAGCTTCTTGGAGTCGGCGAGATGCTCATCGAGCTGATCGAACTGGTAGGAGAAGATCGTCTCGGCAGCGGAAGCCGCGGCTGAGGCCGCCGCCTTCTCGGTTGCCTCGCGATCACCGTCGCTGTTCCTGATGTCCTGCACACCTGTGACGGCCAGCCAACCGCCGACGATCAGCGCGGCGACAGTCACGGCGATCGATGGAACCAGCCATCGAAGATCGCGCTTCGTCGGCCGTTCAGTGCCGGGCGCCTCCGTCGTCCGTGGCACGAGGTGCTGTCACTGGACGTGCCGCAGGTGGCGCACTGACCGGTTTGGTCGTGGCAACCTTTTTGGCTGTGGGCTTCGCCGGCACCTTGGTCGCGCTGGAGCTGGCTGCGGGAGCCTTCGTCGACACCTTCGGTGCGGCCGCCTTCTTGGCCGTCGGCGTCTTGACGGCGGCTTCTTGCCGGCTGGCTTCTTGGCGGCTGGCTTCTTGACGGCTGGCTTCTTGGTGGTCGCCTTCTTGGCCGCTGCTGGATTGCCCTCGCCGGCAATGCGCCTGCGGCGTGTGGGTCCGCCCGAGTCGCTCATCAGTTGCCTCCCTCGGTGGCGGTCGGCGTGGGCGTCGGTGCCGTGGCACTCGGATCGCCGGCGGTCGCTGTCACGGCAGCCACGCTCTCGAAGTTGGACACGAGCCATTCCTCGCCGGTCTTGGTGAACGACACCTTCCACCTGAAGTGGCGTACGACGGCCGCCTTGTTGTCAGTGTTGGTGATCGTTGCGTCCACCGCGACGATCGCCTCGGCGGAGTCCTCGTCGATGCTCTCGATGGCGACCCCGCGCACCTTCGCCTCGCCGCTCTTCTGCTTCTTGTCCTTCAGCGCCTCGAACACCGCGTTGGTGACCTGGACGAACTGCTCGTCATAGTCGGTGGTCAACAGACCCTTGACTCGCTTCTGGTAGTCGTCGAGCCTCGGCCACGTCGTAGGTGTTGTAGGCCGTCAGCGAAGTCCTTCGCACGCGAGATCACGCTCTCGCGGTCGGCGCGAGCGTATGTGTCGTCACCGCCGATGAACTTGGGCAGCAGCACGCCGAGCAGACCGAGCACGAGTCCGAGTGCCGTGAGGACGGCAAGGATGCGAACGACTCGAGGGCGGCTCGACCAAGAGATTCTTGGGTCAGTGGTCAGCGTGTTGCTGGTCCGAGCAGGAGCCACTTCCAGGAGTCCTTTCCTGATGCCGTGGGGCCTTCAGCTGCATACGAACCTGAATCGCTGTTCACAGCCGAACGCTTGAGGACAGTCTTCGTGGACTGCCGCGCAATGTGGTTGTCCTCGACCTTACAGTCCAGTGTCGTATCGAACTCGCGGTCGCTGATGACGGCCTCTTCACGACGCAGACGGTAGCCGGACGCTTCTCCACCGTTCTCGGCGTAGGTGCATGGCGGGGTCATCTCGGTGAGTACGCAGTCCGAAGGCAGCGTTGTAGACCGTCTTGCCACCCTCCTGCTCGCGCGTCAAGCACTGAGAACGATCCCTCGACCAGGTACGGGTAGAGGATGAAGATGCGCCTGAAGACCGAGCACGTTCTGGACAGTGGCCTGTTGGCAGTGACGAGGTCGTTGACGGCCTTGCCCAGTGTCTCGGAGTTCTCGTCGACCACCTGGCGCAGGGTACGTCGCAGCTGACACTGCCCTTGTCGAGCAGGCGGCGCAGGTCCGGGTCGGCGGCGACGAAGCTGTCGGAGAACAGTCGCAGGTTCTTGGAGAACGTGTTGAGCGCGCCCTGCTTGTCGATCTGGGTCTGCAGGACTGTTCCCGACCCTTGGATCAACGCACGGGTGACGTCGATGTTGTCGTCGGCTTCCTTGATGAACGCTGACGAGGTGTCGAGGATCGTCGCCAGGTCCGGGCCGGTGCTCTCGAAGGCCTGACCCAGCTCGTCGACAACGGTGCGCAGGTCATCGGTGTTGATCGACGGTCACCAAGTCATTGGTGTCCACCAGCAGGGTCGTGGTGTCGATCGGGATGCTGGGTGTTGCTGCAGCGAGATCGCCGAGCCCTTGGTGAGATAGGGCTCTGAGTTGCCGCGGGGCTGCAGGTCGACGAACTGCTCACCGATCGCCGACTTGTTGGCCACGACGGCCAGCACGTCTGCTGAGATCTTGGGGGCGCTGTTCTCGATGTCGAGTGTCGCGCGTACGCCGTTGTCCTTGAACTCAAGCTTGCCGACCTTGCCGACGGGGATGCCACGGTAGGTCACCTGGGCGCCGGCGAAGATCCCGCCTGAATCGGCGAACTGCGCCGTGACCGGGAAGCTGCGATCGACGAAGAGTCGGTCGATCTGGGCATATCGGCCACCCACGAAGGCACCACCGAGCACCGTGACGATCGCGAAGATGACGAGCTGGATCTTGGTCAGTCTGGAGATCATGACGTCACCACCGATCCGATCATGAGTCGGGCAAGATCGCTGTCCTGGGCCGATACCGCCGGTGCACGACACTGTCCGAGCAGCGAGCAGAAGCTCGGCAGTCCGAGACCGTCAGACGGCGTCTCGGAGGTTCCACTCGGTGTCGGCGCGGCTCGGCACTCCACCTGGCAGCGTCGGAATCTGGACTCCGCCCGGGACCAGGCCGGTCACGAGGTCGACCAGATCCTGTACGGGCTGCGTCGCGGATGGCGTCGGCGCATCAGGCGGATTGCCGCCGAGAAGATTGGTCGATCTGCTCGGCACTGATGTCGATACCGAGCGAGAGGTTGGCGAAGTCGCCGAAGCAGGCGCCTTCCTTGATGTCGGGCTCTCCACCCTCACCGTCGATGCACTTGCCCGAAGCAGCGGCGTAGCTGCCTCCGACGAATCCATCGGTGAACGGGTAGGTCAGGGTGCCTCGATCGCGGTCGACAGGTCGTCGCCAGCTTTGGCGAGGTTGGTGAGCGTCGGGCGCGAGTGCCTTGAAGTCGGCCACCGTGTCGGCCTTGGACCGACGGATGACATCGGTCGCGACGTCTCCAAGCTTCGACAGCGACTCGAGGAGCTTGACCAGGTCGTCTCGCTGACCGTTGATCACCGTGAGCGCCGCAGGAAGATCGTCGAGTGCGCCGGTGATCGCATCCTTCTGCTTGTTGGTCTGCACCGCGAGGTTGTTGACCTTCTCGAGCGAGGTCAACAGGGCTGCCTTGTTGTTGTCGAGCTGGCCGAGGAACTGCGTCGTGGAGTTGATGAGCTCCTTGACCTCGGGCTCGTTGCCACCAAGAGCGTTGTTGAGCTCCTTGACGATCGTGTTGGTCTTTTCGATGCCACCACCGTTGAACAACAGCGACGCGGCGCCGAGTACTTCTTCGATCTCGGGGTTGCGGCCGGCACGATCGAGCGGGATGACGTCGCCATCGCTCAACGTGCCCGATGCGCCGGTCTCGGGAGCAGCCAGTGACACGAACTTCTCGCCCAGCAGGCTGGTCTGGCGAATCGTGGCCTCGGCGTTGTCAGGAAGCTTGGTGTCGCGGTTGACCTTGACGGTGACGACAGCGGTCCAGCCGGTCAGCTTGATGTCGGTGACCTTGCCAACTGCGATGTCGTTGACTCGCACGGCGCTCTGCGGCACCAGGTCGAGGACGTCACGGAACTCGACCTTGACCGTGTAGGGCTTGTCACCCGAGATCGGCGCCACCAGGAAGGGGGAGCTTGTAGGGCGAGAAGCCGCAGCCGCTGACCGCGAGCAGGCTCGCGATCGCCACGACACTGCCGACGCATCTTGGTCCTCATCAGTTCACCGCCAACATCTCGGCGAGCGTGGAGTTGTACTTCTCAGGCGAGGACGCGGCAGCGCGCGCGTGGCAGCGGCAGGTCGGGCAGCGTCGGGGAGCAGCGCCGCGAGGGTGGCGCACAGCCCACCCTCAGCCGACTCGTCTCGCCGAGCAGGTTGCACACCAGACCAGCCGGGTTGGCGAGCCCGCCAAAGAACAGCTCGGGATGTTGGCCTTGGTGTCGAGGGTTCCGGACGTGCTGTTGTAGGCCAACGAGATGTTGGTCAGCGCGGTCGGAGCGTTCGACCGTGATCTCCTCGAGGTCGGCCTTGTGCTTGGCCAGCAGCGCCGCGAGCGAGCCGATGTTGTCGATGTTGTCCTTGAGCGCGCCGCGGTTTTCCTTGACCAACGAGTTGACGTCGACCAGCGCCAGGCTGAGCGCCTTGAGCGTCGCGGCGAGGTCTTCCCGCTCACCCTCGAGCACTGTCGAGACGCGCGCCGTGCTGTCGTTGAACGCGCGCACGGTCGCATCGTTGGTGCGCAGCAGCGTCACGAACTCGCTCGACCTCGCGCAGGCTGCCGAACAACTCGTCCTTGTTGTTGGAGAGCGTCGTGCTGAGCTTGCCGAAGTTCTGAATCGTCTGGTTGAGCTGCGCGCCCTGACCGTCGAGCTGCTTGGCGGAGTCGCCAATGAAGCGGCTGAGCGCGCCTTCCTTGTTGGCACCCTTGGGGCCAAGCGCGACGGCGAGGTCGTCGAGCGACTGGTAGATCGCGTCGAGCTCGATCGGCACCGCCGAACGATCGATCGACAGGAACGCGTTGTCCTTGAGCACGGCACCGCCGTTGTAGGCCGGAGCGAGCTGGACGAATCGGTCACCGACGATCGACGGCGACACGACAACAGCCTTCACGTCATTGGGAAGCTTACGTCGCCTTCGTACGAGATCTTGACGCGAACGACGTCGCCGCGGGGCGTCAGCTTCTCGACCCGACCGACCGGTACGCCGAGGATCTTGACGTCAGATCCCTTGTAGACCGAGTTGGTCTGCTCGAAGTCGACCGTGACATAGCGCTTGCCGTCACCCTTGTTGAGCACCAGCGCCGCAGCAGCCAGCAGCACCAGCACGACAAATGCCGTGAGAACCTTGGAAACGCCCGCGAATCGCTGGGCCAGTGCCGTTGATGCTCATGCGCCCGCCCCCGCAATCGCGTCGTCAAGCTGCTTTCGTACGCCGCCGATGCCGACACCGCCGAGGATAGTTGTCGAACCAGGGCCCGGTGCCGAGCGCATTGGCGAACGCACGCAGGAACCCCGGGAACTGGCGGAGCGCCTCATCGAGGCTCGCCTCGTTCTTGCGCAGCATGTCCGTGACGACCAACAGCTGGTCGAGTGCCGGCTTGAGGTCGGCCTTGGTGCCCTTGACCAGCGCACTGAGCTCTGCGGAGATCGCCTGGGTCGACACCAGGAGACGGTGGATCGAGTCACGCCGGTCGCTGATCGCGTTGAACAGCACGTCGGAGTCCTTGAACAAGGTGACGAGCTCGTCATTGCGGGAGTTGAGGACACCGGTGACCTTCTTGAGACTGACCAACAGCGTGTTGATCTGGCTGTCACGGGCGGCCAAGTTGACCGAGAGATCCGAGACGCCCTTGATGGCTCCGCGGAACTCCTCCGGAGTTTCTGCTGCGATCTCACCGAGGGTGTTGAGCGCCTCGGCGAGCTGCGGCACGTCGAGCGCGTCAGTCGTCTTGCTGAGATCGGAGAACGCCTGGACCACGTCGTACGGCGCGACCGTGCGGGCCATCGGGATGGTGGCTCCCTTGGGCAGCTGGCCGGGCCCGCTTGGAGTGATCGCGAGGTACTCGGCGCCGAGCAACGTGCGCACGCGAATGTCAGCACCGGTCTCGGTCCCGAACTCGGTCCCCTTGTCGATCTTGAAGGTGACGAGGACCTTGTTGCCGGCAAGCTTGATGTCCTTGACCTTGCCGACCGCGACGCCTGCGACGCGGACCTCGTTGCCCGACTTGAGGGCACCGATCTCGGCGAACTCGGCGTGGTAGGTGTCGCCGCTACCGATGATGGGCAGGCGGTCGGCGCGGAATGCGGACAGCATCAACAGCGCGATCACCGAGATGCCGATGACCCCGATGATGACCGGGTTGCGCTCACGGAAAGGTTTGATCATTTGGTGTACCCCGGCTGGTTGCAGCGTTCGCCGCCGACGGCGAGGCCGCTGTCTCCGGTGAGGTCGAGAGTGGTCTCGGGCAGAAGCACCGTCGTGCCGACCTTGACCTCCGGCAGCGTGATGCTGCCCTGCACCTCACACAGGTAGAAGTTGAATTCCGAACCCGATGACGACGCGTTGCCGAGCTTCTGGATCTTGATCGGCAGGATCTTGATCCCTTCCTCAAGGGTGCTGAGGTTCTTGCTCTTGCTGAGGTTCTTGGTCAATGCATTGAGCTGCTTGATGTCTTCGACGATCGCCGGCCGACCCTGCACGAGCAGGTCAGATGTCTCGTCGGTGAGGTCGGAGATCGAGTCGATCGAGCTGAGGATCGAATCACGATCATTCTTGAGCCCGGTGACGAACTGCTGCAGCGTGTCGATCGTGTCGGTCAGCTCCTGGTCGCGGCTACCAACGGTGTCCAAGACCTCGCTGAGGTTGGTGATGACATCGCCGATGAGCTGATCGCGACTCGCCAGCGTGTTGGTCAACGACGACGTGCGCTCGAGGAGGTTGGCCACATTGCCACTCTCACCCTGGAAAGTCTGGACGATCTCGTAGGCGAACTTGTTGGTGTCACCCGGCGACAGGGCCTGGAAGACCGGCTTGAAGCCGTTGAGCAGGACGTTCAGGTCAAGGGCTTCCTGCGTGCGCTCCTCGGGGATCACACTGCCGGGCTTGAGCGTCGACTTGGCGCCCTCAGCCCCCTGGGTCAAGGCGATGTATCGCTGACCGACAAGGTTGCGGAACTTGATCGTGGCGAACGTGTTGTCCGTCAAAGGGACATCTGTGTCAACGCCGAATGTCACCAGCGCCTTGTCCTTGTTGACGATCTCGACCTTGCTGACCGATCCCACGGCAACGCCGGCGATCCGGATGTCGTCGCCCTTGGCCATGCCTGTGACGTCGGAGAAGAGCGCCTTGTACTCGTTGCGGTCGCCGAACGACCCGTTGCTCAGGGTCAGCGCCAGGATCAGCGTCGAGATGCCGGTGAAGGCGAAGAAGAAGCCGAGCTTGATGGCCGCGGAGATGGACTGGCCGTCGATCTGCTTCATGACAGAGTCACCCCCGCGCCACGCAGCATCGGGCTGACCAGGAGTGAGCCGATGTCGGGAACCTCGGACGGGTTCATACCGAGACTCGCGCCGAGCAGGATGTTGAGCTCTGAGCGCTCGCTCTCGGAGTCAATGCCGGCAATGCTCGGCTGTACGAGGTCGGCGAGGGAAGCTGCCGGCGCACGATTGAACTCCGAAGGGGCACCGAACTTCGAGTGCGCACTCTTGACACCAATCAACTTGTAGACCGACGCCGGAATGCTGAACGGGTTGGCCTGCGAGGAGTACGGAGCCTCATTGCCCTTGTTGATCTCGTTGAGGTCAAGGCAGGACGGCACGGCCGCGTTGTCTGCTCGGATGTCGTCGCCATCCTTGGCTGCTGGACCGGTCGAAGCGGCATCAAGGAGCTCCTTCGACACGACCAGGTTCTCGTTCTTCGGATCGTTGGGGTCGGCGTTGTTGTAGAAGTAGGCATCGGGTTGCGGAATCACTTCCACGTTGATGTGCAGCATGCCCTCGCGGTAGGCGCTGTCGAGTCGCGGCATCAGCTTGGTCACTGCCTTCAGGAAGCAGGGGAATGTCACCGAGTAGGTGGCAACAGTCTCAAGGATCGGTCGGCTGTCCTTCGCAAGCGTCGCAAGGCTCTCGCCATTGGCCTTGGTGAACGCCGTGAGGCTGTTGGCCAGCTTGGTGCTCTCGTCGAAGAAGGCCGTCAGCTGCGACTTCTTGGCGACGATCGTGTTGCCGGTCGTCACGGTGTTGCGCAGGAACGCACCGAGCTCCGGCATCGCGTCGGCGTAGCCGTCGGCAACTGTGCCGAACTTGACGAGATCGTCGACCAACTGGGGAATGTCGGGGTTGGTCTTCTGCAGGAGGCTGTTTGCCTGGACCAAAGTCTCGCCGAGCTGTGTGCCGCGGCCCTCGAGCGCGGACGACACGGCCGAAAGCGTGTACGACAGGTTGGCCGGGTCAACTGCGTCCAGCAGCGGGTAGAGGTCGTTGAGCAGCGTCTCGACCTCGATCGGCACCTCTGCCTTGGTGATCGTGTCCCCCGCCTTGAGCGACTGGCCACTCGGATCCTCGGGCGGGATCAGGGAGACGTACTTTTCGCCGAACAGCGTCTTGGGGATCAGCTGCGCGGTGACTTCCTTGGGTACGTCCTTGATCAGCTTGGGGTTCATGCCGAGGGTCAGCTTGACGCCGGCCGGGTCGGACTCGACCTTGCGCACCTCTCCGACGATGACTCCGCGGAGCTTGATGTCAGCGTTCTCAGGGAGGTTCACACCCGCCGTGTCCGTCGTGAGGCTCACCGAGTCGTAGTCGACGAAGGCCTTGTTGAAGAACGCGTAGGTGACCCACAGGATGAACACGAGGAAGGCAATGAAGGCAGCACCGAGCACCTTCAGTGACAGGGAGCGTTCGAGCACAGGTGTACGAGCCATAGGTCAACCCGCCAATCTGACGGTCACGTTGGTGCCCCAGATCGCCATTGAGGCGAGCAGGTCGACGACATTGATGGCAACGATCGACGTACGGACTGCCAGACCGACAGCCACACCCACGCCGGCGGGTCCGCCGCTGGCGTAGTAGCCGTAGTAGCAGTGGATCATGATGACGACGACCGCGAAGATCAGCACTTTGGCAAATGACCACAGCACATCGCCTGGTGGCAGAAATGTCGTGAAGTAGTGGTCGTAGGTTCCCGCGCTCTGGCCGTTGATCTTGGTGATCGTCAGCCTCGTCGCGAAATAGGACGAGAGCAGGCCGACGATGTAGAGCGGTACGACGGCAATGAGTCCGGCGATGACTCGGGTCGTGACCAGGAAGGGCAGCGACGGAATAGCCATGACCTCGAGGGCGTCAACCTCTTCGCTGATGCGCATGGCGCCGAGCTGAGCGGTGAAACCGCAACCGACGGTGGCGGCCAAGGCGATACCGGCCACGATCGGAGCGATCTCGCGGGTGTTGAAGTAGGCGGAGACGAAGCCGGTGAGAGCGGCCGTGCCGAGCTGGTCCAGAGCGGCGTAGCCCTGGATGCCGACCTCGGTGCCGGTGAAGAAGCACATCGCGGTGATGACACCCACGGTGCCGCCGATGACTGCAAGCGAACCCGATCCGAGTGCGACCTCGGCGAGGAGTCGGACGATCTCCTTGCCGTAGTTGGCGATCGTGCGCGGCACCGACTTGATGACGCGAATGTAGAAGAGCATCTGACGACCGAGGTCGTCGATGGCAGAGCCGACCTTGCCGGGCACGGCCGCGACTGCGGACAGAGCTGTCTTGTCAGACATCGTCACATCCCCTTCGGCGGCACGAGTTGGATGTAGATCGCCGAGATGAAGAAGTTGACGATGAACAGCAGGGTGAAGGTGATGACGACCGCTTCGTTGACCGCATCGCCGACGCCCTTCGGGCCGCCCTTGGCGTTCATACCCTTGTAGGACGCGACGATTGCGGCGATGAATCCGAAGATCAGGGCCTTGATCATCCCTTGATACATGTCAGGTAGTTGTGCGAGCGCCGTGAACGACGCCAGATAGGCTCCTGGCGTGCCGTCTTGCAACACGACATTGAACACGTAACCACCTGCCACGCCGACCACTGTGACAAGTCCGTTGAGGAACACAGCGACGAGCATGACGGCGAGCACCCGCGGAACGACCAGGCGCTGGATGGGGTCGATGCCGAGCACCATCATCGCGTCGAGCTCTTCACGGATGCGGCGCGCACCGAAGTCGGCAGCGATGGCCGAGCCAGCGGCTCCCGCGATGAGAAGTGCTGTGGCGATCGGCCCGGCTTCTCGGACGACGGCGAGGACCGCTGCCGATCCGGTGAAGGACTGCGCACCGAACTGCTTGATGAGTCCACCGACCTGCAGGGCGATGACCGCGCCGAAGGGAATCGAGACAAATGCGGTCGGGATGATCGTCACCTTGACGATGAACCACGCCTGGATGAGGAATTCCTTCAGCTGGAACGGACGACGAAACAGCGCGACGACCACGTCAAGCATGAAGGCGAACAGATTGCCGGCAACGCGTGCAGGCCCGGCGACGACAGCAGTGCTCACACCGTCACCTCGGCATCATTGCTCGCTAATGGATCCGCATCATGGTGCGGGTTGGGCTCGTGGCTCACGCAGCACCGCCGGCGACCATCGGCACGGACTCGCCGAAGGAGCCAGCGGGAGGAGTCACGCCATTTTCGCGGCACCATGCACCTGCTTCGCGCTGGGCGCGACGAGGGCGTCCGTCAGACGGCTCGAGCTGCAGCGGGACAGCCGGAAGCGGCGGCATCTCGATGCCGACCTCGGAAGCGAGCTCGTCGGCGTCCTTCTCCTCGGACATACCAATTGGTCCGACGGTCTGGGCATTGAGGAACTGCGCAACAACAGGCTCGTCAGACGTCAGCAGCATCTCGCGAGGACCAAACATCGCGAGGTGACGGTGATAGAGCAGACCGATGTTGTCCGGGACCGTGCGCGCAGTGTTGACGTCGTGCGTCACGATCAGGAACGTCGCGTCGATCTGCGCGTTCAGGTCGATGAAGAGCTGGTTGATGTAGGACGTGCGCACCGGGTCCAGACCGGAGTCGGGCTCATCAATCAGCAGGATCTCGGGGTCGAGCACGAGCGCGCGGGCGAGGCCGGCGCGCTTGCGCATACCGCCGGAGATCTCGCCGGGAAGCTTGTTCTCGGCACCGACCAGGCCGGTGAGCTCCATCTTGTCCATCACGATGGTGCGGATCTCGGACTCAGACTTGCGGGTGTGCTCACGCAGGGGGAACGCGACGTTGTCGTAGAGGTCCATCGATCCGAACATGGCGCCGTCCTGGAACAGCACGCCGAACAGCTTGCGGATCTCGTACAGATCCTTCTCAGAGCAGTTGGCGATGTCGGTGCCCTCGATGAAGACGTGACCCGCGTTGGGCTTGAGCAGACCGATCAGGGTCTTGAGGAACACGGACTTGCCGGTGCCTGAAGGCCCGAGCATCACCGAGATCTCACCTGCCGGAAGGGTCAGGGAAACATCTGCCCAAATGGTCTGGCTGCCGAACTTCTTGGTCAAGCCTTCGACGACGACTTCAACGCCCACGGACGGCCCTCCTCGTACGCGTGGTTCGCCAGCTCATCCGGCGAAATCTGATTCATCTTAGATCGGTGACCTGAGACACATTGCTTAACGAGATATTGCACTCAAGGTTACGAATGAACGACCGCGAATGAACGACTCATTACTGCCCAGTAGCTCGGGCAACCTGCCTAAGGTAACTCAGAGTCACACCCAGCGGTACCCATATGCTCCGGTTCGTGGAAATGACGAAAGGCGCCCCCTCCGAAGAGGGGACGCCTTTCGACTGCGATTTAGCCGATTGTCACTTGACCGTGACAGTGGCGCCGGCGCCCTCGAGGGCTTCCTTTGCCTTGTCAGCTGCATCCTTGGCGGCCTTCTCAAGAACAGGCTTCGGGGCAGCCTCGACGAGGTCCTTGGCCTCCTTGAGTCCGAGACCGGTGATCGTACGAACTTCCTTGATGACCTGGATCTTCTTTTCACCAGCGGCCTCGAGGATGACATCGAACTCATCCTGGTCGGCTGCAGCGTCACTGGCAGCAGCGCCGCCGGCAGCAGCCGGGGCAGCAGCGGCAACCGGAGCGGCCGCGGTGACGTCGAAGGTGTCTTCGAATTCCTTCACGAACTCAGAGAGCTCGATGAGGGTCATTTCCTTGAATGCATCCAGCAGGTCGCCGGTGCTGAGCTTCGCCATGGTGGCGTCCTTTCGTTGGAGACCCCGAGGGGGTCCCGAAGTGAATCGGGCTTTCAGCCCTCGGTTGTCTCGGCGTCGGAAGACGCCTCGACTGCGGCCTCGGCGGGTGCCTCGGCTTCGGGTGCAGCGTCGGCCACGGGGGCTTCGTCAGCAGGTGCTTCCTCGGCCACAGGGGCCTCGGCAGCGGGGGCGGCAGGCGCGGGGCCTGCAGCCAGGATCGACGGATCGCTGGCAGCCTTCGCCTGCAGGGCACCGAGAACTCGGGCAGCCTGCGACAGCGGGGCGTTGAACAGCGACGCGGCGTTCGACATGCTGGCCTTCATGCCACCTGCGAGCTTGGCGAGGAGAACCTCGCGCGACTCGAGGTCGGCCAGCTTGTTGATCTCGTCAGCAGTGAGGATCTTCCCGTCGAGGAAGCCCCCCTTGATGATGAGCGGCGCGTTGGCCTTCGCGAAGTCACGCAAACCCTTGGCTGCTTCCACCGCGTCGCCCTTGATGAAGGCGATGGCGGTCGGACCGACGAGGAGAGCTTCATCGAGCTCGACTCCGGCGTCCTTGGCAGCAATCTTGGTCAGCGTGTTCTTGGCGACGGCATAGCTGACGTTCTCACCGAGAGAGCGGCGCAGTTCCTGCAGCTGCTTCACGGTGAGACCGCGGTAATCGGTGAGAACAGCTCCGCTGGACTCGCGGAACTGATCTGCGAGTTCGGCTACGGCGGCTGTCTTGTCCGGGTTTGCCATGGGTCTCCTTCCAGCACTGTGGTCGTCCGAAGACTGCGACCCCATGTGCATACACGGGCCCGACACGAAAAAACGTCCCGGCGCAGGGCACGGGACGCGAGTGAACCGCATCTGTATCCTGCGCGGGCCGCCCATTCGGGCGCTTCGGGCGACTCTTGCGAGTCACCGACCAGCGGTCTTCGGTAGTTCAAGGATAGGGCACCGCGCCGAGCCCGACCAAATCGCCAAACCGAGGCCAGCCTTGGAGACGGTCAGGAGAATTGAGCACCGGATGTCGACTCGCACGCTCCCCATGGCACGCAGGGCCTCCGGTCGGCACGGGGCTCCTGCGTCAGATCACGAGCTGAGGCTCAGGCCTCGTCGTCGGCCGAGTAGTTCTTGGTGCGGCTCGGGTCGACCGGGATGCCAGGACCGTTGGTGGTCGAGACGGTGATCTTGCTTGACGTAGCGACCCTTGGAGCTGGCCGGCTTGAGACGCAGGACCTCGTCGAGCGCTGCGCCGTAGTTCTCGGCGAGCTGCTCGGCGCTGAACGACGCCTTGCCGATCACGAACTGCAGGTTGGCGTGGCGATCGACGCGGAACTCGATCTTGCCGCCCTTGATGTCGCCGACTGCCTTGGCCACGTCCGTCGTGACGGTGCCGGTCTTGGGGTTGGGCATCAGGTTGCGGGGGCCGAGGACGCGGCCGAGTCGACCGACCTTGCCCATCATGTCGGGCGTCGCGACGACGGCGTCGAAGTCGAGCCAGCCCTCGTTGACCTTGTCGACCAGCTCGTCGGCTCCGACGTGGTCGGCTCCGGCCTCACGTGCAGCGTCGGCGTTGGCGCCGGTGGCAAAGACCAGGACCCTGGAGGTCTTGCCGGTGCCGTGCGGGAGGTTGACGGTGCCGCGCACCATCTGGTCGGCCTTGCGGGGGTCGACGCCAAGACGCATGGAGACATCCACGGTCGAGTCGTACTTCTTGCTACCCGACTCCTTGGCCAGTGTGGTGGCCTGGAGAGGTGTGTAGAGGTTGTCCTTGTCGATCTTGTCGGCAACCGCTCGGTATGCCTTGCTGTGCTGTGCCATCTTCTGGTTCTTCTTTCTGTGTTGACCAGTCGTGGTCTGAACGGGCCCAGCCGGCCCTGCCACTACTTCTGGGTTGTGGGTTGGGTGATTCAGTCTGTCGTGACGCCCATCGAGCGCGCAGTGCCCTCGACGATCTTCATGGCGGCATCGATGTCGGTTGCGTTGAGGTCCGGCATCTTGGTCGTGGCGATCTCGCGGATCTGGTCCTTGGAGATCTTGCCGACCTTGTCCTTGTGCGGGACGGCCGAACCCTTCTGCAGACCAGCAGCCTTCTTGATCAGCTCAGCCGCCGGAGGCGTCTTGGTGATGAAGTCGAACGTGCGGTCTTCGTAGATCGTGATCTCGACCGGGACGACGTTGCCACGCATGGATTCTGTGGCCGAGTTGTAGGCCTTGCAGAACTCCATGATGTTGACGCCGTGGGGGCCGAGCGCGGTGCCGACGGGCGGTGCCGGGTTGGCCATACCGGCCTGCAGCTGCACCTTGACGATGGCTGCAACTTTTTTCTTGGGAGGCATTTCTTGGGTCCTTGTGTGAATGGTTGTTGCGTGGTGGGTGCCGGTTGGCTCAGACCTTCTGGATCTGGGTGAAGCTGAGCTCGACCGGCGTTTCGCGACCGAAGATCTCGACCAGGGCCTTGACCCTCTGTGCGTCGATGTTGATCTCGGTGATGGTCGCGTGCAGCGTGGCGAACGGTCCATCGACGACCATGACCGAGTCGCCGACGATGAAGTCGGTGAACTCGACCTTGGAGGCCTTGGCCTGCTGCTTTTCGGGGGTGTCGGTTGCCGTGGCAACTTCTGCCTCCACTGCCGGGGCGAGCATGCTCTCCACCTCGGCAAGACTGAGGGGCACCGGCTGGTGGGAGTTGCCCACGAACCCGGTGACGGACGGGGTGTGGCGGACGACGCCCCACGACTCGTCGGTGAGGTCCATACGGACCAGGACGTAGCCGGGCAGGACGGTGCGCTTGACGAGCTTGCGCTGGCCGTTCTTGATCTCGGCGACCTCTTCGGTCGGTACGACGACCTCGAAGATGAAGTCTTCGGCGTTCAGCGAGGTGGTGCGGTTCTCGAGGTTGGTCTTGACCCGCTTCTCCATGCCGGAGTAGGTGTGCACGACGTACCAGTCGCCGATCTGGTTGTGGAGACGCTCGCGGAACTCAGCCAGCGCGTCGGCCACGGGCTCGTCGGCTTCATCGCGCCGTCGTCGGTCTCTGCTCGCCTCGGGCGCGTCGCTCGGCCGGCGCTCCTCGAGGCGTCGTCAACCGGGGCTGCGTCCTCAGCTGGTGCGTCTCGCGGCGCTCCTCGACGGCGTCCTACGGACGTCGTCGCGAGCGTCAGCGCCGAGGTGACGTCGGCTGCAGGTCGCTGAGTCCGGCTCGGAGATCTCTTCGGTCTCTGAGCTGGTCTGCGGGTCGATACCTTGAGTCACAAATGATCCTTTGATGTCTTACGCGAAAATCCAGAACATGGCCTTGCCGAACCCGAAGTCGAGCCCAGCCACGATGGCCATCATGATGAGCACGAACACCAGGACGACCCAGAAGTAGTTGACGACCTGCGGACGCGTCGGCCACACAACCTTCTTGAGCTCGGCAATCACCTGCCGGTAGAACGTGGTCAGTGACGTGCGTTCGGACTTGCCGGTCACCTCATGCCGTTCGCTCACGCTGCTCCTTAGTACGTCGTTGTCGTCTCTTTGCAGGGCACGAGGGACTTGAACCCCCAACCTTCGGTTTTGGAGACCGGAGCTCTACCAGTTGAGCTAGTGCCCTAGGTCAACTTCACACCGAGATCAGCCCTGGTGAGGGCATGACGATCTAGAGTGAAGATTCACCGGTGGGGTCAAGTGTACGGGGTCGATCCGGCCCGCGTCGAACTGAGTCGGTACGTCCAAAACGACTATGCGGACGATCCTGACCACGGGTTCGTGTTGACTGTGTCACGTGACCAACCGACAGCGAGCCGGCGAGAGCATCGCTCCTCGTTCGCTGCGCGGGTTGCCCAAGGCCCATCTTCATCTCCACTTCACCGGATCGATGCGTCACTCCACGCTGCTCGAGCTCGCCGACCGTGACGGCATTCGCCTGCCCGCATCGCTCGACCGAAGACTGGCCGCCAGAGCTCGTCGCCACCGACGAGAAGGGGTGGTTCCGGTTCCAACGCCTCTATGACATCGCCCGATCCGTGCTGCGCACCGAGGACGACGTACGCCGCCTCGTGCTTGAGGCAGCCCTCGACGATGCGGCCGACGGATCCGTGTGGACCGAGATCCAGGTCGATCCGTCCGGCTACGGCATCGAAGTTCGGCGGCATCACGGCCTTCACCGATCTGGTGATCGACGCCGTTCGCGACGCGGCGCAGCAGTCGGGCATCGGCATGGGACTGGTCGTGGCGGCCAACCGCACCCGCCATCCGCTCGACGCGCGGACGCTCGCGCGCCTGTCGGCGCAGTACGCCGGTCGAGGCGTGCTCGGCTTCGGGTTGTCGAACGACGAGCGGCGCGGCAACACGACCGAGTTCGCCCGCGCGTTCGCGATCGCCGAGCGGGCCGGACTGGCCCTGCTCCCCCACGCCGGTGAGCTGCTCGGTCCACGAACACGTCATCGAGTGCCTGGACCATCTGCACCCGAGCCGCATCGGCCACGGGGTGCGCTCGGCCGAGGACGACGCGCTGCTCGATCGTATGGCGAACGCCGGCGTCGCGCTCGAGGTCTGTCCAACGCTCGAATGTGTCGCTCGGCGTCTTCAGCACTCTCGAGGAAGTGCCGGTGCGCAAGCTCGTCGCGGCGGGGATCGATGTCGCCCTCGGCGCCGATGATCCGCTGCTGTTCGGATCGAGTCTTGCCGGCCAGTACGCCGTGCTGCGCGCCGCCCAGGACTTCGCTGACGCCGAGCTCGCCGAGCTCGCTCGGATGTCGGTCCGCAGGTCGTACGCACCCGCCGAGATCGTGACTTCGGCCCTGGCTGAAATCGACGCCTGGCTCGCATCGGTTCCGGCATGAGCCCTGATCCGTGGGCCGCCCCGAGCGACCTGACACCGCCCGCGCGGCATCCGATGGCGCGACGCTCACTCATCCTTGGCCTGGTCGGGCTGATCGGGTCCCTGTGTCTGATCGTGCCGGTCGTGCTCAGTCCGTTTGCTTGGTACTACGGTGCCGTCGCCCGTCGTGAGATCGATCGGGCACCCGATCGCTGGAACGGTCGCGGAGACGCGACCACCGGGATGGTCTGCGGCATCATCGGCACCGCCCTGCTCGCGCTCCTGATCGTGATCGGCGCGCTGGTGGTCGGCTCGTTGGCGCTGCTGCTGACCTTCGAGGGCGGCTACGCGCGCTGAGACCCGCCGCCCGTCAGAGACACACCTGCGGCACAGCGCGTCGACCCCGTTCGTGTAGGATCGTGGCGACATGACAGCCGCACCCCCGCCTGGTCCCTACGGAAATCCTGCAGGCTTTCCACCGCCCAAGCATCCGCAGGCCACCACCGTGCTGATCCTCGGCATCCTCGGCGTCGTGCTGTGCGGTGTCCTTGCACCGTTCGCCTGGGTCATGGGCAACAAGGCAAACGCCGAGATCAAGGCCAGCCCCGGCACGTACGGCGGCGAGAGCGAGGTCAATGCCGGACGCATCCTCGGCATCATCGGCACCGTGCTGCTTGCGCTCGGGCTGATCGTCATCGCGATCGGTATCGCGTTCATCGGCTTGTTCTCCGTAGGCACCGCCGTCGAGATCAGCAACAGCACCGGCTACTGAGTCAGAGATCGCATCCGACGAGCACAGGCTCGTTGACCAGGGTGATCCCGTACGCGGCGTGCACGCCGTCGCGGACCTCCCTGGCCAGTTCCAGCAGCTCGCGGGTGGTCGCTCCGCCACGATTGGTGAGCGCCAGGACATGTTTGGTCGAAAGACTGGCCGCGCCGGCGCCGTGGCCCTTGCTGAAGCCTGAGTGGTCGATCAGCCAAGCCGCACTGGACTTGACCGAGCCATCCGGCTGAGCGAACCGCGGTGCCTCCGCAGGCAGCGACCCGGCCTGCTCGGGGGTCAGGATCGGATTGGTGAAGAACGAACCGGCACTCCACGTGTCGTGGTCATCCGCATCGAGCACCATCCCCTTGCCGCGACGCAGCTCCAGCACCGCCTGCCGGATGTCTGCTGCCGGCGCCCGGTCCCCCACACCGACACCCAACGTCCGGGCCAGCTCGGCGTAGGCGATGGGCGCGCCCAGCTCGCCGAGTGCCAGCTGGAACGCGACCGAGAGGACCACATAGCGCTGCGGAGTGCGCTTGAACGTACTGGAGCGATAGGTGAACCCGCAGTCGGCGGCAGCGAACGTACGGACAGCCCGGTCGAACCGGTCGTAGACGCGGACTGCCGCGATGGTCTGAGACACCTCCTGGCCGTACGCGCCGACGTTCTGGATCGGCGTGGCTCCTGTGGAGCCGGGAATGCCCGAGAGCGCCTCGATCCCGACCCATCCCTCAGCGACGGCGCGCTCGACGACCGCGTCCCACGGCTCGCCTGCCGCCACCGTCACCATGGCACCACTGCATGCATCGGCGTCGACCGTCACACCCTTGGTGAGGACTCGAACGACGGTGCCGTCGAAGCCGTCATCGGAGACCACGAGGTTGCTGCCGCCGGCAACCAGCAGCAACGGATCTGCCGCCTCGTCGGTGATGCGTACGGCGTCGATCAACGCCGACTCAGAGGTCGCCTCGAGGACCGTCCTGGCGGGTCCGCCGAGACGTAGCGTCGTCAGGTCCGCCAGATCCATGGGCGCGACGCTAGCAGGGTCGGAGACGACGAAGGCTCCCACCGGCAATGCCGTGGGAGCCGTCGAACAGGTATCGGAAGATCAGCGAGTCTCGCGGTGCACCTGGTGCAGCTTGCAACGCGGGCAGAACTTCTTGAGGTCGAGACGATCGGGATCGTTGCGACGGTTCTTCTTGGTGATGTAGTTGCGTTCCTTGCACTCGGTGCAGGCCAAGGTGATCTTGGGACGAACGTCTGAGCTCTTGCTGGCCACGAGGGTGCCTCTTCTTGATCGATGATGCTGCGGTTCTTGCGTGTCTTGCGGTAGCTGGGGCGGGAGTCGAACCCGCGACCCCACGATTATGAGTCGTGTGCTCTAACCACCTGAGCTACCCAGCCGCAACGGGCACGAGTTGCCCCGTGACCGAAGGACTCTTGATGCTGCGAGTCCAGAGCCCCTTTACGGAATCGAACCGAAGACCTTTTCCTTACCATGGAAACGCTCTACCGACTGAGCTAAAGGGGCAAGCCGACGTCCCAAGATACACGGTGAACCTCCCGATTTCGAAATCGGGTCCGTGCGAGGCTCAGGCGGGAATGGACGCCGCGGCAAGACGCGACGGCCAGAGGGGCCCTTCATAGATGAGACCCGTGTAGCCCTGCACCAGATCAGCACCCGATTCGAGGCGCTTGCGCACGTGCTCGGGCGTCGTCACACCGCCCACCGAGATGATGGCGAGACGGTCGCCAAGACGCGCCCTGAGCCGGATGAGAACTTCCGTCGAACGGTCGGCCAGCACCGGTCCGGACAGGCCACCCGCGCCCGCAGCATCAATCGTCGACCGTGGTGTGAGCAACGAATCGGGCCTGGCGATCGTCGTGTTCGTTGCGCTGATGCCATCGAGCGCGAGCTCGAGCGCCAGGTCCGCCACGGCGTCGATGTCGGCGTCGGCGAGATCGGGTGCGATCTTGACGACCAACGGCACCCGGCCGCCGTAAGCCCCATCGCACACCGTCTTGACCGCAGTGAGCAGCGGGCGAAGCTCGTCGACCGCCTGCAGGTCACGCAGGCCCGGCGTGTTGGGCGACGAGACGTTGACGACGAGATAGCTCGCGTACGGCGCGAGGAGCCGCGCACTCTCGACATAGTCGGCAACAGCATCGGCAGGTTCGGTGGCCTTGGTCTTGCCGATGTTGACCCCGATCACGGCGTCCCTGCCAGCCTTCTGGCGCAGTCGGTGCAGCCTGGCAGCGACGACGGCAGCCCCGTCGTTGTTGAAGCCCATCCGGTTGACGATTGCCTTGTCGTCGACGAGGCGGAACAGCCGTGGCTTGGGGTTGCCGGGTTGCGCGCGTGCGGTGACGGTGCCGATCTCCACGTGCCCGAAACCCAGGGCCAGCAGACCGGGGACGGCCCGGGCGTTCTTGTCGAATCCAGCAGCGAGTCCGAACGCATTCGGGAACTCGATACCCATCACCGTTCGCGGCACATGTGTCTTGGGGAGAGCCACGTTCGTGGCGAACCGTCCTGCTCTGATCGCCGCAAAACCCCGTTCGTGGGCCTTCTCGGGATCCATTGAGCTGAACACGGCGTCGAAGAAGGCGCGGTAGACCACGGACGTCAGCCTATCGGCAGGCAGACCTGTCGGCGCCGAGGCTTAGCGTTGAGGCACGAGCACCCCGTCGGCGAGGAGACCACGATGAGCACCCTGAACGATCGACCCAACACCGCGCTGGTCGTGATCGACTTCCAGAACGGCGTCGTCGCCCAGGCCCATGAGCGCGATGCAGTGGCCGGCAGGATCAGCACGCTGGTCGACAAGGCCCGCATGCACGCGGTCCCGGTCGTCTGGGTTCAGCACAGCGACGACGACCTGCCCAAGGGGTCTCACGATTGGGAATACGTCCCCGAGCTCACGATCGAGGCTTCGGAGCCAGTCGTCCACAAGTCATATGGCGACTCGTTCGAGGGCACCGACCTTCGAGGACGTTCTGGCCAAGGCCGGCATCGGTCATCTCGTCGTCGCTGGTGCGCAGACCGACGCGTGCGTCCGCTCGACGATCCATGGCGCCTTCACCCGCGGCTACGACGTGACACTGGTCGGCGATGCGCACACGAGCGACGACCACAGCCAGTGGGGCGCACCTCCCCCGGCCGAGGTCATCGCCCACACCAACCTCTATTGGCAGTACCACGACGGGCCCGGCCGTACCGCCGCTGTCATCGCGACCAAGGACGTCTCGTTCGACCAGTGACGGATGCCGTTGGGCACTGGCCAGGTCTAGGACGACTTGGCATTCACCTCGTACGAGGTATTGGTCGACTCAAAGAAGTTGACCAGCTGCAGGGTGTCGTTGGCGGTCGCCATCCACTTCGCCGGATTGGCGACGTTGTAGTGCGGAACGAAGCCGAGCTCCTCGAGACGGCGGTCGGCGAGATAGCGGACGTACTGGTTGATGTAGTCCGCGTTGAGGCCGAGAATTCCACCGGGGAGCAGATCTCGGTTGTACGCCTCCTCCATCTCGACCGCGTCAACGATCATCTGCTGGATCTCGGCCGCGAACTCCTCCGTCGCGACGTCCGGATTTTCCTCGAGAACCGTGAGGATGAGGTTGATGCCGAACTTCAGGTGCAGGCTCTCGTCCCGCACCACCCAGTCGATCAGTGAAGCGAAGTTGCGCAGCAAGTTCCGCTGCCGAAAGCTCAGGGCCACCATGAAGCCCGAGTAGAACCAGATGCCCTCGAGGATCACGTTGTACGCGACCAGGTTGCGTACGAAGTCCTGCTTGCCCGCGGTCGTGGTGATGTCGAGGGTCTGCTCGGTCATCCGCTTGATGAAGCGGATCTCGAACTCCTCCTTGGCCGCCATCGACGGCACCGTCACGTGCGACTCGTAGGCCGCCTCGCGATCGATTGGGAACGTCTCGAGAACGTACTCAAAGCTCATGCAGTGATTGGCCTCCTCCCACATCTGCTTGGCCAGGTAGAGGTGACACTCGGCCGCGTTGACATACGGGTAGACACCGAAGGCGAGGGCCTTGTTGACGAGCAGCTCGTTGGGGTTGAAGTAGCTCATCAAGAACGTCAGCGCGTGCCGTTCTTCATCGGTCATCCGCTCGAAGTCGCCGAGGTCCTCGCCCAGCTGGATCTCGTTGGGAAACCACGTGTTGGCCACGGCCTGGTCGTACAAGTCCATGGCCCATTGGTAGGTGACGGGTTTCAGCAGGAGACCCTCTTCGATACCGGTGCCGAGGATGCCTTTGCGGGTGATGATTTCAGTCATGGTGATGCCTTTCGGGGAACATGGGTGGTCACTGGCAGGAGTCGCACTGGAGGCGTTCCTGCGGATCGATCGGGCAGGCTGCGCCGTCGACGACGTCGAGCTCCACGACCTCATCGGGCACGACCAGCAGGCACCTCGAGCGCAACGGCGCCGAAGCCCCGCGGGGCCGGTTTGGCGGCACCGAATCCGCGGCGAGCAGCACCGCCGGCAGGGGTCGACGACTCGGCCTTGTTGACCTTGACGGTGCTCTGCTCGGCGGTGTGCCTCGGCATCATGTGCAGGTAGTACGTCGTCTTGACGCCCATCCGCCACGCCGCCGCGTACAGCTCGGTCATCTCGCCGACATCCCGGCTCTGCAGGTAGATGTTGCGGCTGATGGCCTGGTCGATCCACTTCTGCGCGCGTGCGGCCACGTGCAGGAACGCGTACGGCGACAGCTGGAAGCTGGTCCGGTAGATCTCCTGCAGCTCAGCCGGTACGCCCTCGACTTTGGACAGGTCGCCCTGATGGCGCAGCAGGTCCTCACGCACCTGTTCCCACAAGCCCAGGTCGCGCAGATCCTCGACGAGGTTGCGGTTGACCTCCAGGAACTTGCCAGAGCTGGTCGCCCGGCTGAAGATCTGGCTGAACTGCGGGTCGAGCCCCGGCGTCGTACCCGCCACGAGGCCAATGGATGCAGTCGGCGCGATGGCCATCAGCGTCGAGTTGCGGATGCCGGCTGACACCTTGCCGCGCAATCCTTCCCAGTCGAGGCGCGTCGTACGGTCGACGTCGACCGGCACCCCGCGGTCGGCCTCGAGCAGCTCGAGGGAGTCGATCGGCACCATGCCCTGGCTCCACCGCGAGCCCTCGAAATTCGGGTAGGCGCCCCGCTCGCGGGCGAGGTCGGCCGAGGCGTCGATCGCATGCCAGCTGATGAACTCCATCACCTCATCCATCAGCTGGTAGGACTGCTCCGACTCGTACGAAAAGCCGAAGCGCTCGACGATGTCGGTGAAGCCCATGACACCGAGACCGAGAGCGCGGTTCTCCTCGTTCGAGTGCTCCGACTCCGGCACCGACGAGATGGTGATGTCGATGAGGTTGTCGAGCTGACGCACGGCCAGCCTGGTCGACTCGGCAAGACGCTCCCAATCGATCCGCGCCTGTTCGCGGCGACCCGTCACGTGCCGCGAAAGGTTGACCGATGCGAGGTTGCAGACCGCCACGTTGTCGCGGTCCTGAGGCAGTGTGATCTCGGTGCACAGGTTCGAGAGATGGATCGTGCCGGTGTTCTGGTTGAGGGCACGCGTGTTGATCGTGTCCTTCCACGTCAGCCATGGGTGCGACGTCGACTGGAGTGACACGAGGATCGCCCGAAACTGTTCGCGAGCGCGCATCTTCTTGTGGCGAAGCTGGCCCATCTCGGCGAGCGCGATGTACTCGGCATACCGAACGGAGAAGGCCTGACCGTAGAGCTCGGTGAGGTCAGGCACGTCGAGCGGGTCGAAGAGATACCAGTCCCGGTCATCCTGCACTCGCTTCATGAAGTCGTCACTGATCCATACGGCGGTGTTGGCCGTACGCGTGCGACGGTAGGGGTCACCGGAGTTCTGCCGCAGATCGAGGAACTGGGCGAAGTCGAGGTGCCAGTTCTCCATGTAGAAGCAGAGCGCGCCGAACTTCTTGCCACCACGGCTGATGGCCCGCAGCGTCGAGTCGATCGTGTGCATGAACGGGATCGGACCGGTCGACGCCGTGTTGTTGGACCGGATCGGCGAGCCCTCTGAGCGCAACTTCGTCACCGAGAGCCCGATGCCTCCGGTGCCCTTCGTCAGCCACATGACATCGCGAACGCTCTTGGCGATGTGCTCGATGTCGTCCTCCATCTGCATCACGAAGCAGTTCGAGAGCTGCGCATACGAGGTGCCAGCATTGACCAGTGTCGAACCGGCCGCAAGGTACTCCAGCCGCGACATCTTGTCGTAGAACCTGAGCGCAGCGCTTGTCGGATCGTCCTCGTTGAGAGCAAGCCCCATCGAGACCCGCATCCAGAAGAACTGCGGCACTTCCAGAGGTGTGCCATCGGGCTCGACGATCATGTAGCGCGTGCGCATCGTCTGCGCCCCGATGTAGCGGAGGAGATCGTCCCGGCCGGGGTCGAGCGCGGCGCCGAGGACCTCGAGGTCGAACAGCTCGGCCAGTCTGCTGTCGAGAAGCCCGAGCTCGACACCCCTCAGGACCGATGCGACGAATGCCGGACCGTGGAAGGCCGCGACCTCATCGCGGGTGACGCCCTCGCCGAAGATCTTCTTGTACAGCGTCTTGATCAACAGCCGTGATGCGATGGTGTCGAATGCCGGATCATCCTTGACGTTCTGCAGCGCGACCTGAATGACCGCCTCGTCGAGCTGCTCGCTGGAGATGCCGTCGAACAGGGTGATCTCCAGCTCGGACTGCAGCTGGGTGACTCGGGCGACCTGGTCGTCGAGACCGGTGCTGGCCTCCTCGATCGACCGTGCGATCTCGTAGCCGTCGTACGGTGCGCGTGTTCCGTCGCGCTTGGTGACAGTGATGGTCATGCGGTTCACCCCTCGTGAACTCGTATCGGACGCAGTCCGAGAGTTCGGGGTGAAAGAGGAGTGGATCGACGCAGCGACCTGATCCCCTGACCTTCCCACGAGGTCGCGGACCCACACCGTCGTCTGGACGGCACGGCACTGGCAGGTCTTCGGACTCATGGGCCAGGCACTCGCGTGCCGCCTACTGTCCGTCGCTTCCCAAGCTTTCGCTCAGTGCGTATGACGGAGGTCGTTCCCACTTACCGCTGCGGGGCAGTCCCGGACTTTCACCGGGTTCCCTATTGCTACCGCTCCCCTGGCTGAGGAGTGGAACCAGCTGCGCCAACCACTGTATATGGAAATCACACAGTTGTAACTACTACATCTGGTGTTGCTGGCGCATCGGCGATTTCGCCTCCGTCATGTCGCGGGGGGCACTGGCGGTCTATTTGGCGTCCTGGGGGACGTTGCGCTGCGCGACGACCCATTTTCCGAGCTGGCGGCGATAGAGCGTCCACCCACCGAAGATGTTCTGTTCGCTGGCCCACGCCTTGGCCTCGTCGTACGCCCCGAACGACCCCTCGGCGACGAAACTGCCGTGCACGTCCCTGAGCTGATATCGATTCACGTCATCACCCCCGTCAGGTGCAAACCACCGTCGACCCGCGTTCGCCTGGGGAGCGAGCGGACCAAGCGGCTGCGTAAGTCGCTGGTCCGCCTCGCGTCCTTCCTGAACCAGCTGAGCCTCGCGCGTTGCCGGCAAACGCGACTCGGCTTCAGCAGAGTTGTACCCGTTTCGGTGCAGGCCTAAACGGCGGCGACTCGCTCTCTCAGGCGGAGATGGAGTCCTGCGTCGGCACTTCTGCGACCTGGATCTTGCGCGGCTTCGCCTTCTCGCTGATCGGGATCAGCAGCGAGAGCACGCCGTTCTCATATCGCGCCGAGATCGACTCCTTGTCGATGCCGTCGCCCAGAGTGAACTGGCGGTAGTAGCTGCCACCGCGGCGTTCCTGCACAATCCACTTCGCACCTTCGTGCATGGCACGAGTGCGCTCTGCGCGGATCGTGAGCAGATTTCCATCGAGGTCGATGTCGATCGATCCCGGGTCGACACCCGGAAGGTCGGCATTGAGCAGGTACCTGTCACCGTCTCGGACCAGATCGACCGGTACGGCACTGGCGCCGGTCCGGAGGATGCCCCTGAGGCGATCGATGTCGCCGAAAGGGTCAAAGGTCATGGTGTTCATGTCAGATCTCCTTTCATCGCATTGAGTCCTTGTCGACTCACCGATTGTTATAGATCTGCTCGTCGGAAGGTTCAAGGCTCAAAACCTAAAAAATTCCTGAAACTGAACCGCCTGTGATCACTCAGTTGGAGCGGACGGGAGCTGACGCAGGTCCTGAACAGCCGGGCCCTCGATCACGGCGCCATCGGCGGCAAAGCGCGAGCCGTGCAGAGGGCAGTCGTACGTGTGGTCGTTGTCGTTCCACTCGAGCACGCCGCCCAGGTGGGTGCAGATCGCTCGAACGGCGCACGGGCCCGCATCAACCGACGAGGAGCCGACCGGGACCAGACCACGACGGCCAACGGCACCCTCGCCCGCGGCGGGCTCGGGTGAGCCGCTGAGCTCAGCGGTCGCAGCCGAACGTACGGCGGCCAGGCCGACCTTGGCGTTCATCAACGCGCCGTGGGCGACTCCCTGCGGGCGGGTGATGCGCCGGCTGATCGTCTTCTGCCAGCTTGGCGGGCGGTCGAGGATCTGGGCCGAGATGCTGCGTGCCGCCATGACTGCCGTGGCCATCCCCCACTTGTCGAAGCCGGTGGCCACGTGGATGCGCCCACCGCCGCGCGGCAACGCACCGATATAGGGGAACGAGTCGTGGGAGCGATAGTCCTGCGCCGACCAGGCGTGGGTCTCCGTCGCCCCTTCGAAGGTTTCGGCGGCCCACCGCCGCAACTCGTCGACGTGGTCGCGTTCTGACGCGGTGCGACCAACCGTGTGTCCGTTGCCCCCGACCAGCAACCTTCGTCCTCCGTCGGCGGCTGGAGCGTCGCGAACCGACCTGCTCGGCGAGCCGGCGGAGAGAAACATCCCGTCCGGTACGTCTCCCGCCGTCTCGAAGGCCAGAGCGTACGAGCGAAGCGGCTCGAGCTTGGCGAAGTACAGGCCACGGTCCAGGATCGGTGACCCGGTTGCCAAGACGACGTTGTCAGCCTCGACCTTCTGCCCGTTGCCCAACGTGACAGTTCGTCGGCCAGTCCACGACACGTCGGTAACCCGCATTCCTTGGTGGACTGAGCCGCCGTGCTCCCTCAGCTGCGCGGCGAGCGCTGTCAGGAGGTCCATCGGATCGAGCTGCGCCTGCTCGGCGAGAACGACCCCGCCGTAGTTGTCGAACGGGACGTCGAGCTCGCGCACGGCGTACGTGTCGAGGCCGACCGATCGGGTCGCCCGCAGCTCACGATCAAGTGCCTCGCGTTGCTGAGGCGCTGAGGCATAGGTGATCGCATCCCGCTGCTGGTACGGCACGCCGTGGTCGTCGCAGAACCGCAGCATCCACTGCTGGCCTTCGCGGTTGCCCTCCAGATAGGCGCGGACCACCTGCTCGGACTGGTAGCTGAGCATGCGCGAGATCTTGGTGCCCTGCAGCAGCGACACCTTCGCCGTCGTGTTGCCACTCGCGAGCGACCCGACCACCCCTGCCTCGAGCACCGCGACGCGTCGTCCCGCCCGCGCCAGCAACAGCGCCGTGGTCAGCCCGGTGATACCGGCGCCGACCACCACGTCATCGAGCTGATCCCCGTCGGGCAGCGGATCGTCGACGATCGGCTCGGACTGAGCTATCCACAGTGACGGGGTCGAGCTCGATAGCGGGGGTCGTGTCATGGAACGGACGTACCCGTCAGGCCGACTTCAAACCGTCGCTGCAACAGGTTCCCGCCTGGCCCACAACACTCGATCACCGTTTCGGTATGCTGTCCGAGCACACAGTGCGTGCTCTGGGGTCGGTGAAAATCCGAGCCGGCGGTGACAGTCCGCGACTCGCATCTAGAACGATGCGACTGACTTGGTGAAATTCCAGGACCGACGGTCAAAGTCCGGATGGAAAGAGCAGTTGTGCATCGTCCTGCCGGGACGATCCGGAGCTCGCTACGCCATTGAGGATCCGGATGACCAGCACAGCAGCCCCCCGACTCGACACCATCGAGGACGCCGTCGAGGCCCTCCGCCACGGCCAAGCCGTCGTGGTCATCGACGACGACGATCGAGAGAACGAAGGCGATCTCACCTTCGCCGCATGCCACGCCACACCGGAGCTCATGGCCATGCTGGTGCGTTACACCAGTGGGTACGTCTGCGCTCCCGCTGCGCCTGAAGTGATCGATGCCCTCCAGCTCCCCTTGATGGTCGAGTCGAACGAGGACAGTCTTCGCACGGCCTACACCGTGTCGGTGGACGCCCGTCATGACGTCGGCACGGGCATCTCGGCCGCAGACCGGGCGAGGACTGTGCAGGTGCTGGCCGATCCCGCCAGCACACCCCACGACCTCATCCGTCCCGGTCACATCCTTCCGCTGCGCGCCGTCGACGGAGGCGTGCTCGAACGCCCGGGCCACACCGAGGCGACGGTCGACCTGATGCGGCTGGCGGGCCTCCCACTCGTCGGAGTGATCGGCGAACTGATGAACGACGACGGAACGCTGATGCGCGGAGAGCTGCTGCGCGACTTCTGCGCGGAGCAGGGCCTTCCGCTCGTCTCGATCGCCGATCTCGCGACCACGATGCGTACATCGACAGCCGTGATCAACGCCTGACGATCAGCCTTGCGCCAGCTCAGTCGCCACCTCAAGATCGGTAATCAAGATGTTGACCCAGTTGCCGAGCACCGCGGCCCTGATGGCGGCCGACTTGTCGAGTCCGCCAGCGATTCCGACTCGTCGATCAACGGCCAAGAGCTCGGCACGGTCGATGCCGATGACGCGCGAGTCAAAATCTGACTCCACTGCCTTGCCATGCTTGTCGAAGTAGCGCAGGCACACGTCGCCAACCGCACCTGCGGAGCGAAGGTCTTGCTGCTCGGTCTCCGCCAGGGTGTTGCCGCTTTGCCGCAGCAGAGGAGACGGCTCAAGCGTGCCGATGCCGACCAGAGCAACTGTCAGCTCAGACCACATGGCGCCCACGGTGCGGACGCCCGGATCCTCGAGCAACGCCCGCTGCAGGGCTGAGGAGCCAACGACTCCCGGCGAGGGGACGAACACAGGTGAGGCACCGGTCAACTCGGCGAGCCGGCCCGTCAGGCGAGTCGCCTGGACCTGTACCTCCTGGCTCCCGACGCCGCCGACCAGTTGGATCACCCGATCGGCCACCTTGGTCTGCTTGCGTCGCATCACGTCGACGGCCGCCAGCAAGGTGGCGCTCCACGAGGAAACGCCAATCACGTCGCCACCGGTGAGCGTGGCATCGAGATAGGCGGCGGCACCAGCGCCGAGCGCTGTGGACGCGCCTCCCACCGAACCATCCACGTCGATGACGACTACATCGCGGAGCCCGTACTTCTCGGCCAGCAGCTGTTCGAGATCGGTGTGGACGCCCGGGGGCGGGACGACCACGGTCCGGACGATGCCCCGCTCGGTGGCTTCCTTGAGCAGGCGCGACACCTTGGCCTGCGAGAGGTGCAGTTGCGTGGCAATCTCCGGTTGGCGGATGCCTCCCTCGTGGTACATGCGTGCGACCTTGGTCAGCAGGCGCACCCGGTCCCTTCCGGGGTCAGAGCTCGAAGTCATGGCGCGATTCTCTCGGAGGAAGATTTGCGTGGGACGTACCGTGTAGGCGAGGGTGCGGGCGGCTGATTTCCGCCCGCACCCTCAACCTAGATCACGCGGTGATCACAGCTTGGCGAAGACGCCGTACTCGTCGGCGTTCTCCTTGGTGATCAGCTCACAGTCGATCGACTGCTTCTCGTCCTTGCCGCTGTCGCCATCCTTGATGAACGCGTCAGCCTGCTCGACTGCCTGCTCGGCCGCGAGCGCTGCGGGCTGCAGGGCCGTTGCCGCCATTTCGCCGGCCTTGATGGCCTTGATGGCGTCCGGGCTGCCGTCGAATCCGACTACGACCACTCCGGTCTTCTTCGCCGCCTTGAGGGCTGCCACGGCACCGAGTGCCATCGTGTCATTGCCCGCAATGACACCCTGGATGTCAGGGTTGCGCTGCAGGATGGTTTCCATCTTGGTGAACGCCTCTTGCTGATCCCAGTTCGCCGTCTCCTTCTGGACCAGCTTCATGTCCGGGTACTGCGAGATGACGTTGTTGTAGCCCTGCGAACGGACACCTGCGTTGGTGTCAGACGCCTTGCCAACGAGCTCGACGTACGACCCCTTCTCGCCCATCGCCTTGACGAATTCCTGACCTGCGAGCTGCGCACCCTGTGCGTTGTTCGAGACGATCTGCGCCTTCGCCACGCCAGTCTTGTTGATCTCGCGGTCGATCAGGAACACCGGGATTCCGGCGTCGGTCGCTTTCTGGATCGGGCCGATCGAGGCGTCCGCTCCGGCGTTGTCGAGGATGATCGCCGCAGCCTTGCGAGAGATCGCCGCGTCAATGAGCTCGCTCTGCTTGTTCGGATCATCGTCGTGTGACGAGATGGTCGCCTTGTAACCGAGCTCCTCGGCCTTGGCCTTGGCTGCATCGCCTTCTGCCTTGAAGAACGGGTTGTCCGGGGACGGGGTGATGATGGCGATGTAGTTGCTTGACGACTTGGCACCGTCACCACTGTCACCGTCGGAACTCGATCCGCCGCATGCGCTCAGGACCAGGGCGCCCACCGCAGCAACTGCTGCAATCCTGACGCTCTTTCGTGTGAGTCTTCCCAACATCGAAATACCTCCTGTTACGGGCCGATCGACCCTTTGGTTGTGTTTGCGCTTCCGCCAGGACCCGAACCCGGCATGAAGATCTGTGGTGTCTACCGAGTCGGCTGAGACTCCTCGGCTTGTTCGGCTTCGACGGTCGCCGCAGCAGCGGCGCCCTTGCGCTGGAATCGCTGCTGCCCCTGATCGAGAATCACCGCGAGGATGATCACAGCGCCCTTGATGAAGATCTGCCAGAACGTCGAGACGCCCAGGATGACCAGTCCGTCAGCGAGGAAGCCAATGACGAAGGCGCCCACGAGCGTGCCGCGTACGTTGCCCCGACCACCCGAGAGGGCCGCACCACCGATCACCACGGCCGCGATGGCATTGAGCTCGAAGGTCTCGCCCGCCTGCGGCGCCGCCGAGGTCAGCTCCGAGGCAATGATGATTCCCGTCACTGCGGCGCAGCCACCGGAGATGACATAGACCATCGTCTTCACCAGCCGGACCGGGACGCCCGCAAGCTCGGCGGCTCGTTCGTTCCCGCCGGTCGCATACAGCCAACGGCCGAACGGCGACTTGGCCAGCAGGATGGTCGCCAGGATGGCGAGGAAGATCATGACCCAGATGGAGGTCGGAAGGCCCAACGGCCGGCCGCTGCCGATGAAGGAGAACCCGGTGTTTCCGCGGGCAGACTCACCGGCCAGATCGGGGTAGGTCGATCCGCCGGAGATGAGCAGAGCCGTTCCGCGAGCGACGTAAAGCATGCCGAGCGTCGCGATGAACGGTGCGACGTTGAAACGCGTCACCAAGATGCCATTGATGAGGCCCACGGCCGAGCCGACGGCAATCGCCAGAATGACGACGACCCATACCGGGGGAAAGGCGACGGTGTCCGTGCCAGGAATGTGAATCCCCTGCAACAGCTCACCGCAGATCACCCCCGAGAGGCCGACGATCGAGCCCACCGAGAGGTCGATGCCGCCCTTGAGGATCACCAGGAGCATCCCTAGCGCCAGCACGGCGTTGATTGCGACGTGCTTGGTCATCGTGATCAGGTTGTCGACGCTGAGGAAGGAGTCAGACAGGATGCCGAACACAATGATCAGGACACCGAGGGCGATGAAAGCCCGCAGCTCGAATGCCGCGTTGAGGATCTGGAGGCGGCGGACGTCCTTGGCGGTCGGGCCCGATCCGGGGCCATCCATCGTCGGCTTGGGTGCAGTCGCGGTGCTCACCGTGGGTCTCCTGTGTTCGGTCGGGTCGAGCCGTCTGCGAGACGCATGAGCTCGCGGCGGTTGATCGATTGCGGATGAATGTCGGCGACGAGATTTCCGCGCTCGAAGACCAAGAGACGATCCGGGATATGGAGCGCCTCCTCGGCTTCGGACGTGGTGAAGATGACAGCCAGGCCGCGCTGAGCCTGCGCCGTCATGAGGGCAAAGATGTCGGCCTTGGCGCCGATGTCGACACCGCGCGACGGCTCATCGAGCAGCAGGACGTCGGGCGACGTCATCAGCGCCTTTCCGATGACGACCTTCTGCTGGTTGCCACCGCTGAGCGAGCCGATTGCGGCGCCCTGCCCAGCAGTCTTGACCGTGACGTCACCGATCATCTGCCCCACGGCATCCGTCTCGCGTCCCTGCGAGATCAGGCCGTGCCGAACGAACGACGCCAGCGCGCTCAGCGAGAGGTTCCTGCCGACCGACATGGTCTGGATCAAACCGTCGCGCTGGCGGTCTTCGGGCACCAGCGTGATTCCACGCCGAATACGGGACCGTACTGACTCGCCATCGAGCTCAGTTCCCTTGAAGATCACGCTTCCCGAGGCGACCGGAAGGCGACCGGCAACGGCCTCGAGGAACTCCGTCCGCCCGGAGGCCATGAGGCCGTACACACCGACGATCTCACCCGCTCGAATATCGACGTCGAGGTCGTTGACGGCAAGCCGATCAGGGTTGCCCGGGTCGACGACGTGAAGACCCTGCACCGACAAGACGACTTCGCCGAGTTCGGCCACGCGGTCGGGAAACAGCGAGCCTTGGTCGCGACCGACCATGTGCTTGACGACCCAGGCGAGATCGACCTCGTCTGCCAGTCCGGTGGCCACCAACCTGCCGTCGCGCAGCACGGCGACATCATCGGCGATCTCGAGTGACTCCTCGAGGTGGTGAGAGATGTAGACGACAGCAACACCTTTTGAGGTGAGCTCACGGATGACCCTGAACAACACCTCGACCTCGGTCGTGCTCAGCGCCGAAGTGGGCTCATCCATGATGAGCACGCGGGCGTCCTGCATCAGGGCGCGGGCGATCTCGACAAGCTGCTGCTGACCGATGCGGAGATCGCCCAGCCGCGTGCTCGGATCGAGATTTTCCTCAAGACGGGCAAGGACCTCTTTGGCCGCTTCACGCTGTCGACGCCGGTCGACCGCGCCCAACTTGGTACGAACTTCGCGGCCCAGGAACAAGTTGTCCTGGATCGAGAGGTTGGGGCACAGGCTGAGCTCCTGATGAATGATCACGACGCCGGAGTCAGCCGCCTCGCGCGGCGACTCGAACTCGACCACCTGACCGTTCAGCTGGATCGAACCGATCGTCGGCGTCTCGATGCCGGCCAGGATCTTCATCAGCGTCGACTTGCCTGCTCCGTTCTCACCGAACAGTGCACTGACCCGACCATCGCGAATTCCCAGCGACACGCCCTTGAGTGCGTGCGTACCGCCGTAGGTCTTGGCCACCCCGACGGCCGTCATGACGTCGACCTCGGTCATTGGGGCGGTCACGAGGTGACCTCGATCTTGATCGGGGTGACCGTGAACAACTCGGGATTGAGTGGCGACGTTGCACCCACGACGGTGATCGTCTTGCCGGCAAGCCCGGCAACGTCGAGCGAGCTGAGGACGTCAGCCGCCATCAGCCGGTTGAGCGCAATGGCAGAGTCTGCATATTCGACCTGGTTGACGAAGTCGTTGAACTTGACCAGACCAGTTGCATCGCGCAGGGCCGTACCGTTGATCGCCGGCCCTATCTGGACAGACACCTTGACGTTGTCGAGACCCTCGATCGCAATCGGCAGAAGTCCGCCTTCTGGCGTGCCCGCCACACCCTTCAAAGTCACCGGGTACGTGTACGGCGAGCCACCGTCACGGTGGCCATACTCCTCACCGGCGGCGTCAGCGTCGGCCTTGACCGCGAGGGCGAGCGTCGTGATGTCAACCGCGTCCTTCTCGATAGCGGGAACGATCCTGGACTCGTAGTTGGCGGCCCCGTACTCCTCTGCATCGAAGCCCTTCTTGCCCGTGGCGGCGACCTCGTCCCCAGCGACGTAGGTCGTCGATACCGCCATGGCTGCGAGAAGACCGATCAACAGCGCGGCCGCAATCAGCCGTGCGCGGTTGATGGGCTTGGCGACGGCTTTCAGCTGTGGACTCATGGCGTTTTCTCCATAGTTGATCCGTTCCCCGCACCCAAGGCACGTGACCGGGCGACCTCGCCGGCCCACACCGCACGACGGGCGGAACGCACATCAGCGGTCCATTGGGGCTTCATCACGTCGGCGCCGGTGCCCTCGTCTGCGCTCCTGGTCTCCAGGTCGGTCCAGCTCCACCACCCTGCGGCAATCCCGCCAAGGTGGGCCACCCCCAACGCTGAGAGATTTGAGGTCGGTGAGACTCGCACTGGCAGATCGCTGACGTCAGACTGCAGCTGCATCAGGCTTGACGACCGAGTGAGGCCGCCGTCGCACGCAAGCTCGTGCAATGGACCGACTTGATCCACGAAGCGCCGAACCACATCGTCGACTTGGAAGGCGACTGACTCGAGCCCGGCCCGCGCAAGGTTTGCACGAACCGTGCCGAGACTCAGGTTGGCAATGACCGGAACGGCGTCACGGTCCCACCATGGCGCACCGAGACCACCGAAAGCCGGGACGATCGTGACTCCGTCGGAATCGTGACTGGCAGCATCGTTGATTACGTCATCGACATCACATCCGAACAGCGCCGCGAGCCACGTGAGCGTACGACCACTCGACCGGATGTTGGCTTCGAGAGCGAAGGCCACTTCGTCAACCTGCCAAGCAATCGTCGAGCAGATGCCGGATGCCTCATCCACCCGCGGACCGAGCGACATGACAGATGAGCCCGTCCCGTATGTCGCCTTGACGATTCCCGGCCGCCAGCCGGCATGCGCGAACAGCGCAGCATGCGAATCAGCCATCACGGCGAGGACAGGAAGTCCATTGGGTAGGGGCGCGAGGTCGATCACGGCAGGAAAGGGTCCGACCGACGCCACGACCCGCGGAAGGCAAGCGCGCGGAATCGCGAACAGGGTGAGTAGCTCAGCGTCCCAGTCGCCGCGGTCGAGCGACAACAGCTGCGTGCGGGACGCGTTGCCGATCTCGGTGACGAAGTCGCCGTCGAATCGGCTGAGCAGCCAGGCGTCGATCGTGCCGAGGCAAAGCTCGCCAGCGTCGGCGCGCGTCCGGTGAGGGTCGTGCTGGTCGAGAAGCCACGATGCTTTGAGAGCAGAGAACATCGGGTCGAGCGGCAGCCCAGTCGACCGACGCACCTCGGCAGAGTGTCCTGCCGCGTCGAGCGCCGCGGCCCGATCCGCAGTTCGCTGGTCCTGCCAGCTCAATGCTGGCCCGAGCGGCTCGCCGGTTCGGCGATCCCACAAGACGATCGTCTCGCGCTGAACGCTCAGGGTCAGTCCGTCCACATGTACGTCCGAGCCGACACATTCGGCGACCGCCTGCTGCACGCTGGCCCAGATCTCCAGAGCATCCTGCTCGACCCAGCCCGGCTGCGGGTGGTTCTGGCCGACAGGCACGCTCGACGTCGCCGCGACACGACCATCGCGACCGACCAGCATCGCCTTGGTCGCGCTTGTCCCCTGGTCGACCGCGACAATGACGCCCTCAGGCACGGGGGCGCACCTCCTGGACCTGACGTGCAGCGGCGACGATCCCGTCCGCCGTCAGGCCGAAGTGGCCCAGCAGGAACTCGGCTGTGCCAGTCGGCGCAAATTCGCCGCGGATGCCCATCAGGCGCATAGGTACGGGGTGATTCTCCGCAACGATGGTGGCGACTGCCGCTCCGAGGCCACCACTGATCGTGGCCTCTTCGACCGTGACGATCCCGCCGGTCTCCTTGGCCGCCGCGAGCACCGCTGCGTGGTCCAGCGGCTCGACGAACGCCATGTTGACAACGCGAGCGGACACGCCTTCGGCAGCCAGCGAATCGGCCGCCCAAAGCGCCCGCGAGACCATCGAGCCGATCGCAATCAAGGTGACGTCGGTGCCCTGGCGGAGAACTGTCGACGTTCCCGGCGCGAACGGGTCATCCGGCGACGTCACAGCCGGCACCTTGAATCGCGGGATGCGGAGATAGGAGCCGCGACCGAGCTCGGCAGCCCAGCGGACCGCGGCTCGAGTCTGCGATCCATCGGCAGGGACGACGACAGGGAGTCCAGCGATCGCTCGCATCCAGGACAGGTCCTCGATCGAGTGATGGGTGGGGCCAAGTTCGCCGTAGGCCATGCCCGGGCTCTGTCCGCACAACACGACGTGCCGCTGGCTGTACGCGACGTCCGCCTTGATCTGCTCGGTCGCCCGACCCGTGAGGAACGGCGCGGCAGCGCACACGAACGGAATGAGGCCCACGTTGGCCAGTCCGGCCGCGACTCCGACGAGGTCCTGTTCGGCGATGCCGACATTGATCAGGCGGTCCGGGAACTCCTCGCGGAATCCGACGAGGTTGCTTGACCCGACCGAGTCGTTGCACACCGCCACGATTCGCTCGTCCTCACGGGCGAGGATGGCGAGCTCATCGGCGAAGTCGACCCGGCAGTCGAATGTGGGCGCGTCCGTGTTGAGTGCGGTGGTCATACTGACAATTCCTCCAGTGCTGCAACGACCTGCTCGTCGGTGGGCACCTTGTGGTGCCACTCGACGCGGTCCTCCATGAACGAGACACCCTTGCCCTTGATCGTGTCTGCCACGATCGCGACGGGCTTGCCCGTCGCCGAGGGTTCGAGCGCCTGCGCGAGCGCGACGTGATCGTGACCGTCGACTCGACGAACCTCCCAGCCGAAGCTGGCCCACTTGTCGTGCAGTGGCTCGAGTGTCTTGGTCTCCTCGGTGCGGGCACCCTGCTGAAGTCGGTTGCGGTCCACGACCGCTGTCAGCGACGAGAGTTCGTAGTGTGCGGCCGTCATCGCCGCCTCCCAGTTGCTGCCCTCCTGCATCTCACCGTCGCCCATGACGACGATCGTCCGGAAGTCGCGGCCGCTGACCTTGGCACCAATGGCACATCCCGCTGCCACGGGAAATCCGTGACCCAGAGGGCCCGTGTTGGTCTCGACGCCCGGCACCTTGACCCGATTGGGGTGGCCATTGAGCGGGGACAGCGGCTTCGCGAAAGTGGACAACGCGGCCCGAGGGAAGAAGCCTGCATTGGCAAGGACCGAGTACAAGGCGCTGGCGCAATGGCCCTTGCTCAAGATGAAGCGGTCTCGATCCGGGTCGTCGGCGTCCCGAGGATTGACACTCAGCGCCCGCCAGTACGCTGCGACGAGGATGTCGGTGACCGAGAGGTCCCCACCGATGTGACCGAGTTGTGCGCCCTGGATCGTCGTCACGATGTCGCGACGGATCTGACGTGAGATTTCGGCGAGCGCCACTGCCGCTTCGTCGGCAGGAACAGTTCGGTGAGCCGCCACTGCGGATGCGTAGGCGTCCGCTGCCGCTTCGTCAGTCGAGAGCACTTCGGGCTGGACGAGAGATGTCACGTCATTCACGACATCTCTGCCAGCGCAGCGAAGAGGGCCTTCTTGGCGATCCGTTGCGCCAAGAGGGCATCCTGTGCCAGCTGCGCTGCCGCAAGGGCCTCGTGGTCGAGGATCTGAAGCGCGCGGTGGAAGGCTCGCATCGTCGCGACCCCGTCCTTGGCGGCCTGGACCGAGTCCTCACGGAACGGAAACTGGTCGAGCTGCCAGACACCCTCCCAGCCCTCGTCGACGAGAGCGTGGAAGAACTCGAAGGTCTCCATCAGGTGGACCGAGCCAACCACCATGTCGTCGTCCCAGCCCCGGAAGTTGTCGTTGACGTCGATCGCGAACAGGCGACCACGAGAGATGGCAAGACGCGCTGCCTCGGCGGGCGACTCGCCGCCGTACAGAGAGTGGCCAAAGTCCAGCAGGACGCCGACGTTGTCGCAACCGGTCTCCTCGATCGCAAGGAGCGTGCGGGCAGCCGACGAGAAAACCATGCGATTACGTGGTTCGCGAGGCTTGTACTCAATGGCGAACTTGAGGTCAGGAAAGGCGGTGGCGAGCTCGCGGACCGCGTCCACCGAGTCCTTCCACAGCTGCGCGTGATTGGCCTGGAACGGGTAGTCGACGCCATCTTGACCGGGCCAGAGCTTGACGTAGTCACAACCGAGCTCGCGAGCGACCTCTGCGCTACGGGCGATCAGGTCGATTGCCTGCTGACGGACTTGAGGATCTGGGTTGGTGAAGCCGCCGCGTCGGAACTGCCGTGTGTAGATCTCCGGAGTGACGGCTATCGCCGAGACTCCGGCCTGTTCGAGGGCTCGCTTGATCTCAGACAGTGGCACATCAGCCGGAGCGAACGGCCAGTTGAGGTCGACGACCGACAACGAGCCCACCTCCCCGGCGAGCTTGATGGCCTCCAATGTGGTGACGGGATCTCCGTATCCATCGGTGGCGTAGCGGTCGACATACGAGGCGAAATGCCAGATGCCGGCACCGTATCGAGGTTCCTGCATATCTATGCGGTCATGATCAGACATGCTGAAAGTGTTGCGCATCACACTCGCGACGTCAACGAAATCGCCAATGTTTTGTGATGGCGGTCACAGAAGTTCGAGTTGTCGCGGTGAATCGGTCAGAGCAACAGGTCACTTCTCCGGGTGCCTGAGGTGTGCCACCATGACCCCGTGCTCGATCTCTTGGTCGTCGGCGGACTCAATCACGACATCACGGTCCACGTCGACCGTCGGCCCTCTGGCGGCGAGACGGTCGTCGGCGGAGGGCCACGGTTCGACAGCGGAGGAAAGGGTGCCAACCAGGCGGTGGCCGCCGCACTCACCGGCGCCTCAGTGATGCTGTGCGCTGCGGTGGGCAATGATCCAATCGGGCGGCACGAGATCGACATCCTCCGCCACGCCGGCGTGGCACTCGACGCGATCAAGGTGGACCCGAGCAGTCCCACCGGGACAGCGCTGATCATCGTCACGCCAGACGGCGAGAACTCGATCGCGGTGGGTGCGGGCGCCAACCGCCTACTGGACGCCGACCACATCGCCGCGGCGATACGGACCACGCCGTCGGCGGTGGTGCTCGCCCAAAGCGAACCCGGTCCACAAGCCGTCGAAGCCGCGGCACGCGCCTGTGCAAGCAGCCGTACGCGGTTTGTCCTGAACGCCGCTCCCGTTGCAGACGCGCCACGCGATGCCCTTGCCCTTGCCGACCCGCTGATCGTCAACGAGCACGAGGCGCGCGAGATCATCGGAGCCCTCGACGGATCATCCGCTGAAGCGATCGCGCACGATCTGTTGCGTGTCACCGGTGCACGTTCGGTGGTTGTCTCGTTCGGGTCAGGTGGAGCCATTGTGGGCAATGGCTCATCGATGACCCACGTCGCCGCTCAGCCCATCAATCCCGTGGACACCACCGGATCGGGCGACGTGCTCGCCGGGGTCGTTGCCGCCAATCTGGCCCTCGGCCTCGACCTGGTCGACGCCGTCGGCGAGGGCTGCCGTCTTGCCTCAATGGCAGCCACCCGCCCGGGAGCGCGCAGCCTTCAGTCGTTCTCAGCAGCCGAGCTCCAACTGCGACCCGCTCAGGACTACCGGGCCTGAACCGTCACCACAATGCGTGTTGCCGCGCCTGACTGCGCCAGCACCAACGTTGAGGCGTTCGGCGCTGACACGACCCGTGCTCCGGTGACCTTGACGGTGTAACCCGTGGGGTACTGGATGACCGGAGTCGCGATCGTCGTACGGGCTCCGTTGCCGAATCGACCTCCCGCAAGCTTCTGCGTCGTGTACGCGAACGTGAAGCTCTTGTCGGTGCGATCGAAGCGATAGGCACCGGGGGTGCCGGCGACAGCCTGCGGATGCGGAATGGCGATCGAGCGCAGGACCTCTGTCGCCACGTTGGCGCCGGTCGGCGGTGCAGCCGGGTCATAGACGATCGCCTGGTGATCGGCCGGCTTCGCGCCGGTCGGGTCGTTGCACCCGCAGTAGGCCCAATACATCCAGCCGATCTGATGTTTGGCCGCGTGATCCACCAAGGCCATGTTGATGTCAACATTGGGCGTGCCGCCGAACTCGGTGAGGAGTGGCACGACCTGACGCTTCTTGATGTGCGACTTCGCGTTGGCGAAGACGAGTCCGTCCATCACCGCGCAGTCGAGCCCATAGTTGCCGAGCAGTCCGCGACCGGTGAACGTGGACGAAAGGCAGTAGGCGTGGAACGAGAATCCCAATGAGCTCCCCTTCGGCGCGACGTTCGTGGCGATGCCGTTGTTGAACAGTGCGTACGGCTCATAGAACGTCACGGTCCGCTTGTCGACCGTGCGGATCTGGTCAATGACGCGCTGCGAGAACTTGGTGAGAAGGGCATCTTGAACCGGGCACCCCAGCAAGGGCACTGCGCACAGCGCATAGGCGGTGCCGGGCCACGGCTCGTTGAAGAGGTCGAAGGACATGACTCCGGGAGTCGCGGCAAAGTACTTCGCGACGTGCTTCCAGGCCGCTGCATAGCGGTCCTGCACACCGACCCCACCCGGGCCCTTCTTGTTGGCCCAGAAGTTGTCGTAGGCGCGATTGAGGGCCAGCATCGCGAGGTAGTTCTTGTTGAATCCCAGCTTGGGCTCAGCCGGAAGTCCGTCGTCGTCGACCGCCCAGTCCGGCGCGCCTTCACCTTCGAACCGCTCATTGAACATGTCCTGGTGGAAGTCGATCATGGTGCCGATGCCATGGCGGTGGAGCGTCTCGATCGTGGCTTTGATTCGGGCGAGGTAAGCGTCGTCATACTGGCCGGGCGCAGGTTCCACGGCCTTCCAGATCACGCCGAGACGTACGGCGTCGAGTCCGTTGGCCGCCAGGAAGGCCGCATCGTCGTCACCGAAACCCGTCGCATCGGGCGCGTAGCTGCCAAGCTTGTTGACCATGTTCACGCCGTGGAGGACCAGCGCGCGGCCGGTGGCATCGACCATCCAGGTCCCGACCGTGCTCGGCCGATCGACCTGCGCCACGGATGGAGCAGGAACGAGTACCACCAAGGTTGCCGCGACAACGGCTCCCACCATCCGTTTGAACATACGTCCGCCTCTTCAGCTCGTTGAGTGATGTGACACTCTGACACAACTTGTCACATCTTCACAAGTCTTCTAAGGTGGACACATGCCCACGAGCGCCAGCAACGACCGCATTGACGACTATCTCGACGCGGCTCGTGCGTGCATCCTCGACGTCGGCATCCGCCGTACGACCCTGACTGACGTGGCGCGTCGAGCCGGGGTGGCTCGGATGACGCTCTACCGACAGTGGCCCGACATGCAGACACTGATGAGCGATCTGATGACTCGAGAGTGGGTCCAGCTGGCCGCGGCCGCAGGCGCGAGCCCCGAGCGATTCGGACCACGGGAGATCGCCGAGTCCATCGTTCGCACGATCACGGCGATTCGAGAGAACGACTTGTTCCAGAAGATCGTCACGGTCGACCCGGAGTTCTTGCTCCCCTACTTGTTGGTTCGTCGCGGCCGTACGCACGACTCGATCGTGCAGGCAATCGCGGGCGCGATCGCCGTAGGTCAGGCCGACGGACTCGTTCGCGAGGGAGAATCCCAGGTCCTCGCCGCCGGCATCATCGTCGCCGCCCAGAGCCTGGTCGTCTCGGCCCAGATCATGTCCGATCTGGTTGACCAGCAGACCTTGAACGCCGAGCTCGTCACCATGATCGAGAGGTACCTCGCATGAGCCGCTTCGCCGTGGTTGGCGCCGGCCCCGCTGGAGCAGCGGCAGCCCACACACTCGCGTCGGCTGGCCACACGGTCGCGGTGCTTGAGCAGGCAGAGACCGTCGGCGGACGCACTGCCGGCTGGCAAGCTCCCGATGCCATCGTCGACTCAGGCGCCGGCTTCTTCACCAACTTCTATCCCGTCCTGGACGAGCTGCTCGACGAGTTGGGCCTGCGTGACGAGGTCATCGAGCTCGATCGCAGCAACGCGCTCGTCGAGGACGGGATCGTGGCCTCGTTGTCGCTGGGATCGGTGATGTCGTTTCTCCGCTTTCCGCTCGTCGGCCCAGTGGGCAAGGCACGGATGGCTCGCGCCACCGTCTCGGCAACCATCCGTCGGCGAGGTCTCGATCTGAGCGATCCGTCGACGCTGGCTGCCACTGATGACCGCTCCGTCGCTGACCATGCTCGCCGGTACATCGGCGAGGACGCCTTCCAGCATCTGGTGCGCCCCAGCATCGAGCCGTTCTGGTATGTCTCGTGCGAGGACGTATCCCGGTCAATGTTCCTCGGGCTGCAGGCGCGTGCCGCAACGGCGCGCTTCTACACACTGCGATCAGGGATGCAGGCCGTCGCCCAACGCCTCTGCGAGACCAACAACGTGGAGGTCCGCACCGGCGCGGGCGTCACGTCGATCACGCCGGCCGGCCACGGAGTGGACATCGACGGCGAGCACTTCGACGGGGTGGTTGTTGCGACAACAGCGAGCGCGGCCGTGCGGATCATCGACAAGACACTGCTCTCGTCCGAGCTGCGCCAACATCTTCAGACTCAGCACTACGTGCCACAGATTCACGCAACGTTCCGCATCCCGCACGACGGATGCCCGCCGCAGAGCGCGCTGTTCCCGGCCGGTCCGGGTCAGCATGCTGTGGCAGCAGTCGCGTTCAACAGCCACAAGCACCAAGGCGCCCACGAGCAGGGCGAGTTGGTCAGCGTCTTCCTCGGCGCACTGACCAGTCAGGAACTGCTGGAAGCCGAGCCCAGCTCGATCTATCAGACGGCGTGGGCCCTCGCCCGCACCTTGTGCCCCAGCCTGCCCGCCACGGCCGAGCCGTTCCGGTACGTGGTTCGGCGCGAGGCGATCCCTGTGCACGCGGTGGGTCGCTACCGCTCGGCCGCCGCTGCGCTGACGACCCAGGCCGCTCCGCTTCTTCTGGCCGGCGACCACCTCGCCACCGCAACTGTCGACGGCGCCCTGTCGTCTGGACAGCGCGCGGCACGCCTGCTCATCCTGAGGCCTCTACCCGCGAGTGCGGGCCGGAACTAGCTGCGCCGTTCACCCGGCCAGTTCGGGCCCGGAGTCGAGGCCTGCTCGTCGCCGCGGCGGGCGCGCAGAGTGGATGCGCGTGGCCATCTGGTCCACGCTCAGGATGATCCGTCGCGATCGAATCTGATCAGTGATCGACGCTGCATCAATCACCACGAGAAATTCGTCTTCGAGCACGACCCCGAGGACGTGTACGCCGGGTATGCCGACCCGTTCGAATGCCTTCAGAGCTCGCTGCTGACGACGTTCATTCGCCATCGTGAAGATCTCAAGGGACCAATTGCGAGTGCAGTCGGGGATGACGTGTGACATGGGCTCAACCGATCTGGGAGGACCTCACCGCCTGCTGCTTAGCCGGTAGATCCATGGTTACTCATAGCGCTCGCACGAATCACGCACCAAACTTATGCATTTCTCGACTGATGGCCGTGACCTGTCGTGATTTCGGGTGCGGGGCGCAACGAGGCGACGAACTCGAGCTTTTCGATGACCGTGTCCGCAATGGTGAACGGGTAGAGCGGCTCCTTGCCCATGCCGCGATTGATCTGGTTGAGGGCAATGCTCAGCGGAATCCACAACCCTTTGACCACGTCTCGAAATGACGTGAACGAGGTGACCGGCGCCACCGTCATGAGCCCGAACTGCCGGGCGTTGTCAATCGTCTCGTTGATGTGGAGGTAGTGAGCAAATGTCTCGGCAAAGTCTTCGTACGGGTGCATCGTCGCGTACATGCTGATGTAGCTGGATTCCCAACCGGTCGGGGGGCCCTCGGAGTAGTGCCGTTGAATCTCGGCCTGGTAGTCCTTCGTCTCGTCGCCGAAAAGCTCGCGCGCCCGATCGAGCAGATCGCCGTGCACGAGGACCCCTTCGAAGTAGTGGCCGATCTCGTGCCGAAAATGCCCGAGCATCGTGCGATACGGCTCATCGAGCTTGGCGCGCACCGTCTCGCGGTGCGCGATGTCGCTCTCTGCCACGTCGATGGTGATCAGGCCGTTGTCATGACCGATGACCACGTTCTCGGCCACGCTGGACAGGAGGTCGAATGCGAGGCCGGTCGGGTGCTCGTCGCTGCGGGGCTCGATCGGAAAGCCGAGCGTGTCGAGCTCGACGATGACATGACGTTTGGCGCGCTCGGCAACCACGTACTGGGGCAGCCCGACACCGTCGTCGCGGTGTGGTCGGGTGCGGGTCAGCGAGCAGGAGAAGCAGAGCTCGTCATCTGCTGCGGCCAACCAGGTGCAACCGGCCACACCGGTGTTGCGGCAGGTGTGCCACGACTTCCCCTGTGCGTCGAAGTACGTGCGTTCATCATCAAGCGGCACGATCGCTCGCTCCTCGCGCGAGAACCCCTGAAGGGTCCCGCACGTCATGCACTGAAAATTCTCGAAGAACAGAGCAGCGCCGCAGACTCGGCAGGCAAAGGCTTTCACCACAAGAGCCTACGAGTGAACGCCCAAATCCGCCCCCGCAGCGGCCGTGCGCGCGCAACTGGGACTCAAATACCCCTGAGCCTGAAAACGTTTTCAGAAGTGCCCCATGAGTGGGAGCATGGATCCATGCCCCTGCGCATCGTGGCGAACCGTCCTGATCCGGCCATCGTCACGCTGCCGTGGAACATCCCGTTGGCCGAGTGGGGCAGCGACCTGGTCGTGCCGTTGCCTCGCGGCCTGTCGCGCCACGTCGTGCGCATCGTACGTCTCAAAGGTCGTACGTATGCCGTCAAGGAGACGACCGAACCGATCGCCTTCCGCGAATACCGCACCCTGCGACATCTGAACCGTCTCGGCCTGCCCGCCGTCGTCGCGCAGGGTGTTGTCGCCGGACGACTCGACGACGCAGGCGATGACCTGCCGACCGCGCTTCTGACAGAGCATCTGCGCTTCTCCCTCCCCTACCGCTCGCTGTTCTCGCACGGCCTGACGATCGACAACATTCCGACGTTGGTCGACGCCCTCGTCGTGCTGCTCGTGCGCCTGCACCTGAGCAACTTCTACTGGGGTGACGTCTCACTGTCGAATGCCTTGTTCCGCCGCGACGCCGGCGCCTTCTCGGCATATCTCGTGGACGCCGAGACCGGCGAGCTGCGCCCCTCGCTTTCTGACTCGATGCGTGAGAACGATCTGTCGCTGGGACGAGAGAACGTCTTCGCAGAGCTGCTCGACCTCGAGGCCAGCAATGCCATGGCCGGCGAGGTGGCCGCGCTGGAGATCGTCGACCTGATCTCCTCGCGGTATGACGCGCTCTGGTCGGAGCTGACCAGGGAGGAGCGGTTCAGCTCCGGGGAGATGTGGCGCATCGAGCAGCGCATCGAACGACTCAACGAGATGGGCTTTGACGTCGATGAGCTCGACATCAGCACCGACCTTGACGGTGACCAGGTCCAGATCCGCCCCCGAGTCGTCGAGCTGGGCCACCACTGTCGCGAGCTGCAGGAGCTCACCGGGATGAATGTCGAGGACAATCAAGCACGTCGCATGCTCAACGACATGGCAGCGTTCGCCGCACACTTTGGCATCTCCGACCATGACCGCGCCACGATCGCGGGTCGTTGGTACGGCCAGATCTACGAGCCGGTCATCGCCCTCGTTCCCGCTGAGCTGCGAGGCAAGCGCGAGTCTCCCGAGATGTTCCACGAGATCCTCCAGCATCGCGGAAAGATGTCGGAACGCACCTCACAGGAGGTCGGCATCTTCGCGGCGGCCCACGACTACATCGACCACGTGCTCCACACACTCCCGGACGAGGCGCTCGCGCCTCCTCCACCGGATCCGCCAGATTGACGTCAGCGCGTCGACGTTCGCGTACGCCACGTCCTAGGCACTGAGACGCTCGCCGCTCTCGGTGTCGAACACGTGCACGTTGTGCGGGTCGGTCGTGACGTGGATGGTCTCGCCCTTGTGCACGGTGTCGCGTCCTTGCACGCGGACGATGATGTTGTTGGGCGTGCCCACGACGCCGCTGGTGCCGTAGACGAAGGCGTCGGCGCCGAGCTCTTCGACCACCGTGACCTGCACCGGCATTCCGCCTTCGTTCTCGGAGACCACGCGCCACGCCTCGGGGCGGACACCGACCGTGATGCGGCCAGACATGCGTTGCGACGCCTCCGGGTCGACCGGGACGAGGTACTCGCCGATCTTGGCCTGACCGTCGTGCGCCGTGGCCTCGAGCAGGTTCATCTGCGGGGAGCCGATGAAGCCGGCGACGAACAGGTTGACCGGTCGGTCGTACAGACCCAATGGGGTGTCGACCTGCTGCAGCTCGCCGAGCTTCATCACCGCCACTCGGTCGCCCATCGTCATGGCCTCGACCTGGTCATGGGTGACGTAGACCGTGGTCACTCCGAGGTCAGCCTGTAGCTTCGCGATGTCGGTTCGGGTCTGTACCCGCATCTTGGCATCGAGGTTGGACAGCGGTTCGTCCATGCAGAACACCTGGGGGTTGCGGACGATCGCGCGACCCATCGCGACGCGCTGGCGCTGTCCGCCCGAGAGAGCCTTGGGCTTGCGATCCAGGAACTCCTCCAGACCCAGGATCTTGGCGGCGTCGGCGACCCGCGCCCGCTGCTCGTCCTTGGGGACCTTGGCCATCTTCAACGAAAATCCCATGTTGTCCGCGACGGTCATGTGCGGATAGAGCGCATAGTTCTGGAACACCATCGCGATGTCACGGTCCTTGGGCGAGAGGTTGGTGACATCGCGGTCGCCTATGTAGATCGAGCCGGAGTTGACCTCCTCCAGCCCGGCCAGCATGCGCAGCGTCGTGGACTTGCCACATCCCGAAGGTCCGACCAGGACCATGAACTCACCATCTTTGATCTCCAGGTCCATCCCGGGGACGGTCGGCGCGTCAGCACCGGGAAACCAGCGCTGCGCCTTCTCGAAAGTCACTGTTGCCATGGCGGCAAACTCCCTTCACCGGCAGGTACGTGCCGGACGATCCGTTGTGATGTGACCCCCATCACAGTACGTCGGCACGACCTGTCTGTAAACGTTTGCAGGCGAGCTCTCGGCACTATCGAACCTCCGCATCCGGCAGCCACGACTCCGGCGCATCGATCAGGTCGAGTCCGGTCCCATCGCGATTCCAGCCGATGCCGCATGGATCGACGATGCCTCCCCGGAACTCGTCGCCGTCTCCCCTGTTCTCAAAGGCCAGAAATTGCGGTCGCCCGTGCTTGTCATCAATGATCTTGCCGACGTACAACCGTTCGCTGGTCACCCGCATGGCCCGATCGATGTCGACTGTGGACCCGGGGCCATCGATCGGAACAGACCACACACCACCACCGCCGGGCTCGGCTCCTGAATTTCCGGGTGCAGGCACGAGAACAGCAGCACCCACCGCGAGTCGATGCAGTGCAGCGAGATGACCTCGAGCTGGTCAAAGCGTCCGGTTGGCCGACTCAACGGAGGCTGGATCTGCCACGTGTGCAGATCGGGAGAGGTCGCGTGACCGACCACCCCCTGCCCTAGACGGCCAGGCGCTTGGGCGGTCACGTACATGTGCCACACCCCGGAGTCGTCGGCGACGATCCACGGATCACGCCAATGCTCCTCGCCATGGACTCCCCGGCCCCGGTCGTACCAGCGCTCGTCTGCCTCGAGCAGTGCTGCGGGCGATCGACTCCACTCAATCAAGTCGTCGGACGCCGAAACCCCGATCCGTTGCACGAGGCCTCCATCCGTATGGGTGACGCCGGTGGTGAACATGAGCCATTGACCCGAGGGGTCGTGCACAACGCTTCCGCTCCAGGTCGCCAAGTCGTCGAAAGCCGGCGCGGGCTGTGGCAGGACCGCATCGGCGATCCGACGCCAGGTGTGCAGGTCCGTGGAGACCGCATGGCCGATCGAGGCGTTGCGATGGCGCCGTTCCGGATCGCCGAGCGACCGAGGCGCCTTCAGGAAGAACAGGTGATAGCGCTCCGGCCCATGGTCGGGATCGTCAACAGTCCAGAAGTCCCACACCCAGTCGTGATCTAGATCAAGCATGCAGAAGGCTCCTGGACGAAACGATGGTTGGTGGCGGTAGGACAAACAGGTGCGAGCGAGAGCGCCAGAACTCGCGGTCAGATTGGGACGGGTGAGCGCGGGGCCCGGCCGATCACCCCTTGACCGCGCCGGCGGTGAGCCCGCGGACGAAGAAGCGCTGGAGGGTGAAGAACACGACCATCGGCAACATCATCGACACGAATGCGCCAGCAGTCAGCAGCTCGCGCCCTTGTCCCTGTGCACCCAGCAGGCTCTGCAGCTCGACGATGACGGTGGAGTTCGCACTGCTCAGGAACAGCTTGGCGATCAGCAGGTCGTTCCAGACCCACAGGAACTGCAGGATTGCGAACGCCGCCAGGGCAGGCACCGACATCGGAACGATGAGTCTCCAGAACGTCTGATAGTGCGTGGCACCGTCGATCTTGGCCGACTCGATGACCGTGCGCGGCAGTGTCGTCATGTAGTTGCGCAACACGTAGATCGCCAACGGCATACCGAATCCGGTGTGCAGCAGCCACACCGAGAGATAGTCGCCGGAGATGCCAAGCCCCCGCGGACCGAGGAGGTTGAGCATCGGCTGGAAGGCCACCTGGATGGGCACGACGAGCAGCGCCACGATCACGATGAACAGCACGTCCTTGCCACGGAAGTCCATGAACGTGAACGCGTAGGCAGCGAATGCGGCGAACATGATCGGAATGATGGTGGCGGGTACGGCCACCACGATGCTGTTGATGAAGCCCGTACCGAGGTCGGTGCCCTGGAAGACCCGCTCATAGTTGCCGAACGTCCAGCCTGTGCCGAACGGGTTGACGACCGCCGTCCACCAACCGGATGCCAGCGTGTCGTCACGCGTGCGGAACGAGGTGACGAGCAGACCGATCGTGGGGACGGACCACAGCAGGCACAACAACACCATCGCGACAATTGACAGCGGGCTGCGTTGCCGGCCGTCCTTCATCACTCCGGGCGTGCGCTTGGGCTTGGCGAACGGCTGCGACGCTGGATCAGGACCGGACCGGGTCTGCGGTGCTCATGAGTTCTGCTCCTCACGTCGAAAGTGCCGCACCTGATAGATCAGCACTGGTGTGACGGCCACCAGAAGCACCACGACGATGGCCGATGCGCGGCCAGCCTGACCGTTGGCAAACAGCTCGTTGAAGAACAAGTTGGCGATCACGTTGGTGTCGGACCGCCCATTGGTCAGGACGTACACGATGTCGAAGACCTTCAGAACCAGAATCAGGACCGTGATGAAGACCGTGATGATCGTGCCCTTGATCTGCGGGATCACGACCCTGCTGAAGATGCTCCAGCTCGAGGCGCCGTCGATACGAGCGGCCTCCAAGGTGTCCTCGGGGACCCCTTTGATGGCCGACGACAGCAAGATCATCGCGAAGCCGACCTGCAACCAGATCAAGATCACCATCAACAGCAATGAGTTGAGCTTGCCGCTGCTGATCTGCAGCCAGGTGACGGCTTCGCCACCGAACGATGTCCAGATCGCGTTGAGGAGACCGGTCTGCCTCGTCACCGGGGTCCCAGTCGTAGACCAGCGTCCAGATGGCCGAGGCGCCGACGAAGGAGATCGCCATCGGGAGGAAGACCGTGCTCTTGGCCACCTTCTCGCCCGTGGCGGACAACCGGTCGGCCAAGACTGCGACGGCGATCCCGATCACGACCGTGACAGCCGGTACGACCAGCAGCCACAGGACGTTGTTGACGATCGAGTTGCGGAACGCCTCGCTGTTGAAGATGACGCGATAGTTGTCCAGCCCGACGAACGCCGTGCTGTCCTTGTTGGCGAACGAGAACAGGATCGTCTGCAGGGCCGGGTAGACGAGCATCAGGCAGACGAGACCGAAGCCGGGTGCCAGGTAGGCGTACGGCATGAGGCCCTGAGAGAGCCGCGTGGGCAATCCCTCCACGAACATGTTGAGGAAGTAGAAGAACGCACCGGCTCCTCCGACGCCGACCAGAACCGCGACCGAACCGATGACGATCTTGCTGTCCAGGAACGCCTCGGGGTAGAGGCCGAACGCCAGAAAGACGTTCAGCGCAAGCCACGCGACAGCTGCGATGCCGACCACACCGACGACGATCCTGCGCACGTCAGCTCCGTTCGAGCCAGCGGGGTCAGGTCCCGACACCGACGTGCCGGCGTCGGGACCCTCGGTCGACACGGTCATGAAGTCGGCCAGGACGCCTCAATGGCGTCGAGCGTGTCCTTGCTCGACTTTCCGCCGACCCAGTCGACCATGCCGGTCCAGAAGCTGCCGGAGCCGACCGCCTTCGGCATCAGGTCCGAGCCGTCGAACTTGAAGATGTCGGCGTTGACGGCGATCTGAGCGATGTCGCGCGTCGTCTCGTCGGCGTACAGCGATTCATCGAACGTCGTGTGAGGCGACAGCCAGCCGCCTGCTTCAGCCCACGCACCACCGAACTCGTCGGAGGTCAGGAACTCCATGACCTTCTTGACGTCATCATCACTGCCGTTGAATGCTGCTGCGAGGTCGCCACCGCCGAGGATCGGCTGTCCGTCATAGCCACCTTCGAACGGCGGATAGACGAACGTACCCACAGATCCGTCGAGATCGTCTTGCACGGCATCTGGGAAGAAGCCGGTGGCGAAGTTGCCCTGACGCATCAGCATGCAGTCGGGCTTTGCCTTGAATGCCGGATTCATCGCATCGGCAAAACCGGTGTTCAAGATGCCCTTGACGTCACCGAACACCTGCCCCTTGGTCTTGGCGATCTTGCCGAACTCGTCGAGCGCCGTGACGATCTGGGGATCGTTGAACGGGATCTCGTGCGCGACCCACTTGTCGTAGACGTCAGGCCCGGCCGTCCGCAGCACCATCTCCTCGAGCCAGTCGGTACCGACCCAGCCCGTGGCTTGGTCAGACTCCCATCCCATGCACCACGGCGCCTTCGTGTCGGCCTTGAGCTGGTTGGCCACCGAGGCCAATTCCTGGATGGTCTTCGGCGAGGTCGAAAGTCCCGTCGCCTCATAGGCGTCCTTGGGGTACCAGACGATGCTCTTGACGGCCATGCGCATCGGCGCGCCATAGACCGTCCCGTCCTTCGTGGCAGCCTCCAAGAAGCCGGGAATCAGCGTGGACTCGAGTCCGTCGACGTCGACGATCTCGTCCAGCGGGGTCATCTTGTCGGACAGTTCGAGCAGCCCGCCCGGCTGGGGGAACAGGGCTATGTCGGGGGCGTCACCGGAGTTGACCTTGGCCTTGACTGTGGTCGCAAAGTCCTGGTCGTCGGTGTAAGCGACGGAGATCCCTGATGAGGATTCGAACTCCGTCAGCGAGGCCTCGAAGGCCTCCCGCTCGGCGCCACCAAAATTGCCGAGAATCGTCACGTTCCCGTCGCTCTCGCCCTTGCTGTCGTCCCCGTTGTCACTGCCGCTGGACAGGCATCCGGCGGCGAGAAGGGCCAACGCTGTGATGGTCGTCGCTGTCGCCGCGAGGCGTCTGGTCTGTCGTGCCATCTCTGCTCCTTAGTCGGTGGGCCACCGGTTTGGTCGCAGTGGTGACCGGAGAGCCAATGTGGGGCTCCTTTTCCACAGTGACCCACATCACACAGCAAGGTCAAGAGTTTTCCGGAAACGTTTGCATCCGGTTTGGATTTCGGCGATCTACGGAGTCGATTCTTGTTACCGTGTGCCATGCCTGAGAGCCCCGCGGAAGTCAACATGGTCGATGTTGCCCGGCATGCAGGCGTATCCATCGCGACCGTGTCACGCGCGCTGCGCGACCTTCCCGAGGTCAGCCCTGCCACCCGTCAGCGCATCCGAGAGATCGCCGATCAGCTCGGCTACGTGGTCTCGCCAGAAGCATCACGACTGGCCAGCCGCACCACTGGCCGAGTTGCTGTCGTGGTTCCCAAGATCGATGTCTGGTTCTACTCGACGATGCTGGCCGGTATCGAGGAGACGCTGCGTGAGGCCAACTTCGACGTGCTGGTCTATCAGGTCGACGGCGAGGAGCAACGAAGCCGCTTCTTCAAGCAGTTGCCAGCGCGACGCAAGGTCGACGCCGTGGTCCTGATTGCTCTGCCGCTTCTACCCGAGGAAGAGTCGCGACTCGACCTGCTCGGAGTGCATGTTGTCGTCGCGGGCGGCCAGGTTCTGGACTTCCCGTTCGTACGGGCCGACGATGGTGCCGCCACGCGGCTCGCGATGGACCACCTGTTCTCGTTGGGTCACCTCCAGATCGCCATGCTGCGAACCAGCGACACCGAGCACGCAGCGTGGTCCAGCGACCACATCCGCACCCACGCTTGGTCCGACTCACTCGCCGCACGGGGGGTCGACGTGCCGGACGGGTACCTCGTCACCACGGCGCCCGGAGTCATGGCGGGAGCCCACGGGGTCGAACAGCTGCTCGGCCTGGAAAATCGACCGACGGCGGTGCTGGCCTTCTCTGACGAGATCGCCCTGTCCGCCATCGCCGACCTGACTCGTTCTGGGCTATCGGTTCCCGCCGACATGTCGGTGATCGGCATCGACGGCCACCCCATGGGCGAAGCCTTCGGTCTCACCACGGTGTGCCAGTCCGTGGCACAGCAGGGACGGCGCGCCGGACAGATCGCCATCGACCTGCTGCGTGCCGAGACCGACGTGGACAACGCGGTCGTCATCGACTGCGAGCTGATCGTCCGCGCGTCCACCGCCCCCGCAGCCTGATCAAAGGCACCCAAATTGCCACCATTGGGTTTTTGTGACCAAAAGATAGTCCGTTCGCCCGATTCGACCACGTCAAAGCCGTACCTAATATCGGTTCGAATCCACTAAGAGGCCGCTCCCAATGCGCCTCACGGGCAGACGGAGTCGGCGATGGACGAAACAGAAATTGCGGTGATCGGGGCTGGTCCCCATGGCCTCGGAGCGACCGCGCACCTGCGCGCAGCAGGGCGCGAAGTGTGCGTGATCGGCGAGCCGATGTCGTTCTGGAACACAATGCCGCAGGGCCTGTGGATGCGTTCGCGCCGCAACGGATCATCGATCGGCGACGTCACGGGGCCGCTGTCGATGGAGGGGTACACCGCATCCACCCAGGCAGTCGTCGAACGACACCTGTCCCTTGAGACATTCATCGACTACGGCCAGTGGTACCAACGCCAGGTCGCCCCCGATGTCATCCAACGACGAGTTGTCGGACTCGAACGCCAGGGTCGCGGATTCCTGCTCAGCTTCGACGACGGAACTCACCTGAAGGCCGTCCCGTACGTTGGTGGCCACCGGCATCGCCGAGTTCACCCGACGTCCAGCCATGTTGCGCGAGCTGCCCAGTGAGCTCGCCTCCCACGTGGCCGACCATGGCGACTACGAACGGTTCCGCGGCAAGAGCGTCGCGATCATCGGCGCAGGGCAGAGTGCGCTGGAGTCCGCCGCGCTCCTGCACGAGGGCGGCGCCGACGTCGAGGTACTCGCCCGGCAGCGACAGGTCTTCTGGCTCCACGGCGACGGCCTGATCGATGGCCTGGGCGCTTCGCTCCCCTGTTCTACGCACCCACCGACGTCGGCCCGATCGGCATCTCTCGCCTCGTCGCGACACCCGAGGTCTTCCGCCGCTTCCCGCGCCCGTTCTTCGACGTGATCGCTGCGCGCGCGATCCGGCCGGCCGGCGCCTCCTGGCTCAAGCCGCGGATGACTGAGGTGCCGATCACCGCCGGCGTCGTGGTCAAGAGCGCCGTACCGAACCGCGACATGCTCGACCTGACCCTGTCCGATGGCACCACCCGTCGCGTGGACCATCTGCTGTTCGCCACCGGGTACGACGTCGACATCCGCAGATATCCATTCCTCGACGATGAGCTGGCCAATCAGGTCCGCTGCGTCGACGGCTATCCAGTGCTCAAGCGCGGCATGGAGTCCTCGGTGCCCCGACTGCACTTCCTGGGGGCGCCCGCCGCCCGCTCATTCGGCCCGGTGATGCGCTTCGTCGCCGGCAGCTGGTTCGGCTCCGTCGCGATCACGAAGACGGTCAAGGCGCAGGACGGTCGGCGACCGCTTCACCTTGCTCCGCGCCGTGCGGACGCAGCCTGATGACTGCCACCGAGACAGGTGCCCCGAGCCGCCGCAGATCTTCGAGCCGCACGCCGGGCGCGTTGGTGATCGGCGGGGACTACCAGGGGCTCGGCATCGCCAGGAGCCTCGGCCGGCGGGGCATTCCGGTCGCGGTTCTCGATGACGAGATCTCGATCGCTCGATCGTCGCGGTACGTGCAGCAGTCCCTGCGGGTCCCGACTCTCCGCAGCACCGAGGACACCATCGAGGCTCTCCACGACGCGGCCCGCTGCTTCGGTCTGGACGGGTGGGTGCTTTTCCCTACGCGCGAAGAAACGGTCGCCGCGGTGGCGCAGAACCGCGACGAGCTCGCCCGGACTTTTCGGGTGCCGACGCCGTCGTGGGAGACCGTACGGATTGCCTGGGACAAGCGACTGACCTACCAGGTGGCAGCGCGTCTCGGGATCGACGCTCCGAGATGTTGGTTCCCGCGCAGCGAGTCCGACCTGTCCGAGATCGCGTGCGACAGGCCGGTGATCATCAAGCCCGCCATCAAGGAGCACTTCTTCTACGCAACCGGAGCGAAGGCCTGGCGAGCCGACAACCCTGTCGAGCTGCTGCAGAAGTATCGGCAAGCTGCAGCGATCATCCCGGCCGACGAAGTGATCATCCAGGAGCTGGTACCCGGTGACGGGAGTCGCCAGTTGGCCTACTGCGCGTTCGTCAAAGACGGCGAACCGGTCGGAACGATGACCGTGGTTCGACGCCGTCAGCACCCGTCAGACTTCGGACGTGCCAGCACGTTCGTCGAAACTGTCGACCTGCCTGAGCTCGAGGGCCCCTCGCTGCGGCTACTGCGGGCGATGAACTACTACGGCCTGGTCGAGCTGGAGTTCAAGCGTGATGAGCGCGACGGCGTGGTGAAGCTCCTCGACGTCAATGCCCGGACCTGGGGCTACCACGGTCTGGGCCCGGCGGCCGGCGTCGACTTTCCGGCGATGCTGCACCACGACCAGATGGGACTTCCCGTGCACCCGTGCCGCGCCAGGGCCGGAGTCCGTTGGGCCCGACTCGCGACCGACGTGCCCAACGCAGTTCGCGACATCAGCCGACGCCAACTCCGAGCCGGTGACTACGTGCGCTCACTGCGCGGCATCGACGTCGGATCGGTCTGGGCCGCTGACGATCCTCTGCCGGCACTCGCAGAGCTGGGAATCCTGCCCTATCTCGCCGTGCGCCGCGGTCTCTAGGACGGAAGGTTCCACATGTTCACGTCATCGGCCCCCTTCGCGTTCGCCGACTACATGCGTGTACCCATGTCGATCGACCCGGCCATGAACCGCGACCTTCCCGAGCACGTCGGTGCGCTGCACGCCACCGCGTCACCGGACGGTCCGAAGCTCCTGTGGGCTCGGGCCGAAGACGGTCAGCACGCTCCCGGCACCCGGGAGGGCCACCACAAGCTCGGCGACATCCACCTCGTGTGTCCGGTCTTCACCGGCACACCTGACGAGATCGGATGTCGGCGATGGAACCGGGACGAGGGGTGGCGGCCCCTCGCCCCGGTTCAGAACTTCCAAGGTAACGCGATCGCCCAGATCTGGACCGACGGCGACGGCAACATTTTTCTCCCGTTCGATCCCGGCGAAGCGATGGAATGGCTGTGGTCCGAGCGATACACCACCCTTGACCGCGAACGGCAGCGAAGCCGCCGTCGACGCCTGATGGTGAACCCGTACTACACGATTCGGCCCTTGCTCCCACGCCGCGTACAGCTCAGGCTTCGGCGCGCCCATGCCTCGCGACACAAGTACCCGGACTTTCCCGCGTGGCCCGAAGAACACGCACTGCACGATCTGTATGACTGGCTTTTCGACATCCTTCGACAGATCGCGGGGGAACCGGTCCCGTTCCTTCACCCCTGGCCGGGAGGGCACACCTCCGCCTTCGTGCTCACCCACGATGTCGAGACCGCGACGGGGCGGGACTCGATCGAGGCGCTGCGTGGGCCAGAACGTGAACGTGGCCTGCGGTCTTCCTGGAACCTGGTTCCCGAGCGCTATCCGGTGACCGATGAGTTGCTCGAGCAGCTGCGAGTCAGAGGGCTGCGAGATCGGCGTGCATGGCCTTCGCCACGACGGCCGCGATCTGGCCTCGCACCGCATGATGCGCAAGCGCCTGCCGGCAATCCGGGACTGGGCGGACCGCTGGGGAGCCGTCGGGTTCAGGTCTCCTGCGACCCAACGATCGTGGGACCTGATGCCTCAGCTGGGCTTCGACTATGACTCGTCGTACACAGACAGCGCGCCCCATGAACCCCAGCCGGGCGGCTGTTGCACCTACCTCCCGTTCTTCATCGATGACCTTGTCGAGCTGCCACTCACCTTGCCGCAGGACCACACGCTGTTCGACATCCTGGGCATGACCGATGGATCGCTGTGGCAGGCAAAGGTCGAGTCCCTGCGGAAACGAAGTGCCATGGTGCTGATGATCGCCCACCCCGACTATGTCCACTGTCCGGGCATGTTGCAGGCGTGGGAGGACCTGCTGGATCAACTGCGTGCAGATCCGGGTGCATGGCACGCGCTCCCCCGCGAAGTCGCGGAGTGGTGGCGCCGCAGAGCGCAGTCCCTCCCGACACTGGAGGACGGCCAGTGGGTGGTCCGCGGGCCAGCTGCCGGCGAGGCCGTCGTGGCGTGGTCGTCATCGCCCGGCACTCACCGCCAGACCGACATGACGACCACCGATGAATCGTCGGCCGCGCATGCATGACCTGGTTGGCGCTCACGTCGCAGCGATGGTGCAGAACGTGTCGCTGGCCGAGGACAACCGCCTGTGCAAGCAGGTCGAGGCGCTCTGCGCGTCGGGGTGCGAGGTCACGGTGATCACCCGCCACGACGACTCCAACGAGCCGTGGCGCACCTATCCGGGTCTGACCTTGATCGAGTACCGAGCGCCGAAAGATGGCGACTCGACCACCGGGCACCTGCGAGAGTACGTCGCCTCGTTGACACGTCAGATTCCCCGACTGGTTCAGCTGCACCGACGCCATCGCATCGACGTCCTGCAGATCTGCCAGCCTCCTGATCTGTACTTTCCGGTCGCTGCACTGGCTCGTCGGTTCGGCATGCGCGTGGTGATCGACCAGCGCGACCTGATGCCGGAGACCTTCGCGCAGCGGTACTCCTCGCCGCCCGATCGGGTGATGAGCATCCTTCACTGGCTGGAGACACGTACTCAGGCTCACGTCGATGCGACAGTGACCGTCAATGACTACCTGCGCAACCGTTTGATTGCTGCGGGCGGCGCCGAAGGGCAGATCCAGGTGGTCCGCAACGGCCCCGTCCTCAAACGACTCGACCACGCTCAGACCGTCTCGGACGCTCTCGGCAGGTCGTCGCTGCGTCGCGGACACCCCACGGTCGTCACCTGGGCTGGAAAAATGGGACGTCAGGACCGTGTCGACGAGGTCGTCCAGGTCGCAGACCTCTTGGTCCACGACTGGGGCCGCGACGACGTGGGGTTCATGCTGATCGGCAACGGCGAATGTCTCGACGAGCTCAAGGCAATGGTCGAAGACCTCGGCCTGGGCGACAACGTGTGGTTCCCCGGCTGGTTGGGCGAAGTGGATCTCTACCGACATCTCGCCGCGGCCGATGTCGGGATAGATACGTCGTTGCAGCCCGAAGTCACCCCGGTCAAGGCGATGGAGTACCTCGGAGTCGGCCTGCCGGTAGTGGCCTACGACGTGGAAGAGACGCGACGACTGACCGAGGGCGCCGGGTTGCTCGTCACCCCCACGGACGTCCGCGGCCTCGCGCGCGAACTGGTCAACCTGCTAGACGACCCGTCGGAGCGCACCCGACTTGGCACAGTCGGCCGCGAACGGGTGCGGAAGCACCTGTCGTGGGAGCGCCAGAGCAACGTCTACCTGCAGACCGTCGCCGACCTGATCACGACGGGTCCGTCGACACTCGGACCTCAGGCTCGGCGAAATCCGGCCGCAACCAGAACCGCTCGTTCAACAGCGCCTTGACTCGATCCGAGTACTGCAGGGATGCGGGGATCTTCCAGTCACCGCCGAACCAGACCCCGACGCATCCCCAGAGGTCTCCCTGTCGATATCCATCGCGGTTGCTGAGCCAGATGATCCAACCCTCCATGCACCCGCGCAGGTGGGCGGCGGCATAGTCCAGGGCGAATGCGGTCGAGTCGCGGTTGAACGGGAAGGTCCCGTTCTGGTTGGCCAGCATGGGACCCCAATCGGGGTCCTGCCATGACATCACGCCGATGATCGAGAAGGTCTTGGGGCAGATCCGCTCGCCGTAGTCGTCTTGGTAGTTGTACCCGAATCGGTCCAGCTCGTCGCAGAACACCTGGGACTCGGCGGTGGCCTCCTCCACCATGTCACCACAGCCGCGCTTCTGTACGCAGCTGCCGTCGGCATTACGTAGACCCTGATACCACGTCGATTCGGCGGCAGCCATTGCGCGCAGGACGTTGTCGGAGATCCCCCACTTGCAGGCGGCCCATTGGATGTTCTCGTCGGTCGTACCCGAGTGTTGGCCGTTGACTCGCGGCAACAACCAATTGTTGAACAGCGGGTCATAGGAGCGCCCGTTTCCACGGGGTCGCCAGAAGAACGATCCGTAGACCTCGGCATCATCGGGCTGCGTGCGGTTGGCCGCGGCATTGCTCGGCCGAGGTTCCCAGGTGGACCGGTGGACGCGACTGGAACAGGCCGCGTCCGAAGGAAGGCGCTTCCACGCGCCGGCTGGCAGCGTGGAGAAGTAGCCGTCGGCCGCAGGAGGCTGCGAGGGCGCGGGGCGTTTCGTCGCCGATGGCGCCGATGGTGCCGACTCCCCGTCATTCGACATCACCGAGGCCGCCCCCACGAGGAGCAGCACCAACAGCACGCACCCAGCCACAGCCGCGTGGGATCGTGACCGTGGCCACCTCATGATGCCGAGGACCGGGTCTGCTCCCGCCGGGGAGCAGGGGCACGTTTGGCACTACGGATCCGACTCGGTCCACGGGAGTCCTTCGATTCCGATCCGTTCACGTTCGGTTCCTTCTTCGCCGGTGCCAGCACGGTGAGCATCGGCGTCGCAGACACCGGCGCCGCCGGTGCCAAAGGCGCCACCCGGGACATGGCCCTCCGTATCCGGAGCAGCGCCCATGCCCGAGCCTGCGCGCGCGAGACCTGGACGTGTCCGCGCCTTGGAGCATTCACCAGGCCCATCAGCTTCTCGTTGCAATGGTCAAGCGCCTGCACTGCCGCCCTCGTCGAGGCGCGAGAACTCCGACCGGTCGCGACCACGAGCAAGATCCTGTCGGCACGCAATGCCATGCCGGCGCTCTCCCAGGCCGTTGGGCCGTCGATGACCACCAGCGCTTCGGGCATTCGATCATGCAGTTCCGGGAGCAAATTGGTCAGCTTGGCCGCAGCGAAGCCGTCCCTGTCCCAGCCATCGACGGGAACGAGATGAAGGCCCGGGAGCCTGCCTTCCGGCGAGTCCAGTGAATTGTCATTCGCCAACCTGGCCTCATTGCCGGGGGAATGGCCTGGAGCAAGACTCGCGATGACCTCGGGGTCGGCCGTCACCAAGATGGCCACGCGTCCCATTCGTGCCAGCGAGCGAGCGGTCTGCACCGCCACGGCTGTGCTGTTGCAACCGGGTCCGACCCCGGTCACCAACAGACTGAACTGCGGCCCTCCCTCGACCTGGCCCAGCACGCGGGCGGCGAGCGAGTCCAGTTGTGAGCGACCGGTTTCGATCCTCAGATCACCAGTCCACGACGGACGCGGCAGAACGGCCAAGGCGTCCAGACCAGTGCGCCTTTCGGCTTCAGCGACCGTCCGGATCCGCCCTCGAACGCGGTCCCAGGTCCAGGCGACGACAAATCCGATCAGCAGTCCGCCCATGACCGCCACCCCGAGCACCACAGGATAGTTGGCCGCCACGGGTGAGGTCGGCAGCTCCGGCGGCCCGACCAAGCTGGCTACCGCATTCTTGCCGTTCGCGGGGTTCCGCACCTTCAGAAAGCTGTCGGCAACAGCTTTCGCGCCCGACAGGGCCAAGGCCGGAGTCTTGTCTGTGTATGTCATCACGAGGACCTGGGTGTCCACGGGTACCGCCACGGAAAGGCGCTCCAACGCTCGTGCTGGGGCGATCTTCAGCGTCGCCGCCGACCTCGCCACGACTTCGGCGGAGGTTGCGACACGCTGCTCGGTCGGCATGGACGGTTGGATGTAGTTGCCGCTCGGCGTGATGGTCGGGGCAATCAGGATCTCCGCCGAGGCTGCATATCGCGCATCCGTGGACGTCGTCTGCAGCGCCACGACCGTGGTCAGACCTGCAGCGACGATCATCACCCAGGCGTACAGCCGCACCATCCCCGAGTCCTGTTCCCCAGGCAACGCCGATCGCTTCACAATGCTCCTCCTTGGACGGATTCTTGACGTCGTCGCGAGCTCGGTGCGACGACTTGGGTTCCACATGCTGAAAGGGCCAGCAGACCGAACAACGCGTCGGCCGAACCTCGATAGGTGATGTGCGGGTCGAAGATCATCAGCACGACGCAGGACACCAGACCGCAGTAGACGGCAATTGCTGCGACGGACGAGGGGGTCGTCAGCTGACGGGCGGCGGGTCCGGTCGCCTTGAGGCTGGTCCGCACGAACCAGCAGAAGGCAGCGAACAGGGGCACCCCACCACCCCAAAGCAGCCACAGGTATCCGCTCTCAATCCACACGAAACCGAATGCGCCCTCTGCGGGCACTCGGGCAGCGGGTCTCACCCCGAGGAGGAAGTTGCTGCCATCAACGATCTGAGGCCAGAAGTAGTTCGCCAAGTTGTGATAGCGCACCAACCAACTGGTCGGCACACCGTGCATCGAAGAGAAGTCCGCGAGGCGCGGGGCGATGGTCGGCCACAGCAACACCACCGCCAGCGGCAGGGCCGCCAGGAACCACATGAACAGATCGGGCCGGCGCAGCAACGTCACGAAGCAGATGGTGGCCACCATGAGTCCGAGAACGCTGGAGAACTCTGCCGCCGAGAACACCGCCACGACGAGCACCAACGCCACCGGACCGACATACCAAGCTGCCGCAGGCTTGCGGAACACCAACCCGAGACCGATGACGAGGTTGAGCACCATCAGGTCCGCGGTGGCTGCCGGAAGGCCCACCGTCGAGCCGGCTCGAGCGGAGTGAACCACGTCGCTGTAGCCGAATGGGGCAAACAGCGGCTCGAGCATGGCCCGGACTCCCAGCAGGTCAAGTGACTGCATGATTCCAATCGCGCCCACCAGCAACGCCACAAACAGCGACACGTACAACGTCACGGTGATTTCCCGGTCGCTGCGCACCGTGAACCGGATGACTGCGTAGACCAGCAGGAACTTCCACATCACGGCCGCATACGTCAGGTCGTCCATCTCGATCGGACGGTCTCGCGCGATCAAGAACATCATCGGGATCACTGAGCTGGCGAGCGCGAACCACACGAACGAGCGGCTCACGGGGTCCAGCGTCCAACGGATTCGGTCGCCGGGACGAAGGCGCACGACGGCACGTGCGCACAAGACGCCTACGACGAAAATGACCAAGGCCTCGTTGACCCGCATCTGCGGTACCAACCTGCCCCGGTCGATGCCGACCACCAACGGAGTGACGCCGACTATGACGTACGCGGCGACCGCCGGACGCCACCAGACGGCCGCAGCAAGTGCAGCCGCCAGCAGCAGCGCGAGGCACATCAGCGGCGCCCGGCCCGCGAGCAGCCCCACCACAACTGCCGCTGCGGCACCCGCAGGAAGGACGACAAGTGCGCGGATCCGATCGAAGCGATCCGCGCGGCTCAACGCCAACCCGTACGCGTCCGGCATCGTGGTGGTCATGATTGGCTCAGCTCAGGAATTGGGGCGCCACCGCGCGCCCCGTCGACGCAGCCAGGTGAGCTCCGCCGATCCGAACCATCGGTGGGCTCCGAGGTAGACCACGATGCCCGCGACGGTGCCCGCGACGCGTAGAGGCAATCCACCCCGGCGTGCCGCCCACCGATCCCATCACGACGGCGGCAACCGCCCACGCGACCGAGGCCATCACGGCACTGGCGGCCATCGTCCGCGCCAACGAGGGCCACAGTCGGTTGGTCGCGGGTGCCAGCCCACGGCGCACCCGGTACGACAGGTGCACGCCGCCGACGAGCGAGGCGGCCGCGAAGGCCGCGCCAAGCATGGTGACCAGCGTCGGGCCCTCGCCCCACAGTGCAGGCACGACCAACACCACGCAGACAACGCTCTGGAGCAGCATCGACCGCAGCGGTGTCCGCGCGTCACCCCGCGCGTACGCAGCCTGGGTGGAGATCACGAACAAGGTCTCGCCCACGAGCCCGAGCGCCAGCGCACCGAGCGACCCGGCCACCATGGCGACACCGGCCGCACTGGACATCTGCCCCGCTGCGACGAGATTTGCCAACGGCACCGCGAGCACGACGTACCCGACGGCTGCCGGAACCACCAGGAACAACGCAAGCCCGACTGCCCGCTGGTAGGCGTCTGCGAACGCCGTCGCCTGGTCCTCCTCGATCATGCGGGACAACCTCGGCAACAGCGCCAACCCCACGGGTGCCGCCGCGATGGCCAGGGGAAGGTGATAGAAGTTCAGCGACATCTGCAGGGCCACCGTGCCGCCAGCCACCTGCCCGGCGACGGCCAGCAGCAGCAGTGTCTGGGCGGCGAGAAGTCCGGCCTGGGCCATGGACCGGACCGCGCGGCGGACCACCTCACGAACGTCCGGGTCGCGCCAGCCAGCTCTCGGGACGAGGATGACGCCACATCGACTCGCCCCCCACCACTGGACACAGGCATGTATCACCACGGCGAGTGTGGATCCACCACCGATCAGCAGCACCGCGCCCGTCGACACCGACCCACCTCCCGGGTCGGCGTAGAGCGCGCCGGCGAGGACCAGGACGGCAATGACACCCAAATTCTCCAGAGCAGGGGCCGCTGCTGCGAGCACGTAGCGACGTTCGGCGTACATCACGGCCGTCGCCGACGCGACCATGGCGTAGCAGAACACCTGAGGGACGGCCAGCGCCGCCAGGAGCCGCACCGACTCTCCATTCGGCAGCAGCATCGGGACCGCAAGGATCGCCACCGGGCCCACGACCAGCAGCATCAGCCACTCGACGCCGACGAAACCACCCGCCACACGTGCCGTCTCCTCACGGTCGCCGGCATCGATGTGTCGAACCAGCGCTGGGACCAGCAGTGACGACAGCAGCGAGCCGGCCAGAAATCCGTAGAAGAGCAGATTGGGCAGCACATTCGTCAGCTGATAGGCATTGCCGAAGAAGGTCGGCCCGAGCACTGCCCCGATGACGATGACCCGGGCCATCCCGGTCACCCGGCTGACCGTGGTCCAGATCGCGACCGTCATGGTGTCTCGCGCGGCGTCTGCTCCGATGGACAGGTCGTCGTCACCGAAAGGCGAGTCGTGCACGGCCCGCTTCATCGGGCACCGCCACGCAGCAGTGACAGCGGGGTACGGAACAGGATCTGCAGATCGGTGAGCAGTGCGCACCTGCTGACGTACTCCACATCCAACCGAAGCCCCTCGAGCATGGTGAGCCGGTTGCGGCCGCTGACCTGCCACAGCCCGGTCAGCCCGGGCAGCACGAGGAATCGGCTGGTCACCGAGATCGGAAAGAGCTCAACCTCCCACGGCAGCACCGGACGCGGACCGACCAAGCGACATGTCGCCACGAAGCACGTTGACCAGCTGCGGCAGCTCATCGATGCTGGTGCGCCGAAGAAAGCGCCCGACCGTGGTGACGCGCGGGTCCTGACTCAGCTTGTAGACACCGTCAGGTGGTTGCACCATGTCGCCGGCCATCATCTGCCGGACGAACTGTTGATGCGACTCCGCCGAGCAGTCCTTGCTCATCGTGCGGAACTTCAGCAGCACGAAGGGCTGGCCGAGCGCCCCGACCCTGGTCTGGCGAAGCAACGCACCCCCTGGACTTGTCGCCCTCACGGCCACGAAAGCCGCCAACATCACCGGGGACAGCACGATCAGCAGGATCGAGGCCACCACCACGTCGAGTGCGCGCTTTCCCCCGTACTGCCGAATCTGGCGCCGGGACGCCCGCCGCGATCGACGATCGCGCGATGGCGGTGCCATCCACGTGCTCATTGGCCTGGTTCGCCGTCCGTGTGCGAATCTCGGGTTCGCAGGGAGTACCTGTGCCCCGCCCGACGAGGCGCTCCGCTGACCCGTCCCTTGACCGGCGCCAGATCCTGCACCCGCCCGTGCACCTGGGCCGGATTGCCGTATGCCACCGATCCGGGTGCCACATCGCGAGTCACCACGGATCCGGCGCCGATCAAGGCTCCCTCGCCGATACGTACGAACGGCAGCACCGTGACGTTCACGCCCAGCTGTGCGCCGGCCCCGATCCACGGCCCCGACATCACCTCGCGCGATTCCTCCTGACCGGGATACAGGTCGTTGGCGATGCTCACTCCCGGCGCCAGGAACGCCCCATCGCCGATCTGGGTGTGTTGGGCGACGTAGCAGTTGGAATGGATCTTCACGCGGTCCCCGATCACGGTTGCGTAGTCGATCACGGTGTTGCTCCAGATCGACACGTCATCGCCCAGCACGCAGTCCTCACGGATCACGACGTTGTGACCGGTCTCCAGTCGCTCGCCGATGCTGCACCCTCCGTACACCACCGTTCCGCAGCGCAGGAAGCCCCGCCCCCACGGGCCGTACGCCCATCCGTCCTCCTCGGCAAGGAAGACCTGATGGGGCTCACCTCCCCGAGTGGTCATCGTCTGGCTCCATGTCGGCCGTGATGCGAGCGAGCGCTTCGCACACGCGCAGCACATCGTCGTCAGGCAGCTGGGGATACATCGGAAGGGAGAGGATCTCGGCAGACAGGGTCTCCACGTTCGGCAGCGACCGGGCGACCAGTGCCGGTACGGCTCCAGCTGATGGCACGGCGTCGGATAGTGGATGCCGGTGGCGATGCCGAGTGCGGCGAGCTCGGCCCGCACCCGGTCCCGCTGCGGGACCCGCACCACCATCAGGTGCCGAGCACCCTCGCAGTGCTCGAGCTGGCGCAGCGGCACCACGGTCGGCGGGAAGCTCCCTGGCGTACAGCTCTGCCAGGCGTCGGCGATCCGCATTCCACTGATCGAGGTGCGGGAGCTTGGCCGAGAGGGTCACTGCCTGGACGGTGTCGAGTCGACTGTTGGTCCCGATCCGGACGTGGTCGTAGTGCCCGATGCCCGCACCTCGCGGGCCTTCCGTGATCGCGCATCGAACGAATGCGTTCGGCGATGCGTCGATCCGACGTGACGACGGCGCCGGCATCACCGAACGCCCCCAAGTTCTTGCCGGGATAGAAGCTGAAGCAGCCGACAGCTCCGAAACCACCGGCTCGGATGCCGCGCCAGGTCGCACCGTGCGCCTGGGCCGCGTCTTCGATCAGCACCCGACCGTGCCGTGTCGCACACCGGCCGAGGGCGTCCATGTCGGTGAGCTGACCGAACATGTGCACAGCCACGATTGCGCGGGTCTTGTCCGACATCGCTGCCTCGACCTCGTCAGCGCCCATGAGCCCGGTCTCGAGGTCCACATCGGCGAATCGCGGGATTGCGCCCGCGAGCACGATGGCCTCCACGGTGGCGACGAACGTGTTCGCCGGAACGATGATCTCGTCACCCGGTCCCAGATCGAGAGCGCGGATGGCGAGGAGCAATGCGTCGGTACCGTTACCCACCCCCATCGCATATTCGGTCCCGCAATAGGAGGCCCACTCGCGCTCAAAGACGTCGACTTCCTCGCCGCCGACGAATCGGTTCGACTGGATGACCTTCTCCCAACCGACTCGAACCTCCTGCGCCACCACTGCGGTGGTGGTACCGAGATCGAGGAACGGTATGGGGCCAGATGATGCCATGAGTGCTGGGGTCGCAGGCGCTTCGTAGACGCTCATCCGACCTGCTCCACGTGCGTCGTCTGACCCAGAACGTCCGCCATGACCATTTCAGACGCAGAGCCTGCGCCGAGCAGCGCCGGGACAGGGGCGCGATCCTGACCTGTGCTGGGCAGACGCACGGCAACGCCCTCCCGCATGGACCGTTGTGCGGCTTCAAGGACCCGCACGACCTCGAGCCCACTGTGGCCATCGCTCAGCGGGCGCATCTTGGTCTGGATACAGGTCACGAAGTGCTCGTCCTCGACGCGCAGCGGCTCGTTGATCGCGAGGTAGGGCGCGACGATGTCGCCGTAGCGGTATGACATCGGGATCGCGGTCATGTCGGCGCCATCGCACGCCATCGCCGTCACGCCCTTGTCGTGCACCTTGACGCTCTGCTCGGCCTTGAGGTCGTCGAATACCACCATTTTGTTGCTCCCGACCAGCGTGACCTGGCGAATCTTGTCCGGGTTGAGCCAACTGACGTGCACGTTGGCGAACACCCCCGCGTTCTCGTAATAGAGCCTGAGGTGGGCAACGTCCTCCAGCCGCGGGTGTGCATGCCGCGCTCCCCAACACTCGACCATCGACGGGGACGAGCCGAGTACGTAGTTGAGGATCGACACGTCATGCGGCGCAAGATCGAAGACCACGTTGACGTCGCGCTGGTAGAGGCCGAGGTTGAGCCTGGCGGTGTCGACGTAGTACAGCTCGCCCAGATCGCCGCGCTGCACCATGGACCGGAGCTCCCACACTGCCGAGTGGTACTCGAAGGTGTGTCCCACCATCAGGATCACACCCTTCTTCTCCGCCGCCTCGACCATGGCCCGGCCCTCTTCGGAGGTCGGCGCCAACGGCTTCTCGACCAGCACGTGCACGCCGTGGGCGATGGCCTCCAGCGCAAGGGGCGCGTGAAGGGTTGGTGGCGCCGCGATCACCACGGCATCCAGCTTCCCCAGCGCTTCACTGAGAGTTCTGTATTCACCGACCCGCGGATACACACGGGTGACTGCGGCGCGCCGCTCGTCGCTCGGATCGATCACACAGACGCTTGAAATTGCTTCCAGGGACATGAGGGTGCGCACGTGCTTCGAGCCCCAGTACCCGCACCCGACAACCCCTACACGGAGTCCTGACTCTGCCTTCATCACTCACTCGCATTCTCGCGGCGAGCGGCTTGGCGGAGCCGTCTCATGGCTAGTTGACAAGAACCACTTCACTACGGTGGTCCGATCGTGCGCAATAGCACGGACGGACCAGCCACAAACCCCGAAATTGCCGTACTTGGACTTCTTCATCACAGAAGCCGGCTCGGCTTGAAGTTGGCGACGATCTGGGGCTCGGCCGCAGAGCACGCCAATTCCTGTGACCGTACGTCACGGGTGCGCGTGACGTACGCGGAATGCAGCTGGACGCTCAGCTCGAGCACAGATCGGTCCATCCGGAGCGCGCGATCATGGCGATCTGTCGTCCCGGTGACGACTCTCAGGTCCGGTGCTGACTCTCAGGAGACTCAACGTCGACGGACTGGAAGGTGTGCTCCAGGAGCTTGGTCGTCTCAGCAAGCTCAAGTGTCGGGACGCGACGGAGACACTTCGCGCAGCCAGTGAGCGTGTCGACTGCTCGGGCCTCACACGCCGCGGTCGCTCCGCCAACCACCCGGGGGCGGACTTCCTGAGCATCCGCCTCGCCCCCCGCGTCAAACATCTCGGCGCTGAAGGCGACGAAGATGTCGTCGCCGATGCGGAACCCATCGCGCAACAAGGGCCTGACCAACAGCTCTTCGGTGCACCCCACATAGGTGGTCGAAGTCAGCATCAGCACCTGGCCGGCCACCGCGTTCTCCACCACCTTGGCGCATACGTTCCTCAGCGCAGTCAGGTCAGGGACGAAGTAGTTGTCGACGGGCGTCGAGACGCACACCATGACGGCTCGGGCCCGCGACAACGCGGACGGATCCGCGGTGAGCTGAAAGCGGTCGTCGGTGATCGCGGCGCTCAGACGCTCACGGCCCTGGCTCGGCAGATCGACCAAGCCGGCGCCGATCGACATGAGTCGGTCGGCCGATGTGTCCACGGCCAGGACCCGTACGCCGGCCGCGTGGAATCCGAGGGCAGTCAGCAGTCCGCGGTCACCGAGCCCGATGATGCCGACGTCGTAGTCAAACTGCTCGTCATCGAGCGGGACGCCAAGCTGGGGCATCGAAAGGGCAGCCGCGTGTAGGTACATGCGCCGCTCCCCTCCGCGTTGAACACTCATCGCCCGACTGACATATGTCATGGATCCTGAACCGTTCGCGGTCACGTGTGAAGTGCCACCGACAGAACTGCGGGACTCCGCACTGGAGAGCCGAAATGGGGTGTGGAAAACCGCAAAGAGCCCCAGAAACAACCGCAAGAGGGGTGCGGCCTTTAGCGGTTCAATGCGGTCAGTACGTCTCTCGATCGGACCTATAGTCACGGGCATTGCAAAGACTCGATTTGACACAAATGGCACAAAGGGGAGTTTGTCGTGAAAGTGGTCAATGATCCTGACGTCTTGATGAAGCCAGGCGAAGTAGCACGTCTTTTCGACGTGGAAACCAAAACGGTCTGCAAGTGGGCGAACTCAGGGCAGCTGACGGTGGTTCGCACGATGGGCGGACACCGCCGCTACCTGCGGGCAGAGGTCCTGGCGCTGCGCAATGCGAAGATCACCCTCCGGCGCTGGCCCGGCTGAGCTGTCCACGAACCGCGCACAGCGGCTTGTGGGAGTCACGTCCGGCCTGGTCGTCGCGCTGTTGGTTGTGCCGGCACTGGCGGTCACCATTGCCCGGGTCCTGCCCGGGGGCAACCTCCAGTGGGTCATCCTCCGCGCCAGCACTCCGCTGGCGATCCTCCCGTACGCCTCGCGGCCATCGTCCTCATCGCAGCTGTGTGGAGATCCGACGGGGTGGCGCGGTCCGTCTGGGTGTCGGCTCTGACCGTAGTCACATCGCTGCTCTGCCTGCATCTGTGGTGGTTCACCCAGCCATTTCTGGCCTACGCACACGGTTCACCCGTTGGCGACAGCATCTCCGTCATGACCGCGAACCTGCACATCGGTCGGGCAGACCCGACGGAAATTGTCGACGTCGTCGACCGCGACAGACGTGGACGTCCTCGTCCTACAGGAAATCACCCCAACGGCCCTGGCTGAGCTGGACATGGCCGGACTCGATCTCCGACTGACGTACCGTGCTGGCGCGGCACACATCGGTCGGGACGGGATCATGGTCTTCGCCAACTCGCCATTGCGTGAGATCGGTGAGATCGATTCCGCCACGCCTGGCTACGACGTGGAGATGGCCACCAGCCGCGGACCGATACGCATACTCGCTGCACACCCGACGGCACCGAACAACGGCGTCGCACAGTGGTCCAGCGATCTCGACAGCGTCGTCGCGACCGCCCGTGCAGCGGACGGACCGACCCTGGTCGCGGGCGACTTCAATGCGACGCTCGACCATCCCCAGCTCCGGGAGCTCATGGGATCTGACTACCGCGACGCCAGCGCTGACGCCGGACTTTCCTGGCGGCCCACGTGGCCCTCGCCGGGCGATCTCCGGCTCAAGGATGTCGGGCTGCCCTCGCTGTTCGCACTGGACCACGTCTTCATGAGGGGCCCGCTGGAGGCGACGAATGCACGCACACGCGTCGTACGGGGCACCGATCATCGAGTGCTCGTCGCCGAGATTTTCTGGGTTGAGTCCGACGACAAGAACTGACATCGACCCGCCACCGCACAGCGCACACAGCCGAGAAACCACGAAGGCCCAGCTCGGGGAGAACTGGGCCTTGTCGTGTGGCAGGTGCAGGGTTCGAACCTGCGTAGGCGTTGCCGTCTGATTTACAGTCAGATCCCTTTGGCCACTCGGGCAACCTGCCGGGGTTGTTGCCGGGGGCAACAGCAAGCAAGACTATCGCAGCCTCGTAAGGTGAGAGAAATCAGATCCACCCCGACACGCGCAGGAGCAGACATGGCCGACTCATCATTCGACATCGTCAGCAAGCTGGACCGCCAGGAAGCTGACAACGCGATGCAACAGGCCGTCAAGGAGATCGCCCAGCGCTACGACTTCAAGAACACCGGCGCATCGATCAAGTGGAGCGGCGAACTGGGCATCGAGATCGAGGCCAACGCCGATGAGCGGGCGCTCGCTGTGCTCGACGTCTTCAAGGACAAGCTCATCAAGCGCGGCATCTCGCTGAAGTCCCTGGAGAGCGATGACCCCCGCCAGTCCGGCAAGGACGTCAAGATCTCGGCGCGCTTCACCGACGGCATCGACCAGGAGCAGGCCAAGAAGGTCTCCAAGCTGATCCGCGACGAGGGCCCCAAGGGCGCCAAGGTGCAGATCCAGGGCGACGAGCTGCGCGTCTCGAGCAAGAAGCGTGACGACCTCCAGGAGATCATCGCGCTGGTCAAGGGCGCCGATTTCGACTTCGCCGTGCAATTCACCAACTACCGCTGAACCCCTCCCCTCCACCGCCCCCAAGAAAGCGAATCCATGGACGTCAAGAACACCGTTGCCCTCGTGACGGGCGGAGCCTCCGGGCTCGGCCTGGCCACCACCGAAGCACTCGTCGCCGCTGGCGCGAAGGTCGTCATCCTCGACCTCCCCGGCTCCCCCGGCGAAGAGGTCGCCCAGCGCCTCGGTGACGCCGTGCGCTTCGCGCCGGCTGACGTGCGTGACGAGGATTCCGTCAACGGCGTGCTCGACATCGCTGCCGAGCTCGGCGACCTGCGTGTGGTCGTCAACTGCGCCGGTACGGGCAACGCGACCAAGACGGTCGGCAAGAACGGCGCATTCCCGCTTGATGCGTTCAAGCGCATCGTCGACATCAACCTGATCGGCACGTTCAACGTGATCCGCCTCGGCGCCGAGCGCATGTCGAAGCTCGAGCCGGTCGGTGAGGAGCGCGGCGTCATCATCAACACCGCCTCCGTCGCCGCATTTGACGGGCAGATCGGTCAGGCCGCGTACTCCGCCTCCAAGGGTGGCGTCGTCGGCATGACCCTGCCGATCGCGCGCGACCTCGCGAGCCTCAAGATCCGCGTCATGACGATCGCACCGGGCCTGTTCAACACACCGTTGCTCGCATCGCTGCCAGAAGAGGCCAAGACGTCGCTCGGCAACCAGGTCCCACACCCGAGCCGCTTGGGCGAGCCGGTCGAGTTCGGTGCTCTCGCCGCCCACATCGTCGCCAATCCCATGCTGAACGGCGAAGTCATCCGCCTCGATGGCGCGATCCGCATGGCCCCCCGATGAAGACCAAGTTCACCGAGGCGTTCGGCGTCGAGCACCCCATCGTCCAGGGCGGTATGCAGTGGGTCGGTGTCGCCGAACTGGTCGCTGCCGTCTCCAACGCCGGCGGTCTGGGCATGATCACGGCTCTCACCCAGCCGACGCCCGGCGACCTGGCCAAGGAGATCGCCCGTACGCGCGACCTCACCGACAAGCCGTTCGGCGTCAACCTGACGATTCTGCCGAGCATCACCCCGCCGCCGTACGACGAGTACCGCAAGGTCATCGTCGACGAGGGCATCAAGATCGTGGAGACCGCTGGGTCGAACCCCGGGCCGCACATGGAGCAGTTCCACGATGCCGGCATCAAGGTGCTCCACAAGTGCACCAGCGTCCGGCACGCCGTCAAGGCGCAGAGCCTGGGCGTCGACGGCATCAGCATTGACGGCTTCGAGTGCGCCGGCCACCCCGGCGAGGACGACATCCCCGGTCTGGTGCTGATCCCTGCGGCGGCCAAGCACATCACGATCCCGATGATCGCCTCCGGCGGCTTCGCGGACGCTCGCGGACTCGTCGCAGCGCTGGCGCTCGGCGCTGACGGCATCAACATGGGCACCCGGTTCATGTGCACGACCGAGTCGCCGATCCACCACAACATCAAGCAGGCGATCGTCGATGCGACCGAGCGTGACACCGAGCTGATCTTCCGATCACTGCGCAACACCGCACGCGTCGCCAGCAACACCGTCAGCCGTGAAGTCGTCGAGATCCTCAACGACGGCGGACAGTTCGACCAGATCCAGGACCTCGTCTCCGGCAAGCGCGGCAAGACGGTCTACGAGCTTGGCGATCCCGAAGCCGGCATCTGGTCGGTCGGCACGTGCCAGGGCCTGATCGACGACATCCCCGACGCCGGCGACCTCATCGCGCGAATCATGACCGAGTCGGACGAGATCATCGGACGGCTACAGGCGATGGCGAGCTGAACGTGCCCGCAACCCGCTTGATGCCGACCGAGGAGTCAGAGCAGCTCATCGCGCTGACTCGCGAGATCGTTGCCAAGGAGCTCGCTCCCAAGGCTGCCGAGGCCGAGGCGACAGCGGACTTCCCACGCGAGGTGTTCCGCACATTGGGCCGTGCGGGCCTGCTGTCGCTGCCCTATCCCGAGCAGTACGGCGGGGGCGGGCAGCCGTACGAGGTCTACCTCCAGGTGCTCGAGGAGATCGGCTCGGCGTGGGCGTCCGTGGGTGTCGGCACCTCGGTGCACGCACTGTCGTGCTTCGGTCTGTTCACCGCCGGCACCGAGCAGCAGAAGAGCGACTGGCTGCCCGAGATGCTGTCGGGCGAACAGCTCGGCGCCTACTGCCTCTCGGAGGCGCACGCCGGCTCAGACCCCGCGGCCATGCGCACCAAGGCGGTGCGCGACGGCGACTCCTATGTCATCAACGGCGCCAAGGCCTGGACCACACACGGCGGGCACGCGGACTTCTACAAGGTCATGGCCCGCACATCCGACGACGGGGGTCGCGGCATCTCGTGCTTCCTCGTCCCGGCCGGCACCGAAGGCCTGACGGCTGACGTCCCCGAGCAGAAGATGGGCCTGATGGGCTCGACCACGGCCACGATGTTGTTCGACAACGTCCGCATTCCGGTCGAGCGCCGACTCGGCGACGAGGGCCAAGGGCTCTCGATCGCCCTCGCTGGGCTCGACGCGGGCCGACTCGGCATCGCCGCGGTCGCCACCGGTCTCGCCCAGGGCGCGCTCGACGCCGCCGTGACGTACGCCAAGGAGCGCGAGACGTTCGGCAAGGCGATCATCGATCACCAAGGACTGGGCTTCGTGCTCGCCGACATGGCAGCAGCAGTCGAGTCCGCCCGGGCGACCTACCTCGCCGCAGCCCGCATGAAGGACGCCGGGCTGAAGTACGGCCGCCAAGCCTCGATCGCCAAGCTGGTGTGCACCGACAACGCCATGAAGGTCACCACCGATGCCGTGCAAGTCCTCGGCGGCGCCGGCTACACCCGCGACTTCCCCGTCGAGCGCTACATGCGCGAAGCCAAGGTCATGCAGATCTTCGAGGGCACCAACCAGATCCAACGCCTCGTCATCAGCCGCGACCTCGCCCGCTGAAGGAGCAACAATGACCGTCGCCTACTGGATCAACACGTTCACCGCGGTTCACGATGAGACCCGACTGGCGGCGTATGTCGAGCTCGCCGGTCCCGCCATGCGCGCAGCGGGCGGCCGGTTCCTCGCCCGCGGCAACCCAGCGCATGCATTTGAGTCCGGAACGACTGAGCGGACGACGCTGATCGAGTTCGCCAGTGTCGAGGCCGCGGTGGCGGCCTACCACAGCGACGAGTACCAAACTGCGCTCCGCGTGCTCGGCGACGGCGCCGAGCGGGAGATCAGGATCATCGAAGGCGTTGAGTGACCAACTAAGGCAGGTTCGACAGCAGCAAGTCGGGCCAGGCGCTGAGGACCACGAGGACCAGCGCACCGACGATCACAGTGGCCTTGGCAACACGTACCGAGACCGGCGGCGACGGGCTGACGTAGGCATCCACCTCGGGCCTGCCGACAAGTACCGCGACAAGCCGCAGGTAGTAGGCGAGTCCGATCATCACGTTGACCGCCATGACGACAGCGAGCCAGATCTGCCCATCGTCGAGGACTGGCCGCAGCACGACATATTTCGCGACCAGACCGATCACCGCGGGCGGGAACCCGGCGAGCGTCAGCACCGCGAACGCCAGCGATGCACCCATCCACGGGTCCGTACGCGCCAGACCGGTCAGCTCGTCGAATGACGTGCTGCCACGCATGCGCACGACGACCGCGAGCGCGGCGAACGCCACCAGGTTGGCGAGCACGTAGATCGCGAGATACTGCACGGGCGCGTCGAGACCGTCGACGGCGAACAGCGCGGCGGCCGGAGCCAGCAGGAACCCCGCCTGGGCGATCGACGACCACGCCAACAGGCCGACGGCATCGCGCTGACGCAGGGCGCCCAGGTTGCCGATCGTCATCGTGACCGCTGCGACGATCGCAACGAGCGGTTGCCACGTGTCGTACGTCGACGGCAGCGCCTGGGACAGCAGGATCAGCACGGCACCGAGCGCGGCCGCCTTCGACACAGCCGAGAGGAAGCCTGCGATCATCACCGAGGCACCGGCGTAGGTGTCGGGGATCCAGACGTGGAACGGCACTGCCCCGAGCTTGAACAGGAAGCCGACCAAGGTCAGCACCACCGCGACGGCGACGACACTCTGCGGCATGTCAGTGGCCTTGAGCGACTCCTGCATCGCGGCGTAGTCCACAGTGCCGGTGATGCCGTAGAGCAACGAGATGCCCATCAGGGTGACCGCCGTCGAGACGACCGAGGCCAGGAAGAACGTCCAGGACGAGCGGATGGCCGCGCGATCACCCTGCCGGAGGCCGACGAGGGCAATCGACGGAAGTGAGAGCAGCTCGAGCGCGACGATCAGGGTCACCAGGTCGCGCGCAGACACCATCAACAGCGCTCCGGCGGCCGAGCTGAGCAGCAGGAAGTGGTACTCCCCCGGCGGCATGGCGTTCTCAAAATTCATCACATTCGACGCCACGACGACGAACAGCACGCCGGCGAGCACGATCAGCGACAACGCGAAGGTGTAGTCGTCCGGCCCGTTGGTGCGGAACAGCTCGAGGCCTGCCAGGACCAAGGCCAGCGATGACGGCAGGCCTGAGCCGAGCCATGTGCGGCGGGGGAAGAACGCGTCGACCATCAACGCAATCAGGGCGCCCGCGGCGAGAATGGTCGCCGGACCTGCGACGGTCCAGTCGATCGGGATCATCGGGCCACCCCCGAGTCATAGAGGCCGACCAGCAGGCCCGGCGCCAGACCCAGCACGATGATCGCCAGGGCGAGCGCGGCCATGACGAAGCCTTCGCGGCGACCGAGGTCGCGGTCACCGTCGTGCGGCACCGGCTCGCCCTGGGCGATCAGCCGGATGGCCCGGACGAAGTATGCGGTGGTCAATGCCACGCCCAGCACTGCGAAGCCGAGCAGGCTCCACGCGAGCGGCTGGCCCAGCGTGTCGCCCGCCTCGTATGTAGCCCGCAGCGCCAGCAGTTCGCCCCAGAACCCGGCGAGTCCCGGCAAGCCGAGGCTGGCGACCGCGGCGAACACGAACGCCACGGCGAGCCACGGCGCGCGGCCGTACAGACCTCGCCCGATCCCCTTCATCGAGGCGGTGCCGAAACGTTCCTTGATCGAGCCCGAGGCGAAGAACAACAGTCCGGTGATGAGCCCGTGCACGATCGACCCGAACACTGCGGCCGCGACGCCGAGGTCACCGAGCGTCGCCAGCGCCAGTACGACAAAGCCCATGTGCCCGATGCTCGAGTAGGCGATCAGGCGCTTGAGGTCGTCTTGCGCATAACAGGCCAGCGCCGACCAGACGATGCCCACGGTGCCGGCGACTGCGAGCGTCGGAGCGACGTCGGCGAACGGGTCGAGGACCGAGGCGAGGAAGATCAGCCCGTAGGTGCCGAGCTTGAGGAAGACGCCGGCGAGCAGCACCGAACCCACGGTCGGAGCCTTGCTGTGGGCATCTGGCAGCCAAGTGTGCAGCGGCACCAGCGGGGTTTTGATCGCGAAGCCGAGGCAGATCAACGCCACTGCAGCGAGCGAGCCCGTGGCCAGATCTTCGATCTGCAGCGACTTCGACTCCAGCGCCACCATGATGATGCCGACCAGCAGCAGCGCGGAGCCAGTGACGGTGAACAGCAGGAACCGGGTCGCCGCAACTCTGGCACCGTTCTTTCGACCCTCGCCGCTGCCACTTCCACCTTCGGGTACTGCGTCCCCATCTCCCCACCAGGCGATGACGAACCACATCGGGATCAGCGCGAGCTCGAAGAACACGAAGAACAGCAGCAGGTCGAGCGAGCTGAACACGCCCAGCGAGGACGCGCTGATGACCAGGACCAGTCCGACCAAGGCAGGCGAGGTGTCGTCGGCGACGAGCCACAGGCAGCAGAGCAGGCCCAGCAGCGCCGTCATCAGCAGGAACGGCCAGGAGATGCTGGTGACACCCAGGTGAAGGCGAGCGTTGAGCGGCTCGATCCACGAGACGTCGACCTCGCCGGAGACCTTCGTACGCCCCTCCCACACCAGCGCGAACAGCACCAGGGACACCGCCATTGCAGCGGCACCGAGCAGGGCGGCGAGCCGACCAGCGACGAGATCGCGGAGCAGGAGCAGGAAGACGCCGACCGCGAACGGTGTGGCCAGTGCAACGACGATCATGTCCAGATCACCGCCGCTGCAACCAGAAGGACGATGCCGACGGCCATCACCGTGGCGTATCGCTGCACATTGCGTGACTGCACGAGCTCGAGCGCCCGCGAGGCGAGCTGCGCGCCGGCAGCGCCGCCGTCGGGGTAGGAGTCGACAGCGTCACGATCGACCGCGACCACCAGACGTGACGCACCACGGGTGACGGCCGGGATCCACCGCGTGTACGGGGTGTCGAGAGCGAGCTCACGGGTGAGGAGCGACACTTCGATGTCGAGATCGCCACGGCTGCGCCAGACGTACGCGACCAATGCCGTGGCGCCGATCGCGATGGCAGATGACAGCACAGCGAAGCCGAGGTGGAACGGCTGCCCGATCGACAGCGCAAAGGTGGCTGCGGCGAGGATGACCACCGGGACCGTCATGGCTCCGTGGCGGCTAACGACGAGTGCCTCAACCGACGAGTCGCCGAAAAATACCGTCAGCCACAGGCGTGCGGCATAGGCGGCGGTCACGAATGTCGTGGCGACGGCGACGTAGAAGACCAGCTGGCCGACCGGGCTCGGCAGCACCGTGTCGCCCTGCGCTCCGTGCTCGAGCGCGGCGAGAATGCTGTCCTTGGTGAAGAAGCCGACCGTCGGGATGAATCCGGCCAGTGCGGCGAAACCGATCGTCATGCTCCAGAACGTGGCCGGCATGGCGCGCCGCAGTCCGCCCATGGCCGACAGCGCACTTGAGCCGACAGCGTGCATCAGGCAGCCGCACCCGAGGAACAGCAACGCCTTGAACGCTCCGTGCGACAGCAGGTGGTCGGTGCCGGCTTCGCGGTCTCCGGTCGACAGAGCCGCGAACATGAACGCGAGCTGGCTGACCGTCGACCAGGCCAGCGCCCGCTTGAGGTCGGTCTGCACCAGCGCCATCAACGCGGCGAGCAGCATCGTGATCGCCGCGATGATCGCGAGCGCTGTCATGACCAGCTGTGACGCCTCGAGGATCGGCAGCAGACGCGCGACGAGGTAGACGCCCGCCGCCACCATGGTCGCCGCGTGGATCAGTGCGGTGATCGGCGTCGGGCCGGGCATCGCGTCCGGCAGCCAGGTGTGCAGCGGGAACTGCGCAGACTTGCCCACGACAGCCACGAGCAGCAGCAGGCCGATGGCCGTGGCGTTCTTGGGTGTCTGGTCCACCACTTCGCTGATCCGATAGGTGCCGTACGTCTGACCGATCACGATGATGCCGACGAGCAGTCCGAGGTCGGCGATGCGGGTCATCAAGAATGCCTTGGCCGCACCGGAGCGGGCTTCGGCCGTCTCCCACTCGTGCCCGATCAGCAGGTAGGAGCACAGGCCCATGACCTCCCAGCCGATCAGCAGTATGAAGAAGTCGTCGGCCGCGACGACGGCGATCATGCCGAGCAAGAACAAGATGATGATGAGCGCGTACGAGCGGTAGCGCGGATGGTGCTGGAGGTACGCGGTCGAGTAGATCTGCACCAGCAGGCCGACGCCGACGGCGAGCAGCAGCACCTGTGCAGCCAGCGAGTCAATGTGCACCGCCAGCGAGACGCCGAGCAAGTCGTTGCCCTTGATCCACACCTCGGGGAATCCGGTCGAGTCACCGAGGTACGGGATCACCCACACGGCCACAACCGCGGCCAGGATCGCCGTGAGCCCGACGTACGTCCACCGGGCCGACATGGTTCGTTCGCTCATGACTCGACCCCGACCTGGTCGACGTCGATCGTGCGTACGGCCCGAAACAGCGTCAGGATGATGGCCAGTCCGAGCCCGATCTCGGCAGCGGCGATGGCAATGGTGAACAGCGTCAGCACCTGACCTGAGTGGATCTCGTCGCCGAGCCAGGCATCGAACGCCACCAGGTTGAGGTTGACCGCGTTGAGCATCAGCTCGACACCGAGCAGCATCAGGACCGCGTTGCGTCGCGCGAGCACGCCGTACAGGCCGATGCCGAACAGCGCCGCAGCGAGGACCAGCGGATAGAGCAGCGACATCAGCGTTCAGATCCCGACCGGGAGAGGACGATCGCGCCGATCAGGGCTGCGAGCAGGACCAGGCTGAGGATCTCAAATCCGAGGACCCAGTGGTTGAACAGCGCTTCGCCGATCGAGCCGACCGTGCCGATGTTCTGGCCCTCGATGCGCTCGCCGCCGAAGCCGGCGACGAAGGTCGCTGCAAGTCCCCCGGACGCGACCACGCCGAGGACTGCGGCCGTCCAGCGGTTGCTGGTCACCTCGGCGGAGGGCCCGGCTACGGGTTGGCGAGTCATCATCAACGCAAAGATGACCAACACCACGATCGAGCCGACATACACCAGCACCTGCACCCAGGCGACGAACTCGGCGGTCATCAGCACGAAGCATCCGGCGACGGCGCCCAGCGTCACGACGAGCCACAGCGCCGAATGGACCAGCTGGCCTGACGTCATGGCGAGCACGGCAGAGCCGACCGCCAACACCGCGAACAGCGCGAAGACCAGCTCGGTGGCATTCACTCGGCGACCTCATCGGTCGGCGGTGGCTCGGCAGTCGCGGCTTCGTAGGCGGCGATCTCCTTGGCCGTCTCGGCGCCGGCGTCGAGAGCCGCCGGCGCTGGCACGGTCCACATCCATTCGCGCAACCGGTTCATGTCATGCGTCAGATCGGTGATGTCGCCCTCGGCGTAGGCGAACTCCGGCGACCAGTGCAGCGCGTCGAAGGGGCAGACCTCGATGCAGATGCTGCAGTACATGCAGAGCGAGTAGTCGATGTCGAACGTGTCGAGCACGTTGATGCTGCGGTCCTTGCCACCTTCGGTCGCCGCCGGGATGACCTCCTTGTGCGAGTCGATCACGATGCACCAGGACGGACACTCACGGGCGCACAGCATGCACGACGTGCAGTTCTCCTCCTGCAGCGCGATGACGCCTCGGCTGCGCGGCGGCAGGTCGGGCTCGACATCGGGATAGTGCGCCGTCACGCTGCGGTGCAGCATGTTGCGCATCGTCACCCGCAGGCCGGTGAGCAGTCCCCGTCCGAACAGAGGTTTGTCGAACATCAGAGCACCACCACGAACGTCGTCAGCGTGAGCTGGAGCAGGGCGAGGGGTACGAGGACCTTCCAGGCCAGCGAGTTGACCTGGTCCTCACGGAGTCGGGGGTACGCGACGCGGGCCCAGATCACCAAGAACGAGACTGCGAAGATCTTGATCAGCGACCACAGCCAGCCCAAGGTGTCGGACCACGGACCGGCCCAGCCCCCGAGGTAGAGCACAGTGGTCAGCGCGGCCAGCACCACGATGCCGGCGTACTCCGCGAGCAGGAACATCGCGAACCGCATACCGCCGTACTCGGTCATGGGGCCCATCACCAGCTCGGCATCTGCGATCGGCGCGTCGAACGGCGGTCGCTGCAGCTCGGCAAGACCGGCGGTGAAGAAGACGATCAGCCCGGGCAGCTGCAGCAGCAGCCACCACGGTTCCCATGCGTCGGCGATACCGATCAACGAGAGCGTCCCGGCGGCCATGGCCACGCTGGCGGCGGCGAGCACCATCGGCAGCTCGTACGACATCAGTTGCGCGGCCACCCGCATACCGCCGATGTAGGAGTATTTGTTGCCGCTGCCCAGCCCGCCCATCAGTGAGCCCAGCACGCCGACGCTCATCGCCGCGAGCACGAAGAACAGGCCGAGATCGAGGTCCTGGCCGATCAAGTTGGTCTGCCCGAAGAATGGTCCCAGCGGAATGGCCACCATCGCCACGAGATACGGCACCAACGCGACGGCCGGCGCGAGGCGGAAGACCGGACCGTCGGCAGCGGCCGGGACGATGCTCTCCTTCTGCACGAACTTCACCCCGTCTGCAACAAGCTGAGCCCAGCCATGGAACGCACCGGCCTTCATCGGCCCGACACGGCTCTGCATGTGGGCCATGGCCTTGTGCTCCATCTGCCCGACCAGCAGCGGCAGGGTCATGAACGCACCCAGCACCAGCACGCAACGCAGCACGACCTCCAGGACGTCACTCATCGGTGACCTCCTGTGGTTCCACCCGTCCCGGACCCCACTCGGAAGGATCCGGAACGCCGGGGGGCTTGATGCGGCGGCGGCCCGGCGAGTGGGTCGAGTCGGCGTCGCTCTCGCCCGGCTCCTTCGCCCCCGGCCAGGCTTTCGCGACGCGCGATGCGAGGACGAACTCCTTGCGCAGCGGGTGACCCTCGAAGCCGTCAGGCAGCAGAAGCGGCTCGAGCTCGACCCCGTCGGAGCCGGTCGAGGGGAAGTTGATGCCGAACATCTCGTGGGTCTCACGCTCGTGCCAGCGAGCGCCGGCGAACACGTCGGCAATCGAGGCCACCGCCGGAGCCTCGCGCCCGACGTAGGTCACCACCAGCAGGTGGTCCAACGGCTCGAGCCGCGCCAGGTGCAGTACGAGCCGAAAGCCCTCCGGATGCTCGTCCACGGCCGAGAGCCAGTCGAAGTACGTGTAGCCGTCCGCCTTGAGTGAGGCGACGGCATCGTGCCAGTCAGCGACGTCAACCACCTGGTGCCGCGGGCCGAACGTGTTGTCCGCGAGACTCATACGGAATCGTCCGGTCCCTGAGCCTGTCGGATCTTGGGACTCAGCAGCGAGGTGGTCGACCGCTTGTAGCGGTCGGCGAGGTTTTCACCGGCGATCTGCTTCTGCAGCGTCACGATGCCGTTGAGCAGTGCCTCCGGTCGCGGCGGGCAGCCCGGAACGTACACGTCGACGGGGATGATCTGGTCGACTCCCTTGGTGACGGAGTATGAGTCCCAATAGGGCCCGCCGGAGTTGGCGCAGGAGCCGAAGCTGATGACGTACTTCGGTTCGGGCATCTGGTCGTACAGCCGCTTGATCGCCGGCGCCATCTTGTCGGTGACGGTGCCGGACACGACCATCAGGTCGGCCTGGCGCGGACCCATGGCGAACGGGATGACGCCCAGCCGGATGAAGTCGTGCCGTGACATCGAGGTGGCGATGAACTCGATCGCGCAGCAGGCCAGACCGAAGTTGAAGACCCACAGCGAGTACTTGCGTCCCCAGTTGAGGATGTAGCGCGCCGGCTTGGGTGCGATCGCCGTGCCGAGACCGACAGTTGGCATCGGCAGGTCGACAATTTCTCCGCCGACAATCTCGGGGCCTATGGCGTCCATGACAAGACTCCCTTGCGCCATGCGTAGACCAGGCCGATCACGAGGATCCCGATGAAGATGCCCATCTCGATTGCAGCGGCACGACCGATGTCCTCGAGGACGACTGCCCACGGGAACAGGAATACCGCATCCACAGCGAATATGACGTAGAGGAACGCGTAGACGAAGTAGCGGACGTTGGACTGCGACCAGCCCTCGCCGACCGGGTCGACACCAGATTCGTAGGTCAGCGTCTTCTCACGCGCCGGGACGGAAGGCCGCATCAGTCGGTTGACGCCCAGCATGCCTGCGGCGAGCACAAACCCGACCATGATGATGACTCCCACCGCACGGTAGTCGTCGAGGTAGGCGCCCATGGAGTGAGTCTAGGGAAGACGCCTCTCGATGACCGCCTATAACGCGCCTTTACCGCGATTAGTCAGCCAGCGGCACGAGTCGATCGACGAACTGGGGAAACAGTAGCCAACCACCCACGCGGTCCAGACGGTCCGAAGAGGGTCAGGAGGCGCGCAGCACCAGCGCGCAGGCCGGGAGATCGTAGCCACCCGCGCCGGTCTCAATAGGGTGCCAACGCCTCCGTGGTGGACCTCCTGGTCGCCTCGATCTGCTCGGACGTGGCATTGGCAAGTGCCGCAGCGATGGGCGGCGCGAGCACCCTGACCATGTCAAAGTGCTCCGCCGCACTCTCGTAGTGACGGGTGTACTCGGCGGTCTCGATGCGTACCTCGGTGAAGCCGGCGTCCCGCGCCAACTTCTCCAACAGCTCGGGGTCTCCGAGCGAGAAGGGGCCACCCGGCATGGTCGGCGGCGGGCCAGACAGAACGCCGTTCATGACTGCTGCCATGCCGACAGCTGCCATCCACGGATTGCGCCCGGGCGCTGCCCAGACCGCGGCCGCCAGTCGCCCATCGGGCCGCAGGACGCGTCGGATCGCGCGGAATGCCTCCAGCGGTTCCGGCACGAACATGAGCCCCATGCGTGACACGACGACGTCGTAGACATCGGCAGGGCCCGGAATCTTGGCAGCGTCGATGACCTCGGCCGTGGAACAAGGCAGTCCGGCTAGCTTCTGCTTGATCAGGTCGACCATCGCCGGCGAAATGTCGCTGGCGACAAGTGAACCTTCGCTGCCCACCAGCTCCGCCAGGTGAACGGCGAGGTGCCCGGTGCCCGCACCAAGCTCAAGGACGCGCTCGCCCGACTCAATGGCTGCCAATTCAAGCAGCACGTCCGTCGCCGTGCCATTGGTCTCCTCAATGCCCTCGGCGCACTCCTCCCAAGCGCCCGACACGCTCGACCACGCTTCTGCCGACATCTCCTTCTCCTTTTCGATACAGTGTCACTAATTCCAATACAGAGATGATGCATTCAAATGACAAAACCTGTCAAGAGGTCATACGACTCCACCCGCCGACGAGCCCAGGCGCGCGAGACACAAAGGGCGATTTTGCGCGCTGCACACGACCTTTTCGTCGCGCAGGGGTACGGCCGCACCACCATCGCTCAGGTCGCCGAGCGGGCAGGGACCTCCCCCGAGACGATCTACGCAACCTTTCGTAACAAGGCGACACTTCTCCACCGCACCTGGGACGTCACCATCGGTGGCGACGACGAGCCGGTCATGTTCCACGAGCGACCCGAAGTGATGGCGCTCAGAGCCGAGCCCGACCTGTCAGTACGACTCATGATGCACGCCCGACTGTCAACGGTGACTGCGCGCCGGATGACGCCGTTCGTGCGAGCCGTGCATGGAGCTGCGGCCAGCGAACCGAGTGCCGCAAAAATGGCCGCGGAGATGGAGGACCAACGACTCGCCGGCCTGTCGGTGATGGCGAGCGAGGCCGCAGCGACAGGCGAATTGAAGGTCAGCGAAGCCGAGTGTCGCGACATCATGTGGGCAACCACCGACGGCCATTTGTGGCATCAACTCGTTTCCGAGCGGGGCTGGACTGACGAAGACTATGCCGACTGGCTCGGCCGCACGTGGATTGCTCATCTCGTGCGCTAGCAACCAGCGCACGAGCCGTCGATGGAGGGCCATAGCCAGAACCGGCAAGCATTCAGACAACACAGAACACCCGTCACATAGGGGCGTCACCACGGGCGTACTCTCAATGCGTGAACGACTCGCGCAGCGGCGTGATCCTCGGGGCCTTGGCCTATCTGTGCTGGGGATTCTTCCCGCTCTACTGGCCCCTCCTCGACCCTGCGGGGTCGCTGGAGATCCTGGCCCACCGAGTTGTCTGGTCGCTGCTGTTCGTGCTGGTGCTCATCGCCCTGACCAGCCGCTGGAAGACATTCCGCAACATCGCTCGCGACCGACGGATGATGTTCATCCTGACCTGCGCGTCAGTCGTCATCGCCCTCAACTGGGGTGGCTTCATCTATGGCGTGACCAATGGCCATGTCATCGAGACGTCTCTCGGCTACTTCATCAACCCCCTGGTCACCGTGCTGCTGGGCGTGTTCGTGCTCAAGGAGACCTTGCGGCCGACCCAGTGGGCGGCCGTCGCGATCGGCGGTCTCGCCGTCGTGGTGCTCGCGGTCGACTACGGCCGACCCCCGTGGATCGCGCTGCTGGTCGCGTTCTCCTTCGCGACCTACGGGTTCCTCAAGAAGAAGGCCAACCTCGGCGCCTTCGAGGGGCTCGGCATGGAGACACTGATCCTGGCTCCGGTCGCCCTGGCGTTCCTGATCGCGCTGGAGCTGCGCAGCGACCTGACCTTCGGCCACGCCGGCACCGGCAATGTGCTGCTGCTGATCGGGACAGGTGTCGTCACCGCGATCCCGCTGTTGCTGTTCGGTGCGGCCGCAACCCGGCTCTCGCTCACCACGATCGGGTTGCTTCAGTACCTCGGGCCGATCCTGCAGTTCATCTTCGGGCTGACGATCTTCGACGAGGACATGAGCAGTGCGCGCTGGATCGGATTCATCCTCGTCTGGTTCGCACTGGTCGTGTTCACGACGGACATGCTCAACAACCGCCGCCGGACGCTGAAAACAGCGCCCGCCCCCATCTAGCAGCGAGACGGGCGCTGCGAGGCGAGCCGCCGGTTTGCCAGGTACGAGCCGCGTTCAACCCAGACGCGTGGCAACGGTGGTGCACAGCGTCTGCAGCGCTTCGCGCGCTGCGCTTTCGGGCAGCGTGTCCAGCATGCGCTGCGCCGCATCGGTCTCGGCCCGAACGTAGGCGCGCGCCTCGTCCATCGCGGGATGTGCGCGCAACAGCACGATCGCCTCGGCCAGCTCGGTTTCGTCGGTGAGCGGCTTGGCCAGCAGCGAACGCAGTCGCTCGCTCTCGGGGTCAGTGGTCCGGAGCGCAAGCAGCGTCGGCAGCGTCGGCACGCCTTCGCGCAGATCGGTACCGGGCGTCTTGCCCGAGTCTCCGGTCTCGCTGGCGATGTCGATGATGTCGTCGCTGAGCTGGAAGGCTGCGCCGATCCGTTCACCGAACTCGGTCAGGGCATCTTGCACCTCGACAGGGGCACCAGCCATCTTCGCTCCGAGACGCGCGGCGGTGGCGATCAACGAGCCAGTCTTGTCTGCCACTACGGAGAGGTAGTGCTCGAGCTCGTCGACACCTTCTGACGGGCCGAGAGTCTCGCGGATCTGGCCCTGCACAAGACGCGAGAACGTACGCGCCTGGATGCGTACGCAATCAGGGCCCAGGTCAGAAACCAGATCAGAGGCCTGGGCGAACAAGTAGTCGCCGACCAGGATCGCGACAGAGTTGCCCCACCGCGAGTTGGCGCTGGGCGCACCGCGGCGCATCGACGCCTCGTCCATGACGTCATCGTGATAGAGCGTCGCGAGGTGGGTGAGCTCGACCACGACGGCCGCGCGAGGAACGTCTGCGTGCGCCGGATCGCCGAACTCGGCGGCCAACATCACCAGCAGCGGTCGGAACCGCTTGCCACCCGCGTTGAGCAGGTGCGCGGCAGCCTCGGCCACGAACGCCTCGGGGCTGTCGACGGCAGCGGCAAGCTGGCGCTCGATCTCGCTCGATACCGGTCTGGACGCGCGCTTCAAGGGCGTCATCACTGAAGTGGACACCCAAACTGGACACGCGAGAACTCCTCAGGAACGGTCAGCGCACGAAAGCGCCGGCGTGCTGCGCAAGATCGAGCAGTGGTCCGGGAAGGATACCCAGACCGACCGTCGCCACGACGGCGAAGGCGATCACTACGGTAGTCAGCATGCTCGGCACGGCGACCGTCGGCCCGTCCCCGACCGGATCGGTGAAGAACATCAGCACGATGACGCGCACGTAGAAGTACGCCGCCAGGGCGCTCACCAGAACGGCGAACACGACCAGTGGCCACACGCCGCCGGACCAGGCCGCGGCGAACACGCTCCACTTGCCGATGAAGCCGCCGGTCAACGGAATTCCCGCAAACGACAGCATGAACAGCGCGAACGATCCCGCCAGCAACGGTGACGTCTTGCCGAGTCCGGCCCACCGTGACAGATGGGTCGTCTCGCCACCGGAGTCACGCACCAGCGTCACCACGGCGAAGGCGCCGATCGAGGCGACACCGTAGACGGCGAGGTAGAACAAGATGCTCGACACCGAAGTGATCCGCGACTCGCCGGCGACTCCGGCGTAGACACCGACGAGACCGACCAGCAGGAATCCGGCGTGCGCAATCGACGAGTAGGCCAGCATGCGCTTGACGTCAGTCTGCGAGATCGACACGACCGCGCCGAGGAACATCGTGATGACCGCGATGATGATGATCGTCGGCCGCCAGTCCCAGGACGAGCCGCCGAACGCCACGAAGAACACCCGCAGCATGGCAAGGAACGCTGCCGCCTTGGTGCCGGCCGCCATGAACGCGGTGACCGGGGTCGGCGCTCCCTGATAGACGTCCGGCGTCCAGGTGTGGAACGGCACGGCGCCCATCTTGAACAGCAGACCGACCGACATCAGGGCGATCGCAGCGAGCAGCATGTTGACGCCGCCAGTACGCGTCGAGACCGCGACGTCGATGTCGGAGAGCCGGAAGCTGCCGGCGAAGCCGTACGTCAACGCGATGCCGTACAGGAAGAACACCGAGGAGAACGCGCCGAGCAGGAAGTACTTGAGTGCGGCCTCCTGGCTCAGCAACCTGCGTCGACGGGCGATACCGCACAGCAGATAGAGCGGCAGCGAGAGCACCTCAAGCGCGACGAACATCGTCAGCAGGTCGTTGGAGGTCGCGAACAGCATCATGCCGACCAGCGAGAACATGGCGAGCGGGAACACCTCGGTGTGCTCGATGCGCTTGGCGATCGCCTCAGCCTCACCTGCCGACCCGGGCGCGTCAGCGGCGCGGCCGGTGAACGCGCTGAGTCCGCCCTCGAGGCGACGCTCGGCGAACAGCATCATGCTCATCACGGCAAAGATCAGCAGGATGCCCCAGGTGAACACGCCGGGGCCGTCGATCGAGAGAGCACCTTCGGCGCCGATCAGTCCGCGGGCAAGCTCGGGATCGTCGATCTTGTCAAGGTGTTGGAACACCCACACGGTGTCGACCAGCGCCGCGATGACACCGACGATCGCGAGGATTGCCTGTGCCGTGAAACGAGTCGCACGGGGCCAGAACGCTTCGACCATCACACCGGCCACTGCTACGCCGGCGATGATGAAAAGCGGAGCGAGCATGGAGTACTCGATGTGCGGTGCGTCGAGCGGAGGCAGCTCGGCCGCCATCAGGTCACGAATGATCATTCGTGGCCTCCTTCCGCCGTCGTCGGGGCAATCGAGGTCGGTGACTTCGGCTCGGGGTCACCCTTGCCGATATGACTGGCGACCTGCTCGATCGCCGGGTTGATCACGTTCAGCACCGGTTGCGGGAAGAAGCCCAAGCCAATGATCAGCACGATCGCCGGAGCGAGCGCGGTGATCTCGCGGGGTTCCAGATCATGGACACCCTGGTTGTCCTCACGCAACGGTCCGGTCATGGTGCGTTGGTACATGATCAGGATGTAGAGCGCTGCGAGCACGATGCCGAGCGTCGCGAACGTCGCCGCGGGGATCGAGCGGGTGAACGTACCGGCGAGCACCATGAACTCGGAGATGAAGGGTGCAAGACCCGGCAGGGACAGGCTCGACAGGCCCGCGATCAGCAACACGCCGGACATGATCGGGGCAATCTTCTGGACGCCACCGAAGTCGGAGATCTTGGCCGATCCGCGCCGGGCGATCATCATGCCGGTCACCAGGAACAGTGCCGCAGTCGAAAGACCGTGGTTGAACATGTACAGCGTCGATCCGGCCATCGAGGTCGTCGTGAAGGCGAAGATGCCCAAGATGATGAATCCGAAGTGCGACACCGAGGTGAACGCGATGAGCCGCCGGATGTCGTCCTGACCGACAGCCAGCAGCGCTCCATAGAGGATGCTGATGACCGCAAGGGTGATGATCACCGGGCTGGCCCAGTTGGCGGCCTCCGGGAACAGCGTGAGGCACCAGGTGATCATGCCGAACGTGCCGATCTTGTCGACGACGCTGACCATCAGCACCGAGGTGCCTGGCGTCGCCTGGCCCGCCGCGTCGGGCAGCCAGGTGTGCAACGGCCACAGCGGCGCCTTGATCGCGAACGCTGCCATGAACCCGAGGAACAGCAGTCGCTCGGTGTTGGTGCTCATGTCGATGTTGGACAGATCGCTCAGCAGATAGGTGGCTCCGCCGTCGCGCGAGCTGACGACGTACAGCCCGACGATCGACGCCAGCATCAGAAGGCCGCCGACGAGGTTGTAGATCAGGAACTTCACCGCGGCGTACGAACGGTTGGGTCCGCCGAAGGAGCCGATCAGGAAGTACAGCGGGATCAGTGTCGCCTCGAAGAACACGTAGAACAAGAAGACGTCAGTTGCCGAGAACGCGCCCAGAGCGAGCCCCTCGACGGCGAGCATCCAGGCGAAGTAGGCGTTGGTGTTGCGCGGTTGGGGCAGCCGGTCGCCCCACGCGGCCAGGATCACGATCGGAGTCAGGATCGTGGTCAGCAGGATCAGCGTGATGCCGATGCCGTTGACACCGAGCGAGTACCACGCGCCGAATGCCTTGATCCACTCGTGCTTCTCGGTCAGCTGATAGCCGCCGGCGTCCAGGTCGAACTTCGACAGGACCACGAGCGAAACGGCAAGAGTGACGAGCGAGACACCGAGCGCGACGAACTTCGCCAGTCGGTTGTCGCCGCTGTCACGCGGCAGGACTGCCAGCAGCAGCGCACCCGCGATCGGGATCGCGATGAGGAAGGTGAGGATCATGCGAGGGTCACCGCCAGGAGAGCAAGGAGTACGAGGGCAGCGCCGCCGAACATGATCAGCGCGTACGAACGGACGTAGCCGGTCTGCGGCTGACGCAGGAACTGTGAGGTGTCGCCGAGACGGTCAGCGATGCCGGTGACCAGTCCGTCGACACCCATGTGGTCGAACCAGACCAGGAACCGGGTGAGGTGGCGAGTCGGGCGGACCGCGACGGCGTCGTTGATCTCGTTGCCGTAGAGCTCGTGACGACCGGCACGGGTCCATGCCGACACCGAGGCGTCCGCGGGAGTCTCGCCGGCGATCGGTCGACGGCCGTAGATGACATAGCTGAGCGCCACGCCTGTGGCAGCAACAGCGGTGATGATGAGCGTCATGGCCCAGGCCGGGATGCCGAGCTCGTGGTGCTCGGCGTGGCCGACCACCGGCTCGAGCCACTCGACGATCCAGTCGCCGAGCAGCAGCAGACCACCCAGCAGCGAGAGCGCACCGAGAGCGATGAGCGGGTAGGTCATGACCTTGGGCGACTCGTGCGGATGGACGTCTTCCTTCCATCGCTGGTCACCGAAGAACGTCATCATCATCAGGCGGGTCATGTAGAACGCGGTGACACCGGCGCCGATCAGCGCACCCATGCCGACCCAGAAGTTCTCACCGAACGCGGACTCGATGATCTTGTCCTTGGAAAAGAATCCCGAAAAACCGGGGAACCCGATGATCGCAAGGTAGCCGAGCCCGAAGGTGGCAAACGTGATCGGCATGGCCTTTCGGAGGGCGCCGTAGTGCCGCATCTCCACGTCGTCGTTCATTCCGTGCATCACCGAACCGGCTCCGAGGAACATGTTGGCCTTGAAGAAGCCGTGCGTGATGAGGTGGAAGATCGCGAACGCGTAGCCGGCGGGGCCGAGGCCGGCCGCGAGCATCATGTAGCCGATCTGGCTCATGGTGGATCCGGCCAGCGCCTTCTTGATGTCGTCCTTGGTGCAACCGATCCAGGCACCGACCAGAAGCGTGACGAGTCCGACGATGATCACCGCGTTGCGGGCGACCTCGGACGCGTCGAAAACCCCGGCGGACCGTACGACCAGGTAGACGCCGGCGGTGACCATCGTCGCCGCGTGGATGAGCGCAGACACCGGGGTGGGGCCCTCCATGGCATCGAGCAACCAGCTCTGCAGCGGCACCTGTGCGGACTTGCCGCAGGCGCCCAGCAGGAGCAGCAGGCCCATCGCGGTGGCGACGCTCTGTGACGCTCCCGGGATCGCTTCGTTGACCGCACCGATCGCAGTGGTGCCGAACTGAGCGAACATCAGCATGATTGCCAGCGCCATGCCGAGGTCGCCGACCCGGTTGACCACGAATGCCTTCTTGGCGGCAGCGGCAGCAGAGTCCTTGTGCTGCCAGAAACCGATCAGCAGGTAGGACGCGAGACCGACACCCTCCCAGCCGAGGAACAACACGAGGTAGTCCGCGGCCAGAACCAGGGTCAACATGGCCGCGATGAAGAGGTTGAGGAACGCAAAGAAGCGGCGACGGCGTTCGTCGTGCGCCATGTAGCCGATCGAGTAGATGTGGATCAGCGTGCCCACACCCGTGATCAGCAGGACGAACAACCCCGACAGCTGGTCGAAGGTGAACGACATGTCGACGTGGAATCGACCTGCGTCGATCCAGGTGAACAGCGACGTCGTATGAGATCGGTCGTCCTCGGGCTTGCCGAGCAGCTGGACGAACAGCACCACTCCAAGCACGAAGGACGCCGCGGAGGCGACGGTGCCGATGAGGTGGCCGAATCCGTCGGCTTCCTTGCCCCACGTCAGCAGGATGGCGGCACCCGCGAGCGGGATGGCAATCAGGAGCCACTGAAGGTCGAACATCGCGCTCCCCTAGGACTTCAACAGGCTCGCCTCGTCGACCGAAGCCGAACGACGCGTGCGATAGATGGACACGATGATGGCGAGCCCGACAACGACTTCGGCTGCGGCGACGACCATCACGAAGAAGGCGGCCACCTGCCCGTCGAGGTTGCCGTGCTGGCGCGAGAAGCTGACGAACGCCAGGTTGGTCGCATTGAGCATCAGCTCGATGCACATGAAGACGACGATCGCGTTGCGGCGTACGAGCACGCCGACCGCCCCGATCGTGAAGAGGATCAGCGAGAGCGAGATGTATTCGTTCACTTCTGCTCCTCGCCCTCTTCGAGCTGTTCGAGGACCTTCTCCACGGCGTCGTCATGGCTGTCATCCACCTGGCCACGCGACCGGAGGCTTGACGAGATCGAGGACTCGAGCGGGGTGCCGTCGGGCAGCAGCGCGGGGGTGTCGACGGCGTTGTGCCGGGCGAACACGCCGGGGACGGGCAATGGACCGGGATGGCGGCCGGACTCGCCGTACTCACGCATCCGGCGGGCCGCGATATCGGCTTGCGTCTGACGCGGTGTGAGTCGTTCGCTGTGCGCCAGCACCATCGCGCCGAGGGCGGCGGTGATCAGCAGCGCGCTGGTGAACTCGAAGGCGAGAACATACTTGCCGAAGAGCAGCTCGGCGAGGCCGTACGGGTTGCCGTTGGCGTTGGCTCCCTGGAGACCCACCACAGTTCCGGTGACGGTCTGACCGATCGCGAGGACTGCGGTGATGCCAAAGACCAGGCCGACGACCGCGGCGAGGGCGCGCTGGCCCTTGATCGTCTCGATGATGGCGTCAGACGAGTCGACACCGACCAGCATGAGAACGAACAGGAACAGCATCATGATGGCGCCGGTGTAGACGATGATCTGCACGACGAACAGGAACGGTGCGCCCTGGGCGGCGTAGAGCACGGCCAGGCTGATCATCACGATCGCGAGACACAGTGCGCCGTGCACCGCCTTGCGCGCGAACACCAGTCCGATGGCCGACACGACCATGAGTGGCGCCAAGATCCAGAACGTTGTCATGTCGCGTCTCCCCCAGCAGATGAGTCGACGGGGAAGATTGGCAGCGATTTGCCGCGGTAGTAGTCGTGGTGGTCGTCGCTGATCATCATCTCGTGCGGCGCCTCGACCATGCCCGGGAGCAGTGGCGCAAGCAGATCGTCCTTCTCGTAGATCAGGTCAGCGCGGTTGTTGTCGGCCAGCTCGTACTCGTTGGTCATCGTCAGCGCTCGGGTCGGGCAGGCCTCGATGCACAACCCGCACAGGATGCAGCGCAGGTAGTTGATCTGGTAGACGCGGCCGTAACGCTCGCCGGGGCTGTAGCGTCCACCCTCGACATTGGAGGCACCTTCGACATAGATCGCGTCGGCCGGGCAGGCCCAGGCACACAACTCGCAGCCGATGCACTTCTCAAGCCCGTCGGGCCAGCGGTTGAGCTGGTGCCGCCCGTGGAATCGGGGCGCCGTCGGGATCTTCTCGAACGGGTACTGCTCGGTGACGGGCTTGCGGAACATCGTCCGGAATGTGACGCCGAAACCGGCGATCGGGTCCCAGAGGACCTCGCGCGCCTCCTCGAAAATGCCCTTCTCAGCCATGCTCATCAACTTTCGCTTCGGTCACTTGTTGTCCTGGCATGGGCGGAACCGGATAACCACCGGCGAACGCATCAAAGGCCGGCTCGGGTTCCGGCTCGGGTTCCTTCTTGGCCGGCCAGAACGAGGTCAGCAGGAGCACCACACCGATGGCGATCGCGACCCAGATCAGCACCTGCCGGTCGAGGAGGCCTTCGGTGTCGAGCTTGTGGATCGCGCCAACTGCGATGATCCACAGCAGGGAGAAGGGGATGAGCACCTTCCAGCCGAATGTCATGAACTGGTCGTAGCGCATCCGTGGCAAGCTGCCACGCAACCACACGAACAAGAAGACGAACGCCAGCGTCTTGCCGAAGAACCACAGCACCGGCCAGTAGCCGGAGTTGGCGCCTTCCCAGAACTGTGCGATGCCGAACGGGGCCCTCCAGCCGCCGAGGAACAGCGTCGTGGCCAGAGCCGAGACGGTGACCATGTTGACGTACTCGGCCAGGAAGAACAGCGCGAACTTCAGCGAGGAGTACTCGGTGTGGAAGCCACCCACGAGCTCACCCTCGGCCTCGGGGAGGTCGAACGGAGCGCGGTTGGTTTCTCCGACCATCGCGATCACATAGATCACGAACGACGGGAACAGCAGGAACACGTACCAGGTGTCGGCCTGTGCGGCGACGATCTCCGACGTCGACATCGAGCCGGCGTAGATGAACACCGGGACGAAGGCCAGACCCATCGCCACTTCGTACGAGATCATCTGGGCACTGGAGCGCATGCCGCCGAGGAGCGCGTAGATCGAGCCGGACGCCCACCCGGCCAGCACGATGCCGTAGATGCCAACCGAGGTGACGGCGAGGATGTAGAGCACCGCCACCGGGAAGTCGGTGAGCTGCAACGGAGTGATGGTGTCGGTGAAGGGGATGCGGACCTCAGGTCCGAACGGGATCACCGACCACGCCATGAATGCCGGGATCGTGGCGATGATCGGCGCGGCGATGTAGACAACCTTGTCGGCCGCCTTGACCACGATGTCTTCCTTGAGCGCGAGCTTCACGCCGTCGGCGAGGCTCTGCAGCAAACCGAAGGGTCCGTTGACGTTGGGGCCGATGCGGTGCTGCATCCGCGCCACGATGCGGCGTTCGAACCAGATGTTGAACAGCGTGTAGAGCATCAGGAAGACGAAGACCAGCAGCGCCTTCAGCGCAATCACCCAGAACGGCTCGTTGCCAAAAAGCGTCGAGCTCACTGCTTGTCTGCCACCCTTCAACGTGACGTGGTCACCGAAGCCGGCACCGAGCACCGCTCGCAAGCTCACGCCGTTGTTGGCGGGGGCCCACACGACACCATCGGGCAGATCGGCGACTTCAGCGATGAAGGTGGCCTTGCCCGTGTCGGTGGAGATCGTGGCCTGCTTGCCCGGATCGACGTCGAACGCACCCAGGGTTGCCGCGCTGGCGCGCAGAACGGCGGGCCTGGCAGTCGCCTTGTAGAGGTCTTGGCCATCCTGGCCGCGGCCGTCATCGATCAGCTGACGCCAGGTGTCGAGGACGACCTTGCGCTTGGGTGCGGCCTTCGCGCTCGCTTCGCGCGTCGGCTTGGCGGCACATTCACCGTCCCACGGACCCAGCTCGGTCATGGCCGCGCGGGCTGTGTCGATCGTTCGGAAGCCGAGCGGTGTGCCCATCTCCTCCGCGATACCGGCGAGCACACGTACGTCTGAAAGCGAGTGCTGGTCCTTGATGACAGCGTCGAACATCCGGACGCGGCCTTCCCAGTTGACGAACATTCCGGACTTCTCGACCACTGGTGCGATCGGGAACACCACGTCGGCAACTGCTGTGACGTCACTTTCGCGAACTTCCAGGCTGACGACGAAGTCGGCGGCCTTGAGCGCTGCGCGGGCGGCAGCCGGGTCGGGCAGGTCGTCGATCTCGACCCCACCGATCACCAGCGCCTTGAGCCCGCCTGTGGAGGTGGCATCGAGGATGGCCGAGGTGTCGCGACCCTTCTTGGCGAGGATCGTCCTGACGCCCCACGCTGCGGCCAGATCGGCGCGAGCCTCGGCGACTTCGAGCGGACGTCCGCCAGGCAGCAAGGTCGGAAGGCAGCCGGTCTCGAGTGCGCCACGCTCACCCGCCCGGCGAGGAATCCACGCCACGCGGGCCTTCGTACGCTCCGCCAGCGCCACTGCGGCACTGAAGCCACCCGGCACCGAGGCGAGACGTTCTCCGACGAGGATCACGGCATCAGCGTCGACCGTGAGCTCGTCCAGTGCGGCGGCTTCCTGGCCGGGGACCGTGCGAATCAGCTCGCCGGCCATCTTGGTCAGTCCACGCGTCGTATGACTGGCGATCGAGACGACCTTGACGCCGTTGCGCGATGCCTTGCGCAGGCGCAGGAACACCGCACCTGCCTCGTCCTCAGGCTCAAAGCCGACGAGCACCACTGTCGAGGCCTTCTCCAGCGAGGCGAAGGTGACGTCGAGCGACGTTGCCGCGACATGCGACGCGAGGAACTCGGCTTCTTCAGCAGAGTGCGCCCGGGCGCGAAAGTCGATGTCGTTGGTCTTGAGCACGGTGCGGGCGAACTTGCTGTAGGCGAAGGCATCCTCGGCAGTCAGCCGGCCACCCGTCAGGACACCGACCTTGCCGGCGGCCTTGGTCAGTCCACGGGCCGCGATGGCCAGTGCAGCGGGCCATGACGCCGACTCGAGCTCGCCCTCGGCATTGCGCACCAGCGGTGTCGTGATGCGGTCGCCCATAGTCGCGGACGTGAACGCGAACCGGTCCTTGTCGGTGATCCACTCCTCGTTGACCTCGGGATCGTCACCGGCCAGCCGTCGCATGACCTTGCCGCGGCGGTGGTCGACGCGGATCGCCGATCCGCAGGCATCGTGCTCGGCGATCGACGGAGTCGACACCAGGTCGAAGGGCCGTGAGCGGAAACGGTAGTCAGAGCTGGTGAGGGCCCCGACCGGGCAGATCTGGATCGTGTTGCCGGAGAAGTATGAGTGGAACGGCTCTTCCTCATAGATGCCGACCTGCTGCATCGGGCCGCGTTCGAGCAGCTCGATGAACGGATCACCGGCGATCTGCTCGGAGAATCGGGTGCACCGGGCGCACAGCACGCAGCGTTCGCGGTCGAGCAGCACCTGCTCGGACACCATGATCGGCTTGGGGAATGTTCGCTTGGTCTCGGTGAACCGCGACTCTCCCTGGCCGTGGGTCATGGCCTGGTTCTGCAGCGGGCACTCGCCGCCCTTGTCGCACACCGGACAGTCGAGCGGGTGGTTGATCAGCAGGAATTCCATGTTGCCGCGCTGCGCCTTCTCGGCGATCGCGGAGGTGACCTGGGTCTTGACGACCATCCCTGCCGCTGCCTCGATCGTGCATGACGCCTGCGGCTTGGGGAATCCACGACCGTTGCCGGCGTCGGTGATGTCGACCAGGCACTGGCGACAGGCGCCGACCGGCTCGAGCAGCGGGTGGTCACAAAAGCGTGGGATTTCGGTGCCGACCAGCTCGGCGGCGCGGATCACCAGGGTTCCCTTGGGGACGCTGACCTCGACATCGTCGATCGTGAGCGTGATCAGCTCGACAGCTTCGCCAGTCTTCTGCGTCTGTTCGATCGTCATGCGTGGACCTCCTGCGGGAACAGCGTCGACGCGGCCGGCGGGAAGGTCGAGCTCGACGGCGTGTGCATACCGGCCTCGAACTCTTCGCGGAAGTACTGGATGGCCGAGGTGATGGGACTCGTCGCACCGTCGCCGAGGGCGCAGAAGGAGCGGCCGAGAATGTTGTCGCACAGGTCGAGCAGCAGGTCGATGTCGCCGTCACGGCCTTCGCCGGAGTCGAGCCGCTGCAACGTCTGCACCAGCCACCAGGTTCCTTCGCGGCACGGCGTGCACTTGCCACATGACTCGTGCTTGTAGAACTCAGTCCAGCGGAGCACGCAGCGCACCACCGAGGTCGTCTGGTCGAACACCTGAAGCGCCTTGGTGCCGAGCATCGAGCCGGCCTCGCCCACACCTTCGTAGTCGAGCGGGACGTCGAGGTGCTCTGCGGTGAGGATTGGCGTGGAGGATCCACCCGGAGTCCAGAACTTCAGCTCGCTGCCCTCGCGCATGCCGCCCCGAGGTCGAGCAGCTCGCGCAGGGTGATGCCGAGCGGGGCTTCGTACTGACCGGGACTTTTCACGTGCCCCGAGAGCGAATAGATCGTGAAGCCCTTGGACTTCTCGGTGCCCATCGAGCCGAACCAGTCGACGCCACCGCGCACGATGGCGGGGACCGAGGCGATCGACTCGACGTTGTTGATCACGGTCGGGCTGGCGTACAGGCCCTCGACGGCCGGGAACGGCGGGCGCAGTCGTGGCTGACCGCGGCGTCCCTCAAGCGAGTCGAGCAGGGCTGTCTCCTCGCCGCAGATGTAGGCACCCGCGCCGGCGTGGATCACCAGGTCGATGTTCGCGCCGGAGCCGAGGATGTCCTCCCCGAGGTAGCCGGCCTCGTACGCCTCGCGTGCAGCAGCGCGCAGGCGGCGTACGACGTGGAGCACCTCACCGCGTACGTAGATGAACGCCTTCTCGGCGCGGATCGCGTGAGCGGCGATGATGACGCCTTCGATCAGCACGTGCGGCGAGGCCATCATCAGCGGGATGTCCTTGCACGTGCCCGGCTCGGACTCGTCGGCGTTGACCACGAGGTACTTGGGCTTCGGGTTGTCCTGCGGGATGAAGCTCCACTTCATCCCGGTCGGGAACCCTGCGCCGCCGCGGCCGCGCAGGCCGGAGTCCTTGACCAGCGTGATCAGGTCGTCAGGCGCCATCTGCAGACGCAGTGCGGAGGGCGTCGTAGCCACCGGTCTGCTCGTAGGCCTCTCGCGTCCAGGCGCGGTCGTTGCCCCAGTCGGCGGTGAGCACGGGGGTGAGCATGTCGGTCACTTCTTCTCCTCCGCGACGGTCTCGGACTCGGCGCGGGCGGTGTCGGCCTGCTCGACGGCACCCTCCTTGTCGTCGGCGACCTTGTCCGCCTTGGCCGTCGCGCCCTTGATGCTCGGCGCCGCCCAGCCATGCTCGTTGGCGATGTTGAGACCGACGAGCGACGGGCCAGCAGCGGCGGGTCCTTCGTCGACGAGTCCGTCCTCGATAGCCGGCGAGCACACGCTCGGCCTCGCGCCACGAGGTGATGCGTCGCGCCGCGGGTGGCCTGGACGTTCTCGCCGGCCCGCAGCTTGTCGACCAGCTCGACGGCGGACTCTCGGGCGTCTGGTTGTCGAAGAACTCCCAGTTGACCGTCATCACCGGCGCGAAGTCGCACGCGGCATTGCACTCGATGTGCTCGAGGGTGACCTTGCCGTCCTCGGTGGTCTCGTCGTTGCCGACGTCGAGGTGACCCTTGAGCCGCTCGAAGATCAGGTCTCCGCCCATCACGGCACACAGCGTGTTGGTGCAGACGCCGACGTGGTGCTCGCCCATCGGTCGGCGCTTGTACATCGTGTAGAACGTCGCGACACCTGACACCTCGGCGGCGGTGATGCCGAGGATCTCGGCGCACAGCTCGATGCCCTCGTTGGTGACGTGGCCCTCGACGGACTGGATCAGGTGCAGCATCGGCAGCAGCGCGCTGCGCGCCTGCGGATAGCGCGACGCCCAGCTCGTGGAGCTCGGCGATGGTCGTCTTCAGAGAGGCTCATCGGATCGACACCCCCCATGACGGGGTCGATGCTGGCGATCGCGACGATGACGTCGGAGATCATGCCGCCCTCGCTCATCACCGAGGTGCCCTGCAGGTTGACGAACGACGGGTCGCGGAAGTGCGCGCGATAGGGACGCGTGCCGCCGTCGGAGACGAGGTGGCAGCTGATCTCGCCGCGCGGCGACTCGATGCTGGCGTACGCCTGGCCGACCGGGACCCGGAAGCCCTCGGTGACGATCTTGAAGTGGTGGATGAGCGCTTCCATCGACTCGCCCATGATGTGCTTGATGTGCTCGGCGGAGTTGCCCTGACCGTCGGCACCGACGCTGAGCTGCGAGGGCCAGGCGATCTTCTTGTCGGCGACCATGACCGGCTCGCCAGCCATCGCGGCGATGCGTTCGACGGCCTGCTCGACGATCTTGATCGACTCCCACATCTCGTCGAGGCGCACCCGGAAACGTCCGTAGGCGTCGGGCTCGTCGCGGGTGATGACCTCGAAGTCGTAGGTCTCATAGCCCCAGTAGGGCTGCTTCTTGCGGAGGTCCCAGTCGTAGCCGGTCGCCCGGAGCACCGGTCCGGTGAGGCCGAGCGCGAGACAGCCAGCGAGCTCGAGGTGACCGACGTCCTTGAGGCGACCCTTGAAGATCGGGTTGGCATTGCAGAGCGCGGCGTACTCGGGCAGGCGCTTCTTGAGCAGCCGCACCGTCGCGCGGATCTTCTCGATCGCGCCGTCGGGCAGGTCGAGCGCAACGCCACCGGGACGGAAGTAGGCGTGGTTCATCCGCAGCCCGGTGATCATCTCGAACAGGTTGAGGATCTCTTCGCGGTCACGGAAGCCGATCGTCATGACCGTCAGTGCGCCGATCTCCATGCCACCGGTGGCGAGGCACACGAGGTGCGAGGAGATGCGGTTGAGCTCGAGCAGCAGGACGCGGATGGCCTGCGCCTTCTCCGGCGCCTCGATGCCGAGCAGCTTCTCGACCGCCATGACGTACGCGGCCTCGTTGGAGAACGGTGCGACGTAGTCCATCCGGGTGCAGAACGTCACGCCCTGGGTCCAGGTGCGGATATTCCATGTTCTTCTCGATGCCGGTGTGCAGGTAGCCGATGCCGGCACGGGCGTCGCGTACGGTCTCGCCGTCGATCTCGAGCACCAGACGGAGCACGCCGTGGGTCGAAGGGTGCTGCGGACCCATGTTGATGACGAGGTGGTCACCCTCGACGGCGGACGGGTCGATCGTGTCCCAGTCCTGGCCGGTGACGGTGAAGACCGGACCTTCGCTGGTCTCGGTGGTGCCCGCGTACGGGTCGGTTGTGGCAGTCATGAGTAGCTCCTGCGCTGGTCGGGCGCCGGGATCGTTCCACCCTTGAACTCCACCGGGATGCCGCCCAGTGGGTAGTCCTTGCGCTGCGGGTGGCCGGGCCAGTCGTCCGGCATCATGATGCGGGTCAGCGCCGGATGGCCGTCGAAGATGATGCCGAAGAAGTCGTACGTCTCACGCTCGTGCCAGTCGGCAGTCGGATAGATGCTGACGATGCTGGGAACGTGCGGGTCGGAGTCGGGTGCCACGACCTCGACGCGGATGCGTCGGTTGTGCGTCATTGACAGCAGGTGGATCACGACGTGCAGCTCGCGATCGGTCTCGTGCGGGAAGTGCACACCGGACAGCGACGAGCAGAACTCAAAGCGGAGTGTCTGGATCGTTGCGCAGGTGGGTCACTGTCTCGAGCAGAGCGTGGCGGCGGATGAAGAAGGTGATCTCACCGCGATCGACGACGATCTTCTCGATGGCGTCGGGGGGCGTCAGGGTCGCGAGCTGATCGGCGACCTCGTCGTACCAGCCGCCGTAGGGGCGTTGCGATGCCGACGGCATGATGACCGGCTGGGTCAGGCCACCGAAGCCGCTGGTGTCGCCAGTGCCGTGGGCGCCGAACGCACCTTCGCGGACGTCGACGACCTCGAGCTGGCGGGCATCACTGCGGACGACCTCGTCATGGATCTCGTGCGACGCGTCCTGGCCGTTCTTTCCCGACGATTCGGTGTCACTCATCGCATGAGGCCCTTCATCGCCGAGGTCGGCGTCGCGAGCAGTGCGACCTTCTCATCAGACTTGATCTCGGCCAGACGGTTGGCGCCGAGCTTCTGGTGCTGGATCTGGTCGTGCAGCTTCAGGACCGCGTCGATCAGCATCTCGGGACGCGGCGGGCAGCCGGGGAGATACATGTCGACCGGGACGACGTGATCGACACCCTGGACGATTGCGTAGTTGTTGAACATGCCGCCCGAGCTGGCACACACGCCCATCGCGAGGACGTACTTGGGCTCGGCCATCTGGTCGTAGATCTGCCGCAGCACCGGAGCCATCTTGTTGCTGACTCGGCCGGCCACGATCATCAGATCGGCCTGACGCGGCGAGGGTCGGAAGACCTCCATGCCGAAGCGCGCGGAGTCAAAGCGCGGGGCGCCGAACGTCATCATCTCGATGGCGCAGCAGGCGAGGCCGAACGTCGCGGGCCAGAAGGACGCCTTGCGCATGTAGCCGGCAAGGCCTTCCACCGTGGAGAGCAGAACTCCCGACGGGAGCTTTTCTTCAATTCCCACGTGGTGCCACCTTTTCGTTCGCAGCGGTCGTCAGTCCCATTCGAGACCTCCGCGGCGCCAGACGTAGCCATAGGCAATGAACACCGTGACCATGAAAATGAACATCTCGATCAGTCCGAACCACCCGAGCGAGTCGAACGCGACCGCGAACGGGTAGAGGAAGATGATCTCGATGTCGAAGACGATGAACAGCATCGCGATGATGAAGTAGCGCACCGACACCTTGCCGCCACCTTCTGGCAGCGGACTCGGTTGGATGCCCGACTCATAGCGATCGAGCTTGGCCCGGTTGTAGCGCTTTGGCCCGGTGATCGGCGCGATGAGGATGCTGAACACGGCGAATCCGGCAGCGAGTGCGCCCAGCACGAGGATCGGCGTATAGACCGTCACGACACCTCCAAGGCTTGTCTGAACCACTGCACGAATGTTCGCTTGTGAACCAGTTCACAACTTGATCGAGTCTCACGATACGCCCGACCGATGCGCGTTGTAACTTAGGTCACGCTAACTTCCGGGGCGATCCGGCGGAGTCCTGGCCCTCGCGCGAACGGCTCGCGACGGGTAGTTTTTTCCCAAGGGACGGGAGCTCCATGATGACGAAGCCACACAGCCACCGCGGTGAGCCTCAGGACGAAGACCAGCTCGACGATCGCGAACCACACATGCCCGCGCATGCCGCGCGCCATGAGGAAGCCGATGACGCCGAGGAGCAGGTCAGCTCGGCTTGATCGAATGGTGAAGGGCAACGATCCCAGCCGACAGGTTGTGCCATTCGACCTTGCCCCAACCAGCCTCGACCATCCGCAGCGCGAGACCTTTCTGATCGGGCCAGGCGCGGATCGATTCTGCGAGATAGACATACGACTCTGGGTTGGACGAGACCATCCGCGCGACCGCCGGCAGAGCACGCATGAGGTAGTTGCTGTAGATCGCGTCGAACGGCCCCCACGTCGGAGTGCTGAACTCGCACACCACGATGCGGCCACCCGGCTTGGTGACTCGAAGCATCTCGCGCAGACCCTCGATCGGGTCGTGGATGTTGCGCAGCCCGAATGAGATCGTGACAGCGTCGAACACGTCATCACCGAACGGGAGCTTCATCCCGTCGCCTGCGGCGAACGGCAGAGCGGGGCGTGCCTTCTTGCCGACTTCGAGCATTCCGATCGAGAAGTCACACGGCACCACGGTGGCGCCCGCGTCGGCGAAGGGCTCGCTCGACGTCCCGGTGCCGGCAGCAAGGTCCAGGATCAGCTCGCCGGGTCGCGGTCGCGACCAGTGCGACGACCCGCTTGCGCCAGCGTCGGTCCTGACCCATGGAGAGGACATCGTTGGTGACGTCGTACTTCTCGGCGACCCCGTCAAACATCCGGGCGACGTCGTGGGGCTCTTTGTCCAGACCGGCTCGACTCACATCGTCAACTCTGCCACGGGTAGGCTCATTGGTTGTGAGCAACCCTGCCCTCGACGCTGCGGCCGATCCCTGGTGGTTCGATCAGAACGCATCGATGACCCCGGCGATCTGCTTACACTCCTTCCCCCCGACGACGCGCTGGCCTGGGTGCATGGCGGCGATGGGCTCGTCGGCCTGGGGCCGCGCGGCCGAGTTTCGTACCTCTGGCGCAGACCGCTTCGACGCCGCGTCCCAGTGGTGGCGCGACCTTGCAGACCACGCCGTCGTACGCGACGAGGTGGACGTCCCCGGTAGCGGCCTGATCACCTTCGGTTCCTTCACGTTCAGCGATGACGCCGATGGCAGCGTGCTGGTGGTCCCCGAGATCGTGATCGGTCGGCGCGATGGCGTCACCTGGATCACCGTCATCGGCCTGGGCATCACGTCACCCCCCGACCTCACACCTGCTACTTCGTCGTTGCCCGCCGTCGGCACGACCTTTGCCGACGGCCCGGTCGACAGTGTCCACTGGCAAGGTCTCGTTGCGCAGGCCGTGAAGCGCATCGCCGCCGGCGACCTCGACAAGGTCGTGCTCGCGCGCGATCTCCTCGCAACTCTCAAGGAACCACTCGACGTCCGAGCACCGCTGGCAAGGCTGGCGCACGAATATCCGAGCTGCTGGACCTTCCACGTCGACGGCTTCTTCGGGTCGACTCCAGAGATGCTGGTCCGCCTCGAGCGTGGCCTGATCACCTCTCGAGTTCTCGCCGGCACGATCCGACGTTCCGGCGACGACGAGCGAGATCTCGCCCTGGCGGCGTCACTCGCCCGTTCGAGCAAGGACCTCGAGGAGCACGAGTACGCCGTACGTTCTGTTGCCGAGGCGCTGGCCCCTCACTGCACCAGCATGAACGTGCCGGAAGCGCCTTTCGTTCTCCACCTTCCGAATGTCATGCACCTGGCCACTGACGTCACCGGCGTGATCAAGGACGAAGCCAGCGCCCTCACCCTTGCTGCCTCGCTCCACCCTTCCGCGGCCGTCGGCGGCACGCCGACACCCAAGGCCGTCGCACTCATCGAGGAGATCGAGCAGCTCGATCGCGGACGCTATGCAGGTCCCGTGGGCTGGATCGGCGCCTCGGGCGACGGCGAGTGGGGCATCGGACTGCGGTCTGCGCAGGTCGAGGCAGGCGGTACCCAGGTCCGCCTCTTTGCCGGCTGCGGCATCGTGGCCGACTCGGTGCCGGCAGACGAGCTGGCCGAGTCCAACGCCAAGCTGATCCCCGTACGCGACGCCCTCACGCCTAGTTCGCCAACTCTCAGCGCCAGACCTTGGCTTCCAGGTCGAGGCCAAGGATTCGGGCGGCCAGGAGGCGATGCAGTCCGTCAAGGTGCCACCAGCCGTCACCGTCGCCCACTGCGAGTACGCGAGCCGGTTTGATCGACTTCCCGGAGCTGAGCTCGGCGAGGTAGTAGTTGACCTTGGCGACACCCACGAGCTCCTGTGGAGTCATCACGATCGTGTGCGGGTTGAGGACGATCGTCTCGCGGGCGGACCTCGGGGAGTGGTCGTCCCTCAGCTGGAGCCTTCCGGCGAAGACGACGCCGAGCCAGAGCAGGCGTCGGGTCCTGACCACCGCTTCGCCGTCCGCCAGCCGGATGAACTCGTCGAGACGCTCCATCGAGTCGTCATCGAGATCCGTCGGGGGCGCCGCGAGCCTGGGACCAACCTTCGGAAGCCGCATCGGATGGCCTCAGGTGCCGACCGGTGCGAGCTCTGGCCACCGAGGCTCGAGGTCGTCACCTGATGACGTGCCGGTGAGGCGTCGCTTGACCCACGGCCCGGCGCTCGCGCGCAGCCACTGGGCGTGGCCCGTGCTCTGCTGCACGCGTGACAGCCGCTCGCGCTCACCCAGCTCGAGAGGGACCAGATCGTGCGGGATGCCGAGCGCGTTCAGCACCTCGATCGCCATGAACTGGTGCCCGGCGCTCGACATGTGCATACGATCGGTGTCCCACAGTCGGGCGTCCCGATAGGCGTCCATGCGCCAGAAGTCGACCAAGGTCGCGCCATGGTTGTCGGCGACGTGTCGGACCAGCTCGTTGTAGATCGCGAACCGGCCCCGCAGAGCCGCAAAGACCGGCACCCGACCGGGGTCGTAGGCGGTGAACACGACCAGATGTGCGCCCGCATCGGCGAGGCGCCCGAGCGCCTGGTCGTACTCCTCGACCAGCATGTCGAGGTCGATGCGTGGGCGGAGCACGTCGTTGGCACCGGCATAGATGCTGACCAAGTCGGGCTTCATCGCCAAGGCCGGCTCGATCTGCTCGGCCAGGATCGGCAGGAGCTTGCGCCCACGGATCGCAAGGTTGGCGTACTTGAACGCGTCGTCGCCCGCGGCCAGCACCTCGGCCATCCGGTCGGCCCAGCCGCGGACGCCATTGGGCAGGGTTTCATCGGGATCGCCGACACCTTCGGTGAACGAGTCACCCAAGGCGACAAAGCGGTGAAATTGCACCCGGCCATTCTACGGCGCGCCTGGTCGACGTAGGTCAGCCGTCGATCAGACCCCGTCGCCGAGCAATCGCTGCAGCCTCGGTTCGACCGCTCGCATTGAGCTTGGCAAGGATGTTGGAGACGTGCACCGAGACGGTCTTGGTGCTGATGAACAGCCGCGCCGCGATCTCGCCGTTGCTGAGGCCCGAGCTCACCTGTGTCAGCACCTCGCGCTCGCGCGGTGTGAGCTCGTCATCGGATCGAGAAGCCCGACCACCTGACTCGGCGATCTCCTCCAGAAGAGGTCTGGCGCCAAGGCGTTGGGCGATCTCACGCGACGATGCACGCATGGCCCGCGCCTCCTCGTCCTGTCCGCCAGCCCGGAGCACCGCGGCGAGGCGAACGGCCGACCTCGCCTGCTCGAAGGGATGGCCAACGACGGTGAATCCCTCCACGGCTTCTCGCCACAGCCGCACCAGCTCGGTCTCAGACGGAGGATCGATGCCCGTGAGCCAGCGGAGCCGGGCGATCTCAGCAGCGACCCGGGCGTGCCAAGCGAGACCTTCGGGACCCAACGACGGATATGCCTCCACCGTGGCGGCGACGTCGCGCTCGAGCTCTGCGGCACGACGCACCATGGCGCCATGCTCGGACTTGGCCAGACGCTTCACGGCCGAAGCGAACTGGCCCACGATCAGACCGGTCAACCGCAAGCGCGCCGGAAAGTGGCCGCCGTCCCAGACCCGATCGAGTGTGTCGACAACGTCGTCATGGGCCTTGAGCGCCGAGACCAGGTCTCCTGCGTCTCCGTGGAGGTCGATCAGCGCAGAGCCGCTGTGCACCGTCATGGCGATGTCCTGCTCCCACACGGCCCTCAGTCGCCGCTCGTGGCTGAGCGCCGTGATCTCACCGCGACCCGCGGCCACCTGCAGCGCGCTCCCCGCGAGGATCGCCTCGGCCAGAGGAGGCGCATCCGGACCGACCGACCACAGCTCGAGGGCGTCGTCCCACCGCCCACGGACGTAGCAGATGATCGCGGCGAACACCCTGCCGTCGAAGCCGTAGGGCCCCCAAACGCGGCCGGTCTTCTCGGCCCGGGCCATGGCTGAGCGGAACACTGCTTCGGCGTCGTCGAGCTCACCGGCGTTGTAGAGCACGAAGGCGAGGTTTTGCATCCCTCGGAGCTCGCCGACGATGTTGCCGTCGGCACGCGAGGACGCCACCAAGTCGTTGTATCGCTGGCGCGCCTTGTCGAGATTGGCGCCTCCGGCGCGGGCGAGCAGGCGAGTGAGGGTCACTGTCACATCAGCGATCACGTGGGCGGCGCCCAGCTCCTCGGCGATGGCAGCCGCGAGCTCCCCGCGCTCCACGGCAACCTCGTCGTGACGCAGGTCCATCGCGATGCGGGCACCGAGCGCCTCGGCCTCGGCCCGCAGGACTGTGTGGGCGTCACCCACCAGCTCCAGAGCCTCCTCGCTGGTCGCCCGGGCCTCTGAATCGAGTCCCGCGTAGAAAGCGGTGTTGCCGATCGCGAGGAGCAGGCGTACGCGGTCCTCCACCGGAGCCTCGGGACGCAGCTGGTCACGGTGATCGCGGAGCAGAGCCAGCGAACGATAGAGATGGCCCGCAGTCAGTACGGCATCGGCAGCGGCGACGACCAGCCCTACGACGTCTGTGCCCTCAGGGGCAGCGGCGACCATCTCGAGGGCGCTCTCGTAGTGGTGAGCGCTCTCGTCATAGCCAGCCACCCGGACCGCGCCTTCAGCTGCCTCGACATTGGCGGTAAATGCCCGCGTGAGGTCTCCGGCCGCGGCGGCGTGCATCGCGATCTCGGCCGCCGGACCGTGCGAACCGTCGGCGGTCAGCGCGGCGATGTAGGCGTTGTTGATGCGTCGACGCTCGCTGGGCAACAGATCGTCGCGGACCGCCTCGGCCAAGAGTGCGTGGCGAAACGCGTACGACTCGCCCGCCACCTGTGTCAGGACCTTGTGGTCGATCGCCAGGCGGAGTGCGTCGTCGAGCTTCGCCGGGGGCAGGCCGACGACTGCGGCAAGCACCTGGTCGGTGACGCGACCACCCGAGCACGAAGCCGCACGAACGACGAGACGCGCATCGTCGTCGAGCCGGTCGAGCCTGATGAGCAGCAGGTCGGCCAGCGTCTCGGGCAGCGCTTCCTGGTGGCAGGTGAGCCCCGCGTCAAGCAGCTCCTCGGCGTAGAACGCGTTGCCAGACGCTCGCCTGACCACCGCGCGGACATCATCTGGCGCGAGCTCACCCGCGCCGCGTGTGGTGATCAACGTACGGACGTCGGAATCGGCCAGCGGACTGAGCTCGATGCGGCGAACACGCGGGAGACGCACCCACTCGGCAACTGCTTCGCGCAGTGGATGGCGACGGTGCAGATCGTCGGCGCGATAGCTGACGACGACGTGTACCGGCTGGTTGAACGTGTGCGCGAGGACGTAGCGAATCAGGTGCCGGGTCGACCCGTCGGCCCAGTGCACGTCTTCGACGACCAGCAGGAGGGGCCGGGTCTGCGCCAGATGGTCGAGGCCGGCGACCACTGATGAGAAGAGCTCGGTGCGATCGACCTCGTCGGACTCCTCGGCGTCCTTCCACGGCAGGAGCGGAGCCAGTGGCGGGAATCTGCCGGCCAGGTCGTCGCGCTCGTCCTGCGCGACCAGGCCGAAGGCCTCGACGAACGGCTGGAAGGGCAAGTGGCTGTCGCCGAGATCGAGGCAGTGACCCACCAGCACCCGGTGGCCCGCGGCGTCGGCGCGGTCGACAAGCTCTCGCAGCAACCGGGTCTTGCCGATTCCGGCATCGCCACCGAGCAGCACCGCATCGCCGCTGCTGCCATCGCCGAGGCCTGCAGCGGCGAGCAGTTGCCGGAGCTCATCATCTCGCCCCACCAGTGGTGTGACAGGACTTCGGTCGGACGCCATGAAGCCCATGATGCCGGAAGGTGATGACGCTTTGAGCCCAGCGACGGCGCTCACGTCAGTCGAACGCGCGACGCGGCCAGCGCATCGTGCAGAACGCCGAGAAGCCGAAGCCCGCGGCTCAGCACTTCGGCACGGCATGCACTGGGTCTCCGAAGGTGCGGGACGACGGACCGTCGCCTCGAGTCGGCGCCGGTGGTCAGCTCGCATGAATTCTTCTGGATTGAGGATCATGAGTCGATCCTCGTCGTCTGAGGTAGTCCCCCACATCGGACGAAATCCGTATTTGAGTCGGCTGAACTACCTCAGGCGCAGAGTGAGCGCTCACCCAGCAGGGTTTCGATAAGCCTCTTGGGTGAGCGCCCTTACTTGAGCGTCTTCTTGCCGCCGTGCATCACCGTGATCATCTTGGCGACCTTGCCGTCGGTCTTGGCATCGCGGGCGAAGGACGTCAGCATCATCAGCGGCTTGTACTTCTGCCGGGTGATCGCCTTGGCGTAGGTGAACTCCTTGAGTCCGTCAGGTCCGTGGATTCGGCCGAAGCCTGACTCCCCCACCCCACCGAACGGCAGGGCGGGTACGCCGGCAAATGCGACGACCGAGTTGACCGACGTCATTCCCGAACGCACACGGCGGGCGATGTCGACACCGTTCTTCTTGGAGAACACAGCACCTGCGAGACCGTACTTGGTCGCATTGGTCAGCTCGACCGCCTCGTCCATGCTCTTGACCGGGTTGATCGCCAGCGTCGGGCCGAAGGTCTCCTCGGTGATCTCGGTGGAGTTCTCCGGAACGTTGGCGAGGATCGTCGGCTGGACGAAACGCTCACCCACGGCACCTGCGCCACCCGTGACGACCGTCGCACCCTTGGCGATCGCGTCATCGATGTGGCTCTTGATGATGCCGATCTGCGACGGCATCGTGATCGGGCCGATCTTCTCGTCGGGCCCGGCCTTGAGGTCCTTGGCCTGTTCGGCGATCTCAGCGACGAACTTGTCGAAGATCTTCTCGTGGACGTACACCCGCTCGGTGCCGATGCAGGTCTGACCTGCGTTGGACATTCCGCCCCAGAGGGCAGCCTCAGCGGCCTTGGTGATGTCGGCGTCCTGATCGACGATCATCGAGTCCTTTCCGCCGGCCTCGATGATCACCGGGGTGAGGTTCTCCGCGCAGGCGGCCATGACCTTCTTGCCGGTCGCCCCCGACCCGGTGAAGGCCAGCTTGTTGACCGACGACGTGCACAGCGCGTTGCCGGTCTCGCCGAGGCCCGTGACGACCTGGAACACCGGACGGCCGCCTACGACCTCGGTGAAGGTGTCGGCAAGCCACTGGCCGACGCCAGGCGTGTACTCGCTCGGCTTGAAGACGACGGTGTTGCCGGCGGCAAGTGCGTACGCGATCGAGCCGCACGGGGTGAACACGGGATAGTTCCACGGACCGATGACCCCGACGACACCGAGCGGCTTGTACTCGACGGTCGAGGCCTGGTTGGCCATCAACAGACCCGACTTCACCTTCTGCGGGCCGAGGATCTTCTTGGCGTGCTTGGCCGACCCAGGCGATGTGGTCGATCGCCATGACGATCTCGAGCTGGGCATCGCCGGCCGGCTTGCCGGTCTCGAGGTGTGACAGCTGCGCGAGCTGGGCGATGCGGCGCGTGATGACGCTGCGCCAGGTCAGCAGGAACTCCTCGCGCTCGCCGAACGAGAGCGCTCCCCACCACCGGGCTGCCTCGTGGGCGCGCTCCACTGCCGCGTCGACCTCGGCCTTGCTGGCGATCGGGTGAACGCCGACGACGTCACCGTTGGCCGGATTGAGCGACTCGAAGGTCGCTGGTGCTGCAGTTGTGCTGGGCGACTCGATCGTGGCGGTCATGCGGGGTCCCCTACTTTGTGTGAGTGGAGCGGGCGGAACGCGAGATGTCTCGCGTCAGGACTGCGGAACGAGCAGAAGTTGGGGTGCTCATCTTGACTCCTTGATGAGGTCGGCAGCTTTTTCGCCGACCATGATGGTTGGTGCGTTGGTGTTGCCTCGCGGTACGCGCGGCATGACCGAGGCGTCGGCGACCCGGAGGCCCTCGACGCCGTGAACCTTGAGATCGGGTCCGACGACGCTGCCCTCGATCGTGCCCATCGCGCAGGTGGCGACCGGGTGGTAGAGCGTCTGGCCCAGGCGGGCGATCGAGGCAATGATCTCGTCGGTGGTGGGGTTCATCGAGGCCGGCTCCCATGGCTCGTCGATGTGCTTGGCGATCGGGCCGCTACTGACGATCTCGCGACATCGTGGAGTAACCGGCGATCATCGCATCGAGGTCGGCGCCGTCGTCGAAGTAGCCGGGCTCGATCTCGGGGTGCCAGGTCGGATCGGCCGATCGCAGCCTGATGTGGCCCTTGCTCTCGACGCGTACGAGCGTGTTGGCGACCGTGAGTCCGCGACGTACGGGCTCGTGCAGCCCGTTGTCGTAGAACCCGCTCGCCGCGACGTGCAGCTGCAGGTCGGGCTGCTCGAGGTCGTCGCGCGACTTGAAGAAGGCGCCTGACTCGGCGACGTTGGAGCTCAACGGCCCGCGGCCGGCCTTCTGCGCCTTGACCATGTTGCCGAGCGACAGGAACTCGGCCAGGTCGGAGGTGTCCTTGGTGTAGTACAGCGCGCCCGTGACCGGATGATCCTGCAGGTTCTGGCCCACGCCGGGCGAGTCGACCTGCACCTCGATGCCGTGCTCACGCAGGTGTGCGCCGGGCCCGATGCCCGAGAGCATCAGCATCTGCGGGCTGGCAACCGCGCCGGCGGACAGGATGATCTCGGCGTCGCACGAACGGTCTCGGTGACCCCGGCTCGGCGATAGGTCACACCCGTTGCACGGTTGCCCTCCATCTCGATCTTGGTGACGAACGCCTCGGTGCGAACCGTGAGGTTGGGGCGCTTGTCGGCGGGGTGGATGTAGGCGTCGGCGACCGACCAGCGGCGGCCCTTCTTGCAGGTCACCTGATAGAGACCGGCACCGTCCTGCTCGGCGCCGTTGAAGTCGTCATTGCGCTTGAACCCAGCGGCGACGGCCGACTCGATGAACATGTGGGTCAGCTCGTGGTTGTAGCGGCGGTCCTCGACATGCAGCGGGCCGTCGGTGCCGTGGAACGGGTCACCGAGGCGGGTGTTGCCCTCGGCCTTCTTGAAGTAGGGCAGGACGTCGTCGAATCCCCAGCCGGTGGCGCCGTATGCATCGCGCCACTCGTCGTAGTCGGCGTGGTTGCCGCGGATGTAGATCATGGCGTTCATCGACGAGCATCCGCCGAGCGCCTTCATGCGCGGCCAGTCGGCCCGACGGCCGCCGAGCTGCTTCTGCGGGGTCGTCTTGTAGCCCCAGTCCCACTTCGTCTTGAACAGCGTCGGGAACCCCGCCGGCAGGTGAATCATGTCGTCGTCGTCCTCGGGACCGGCTTCGAGCAGGAGCACCGAAACGCTGGGGTCCTCGCTCAGGCGCGCAGCGACGACTCCGCCTGCGCTTCCGGATCCGATGACGATGTAGTCGAATGTCTCGTCGGCCATGTTTTTGGATTTTTCCCTCTCGCGGTGGCGCGTGATGCGCCTCACAAACCTACTGCCGGCATGACCATGACACAACAGGTGTCAGCGTTGCACGGCGGCCCGCACGGCGGCGTCGATCGCGGGCGTCGAGGGCCTGGCGCTCGAGGCGGTCGACCGGCACCTCCAGGACCCGGATGCCGGTGGTCGTCTCGCCGAGCGCGGCGGCGAGCGCTGACGGCAAGACGGTGCGATGCGGCGATGCCGTAGCCCTTGCACAATGCGCCGATGTCAGCCCCGGTCGGCGTCGCGTAGACGCGCTCGAAGGAGTCGGCGTACTCCGGCGCGCCCTGCTCGAGCGTCGAGAAGATGCTGCCACCGTCGTCTGACGCGACGACGATCGTGAGGTCGGGCCGCGGCTCGTCGGGTCCGATCAGCAGGCCGTTGCTGCCGTGCAGGAACGTCAGGTCGCCGACGTAGGCGATCGCGCGGCTCGACGGCCGGGCCAGCGCGGCGCCGATCGCGGTCGAGAGCGTTCCGTCGATGCCGGCGAGGCCACGGTTGCCGATGACCAGTCGGCGTCTCGCCGACCGGGTAGGGCCGAGCCACCAGGTCGAGGTCGCGGATCGGGCTGGACGAGCCGACGAACAGCAACCCACCGGCGGTACGGCCTGGCTGACGATCCGGGCGACGTCGTACGGGGTGGTGCCGTCGAGCACTGCCGTCGATCGCATGCAGTCGCTGCCTTGTCGGCCTCGAGCCACGCAGCGAGCCAGGCAGGTTCGTCGGGATCGCGTCCGACTCGCGCGCCGAGACGAAGCGCACGTTCTTGCCCGGCCGGCACCGGGAACGTCGACTGGTCACCGACGTGGATGATCTCGATGTCGGTGCGGCCAGCAGCTGGGTGACGGGGCGCGAGAGCGTGGCGTGGCCGAAGCTGACCACGCGCTCGATCTGCTCGGCGAGCGGCGAGTGCCGAAGGAGCAGGCGGTAGGCGACGAGGGCGTTGTCGCCGTTGCGCGACCCCGAGGTGGGCTCGGCGAGCAGCGGCCAGCCGGCGTCCTCGGCGAGCGTCTCGCGCCGGCTGCCGAGCGTCATCGCCGGCCACGACGACGGTGCGGGGCCCAGCGGCGAGTGCGTCGGCTCGGCCTCGGTGTACGTGTCCGCAAACGTCGCTGCTCGCACCGCCGCGAACTCCCAGTCGACGGGCTCGATCAGTGGCTCGTCGAGCTCGAGATTGAGGTGCGTCGGCCCCGTGCCGGCGAAGACCTCGCCAGGTCGCTCGGTGAATCGCGACGCCAGGGAAGATCTCGCGCTGCTCGGTGGTCTGGTTGGCGCCGGTCCCGCGCAGACGACCCGGGCGATCGGCGGTGACGGCAAGCACGCGGTACCCCTGCGTGCAGCGCCTCGAGCATCGCGGGATGCAGGTTCGCGACAGCGGTCCCCGACGTCGTCACGACCGGCACGGTCTGGCGCGAAGCCTTGGCCAGGCCCAGGGCGAGGAAGCCGGCTTCGCGCTCATCGACTCGCACGTGCAGCCGGATCAGACCCTGCTGATCGGCGGCATGCAGGGCCAGCGCCAGCGGACCCGACCGGGAGCCCGGAGCGAGCACTGCGTGGTCACCCCGTGGGCGATCAGCTCATCGACCAGTGCCTGGACCGTCGTGGTTGCGGCTCATCGCAGGACCGCCCGCACTTCGGCAAGTCGCTCCTGCCAGCGCGCGTCGGTCTCCGCATCTGCGGCGACAGGCGCGTACGCGTCGGGATCGAGCGATTGCCGACCCACCGGCAGAAACCCGTCGACCGGCACGAGCGGCGACGCCACGACTCGCCGTCGAGCAACGAGGTGGTGGCGAGGCCACAGGCATACGGCAGCTCGGGCAGTGCTGCGGCCAGCGCGAGACCGGCCGCGAGGCCGATCGACGTCTCGACGGCGCTGGACACGACGACCGGCAGGCCGATCTGCTCGGCGATCCGCAGGCAGGCGTGCACTCCGCCGAGCGGCGCGACCTTGAGCACGGCGATGTCGGCGGCTTCGAGCTCGACCACCCGCATCGGGTCGGCGGCGCGGCGGATCGACTCGTCGGCGGCGATCGGCACGCCGACCCTGCGTCGTACTGCGGCGAGGTCCTCGACGCGTGGCGCAGGGCTGCTCGACGTACTCGAGACCGTGCGCCGCGATGGTTGAGGGCTGCGATGGCGCTCACCGCCTCGTCGACTGACCAGCCACCGTTGGCGTCGACGCGGATGTTGCCGCGCGGGCCGATCGCATCACGTACGGCTTCGACCCGCTCGATGTCGTCGGCGATCGGTCTGGCCCTTCTCGGCGACCTTGACCTTGGCCGTGCTGCAGCCGCTGGCTCGGACGATCTGCGCAGCCGCATCGGGTCCGACCGCGGGGACCGTGCAGTTGACGGCGATGCTGTCGCGAAGCGGTGTCGGCCAAGTCGTTCTCGGCGGAGTCGATCGCCGCGGCGAGCCAAGGAACGCACTCGACGGCGTCGTAGTCGAGGAACGGGCTGAACTCCGCCCACCCGGCAGGTCCTTCGACGAGCATTCCTTCGCGCCGGTTGATGCCACGAAACGCTGTCGGCATCGCGATCGAGTAGGTCCGGAACTCCACGAGTGGCAACTTACCGCGGGGCACGTACGTTGGCTGTATGGCCGAATCGCGATCGTCGGAGGCCACGGCAAAATTGCCCGCCTCCTCATTCCCCTCCTCGTCGACGCCGGTCATCAGCCGGTGGCGCTGGTACGCAACCCGGACTACTCGGCGGAGCTCGAGGAGCTCGGAGCAGAGGTCGGCATCCTCGACATCGAGCAGGACACCGTCGATGCATTCGCCGAGGCGTTCGCCGGCGCGGATGCTGTCGTGTTCGCCGCCGGCGGCGGTGCGGACGGCAACATCGAGCGCAAGCGGACGGTCGACCTGGGTGGCTCGGTCAAGTCGATCGCGGCCGCGACGAGTGCCGACGTCCGCCGCTTCGTGCAGATCTCGGCAATTGGAGTCGACACCCCGTTGGCTGATGACGTCGAGGACGCCTGGGTCGCGTACGTCAATGCAAAGCGGGACGCCGACGTCGCCCTGCGTGACAGCACCCTGGACTGGACCATCGTGCGTCCGGGCGGGCTGACCGACGACGAACCGACGGGTCAGGTCGAGCTGGCCGAGACCGTCGAACGCGGCGATGATTCCGCGGGCCGACGTCGCGGCGCTGATCGCCGTCGTCCTCGACAATCCATCGACGATCAGGAAGCAGTGGGAGGTCGTCAGCGGCCAGACGCCGATTGACGAGGCCGTGGGAAGCGCCGTCAGCTAGGACGACGCAGTGCCTGGCGATCGAGCTTGCCACCAGGCAGCAACGGCAGAGCATCTACGAGGACCACCTCGCGCGGGCCCCAGGTGCGCGGCAGGCCCGCCGCCTCGACACCGTCTCGGATCTCGTCGAGCCGCAGCCCATCGAGGCAGACTGCATCGGCAGGCACGATGTACGCGACGACCCGGGTGCCCCACTCGTCGTCGGGCACGCCGACCGCAACGGCGTCGCCCACGCCTTCGTGCGCGCGCAGTGCCTCGGTGACCGCCGGGAGGGCGATGTTGACGCCGCCACTGATGATGACGTCGTCGCGGCGGCCGGTGATGCGCAGTCGCCCCTGCTCGATCTCGCCGAGGTCGTCAGTGGCGAACCATCCATCGACGAGGACATTTGCGGGCGCCTCGGGGTCGCCGTACCCGTCAAACAGCATGGGCCCAGCCAGATGCACCTGATGATCGTCGTCAATCCGCAGGCGTACACCGTCGAGCGGCACACCGTCGTAAACGCAACCGCCGCAGGTCTCACTCATCCCGTAGGTGCGGACGATGCGCACGCCGGCGGCGCGCGCCTGGTCGAGGAGCGCCGAAGGCATCGCGGCGCCACCAATCAGCACGGCATCGAGAGACACCAGCGTCGCAAGCCCGTCAGACGCGGCAAGGCGATGGAGCTGGGTCGGCACCAACGAGGCGTAGCGCCTCGCGCCGGACATTGCGGCGATTGCTGCCGGTATGTCAGCGTGCTCCTCGGCAACCACTGGCTCGATGCCTGCGACGATCGAGCGCACCAGCACCTGCAGGCCGCCAACTCCGGTCGCCGGGATTGCCGACAGCCACTGCCCCGGGCCGCCGAGCCGGTCGAGTGCGGCATGAGCCGACGCCATCACCGCCGCGTGGGAGAGGACGACGTCCTTGGCCGCGCCCGTGCTGCCGGACGTACGAACCACGATCGGGTCACCGCCGTTGCGAACCCACGGCTCCAGGAGCGCCAGCACCTCTCGCGGCGCGCCGGCAACCGGCCGCAAGGTCACGACGCCTCTTCGGGCTCGAGCGGGCCGGCGACCTTGCGCTTGAAGTAGACCCAGGGAAACCACATCGTGCCGATCCGCTGCCAGCCCTTGGCATCGAGATCGCGCGCGCGGCGGCTCCCGACGACCGCCCGACGGTGCTCCCAGCGCGAGGTCGACTTCTCGACGTCGTGGAAGCCGGGCCCGTAGGCGATGGACTGCCATCCCCTGGCGCCCCATTCGTTGAGCTGCTCGATCTCGTTCGCCGCGGTCAGACCGACCATTCGCTGCTGCTCGGGCGAGTCCGCATGCTCGTGCTCGTCAGACTTGATGCCGAAGCGCTGTTGGGCCGCCTGCTTGGACATGCCCAGAGCCGTGCCGATCGCCTCCCAGCTCCATCCGGCGGAACGTGCCGACGACACCGCCGAAAGATTGAGCGCACGGGTCTCGGCATGCGCGCGGCTGGTCAGCACGATGAGATCCAGGTGGGCCTGCGGATCGGTGTCGAGGCGGCGGCTGATCGTCGGGTCGATCTTTGCGATCGCCTGGGCCAGCAGATCTGCCAGCTCATGCGATTCGGGGGCCATGACGTCAACGGTATGTTGACCCGATCGCGTCGTCAACTCGAGGTTGACAGCCTCGTCCGGCGTCGGCGGGACGGTGGTGGCAGACTTGTCGCTCGTGACCACCCCGACCCGTACCCAGCTCTGGATCGCGGGCTCTCGGCCCCGCACGCTCCCCGCCGCAATTGCCCCGGTCGTGGCGGGAACCGGTGTCGCGGCCTATGCCGACTCGGTCGTCTGGTGGAAGGCGCTGCTCGCCCTCGGCGTCTCCCTGGCCCTGCAGATCGGCGTCAACTACGCCAATGACTACTCCGACGGCATCAAGGGCACCGACGACGACCGGGTCGGCCCCCTTCGACTCGTCGGATCGGGACTCGTGCCCGCCCGCCAGGTCAAGATCGCCGCACTCGCGTTTCTGGCCCTGGGTGGAGCGCTCGGCTTTGCTCTGGCGGCCACTTCTTCGTGGTGGATGCTGCTTGTCGGCGCCGCCGCGATCGGCGCGGCCTGGACCTATACCGGCGGACCCTCACCGTATGGCTACCGAGCGCTGGGCGAGGTCAGCGTCTTCCTGTTCTTCGGCCTGGTCGCAGTCGTCGGCACGGCATTCGTGCAGATCGGTGACATCACGGCCCTGTCGGTCGCCGCCGGCGTGGGAGTTGGTGCCCTGGCCTGCGCAATCCTGGTCGCCAACAACCTGCGCGACATACCGACCGACACCGTCTCGGGCAAGCGAACACTCGCGGTCCTGCTCGGCGACTCTCGTACACGCCACTTCTACGCCCTGTTGCTCCTCATCGCCCTGGGGTGCCTGATCTGGGCGTCGACATTCACCCTGTGGGCACTGCTTGGCCTGGCGATGGTTCCGCTCGCCGTACGCGCGCGACAGCTCGTCGCCTCCGGCGCCAAGGGCCTCGCGCTCATCCCGGTGCTGCGCGACACCGGTCTCGCCGAGCTCGTGTATGCCGGCGGCCTCGCACTCGGTCTGGTCATCGGGGCCTGACGTGCTTCGGGTCGCGGTCATCTCCGACACGCACTCGCCACGATTCTGGAAGTCGATGCCTGCTGCGGTCGCCGAGCAGCTCGTCGGTGTCGACGCGATCCTGCACGCGGGTGACGTGTGCACTCCCGACGTGCTCGACGAACTCGCGGCTTACGCCCCGGTCCATGTCGTGCTCGGCAACAACGACGGTCCAGAGGTTGCCGTGTGGGGGGCGCCGGAGACGCTCGAGATCGAGCTTGACGGCCTCCGCGTCGCGATGGTCCACGACTCCGGAGCCAAGGAGGGTCGAGCGGCCCGAATGCGGCGGATGTTTCCTGATGCCGATCTCGTCGTCTTCGGCCACTCCCACATCCCATGGGACACCGAAGAGGACGGGCAGCGGTTGTTCAACCCCGGCTCGCCCACCGACAAGCGCCGTCAGCCCCGCGGCACGATGGGCCAGCTCGTGATCGACGCCGGCGTCCTCGTGTCGGCCACGATCGTGCCGGTGACTTGAGGGTTCAGACCGCCGGCAGGATGCCGGTCTTGTCGAACTCGGTGAGCGCGTCGGCATACGGCGTGATGTCGAGCCCCTTCGACTCCAGCCAGGCCTCATCGAAGTAGGTGTGCTGGTAACGCTCTCCGCCATCGCACAGCAGCGTCACCACGCTTCCGGTCTCGCCCGCCTCGCGCATCTGACCGATCAGCCGAAGAGACGCCCAGATGTTGGTGCCGGTGGATCCGCCGACCGGTCGGCCGAGGATGTCGGAGACCCAGCGCATCGCCGCGATCGACGCCGCGTCCGGGACGTGCACCATGTCGTCGATGACGCCTCCGACGAACGACGGCTCGACGCGCATGCGACCGATGCCCTCGATGCGCGACGGCTTGTCAGTCGTGACATCGGAGCGGTCAGACTCCCAACCGCCGTAGAACGCGGAGTTCTCGGGGTCAGCCACCGCGACCCGCGTCTCGAACCGGCGGTAGCGAACGAACCGCCCGATGGTGGCTGAGGTGCCACCGGTGCCTGCACCGACCACGATCCAGCTCGGGCAGGGGTGCGGCTCGGCCTGCATCTGCTCGAAGATCGACTCAGCGATGTTGTTGTTGCCACGCCAGTCGGTCGCACGTTCGGCATAGGTGAATTGATCCATGTAGTGACCGCCGCACTCGGTGGCCAGCCGACGGGCCTCGTCATAGATCATCGCCGGATCGTCAACCAGGTGACAGCGGCCGCCGTAGAACTCGATCAGGTCGATCTTCTCCGGACTTGTCGTCGCCGGCATGACAGCCACGAACGGCAGGCCGATCAATCGGGCGAAGAACGCCTCGCTGACAGCCGTCGATCCGCTCGACGCCTCGATGACAGTGCTCTTGGGGCCGATCCAGCCGTTGCACAACGCATACAGAAACAGTGACCTGGCGAGCCGATGCTTGAGGCTTCCGGTCGGATGTACCGACTCGTCCTTGAGATACAGCTCGATGCCCGGGACCGGGATCGGCAGCACGTGCAGGTGCGTGTCGGCGCTGCGGTTGGCGTCGGCGTCGACGCGTCGGATGGCCTCGGCGATCCACGCCCGGTCCTCAGTCGATGTCTTCGGCACGACGCGACTCCTCGAGGCGTTCAGTCATCCGCTCTGCACGCTGCTGGACGTTGAGGGCGAGCTTGTTCCGCAGGTCGGCGAGCAGGAAGATCGAGGCGACCGACGAGGCGATCAGCGAGACCAGCAGCACCAGAAGACTGAGGTTGGTACTCGACTCGAAGAAGATCGACGCCAACAGCCAGACCGCACCGAATGTGACGGCGAACAACGCGAATCGCGCGAACGTGTACGTCAGGAAAGCCTTCATGGTCGCAGCCTAATCGCTCTCGGGGCGACGACGACCCTCGGTTGCGGGCGTCCCGGTACGGTTGACCGTATGGGCAAGGCACTGATCCTCATCATCGGCGTCACGCTGCTGGTCTATTCATTCTTCGACCTGCTGGCAACGCCCAAGGATCGCGTCCGCTATCTACCCAAGCCGCTGTGGTTCCTCGTCGTGCTGATCACGCCGATCGGTCCGCTCGCGTGGCTCTTCCTCGGGCAGGCCAAGCCGGCCGCCCCACCCAAGCCAGGTGGCAGCGGTGGCTGGACTCCACCACCCGGCCCACGCGGGCCTGACGACGACCCTGACTACCTACGCGGTCTCTGAGGCTCGACCCTGAGCCGTGCGCCCTATTTGGCGTACGTGTGCTGACTGCCGCCGAACAGAAGGTTCACGCCGTAGAAGCTGAACAAGAAGGTCGCGAAACCGAGGAGACACAAGATCGCGACCCGGCGTCCTCTCCACCCTGCCGTCACCCGAGCGTGCAGGTAGCCGGCATAGACGATCCACGTGATCAGCGCCCAGACCTCCTTGGGGTCCCAGCCCCAATAGCGGCTCCAGGCGTCATACGCCCAGATGGGACCAGCGATCAACGCTCCGAAAGTCCAGATCGGGAAGGCAACAGCGATGACGCGGAAGGCGACGCGGTCAAGCACCATCGGCGCAGGTACACGAGCCAGGAAGGCACCCTCGGAGTCGCGGCTCTCGGCACGCGACTTGAGCAGATAAAGCATCGAGGCGGCGGCACTGACCAGGAACAGAGCGCCAGCAATCATCACTGCGGCAACATGGATCACCAGCCAGTAGGAGTGGAGGGCGGGGACCACTGGGCCAGCGGGCACGTAGACGCTGAAGCCGATACCGAGCAGCACCAAGGAGAATCCGGTGACGAAGACACCGAGCCACGCCGCATCCCAGATGCGGACGAGGACGAAGAAGACCGTCAGCGCAATCAGCGAACCGGTGAGCGCGAACTCGTACATGTTGCTCCATGGCACGCGCTGCGCCGCCAGGCCACGGGTCAACGACCCGACCGTCAGGAGCACGATCGTCAGGCCGGTGAGCGAGACGGCGATCGACGACAGCATCGTGCTCGCGTCAACCCGTTCGCCCTTCGCGGACTCGGCGGGCTCGCCGTGGCCGGCGGAGACGCTGACCGACTCAGGCGTCTTGGCGAAACCCCACTCCGCGAGGTGCGCCAGGAATGCCAGCCCCACGACTCCGGTGGCGGAAGCCACAGCGTAATTGGAGATCTGCGCTAGGTCGGCGAGACTCATGACGACTCCTTCGGTTTCTCAAGTCCTTCGCGCAGCTTGGCGAGGAAAGCATCCAGGTCAGCGGGAAGACCGTCGCGTGGATTGCGGTCCAGCACCGCGACGTCAACCACGCTACGTGAGCCTTCGCGCCGCATTCTCACCCAGGTACGGCGCGGGCTGATGAACAGCGAGAGGACAAGTCCAAGCAGCCCAAACGAGATCCCCACCAACGGAACCTTCACGAACGGTGACGAGCTGAACTGGAATCGAGCGAATTGCGCGGTGCTGACATATTCGATCGTGCCGCCGTCAGGCAAGTCAGTCACCTGGCCTGGGCTCAGGCTGATGCGGAATCCCTTGCCGTTCGGGGCGAGGTACTGCTCCATCTTGGTCTTGTCGAGAATGTAGACCGATTGCGACAAGCCGTCGTCGAGGCCCAGATCGCCGTGCCAGACGAAAAGGCCGAGAAGCGGGTTGGCCGCGCCGGGGAATGCCGAGATGGACACGCCATCGTCACCCGTGATGGCTGTCGGCAGGAAAAAGCCTTGGAAGCCCAGTTGCTCAGGCTCGGCGCCGGGCACCTTGACGACGCCGTTCGAGGTGTAGGACGGGTCCGTCGGGAGGAATGGAACAGCATCCTCGAACACGACAGCGCCGGTGGAGTCGGTGACCCGGATGACGGGCGCGTAGCCCTGACCCACCAGGTGGACCGAGGTGCCGTGGATCGACAGCGGGTGGTTGACCTTGATGTCATACGGCTTCTCGGGGTCGCCCGGCTTCGCGGCGTAGGTGCCCTGCGCACGAAACAGCTTGGGCGCGCCGGGCTGGACGCTGCCCAGCGGCTGGAACTGCGCGGTCAGGTCGTCGAGCGTCAGCGAGAACGGCTGCAGGTCATCGGTGTGGAAGAGAGCTCCCGAGCCGAATTCGTCGTACTGCGTCAGCACGTTGGAGAAGCCGTCACCCTCGGTCACGATCGAGGTGCCGCGATAGCCGAACAGCGTTCCGACGGCGACACCCACGAGGACGACGACGACGCTGATGTGGAACAGGAGATTGCCCGCCTCACGCAGGAACCCCTTCTCGGCGCTGATCTCGACCAGATCGTTCTCGGCCACGACGTCGACGCGGGCGCGACCCAGAGCCCGCCGCGCGGCAGCGGTGACCTCGTCGAACGACGACTCGGTCTCAAATGATGCCGATGCGGGGAGTCTGCTGAAGTTCTTGGGGGCCTTCGGTGGACGCGAACGCACGGCGCGCAAGTACACGAACGAGCGAGGCAGGATGCAGCCCACCAGCGACACCAGCAGCAACAGGTAGACCGCGCTGAACCAAGGCGAGGTGAACACGCTGAAGAAGCCCAGGGTGTCGAGAATCGGGCCCAGCTTCGGGTGGTCGATCAGATATGCCTCGGTCGCACGTGCGTCGACACCGCGTTGCGGGACCAGCGATCCCGGCACGGCCGCGATGGCCAGCAGGAGCAACAGCATCAGCGCTGTGCGCATGGATGTCAGCTGCCGCCAGAACCACCGGGTGAACTCACGGCGCCCCAGCGCCGGTACCGCGTTGTCGCTCATATTGCCGAACTCCCGGAACCGAACGTGCTGCGCAGGTGCGTCACCATCGAGTCGTAGCCACCGGTGACGAGCAAGATGCCGACGGCAACCAGCATCAGACCACCAGCGATGTTGACGGCTCGTTGGTTGCGCTTGACCCATGCCATCGCCCGCATGAACCGGCCGAAGCCGACCGCGGCCAGCACGAACGGTATGCCGAGCCCAAGGCAGTAGGTGAACGACAAGAAGGCGCCGCGAGCCGCGGTGCCCTCGGTGTTGGCCAGCGTCAGTACCGTGCCGAGGGTCGGGCCGATGCAGGGGATCCAACCGAACGCGAAAAGCGCACCCAGCAACGGAGCCACCACGAGCCCGACGGCCGGCACGGCGTGGATCTTGTACTCGCGCTGCATCAGCGGGATGAAGCCCATGAACACCAGGCCCAGCACGATCACCACGATGCCCATGGCGATGGAGATGGGGCGCTGGTGCTCGGCCAGTCGAGCACCGATCGACCCGAACAGCAGTCCCCCGGTGACGAAGACGACCGAGAAGCCAAGCACGAACAGAGTTGACCCGAGCAGCATGCGGCCTCGGCGGGCGGTGTCGAGGTCCTGCACCCCCACACCCGTCATGTACGACAAGTAGCCAGGCAGCAACGGCAGCACGCAGGGTGAGAAGAACGAGACAAGACCCGCGAGCACCGCGATCGGGACGGCGAGGATCAGCGAACCTGATCCCACCGTGTCGACGAACCAATCGGTCACGTCGTACCGGCCTGCACGTCGTCGATCAGGGCTGACAGCGTCGATGCGGTGAGGCTCTCGGACACGATGCGTACGGCGACGCGTCCGTCAGCGTCGATGATCCACGTCGTCGGGATGGCCTGAGCGGGCAGCGAGGACGCGAATCCGAGGCCGTTGCGGTTGGAGTAGTCGTCGATGCTCGGGTAGGTGATGCCGGCCTTGCGGTTGAACGCCTTGGCCGACGACACGTCATCGCGCACCAGGATGCCGATGAACTGCACACCCTGGTTGGCATATTCCTCGGAGACGACCTTGAGAGCGGGCGCTTCCTTGCGGCACGGCGGGCACCACGAGCCCCACACGTTGACCACGAGGACCTTGCCCGCATATGTCTTGGACGTGAAGGGTCGCCCGTCGAGATCCTTGCCCTCGAGGATTGGCGCCGGCTTGCGATCAGCGGGAGCGACCTTGGTGATCTCCCCGTTGCCGCTGACATAGCCGCCGGTCGATCCCCGGTTGCCGGCACCGCTGCACCCGGCAATCAGGACCAACGCCCCGATCACCGCGGCGAGGCGATACCTGTGCATCTAGGCTCCGCCGACGAACTTCTTGCGCAGCGACTCGGGGATCAGGTGACCCGCAGGCTCGCTGTAGGTGAGGCCGACGAACTCATCACCGTCGAACGTCAGGCTGGTCAGGCTGGCCAGCGAGCACTCGCGATTGCGCGGATCGTGGAAGAACCGCTTGTTCTCGTACGCACGCCGAGCCGTCCAGACCGGCAGCTGGTGCGAGACGATCACGGCTTCGTGACCTCGCGCGGCTTCGCGGGCGTCGTCGACAGCGGCCTTCATCCGGTCCGCGATCTCCTTGTAGGGCTCACCCCATGACGGGGTGAACGGGTTGCGGAGCTTCCACCAGTTCTGCGGACGCTTGAGGGCGCCATCACCCACACCGAAGGTCTTGCCCTCGAACTGGTTGCCGGCCTCGATGACGCGCGGGTCAGTGTGAACCGCCACGTCGAGGATCTTCGACAGTGGCTCGGCGGTCTGCTGTGCCCGCTCCAGCGGCGAGGCGACCAGGTGCACGATCTCGTTCTTGGACAGCCATTCGGCGGCGGCCGCGGCCATCTGGTGTCCCAGCTCGGAGAGGAAGTATTCGGGGAGGCGTCCGTAGAGGACTCCATCGGGGTTGTGGACCTCGCCGTGTCGCATCAGGTGCACGATGGTGCGTTCGGTCATGGTCCCGTCCTTCAGTTGGTGGTACTTCAGTCGTGCTGTGCTTGTGCGGCAGCCCGCGCAGCGCGCGGGAGCGCCTCGGCAATTCTAGAGAGTGCCTCCGCATCGTGAGCAGCCGAGAGGAACCAGCACTCGAATGCACTCGGCGGGAGGTAGACACCGGCCTCGAGCATGGCGTGGAAGAACGCCTTGTATCGCCACGCTTCCTGGGCCTGTGCGCCCGCAAAATCGGTGACCGAACCAGTGACACCCCAGAAGACGCTGAACATGTTTCCGACGTTCTGCACGACGTGTCCGACACCCGCGTCCGACAGCGCATCGCCGACCAGCCGCTGCAGCTGGGTGGACGTATCGTCGAGCCGGCCGTAGACCTCGTCTGTGGCCAACTGCAGGGTTGTCAGCCCGGCCGTCGTCGCGATCGGATTGCCCGACAGTGTTCCGGCTTGGTAGACGGGACCGACCGGCGCCAGCAGGTCCATGATGTCAGCGCGACCGCCAAACGCCGCAGCCGGAAAGCCGCCGCCCATGACCTTGCCGAAGGTCACCAGATCGGGGCTCCAACCCTCGACCTTGCCGTCAAGACCCCAGTGACCAGCGGCCGTGACCCGGAATCCGGTCATCACCTCGTCACTGATGAACAGCGCACCGTTGGACGTGCAGATCTGTGACAGGAACGCGTTGTAGCCAGGCGCGGGAGGGACGACGCCCATGTTGCCGGGCGCTGCCTCGGTGATGACGCAGGCAATGTCCGCGCCGTACTCCGCAAAGGCCGCCTCGACCGCTGCCCGGTCGTTGAAGGGCAGCACGATGGTGTCGGCCGTGACGTGCGCGGGGACACCAGGCGTTCCGGGTATGCCGAGCGTGACGACTCCAGAGCCGGCTTCGGCGAGCAGGGCATCGACGTGACCGTGATAGCAACCGGCAAACTTCACGATCTTGTTGCGACCCGTGAACCCGCGGGCGAGCCGGATCGCCGACATCGTCGCTTCAGTGCCGGAAGAGACGAGACGAACTGAGTCGGCAGACGTACGGCTGACGATCTCCTCGGCCAGCATCACCTCCGGTGCGGACGGGGTGCCGAACGAGGTTCCGCGGGCCACCGCCTCACCCACGGCCGCGAGCACCTCGGGATGTGCGTGGCCCAACAGCATGGGCCCCCATGAGCCCACCAGGTCGACATAGCGGTTGCCGTCGACGTCGGTGAGCCAGGCACCAGATCCTGACTCCATGAAGATCGGCGTCCCGCCCACGGCACGGAATGCGCGGACCGGAGAGTTGACGCCACCGGGTGAGACAGCGAGGGCTCTGTCGAACAACTTCTGGGAACTTGGCGTCATGGGCACCCGGTCATTGTCCCAACCGCCGCCGACGACGTAGTAGGCGGCGTCGGCTGTGCGTAACAATCCGGCGCGGTGATCGTTGAATTCCTGTCTGGACTATTTTTGATGCACGTCAGTCTGATCTCGCTGTAACATCGAGTTACGCGATTTGTACTTGGAGGGCACAGATTCATGGGAGCACGCAAGCTCACTCGGTGGCAGAAGGCCAGCGCCTTGGTACCGATGGCAGTTCTGGTTGGCGCCTGGGGAGCCGCGCTGACCAACTCCACGTTCGCGACAGCATCCGACGGCAGCGGCGGCGGAGCCGTTCCTGACGTCCCCTCCACCGCTTTCGAGCAGCCAGCCAGCGTCCAGCCGACGCCGGGTGGCATCGACGAGCGCGCCGGCATGGCCGGTACGGTCTCCACACTTTCCACCAACGGCATCCCCTCGTCGGCCTTGTATGCCTACCGCCGCGCGGAGACATTGCTCAGCAAGGCCGATGCCTCGTGCAACCTGCCGTGGAACCTGGTCGCGGCCATTGGCCGAGTCGAGAGCAACCATGGTCGTAGCAACGGCAACACGCTGAACGCCGATGGCGTGGCCAAGCCCGGCATCTACGGCGTTCCGCTCGACGGCAATGACGGCCGCGCCCGCATCAACGACACCGACAACGGTGCGCTCGACAAGAACTCGGTCTACGACCGCGCAGTCGGTCCCATGCAGTTCATCCCCAGCACCTGGAAGTCCGTTGCGGTCGACTCCGACAACGATGGGATGAAGAACCCCCAGGACATCGATGACGCAGCCACCTCGGCCGGCATCTACCTCTGCGCCGGACCGGGCAACCTGTCGTCGCAGCAGGATGCGCGGACGGCAGTGGGCCGCTACAACCACTCGACGTCATATGTCGATCTGGTCATGCAGATCTCGGCGGCCTACGCACAGGGTGAATTCACCCAGTCGCCCAACGGCTTCACGACTGCTTCGGTCCTGACCAGCCGCAGCAATGACCAAACCCTCACGCCGGCCCAGCGCGACAAGGCCAAGAAGGATGAGACCAAGGCCAACAACCCCTCGACCGGCGGAACGGGTGGCACCGGCGGAACTGACGGTGGTTCCGGTGGTACCGACGGTGGTACCGGCGGCGGCACTGGCGGCGGGACCGGTGGCGGCACTGGCGGCACACCGAGCGGCGGCCTCAGTGGACTCGTCGGCGGACTCGTCGGCGATCTCACCGGCGCGAGCAAGGGCGGTACTGGCACCACTGGCGGCAGCGCCCCCCAACCGGCCACGCTGACCTGGGCTCAGGCCAAGACCACGTGTCTCGCCGAGGGCATCTCCGCACTTGACCTCGTCAAGCTCACGTCCTGCATCACCTCGCTGCTGAGCTGATCACGACTCACGAAAGGCCCCGATCTTCAGATCGGGGCCTTTCGCTTTTGTCTCGATAGTGAGTAGGAGGCCGCCCGCGTCGCGCCCACCTCGTTGGTTGAGTAGGAGGCCGCCCGCGTCGCGCCCATCTCGCCGGTTGAGTAGGAGGCCGCCCGCGGCTCATCCCACCTCGCTGGTTGAGTAGGAGGCCGCCCGCGGCTCATCCCACCTCGCTGGTTGAGTAGGAGGCCGCCCGCGGCCGACGTATCGAAACCTGGTGACCCGAAATGCTCGCCGAATAACTCCCCCAACTACACCCCCGAAAACCCCTGTCCACAGAGTGATTTGTGGCAAAAGAGGGTGTCGGTGGTGGCTACTAGGTTTGAGGTATGAGCACAGCGACCGACTCCGGGCAGGTGATCCTCGACAGGATCGCCGAGCTTGAGGTGCAGCGTGCCCAGATCGAAGCCAACACGGCGGCACTGATGCTGCAGTTTGCTGACCTGCGCAGGGACGAGGCTGACCGCCACGACGACCCACGCAAGCGTGACTTGGAGGCGAGCTTCGCCGCCGATGAGCTGGGTGTGGTGCTGCACCAACCCACCCGCACAGTCCAGTTGCGGTTGGTTGAGGCGCGTCGGGTCCGCAATCTGCTGCCCCTGACATGGGCCGCGCATAGCGCGGGCCGCATCGACGGTTTCCGGGTGTCGCTGATCGCCTCAGCCACAGGCAAGGTGACGACCAGGGAGAATTTGATCCATCTCGATCACGAGATCGGTGACTACGCCGCGACCCACACCACGGCCCAGCTCAAGGCCAAGCTCAACCGGTTCATCGCCCGCTGGGAAACGTCAGATGCTGCAGTCAAGCAAGAACGTGCCAAGCGGGCGGTGTGGGTCAACCACACCGGCGATGGCATGTGTTTCTGACCGCCTACCTCCCCACCCCCGACGCACTCCTGATCGACGCGATGCTCACCGAGCGGGCCAAAGCCAGCTCCGATGAGCGGACGTTGGATCAGCGCCGGGCCGACCTGTTCGTCCAGCAGATGCGCGGGGCAACCGAGGGCCAGCCCACCAGTACTCGTGCTGTCATCGGCATCACCGTCCCCGTCACCACGCTCGCCGGACTCGATGACCTACCGGGCGAGTCCTTCGACGGAACCTTCGCGCTGCCGGCCCAGATCGTCCGCGAACTCACCACACAACCGGGAACCCTGTGGTTCCGGATTCTCACCGACCCGCTGGGGCGGATCCTGGACACCACCGAACCCAGACCGTTTCCCTCCGACGCTCTCCGCACCGCAGTCCAAGCCCGCGACGGCACCTGCCGGTTCGCCACCTGCTCAAGACCCGCGATGGAATGCGACCTCGACCACCTGGTCCCCAGACCGCACGGCCTGACCAGTGGTGACAATCTCCGCGGACTCTGCAGACGCCACCACAACATCAAAACGCATGGCATCGCCGAGCCAACTCACCTCAAGATGCGCGACAACACAGCTTGACCAGGTGCACCCAAGCGGGCTTGGCGGCTACAAGAAGTACGATCTCGCGCATGAGCGTGCGGCGATCAAAGATGTTCGTGATTGCGCTCGTTGCGTCGGTCGCAATTCTTGCTACCGCAGGGGTTTCAGCGATCTACGCTCACGTGGACCATGGCTCCACCTGCCAGTGTGAGGGCGGTTAGCCCGACCGCCCACCGCCAACCAGACGACGGGAATTTTCGGGCTTGGTTCCCAACCGGATGGGACAACGTCCTCAGCGGCTGAGTCGGGCAGCGACTTCGGCGGCCCAGTAGGTCAGCACGATGTCGGCGCCGGCGCGGCGGATCGACAGGAGCATCTCGTCGATGGCACGCTCGCGGTCGATCCATCCGTTCGCCGCTGCTGCCTCGACCATCGCCAGCTCGCCTGAGACGTTGTACGCGGCCACGGGGACGTCGATTGCGGCACGTACGTCGGCGATCAGGTCAAGGTAGGACAGCGCCGGCTTGACCATGACGATGTCCGCACCTTCGGCGACGTCCAGGAGTGCCTCCCGGACGGCTTCGCGGCCATTGGCAGGATCTTGCTGATATGTCTTGCGGTCACCCTGCAACGACGAGTCCACGGCCTCGCGGAAAGGACCATAGAAGGCCGAGGCGTACTTGGCGGCGTAGGCCAAGATCACCGTGTCGTCGTGTCCGGCAGCGTCGAGAGCCGCGCGGATGACTCCTACTTGCCCGTCCATCATCCCGCTGGGTCCGACTGCATGTGCACCGGACTCAGCCTGGATGACACCCATCTGCGCATAGATCTCGAGCGTGGCGTCATTGTCGACACGCCCCTGCGCATCGAGCACACCGCAGTGTCCGTGATCGGTGAACTCATCGAGACACAGGTCAGCCATCACCACCAGGGAGTCGCCGACCTCGGCGCGGGCATCACCCAGCGCCACGTTGAGGATGCCGTCGGGATCGAGCGCACCCGAGCCGGTTGCGTCCTTGTCCTCGGGCACGCCGAACAGCATGACGCCACCGAGTCCCAGCGCGGCCGCTTCGGCGTATGCCTTGCGAGCCGTCTCACGAGTGTGCTGGACCACGCCGGGCATGCTCGAGATCGACCGGGGCTCGCTGAGTCCTTCGCCGATGAACATCGGAAGCACCAGCTGCGAAGGCTCGAGATGAGTCTCCGCCACCAACCGCCTCATGGCCGGCGACTGGCGCAGGCGACGAGGACGGTCAGCGGGAAAGCTCATGCCCAGCTCCCGATCGTCATGATTCAGGCCTTGCGCCGCGTCGACGGGCGACGCTGCGACGGCTTGGTGACCGGCTCGCCGGCATCGAGGAATGCCAGACGACGAGTAGCGCCGAACTCCGCGAGCGCATCTGCCAGCACATCAACCGACGGCGACTCGGCGAGAACGTCGACCCGCAGGCCGTGCTCCTCGGCGGTCTTGGCCGTGGCCGGGCCGATGCACGCGATGATCGTCGACGTGTGCGGCTTGCCGGCAATGCCCACGAGGTTGCGGACCGTGGACGACGACGTGAACATCACGGCGTCGAACTTTCCGGTCTTGATCGCCTCGCGGACCGGCGCTGGCGGCGGTGCAGCCCGGACGGTGCGGTATGCCGTCACGTCGTCGACCTCCCAGCCGAGATCGATCAGCCCGGCGACAAGGGTCTCCGTGGCGATGTCAGCACGCGGCAGGAACACCCGGTTGATGGGATCGAGCAGATCGTCGTACGGCGGCCAGTCCTCGAGCAGACCGCGGGCCGACTGTTCGCCGCTGGGGACGAGATCGGCGCGGATGCCCCACGTGGCGATCGCTTCGGCGGTCTTGTCGCCTACGGCAGCAACCTTCAGACCCGAGAAGGCGCGGGCATCGAGCCCGTACTCCTCGAACTTCTCACGAACGGCCTTGACTGCATTGACGCTGGTGAACGCGATCCACTCGTAGCGACCCTCGACCAGACCGCGAACGGCCTTGTCCATCTGCTGCGGGTTGCGCGGCGGCTCGACCGAGATCGTGGGGACCTCTTCCGAAAGTGCGCCATAGCCACGCAGGCGCGTTGCGAGGCCGGCTGACTGCTCCTTGGTGCGCGGCACCAGGATGCGCCAGCCGTAGAGCGGCTTGGTCTCAAACCATGACAGTGCCTCGCGCATCGCGACGACCTCGCCGACGACGGTGATCGCCGGAGCGGTCATTCCGGCGGCCTTGGCGTCGGCTGCGATGTCTGCCAGCGTCGAGACAACGGTGGTCTGCTCGGTCGTCGTGCCGACGCGCGTCATGGCGACCGGCGTCTCGGCGGAGCGTCCGGCTTCGATGAGCCCGCGTGCCACCTCGCCGATGCGAGCGACGGCAGACAGCAGCACGAGGGTCTTCTGACCCGCGTGGTCACCCCAGTGGACGGTCGAGTCTCCGACGCTCACGACGGAGTACTCGCGGTGTGTGCGGTTGGTCAACGGCACACCGGCGTACGCAGGGACTGCCGACACTGACGAGATGCCCGGGACGATCTCAAAGCCGATACCGGCCTTGGTGCACGCCGATGCCTCTTCGGGCCCGGTCGCGTACGTGAACGGGTCTCCCGCGATCAGCCGCACGACATTGGCGCCTGTCTTGGCGTGACGTACGACGAGTCGGGCGCGAGCCGCGTGCGTCAGCGTCTCGCCGTCCTCGCCTACGCCGCCGTCAACGATCTCAGCGCCGTTGGTGACGAGGACCTCCTGCTCGGGCAGTTCCGTGATGACGACATCGGCCTGGGCGAGCAGCTCTGCAGCACGCACCGTCAGCAGGCTGGCATCGCCCGGCCCCGCGCCCACGAAGCTCACGTGGCCACGAGGGGCCTTGCGTGAGCCGGGGCTCGGTGCCTGTGGTGCAGTCATCGCATTGGTGAGAGTCACGGTGTTCCTTTTCTCTATCTACCTGGGGTTGGTGAGGCGACGGCCACGAGGGTGTCGGCACCTTCAGCGAGCATCTCGGTAGCAAGACGTTCGCCGACCGCGGCGGCTTCGGAGGGCAAGCCGGTCGCGGACAGTCGGATGGTGGGCGAGCCGGAGAGGTCTCCGACCACCGCACGGAGCCACAGCTCGTCGCCGTCGTCGCCTGTGGCGACTTCCGCGAGAGCCCCGACCGGTGCGCTGCAGCCTGCCTCAAGGGTGGCGAGGAGGCTGCGTTCGGCGGAGACGGCGACCCGGGTGTCGATGTCGTCGAGTCCGTCGAGAAGGTGAATCGTCGCGACGTCATCGGCGCGACATTCACAGGCCAGAGCACCCTGCCCGGGGGCAGGAAGCATCTGAAGGGGATCTATGAGCTCAGTTGCCTCGTCCGCGCGGCCGAGCCGCAGCAGACCAGCCCGAGCGAGGAGCACGGCGTCGTATTCGCCCGAGGCGACCTTGGCGAGGCGAGTGTCGACATTGCCTCGGATCGCCACGACCTCGACGCCGAGTCCGAGTGCATTGAGCTGAGCCTCGCGGCGCGGAGAGCCGGTGCCGACGCGCGAGCCCTGAGGCAGCTCACCGAGGGTCATGCCGTCTCGGGCGACAAGGCAGTCGCGTGGGTCGACGCGAGCAGGGATCGCCGCGATCACCAAGCGTGGATCGGGCGTGGTCGGCAGGTCTTTGAGCGAGTGGACCGCGATGTCGATCTCCCCGTTGGCCAACGCTTCGCGCAAGGCGGCGACGAACACACCCTGCCCGCCCATTTCGGCGAGCGGTTCGCTGCTGCGATCGCCCTCGGTGGAGATCTTGACGAGTTCCACCTCGACGCCGTGGGTGTCGCGCACCCAGTTGGCGACGGTGGTCGACTGCGTCGTGGCGAGCGCCGACGCGCGAGTTCCGATCCTGATCGTGCTCATGGCTGCTCACCTCCGACCCGCGTCACGGCGTCGACAGCGGCCTGGTCGAGCGCGAAGAGATCAGCAAGTGCCTCGGCATACGTCAGACCGCTGGTGCTGTCGACGAGCTGCTGCACCCGCACGGTCGGGGTGTGGATCAGCTTCTCTGCGACGCGGTGCAGCGCTTGCCGCACCGCGGCGAGATCGTCCGCCGGGAGCCCAGGCAGCCGCGACTCGATACGTGCGACTTCGGCGTCGACGACACCCGTCGCCATGGTGCGCAACGCGACCACGGTCGGCGTGATGTGCGAAGCCGCCTTGGCGACGAGGAACGTACGCACCTCGTCCTCGACGATCGAGCGCACCTGCTCCACATCTGCAGCGAGCTCGGCGTTCTCGGTCAATTTCGACAGCACGAGCAGGTCGATCAGCGAGATGCCATCGACGTCTCGCACCGCGCCATCGATGTCACGTGGCAGGGCAAGGTCGATCAACACCTGCAGGCGGCCGCGTGCTGACTCGATACGAGGGCGATCGAAAACCACACCGTTGGCACCTGTGCAGCTGATGAGCACGTCGACGTCTGCGAGCTCAGCGTCCATCTCCGCCCAGTGCACCGCGCGCACACCTGACTCGATGACGAGATCCTGCGCTCGCTCGTAGGTGCGGTTGGCGACGGCGATCTGATCGGGCGTGACACCGCGATCGAGCAGAGTTCGTACGGCGAGCTTGGCCATCGTGCCGGCACCGGCGACGAGGAAGCGGGTGTCGTCGGCCTCGATGATGTCGCCGGCGGCGGCGAGCGAAGCAGTCACGATTGACGGTGCAAGGCGGTCGATGCCCGTCTCGGCATGTCCACGCTTGCCGATGCGCAGAGCCTGCTGGAACAGCGCGTTGAGGGCTGGACCGACTGTCGTCTCGTTCTGCGCTGTCATCAGCGCGTCGCGAACCTGCCCGAGGATCTGGCTCTCACCGAGGATCATCGAGTCCATGCCGGCGGCCACACCGAACAGGTGCGCCACGGCGGCCTCGTCGAAGTGCACGTAGACGTGGCGGACGAATTCGTCACGGCCGAGGTTGGCGTGCTCGGCCAACAGGCGCGACACTTCCTCGACGGCTCCGTGGAAACGCTCGGCCTCCACGTAGATCTCCACGCGATTGCAGGTCGAGACGACCACGGACTCGGTGACGAACGGTGTCTCGAGCACCAGCTGCGCCAGCTTCACCGACGCGTCGCGATCGAGCGCGACCTTTTCCAGCACCTCGAGAGGTGCCGACTTGTGGCTCATGCCCACGACCAGGACGCTCATGTTGTCTGCTCGTTCACGAGGCTTCACCCGCCTTGCGCTGCTCGTGGTACGCGAGGATCTGAAGCTCGATAGACAGGTCGACCTTGCGTACGTCGACATTGTCCGGCACCTGCACGAGTGCGGGCGCGAAATTGAGGATGCTGGTGATTCCGGCCTCGACGAGGCGGTCGGCAACTTCCTGGGCGGCTTCGCCCGGCGTCGCAATGATGCCGATCGCGATCTGGCGCTCGGCGACGATCTTCTTGAGGTCGGTCATGGGCGACACCTCGATACCGGAGATCGTGGTGCCGATGCGCTTGGGGTTGCTGTCTACCAGCGCTGCGACGCGGATGCCTCGGGTGCTGAACCCTTGGTAGGCCGAGAGTGCTGAGCCGAGATTGCCGACTCCGACGATGACGACGTCCCAGTCCTGGTTCTGACCGATCTCGAGGGCAATCTGGTAACGGAGGTACTCAACGTCGTAGCCGACGCCGCGAGTGCCGTAGGAGCCCAGGTGCGAGAGGTCCTTGCGGAGCTTGGCGGGGTTGACGCCGGCCTGGGCCGCGAGGTCGTTGGACGAGCACGTGCCGATACCCTGCTCGGCGAGGGTGTTCAGCGCGCGCAGGTAGACAGGGAGTCGAGCCACGGTCGCGTCGGGAATGCCACGTTCTGGCGTGCCGGCCGATGGCGTGTTGCGAAGTATCGTCACAGTGCTCCTGCGCTGCGCGGCCGGGGATTATCCCTAGGGACTGGCACGCTGCGCCACACCAGTTTAAGAGTTTGTGAACGCGTTCTCAAAATCGAGCGAGCGAACGAGCTCTGCGAGCGAGGCTCGCGAGAGGTTGAGTCGAACGCGGCGAAGCCGCCAGGACTATCGAAACCTGGTGAGCTAAGCACCCAGATCGAGCGAGCGAACGAGCCCTCTGACTCACCAGGTTTCGATACGCCCCTCGTCCCTCGGGGCTACTCAACCAACGAATTAGGCGCCGTCCTCGGGGCTACTCAACCAACGAATTAGGCGCCGTCCTCGGGGCTACTCAACCACCGGAGTGGGCGCCATCCCTCGGGGCTGCTCAACCAACGAAATGGCGCCGTCCCTCGGGGCTGCTCAACCAGCGGGATGCGTCTTGCCAAGCGCCGCACGCAACCGGCGTTCGTCCACTCGCCAGAAGTCGTGCTGCTTGCCGTCGACGAACGTCACCGGCACCTGCTCGGTGAATCGGGTGACCAGATCGGCGTCCCCGTCGATCTCGACCCGCAGCCAGGAGTCGCCGGTGTCGGCACAGATCTCGGCGACCAGCTGCTCGGCCACCTCGCACAAGTGGCACGAGACGCGCGAGTAGACCACCACGCGTGCGTCCTCGGAGTGAGTCGGCGACGTCACGACGTCTCGAGGCCGAGGGTCTCACTGCGGGCGAGCGCACGGAGTCGACCCTTGGCGACCTTGCCGGTGGCCGAGTGCGGCAGGCCGTTGACCACCACGACGCGGCGCGGCTGCTTGAACCGCGCCAACCTCGTACGGCAGTGAGCCTCGACCGCCTCAAGGAGGGCCTGCTCATCAGCGTCCGCGGACTCTGCCACCACGAAGGCAACGACGGCTTCGCCGGTTTCCTCGTCTGGCAGGCCGACGACCGCGACCTGCGCGACTCCACTGATCTCGGAGATGACGTCCTCGACCTCGAATGGGTAGACGTTGAATCCCGAGACGATCACCAGCTCACGCAGGCGATCGACCAGCGTCAGGTCACCTGCCTCGTCGAGATAGCCAACATCGCCGGTCGGGTACCAGCCGTCCTCGCGGGGGCCATCCACACCGTCAGGCCAGTAGCCGTTGAACAAGTTGTCGCCGCGCACCCAGATCTCAGCCGGGTCTCCGGGCGACGCGTCGTCGCCGCTGGCCTCGACGATGCGTACGTCGATACCGGGCAGTGGACGACCGACCGAACCACCGCGCGGCCCACCATCCTCGGCTCGCTCCCCGCCCATCGTCACGGCGATCACGGGAGCGGTCTCGGTCAGTCCGTAGCCCTGCTCGATGTGCTTGCCCGACGACGAGAAGAACGAGTCGGCGAGTTCAGCGTCAAGTGACGAGGCACCGGACAGGATCAGGTTGACGCCGGCCAGCTTGTCGCGGAGGTCATCACGCCCAGCCCACGCCGCAACCACGGGCGGTGCGAGCGGGAGATTGGTGACCCCCTCAGCCTTGATCTGGTCGAGGAGTCCGCCGGGGTCGAATCCGTCGACCAGCACGACCGAGGCACCCTGCTTGACGGCCTGGCCCAGGACACAGTTGAGGCCATAGATGTGGAACATCGGCAGCAGGCCGAGGCACACGTCATCCGGCGTCACCGCCGGCGGCTCGAGAGCGGCGACCTGTTCGATGTTGGCGATCAGTGCCCGGTGGCTGAGCATCGCACCACGCGGCTTGCCGCTGGTGCCGGAGGTGTAGAGCACCACGGCGAGGGCTTCGGGGTCCGGCGGGGCGGCTGGGTCCGTACCGCTGGCATCGGCGAGGAAGCTATCGAATGCCGTCTCACCTTCGCGCGGCTCGACACCGTCGACGATGATCGAGGTCTCGTGGTTGACCGCTTCACGTACGGCGGCAACTCCCGCCTCGTCGCACAGCACCACTTTGCTCAGCGAGTCGGAGAGCATCCGATCGATCTCGCCCGTCGTCGAGCGAGGGTTGATCGGGACGGCGACCATGCCACCGCGGAGGATCCCGTAGTAGGCAATCGGCAGGTCGATGTGGTTGGCCATCACCACGGCGACCCGATGGCCGGCCCTCAGGCCACGGCCGGACAGGCCTCGCGCGACGGCATCCGCGGCCTGGTCGAACTGCTTCCAGGTGAGCTGACGGCGTTCGGCGCGATTTTCGACCAGCGCGACGCCGTCAGGGTCGCGGATTGCGGCCTCGCGCAGATATTCGCTGACATTGACTGTCACGTACCGAGTCAACCACAGCGCTCACAGAGCTATACCCATTACTGTCGGTTGCATGTCACGCGAAGCCGATCAGCCGCGCAACCTGCAGTCTCGCTCGCTGCTCGCCGGACAGGCCTCCGCCTCGAGCACGGAGATGGAGGACGCACTCAGCACCGCACCCGACACCACCGCCGCCGCATTCTTCGATGTCGACAACACGATCATGCAGGGCGCCTCAATCTTCCATCTTGCGCGAGGCCTGCACCGCCGAAAGTTCTTCTCCACGGCCGACATCGCCAAGGCGGCCTGGCAGCAGTTCTACTTCAGGTTCGCCGGAGTCGAGGACCCCGAGCACATCGCCAAGGCGCGTGCCTCGGGTCTGGCCTTCATCAAGGGTCACACCGTCGAGGAGCTGGAAGAGGTCGGCGAGGAGATATTCGACGAGAACATGGCCCACAAGATCTGGCCGGGCACCCGCGCCCTCGCGCAGTGGCACCTCGATCGCGGACAGCAGGTGTGGCTCATCACCGCTGCACCCGTAGAGATCGCCAACACGATCGCCCGCCGCCTCGGACTGACCGGCGCACTGGGCACGGTCGCCGAGCACATCGACGGGGTCTACACCGGAGAGCTGGTCGGCGAGATGCTGCACGGAGAGGGCAAGGCTGTCGCCGTACGCGAGATCGCCGAACGCGACGGGCTTGTGCTCGACGACTGCTATGCGTACTCCGACTCCAGCAACGACCTGCCGATGCTGTCACTCGTCGGGCACCCGTGCGCCGTCAATCCCGACAAGACGCTCCGCGACCACGCGCGCGCCAAGGGATGGCGCATCCGTGACTACCGCACCGGTCGCAAGATGGCAGTGGTCGGCGCCAAGACGGCTCTCGCGGCAGGCGCCGCGGGTGGAGCGCTGAAATTCCTTCGCCGACAGAAAAATCGGTAACGGCCCGCGCGACCCCGCAGAGACGTTAGACTCGCTGCGATCAGGGAGGGCCTGTGAGCTATTCAACGACTGCATTGCGCGATGCATTGTCGTATGCCCTCATGGGTCTCGACAACAGGTCACTCGCCATCGCACTGACGGTTGCCGACTCTCCTGCGTACGCCCCCTCGAGCAGCTCGTCACCCGGTCCGGACGACGAAGGGTTCGATCCTGAAGCGAGCCGTCTGCGAGCGCTGGTCGACCTCGCCAAAGAAGGCGACGCTGAGGCGTACGGACAGCTCTACGACCACTACGTGTCCGGGGTCTTCCGCTTCATCTACTACCGCGTCAGCTCCAAGCAGCTCGCCGAGGACCTCACCAGCGAGACATTCGTTCGCGGACTTCGTGCGATCCAGCGGTTCAACTGGCAGGGCAAGGATTTCGGCGCCTGGCTGACCACCATCGCCCGCAACCTGGTGGCCGACCACTTCAAGTCCAGCCGCGCCCGTCTCGAGATCGTCTCCGAGACCATTCCCGAAGGTCGCACCAACGTTCCCAGCACCGAGCAGGAAGTCCTCTCGCTGATCTCCAACGAGATGTTGTTCGAGGCCGTCAACTCGCTGCCCAACGAGCAGCGCGACTGTGTCCTGATGAGATTCATCCAGGGTCTGTCGATCGCTCAGACGGCAGCCGCGCTGGGGCGCAGCGAAGGTGCTGTCAAGCAGCTCCAGCTCCGCGCCGTTCGAAGCCTCGCCAAGACCGTCTCGGAGGATGTCCGATGACCCACGTCACGGTGAATTGTCGTAACTTTCTGGTCCCTCGCCTCGTTGTTTCGAGTGTTGAACTAATTACGGGGAGGAACCCATCATGATCGGCCGTCGAGCAAACGACGCCCAGTCCTTTGACAAGGCCTGGAGCGGTCGCGCGCCACGCGACGAACAGATCGCCGAGCTGGTCCGGTTCGCCGAGACCCTGTGCGAATCCGCCGTCGTCGAGCCGACACCCGAGTTCCGGACATCGCTGCGTGCCACGCTGATGGCCGAGGCCGAAACTGCCCTCGTACCGATGACCTCGCCCGCCCGCACGATCACCACAGCCACGGCCCACCACCCCGTACGTCGTCGGGTGGCCGGCCTCACCGCGGCAGCGCTCACCTCGGCCGGCGCTGTCGGCCTGGTCTCGACCAGCGCCTCGGCCGTTCCCGGCGAAATGCTCTATCCGGTCAAGCGCAGCGTGGAGTCAGTCCAGCTCGCACTTCATCAGGGTGACGGTTCACGCGGTTCCTACCAGCTCTCACAGGCCTCTGAACGACTCGCGGAAGCAAGCGAGCTCAGCGACCATCCGTCGCCACGCACCGAAAGCCTGATCGCCTCGACACTCGACGACTTCAGCAGCCAGGCCGAGTCCGGTTCCGAGGCGCTGTTCGACGAGTACGAGCAGGATGGCGAGGAGAAGTCGGTCCAGAAGGTCAGCGACTTCACGGCAGCCGCGGCTGCCCAGCTCGCCACGATGTCCTCACTGATCCCAGACAGCGCCGAGGGCTCATTCACCTCGGCCGCGGCCACGATCAGCGAACTTGCCGTCCAGGCCTCCTCGATGTGCTCGACCTGCGCCTCGGCCGAGACCCAGTCTCTGGTCAACGCGGTGTCCGCACTGACCGAGTCGGGCGCCGCGCCCACACCGGCATCGTCGAAGCCCGCACCGGCACCCGCCTCCGCCCCGTCCACCGGCGCCGTGACGGCCCCCACCACCTCTGCACCGACGCAACCGATCCCTTCGGTCACCGCGCCGCCACTTCTTGCCCCGATCACCGATCCGCTGATCGACGGTCTCCTCGGTGAGAACGGTCTCGTACCCGGGCTCCTCAACGGCCTCCTCGGAGGGGCTAAGTAACTCGCTTCGCTCGTCACTCCCAGCGACTACGTCGCTGCCGGGCTTCGCCCGGACGCCTTAGCCTCGCTTCGCTCGGCCCATTGGTCACCAGCCACGGTGACGTCAGACCTGCGGCGTACCTTCTTCGGCCTTCGCTCGCAGAACTCGCTCAGCCTCAGAAGAACGCGTTGCCTCGGTCCACCAGAAGGCTGTAGAGGGTCTGCTGGATGGTCTCACGCACCTGGTCGGTGACGTTGAACAGGAGCATCGGATCGTCGGCCGCTTCCGGCTCGTACGCATCGGTACGGATCGGCTCGCCGAACTCGATGATCCACTTGCTCGGCAGCGGGACCAGACCGAGTGGGCCCAGCAGCGGGAAGAACGGCGTGATCGGAAGATACGGCAGGCCCAGGAGCCTGGCCAGCGACGGCACATTGCCGACGAGCGGATAGATCTCTTCGGCACCGACGATCGAGACCGGAACGATCGGCACCTGCGCGCGCATCGCCGACGACACGAAACCGCCACGTCCGAATCGCTGAAGCTTGTAACGGTCGGCGTATGACTTGCCGATGCCCTTGAATCCCTCTGGCCACACGCCGGCCAGCTCACCGGTGCTGAGCAGTCGCTCGGCATCCTCAGAACACGCCAGGGTCGCACCGACCTTGCGAGCGACCTGACCCACGAATGGCAAAGAGAACACCAGGTCGGCTCCGAGCGGCCGAAGGTTGCGTCCGGCGTACTTCTTGACGGCATAGCCAGTGATCAGGCCGTCGATCGGCACCGTCCCCGAATGGTTGGCAACGAGCAGCGCGCCACCCTCCGTCGGTATGTTCTCGATACCGCGAACCTCGAGCCTGAACCACTTCTCGGCGAGTGGCTCCACCGCTGCGATGAACACCTCGGTGATCTGCGGGTCGAAGCCGAACTCGTCCACCTCGTAGTCTCCGTCGAGGCGGTGACGGATCGTGGCCAACAAGGTCGCGATCCGCGACTCCCAGTCTGAGCCCAACACGCGCTGAGCGGCCTGGATGATGGCGACCATGATCTCGTCGAGAGGTATTCCGGCCGACAGGGGCGACGCACCGGCGGTTCGGGTCTTGCGAGCCGCTTCCTCCGCCGCCTCGGCGGCAGCGCGCGCAGCATCCTCGTCGGTGACCGCCCGAAGGCGAGGCTTTTCAGTCTTGGGAGCCCCCTTGGGAGCAGCAGCCTTCTTGGCGGGCGCCTTCTTGGCCGCCGGGACCTTCTCGGTCGACTTCTTCGCAGAAGGCTCAGCGGTCTTGGCCTTCTTGACCGGCTTCTTGGCCGGCCGGTCACCCGCCAGCGCACGCGCGGCACTGGACGGCGACTCTGCATTGCTTCCGCGGCCAGCCTTGCCCGACGTGCCGATCTTCTGCAGCTTGTCGTCACTCATGAGCGCCCTCCCAATGAAGACATGATGCCGCGTCGAGCCGTGCTGCGGTATTCCTCGAACACCTGCTCGGAGGTCCACTTCAGCTCATAGCCGAAGATGTCGCGAAGCGCCGACGTGTCGACGACCCGGCCGTACATCAGAAGGCGATGCAGATCGGGTGACATGTCAGACCCCATCGCCTTGAGAACCCGGCGGGCCCCTGCAGCAAAACCAAATGGCGGCAACGGGATGAGAGGTTTGCCCAGGCGGCGAGCGGCCTGACTCAACATCACGATGCCGTCACCCGCAACGTTGAACGTGCCGGGCCGGTCGTGCACGACAGATTGGATGAGGACGTTCATCGCATCATCGAGGTGCAGGAACTGCAGCCGAGGGTCATAACCCATGGCGGTCGGCAGCACCGGGTTGTCGAAGTAGGCGCGCATCGGAGTTTCGAAGTCGGAGTGCAGGAGCTGGGCCCCGCGCAAGATGGTGATGATGACTTCGGGTCGGCGTCGTGCGCAGCCACGCACGTACGACTCGACCTCGACGATGTCCTTGGGGAATCCGGTACGCACCCCGTCGCGCGCCAACAGTGATTCGGTGAACATCGCGGGATCACGCGGCGACGTGCCGTAGACCGCGGTCGAAGAGCCCAACACCAGCTTCTTGACACCGGCGGCACGCTGGCACGCGGCGAGGAGCTGCATCGTGCCGATGACGTTGAGCTCCTTCGCCGCACTCGAACGGCCGCGGGTCGGAGGACTCACGCCAAGGTGGACGACCGTGTCGACCTCTTCGACGGCGATGACCTTGCCGACCACAGGCGTACGGATGTCGGCTCTGACGAACTTGACGCCGTCGAGCTGTCCTGTGGGCACGATCGTGTCGATGCCCACCACTTTGTCAACGCCTTTTTGCGCGGCGAGGCGAAGAGCGAACTGGGACGCGAACGGACTCGCGATCCCGGTGACGAGGACGACCCGACCCATGGGTTAGCTACTTGCCAAGACGACGGCGCTGCACTCGGGTGCGCTTGAGCATCTTGCGGTGCTTCTTCTTCGACATCCGCTTGCGACGCTTCTTGATGACTGAACCCACGGGTCACTACTCAATTCTGTTGGCCACATCTTGCTGGCTGTGTGCACGAAAGGTGGTCTGCCGGAGCCTGCGCAGCGACCTCTCGAGCTCCGGTCTGACTGAGCTACAGACTACACGTCGCCGGCGGAGCGAATATCGGTCGACCAGTGGGCGAAGCGAAGCTGGTCAGCCTGCCTGGAAGTAGGACTTGGAGAGAAACTCCTCGACAGCGTCCTCGGGGACGCGGAACGAGCGACCAACGCGAACTGCGTCGAGCTCACCGGAGTGCACCAAGCGGTAGACAGTCATCTTGGACACACGCATCTGTGTGGCGACCTCCGCCACGGTCATGAACGTCGGGCCGGACGCCATCACTCCACCTGCTTCCTGAGGGCACGCGCGCTCTCCGGCTTCCCCACCGGAGAAACAGCGCGCGTGCTTGGGTCGACACTAGTGGCAAATGAGGCCCACGTGACAGTAGTTCACCAAAATCGGTACAGGTGGGGAACGTCACTAGCGCCGAGCGCCGTCAGAGGTGCGGATCCAACCCATTGAGCGGGAACGCGGCGATTCTGGTGGCCTGGATGGAGCGATCGAGCCAACTGGCGGGATCGTAGCCTTCCTCCCACGGGCGATAGCCGACCGCACGGCCATCGGTCATCAAGTGTGGGGCGGCTTGGCCCCGCATGTGCTCGATGCGCGAGCGCCACTGATCAGGCGTCATTGACTGGGGATCGAGGGGCGACCCGGCCACGATCGCCAAAAGGTGCGCCCAGGCGCGGGGCACGACGTCCATGACGGCATAGCCGCCGCCACCGGTGGCGACCCACTTGCCGGCGCAGACCTCTTCAGACAGATCGCGCAGGGCCAGATATGACGCACGCTGGCCGTCGACGCTGAGCATCAAGTTGGTCAACGGATCGTCCATGTGTGAGTCACAGCCGTGCTGGGTGACCAGGATGTCGGGGTTGAACTCGCGGACCAGCGGCGGAACGACGGCATGGAACGCCCGCAACCACCCCGCATCGGACGTGCCCGGTGGCAGCGCCACGTTGACCGACGAGCCCTCAGCACCCTCGGCGCCGGTCTCGGTCGCATAACCCGTGCCCGGGAACAGCGTCTGCGGCCCCTCGTGGATCGAGATGGTCATGACCCGCGGATCGTCGTAGAACATCGCCTGCACGCCGTCACCATGGTGGGCATCGACGTCGACGTAGACGATGCGCTTCGCCCCGTTGTCGAGCAGCCAGCGGATCGCGAGCGCGACATCGTTGTAGATGCAGAAGCCACTCGCGTGGTCACGCATCGCGTGATGCAGGCCGCCGCCGATGTTGACGGCCCGCGGAGCCTGCCCGGTCCACACCCGCCGTGCGGCCTCCACACTCGCTCCGGCCACCAGAGCACTCGCATCGTGCATCTGCGCGAAGACGGGGTTGTCGGCCGTGCCCAGCCCCAGCGACGGGTCTGCCTGCGTCGGATGGTTGCTGAGTCGATGCACCCCTTCGATATAGCGCTCGGAGTGGATCAGGTTGAGCTCGTCATCTGTCGCCGCGTCGGCGCCGACCACGTCGAGCCCGTCGAGGACGCCCAGCTCCCTGGCCAGGCTCATCGTCAGCTCGATGCGTACCGGCGCCATCGGGTGGGATGGGCCGAAGTTGTAGCTCGTCAGTCGCTCGTCAAAGACGACGCACGCCTTCATGACGCCGGCTTCGATAGTTCGGCCGATCGGGCGGCAGCAGCCAACACCCCGGCGATCAGACCGTCCTTGACTCCACGGTCATCAAATGTCGCGATGGCGGCGGCGGTCGTGCCGTTGGGCGAAGTCACGCGGCTGCGCAGCTCGTCGGCAGTCTGATCGGACTGGGCGAGCAGCTTGGCGGCGCCGACAAGCGTCTGCGCGGCCAGCATTCGGGCCGTTCCGTCGTCGAGACCCGCCTGGACTCCCCCGGCGATCATTGCCTCAGCGAGATAGAAGACATATGCCGGGCCGGATCCGGAGACGGCTGTCACGGCATCCTGGAGCGACTCCTCGACCACCACGACCTTGCCGCCCGACTCGAGCAGGGCCGACACGTCCGAGAGCTGATCCGATGAACAGCCGGTGCCTGGCGAGATGCCGAACATCCCCTCGCCGACCAGCGCAGGGGTGTTGGGCATGGCTCGTACGACTGCGACGCCGTCGGGCAATGCCGACTCAAGGGTGTCGATGCGAACTCCCGCCGCCAGCGAGACGACCACAGACGTGCGCGAGACGACCGGTGAGATCTCGTCGAGCAGATCGCGCACGTCCTGAGGCTTCACCACGATCAGGACGACATCAGCTCCGTCGACCGCCTCGGCGTTGCCGGTGACCTCGACGTCGTAAGAGGCCCGCAGCTCGGCGGCGCGTTCGTCGCGCTTTTCGCTGATCACCAGATCGGAGACGGAGTGACCGTGGGCGAGGATGGCGGCCAGGAGCGTCTCACCCATCACGCCCGCGCCGAGGATCGCAATGCGCTGACTCATGTCGTCCAGCGTAGTGGTGCCGGTCACACGGGGTTCGGTCAGTGCTGACTGTTGCCGGTCACCGCGAGCCCGATGCCGAGCCCGATCATCGACACTCCGCCGACGGCACCGAGGGCTTCGCCGCGTCGAGGCGAAGCGTTGAACCACGAGCGCAGCTGGCTGGCGATCACGGCCCACAGGCTGTCGGACACGATGCCGATGGCGAAGGCCAGCAGCCCGAGCAGCAACATCTGCACCTGTACGTGGCCCGCACCTCGGTCAACGAACTGCGGAAGGACCGCGCCGAAGATCATGAATGCCTTGGGATTGGAGATGCCGACGATGAAGCCCTGCCGCATTGCCTTGGACGTCGAGAGCAACGCACCCAGATCAAGGCTCAGCTCGCTCACGTCGAACCGCCGCCGGTGACGGATGGCCTGCACACCCAGCCAGACGAGATAGCCCGCGCCCGCGAGCTTGAGAATCATGAAGATCAGCACCGACTCCTGGACGATCACCCCGAGTCCCAACGCGACCAGGATGACGATCACGAGCAACCCCAGCGAATTGCCGGCGACCGTGGCCAGCGCGATCCCGCGGCCATAGGAGAGGGCTCGACCGATCACGAACACCACACTGGGCCCTGGAATCGCGATGAGGATCAGTGCGGCAAGGCCAAACGTCAGCACCTGTTCAGCGGTGATCACGACAGGACCTCAAGGCCGAAGAAAGAGCGGGTTGCGACGGCAGAGCCCGTGACCCACGGCCGAGTCAGGGTGCGCTCATTGCGCACCGGCAGGACTGTCATGTGCGACAGGCTACGCCCGATCAGGTGGCGATTTCGCGGGCAGCGTGCAGCCGGGTGAAGGCCATCGCCTCCAGCAGATCGGTCTCACGAGCCTGCTGATCGGTGGCCTTGCGGGTGTTGATCTCGACGACGATCTCGCCACTGAATCCCGATGAGGCAACAGTCGCAAGAAAGGCCTCGCACGGCTGAGAACCGCGGCCCGGCACGAGGTGCTCATCCTTGGCCGATCCGGATCCGTCGGTGATGTGCACATGTGCCAGTCGATCGCCGAGGTCTTCGGCCATCTGGACGGGGTCCTGTCCGGCTGTCGAGCTGTGCGACAGGTCAACTGTGACGTGCGAGTAGGTCTGCTCCACCGGATCCCAGCCGGGGGCATATGCCTGGAACTCACGCTTTCCGGTGCGCCACGGATACATGTTCTCGACCGCGTAGGTGAGGTCGTGCTTGGCCTCCATGTCGGCAATGCCCTCGACGAACCCACGCGCGTACTCACGCTGCCAGCGAAATGGCGGGTGCACGACGATGACCTTCGCGCCGACGGCGTGCGCCATGTCGGCGCTTCGGTCGAGCTTGCCCCACGGATCGCTGCCCCACACGCGCTGGGTGACGAGCAGGCACGGAGCGTGCACCGAAACGACGGGGATCTCGTGAAACGCACTCAGTGCTGTGATCGCGGATATGTCGGCACTGACGTCGTCGATGCCGACCATCACCTCGACGCCGTCAAAGCCCAGTCGGGCGGCTGCCTCGAACCCGCTCGCGGTCGACCCCGGATAGACCGAGGACGTCGACATCGAGACGCGGATGGGTGAGGGCACAATTCCAAGACTAGGCCGTGCCTCCTCATCACCCTGCGATGAGGAGGGCCGACCAGCCGCACGCAAACGGGACAGCGCAAGCGATGACCTGCGGCCTACAGCTGGTCGAGGTGCTCCAGCAGGACGCCTTCGCGGAGCGCCCAAGGACAGATCTCGAGCTCTTCGAGGTCGAACAAATCCATTGTCGCGGCCGCCACGATCGCACCGGCATACATCTGGTCGGCACGATCAGATGACACCCCCGGCATCGACGCGACATCGTCTCGGCCCATCTTCGCGAGATTTTCGACCAGCGGCGCGAGGTCGTCTCGACGCAGCGAGCGGCGTACGTACTGGCCCTCGCTCGACGGCGCCGCACCGCACATTCGGGCCAGCGAGCGGAACATCTTGCTGGTCGCCACAGCCCGGTCGAACGCACCACCGCGCAGGATCGCGCCGGCCTCGTCGGCAATCGCCGAGCGCACATGGAGACGCAGGTCCGCACCGCTTCGTCCGGCGTTGATCCATTCGCGGGTCAACCGACCCGCGCCCAAAGGCACCGAGCTGGCCACGTCCGGAGTCTCGTCGGAGCCTGCCGCCAGCTCCAACGAGCCGCCGCCGATGTCGAAGACGCCGAGCCGGCCCGACGACCACCCGAACCAACGACGTGCGGCCAAGAACGTCAGACGCGCTTCGTCAGCACCGGCGAGCACCTCGAGGTCAAGTCCGCTGGCCTCGTTGACCTGGTCGATCACCTCGTCAGCGTTGACGGCTTCCCGCACCGCAGAGGTCGCGAAGGCAAGGATCTGCGTGCAGCCCTTGTCCTCCGCCTCTGCCTTGGCCTCGACCATGTACTTGCTGAGCAGCGCGACGCCGTCGTCGGAGATGGCACCACCGGAGTCGAGGTGGTCTGTCAGGCGCAGCTGCTCCTTGTAGGAGTGCGCCGGCACCGGAGGTCCGCCGCGGAACGCGTCGACAACGAGGAGGTGGCCGGTGTTGGAGCCGATGTCGAGCACGCCCATACGCATACCTGGCATTGTCGCACTGCCAAAGCCGTTGGCCGGCACGACTAGGCTGGCGTGGTGCCTGAAGTTGAGCTGGGATTTCCCCGGACCTACGTGGAGTTCACCAATCCGTCCGATGAGTCGGAGGTGTTCCGCTGCGACCTGACCTGGCTCACGTCTCGCTGGACCTGCATCTTCGGCGCCGGATGTCCCGGCATCTACGAGACCAGCCCCGACGCAGGGTGCTGCACCCTCGGCGCGCACTTCTCCGACGACGACGACGCCAAACGGGTCGGCGCCATCATGGAAAAGTTGACGCCGTCGCAGTGGGAACGTCACGACGAAGGCCACGCAGGCGGCTGGACCGAGAAGGACGACGAGGGCGAGCTCAAGACCCGAGCGTTCGAAGGTGCGTGCATCTTCCACAACTCCAAGGGTTTCGAAGGTGGCTACGGCTGTGCCCTGCACGGATATGCGCTCGCCGAGGGACTCAAACCCCACACCACCAAGCCCGACGTGTGCTGGCAGCTGCCGCTGCGTCGCCAGTTCCGCGACGTCGACCGGGGAGACGGGTCGACCTACACCGAGGTGCAGATCGGCGAATACACCCGCGCCGGCTGGGGCCCGGGCGGCGCCGATCTCGAGTGGTACTGCTCGTCCAACACCGAGGCACACGTTGGCATGGAGCCGGTTTATGTCTCCAACCGCGATGAGCTCACCGAGCTGATGGGTGAAGCGGGTTACGCCGAGCTGGCCCGGCAATGCGAGGCCCACGAGGACGCCGGGTCCCCCAACCGTCACCCAGCCAGCGAGTGACGTGCACTACACCACAGCCGCTCGGCATGGATCGGTAACCCCCCGGAATGACGGGCTCACCGGTCAAGCAACAATGCCGTATGCACCTCGATCACGTCTCTTTCGCCGTCGGCGCTGACGGCCTCGCTGGCACGACTGAATCGCTCGGATCACTGCTGGGTGCCACCTTCATCGATGGTGGAGCACACCCCCGGTTCGGCACCCGCAACATGATCCTGCCGCTGAAGAATCAGCAATACCTCGAAGTTGTCGAGGTCCTCGACCACCCGGCTGCTGACAAGGCCGCATTCGGCCAGGCCGTGCGCGAGCGTTCCGACGCTGGTGGAGGATGGCTTGGCTGGTGCCTCGCCGTCGAGGACATGACCGAAGTCGAAAAGCGCATGGGTCGCCATGCTGTGCCCGGCAACCGCCGACGCCCCGACGGCTTCAACCTCGAGTGGCGCCAGATCGGCACCAGCGGGATGAAGTCCGACCCTCAGCTGCCGTTCGTCATCAGCTGGGACATCGACAGCTCCGAGCACCCGTCGCAGGGTGCCGAGTCCGACATCACCCTGACTGCCCTTGAGATCGCCGGCGATCCCAACCGGCTGGCCACCTGGCTCGGCCAACCGGCGATCGAGGCACTCGAAGGCATCGAAGTCCGCTGGGTCGCCCCGCACGGCACACCCGGCATCCTCGCCGCTGAGTTCGCGACACCGAACGGCGACGTTCGGATCTAGGCCACGGAGGCCGAATCGCCTAGCGTGTGGTCATGGCAACCACCACGTCGATCGATGGCACCCGCATCGCGTATGACGACCTGGGCGAGGGCCCACCAGTCATCGTGCTCCCCGGCGCCACCTGCACCCGAGGGGTCACGCTCCCGCTGGCTCACGCACTCGCCGTGCACTGCAGAGTGATCAACGTCGATCGACGCGGACGCGGAGAGAGCGATGACGCGAGCGAACGACCTCCGTATCTCGTCGAGCGGGAGCTGGAAGACGTCGCCGCTCTCATCGATGTCGCTGGCGGCCGTGCGAGCGTCTACGGTCACTCGTCGGGCGCTGCTCTGGCCTTTCGCGCTGCGGCCAGCGGGCTGCCGATCGACAAGCTCGTGATGCACGATGCGCCATACAACCTCCCCGGTGACGAACAGAGCGGCTACGACTGGCACCACCGCCTGCACACCCACCTCGCGCAGGGCCAGGCCAGCGAGGCGATGGCGGAGTTCATGCGCATGGTCGGCGTTCCGGAAGGCGTCCTCGAGGGCATGCAGCAGAGCCCGGCCTGGGCTGCGATGACAGCCGTTGCGCCGACGCTCGCCTATGACTCCGCGGCCATGGGCGATGAGCACGGAGGGACGATCCCGACTTCGCTTCTGCCCGCGGCCGCCATGCCTGCGCTCGTCGTGGTCGGCGGCGCCGATCATGGGTTCATGATCGATGTCGCTCGGCAACTGGTCGAGGGGTTGCCCAAGGGCACCCTTGAGCACCTCGTCGGTGCAGGTCACGATGTCGCGGGAGACATCGTTGCTGCTCGCATCGCACCGTTCCTCTCGGCGTGACCAAATTCGTCACACGCTTGGCCTAGCGTGGTGGCATGGCGACCACCAAGACAGCGCGACCCGGCTACCGTTGCGCCGACTGCGGCTGGACGACCAGCAAGTGGGTCGGCCGTTGCGGTGAGTGCCAGGCATGGGGCACGGTCGACATCGCTGCGGCCGCGCGCACCGGGCGGACACAAGCAGCCCCGGTCACGACACCGGCAATTCCCATCAGCCAGGTCACGATTGAGTCGGCTCGCTCGCAGACTTCCGGCATCGGCGAGCTCGATCGGGTTCTGGGCGGCGGGGTCGTACCCGGTGCCGTCCTCCTGCTCGCCGGCGAGCCGGGGGTCGGCAAGTCGACCCTCCTGCTCGAGGTCGCGGCCCGCTGGGCCCGCGCCGGTCGCCGCACCCTCTACGTGTCGGGCGAGGAGTCAGCCGCGCAGGTCCGGCTTCGGGCCGAGCGCACCGGTGCCGTTCACGATCTGCTCTACCTCGCTGCCGAGACCGACCTCGGTGGACTGCTCACCCACGTGGAGGCAGTCAAGCCGGGCCTGCTGATCGTCGACTCGGTCCAGACCATTGGCTCGGCCGACGTCGATGGCGTACCTGGCGGCGTGACCCAGGTGCGCGAGGTCGCCTCGGCGGTCATCCAACGCGCCAAGCAGGACAACATCGCCACGCTTCTGGTCGGCCACGTGACCAAGGACGGCTCAGTCGCCGGCCCGCGCGTCCTCGAACACCTTGTCGACGTGGTGCTGCAGTTCGAAGGTGATCGCAGCTCTCGCCTCCGGTTGCTGCGCGCCGTCAAGAACCGCTTCGGCCCCGTCGACGAGATCGGCTGCTTCGACCTGGTCGATGACGGCATCATCGAGGTCCCCGATCCGACCGGGCCTGTTCCTGTCCCGCCATGAGACCCCCGTCCCCGGCACCTGCGTCACCGTCACGATGGAGGGTCAGGCGACCTCTGCTCGCCGAGGTGCAGGCGCTGAGCGTCGAAACACCCAATCCGTCACCCAGTCGCACGTCCAGCGGTCTCGACTCGGCCCGCGTCGCGATGATCCTCGCGGTGCTGACCAAGCACTGTCGCATCGATCTCTCCCGCCATGACGTCTACACCGCAACGGTCGGCGGCGCTCGACTCGTCGATCCCTCGGTCGACCTTGCTGTCGCGATCGCCACCGCCTCGGCCCACATCGGGCGCGCCGCGCCGGCAGACCTGGTGGCATTCGGCGAGGTCGGCCTGGCGGGCGAGGTGCGCAAGATCAGCAACCTCAAGGTGCGGCTGCGCGAGGCGGAACGCATCGGGTTCAAGCGTGCCGTTGTTCCAGCAGGATCAGAGGGCATCGACGACTTCACTGGCTCCCTGAAGATCACCGCGGTACAGACCATCGCCGAGGCGGTCGGGTGCCTCGATTCGTCGCCCCCCCACTGAGACGCCCTACACTGTGACGGACTCATATGAGGGAGTGGAAAGCACTGATGGTGACCCCTGCAGATCGCGGCGCAGACAAGCCTCGACTCCGCAGCGAGGCTGCGCGCCACGCTGGCTTCTGTCGCGCCCGGAACAGCGCTGCGCGAGGGCCTCGAACGAGTCCTGCGCGGCCGCACCGGCGCACTGATCGTCGTCGGCCACGACCGACAGATCGAGGCCATTTCGACTGGTGGTTTCCGCCTCGACGTCCCGTTCACCGCAACCGGCCTTCGCGAGCTCGCCAAGATGGACGGCGCGATCATTCTCGACTCCGCCGCCACACGCATCCTGATGGCGGGCGTGCACCTCATGCCTGACCCGTCGATCTTCACCGAGGAGTCCGGCACCAGACACCGCACCGCAGACCGCGTCGCCCGCCAGACGAGCGTTCCGGTGATCTCGGTTTCTGCTTCGATGCACATCATCGCGCTCTACCAGGGCGACCTGCGCCGTGTGCTCGAGGAGACCGCGGCAGTCCTGGGCCGCGCCAATCAGGCGCTCCAGACTCTTGAGCGCTACCGCAACAGGCTCGATGAGGTGTCCGACGCGCTTGTCGGCTCTTGAGATCGAAGACCTCGTGACGGTGCGTGACGTCGCCGCGGTCGCCCAGCGGCTCGAGATGGTGAGCCGCATCGCCGGCGAGATCGACACCTACGTCCTGGAGCTCGGCACCGACGGACGCCTCCTCGGCCTCCAGCTCGACGAGCTCATCGGTGGCGTCGACACCGAGCGTGAGCTGATCATCCGCGACTACATGCCGACCGGCCGCCGCGCTCGAACGACCGAGGCCGTCCTGGCAGCATTGGCCGACATCCCCTCCCCCGATCTCGTCGATCTCGGCACCGTCGCACAAGCGCTGCGCATCGGATCGGTCGACAACCTCGACAGCCCGCTGTCGCCACGGGGCTATCGACTTCTCGCCCGCATCCCGCGCCTTCCATCATCGGTGGTTGACGGCCTCATCGAGCACTTCGGTTCCCTGCAAAAGCTGCTGGCCGCCAGCATGGACGACCTGCAGATCGTCGAAGGTGTTGGTGACCTGCGTGCCCGCGGTGTTCGGGAGGGTCTCTCCCGCCTGGCCGAGTCCAGCATCCTCGAGCGCTACGTCTGACCGGACCACCGAACTATCGGACGGCCATCCGAAAGGTGAGCCATCCGTCGCCGAGGTCTTCGACCGCTCGAGCACCGGCGTCGAGAACCGCGACCGGCCCCGACCCCGCCATTACTCGCCCGGAGGCTTGGTCGTCGTCTTGGGTGTCAGCGTTGCGGTCGGCTTGGGCTTGGGCGCCGGATTGAGCGTGAATGTGGTCTTGCCCGGTTCGCCGCCCAACGTGCCGGCCTGAATCGTGTACTTGCCGGGCGTTGCGAATCCCTCCTTCGCCGAGCACTTGCTGCCAGAACCGCGACCAGACCAGCTGGCCTGGGCCAGAGTCGCCCAGCCCGGTGAGATCGCCACCGGGGCGGTCAGCAGGGAGGTCTTGCACACGGTCGAGTCCCAGACCGCGACCTTGTTGGCACTGATCACGACGAGCAGGTCTGCGGCTGACGGTGTGAGGGTGCACGCCGTGGTCTCGGTCGAGCTGACGACCAGACCGATCACCACGGCGGTCTGGGTGAGCTGGCCGGAGCTGACCGTCGGCGTCACTCGGATCTTCTCCGGATCGCAGCCGCGCGTGGCGCTCACGAGCTTCACGGACAGGACACCTTCGGTCGGCGCGGGTACCGGCGCCGCTCTTGGTGGTCGCCGTCGCCGTCGGTTTGGGCTCCGCCTTGGGTTCTCCCCCTCCACCAAAGACCTGCGTGCCGATCCAGATCAGGGCGATGACAATGGCGATGAACAACAACCGACGCCGCCAGTAGATCTCCGCAGGCAACCGTCGCTGGCTCACAACGCCACGCTAGTCGGCGAGCGCCCCCGTGCGAAGATCGACGCGCCATGACGTCCCGCCCAGCAAAGATCCCGCCCGAAGTCGTCGAGCAACTACACGACGCCATCATCGGCTGGTTCGACCGCGAGGCCAGGGACTTGCCGTGGCGCCGAGATGCCTCGCCGTGGGCGGTCATGGTCTCGGAGTTCATGCTCCAGCAGACGCCCGTTTCCCGAGTGCTTCCGGTCTACGAGGCGTGGATCCAGCGCTGGCCCACCCCCACGGCGATGGCCAAGGCTTCGACCGGAGACGCCGTACGGGCCTGGGGGCGACTCGGCTATCCGCGGCGCGCCCTGCGGTTGCACGCCGCGGCGACAGCCATGGTCGCCGACCATGACGGCGAGGTCCCCAGGTCTCACGAGGAGTTGATGGCGCTGCCGGGCGTCGGCGAATACACCGCGGCAGCCGTGGCGTCCTTCGCGTACGAGCAACGCCATGTCGTGTTGGACACCAACGTCCGTCGAGTGTTTGCACGCATTGCTGCTGGCGTGCAGTTCCCAGCACCGTCGGTGACTGCTGCCGAACGGACGCTGGCCACGAGCCTGTTGCCGGACCACGACGCCCATCGGTGGGCGGCCGCGACCATGGAGCTGGGCGCCCTGGTCTGCTCAGCGCGCACGCCCGCGTGCGCCGAGTGTCCGGTGGCCGATGTGTGCCGTTGGCGAGCTGCGGGCTATCCAGAACATGAGGGGCCGCCCCGCCGCGGGCAAGCCTGGGATGGGACGGACCGCCAGTGTCGCGGCCAGCTCCTGGCAGTCTTGCGCGACTCTCCTGTGCCGGTGCCGAAGACCCAGCTCGACCTGGTCTGGCCAGATGCCATCCAGCGCGAGCGTGCACTTGACGGGCTGGTGGCCGACGGGCTCGTCGAACCACTCGACGACGACTTCTACGGGTTGCCGACGTAGCCAAACCTCAAGATGTCGGCACTTATCGACCTTCCCGGGCGCTCCGGAAGCCAACAAGTGCCGACATCTTGGTCGTGCGGGTTATTCGGCGGCGGCCTCGACGGCTGCCTGCGGCGGAACCTCGGGCAGCTCGAGCTCGGCCTTGGCGCGGCCCTCGAAGGTGAAGACCGCCTCAGCGCCCTCGCCTTCGACGCCGACCAGAACCAGCTGGCCTGCTCGGAGGTCTCCGTAGAGCAGCTTCTCGGCCATGACGTCCTCGATCTCGCGCTGCACGGTGCGGCGCAAAGGTCGCGCGCCGAGCACCGGGTCGAAGCCGCGCGTCGACAGCAACACCTTGGCCTCGGTCGTGAGCTCGATGCTCATGTCCTTCTCGGCCATGCGCTTCTCCAACGAGTCGATCATCATGTCGACCATCTTGAGGATCTCTTCCTGCGTCAGCGGCGGGAAGACGATGATCTCGTCGACACGGTTGAGGAACTCGGGCCGGAAGTGCTGCTTGAGCTCGATCGAGACGCGTTCCTTCATCTTGTTGTAGGAACCCGCCACGTCTCCAGCCTGGCTGAAACCGAGGTTGACGCCCTTGGAGATCTCACGCGCACCGAGGTTGGTGGTCATGATGACGACCGTGTTCTTGAAGTTGATGACTCGGCCCTGACCGTCGGTGAGGTGGCCCTCTTCGAGGATCTGCAACAGCGAGTTGAAGATGTCGGGGTGGGCCTTCTCGATCTCGTCGAACAGCACGACCGAGAACGGCTTGCGGCGGACCTTCTCGGTCAGCTGGCCACCCTCTTCGTAGCCGACGTAACCGGGAGGTGAGCCGAAGAGGCGCGAGACGGTGTGCTTCTCGCTGTACTCGGACATGTCGAGCTGGATGAGTGAGTCCTCGTCGCCGAACAGGAAGTTGGCCAGCGCCTTGGACAGCCACGTCTTGCCGACACCTGAGGGTCCGGCGAAGATGAACGATCCACCAGGACGCTTGGGGTCCTTGAGTCCTGCACGCGTACGACGAATCGCCCGCGACAGGGCCTTGACGGCCTCTTCCTGACCGATGACCCGCTTGGCGAGCTCTTCCTCCATGTTGAGCAGGCGGCTGGATTCAGCTTCGCTGAGCTGTCCGACCGGAATGCCGGTGGCCTTCGCGAGAACTTCGGCGATCAGATGTTCGTCGACGACCGCAACGGTGTCGAGGTCACCTGACTTCCACTGCTTCTCGCGCTCGCCCTTGGCGGTGATGAGCTTCTTCTCCTCGTCGCGCAACGAAGCAGCAGCCTCGAAGTCCTGGGCGTCGATGGCGCCCTCCTTGCGGCGGCGCACGTCGGAGATCTTGTCGTCGAACTCGCGCAGCTCCGGCGGGGTCGCCATCCGGCGGATGCGCAGTCGTGCGCCCGCCTCGTCGATCAGGTCGATCGCCTTGTCAGGCAGGAAGCGGTCGGAGACGTAGCGGTCACCCATCGTGGCCGCGGCGACCAAGGCGTCATCGGTGATGGAGACGCGGTGGTGCGCTTCGTAACGATCGCGCAGACCCTTGAGGATCTCGACCGTGTCGAGCACGGACGGCTCCTCGACCAGGATCGGCTGGAAACGGCGGTTGAGCGCTGCGTCCTTCTCGAAGTGCTTGCGGTACTCGTCGAGCGTCGTCGCGCCGATCGTCTGCAGCTCGCCACGAGCCAGCATCGGCTTGAGGATGCTGGCGGCGTCGATCGCGCCTTCGGCGGCACCCGCACCGACGAGCGTGTGGATCTCGTCGATGAACAAGATGATGTCGCCGCGGGTGCGGATTTCCTTGAGGACCTTCTTGAGGCGCTCCTCGAAGTCACCGCGGTAGCGCGAGCCGGCGACGAGTGCACCGAGGTCGAGCGTGTAGATCTGCTTGTCGCGCAGGGTCTCGGGCACGTCACCACGGACGATGTCCTGGGCGAGGCTCTCGACGACGGCGGTCTTGCCGACGCCGGGCTCACCGACGAGGACGGGGTTGTTCTTGGTACGACGCGACAGCGTCTGCATGACGCGCTCGGCCTCGTCGTCGCGACCGATGACCGGGTCGAGCTTGCCCTCGCGGGCGGCCTGGGTCAGGTTGCGGCCGAACTGGTCGAGGACGGCGGACGTGCTGGGCGCGCTCTCGGCCTGGCCGCCGGCCTGCTCGGCTTCCTTGCCCTGGAATCCGCTGACGAGCTGGATGACCTGCTGACGTACGCGGTTGAGGTCGGCTCCCAGCTTGACCAGCACCTGGGCAGCAACGCCCTCACCTTCGCGGATGAGGCCGAGCAGGATGTGCTCGGTGCCGATGTAGTTGTGTCCGAGCTGCAGTGCCTCACGGAGGCTGAGCTCGAGGACCTTCTTGGCGCGCGGCGTGAATGGAATGTGTCCGCTGGGTGCCTGCTGACCCTGGCCGATGATGTCTTCGACCTGGCCGCGTACGGCCTCCAACGAGATGTCGAGGCTCTCGAGGGCCTTGGCGGCAACGCCCTCGCCCTCGTGGATCAGACCCAGGAGGATGTGTTCCGTGCCGATGTAGTTGTGGCTGAGCATGCGTGCCTCTTCTTGGGCAAGCACGACCACGCGACGAGCACGGTCAGTAAATCTCTCGAACATTGCGTCCCCCTCTGCTGGACTATCTGGTCAGTTTAGTCGGGTATGGGAAACGGCGAGCCGAATGTCCATATGTGTAACTCAACCTTCACCGCGAGGCCGGTGTTCCGGCGTTCGCTGTCGGCGCAATGGTTACTCGGCGCGCGAGAGTGGGAACAAGATGGCCTCGCGAATGCCGATGCCGAGCAGCAGCATGACGAGGCGGTCGACGCCAAGGCCCATGCCACCGGCGGGCGGCATGCCGAACTCGAGCGCGCGCAGGAAGTCCTCGTCGATGTCCATCGCCTCTGGATCACCCGCGGCGGCAAGGCGCGACTGCTCCTCGAGACGCTCGCGCTGGATCACCGGGTCGTTGAGCTCGGAGTAGGCAGGTGCCAGCTCGACGCCGTTGATCACCAGGTCCCAGGCTTCGACGAGACCCGGCTTGGTGCGGTGCTTCTTGGCGAGGGGCCGCACGGCCTCGGGGTAGTCGCACACGAACGTCGGCTGGATCAGGGTGTGCTCCACGAGCTTTTCGAACAGCTCGAGCACGATCTCGCCGGCTCCCCAGTGCGGCTGCAGTGCCACGTCGTGCTTGGCGGCGAGCGCCGTGAGCTCTGCCTCGGGGGTGTCGTTGTCGACAGCGACACCCGTCGCCTCCGCGACTAGCTCATGGATCGACGCGCGGCGCCATGGCGCCTCGAGGTCGATGTCGGTGCCGTCGCGGCCCGGAACGACGGTGCGTCCGACGGCCCGGGCGGCATTGACCACGAGATCACGGGTGAGGTCGGCCATCGTGTCGTAGGAGCCGTAGGCCTCGTAGGCCTCCAGCATCATGAACTCGGGGTTGTGGCTGTTGTCGACGCCCTCGTTGCGGAACGTCTTGCCGATCTCGTAGACGCGGTCGACGCCGCCGACCAGAGCACGCTTGAGGTGCAGCTCGATCGCAATGCGCAACAGCATGTGCTCGTCGAACGCGTTGGTGTGGGTTGCGAACGGACGCGCGGCTGCACCGCCGTTGGTGTGCTGGAGGGTGGGCGTGTCGACCTCGACGTACTCGCGCTCGTCGAGGGTGGCACGCAGTGACTGCAGCACCTTGGCCTTGACGCGGACGTTCTCGCGAGCCTCGGGTCGGACGATCAGGTCGACATAGCGCATGCGGCTGCGCGCCTCGTCAGACAGCGGGTTGTGCTCGTTGGGCAGCGGTCGTACGGTCTTGGCCGCGAGCTGCCATGACGTCGCCTGCACCGAGAGCTCGCCGCGGCGGCTGGTGATGACCTCGCCGGTGACGGCCAGGTGGTCACCGATGTCGACGAGCGCCTTGAACGCGGCGAGGCGTTCGTCTCCGACGAGGTCGAGCGAGAGCATCGCCTGAAGCTCGGTGCCATCTCCTTCGCGCAGACGGACGAAGCAGAGCTTGCCGGTGTTGCGCGTGAAGATCACGCGGCCTGTCACCGAGACAATGTCACCGGTCTGCACATCGGCCCCAAGGGCCTCGGCGTCATAGGTGCTGACAATCTGACGCAGGGTGTGGCTGCGGTCGACCACGACGGGATAGGGGTCCTCGCCTGCGTCGAGCAGCTGCTGGCGCTTGTTGCGGCGCACGAGCATCTGCTCGGGGAGGTCATCCTCGGCGGGAGGTGTCGGGGTCGCGTCGCTCACGAGGAGCAAGCCTATCGGCTCGGGTCAGTGGTTCTTTTCATGGATGAGTCGCAGCCCCGTCAGGGTCAGCCACGGATCACGGGTCGTGATCGAGCTGCACTGGTCGATCACAGCCTCGGGGTAGGAACCCGTGGCGATGACCGTGACGTGATCGGGGTCGACGTCGAGCGACTCGATGATGCGGGCAACCATGCCGTCGACCAGACCGGCGAAGCCGAAAACCAGGCCGGACTGAATCGCCTCGACGGTGTTCTTGCCGATGACGTCGCGAGGCAGGGCGAGCTCCACGCTGCGGAGCTGGGCCCCCCGGCGAGCGAGACCTTCCTGCGCAAGCTCGACGCCAGGTGCGATGGCACCACCGATGTAACGGTTGGCCTCGTCGACCACGTCGAAGATCGTCGCCGTGCCGTTGAGGTCGACGACGATTGCGGGTCCGCCGTACAGCTCGGCTGCCGCCAGCGCGTTGACGATGCGATCTGCGCCGACCTCGCGCGGGTTGTCCGTGTGGATCGGCACGCCGGTCTTGACCCCGGGGCCGACGATCGCGACCGGCATGTCGGCGTAGTAGCGCTCCTGCAGACCGCGCAGCTCGACGAGGATCGACGGGACCGTGCAGCACATGCTGACTGCCTCGACCCGCTTGACGTGACTGTGTGCGACCAAGCTGGCGATCAGCAGCTGCCATTCGTCGGCCGTACGCCGCTCGTCTGACGACACCTGCCAGTGGGCGACCAGATCCTCCCCATCGAAGGCGCCGATCGTCGTGTGACTGTTGCTGATGTCGAGACAGAGCAGGCTCATGATCGCAGCATCAGACCGTGGCGAGCAGGGGGTTGTCGACGATGTCGCCACGAGTCAGGCCCGTGCCCGGCAGCGCCTCGGCGGGGTCATTGCCCGTTCCGATGATCTTGTTGTCGGCGTCGACGAACACCACGCTCGGCTCGAACTCGAGCGCCTCGGCAGTCTCCATCTGTCCGTACGCGATGAGGATGACGAGATCGCCCTCGTGCACGAGGCGGGCCGCGGCACCGTTGATGCCGATCACACCACTGCCCCGCTCGCCGGCGATCGTGTAGGTGACGAGCCGCGCGCCGTTGTCGATGTCGACGATGTGCACCATCTCGCCCGGCAACAGGTTGGCTGCGTCGAGCAGGTCCTGGTCGACTGTCACGGAGCCGACGTAGTGCAGGTCGGCCTGCGTCACCGTCGCACGGTGGATCTTCGAGGTCATCATGGTTCGCAACATGGTCAGCTCCCTAACGTGAGTGAAGAGTTGTCGAGAAGGCGTGGCTTGCCGACGCGGGCAGCGACGAGCAGGCGAGCCTCCAGGCCGGGCTCGGGGTCGCCGAGCTCGGGATTGGTCAAGGCGAGGTAGTCAGGCGTGATGCCAGCGGCATCGAGCACGGCGTGCGCGGCGGCCAACACGGCGTCGACACCGTCTGGTCCGGCGGCGACACCCGCCCGCAATGCCGCCGAGATGGCTGCGGCGCGGACGCGGTCGTCGGCTGACAGATAGCGGTTGCGCGAGCTCATTGCCAGGCCGTCGGCTTCGCGTACGGTCGGGCAACCGATGATCTCGACGTCGAGTGCGAGCTCACGGGCCATCTGGCGGATCAGCGTCAGCTGCTGGTAGTCCTTCTCGCCGAACACCGCGACATCAGGCCGTACGAGGCCGAACAGCTTGGCGACGACCGTGAGGACTCCGCGAAAGTGGGTCGGCCGCACGGCGCCTTCGAGGATCGCACCCAACGGGCCCGGGTCGACCGTGATCGTGCTGTCGACGCCAGACGGGTACATCGTCTCGACCGACGGCGCGAAAACCACGTCCACGCCGGCTTCCGCGCAGCGCTCAAGGTCGGCGTCCGCCGTACGTGGGTAGTCCTCGAAGTCCTCCCCCGGCGCGAACTGCGTCGGGTTGACGAAGATCGAGGCGACCAGCACCTCGCCGAGTGGGCGAGCGTGCTTGAGCAGCTGGACGTGCCCATCGTGCAGCGCGCCCATCGTGGGCACGAAGGCGATGGTGGCATCGCCGACGGCAGCGGCGAGCTCAGCGCGTGTCCGCGCGACAGTGATGGACATGGCTAGATGCCTGCCGCGATCTGAGCCATCGTGTCCCAGTCGGCCTCGTCAAGGACCTGACGGATCGTGCTGGCGGTCCTGGAATCGATGCGGACATCGGCCTCGGCCCGGCTGGCCGTTGCACGGGCGAGCTCGAGGTAGGCGTCAACGGTGGCATCGTCGACACCGGCGGCGGCCAGTGCGTCGATGTGTGCGCGGATCGTGGTGATGTCACCGCGTACGACAGGTCCGGTGAGCGCGGCATCGCCGTAGGCGAAGACGTTCTCAAGTGATGCCGACAACAGCGGTCGGAGCACCGCGGCGGGGTCGGTCGCGCCCGCCTGGCGCAGCAGGTCCATCGACTGCGCAACAAGGGTCGCGAGGTGGTTGGCGCCGTGCGCGAGCGCTGCGTGATAGAGCGCGCGATCGGTCTCGGCGACCCACATCGCGGTGCCTCCGAGCGCGGCGACGAGCTCCTCGGCGAACGGACGATCGGCGACGGCAGCGGTCAGCCCGAACACACAGGTGCGCTCAAGATCGACCGACGTGCCGGTGAACGTCATGGCCGGGTGGAACGCAATGGCTCGCGCGCCCAGTCGGGTCAGCGATGCGAGGGCATCGGTGCCGTGGCGGCCACTGGTGTGCAGGACAACCTGCCCACGGCGTACGGCACCGGAGGACGCCAGCTCCTCGGCGACGGCGATCAGGCTGTCGTCGGGCACCGCGATCACGATGATGTCGCTCGCGGCGGCGACTTCGGTCGGCGTGAGCACGTCGACGCCGGGCAGAAGGGTGCTGATGCGCAGCAGCGAGGCGTCCGTACGAGCGGTGGCGCCCGTGATGGAGTAGCCGGCGGTGCGGAAGCGGGAAGCGAGAACGGTGCCGACCCTGCCGGCTCCGATCACGCCCAAGGTTGGACGCGTCATGTGCTGTGCCTTTCGTTCCAGTCCACGGTGGGTACCAGACAAATTGACGTGTCCAGCCTATCTCCGACGCCCTCCAGCCGCACTGTTTCGCGTTATGCCGTCGATCACACCGTGACGGGAGGCCTTGCATGTCGGGCGAAGGGCGGGAGATGTGCTGAACCGAGGATCAGTCCAATCATGCGAAATCTCCCAACATGCGGTCGACGACGCGTTCGGCCGCACGTCCATCGTGCCACCGGTTGAACCGCTCGTTGAAGCGCGCATAGTCGTCGGCGTACGTGGCGCTGATGCCGTGGAGATCGCGGAGCGCTGCCAGGACGCCGGGTTGATCGGTGACCAATGGCCCAGGCGCACTCTCGCGGAAGTCGAACAGGAATCCCCGCAGCTCGCCCTCGTAGCGCTCGAGGTCGGGCACGAGGAACACCATCGGCCGACCTGTCAGGGCGTAGTCGAACCGCAGCGAGGAGTAGTCGAGGATCGCGGCATCGGACGCCACGATCAGGTCATTGATCTCGGGGTGGTCGGTCACGTCGATGACCCCGGGGCGGTCGCCGTGGCGACGATCACCGCGAGCCACCGATCCATGGCTGCGCTGGAGGATCACGTACTCGGGCCCCAGCTCGCTGGCCAGCTTCTCCAGGTCGACGAACTGGATGTCGCGGGACGTGTTGTTGGCACTGGCCCGGTCTTCACGCCAGGTCGCGGCGTGCAGGACGGCGATCTGGTCGTCGCGGATTCCGAGCTGCTCGCGGGTGCTCCGACGGGCCTCGGCAGCCCGTTCGCCGACCAGGGCATCCGTGCGCGGCAGTCCCTGGTCGTGCACGGGACCGTCATAGAAGTAGTTGTCGCGGTACAGCTCGTCAACACCTTCATACGGGGTGAGGATCAGGCTCCAGTAGTCAGACCGCCGTTCGGTGCACTCGTAGTTCACCCGGAACTCGGGCCACCGCTCGACATCGCGGAAGAACCCCGCCCCCATCCTCTTGAAGGGCTGACCATGAAAGGTCTGGACGTAGACCTGTCCGGGTCGAAGCTTCGTATAGGCACCGACCTCGGTGTTCTTGACGATGTACTTGGCAGACGCCAGGACGTCGTACCACTCCTGCGATCCGGCGACGAGCGGAATCGCACCCTCCGGCAGTGGCACCGAGTGATCCAGGACGCCCCAGTAGAGCCTCATCTGCGGGTTTCTACGCCGCAGCTCATCGTGAATGGCTCGAGGGCTGTCGGTGGCGACCTCGGCCCAGTAGGTCTGGAACAGCGCAACATCCGGATCAACGGCGACGTCTGCGGCGCGATAGGCGTGACGCATCGCGCGCTGCGTGTACATGCGCTGCTCCTCGAGCCGACGAGGCTTGACCAGACGCATCGCGACCCCGTGGTCGGCCTGAGCCACGAGGACGGCCGAAAGCTTTCCGGCGGCGCGATCGTGCGGCAGGCTGGCCAGCAGATCGGGCCCGGCCGTGGGAGTGATCGACTGCGCTCCGAGCAGCACGCGAACCGTGTAGTCGCCGACGGGCAGCGCGGTTGGGCCGCGCCCCCAGACGTTGACGTTCGTGTCGAAGGTGGCGGTGAACGCATCGCCGTCACGCACCACGTCGCGGGCGGGCAGGTTGAGTCTCGGCGACGTCAGCTCCACGCCGAGCAATTGTCCCGACGCACCGGGAGCGATGCCGGCGACGGTGACGGCATGGGGCTCCAGGTCGATCGACTCGATCACGACGCCTGACGCGCGGTCGCGGAGTGAACGGCGTTGTGCGCGCAACTGCAGGCCGTTGCTCACATCGAGCAGCCAGGTTCGCCGGTTAACCCGACGCGGGGCCAGCGCGGATGCCGACGACTCCGGATCGATCCTCTCAACCGTGGCAGTACGGGTGCGGCCGGCGATCGTCACCTCGACCTCCAGCGCGTATGAACCGGCGGCCAGCGTCCCAACGTCGATCACGGCGTTCCAGGTGCTGCGATCGTACGTCTCCCGCCATGAGGCGTGGTGCTGTCCGAACCGCTCGTCGGCGAGGGTGATCGGCACGTCAACCCGACCGCCGTCCGTGACCAACCAGGCCCGGGCTTGAGGCGTCTCGTCGGGTGATTCGACGTGTCTGAGGCCCGCCCGCAATGTAAGCGTCAGCTCGCGGTCCCCGGTCCACCGCGCGCGCATGATCATCGTGTCGAGCGGCGTCTGCCGTTCGGCGAGGACGAATGCCTCACGCCGGATGCTGGGATCGTCCCATCCCGGCAGATGAATAACCGGGCCTTCGGGTTGGAGCGAGCCGTCGTGATGATTGAGCACGAGTCCGTCGTGGGTGAGGAACGAGTGCAGGTCGTCGCGGCGGCCCTGCCGAATGTATTCGTAGGCAACACGTGCCTCGATCGGGGCGGTGCGGCGCAGCTCTTCCCCGTCAGCCCCGTCGATCATGGCCGGCAGCCGCTGCAACAGCTGATCGGCATACCCCTCGTCGCGCACTTTTGGCAACGCTCGGATGTAACGCGGCATGTCATTGCTGAGCAGTTGATCCAGCCGAGCCTCGGCTGCGCCGGGGACCTGCCGGAGCACCTCCAGACTGGCGTCCACCGCATCGAGGAACGCCTTCATCGTGCGTTCGCTCATCTCTCGGGTGATCGAGGACGGCGTGATTCGCCAGTCATAGCACGTGACCGGAACGACATCCACGGCCTTGGCTGCCACGTGCGCACGTGCCGTGACCTCCTGATCCTCGTACAGGACACCCTCGACGAACTGCAATCCTGTCGACTGCCAGAAGGATCTGCGGTAGATCTTTGACCATGCCGTCGCGTGCACCAGGATTTCTGGATCCTCCGCGATCGTGACCCGCTCGCGAGCACGTGAGTAGAGGTGATCGATCCACGGCGAAGTGGATTCGATGACTTTTCCACGCAGCCTTCGGTAGGGCAGGATCGCGAAGTCCGAGCCGGTGCGTTCCAGCGTGCGGATTCCGCGAGCAAAACCCGCGGCCGTCACCAAGTCGTCGGAGTCGACGAACGTCAGGTAACGACCGCGCGCCTGACGGCTGCCAGCATTGCGAGCCGCGCTGAGCCCAGCGTTGTCCTGAACCACCAAAGTGACCCGTCGATGCTTGGCGGCAAGTCGTTGCACGATGGCCGAGCTGCCATCCGTTGAGCCATCGTCGATCACGATGATCTCTATGCGGCGGTGATACTGGCGAAGCAGCGAGACGACGCACTGCTCGACATACTTCTCGACGTTGTAGACCGGCACCACGATGCTCAGAAGCGGCCCTCGTCGAAGCCGCCACGGCACCAGGCGCACCTCGTCGCGGGCTCGGCGCGCGATCCTACGCACCACAGATCGCATGCGCTCACCCTTCCGCTGGCGCCCCGGCGGGACGCGCGCCATGTTATAGGATCTACCGGTGTCTCCGACCGCGATGCCCAGCGGTGCCTACTACTCGGTGATCGGCAATGTTCGAGCTGGCGCAGGTGGTCAGACTCGGATGGCACTCCTGCGTCACAGGCTGTTCGCACAACATGCGGACGTCGAGATGCCGATCGTCACCTACAACCCCGTCCCGAGCTACGACCCGGTTCGCACCAGCCTGCATGGCGACGGTCTGCTGCTGCCGGACAGCCGCATCATCAACCTGCATGAAGACCTCCGCCAGCGCCGGCTCGAGCACCTCGACGCGGTCGACGTCCCACCCGTATCGGGCCGACATGAGCTCGATGTCGACGATGGCTATGCCTGGCGGCGGCGGGTGCTCGATGACCAGAATCATGAGCTGAGCTGGGACTACCTGCGCCCAGACGGCTCGATGTATGCCCGGACGCCCGCCGACGACACCATCGGGAATACCGCTGTCTTCGACCACGACGAACGACCGATCGGGGCATGGACCGACCTCGGCGACCTGTGGCGTTGGTGGACGCGCCAGATCATCCCCGCGAGCGGTCAGGTCGTGCTGATCAGCGACAGTCGGTTCATCGCCGAAGAGCTCGGCCTGCTCGATGACGAGCGGATTGTGCTCCTGCACCAGGTGCACACGCCACACCTCAGCGGTGCCAGACGTTGGAACTCCCCCGTCGGCGCGTCCTATCGGTCGTCGATGGAGACCCTCGGACGCCTCGACACGCTGAGCCTCCTGACGGAGCGTCAGCGCGAGGACGTCGCCCGACGCTACGGCGACACTGACAATCTCGCCGTCATCGCCAATCCCGTGGAGGTGCCCGATCTGCCGGACCCGCTGCCGCCGCGCGAGCCGGGGCGCATCGTGATGATCGCCCGACTCGACGTGCAGAAGCGAGTCGACTGGGCCATTGAAGCATTCGCCATCCTCTCGAAGTCACATCCTGGCGCGCGCCTGGACGTCTACGGCGAAGGGCCCGATCGGCTGAAGCTCCAGCAACAGATCGACGAAGCCGGAGTCGCCGATGTCGTCACGCTGCACGGCCACGACCCGCGGGCTCCAGAGCACCTGTGGCGAGCCGACGCCGCGTGGTCGACGAGCGCGCTAGAGGGTTATGGCTTGTTCATCCTGGAGTCCAGGGTCCGATCGTGTCCCGTCCTGGCCTTCGACGTGCCGTACGGGCCGAGCGTGCAGATCGCCAGCGGCATCGACGGCGTGCTCGTGCAGGCCGGCGACGTCGAGGCGCTTGCTGCAGCGACCGCTGACCTGCTCGACCATCGGGATCGTCTGGAGGCCATGCGTGCACCCGCCCGCGCAGGAGCCGCAGCCCATGGCCACATGGCATTTCTGGAGGAGTGGGCGCGCGCCGTGGCGAGCGCGATTGAGCGGCGCCCGCATCGCACGCGCATCGACCACGTCGAGGTCATCAAGCTGTCGTCGCGTCGCGCTGCACGTGGCCGAACCCTCGAAGCCATGATCGACGTACGCGGTCATGGGCCACTCGACGAGGCGGTCGTGCACTGGCAGGCCTACGGACCCACGTCTGAGGCACCGATCGACCTTCCCGTCACGACACGGGTCGACGGCACAACGTTGCACATCACGGGCCGCGCGCCGGCAGAGCTCCTAGCCGGGCTCGATCGACCGACCATGCGTCTGCTGCTGGTGTGGCGCAACAGCGCCTGGCAGCGTGAGCTCGTCAGCGGCGGACCGAACAGGGTCCGGCGCGCTCTTCGCGCTGCAGCGCGCGTGTGGCGCCGCGCGTGAAAGTTGCGTGGCGGGAGGCGTGGCATGACGCGCTCTACGGCGCCAACGGATTCTTCCTGCACCACGCCGCAGCCGATCACTTCCGCACCTCAGTCAACTCAAACCCGCTCTTCGCCGAGGCAGTCCTCACCCTGCTTCGTCGCGAGTGTCTGGGCGCTGTGGTCGACATGGGTGCCGGAGCCGGCGAGCTGCTCACGGCGCTGCGTGGATTGGACTCCAGCCTGTCGCTGATGGGCGTCGATCTGGCTCCACGACCGGCCGACCTCGACTCGACGATCGAGTGGTCGGCGTCGCTGCCCGGGCGGGTCGAGGGGCTCCTCATCGCCCATGAGTGGCTCGACAACATTCCCTGCGATGTCGTCGAGCTGGACGCCGGCGGTGTCATACGTCTGGTCGAGATCGATCCATCAACTGGCGAGGAGGCACTGGGACAGCCGTACGAATCTTCATGGCTCGACGACTGGTGGCCTCTCACGACTCCGGGGCAACGAGCCGAGATCGGCAGTTCTCGCGACACCGCATGGGCTGATGCCGTCGCGCGCGTCGACGGCATCGCGCTGGCGATCGACTATGCGCACACCCGCGACAACCGCCCGCCCTACGGTTCGATGCGCTCCTACGCCGCCGGTCGCGAGGTCGACGTCCTCCCCGACGGCACCCGCGACGTCACCGCCCACGTGGCCATCGACTCGGTTGCGTCAGCGGTCGGCGCGACCCTCCGATCACAACGCGATGCGCTTGCCGAGCTCGGCATCGATGGGTCCAGACCACCGCTCGAGCTGGCCTCCACCGACCCGGGCGCATACGCGCTGGCCCTGTCCCGGGCGACTCTTGCCGCGGAGCTCCGCGCAACTGGTGGGTGGGGAGACTTCGTCTGGGCCCTGTCGGACACTCGTGACGTGGAAAGATGACCCCATGACTCGCCTGCTGATCCGATCCGGCAAGGATCCGTTCACGCCCGTCGTCGCCGAGTCGACGCTGACGCAAGACGTGTTCAACAGCAACAGCGGCAACTATCTGTTCCAGCACGCGGTGTGGAAGGCGCTTGCCGTCGACGGTGCCGAGCTGACTTCCAACGGCACTCTCTCCGAGCGTATGCCGCCCGAGCCCGGTGACGCAGAGCGAGTCAACGAGGAGTTCGACCACTTCGTCATCCCGCTGGCCAACGCGTTCCGCCCCGAGTTCGCTTCACGGCTCGACCGGTTGAGCGAGCTGCTGGAGGGCGTCACGATCCCGGTGACCGTGACCGGCATCGGCGCGCAGGCCGCACACGGTCAGGGCGTCGAGTCGCTCGCCCCGATCGCCGACACCGTACGCACGTTCGTCGGGCTGGTGCTCGACCGTTCGGCCTCGATCGGCGTACGCGGGGAGTTCACCAAGTCCTACCTCGTGAGCCTCGGGTTCCCGGCCGATTCGATCGACATCATCGGCTGCCCGTCACTGTTCCTCCATGGCCGCGACTTCTCCGTCACCAAGAAGGTCGATGCGATCACCGCCGACAGCCCCTTGGCGCTCAACCTCACCCCTGAGGTGCCCGACATCGGCGCATTCGCGATGGCCCAGGCCGAGCGCCACCCCCACCTCACCTACATCGGCCAGGACGCCCACGACCTTCGCATGCTGCTGTGGGGTGTGCCGTTCCCCCACGTGCACGACCCCCTCGCTCCGGTGCACCTGGACCATCCGCTCTATCAAGGCGACCGCATCCGCCTCTTCCTGGACACCTGGCCCTGGTATGACTTCCTCGCGACCCAGCACTTCGCGTACGGCACCCGTTTCCACGGCAACGTGGCGGCACTGCTCGGACGCACTCCGGCGCTTCTCCTGGCCCACGACTCGCGCACCCTGGAGCTCGCCGACTACCACCAGATGCCCTACCGGGTGATGGCCGAGCTCGACGCCGACCTCAAGGTCGAGGAGCTCTACGAGTCGACCGACATGACGGCATTCAATGCCGAGCTCCCGCAGGGCTTCGACCGCTACACCGCATTTCTCGAACGCAACGACCTCAAGCACATCTGGGGCACCGGCAACGGCACGGGCGACTTCGACGAGCGGCTCGCCGCAGCGCAGTTCCCCCCAGCCGTGCGCCCCCTCATCGCCTCTGACGGCGGAGAGATCGCGTCGCGCCTGCAGTGGCTCCGCGACGGCATGGTCCTCGACATCACCCGCCATGCCCAGGCCTACGAACAGCCGTTCCCGCATCCCCCCTGGCATGGGGCCGGCAGCCGCCACGCGCGCATCCAGGCGCAGACCGCCGAGAAGCTCACGGCGCAGCGCCGTCAGATCGAGGATCTGACCCTACGAATCCAACGACTCGAGAACCTCACTCCACGCGGTTTCGCGCGCCGCGTCCGCAATCGGCTCCGCCGCACGTTCAGGAAGTCATGACCGAGGTCACCGCGAGCGTCGGCACCGGATTTGCCACGACCGACATGGTGCTCAACATCGGGCCCCAGCATCCCGCGACCCACGGCGTCCTTCGCTTGCGCCTCACCCTCGACGGTGAGCGCGTCATGGCGTGCGAGCCGATCATCGGTTACATGCACCGCGGCGTCGAAAAGCTCTTCGAGGTGCGTGACTACCGTCAGATCATCGTGCTGGCCAACCGCCACGACTGGCTCAGCGCCTTCTCGTCAGAGCTCGGAGTCGTGCTCGCAGTCGAGGACATGCTCGGCATGGAGGTGCCGGAGCGCGCCATATGGATCCGTACGCTGCTCGCCGAGCTCAACCGGGTGCTCAACCACCTGATGTTCCTGGGCTCCTATCCGCTCGAGCTCGGTGGCATCACGCCGATCTTCTACGCCTTCCGCGAGCGGGAGACGATCCAAGAGGTCATGGAGGAGGTCTCCGGCGGCCGTATGCACTACATGTTCAACCGGGTCGGCGGCCTCAAGGAGGACATCCCCGCCGGATGGACCGGTCGCGCGTCAGCGGCGATCTCCACCGTCCGCATTCGCCTGCAACAGATCGAGGACCTCGTCTTCGGCAATGAGATCTTCCGCGCCCGTACGGTCGGCGTCGGCGTGCTGTCGACCGAGCTCGTCAAGGCCTACGGCGTCTCCGGTCCGATTGCCCGAGCATCCGGGCTCGACTTCGACCTGCGGCGCGACGAGCCCTACCTCGCATACGGCGAGCTGCAGGACACCCTGCGCGTGCCCACCCGCAGTGACGGTGACTGCTTCGCACGCTTCTCTGTGCTGCTCGAGCAGACCAAGGTCGCTCTTGACCTCGCCGACGCGTGCCTGACCAGGCTCGCGGAGCTGGAGCCGGGGCCCGTCAACGTACGACTGCCCAAGATCCTCAAGGCGCCGGAGGGCTCGACCTACGTCTGGACCGAGAACCCCCTCGGACTCAATGGCTACTACCTCGTGTCGCGTGGCGAGAAGACGCCGTGGCGGCTCAAGCTCCGCACGGCCTCGTTCAACAACGTTGCGGTCCTTCCCGAGATCGTCCAGGACTGTGTCGTAGCCGATCTGGTTGCCATCCTGGGCAGCATGTTCTTCGTCGTCGGCGACATCGACAAGTGATCATGTATCGCCCACATCCTGACTCCCGCTTACGCGCCCATCTGCGGCGCGTGGCCAGACTTGTCAGACGCCGAAATCCACCGGGCGATCCAACCAAAGGGGTTCCCGCCGAAGCACTGAACGACCTTCTACGGTCCCAGTCCGTACGCGGGTCTTCGGTCCAGCTGCTCAACACTCGATTCCTCCATTTCGCCAAGCATGTGCCAGGGCGCGACGGAGAGTACTGGCAGCTGCTGCGGGCGTACGCGGCCAAGCTCAAGGACTCGGTCGATGCCGCGTCATTCGTGTCGAAGGTGTCCGCACAGGCCAAGGTGCTTTTGACCCTCACCGAGCTCGATCGCCGCGCGGACGCTGAATCCTTTGTGGCGTCGTTCGGGCTCAACCTCGACCGATTCCCCACGAGGGTTACCCCCGCCGGCGTCATCTCCGAACTGCCGGGCTACGGCACCCTTCCCGAGTCCCTGTTCCTGCTCACTGACGCGCAGCTCACGGTGAAGGCGGCCATCACATCGAGCCGATCAGACGGTGAACAGCTCATTCTTGAGGGCTACGCATACATCCATCACCTTGATCTGGCCAACAACAGCACTCAGGTTCAGGTCAACCTCGTGGACGCGTCAGGAAGGACCCATGAGCTGGACACACAACCGTGGGTCGACCAGCGGATCGATGAGGTGTCCAAGCACTACTTCGCCGATTACCGGCCGGCCGGATTTCGTGCGACGGCGCCAACCTCAGTCCGAGCCAGTGCACAAAACGTCGTCGTCACGGTCGTGACCGCCGGATTCACCCGCACCCACGATCTCGGACCGCTCGAACCACCGCCGACTCCGGCAGAGGGTCCTTCCATCTCAAAGATCTCGCACGACGCAAATCTCGTCGAGATGGAATTCGCCGGCGTGACACCACACGAAGTGTTCCTTCGATCGCCACGAAAGACCCTCACCGCCGTGGTGGGCACGACCGCTCGGTTTGATCTGAGCATCGACGGCCTCGCTCCGCCGAGCGGCAGGTACGAGCTCATCGTCGTGAACTCAGCCGGCCAGCGCATCATGGTTCGCACCGATGTCGATCTCGACCTCCTGCTCCCGTTGGCACGAGTACGCACGGTGACCCGCGCTGAGACTGCCGCGCTCAGGATCAGCGCACCTCTCAAGCCTGATGAGCGTGGCCATCGCAATCAGCAGCGACTCCGGGACGCCGCGCGGGTATCCCGGGCAGAACGCAACGCGGTGTTCTTCCGCGCTCTGTACGGAGAAGTGGCCAACTGCAACGGCCGGGCCGTGCACCGCGAGCTCGTGAGCCGAGGGTCGAAACTGGAGCTGTTCTGGTCAGTTCGAGATCGGTCCGTTGCCATTCCAGACGGAGGGACCGCGATCGTCGAGGGCACCCAGGAGTGGCACTCTGTCCTCGCCACGGCCCGCTTCCACATGGTCAACGTCCACCAGCTCGACTGGTTCAACAAGCCAGAGGGTCAGGTGATGATCCAGACCATGCACGGCTATCCCTACAAGACGATGGGCCACGACTGGTGGGCCAAGGGTGACTTCTCGGCCGCCCAGGTTGCGCGGTTCGACCGCCGCGCCACCGAGTGGGACTACTTCGTGTCCCCAGCGACCTACGCCACGCCGCTGCTCGACGCAGCATTTCTCAGCCCGGCCGGAGCCCACCCAGAGATCCTTGAGATCGGCTATCCACGCAATGACGATCTCGTCATCGGTGATCCTGCAGTTCGCGATCGCGTACGCTCGGCCCTCGGCATCCAGCCCCATCAGACGGCTGTCATGTATGCGCCGACCTTTCGCGACTATCTCGCAATCAATGACATGAAGGCCCGGGCGGTTGACTTTTTCGACCCCTTCGCGGCATCGCGTGCACTGGGCCCGGATTACGTGATCCTGATGCGTGGCCACGCGTTCAATGCGCGGACTGACGAGCGAGGTGAGTCAAGCTCAACCGTGATCGACGTGACGGATCACCCGGAGATCAACGAACTGTGTCTGGCCTCCGACGTCGCAATCCTCGACTATTCGTCACTGCGCTTCGACTACGCCCTGACCGACAAACCCATGATCTTCCTCGTGCCTGACATCGAAGAGTGGCATCGGGCGCGGGGCGGTGTCGTCGACTACGCACCGACTGCTCCTGGACCGCGAGTCGATTCCACCCAAGAGGTGATCAGAGAACTGTCTGACATCAATGCCTTGGCGCACTCCTGGAGTGAAGCGCGGGCAACGTTCAGAGCCGCCTACACCGACCTCGACGACGGCCACGCGAGTGCACGCCTCGTCGATGCCGTGTTCAGGGAACGCGGCGACGTTTGATTCAGCCTCCGATGACGATGCGTCGGATGTTGCCCAGTAGTCCTGGATCGGTGGTGCGGCGACCGTCGACCAACACGGTGACGCCGGGGAGATCGGCTTCTGTGAGCTCGGCATACTCCGCGTGGTCAGCTTGCAGCACGGCAGCCGACACCGGCTGGTCGACGAACGGAGTCAGACCCAGCCGGAACAGTTCGTCAGCGGTGTACATCGGGTCACTGACGTAAGCCTTGGCGCCGCGCGACTCGAGCGCAGAAACTGTGGCGAACACGCCGGAGAACGCTGTCTCCTTGACACCCCCACGGTAGGAAGCACCAAGCACCAGAACACCCACATCATGCAGATCGCCGTAGCCCGCCGCGAGCAGGTCGACGGCGTAGTCAGGCATGGCAGCGTTGGCGGCCCGTGCTGCTGACACCACCGTCGCGGACGGATCGTTCCACAGGTAGATGCGCGGATAGATTGGGATGCAGTGCCCGCCGACAGCAATGCCCGGTTGGTGGATGTGGCTGTAAGGCTGGCTGTTGGACGCCTCGATCACCTTGCGGATGTCGATACCGATCGTGTCGGCGTATCGCGCGAATTGGTTGGCGAGCCCTATGTTGACGTCGCGATAGGTCGTCTCGGCGAGTTTCGCGAGCTCCGAAGCCTCGGTCGAGCCTAGATCCCAGACCCCGTTGGGACGGGGAAGCTCCGGACGCTCATCAAACTCAAGAACCGATTCGTAGAAGGTCCGCGCGGCATCAGCTGACCGAGCGTCGATGCCGCCGATCAACTTGGGGTAGCGGCGCAGATCTGCAAAGACGCGGCCCGTCAGCACTCGTTCTGGGCTGAAGGCAAGGGAGAAGTCTTGGCCCGCCTTGAGGCCCGAACCTTCCTCGAGCATCGGTAACCACCGATCGCGAGTCGTGCCGACCGGCAGGGTGGTCTCGTAGCTGATGAGCGTTCCGGGCTTGAGGCCCTTGGCGATGTCCCGAGTTGCCGCATCCATCCAGCCCCAGTCCGGGACGCCTTCTGCGTCGACGAACAGAGGCACGACGACGACAACGACGTCTGACTCGGCCACCGCGGCGGGGGTGTCTGTCGTGGCACTCAGCAACCCGGCGTCAACTGTCTCCTTGAGAAGACGGTCGAGGTCATGCTCTCCGGGAAACGGCTCGGTGCCTGCGTTGACAAGATCGACGACGCGGGTGTCGACATCAGCTCCGATGACCCGTTGCCCAGCAGAGGCAAACTGGACCGCCAACGGCAGGCCGATCTTGCCGAGAGCGACTACGCAAACAGTCATGGGGATTCCTCCAGGAGTGGGTTGATGCTCAGCCAGATTCTCGCATGCGCCGACGAATGGCCGCGCGGGCGCGTGCCGCCACCGAGCGCTTCGCCACGCTGGATATTGGCAGCTCGACGATCGTGTCGGCGAGAGGGATCCGCAGGGTCACCCCCTCGGTCACGGGGCCTGCAGCATCGACTTTGGTGACGCGGCGTTCGGGCCAAGTGGCAAGCGGAACCGCGGCCACCGTCGCGCCCACAGTGTCGATGACCTCGATCTGCAGCTCTGCACCACGCGTGACGACTGGCACGGTGGCCCGCACCGTCCTCTTCGTGGAAGAGACCACGACACGTTTGCGCATGGCCACCTCAAGATCACGTGGGTGAAGCTCGTAGGCGTCGTCGGACATTTCTGCCTCGCCAAATCCAGCGAAGTCAAGAAATAGTCTGTCAGCGTCCACGACATAGGAAGGTCGCCGACGGTTCGATCCGAACTCGTCATCGATGGCGCGCAGCAGCAGATCGGTGTGACCCGCCGCGGCCAGCCGAATGCGCACTCGCTTGGCGACGGCGAGCCGCGCACTGACCGCCTCGGTGAGGTAGTCGTCGACGAGCCTGGTGATCGTCTGGCACACCGCCATCTGATCGGCAGCCGAGCTGCGCAGGAAGTCGAGCTGAAGAGTCTCGTTGATCTCCCAATCGAAATGCCTGATCAAGATGGCATCGCGCCGAGGACCGGCCTCGACGTTCGCGGCCACGAAATCCATCATTCGTGCCGTGAACTCGATCCGCCGGCGACCCGTGGCTGAGAACGTGATGTTGCTGGAATCCTCGCGCCGCACGCCGTAGTAGTAGGCGTAATCGTTGACCACGGCGGTGCGCTTCGAGTGAAGCAGTGCCGCGAACGTGAACGGTTGATCGCTGCCCATCGGCAGGTCCTCGGGAAACCGCAAGTCATGCTCGTCGATCAGCGACCGTCTGAACAACTTGGTATTGCCCATCGCGTAGGGCAGGCGGGAGTGGAACAGGTCGAGGCTCTGGACTTGGTCCGCGTACATCTTGGTCTCAACTGACCGTCCGCCGACACTGACGATCTTGGCGAGCAAGACATCCGTGCCCCAATCGTCGGCGACGTGCACCAGCCGTTCCAACGCCTCGGCACCGAGGTAGTCATCACCACCGACGAAAAACACATACCGGCCGGTGGCGAGCTCGAGTCCGCGATTGCACGGCCCGGCGGGCCCACCGGAGTTTGGTTGGTGCACCGGGCGTACCAGACCAGGGTGACGGGCGGCGAAGCGATCAATCTCTTCGCCGCTTCCGTCGGTCGAGCCGTCATCGACAGCAATGACCTCGAACCGGGAAGCATCGAGAGTTTGGCCAACCAACGACTCCAAGCCAGCAGTGAGGTACGGCATCGTGTTGTAGACCGGCACGATGACGCTGACGTCGAGCACGGTCAACGCGTCTCTCTATCCATCAACATCCTGTAGGTGTCGACAAGGATCTCGGCCTGCGAGTCCCAGGTCCAGCCCTCCAGGAGCCCGGGGGTGTCGTATGCCGCGCGATAACGCTCAGGCTCCGCAAGCACCGCCTCGATCGCCGTGACGTAGCTGTCGAGGTCCTCGGCAACGAATACCGTGCCCTGACCAGTCTTGAGGACCATCTCAGACATCGCCTTCACGTCGCTGACGACGATCGGCAGCCGAGCGTGGGAGTACTCGAAGAACTTCGTACCGAGCGAGATCTCATGATTGGGCCAGTGGTGCGGCGGGTGCACACCAATGTCGGCTGTGGCGAGAAATGGAACGATGCTCTCGACCGGGACGTACGGAAGGATGTGCAGGCGGTCGCTTGCACCGATCGCGTGCGCCCGCTCGATGAGCATCTGGACATAGTCCGATATCGCATTGGGCACGACCAGCGCGACGTGTGTCGCTGGCATACGGGCCAGACCCTCGACCATGATGTCCAGGCCCCGCTGGGGCGCGGCAGCACCGCAATAGACCAGCAGGGGCTGATCCTTCTCAAGTCCGCACAGGGTTCGGATGTCGACGACGGATGACGCGTCTTCCATCTTGGAAAGATCGGGTGCGTTCATCACGACAGTCGGCGTCACCGCGAGTTCGTGTTCGGCGACGAGAAGGTCCGCGAGGTCTTCGGAGACCGTCATGACGAGGTCAGCAAAGGGGGCGAATTCACGCTCGTGGAGCTGCTGGGCGATGTGCCAGCGCGGATGCGACTGCCACGGCTTGATGCCCGGAAGGAACTCGTGGGCATCCCAGACGAGCAGAGGGTTGCGTCCGGCAGCGCGACCTCGAATCGCGGCACGCGCTCCGACGCCGAGCATCCGGAAATCATTCGCGTGGATGATGTCGGGCTCGAGGGAATCGATGACCGGGCCATAGCCGAGCTCCCAGTCCCACAGGTTTGGGTCGAGCTTGCGCCATGCCCGCACACCCTTGGTGCGCTTCCAGTAGGCAGTCCAGAACCGGTCAATCGGCGCTGTCGCTTCGCGTCGACGGGTCTCAAGATTGATGGTCCGCCTGGCGCGGAAACCCACCCACCGCCGTTCGACTCCCAGCCACCGGCGACGTAGCTTGATCGTTGCCGCCTCAAGCGCGCTGGCAAACGTTCGCCCCTTCTCACGATCCTGCAGAAGCAGGATGTCTCGACGGGTGTCAAGGTCCCTGGCTCGCGCCTTGATCGACTGCTTGCGCAGGCGCGCCATGACCGCGCGATTGTAGGCCAGCGGCGATCGCAGGAATGCCCGGCGGAGCAGGTGACGTCGAGTGCGCAAATGCTCCTTGTACTTGATCAACCTCACCTCGGCGTTGTGGATCTTCCAACGCGACAGCACGCCGAGTCGGCGCTGGCCCAGCAGGTGGACTTCCCAACCCTGCTCCGAGGCTGCTCGCGCCTGCTTTTGTACGCGAGAGTCATTGGCCACATCGTTGTCAACCAACATCACGATGCGTCCGAGGGATGGTGTGGTCATCGGTCCAATCCCGGGAGCGTGACTGCCTGCCCCTTGGATGCCGACTCAAGAATGGCTGTGGCCACCTCGACGGTGCGGAGTCCCTGACGCAGAGTGACTATCTCGGACTCCTTGCCAAGCACCGCGTCACGAAAGCGCTCGTGCTCAACCAGGAGGGGTTCGCGCTTGGGAATCGCCAGCCGCGTCATGTCACCTTCAGAGACCCCGCGGAAGGCACGCACGGCCTCCCACTCGCTCGTCTGCTCACCATTGGCGAAGAAGGTGAGATCTGCCGTGAGCGTGTCGGCGATGAAACAGCCCTTGGTGCCGGTCACGACCGTGGAGCGCTCCTTGAGCGGACTGAGCCAGTTGACGAGGTGGCTGACCATCGTCCCCCCGGTCAGTTGACCGACGACGACCACCATGTCCTCGAATTCACGCCCGCTCTGCCTGGATGTGTGCGCCGAGACGGATTCGTAGTCTCGACCGGTGACCCAGGACGTGAGATCGATGTCGTGGGTCGCCAGGTCCTTGACAACACCCACGTCTGCGATCCGTGCCGGGAACGGGCCCTGGCGTCGCGTGACAACTTGGTAGATCTCGCCCAGGTCACCATTCTCGAGCCGCGCGCGAAGACTTTGCAGCGAGGGGTTGTAACGCTCGATGTGGCCGACGCCCGCCACGAGCCCGCGAGACTCGAACGCATCCACAAGGCGCTGCCCGGCCTCGACCGTGTGCGCCAACGGCTTCTCGATCAATGCGCTCACACCCGCATCAGCGAGTACGAGACCGACCTCTTCGTGCAGAGCGGTCGGGCAGGCAACGACGGCGTAGTCGACGCCCAGCGCAATCAGCTCCTCGACCGTCGCGACCACGGGCGCTCCCTGCGAAGCCCCAGCCGGATCGTTTGCGGGATCGACGACACCAACAAGATCAACACCATCGAGGCCGGCCAACACGCGAGCATGGTTGCGACCCATTGCCCCGACGCCGACCAGGCCCGCACGCAGCGCGCTCACTGGACCGACTTTGCAACGTCGTTGACGCCATCGACGATGCGCTCGAGCTCTTCTGCCGTGAGGCTCGGATAGATCGGGAGCGACAGCACCTCAGTGGTGGCCTTCTCTGTCTCCGGGAGTTCCCAGCGGGGATCAGGTTTGCCATCGTCAGCGAGATAGGGCAACAAACGGTGGATCGGCGTCGGATAGTAGGGGGCGCTGCCAATCCCCTTCGCCTTCAGACCCTCCTGGAACGCATCGCGATCGCCGGCCACCTTGATCGTGTATTGGTGATATACGTGCACCGCTTCATCAGCGACATACGGAGTGGTAGCCCCGGTGATACCGGCGTCCAGCACGGCGGCATTGGCACGCCGAGCCTCGGTCCAAGCAGGCAGTCGCGTCAGCTGGGTGCGTCCGATCGCGGCTGCAACGTCGGTGAGACGCATGTTGGCACCGGCGATCTCATTGGCGTACTTCTGTTCCATGCCCTGGTTGCGAAGCAGTCGGAGCGTACGGGCGAACTCCGCGTCAGCGGTGGTGACCATGCCGCCTTCGAGGGAGTGCATGTTCTTGGTCGGGTAGAAGCTGAAGCAGCCGGCTGTGCCGATCGCGCCTACGCGTCGGCCATTCCACTCGGCGAGGTGAGCTTGCGCCGCATCCTCAAGAATGCCCAGTCCATGCTTGGTCGCTATGGCCTCAATGCGGCCCATGTCGGCCGCTTGACCGTACAGGTGTACCGGCATGATCGCAGCCGTCTTGGGGCCCACCAGCGCATCGATGGCATCAGGATCAATGTTGAACGTTCGCGGGTCTATGTCAGCGAAAACCGGCTCGGCGCCGACCAGCTTGACGACATTGGCGGTCGCGGCGAACGAGAAGGACGGGACGATGACCTCGTCGCCTCGTCCGACTCCCATGGCCATCAGGGACAAGTGAAGTGCTGAGGTGCCTGAGTTGACGGCTACGCAATGGCGGCCATCCACGTGGGCTGAGAACTCCTCCTCGAATCCCGCGACCTCCGGACCCTGGATCACCATGCCTGACCTCAGCACACGTACGGCCGCTTCGATGTCCTGCTCGTCGATGACCGGACGGGCGGGGGGTATGAAGGCGTGTTCGGTCCCTGACATGGGATTCCTCCTCTTGGGATGAACTCCGCGTCAAGCACATTGTGAGCGGCTGGTTCAAGGCGTTGGGCAGAGCCCATGCTATCAACCTCGGCCCCAATTCAACTGACCCGCCTGAGCGGCTCACGTCACGTGACGGAGGCCTCGTGGCTTGGCTGGCACGCCCGCCACAATCGTGTTGGGTTCGACGTCCTTGATCACCACTGCGCCAATGCCGACGAGCGCATCGTCACCGATCGAAACCTTCTGGATGATCGTGGCTTCGGGTGAAATCCATGCACGCTTGCCGATCGTCACGCTTCCGCTGACCTCAGCGCCTGCAATGACGAAGGCGGCCTCTCCGACATGGACGTTGTGGGCAAGGAACACGCAGTCGTCGATCTTGGCGTGATCGTCGATCAGAGTCGGCTCGATCGTGCCTTGGGCGATGGAGACCTGGTTGCCGATCTCGACGTCATCGCCGATCACCACGCCGCCGCGATGGCCTATGCGAATGGGATGGCCGTCTTCGTCAACTTCGAAACCGAACCCCGGGCCACCGATCGAGGTGTGGCTCCCGATGCGGCAATTGGCGCCGATCACGACACCCGATGCCAGAAACACGTGGGATCCGATGGCGGAGCCGGAGCCGATCTGCACGCCGTCCTCGACGACCGTGAAATGGCCGATGTTCACGTGTTCGGCGATGACTGCCGAGTCGGCGACCGCCGCAGTCGACTGGATCACAGCGGGAACCACCTCCGCCAAGACATCACGCAACACGAGGGCGTAGGCGAGCCTGGGTCGGCTGACCGGCACCGTGTTTGGATGCGACGAGGCGGGCGCGTTCTCGGGGACCAGGAACAGCGTCTCCGGATTGGACCGTGCACGATCTTCTGCGTCGTCGTCCCAACTCGTCATGAACGACAGCGTTCTTGGTCTGGGCTCGGCCGACGTCGAGACCCCGACGACCACGGTCGTGAGGTCACATTCGCCACCGAGGTGCGCGGCAATGTCTGAGAACGTTGTCACGACAACCGACTGTTCATCGTCAGGACCTCGAAGGCCTCTGCGAGCGGGTTGCCCGACTGGTATCCACGAAAGGCCGCCGCCGATCGGACGTATCCGGCGCTCGTGTAGGACCTCTTGAGCTCTGCCTGGCTGCGATATTCCATCAACATGGCGATTTTCACCTCGACATCTTCGGGGGTCAGACCGAAGAAGAAGTTGGTCACGCTGAGCCGTTGGTTCCACGGAAGCTCATAACCCAAGACCGTGGTTGCCTTGAACGCGCGAAGTGTTTCGGCGTGCACGACCTCGTGGTCCTGGTGACGATCCTGGCTGTTCATCGTGAGCACCAGGTCGGGCGAAAAGGCCCGGTTGAGGTCGACCAATGTCTGGAGAACGTCCTGGCGGTGCTCTGGAAAGTGCCTCACCGGAATGGTGCCCATCGTCAGCGACTCGTCCTCGAGGCCGAGGTGGAGCATCGCACGGCGATACTCCAGCTCAAGTGTGTCCTTGGGTGCACCGTCGGGCAGGCTCTGTTCGGCGCGCGAAAACGCGACAACTCTGATCTCAGATCCTTCACGGCGGAGTCGGGACAGACTCGCCCCGCATCCGAGCTCGACATCGTCGGTATGCGCTCCGACGGCGAGCACCCGTTGGTACGTAGGCATCTTGTGGCGAACTCCCTCGAGAATCAGGTCGATCGCAATCTAACAGGGAGTCCAGCCCTCTGCCGTGTCCGATACCCTCAAGCGACATTCACACAATGAGGGGATCGACACGTGAGCGCGACGATCAAGGACACCGCTCAGGTCTCGGCCGAGGCGACGCTCGGCGATGGCACCACGATCTGGGAGCTGGCTCAAGTGCGCGAGGGCGCCGTGCTCGGCACTGGTTGTGTCATCGGTCGCGGCGCCTACATCGGCACCGGGGTGCAGATCGGCAACAACGTCAAGCTCCAGAACTATGCGCTCGTTTATGAGCCAGCCCGATTGGCGGACGGTGTGTTCATCGGGCCCGCAGCGGTGCTCACCAATGATGCCTATCCCCGTTCGATCGCACCCGACGGCACGCTGAAGCGCGGCGACGACTGGGAAGCCGTTGGCGTCGACATCGGTGAAGGTGCGTCCATCGGCGCCCGCGCCGTCTGCGTCGCGCCGGTTCGCATCGGTGCCTGGGCGCTCGTCGCAGCAGGGGCAGTTGTCACGCGGGACGTCCCCGATTTTGCACTTGTCGCCGGGGTCCCGGCCCGCTGGCTCGGCTGGGTCGGACGAGCAGGTGTGCGGCTGGTGGAACGCGAGGGCGAATCGGGCGTGTGGCAATGCCCGGAGACCGGCGAAGTCTACGACTCCGACGACAGCTCGGACATACCGCGGCTCAACCCACGCAAATCGTGAACGGTCGCTGGCACGCACGTCACGGCGGGGCAACCTCTCCAGAGCGGGTCGGCGATCCGCAGCCTTCCTGAGTTCAATCCCTATTGAATAGACCGGAACTCCGCGCCGGGCGCGCCTTGCTGACGCCATAGTCCCAGCTCCCGTAGAC
>CAVVQG010000012.1:0-52852 GCA_963750265.1 uncultured Actinomycetota bacterium | reverse complement strand
GCGGCGCGACAGCGTCTGCATGACGCGCTCGGCCTCGTCGTCACGGCCGATGACCGGGTCGAGCTTGCCTTCACGGGCAGCCTGGGTGAGGTTGCGGCCGAACTGGTCGAGCACCGCGGAGGTGCTCGGCGCGCTCTCGGCCTGGCCGCCGGCGGACTCGGCTTCCTTGCCCTGGAATCCGCTGACGAGCTGGATGACCTGCTGGCGCACCCGGTTGAGGTCTGCGCCGAGCTTGACCAGCACCTGCGCGGCAACACCCTCGCCCTCACGGATGAGGCCGAGCAGGATGTGCTCGGTGCCGATGTAGTTGTGTCCGAGCTGCAGTGCCTCGCGGAGGCTGAGCTCGAGGACCTTCTTGGCGCGCGGAGTGAACGGGATGTGCCCGCTCGGGGCCTGCTGACCCTGGCCGATGATGTCTTCGACCTGGCCGCGTACGGCTTCCAGCGAGATGTCGAGGCTCTCGAGCGCCTTGGCGGCGACGCCTTCGCCCTCATGGATCAGGCCGAGGAGGATGTGCTCCGTGCCGATGTAGTTGTGGCTGAGCATGCGTGCCTCTTCTTGGGCAAGCACGACCACGCGACGAGCACGGTCAGTAAATCTTTCGAACATTTGGGCGTCCCCCTCTGCTGGACTATCAGTTCAGTTTAGTCGGGTATGGGAAACGGCGAGCCGAATGTCCATATGTGTAACTCAACCGTCACCAGCGAGGCCGGTGTTCCGGCGTTCGCTGTCGGCGGAATGGGCCTACTCGGCGCGGCTGAGAGCGGGAACAGGATGGCCTCGCGGATGCCGATGCCGAGCAGCAGCATGACGAGACGGTCGACGCCGAGACCCATGCCGCCGGCCGGCGGCATGCCGAACTCGAGCGCCCGCAGGAAGTCCTCGTCGATGTCCATCGCCTCGGGATCGCCGGCCGCGGCGAGTCGCGACTGCTCCTCGAGGCGTTCGCGCTGGATCACCGGATCGTTGAGCTCGGAGTAGGCGGGAGCCAGCTCGACGCCGTTGATGACCAGGTCCCAGGCCTCGACGAGTCCCGGCTTGGTGCGGTGCTTCTTGGCCAGCGGGCGTACGGACTCGGGGTAGTCGCAGACGAACGTCGGCTGGATCAGCGTGTGCTCGACGAGCTTCTCGAACAGCTCGAGCACGATCTCGCCAGCGCCCCAGTGGTCCTGCAGCGCGACTTCGTGCTTGGCGGCGAGTGCCTTGAGGTCGGCCTCGGAGGTGTCGTTGTCGACCGCGTGCCGGTGGCCTCGGCGACGAGCTCGTGGATCGACGCGCGACGCCATGGCGCCTCGAGGTCGATCTCGGAGCCGTCGCGGCCGGGTACGACAGTGCGGCCAACTGCGCGCGCGGCGTTGACGACGAGATCGCGGGTCAGCTCGGCCATCGTGTCGTAGGAGCCGTACGCCTCATAGGCCTCGAGCATCATGAACTCGGGGTTGTGGCTGTTGTCGACGCCCTCGTTGCGGAACGTCTTGCCGATCTCGTAGACCCGGTCGACGCCGCCGACCAGTGCGCGCTTGAGGTGCAGCTCGATCGCGATGCGCAGCAGCATGTCCTCGTCGAACGCGTTGGTGTGCGTGGCGAACGGACGGGCAGCAGCGCCACCGTTGGTGTGCTGGAGCGTGGGGGTGTCGACCTCGACGTACTCGCGCTCGTCGAGGGTCGCGCGCAGCGACTGCAGGACCTTGGCCTTCACGCGTACGTTCTCGCGCGCCTCGGGACGGACGATCAGGTCGACGTAACGCATCCGGCTGCGCGCCTCGTCCGACAGCGGGTTGTGCTCGTTGGGCAGCGGGCGCACGGTCTTGGCGGCGATCTGCCAGGTCGTGGCCTGGACGGAGAGCTCGCCGCGGCGGCTGGTGATGATCTCGCCGGTCACCGCGAGGTGGTCGCCGATGTCGACGAGCGACTTGAACGCCGCGAGGCGTTCCTCGCCGATCAGGTCGAGCGAGAGCATCGCCTGCAGCTCGGTGCCGTCGCCCTCGCGGAGGCGTACGAAGCAGAGCTTGCCGGTGTTGCGCAGGAAGATGACGCGGCCGGTGATCGAGGCGATGTCGCCGGTCTGCACGTCGGCACCGAGCGCCTCGGCGTCGTACGCAGCTGACGATCTGCTTGAGCGTGTGGGTGCGATCGACGACAACGGGATAGGGGTCCTCGCCGGCGTCGAGCAGCTGCTGGCGCTTGTTGCGGCGCACGAGCATCTGCTCGGGGAGGTCGTCCTCAGCCGGAGGTGTCGGGGTGGCGTCGTTCACGAGGAGCAAGCCTATCGGCCGCGCGCCCTGTCGGCGTCGGTCACTGATTCTTTTCGTGGATGAGGCGCAGGCCGGTCAGGGTCAGCCACGGATCGCGGGTCGTGATCGAGCTGCACTGGTCGAGGACCGCCTCGGGGTACGAACCCGTCGCGATGACCGTGACGTGGTCGGGGTCGGCACCCAGCGAGTCGATGATGCGCTCGACCATGCCGTCGACCAGCCCGGCGAAGCCGAAGACCAGTCCGGACTGGATCGCCTCGACGGTGTTCTTGCCGATGACGTCGCGCGGCAGGGCGAGCTCGACGCTGCGGAGCTGGGCGCCGCGGCGGGCCAGGCCTTCCTGCGCCAGCTCGACGCCCGGAGCGATCGCGCCGCCGATGTAGCGGTTGGCGTCGTCGACGACGTCGAAGATCGTCGCGGTGCCGTTGAGGTCGACGACGATCGCGGGGCCGCCGTACAGCTCGGCGGCGGCGAGCGCGTTGACGATGCGGTCGGCGCCCACCTCACGCGGGTTGTCGGTGTGGATCGGTACGCCGGTCTTGACGCCCGGGCCGACGATCGCGACGGGCATGTCGGCGTAGTAGCGCTCCTGCAGCCCGCGCAGCTCGACCAGGATCGACGGGACGGTGCAGCACATGCTGACCGCCTCGACCCGCTTGATGTCGCTGTTGCGCCACCAAGCCCGGCGATCAGCAGCTCCCACTCATCGGCGGTACGGCGCTCGTCGGACGAGACCTGCCAGTGAGCGATCAGCTCCTCGCCGTCGAACGCACCAATCGTCGTATGACTGTTGCTGACGTCGAGGCAGAGGAGAGACATGGCGTCAGACCGTGGCGAGCAGCGGGTTGTCGATGATGTCGCCGCGGATCAGGCCAGTGCCCGGGCAGCGCCTCGGCCGGGATCGCTGCCCGTACCGATGATCTTGTTCTCGGAGTCGACGAACACGACGCTCGGCTCGAACTCGCGGGCCTCGGCGTCCTCCATCTGTCCGTAGGCGATGAGGATGACGAGGTCACCCGGGTGCACGAGGCGGGCGGCGGCACCGTTGATGCCGATCACGCCGCTGCCGCGCTCGCCGGCGATCGTGTAGGTCACCAGGCGTGCACCGTTGTCGATGTCGACGATGTGCACCATCTCGCCCGGCAGCAGGTTGGCTGCGTCGAGCAGGTCCTGGTCGACCGTGACCGAGCCGACGTAGTGCAGGTCAGCCTGCGTCACCGTCGCACGGTGGATCTTCGAGGTCATCATGGTCCGCAGCATGGTCAGCTCCCTAGCTTCGTTGCGCCGATAGTGAGTGCACAGTTGTCCAGGAGGCGCGGCTTGCCGACGCGGGCAGCGACGAGCAGGCGAGCCTCCTGGCCGGGCTCGGGTTCGCCGAGCTCGGGGTTGGTCAGGACGAGGTAGTCAGGGGTGATGCCGGCGGCATCGAGCACGGCGTGAGCGGCGGCGAGCACGGCGTCGGCGCCTTCGGGTCCGGCGGCGACGCCGGCGCGCAGGGCAGCCGAGACGAGCGGCAGCGCGTACGCGATCGTCGGCCGTCAGGTAGACGTTGCGCGAGCTCATGGCCAGGCCATCGGCCTCGCGTACGGTCGGGCAGCCGACGATCTCGACGTCGAGGGCGAGCTCGCGCGACATCTGCCGGATGAGCGTGAGCTGCTGGTAGTCCTTCTCGCCGAACACGGCGACGTCGGGACGTACGAGGCCGAACAGCTTGGCGACGACCGTCAGCACTCCGCGGAAGTGGGTCGGACGGGCGGCGCCTTCGAGGATCGAGCCGAGCGGACCCGGGTCGACCGTGATCGTGGTGTCGAACCCGGACGGGTACATCGTCTCGACGGTCGGCGCGAAGACGACGTCGACGCCGGCTTCGGCGCAGCGCTCGAGATCGGCGTCGAACGTACGCGGGTAGTCCTCGAAGTCCTCGCCCGGCGCGAACTGGGTCGGGTTGACGAAGATCGAGGCGACGAGCACCTCGCCGAGCGGACGAGCGTGCTTGAGCAGCTGGACGTGACCGTCGTGCAGCGCACCCATCGTGGGTACGAACGCGACCGTCGCGTCGCCGACAGCAGCGGCGAGCTCAGCGCGTGTCCGCGCGATCGTGATGGACATGGTCAGATGCCTGCCGCGATCTGCGCCATCGTGTCCCAGTCAGCCTCGTCGAGCACCTAGCGGATGCTGCCGGCGGTGGCGGGAGCGATGCGGCCATCGGCCTCGGCGCGACTTGCGGTTGCGCGAGCGAGCTCGAGGTAGGCATCGACCGTTGCGTCGTCGACACCGGCAGCAGCGAGCGCGTCGATGTGAGCGCGGATCGTGGTGATGTCGCCACGTACGACCGGACCGGTGAGCGCAGCGTCGCCGTAGGCGAGCACGTTCTCGAGCGATGCCGACAGCAGCGGGCGGAGCACGGCGGCCGGATCGGTCGCGCCGGCCTGACGCAGCAGGTCCATCGACTGGGCGACCAGCGTGCCCAAGTGGTTGGCGCCGTGGGCCAGAGCTGCGTGATAGAGCGCGCGATCGGTCTCGGCGACCCACATCGGGGTGCCGCCGAGAGCGGCGACGAGCTCTTCGGCGAACGGGCGATCGGCGTCGGCAGCGGTGAGGCCGAAGACGCAGGTGCGCTCGAAGTCGACCGAGGTGCCGGTGAACGTCATGGCCGGGTGGAACGCGATGGGGCGGGCGCCGAGGCGAGTCAGCGACGCGAGTGCGTCGGTGCCGTGGCGGCCGCTGGTGTGCAGGACGAACTGACCGGGGCGAACGGCGCCGGAGGCGGCGAGCTCCTCGGCGACGGCGATCAGGCTGTCGTCGGGAACGGCGATCAGGATGATGTCGCTGGCGGCGGCGACCTCAGCAGGGGTGAGGACGTCGACGCCCGGCAGCAGCGTGCTGATGCGGAGCAAAGAGGCATCCGTACGACCGGTGGCGCCCGTGACGGGGTAGCCGGCGGTGCGGAAGCGAGAAGCGAGAACGGCGCCGACCTTGCCGGCTCCGATCACGCCCAAAGTGGGACGCATCATGCGCTGTGCCTTTCGTTCCAGTCCACGGTGGGTACCAGACAAATTGACAGTCCATTCTATCGCCGCGGCCTCAATGAGTCCGCACCGTTTCGGCCCTATGCCGTCGATCACACCGCCGCGGGGCGCTTGTCGCGGAAGGCCGAGCCACAGCAGGTAGCCGCCGATCACCGCGTCCGTGCCGAGGCAGGCGAGCGGATACCAGTCCGGCACACCGGGATTGATGAACAGGACGTCGTCGTGCACGACGTCGTAGAACGCGTGCAGGATCCAGAACGCGCCGACGATCGCTGTCGCGTACGGCACCTTGAACCACAGCAGCGCGATGCCCGCGAGGATCCAGGGAAGGCCGGCCAGCAGCTCACGTGACGCGTTGGCGCCCGAGTCGTCGGCCAGCGCGAAGAACACATAGACGAACGGCAGCACCAGCAGCGCGAGGCATACATCCAAGGCTCACCGTCGAGTCGACGCAGAGCAGGATGAGCGCCAGCCCGAAGGCCACGCCGAGAAGCAGTCCGATCATTGAACCTCCGCCGCGAGCATACGACCACATGTCGGGCCGGGCATGACGCAGATCTTTCATGACCCCACCTGGCGCCGCACGGCACCTAGGATGCGTATCGATGAAACTCCCAGAGCCGACGAATGTGCCGTGGCGCGAGGCCTGGCACGACGCGCTGTACGGCTCCCACGGATTCTTCCTCCAGAGCACACCCGCCGACACTTCAGCACCTCCGTCAACGCCAATCCGTTGTTCGCCGAAGTGATCCTTGCGCTCCTGCGCCGAGAGGGACTCACCAAGTCGTCGACGTCGGAGCGGGCGCCGGCGAGCTGCTCTCCGCACTCCATCAGCTCGACCAGACCCTGGAGCTCCACGGCGTCGATCTCGCCGACCGGCCGGCCGCTCTCGATCCCGCGATCGGCTGGTCCTCGACGCTGCCCGACCGGATCGAGCGGTTTGCTCATCGCAAACGAGTGGCTCGACAACATCCCGTGCGATGTCGTTGAGCTCGACGCCAGCGGCACCGTCCGACTGGTCATGGTCGACCCCGCAACCGGCATTGAGTCTCTTGGGACCGCCCTGCAGCTCGACGTGGCTCGACGATTGGTGGCCGCTGAGCTCGCCTGGGCACCGGGCCGAGATCGGTGAACCCCGCGACCGGGCTTGGGCAGATGCTGTGGCCCGCGTCGACGGAGTCGCCCTCGCGATCGACTACACGCACGTGAAGGACCAGCGCCCACCCTTTGGTTCGCTCCGGTCGTACGCAGGTGGCCAGGAGGTCGATGTCATCCCTGACGGGAGTCGAGACCTGACAGCCCACGTGGCGATCGACTCCGTGGCCGCGACTGTGGGAGCGCGCGTCGTCCCGCAGCGCCAGGCACTGGCCGACCTTGGATTTGAGGGCGTCCGTCCACCTCTGGACCTTGCCCGCGCCGACCCCCAGGCGTACCTGCAGGCACTCGCCCGGGCGAGCCAGATCGGCGAGCTTCGCGCGCGCTCGGGCTGGGGCGATTTCATCTGGGCCATGACAGACACACGGGTCGTGGAAGGATGACGGAATGACCGAGGTCACAGCGAGCGTCGGAACGGGATTTGCCACCACCGACATGGTGCTGAACATCGGACCCCAGCACCCGGCGACTCACGGGGTACTGCGGCTGCGGCTCACCCTCGACGGCGAACGGGTCATGGCCTGCGAGCCGATCATCGGCTACATGCACCGCGGGGTCGAGAAATTGTTCGAGGTGCGCGACTACCGCCAGATCATCGTGCTGGCCAACCGTCATGACTGGCTCAGCGCCTTCTCCTCCGAGCTGGGTGTCGTTCTCGCCGTCGAGGACATGCTCGGCATGGAGGTGCCCGAGCGAGCCACCTGGATCCGTACGCTGCTCGCCGAGCTCAACCGGGTGCTCAACCACCTGATGTTCCTTGGTTCGTACCCGCTTGAGCTCGGCGGCATCACTCCGATCTTCTACGCATTTCGCGAGCGCGAGACGATCCAGGAAGTCATGGAGGAGGTCTCCGGCGGCCGCATGCACTACATGTTCAACCGCGTCGGCGGCCTCAAGGAGGACATCCCGGCCGGTTGGACCGGGCGGACGTCGACCGCGATCTCGACGGTACGCAGCCGCCTGCAGCAGATCGAGGACCTGGTGTTCGGCAACGAGATCTTCGGTGCGCGAACCAAGGGCGTCGGCGTGCTGTCGCGCGAGCTCGTCGAGTCCTACGGAGTGTCAGGACCCATCGCACGGGCCTCCGGACTCGACTTCGACCTGCGCCGCGACGAGCCCTATCTCGCGTACGGCGAGCTGCAGGACACGTTGCGCGTGCCGACGCGCGCCGACGGCGACTGCTTCGCCCGCTTTGCCGTACTGCTCGAGCAGACCAAGGTCTCGCTGGATCTCGCCGACGCCTGTCTCGCCCGGCTCGCCGAGCTCGAGCCCGGCCCGGTCAACGTGAGGCTGCCCAAGATCCTCAAGGCGCCCGAAGGTTCGACATATGTGTGGACCGAGAACCCGCTCGGCCTGAACGGCTACTACCTCGTGTCGCGGGGCGAGAAGACGCCATGGAGACTCAAGCTCCGCACGGCTTCGTTCAACAACGTCGCGGTGCTGCCGGAGATCGTCAAGGGCTGTGTCGTGGCTGACCTCGTCGCGATCCTCGGCTCGATGTTCTTCGTCGTCGGAGACATCGACAAGTAGATCAGCGGCTATGCCGGGCTGGCATCGGTCGCAGCGTTGTCCCCATCGTCCTCGTCAGTCCGGACGCGCAGCGCCCACTCCAGCACGAGAGCGGCGGCAAGCATGAGCAAACCCGCAAATGCGCCCGCGCCGGCATGGATCACTCGATCCTTGCCCAACGGGGACTCAAAGGCCCCGAGGTAGGCCACGGCGTAGCCGCCGTATCCGCCGGCGAAGATTGCCGCCACCAGCGCGCTGGCCTTGGCGAGAGCAAGCAGCATCACACCGTGATCTGAGGTCATCCGCAGGTTCTTCTTGTGCAGGCTCTGCCACGTGCTCCACGCGAGACCGCCGAGGATCGCCGCTCCGATCAGCAACGTCACCGATGCTCCCCAGCCGACCACGGGAACGTTGCGGTCAAAACGCAGGATCAGCTCGGGGAGCAGGCGACCGGCCACCAGGCCGACCCCGATCAGCGAGGTGATCAGCAACGCGGAGGTGCCCTTGACCTTGTTCATCTGCTGGCCGACCAAACGGTCACAAGATGATCTCGAGGTCCTCGCGCTTGATGACGCCAGCCGTGTCGACTCCGCCGATCAGGTCTGCCACGAAGCCCTTGCCCGGGATCTCGCCCTCAGGGTCGATCTCGAGCCACGGCACGAGCACGAAGCCGCGCTCGTGGGCTCGCGGGTGAGGCAGGGTCAGCTGATCATCGTCGGCAACTCGATCGCCGACCACGATGAGGTCGACGTCGAGGGTGCGCGGAGCGCCCGGCTCTGACCGCTCCCGACCAAATGCGTCTTCGATCGCCAGTGCGCGGTCTAGCAGGGTGTGGACCGTCAAGGTCGTGTCGATCAGGACCACGGCGTTGAGGAACTTGCCGGATCCATCAGGTGCACCGACCGGATCGGTCTCGTAGACCGACGAGATCGCGACGACCGTGACCTCAGGCGTGTCCTCGAGTGCCGAGACCCCGCCCTGGAGCCGGCCGAGGCGTTCACCCAGATTGGACCCGAACGCCAGCACGGCCTGACGGATCGGCCGCATACCGCCGGTCATCGTGTCGGCGTCGAGGACGTACGGGGTGGGTGATTCGGTCACAGCTTGCTCCGCTCGATCGTGACGGCAACGTTGGTGAACGTCACCGCGATGGGCGCTTCTGGTTTGTGCACCGTCACGCTAACCCATTGGACCGACTCCACTGAAAGGCACATGTCCACTATGCGGAGGGCCAGGGTCTCAATCAGGTCCACAGGATCGCTGACGATCGCATCATGCACCCCTTGGGCCACGACGCCGTAGTCGACCGTCTTGGTCAGGTCGTTGTCGCGGGCGGCCGGTCCGAGGTCAAGGCCGAGCGACACGTCGACGCTGAAGAGCTGCCCGTTCTCGCGCTCGAAGTCGAACAACCCGTGATGTCCGTGGGCACTGATGCCGCGCAGGTCAATGCGGTCCAGGCCTTCGGGAATGGTCATGTGCCCTCCGCATCCAGAGCGCCGAAGTCGGCGACCGGCGACGCGTGTCGCGACCAGAATTTCCAGCTGCCAGCGTCCCGGACCAAGATACTGGTGCACACCGCCTTGCCTCCCGTGAAGGTTGCCTCCTGCTCAGTGCGCTCACTCGGGGTCGCCCAGTCACCTGCGGCCTCACCACCCGAGAGAATGTTCTCGGTGCAGGTGATGACCACGGCGGCAGGATCTTCTGCACCGCGAGGAAGCGTTGTCATCTCCTGATCTGTCAGGAAGAACTGGATGTAGCCCACATTCGCCATCAGCACCGTCCACGACCTCAGCACGGCGGCGGTGCCCCGAAGCGGGGTGGCACCAGGATGCACGCACGAGGTCTCGGGATCGTCGGCCCACAATGACGCCATCAGGTCGACGTCACCTGTCTCCACGGCGTCGTAGAACGCCCGGTGGACGGCCAGGGGATCACTCAAGCCAGATCCCCGGTTGTCAGGCCGGACAGCTCGCGACGCGCGCGAGCGACCACGCGTACGGCGTCGGCAGAGGCAGCGGCTTCGTGGACCCGCACACCCCATGCGCCTGCCTGCGCCGCCATCGTGGTGATGGCCGTGGTCGCATCCTCGCGGCGGTCGGTCGGGCGCAGACCGCTGTCATCGGCCAACAGCTCGCCCAGGAAGCGTTTGCGACTGGCGGCCAGGAGCACGGGGTAGCCCAGGTCCGTGAAGGCCGCCAGGTGGGCCAGGACCGTCCAGTTCTGGTCGCCGGTCTTGGAGAACCCCAGACCCGGATCGATGATGAGGTGATTGCGGTCGACACCTGCCGCGAGCGCACGGTCGACCTGCTCCATCAGCTCACCGATGATGTCGGCGATCAGATCGTCGTATGTCGTGTGGTCCTGGTGCTGCATGACTGCTGAATGCTGGCGCCAGTGCATCAGCACCAAGGGGCAGCCGGCCTTGGCCGCGACGCCGACCATCGCCGGGTCGGCGCGGCCACCGGAGACGTCGTTGAGGATCGCAGCGCCGGCATCCAGCGCCTGCTCGGCAACGACTGCACGCATCGTGTCGACCGAGACGGTGACGCCTTCTGCAACGAGGCCACGGATGACCGGCACGACACGTCGCAGCTCCTCGTCGACATCGATGCGGATCGCGCCAGGCCTGGTCGATTCACCACCGACATCGACAAGATCGGCACCGTCGGCAGCCAGATCGATGCCGTGCCGGATGGCCGACGCGGGATCGAGCCACTTGCCGCCGTCGGAGAACGAGTCGGGAGTGACGTTGACGACTCCCATGACGAGGCACCTGTCGTCAGCCAGTCCGGGCAGCATTGCTAGCGAGACGTGATGAGGCCCATGGCCTCGGCTCGGGTCGCAGGGTCTCGCAGCTGGCCGCGTACGGCACTGGTGACGGTCTTTGCCCCGCCCTTTCGAACGCCGCGCATCGTCATGCACAGGTGCTCGGCCTCGATCACGACGATCACACCGCGCGGGTCGAGGTGCTTGACCAGCGCCTCGGCGATGTCGGTCGTCAGTCGCTCCTGCACCTGCGGGCGGCGGGCGAAGACGTCGACCACCCGGGCGAGCTTGGACAGACCCGGTGACCCGGCCCCCCTCTTCCGGGATGTAGCCCGACGTGCGCGACCCCGAAGAACGGCACGAGGTGGTGCTCGCACATCGACCACATCTCGATGTCCTTGACCAGCACGAGCTCGTCATGGCCGACCTCGAAGACCGCCGTGAGTACTTCCTCCGGGGTCTGGTCGAGCCCGGCGAGCAGCTCGACGTAGGAACGCGCCACCCGGGCAGGAGTGTCCCTGAGACCGTCGCGGTCTGGATCCTCACCGACCGCGAGCAGCAGCTCGCGTACGGCCGCCTCGGCGCGCGGCAGATCGACCGTCACGCGGTGTCCGGGTCAGAGGGCGGTGGCGCATCCGGCCCGGTGTCGGGGCCGATGACGACGCCAACCTCCGGGGCGTGACCGTTGGTGCTCGGGCGCGGCGCCGGCGCACCCTCGACTGGCGGGACCGTGGACGGGACGCGCGTCTTGGACCCGGTCCATGGCGGACGGATCTCACGACGACGCAGGAGGCTGAAGATCGCCGCGACCTCCGCCTTGTCGAGCGTCTCCTTCTCCATCAGCTCCATCACGAGCTGCGTCGAGGACGTCACGGTTCTCGCTGAGGATGTCGAACGCCTCCTGGTGGGCGAACGTGATCAGCTGGTTGATCTCCTCATCGACGATCGCAGCGACCGATTCCGAGTAGTTGCGCGCATGGCCGATGTCGCGGCCGAGGAACGGCTGGCCCTCGTTCTCGCCCAGTCGCACGGCACCGAGGCGCTCGGTCATGCCGTACTGGGTGACCATGGCTCGCGCGAGGCTGGTGGCCTTCTCGATGTCGTTGCCCGCGCCGGTCGTCGGGTCGTGGAACACCAGCTCCTCGGCGGCTCGGCCGCCCATCATGTACGCGAGCTTGTCGAGCAGCTCGGCGCGGGTCTGGCAGTACTTGTCCTCATCGGGCAGCACCATCGTGTAGCCGAGGGCGCGACCGCGCGGCAGGATCGTGATCTTGTGCACGGGATCGCTCTGCGGGAGCGCTGCAGCGACGAGCGCGTGGCCGCCCTCGTGGTACGCCGTGATGAGCCGTTCCTTCTCGTTCATCAGTCGGCTGCGCTGCTGCGGACCTGAGATGACGCGGTCGATCGCCTCGTCGAGTGCGGCGTTGTCGATGACCTTGGCGCCGTTGCGGGCCGTCAGCAGCGCAGCCTCGTTGAGGACGTTGGCCAGGTCGGCACCGCTGAAGCCCGGGGTACGACGACCGACGGCCTCGAGGTCGACGCTCGGGCGCGATCGGCTTGCCCCGCGCGTGGACCTTGAGGATCTGGGTGCGGCCCGCGAGGTCGGGGGCGTCGACGCCGATCTGGCGGTCGAAGCGGCCCGGGCGCAGCAGCGCCGGGTCGAGGACGTCGGGTCGGTTGGTCGCCGCGATCAGGATGACTCCACCGCGCACGTCGAATCCGTCCATCTCGACCAGCAGCTGGTTGAGGGTCTGCTCGCGCTCGTCGTGGCCGCCGCCCATGCCGGTGCCGCGGTGGCGTCCGACGGCGTCGATCTCGTCGATGAACACGATGGCCGGGGCGTTCTCCTTGGCCTGCTCGAACAGGTCGCGGACGCGGCTGGCGCCGACGCCGACGAACATCTCGACGAAGTCGGAGCCGGAGATCGAGTAGAACGGGACGCCTGCCTCGCCGGCGACGGCGCGGGCCAGCAGCGTCTTGCCGGTGCCGGGCTGGCCGTACAGCAGAACGCCCTTGGGGATCTTGGCGCCGACGGCCTGGAACTTCGCCGGGGCCTGCGAGGAACTCCTTGATCTCGCCGAGCTCCTCGATCGCCTCGTCGCAGCCGGCGACGTCGGCGAAGGTGGTCTTGGGGGTGTCCTTGTTCATCAGCTTGGCCTTGGACTTGGCGAACTTCATGACGCCGGCTCCACCGCCCTGCATGCGGGTCATGATGAACAAGAAGATGCCGATGAACAGCAGGAACGGCACGATCGAGATCAAGATGCTGGCCGATGGTGCTGCCCGTGCGGACCTCGACGTCGAAGCTCTTGAGCTTCTTGTCCTCGACCGGCGCTCTCGGCGCGCTCTGCACCAGCTCTTCGCCCTGGTCCCAGAGCCACTTGGCACTTGACCTGGGTGTCGTCGTTGAGCGTCGCGCGGATCGCCTGGTCGCCGTCGACGAACTTGACCTCCGTGACCTTGCCGGAGTCGAGGTACCCGACCATGGTCGCGGTCTTGACCTCGTTGTAGCCGTCAGCGGAGGAGAAGTCGAGCCGGCGAGCACCACGATGGCGATGACGGATGATCCAGAGCCATGGGCCCTTGAGGAGGCGTTTGAGGTTCATGAGCAGGTGTGGAACGAGTCCACTTCTCCTTGTGCTGGTGGGTATTTAGACGGTACACGCCGCCCGGTACACCATTCAACGAAGCCGGGATCAGCGTTGGTTCCCGCAGACGCAGGTCGCCTAGGAGTAGACGTGGGGCGACAGCGTGCCGATGCACCGCAGGTTGCGGTACTTCTCGGCGTAGTCGAGGCCGTAGCCGACGACGAAGGCGTTGGGGATGTCGAAGCCGACGTACTTGACGTCGATGTCGATCTGCACGGCCTCGGGCTTGCGCAGCAGGGTGGCGATCTCGACCGAGGCCGGCCCGCGCGAGCTTGAGGTTGGTGATCAGCCACGACAAGGTCAGGCCGGTGTCGATGATGTCCTCGACGACCAGCACGTGGCGGCCCTGAGGTCGGTGTCGAGGTCCTTGAGGATGCGCACGACGCCGGAGGACTTGGTGCCCGAGCCGTAGGACGACACCGCCATCCAGTCCATCTCGACGTGACGGTCGAGGCTGCGGGCCAGATCCGCCATCACCATGACGGCACCCCTGAGGACGCCGACGAGCAGCAGCTCGCTGCCCTCGTAGTCGCGCTCGATCTCGGCCGCCATCTCCTTCGAGGCGCGCGAGGATCTGCTTCTCGGTCAACAGGATCTGGTCGGGTTCGAGGTCACCGTCAACGTGCGATTGGTCCACGTGCTCAGCCTCCCACAGGCGTGGGTCGACGTAGCGCGAGGGCAATCCCCCAGCTCGTACGCAGGGCGACACGCCGCCCGGAAGCTCGATCGCGCGAGCTGGCCGTGCCAATCGGTGATCAGCCGGTCGAGCTCGGCCGATGTGGTGAGCAGCGAGCTCGTCCGGGTCGGCGCCCCGGCGTCGAGCGCCGTACGCCGCAGCACCCGCGACCGCATCGCGGGGGCCAAGCGCCGCCAGACGATCGCGATGTCGAGGGTGTGCGCATCGCCGCGCCAGCTCGTCGAGGTGAGTCCAGGTCCGCGCGCACCTGTTCGGCCGTACGGGCCAGCGCCTCGGCCACCCCGCCACCCAGCACGTCCTCCAGCAGCGGCAGCAGCCTCGCGACGCATGCCGCACTCGACGGAAGGACGGGTCGCTGTTGTGCGGGTCGTCCCACCACGACAGGCCGTGGGCCCGGCAGATCTGCTCGGTGTCTGATGCGACGCAGCGGCCAGGAACGGGCGGCGAAAGATCCCCTTGACCGGGCACCATCCCGGCGATCGAGCGAGGACCGGAACCGCGGCCGAGCCCGAGCAGCACCGTCTCGGCCTGGTCGTCGAGCGTGTGGGCCAGCAGCACGGCATCGGCTGGCTCGCGCCTCGAGCACGGCATAGCGGGCAGATCGGGCCGCCGCCTCGGGCCCACCTGCCTGGCCGACCTCGACGGCAACCATCTCGGACAGTCGACGCCGATCCAGGCCAGCTGCTGGGCCGCCTGTGCTGCGAGCCACCTCGTCCGATCCCGGCTGCAGCCGGTGGTCGACGACGACCGCGCTGCAGCTCCCAGCCTCGCGGTCGGCGACGAATGCCGTCACGGCGGCAAGCGCCAGCGAGTCGGCGCCACCGGACACCCCGACGACGACCCGGCTGCCGGCAGCAAGATCAGCCAGCGCCGAGCGGACGAGATTGCGCCCCGACGGCCACCGCCGGGTCGAGCGTGCTCATGCGGTGCCCAGCCGTCATGATCACGCGTGGACGCGGGCGACCCAGGACGGCGGGTCGAGGATCTCGGACTTGGTCGGCAGGTTGGCGGGCTCGGACCAGACGGCGTTGAAGCCCTCCATGCCCGACCTGGGTCGATCGACCGCCGTTCACGAAGGCGGCACCGTCGCGGTACTGGCGCATCTTGGCATCGAGGCCGAGCAGGCGGCGCAACAGCTTGTCGAGGCTGCCTGCCCCCTTGCGACGCTGGTTGAACTTGCGCCGGATCTCCGCGACGCTGGGGATCACCTCAGGACCGACGCCGTCCATGACCACATCGGCGTGGCCCTCGAGCAAGCGACATGATGCCGGTGAGCTGGTCGACGATCTCGCGCTGGCGCTCGTTCTGGAACAACTCGTTGATCGAGGTCTCGGAGTCGCCCCGGATGATCTTGACGATCTCCGCCGAACGAGTCGCTGACCATCGAGGACAACGCACCCGCGTCGACGTCCGTCGCGTCGATGAACTCGTCGAGCAGAGATCGCATGTGCTCGCGCATCCATTGCGACCGCCGGTGAACTGCACCCGGTGGGTCTCCTCGTGCAGGCACACCCAGAGGCGGAAGTCGTGCGGGTCGACACCGAGCTGGCGCTCCACCGTGGACGATGTTCGGCGCGACGAGCAGCAGCCGGCCGCCCTCACCGTGCGGGCCGTTCCAGAACGGGTCGAACTGGCCGAGCACCTTGCTGGACATGAACGACATCAGCGCACCGACCTCGGCGCCGCTCATCTTCGCGCCGACCGTGCGGCCGAAGCCGGACGGCATCTTGTCGGCCTCGGCGAGCTTGTCGATGATCGGATCCATCAGGACGCTGGAACGTGTCGAGAGGTTGGCCTCGACCCAGCGCGGCCGGTCCACGACGAGGACCGGAGCCGTCGCCGACGTCGCGTGCAGACGGCTGAACTCGCGTACCGGACCCTCAGATCTGGCGGCGCCCTCGCGCAGCTCTGCGACCGCTTCGGCCACCTCGGCGGCCGACAGCTCGGGCCCCGGCTTGGTCAGCCGTGTCGCCGTCGACTGCGCGAGCTTCCAATCGATCATGCGACCACGTTACGCGGAGACCGAAGCCCGCCCGCTCCGAGCGCGAGCGACCCCGCACAATCGCTCAGAACCGCAGGAGCATTCGGCGAGCGCCGCGGCGACTCGTCCAGTGCGGCTTCCGCAGACGCCAGTCCGACCTGGGCGTGCCGTCTGACATCAGCGCGAAGAACATCGGCAAGCCGTCGGCCTCGACGACATAGCCCGCCAGCGAGTGCACCCCGGTCAGCGTCCCGGTCTTGGCCCGAACCAGTCCGTACGCGCCCTTGGATCCGGTGAACCGATTCGACAACGTCCCGGTGAATCCGCTGACCGGCAGATCGCTGACCAGGCTGCGGTGGGCAGAGCCGGCGACTGCGGCCATCAGGGTCTGGGCCAGCGTCGTCGGGGAGATCCGGTTGTCGCGGGACAATCCGCTGCCGTCGCGCAACCGAAGACCGGCGGTGTCGACGTCCGCCTGCTTCAGCACCTGGAGCACCGCATCCGCGCCGCCCTTCGAACGTTGCCGGATCGATCGGCGGCGACGGCGATCTGACGTAGCATCACCTCGGCTGCCTGGTTGTCACTCGTACGGATCATCGCGTCGACGATCTGTCCGACCGTTGCGCTTCGCACGGCGGCGATCTCGGTCGCACCGGCGGGCGCCTCCGTGGCGGCCGGCTCACCGACCACGTCGATGCCGCGGACCTCGAGGAGCCGGCGAAAGGTCTGCCGCCGCACTGGCAGCGGGATCGCGCAGACGCGGATGCCGTTTGCTACTCCCTGGTCAGCCCACAGCGCGCTGACCGGAGTCACGATGTTGCCGCGGATGTAGTCCGACTCCCACCCGGCGCTGGCCTTCGGCCCGGCGAACAGCGACGCATCGAAGCCGAGATCGACTCGCCGTGCCCCGCCGCTTCAGCGCAGCCGCCGTCCGCGAGGCGAGTGTCGTGCAGATCTGCCGCCGACCGCACGATCGGGACGCTTGGACTTCTTGACGTGCGGAGGTACGGGATCGCCACCACCGACCAGGACGACCGCGTCGCCGGCCAGAACGACCCAGGTCGCGAAACGTGTCCTGCGGGCCGATCGCCGACAGCGCGGCGTAGCCGGTCAGCAGCTTGGTGGTGGACGCCGGAATGTACGTGCCGGCTTCCGCGCTGTTCCAGCACCTCGCCGGTGGGCCCCAGCACTGTCAGCCCGACATGCTCGCCGAGTGCGTCGTCGTCGAGCGCGCCGTCGACGGCGGCCTTGACCTTCGCCGGGTCGAGGGAACCGGCCGGACGCCGATCCGACGAAACGACACCGGGGTCGGAACCATCGGTGAGTGCGAGCGGCGCAGTCACGTACGCAGAGCCACAGTCACCGTCGCAGATCAGTGGGTTGAGAGTGCCGCGGGTCCAGAGCAACGACGGAGATGAGCAGTGTCAGCGACAGCCCCGTCGTCGCGACGATGGCGGCGCGGCGCCAGCGCGGCACCCTGCGTACGCCCCGGTCTGCCATATGGGCCAGACTATAGAGACACCGTGCAGCCGCGCACCGCGCGCTCACCACCACTCTCGACCAGCCGGAGGCACCCGTGATTTTCGACGTCACCGTTGAGATCCCCAAGGGCAATCGCAACAAGTACGAGGTCGACCACGAGACCCACCGCATCCGCCTCGACCGGACGCTGTTCACGTCGACCCAGTACCCCGCCGACTACGGCTTCATCGACAACACCCTGGGCCTCGACACCGACCCGCTCGACGCGCTCGTGCTGCTGTCCGAGCCGACGTTCCCCGGCTGTGTCATCGCCTGCCGCGCCATCGGCATGTTCCGCATGACCGATGAGGCCGGCGGCGACGACAAGGTGCTGTGCGTGCCCGCGTCAGGATCCTCGCCAGGAGCACCTGCGCGACATCCACCACGTACCGGAGTTCGACCGCCTCGAGATCCAGCACTTCTTCGAGGTCTACAAGGACCTCGAGCCCGGCAAGTCGGTCGAGGGCTCCAACTGGGTCGGCCGCGTCGAGGCCGAGGCCGAGGTCGACGCCAGCTTCGAGCGCTTCAAGGTCAACGGCGGCTACTGAGCGGCTCGTCTCAGCCGCTGAGCAACGTCCGCATCGTGTCGGCGAACACGCCGACGTCGACCGTGCTGTCGAGCGAGCGCAAGCGCGCCAAGCCGATGCCGAGGCTCAGCAGCACGGTGGCTGCCTGCTCGGCCGGCACGGCAGCTCGACGCCCGCCTCCGCGGTGACCTGACGGATCAGGTCGGCGATCGCCCGCGACGATCTCGCGGTGCCGCTTCTCGAGCTCGGCGGCGACGTAGCGGGCTCTGCCGGGCGACGGCGGCGAACTCGACCTCCAGCGCAGTCCATCGGGGCCGGCCCAGGCCTTCGCGGGCCCACTCGGCGAACGCGTCGATGCGGGCATCCAGATCGGCGTCTCGGGTGAACGCCGCGACGACGCCCTCGATCTGCTCCTCGTGGATGCTGTCGAGCACCGCCATGCACAGCTCCTCCTTGCCGGCGAAGTTGGAGTAGACCGCGCCCTTGGAGAAGCCGGCCCGCAGCGCCACCTTGTCGAGCGAGGTCGCGGCATAGCCGTCGGCCAGGAACATCTCGCGGGCGACCGCGATCAGGCTCTCACGCGTCTGCGCCTGACGCTCTGCGCGGATTACCCTCGAGCCGTCGACCGTCACTGTCTCTCCTCCCGTCCGGACGCATGTCGCGACCCTTGCCAGCATTCCAGATACCGATAGTATCCGAAATGTGATCACCAAGGACATCATCATCATCGGAACCGGCTTCGCGGGCATGGGCACGGCCATGAAGCTGCGCGAGTCAGGCCGCGAGGACTTCGTCGTCCTGGAGAAGGCCGCACGACGTCGGCGGCACCTGGCGCGACAACACCTACCCGGGCTGCGAGTGCGACATCCCCAGCCACATGTACTCATTCTCCTACGAGCTGAACACCGACTGGAGCAAGAGCTTCTCGGGCCAGCCGGAGATCTGGGCGTACATGCGCAAGGTCGCCGACGAAAAGGGCATCCGCCCGTACATCGACTTCGGCGTCGAGGTCACCGGCGCCACCTGGGACGAGGACCGGCAGGTCTGGACGGTCCACACCGCCAACGGTGAGGACTACGAGGCCGTGTTCTGGTCGCCGGCGTCGGCGGGCTGCACATCCCGAACGTCCCCGAGATCGCCGGCGCCGACACCTTCGCCGGACCCAAGTTCCACTCCGCGCAGTGGGACCACACGTCGACCTGAAGGACAAGAAGGTCGTCGTCATCGGCACCGGCGCCAGCGCGATCCAGTTCATCCCGATCATCGCCCAGGAGGTCGGCCAGCTGACGGTCTTCCAGCGCACGCCCCCTGGGTCCTGCCCAAGAAGGACAAGCCGACCGCCGAGTGGCGCAAGAAGGTGTTCGCGAAGGTGCCCGGGCGGCACCGCGCCTACCGCAACGCGCTGTACTGGACGCTCGAGGCGCGCGCCCTCGGATTCAACGGCCACATCAAGATCCTGCCGGTCGCCGAGAAGATCGTGAAGCGCTACCTCGCCAAGACGGTCCCTGATCCCGAGCTGCGCGCCAAGCTGACGCCTGACTACCGCCTCGGCTGCAAGCGAGTGCTGCAGTCCAACACGTACTACCCGACGTTCCTGCGCGACAACGTCACGCTCAGCACCGACGGTGTCGCCGAGATCGTCCCCGATGGCGTCATCGACGCCAACGGCGTCAAGCACGAGGCCGACGTCATCATCTACGGCACCGGCTTCCACGTCATCGATGCCTTCGACTACCTGGAGGTCAAGGGCAAGGGTGGAGTCGACCTCGCCGCACAGTTCCGCGAGCACGGCACCGAGACATACATGGGGATGACGATCCACGGCTTCCCCAACCTGTACTTCATGCTCGGCCCGAACACGGCGCTCGGCCACAACTCGGTGGTCTTCATGATCGAGCAGCAGACCAAGTTCATCATCAAGATGCTCGACGAGATGGACAAGCGCGGCGCGGCGGCGGCCGAGGCCACCCAGCAGGCACAGACCGAGTTCAACGTCGAGATCCAAAAGCTGGTCGAGAAGGGCATCTGGACCCAGGGCGGATGCACCAGCTGGTACCTCGACAGCCAGGGCAAGAACCGGACGATCTGGCCGAAATTCACCTTCCAGTACTGGTGGGAGACCCGCAAGGTCGAGGCCGACGACTTCGAATGGGAGAAGGCAGCGTGACGTCCCCGGCGTACGACATCCCGACCGGCCCGCGCATGGCTCCGTGGCGCATGACGTGGAAGTTCTTGCGCACTCGGTACGCCGACATGCCGAAGTACCACGCGGAATACGGCGACACGTTCTCCGTACGCATCCTGCCCGGCCCGGCAACGCTGGTGGTCTACAGCGACCCGGCCGACATCAAAGAGATCTTCGCGTCCGACCCCGCTGAGTTCCACGCCGGCGAGGCCAACGGAATCCTCAAGTCAGTCATGGGCGAGCACTCCGTCCTGCTGACCGACGACGCCCAGCACATGCGTGCCCGCAAGCTGCTGATGCCCGCATTCACCGGTCCGTCGATGCGCGGATACCAGCCGCTCGTCGAGGCCATCGCCAAGATCGAGATCGACTCGTGGCGCGACGGCGACACCGTGGCTCTGCTCGATCGCATGAACGCCGTGACGCTCGACATCATCCTGCAGGTCGTGTTCGGTGTCACCGACGAAGAACGACTGGCGGTGCTGCGCCCCAAGGTCAACACCATGGTCAGCATCGGCCCCATGACCCTGCTGGCCTGGTCCTATCCCAAGCTGGCCAAGCTTCCACCGTGGAGCACCTACTTCAAGAACCAGCTCGAGGTCGACAAGCTCCTGTACGCCGAGATCGCCGACCGGCGCGCGGCCCACGACCTCGACGGACGCGATGACGTGTTGTCACGCCTGCTGCGCGTTGGTGACTCCGAGGGCGAGGTCCCACTGTCCGACGAGGAGATGCGCGACCAGCTCGTCACACTGCTGCTGGCCGGGCACGAGACCACGGCATCGGCGCTGTCATGGACGCTGCATGAGCTCGGACGTCACCCGGAGATCCTCGCCAAGGCGATCGCCGCAGCCGACAACGGTGACGATGCGTATCTCGAGGCCTGCCTCAAGGAAGCGATGCGTGTCCACCCGATCATCGACTTCGTGGCGCGTACGCTCCAGAGCGACCAGGTCGTCGCCGGTCGGCTGCTGCCAGCGGGTGTCACCGTGGCGCCGTCGATCATCCTGTCGCACAGCCGGGACGAGAACTGGGCCAATGCACACGAGTACCTCCCCGAACGCTTCATCGACCAGAAGATCTCGCCCAACATGTGGCTGCCCTTCGGCGGAGGTGTACGCCGTTGCATCGGCGCGGCCTTCTCACTGATGGAGGGCACCGTCGTCCTGCGCGAAGTGCTGCAGCGCTACTCGGTGTCGGCCGCGCAGCCGGCCCCCAACAAGCTGCGCAACATCACCAACGTCCCGGGCGACAAGGCACCGGTCACCCTGACCGCTCGCTGAGCCGCGGTCAGCGGGGGCCGACGTCGAGAATCGTCACGGCGGCTTCGCCGATCTCGTCACTCAACGCGAGGTCGACCTGGGCAGTGATGCCCCAGTCGCGATCACCCTCGGGGTCGTCGAACGTCTGGCGCACCGACCACGTCGTCGCGCGCTCCTCGACCATGAACAGATCGGGACCGCGCGAGCCCGGCCCGGTGCCGATGGAGTCGTACTCCTCGCGATAGGCAGCCATCGCCTCCATCCACGCGGCAGCGTCCCAGCCGTCGTCCCCGTCGAGCTCGGCCAGCGCGGTCCAGCGCCCGAACGCCGCGAGCTCGACCCGCCGGAACATTGCATTGCGGACCAGCACCCGGAAGGCCCGCGCGTTGCCGGTGACCGGGCGGGGAGGCGCATTGCCGTCGGCCTTGGCCCGCACCTCGGCGGGATCAGTCGTGGGGTTGATCAGCTCTTCCCACTCATCGAGCAGGCTCGAGTCGGTCTGCCGCACCAGCTCGCCGAGCCACTCGGTGATGTCTTCGAGCTCGGTGGTGCGGGCCATCGTGGGCACCGTCCGACCAAGCGTCTTGTAGACGTCGGACAGATAGCGCAGCACGAGCCCCTCAGATCGGGCGAGCTGGTAGTCACCGATCAGCTCCGAGAACGTCATCGCGCGCTCCCACATCTCGCGCACGACCGACTTCGGCCGCAGCTCGTGATCGGCAACCCACGGATGACCGACCGCGATAGGTCTCGTAGGCGGCCGTGAGCAGCTCCTCGAGTGGCTTGGGATGGGTGATCTCCTCGAGAAGCTCCATCCGCTCGTCGTACTCGATGCCGTCCATCTTCATCTCGTTGATCGCCTCGCCCCGTGCCCGATGCCGTTGGGCGTTGACGATCGGCCGCGGATCGTCGAGCGTCGCCTCGATCACCGAGACCACGTCGAGCGCGTACGTCGGCGACTCGATGTCGAGCAGCTCCAGCGTCGCCACCGCGAACGGGGAGAGAGGCTGATTGAGCGCGAAATTGGCCTGCAAGTCGATCGTCAGCTGCAGCGTCCGGCCCTCGTGATCGGGCGGGTCGATCGGCTCGACCACTTCTCCAGCGAGCAGCGCCTCGATGATCTCGTCGACCTCGGCCAGCAGCTTGTCCTGGGACGTCTCCGTCTCCCCGCTCTCGCGGATGAGTCGCTCGAGGGAGGCACGCGCGTCACCCGGCCGCGAGACGATGTCGAGCACCATCGAGTGACTGACCTTCATCCGTGACACCAACGACTCAGGGGTACCGGTCGACAGCTTCTCGAACGTCCCCTGCCCCCAGGAGACGAATCCCTCGGGCGGCTTCTTGCGGTTGACGCGCTTGAGCTTCTTGGGGTCGTCGCCTGCCTTGCGGACCAGCCGGGCGTTCTCGATGTCATGTTCGGGTGCTTCGACGATGACGTGCCCGATCGTGTCGTAGCCCGCCCGGCCGGCGCGCCCGGCGATCTGCTGGAACTCCCTCACCTGCAGCTGCCGCTGGCGAGTGCCGTCGTACTTCGACAGCCCGCTGAACAGCACGGTGCGGATCGGCACGTTGATCCCCACGCCGAGGGTGTCGGTCCCGCACACGACCTTGAGCAGTCCCTGCTGGGTCAAGGTCTCGACGAGGCGTCGATAGCGCGGCAACATTCCCGCGTGGTGCACTCCGACGCCCATCCGGATCAGCCGCGACAGCGTCTTGCCAAAGGCAGACGAGAACCGGAAGTCGCCGATCGCCTCGGCGATGATGTCGCGCTCGGCGCGTGTCGCGACCTTGATGCTGGTGAGGGCCTGGGCGCGCTCCAGCGCAGACAGCTGGGTGAAGTGCACGACGTAGACCGGGGTCTGGCCTGTCTCGATGAGCTCTTCGAGCGTCTCCTGGACCGGTGACGTCACATAGTCGCTGACCAGCGGCACCGGTCGCTCGGTCGAGCTGACCACGGTGGTCTCGCGACCCGTACGTCGCGCCAGATCGGCCTCGAACGTCGACGTGTCGCCCAGCGTTGCCGACATGAGCAGGAACTGAGCCCGGGGCAGCTCGATCAGCGGCACCTGCCAGGCCCAGCCGCGGTCGGGGTCGGCGTAGAAGTGGAACTCATCCATCACGACCAGCCCGATGTCGGCTTCAGCGCCCTCGCGCAGCGCCATGTTGGCCAGGATCTCCGCGGTGGCGGCGATGATGGGCGCGTCTGCATTGACGGCCGCATCGCCGGTCACCATGCCGACGTTGTCGGCCCCGAAGATCTCGCACAGGTCGAAGAACTTCTCGCTCACCAGCGCCTTGATCGGCGCGGTGTAGACGCTGCACTCACCGCGTGCCAGCGCCGCCGCCATCGCTCCGGTCGCCACAAGACTCTTGCCGGAGCCGGTCGGCGTGGCCAGGATGACGTTCGATCCGGAGACCAGCTCGAGGATCGCCTCGTCCTGAGCGGGATAGAGCTTCAGCCCGCGACTGTCGACCCACTCGGAGATCGCCTCATAGACCGCGTCCTCGGTCGAGTCGTTCGTGGCGCCCGTAGGAAGGAGGTCGATGAGGCGCATGTCGCCATTGTCTCGCGGCACTCAGCTCGAGCGGTCGGCACCCGGTAAGGAGCTTCGCTGGCGGAGGACCAGCCCGACAATGCCGCCGACCAGGAGTCCGAGTGCCCAACCGGCGAAGACATCTGTCGCCCAATGGGCTCCGATGTAGACCATGGCGACCCCGATGAACACCAAGCCGATCGCGAGCCCCGTTCCCGCAAGCACCATGGTGCGCCGGGATGTCCAGCGCACCACCATCAACAGCGCGACCGACGCGGCCATCATGAAGGCGGCGTGGCTGGACGGCATGGCATACCCGCTGACTTGCACCAAGGCTTCGGGGAACGCAGGACGTGGCCGTTCGAAGTGGTTCTTGAGCGACCCGGAGATCAGCCCAGCGGAGAAGAACGCTGCGCCCAGCGCGAAGCCCTCGCGCCACGCACGCCGGTAGCCGACGATCGCCAGACTCAGCAGGCCGAGCATCACGAAGAACCACGGCGAGCTGTCGAGATGTACAAGCTTGGTCGCGACGGTGTCCAGCAGGCCGACACGATGGTCATCCATCCAGCGAAGCACCCGTTCGTCGAAGGAGTTGCCGCGCAGCATGCTCCAACCGTATGCGAGGCCCCTAAGCGTTTGCTTAGTACTGAGGTAGTGTCGCGGCCATGAAAGCTGTGCAGATCACCACGCTCGACGGCCCGACAGCACTCGAGATCCGCGAGCTCGGCAGTCCAGAGCCCGGGCCCGACCAAGTTCTGATCCGCGTACGCGCGGCCGGCGTCGCCTTCCCGGAGGTGCTGCAGAGCCGTGGGCTCTATCAGATGAAGCCGGATCTCCCCTTCACCCCGGGGGCCGAGATCGCCGGCGAGATCATCAGCGCCCCGGACGGATCCGGGTTCGCGCCCGGCGACCGGGTCGCCGCGCTGTGCATCCTCGGCGGATTCGCCGAAGAGGCAGTCGCCCCGCTCGAGACGACGTTCAAGCTGCCCGACACGATCTCGTACGAGCAGGGCGCGTCGATCATCTTCAACTACGGCACGGCGTACTTCGCTCTGGTCGAGCGCGGCCATCTCGTTGAAGGCGAGTCGGTCCTCGTCCAAGGCGCGGCCGGCGGTATCGGCACCGCCGCGATCCAGGTCGCCAAGGCATTCGGCGCAGGACGCGTCATTGCCGTGACCTCAACTCCCGAAAAGGGTGCCGTGGCGCTTGAGGCCGGCGCCGACGAGTTCGTCCTCGCAGACGGATTCAAGGACTCGGTCAAGGCGCAGGGCGGTGTCGACATCGTGGTCGATCCTGTGGGCGGAGAGCGGTTCACTGACTCGCTGCGCTGCCTCAACGATGACGGTCGTCTGCTGGTCATCGGATTCACCGCCGGTGAGATCCCGACCGTCAAGGTCAACCGGCTGCTGCTCAACAATGTTGCTGTCGTCGGCGTCGGCTGGGGTGCCTACGTGTTCAGCCGTCCGGGCCACATCGCCAAGGAATGGGCCGCACTCACGCCACACCTTGAGAGTGGCGCTCTACAGCCCGTTGTCGGTCCGACTTTCCCTCTCGAGGAAGCCGCCCAGGCGCTGCTCACCCTCGACGAACGCCGGGCAACCGGCAAGGTGCTGCTCGTTCCCTGACGTCCCGGAGCGTCACGCGAGCGAGAGAAAGAGCTTTTCCATCTTCTTGACGTCGACGTCGTCGACGCTGTCGCCCGCCACGAAGCATTGCTGCAGTCCGCTGGCGACGATGGCAAAACCTGCCCGGTCGAGCGCCTTGGACACAGCCGCCATCTGGGTGACGACGTCCTCGCAGTCGCGCCCCTCCTCGATCAGGCGAAGTACTCCCGCAAGCTGCCCCTGGGCTCGCTTGATGCGATTGATGACCGGAATCATCTCGTTCGGGTTGAGCTCCATCACTGCTCCCGCGGTTGAGGTGCGAGCGCATCCAACGCGGCGATCAGCCGATTGCGCGCATCAGTCGCAACCTCTTTGAGGTCGCCGTTGTCGGACAGACGGGACATCTCGTCGGGATCGAAAGCCTCGACGATGCAGCCATTTTCAGCAGTCTGGCGGACGACCACGTTGCACGGCAGCACTGTCGCGATGGAAGGATCGGCCACGATCGCACGGTGGGCGAGCTCGGGGCGGCAGGCACCGAGGATCACCTGCGGGGGCGTCTCGACTCCCAGCTTGTTCATCAACGTGGTGGCCATGTCGATCTCGGTGATGATGCCGAAGCCCTGATCCGCGAGTGCCTCACGGGTGGCCGCGAGGGTGTCATTGAACGGACGCTCGACAGTTCTTGTCAGGGTGAAGGTGTGGCTCATGGTCGCCTCCTGTGCTGGTGGTTCATGACTGATGAGTCGCCATGAACGGAATACCCCTAGGGGTGTTTTGACACCCATCATAGATACCCCCTAGGGTATAAGCAAGCCGCCGATCCTCAGACCGGCACACCCCCGAGAGGAACCGCTGATGACTGACGCTCACCGTTCACATGGCAAGACTGTTCTGCAAGATCTGCGTCCACTTTCGCGGGAGCTTCGCCACGCCATTCCGGATGTCTACAAGGGCTTCGGCGAGCTCCACAAGGGCGCCTTCGCGGCCGGCGAGCTCGACGTCAAGACCAAGGAGCTCATTGCCTTGGCCATCGCGGTGACCGAGGGTTGCGATGGCTGCATCGCCTCGCACTCACAAGCCGCGGTGCGCGCCGGTGCCAGCCGACAGGAAGCCGCCGAGGCCATCGGTGTCACCTTCCTGATGAACGGCGGGCCGGCCACGATCCACGGGCCCCGCGCCTATGAAGCATTCTGCGAATTTGCCGAGGCTCTCGAGTCCGGCGACTCTCCGACCTGATCACGACCACCGACCGCTAAGGAGTCACACATGTGCCACCCCGTGAAGTGCAAGACGTGCCACAAGGTCACCTGGGCAGGGTGCGGATCGCACGTCGCCCAGGTCAAGGCACAGGTGCCCGCTGACAACTGGTGCAACGGACACGCCAAGACCGACAGCGACCCCGGCGGCACCTGGCTCCAGCGCATCCGCCGCTCCGGCCGCTAGGCCGCGACGTAATCTCGTAGGCATGTTCACCGGGTTCTCCGCCGCCGCGCTCGACTTCTACGACGACCTCGAGATGGACAACACCAAGTCGTTCTGGGAGGCCCACCGCCAGACGTACGACACTGAGGTCGCGGCGCCGATGAAGGCACTCATGGCTGAGCTGTCCACCGAGTTCGGTGAGGCCAAGGTGTTTCGCCCCTACCGCGACGTGCGGTTCGCGAAGGACAAGACCCCCTACAAGACGGCCCAGGGCGCGTTCGTCGCCGCCGGGCCGTCGACGGGTTGGTACGTACAGGTCGGCGCGCCGGGCGTCATGGTCGGTGCCGGTTTCTACGAAGCATCCGCCGCACGCCTCGCCAGCATTCGCGAGGCGATCGTCCACGACCGGCACGGACCTGAGCTCGAGCGAATTCTTCTGACTGCCCAGTCAGCGGGCTGGGACCTCGGCGGCGACACTCTCAAGACGTCACCCCGCGGCTACGACGCCGACCACCCGCGCATCGCCTTGCTTCGCCACAAATCGATGACGCTCAGCAAGCGCTATGGCTTTGAGCCGTTCATCCACACTCCCGAGTTGCTTGATCGGGTCCGCTCCGACTGGCGCGAGGTACGACCGCTGCTCGACTGGGTCCTCGCCCACGCCAAGGGCTGACCGCGATCCAATCACCGGGCTCGGCCCTAGCCACCCGGACCACCCTCGCCGCCCGCTCCTACCTGTGGGCACGCTGTGAATGAGTGGCCCCAGACTATGTACACAGTGTGACCTGTGCCACTAGGTTCGATCCGGGCCCGCTGGGTCGGAGGGAGCACCGTCCGCCTAGGAGGCACTACATGTCGCTGGTCACTCGAGCACGCCCACTGATCGGTTTGGTGGGTCTCGCACTCATTGCACTCACGTTCACCCCCACCGCGGCCCAGGCCGACGGTCCCGGATCCGGGAGCCCGTACGTCGTGTCGGTCGGCGACTCCTACATCTCCGGCGAGGCGGGGCGCTGGGCGGGTTCGTCCAACAGCAACTCCGCTTCCGCTGATGCTCTGGGTGGTTCCGCATACTTCGACAATGCGGCCAACAACGCCGAGACCATTGAGCGGTGCCACCGCAGCAAGAGCGCCGAGATCAAGATCGGCGGAGGAATCAACAGCGTCAATCTGGCGTGTTCAGGCGCCAAGGCTGCGACTGACGCGAGTGGCTCGTACTTCAAGCCAGGTCTCGACTTCTATGACAACGGTGCAGGAAAGATCGGCCAGGCCAAGGCACTGCAGCAGTTTGCGGCAACCCACAACGTCAAGATGGTGTCGGTTTCGATCGGCGGCAACGACTTCAACTTCGCCAGCGTTGTCCAGTCGTGCGTTGTCGACTTCCTCGGCTCGCCGACCTGGTGGAAGGACTACTGCTACGACGACAACAGCGTCAAGGCAAACTTCACCAGCGCCAATGTCGCGGCCATGAAGACCCGCATCGCCAACGGTTTCATCAACATCCGCACCGCGATGCGCAATGCCGGCTACTCCGACAGCTCGTGGACCCTGATGGTCCAGAACTACCCGTCACCGCTGCCCAACAGCTCGGGAATTCGCTACAGCGAGAGCGGCTACTCCCGGCAGAACACCGGCGGATGCGGCTTCTGGAATGCCGACGCCAACTGGGCCAACGCCACCGCGCTACCCACCATCAACAACACCGTCTTCGGTGCGATCACCCAGTCCGGGTTGACCAACGCCAAGACGCTGAACATCTCGTCGGCGTTCAACGGGCGACGTCTGTGCGAAAACACGGTCGGCCTGTACGAAGAAGTCGGACTCAGCTCGTGGACCCAGTCCACCGCAGTTGACAAGACCGAATGGGTCAATCAGATCCGCACCGTTACGACGGCGGGCAGCAGCCCGTACTACATCCAGGAGTCGTTGCACCCCAACTACTGGGGCCAGATGGCCACCCGGTCGTGCGTACGCCAGGCCTACAACTCCGGTGCGCCGAAGAGCGGCAGCTGCGTGCGCACCGGCACGGGCCTGACCTCGCTGGGCGAGCCCAAGATGACGCTGCAGTAGGCAGCGCGACACCGGCGGGTCAGACTGGGCCGGTGGCCATGGATCCGATCGAGCGTCTCCTGGCCAACCCACCTGACCTTCCGGTCGTCGCCGGACTCGTTGCCGTCGAGGCAGCGCTGTCCGGCGACGGCGTCGTCGTGGTGCAGGCCCCGCCGGGCACGGGCAAGACCACGATGGTTCCGCCGGCCGTTGCCGCCCAGGTCTCCGGCCGGGTCGTCGTCACCCAGCCGCGGCGCATCGCGGCCCGGGCGGCCGCCCGCCGGCTCGCCGGGCTCTTGGGCGAGTCAGTCGGCGGTACGGTCGGCTACACGGTGCGCGGCGATCGCCAGGTCGGTGCGGGAACGCGCATCGAGTTCGTGACGACCGGCGTACTGCTGCGCCGGCTGCAGCGCGATCCGGAGCTGGCCGGTGTCGATGCGGTGGTTCTCGACGAGGTGCACGAGCGCCAGCTGGATGCCGACCTCACCCTCGCCTTCCTGGTCGACGTGCGGGCCACCTTGCGCGAGGACCTGCGCCTGGTCGCGATGTCGGCCACGATCGAGGCCGAGCGCACGGCCGCCGTCCTCGGTCGTGATCGGCCCGTCCCGGTCGTCGCCGTGCCGGGGACCCTGTACGACATCACGACTCATTGGTCGCCCGCTCCACCCGGCGTGCTCCCCACTGACGAGCGGGGTGTCCCTCCGCGCTTCCTGGACCACGTCGCCGCGACCGTTCGGCAAGCTCTCGCCGCCGACGACGGCGACCTGCTGGTGTTCGTGCCCGGCGTCGGGGAGGTCGGAGGACTCGTCCGACGGTTGTCCGGTGTCGGCGATGTCGACGTGCTCCCGCTGCACGGCCGACTCCCGACCCGCGAGCAGGACCTCGCGCTGTCGCCCGGTGCGCGCCGCCGGATCGTGGTGTCGACCGCGGTGGCTGAGTCATCCCTGACCGTCCCGGGCGTACGGATCGTGGTTGACGCCGGACTGTCCCGCGAGCCACGCACCGACCAGCGGCGGGGCCTGCCTGCGCTGGTGACGGTCCGGGTCAGCAAGGCAGCGGCCGAGCAGCGGGCCGGGCGCGCCGGCCGCGAGGCTCCCGGAGTGGTGCATCGGTGCTGGGCTCGCGCGGACCACGCCCACCTGCCCGACCATCCGGCAGCCGAGATCATGGTCGCTGACCTGACCGCTTTCGGGCTCGAGCTCGCTGCATGGGGAGCTCCCGACGGGGACGGTCTCGCACTGCTCGATATGCCGCCGCGCGCCTCGATGGCAGCGGCGCGCCAGACGCTGCTGGGGCTCGGCGCCGTCGAGGAGTCCGGCGCGATCACCGACCGGGGCCGACAGATCGCCCGTGTCCCGGTGGACCCCCGACTGGCCCGGGCTCTGCTCGACGGCGCCGCACTGGTCGGATCCCACCGGTCTGCCGAGGTCGTCGCGCTGCTGGCCGACGAGGTCCGCGCACCGGGAGGCGATCTCGTCGCGGCGCTGCGAGCCATGCGTCGGGGCGGCCAGGGCACCGGGTCGTGGAAAGAGACCGTAGGACGCCTCGAACGCTCAGTGCAGCCGACTGACCGCACGGACTTGACCGACGACCTCGCCGTGGGTGCCGTCGTCGCACTGTCCCATCCCGGCCGGATCGCTCGCCTACGGCCAGGCGGATCGGCCTATTTGATGGTGGGCGGCACCGGGGCATCCTTCCGGCGCGGCGATCCTGGCGCTGACGGGTGTCTCGTGGATCGCGATCGCCGACGCAGAACGCCGACCCGGAGCGACCGACGCGCAGATCCGTTCGGCCGCCCCCTTGGACGAGGACCTCGCCCTGGAGGCGGCCGCAAGTCTGTGGCGCGAGATCGACGAGGTCAGCCTGGACCGACGGCCGGCTCGTCGCTCGACGGGTGACTCGGCTCGGCGCGGTCGAGCTCTCATCGGCCCCGATCACCGATCCGGCCCCCGACCAGGTGGCCGCCGCGGTGCAGGATGCGCTGGCCACCGACGGCCTCGCGATGCTGCCGTGGAGCGACGCCGGGACCGCCCTGCGCGCCAGGTTCGGCCTTCCTGCACCACGCACTGGGCGAGCCGTGGCCCGATGTCAGCGACGACGGCGCTGCTCGACTCGATCGAGGTGTGGCTCGGCGCCGAGCTCGCCCGGGTGCGGAGCACGCGCGACCTGCGCCGCATCGACATGCTGGCGGCGATGCGCCGACTGCTGCCGTGGCCCGCTGCCGGTCGCCTTGACGAGCTGGCACCCGAGCGCCTGACGGTGCCGAGCGGCTCCGCCGTGCGGGTCGAGTACGGCGCGACCGGGACTGAGCAACCGGTGCTGTCCGTCCGTATCCAGGAGGCGTTCGGCTGGTCGAGCACTCCGCGGATCGGCGACGGTCGAGTCCCGGTTCTGCTGCACCTGCTCACCCCGGCTCGGCGACCGGCCGCCGTCACCGCCGACCTTGCATCGTTCTGGTCCGGGCCGTACCAGCAGGTGCGCGCCGAGCTGCGCGGCCGCTATCCCAAGCACGCCTGGCCGGAAGATCCCTGGTCGGCGCAACCGACAACGGGGCCCGGTCGCCGTCGACCGAGCCCCACCTGACGCTGCCGCGGCAGCACCGCCTCAGCGTGTTGGGTCTGGCCCGACCTGGACCAGCAGCTTGCCGAAGTTCTTGCCGGTGAGCATGCCGAAGAATGCCTCTGGCGCGTTCTCGAGCCCGTCGACGATGTCCTCGCGGTGGCGCAGCTCTCCCGACGCGATCCATGCGGCGGCGTCCCGCTGGAAGTCCTGCTGGTGCGCCTTGGCGAACTCGTCCTGGATGAAGCCGCGCATCGTGATGCTCTTGGTCAGGATGGCCGACATCAGGTACGGCATACGGTCAGGACCGGACGGCAGCTCGGTCGCGTTGTAGCTGGCCACGAGCCCACAAACGGGCACCCGGGCGTACGTGTTGAGACGCGGAAGCACGGCGTCCCAGACATGTCCGCCAACGTTCTCGAAGTAGACATCGATGCCGTCAGGCACGGCAGCCTTGAGGTCATCCTTGAACGTCGGCGAGCGGTGGTCGAGGGCGACGTCGAAGCCGAGCTCGGTGAGCCAAGCCACCTTCTCGGGCCCACCGGCGATGCCCACCGCGCGCGCTCCCTTGATCTTGGCGATCTGTCCGACGGCCGAACCGACCGGGCCGGCGGCCGCGGCGACGACGACGGTCTCGCCGGGCTGCGGCTTGCCGATCTGCAGCAGACCGGCATACGCCGTGAAACCAGGCATCCCGAGGACGCCGACGGCCGTGGAGAGCGGCGCCTGCGACGGGTCGAGCTTGCGCGTGTACTTGGCCGGAAGCACGGCATGTGACTGCCACCCGTGATACGACAGCACGAAATCGCCTGGGGCGAGCGACGGGTCGTTGGACTCCATCACCTCGGCGACGGTGCTGCCCTGCATGACCTCACCGAGCGGCTGGGGCGCGGCGTACGACTTGGCGTCGTTCATCCGGCCGCGCATGTAGGGGTCGAGCGAAAGGTAGATCGTGCGGAGCAGCACCTCGCCATCGCCGGGCGCCGGCATGGGCGCCTTCTCGATGCTGAAGTTGTCGTGGGTCGGCTCTCCGTGCGGGCGGGAGGCGAGAAGGACGCGAGTGTTTTCAGATGTAGTCATCGCCTTCGACCCTACCGCCGGGGTGCACGCCGCCCGAGCCGTCGGACAGACTGGGCAGATGAGCACCAAGTTCTGGCGGTCGGTCGAAGTCCTGCACGATGTCGTCTACTTCGCACCAGACACCAAGCAGCGATACGAAGATCTCGGCCTCAAGGGCTATTGGATGGGCTACTTCGCCTCCCGGTCCGCAGCCCTCGGCACCCCGTCACCCGAGCTGGTCATCGCGACGTTCCACGGATTCGCGCCAACTATGGTGCGTCGTGCGCTGCCGGATGCCTGGTCATTGGCCGCGCGCGACGACATCCTCGGCACCCGGTTCGACCTCGCCCGCAGTGCGCTCCATCCCGCCATCGCCGCCGACGAAGCCGCCGCGTCGCGCGTGACCAAAGATCTCGTCGCGATCGTCGATGGGCTCACGCTCGCCGGCAAGCCGCTCGCGGCCGCGCACGCCTCGCTTGAGAAGCCGGCGGACGACGCCGGGCTGCTGTGGTGGGCCGCGACCGTGATTCGCGAGTACCGCGGCGACTGCCACATCGCGGTGCTCACCGCCGCCGGGCTGGACGGAGTCACCGCCAACACGCTCGCCGTGGCAGCCGGGCTGACCGTCGGCGAGCAGCGCAACATGCGCGGATGGACCGAGGAAGAGTGGGCGGCGGGCTACGCGCAGCTTGCGACCCGTGGCTGGGTCGAAGCCGACGGCACGATCACTGAATCAGGGCGATCTGCTCGCCAACAGATCGAGGACGCCACCGATCGCGTCTGCGCAGCCGGCATGGACAAGGAAGCCACCGGCCGTGCGATCACCGTTGAGGACGGCGTGCGCGCTCTGGCCCGCGGCGTGCTCAAGTCCGGCACCGTCGCCTTCCCGAACCCGACGGGAACCAAGGCACCGCAGTAGCGTGGTGGCATGGGGAAGGCGTCCACACCTGCGGTCGAGATCGAGGTCGACGACAAGGTCATTCGGGTCACCAACCCCGACCGCGTCTACTTTCCAGACCACGGATGGACCAAGCTCGACCTGATCGAGTACTACCTGGCGGTTGGCGATGGCATCGTCAATGCGCTGTTTGAGCGGCCCTGCATGCTGCACCGGTTTCCCAAGGGGCTGGCCGGCGAGAAGGTGCACCAGAAGAAGGTGCCTCCCGGCGCCCCGCCATGGCTCGAGACCGTGCCGATCCATTTCCCGCGCTTCGACCGCATCGTCCACGAGGTCTGTGTCACCGAGCTGGCTACCGTGATCTGGGCGGTGCAGATGTCGACCGTCGAGTTCCATCCATGGAACAGCCGCCGGGCCGACGTCGAGAAGCCCGACGAGTGGCGGATCGACCTCGACCCAGGTCCCGAGTGCGACTTCGCGACCGTACGACGAGTTGCCCACGTCGCACACGAGGTGCTCGATGAGCTCGGCGCCACCGGATTTCCCAAGACCTCGGGTGGTTCGGGCCTGCACATCTACGTGCGCATCCCGCCCGATCACGGCTTCGCCGACGTACGCCGCGCAGCCCTCGCCTTCGCCCGCGAGGTCGAGCGGCGCGCTCCCGACGATGTCACCACGACGTGGTGGCGCAAGGACCGCGATCCGGCGCAGCTGTTCGTCGACTACAACCAGAACGCCCGCGACCACACGATTGCCGCTGCCTACTCGGTGCGCGGATTCGCCGACGGCCGGGTGTCGACGCCGATCCGATGGGACGAGATCGACGACGCGGACCCCCACGACTTCACGATCGCAACCGTGCCGGACCGCTATGCCAGTCTCGGCGACCTGCACGAAGCCATCGATCAGGCGCCCTTCGACATTGCGCCACTGCTGGAATGGGCCGATCGCGACGAGCGCGACGGTGCCGCCCCTCCTGCAGATCCCGAGAAGTAATCCGTGAAAGCCTCGCCCGAAACCTTCAGCTGGCGCACGGTCCTGTTCGCATCCGTCACGCCTCTGGCCTCGATCCTCGGCTCCGGCCTGCTGATCATCGTTCCGGTCCTCGAGCGCACGCTCGGTGCACTGGCTCTGGTCGGGGTCGTGCTGGTCTCCGCGACGGCGTGGTGGGTGGGCTCTGCGGTACGTCACAACATCCGGGTGGTCGAGCCTCTCGAGGAGTCCGGTGATCTCGATCAGCTCACCGGCCGACTGGACAGCATCGGCGACGCGGTCATCGTGGTGGCCTACGTCATCTCGGTTGCGCTCTATCTCAGGATCATGGCCGAGTACGTGTTCGGCTATGCCGGATGGGGCGGCACCACGGCCGAGAAGGTTCTCGCCTGCTGTGCCGTCGCCCTGATCGTCGGCATTGGCATCCTCCGCGGATTCGCGGGGCTCGAGCGCCTCGACGACGTCACGGTCGTGGCTGTTCTGGTGCTCACGACTGTGCTCGGCGGCACGCTCCTCGTCGATGACTGGCAGCAGCTCGGCGCCGGTGGTCTCGATCTCCCGCCGGTCCCCGACACCAGCATCTGGCAGGTGCTGCTGGTTCTCGGCGGAATCGTCATCACGGTTCAGGGTTTCGAGACGGTTCGCTATCTCAAGGACGAGTACGACGCTCGTACCCGCATCTGGGCATCGCGCGTGGCCCAGCTGGTCGCCGCCGTGCTGTACCTCGGATTCGTGGCCGTCGCGACTCCTGCGATGGGGCTGGGCACCGACGCCGGTGCTGACAAGACGCTGCTCGACATCACGTCCCGGGTGGCACCCTGGCTCGCGCTGCCGCTCGTCCTGTCAGCGGTGCTGAGCCAGTTCAGCGCTGCGGTCGCCGACACAGCTGCGGCCGAGGGCAATCTGCGCTCACTGTCAACCTGGATGAAGGGCGCTCGGCCATATCTGGTCAGCGGCGTGGCCGCGGTGGTCCTTGCCGCAACGGTCGGCACCTTCACGATCATTGCCGTGGCGTCGAGGGCGTTCGCGGTCTACTACGCGATCCAGGCGGTGATCGCGTTGCGCACCTCCTCTGGCATTCCGGCCAAGGCCGGCTACGCCATGTTGGCTGTGTTGATGACGGCCATCGCCGCGCTCGCCCGCCCCGCCGGGTAGTTCTCTCGAACTCCGTCACACACCGTGGGGGATGTGTGGAACGGGCCCGACGCCCCCGGACGCGAGTTCGAGCAACGCATCGACATCAAGGTGCTTCTCGACGAGATCGGCGAGGAGCTCAAGCCGAGCCTCGCGGGCCGCGACAAAGTTGATCTGTGATGGCTCCCGGCCCGCCTGCGCACATCCGGCCACCTCCGCAAGGAACACCTGACGAAAGCCATCGGACTCGAATACGCCGTGCCACATCGTGCCGAACACGTTGGCTCTGCGCGCACCCCCGAGGAACTCCTCGTCGGCGCCCAGCTCGATCTGGCCGTGGTGGATCTCGTAGCCGGTCACCGACTCACCCAGCGCCGAACCCGACGGACGCCGCAACACCTTGGCCGGCGAGAACGTCGTGGTGACGTCGAGCAGTCCCAGCCCTTCGACCGCGGTCGGTTCACCCTCCACCCCGTCGGGATCGCGCACCATTGAGCCCAGCATCTGGAAGCCGCCACAGATGCCAAGCACCGGCCGACCAGCAGAGACATGGTCACCGATCGCCACGTCGAGCCCCCGGGACCGAAGCCAGTCAAGATCGGCGATCGTGGCGCGCGTACCGGGAAGGACAACCAAGTCGGCGCCCGCCACCACACCGGGATCGGCGGTGAACTCCACGTCGACATCCGGTTCGAGCCCGAATGCATCGAGGTCGGTGAAATTGCTGATGCGTGGCAAACGCACCACCACGACCTTCAGCCTTGTGCCGGGCCGATCTGATCGCCGGCCACCAACGTCCAAGGCGTCCTCTGAGTCCAACCACAGATCAGGGCTCCACGGGAGCACACCGAAGACCCGACGGCCGGTGAGCTCCTCGATCTGGTCGAGGCCAGGCGTCAGCAGGGTCTCGTCGCCGCGGAACTTGTTGATGACGAACCCCGCGATGAGTCGCTGATCGGCGGGGGACAGCAGCGCGACAGTGCCATACAGAGCGGCGAACACTCCCCCGCGATCGATGTCGCCGACCACGATCGTCGGTATGCCACCGTGCTGCGCCAGCCCCATGTTGACGTAGTCATCGGCTCGCAGGTTGATCTCGGTTGGACTCCCCGCTCCTTCGCAGATCACCAGGTCGAAACGAGTGGCCAACTCGTCGTACGCGCGGTGCGCCGCGTCGGCCAGATGCAGACGTCCACCGACAAATTCGGCCGACGAGATCTCGCCGGCCGGCTGACCCATCACCACGACATGGCTGCGGCGATCACCACCAGGCTTGAGCAGGACGGGGTTCATCGACGCTTCAGGCTCAACGCCGGCCGCCAAGGCCTGGATCCACTGCGCCCGACCGATCTCGCTGCCATCAGCGCAGACCATCGAGTTGTTGGACATGTTCTGTGCCTTGTACGGAGCGACCTTGATGCCCCTGCGCGCGAATGCCCGACACAAACCGGTGGTGACGATGCTCTTGCCTGCATCAGATGTCGTGCCGGCAACCAGGAGCGATGCGGTCATGACCGGCGAGGACGGGTGAGCCACGGTTGCAGCAGCTTGGTGATCCACGGCAGCGCGAAATAGGTCATGATCGGCGTCATCACGACGACGGTCGCGAGCACCCGCAGGGGCAGCCACCAGTCGGCCAACAGGTCCTTGGCCGCATAGTTCGCGGCCAGGCTCAGCGGGAAGAACACCAAGAAGATCGCACACATCTGCTTCCACCGCGGGGGAGCCACCGTCGACGGTGCACGCAGGTCCTGCACGTCAACACTCGTCGGCTCGTCGAACCAGCCCTCGATCCCCGTACGGTGCTCACGGGAAGACTCGTCGACGAGGCCCTGTGCCGAGTCGAGCCACCAGCGGCGCTTCGGCGACAACTCCCAGGCCTCCAGGAACTCCTGGGACGCGAACCGGTAGAGCATGTGCCACTCGCCGGACTCTGGTGCCGGGCGGACCCAGCCCGAGCCGAGGAAACCCTCGAAGCGCTCTGCGAGCTCGGTGCCGGCCCGGAGCCACGCCCGCATCTCGTCCTCCTGCGTCGGATCGACGTGCCGGGTGATCGAGACGGTGACGGGTCGGGTCATGCTCGCTTGCTCATTCGCTGGCGCTCGCTCATGGAACCAGAGTAGGAGCCGGAACCGCCCCGTACGAAGCCCTACGCGCGGCCCGCCGCAGCGTGGCGAGGATCGCCGGTCCGAGCACGACGATCGCGATGGAGTTGGTGATCGCACGACCGGTGTCCCAGCCACCCGTCGAGGACAGCAAGGTGTAGATGCCGAAGCGGTGCAGGTTCTCCAACAGCGGAGCGCCAGGTACGAAGGACAGCGACCCGGTATGCCCCGGGATCTCGATACCGAGGACGAAGGGCCAGGACGACAGATTCATCAAGATGCCGAAGAAGTAGGCGCAGAAGATCCCGAAGACCACGAGCATCGCGATCTCGGCCCGACCGGTGACGCGGCGCGGCAACAATCCCGCGCCCATGCCGATCCACGCAGCCGCCAGCATCTGGAACGGCATCCAAGGTCCGACACCCGACGTGAGCAGCGCTGACGCAAACAGCGACGTGCAACCGAGCACGAAACCAAACCCGGCACCGAACACCCTCCCGGCCAGGATCAGCAGGAAGAAGACCAGCTCCACCCCGGCCACACCAGCGCCCAAAGTCCGAAGAGCGGCGTTGATCGCGGTCAGCACCCCGAGCATCGCCAGTGCCTTGGAGTCCATACCGCCTTCGGTGAGCTCGGCGATGACGACACCGACCACGAGCGGCAACAGGATCAGGAAGAAGAACGGCGGGTCGACCCTGGCGGCATCCTGCTCGGGCTGCAGCAGCAGCGGCCAGGCGAACATCAGCAGCCCGGCGACCGATGCGACCGCGAGCACGGCGATCGAGCGCGGACCGAGGCGCACAGCGGACGACGTCATGCCATCGCCGCCGCGACCTGGTCGACCGTCAACCAACCGCCGCCGAGGATCTTCGAGACCTGTGGAGCGAAGGCCGGCGACTCGGCGAGCACCCGAGCGGTCGGGCCGGCCGAGACGACCTCGCCAGCTGCCATGACCACCACCTCATCGGCCACCCCCGCCACGAACTCGACATCGTGCGTCGCGACGAGAACGCCGTGACCAGCGCCGACGAGATCACGCAGGATTGCCGCGAGTGCGTCCTTGGCGGTGTAGTCGAGGCCGCGGGTCGGCTCATCCAGCGCGATGACGCGCGGTCGGGCCGTCAAGATGATCGCCAGTACCAGCGAGAGGCGCTGCCCTTCTGAGAGATCGCGAGGGTGCATGGCCCCATCGACGCCTGGCGCGAGACGATCGAGGATCGCACGGCACGCTCCGCGGTCGGCCGCCGCTTGTTGGTCGGCCGCCGCGCATTCCTCGTCGACCGTCTCGAGGTAGAGCAGGTCGCTGGCGGTCTGCGGCACCAGCCCCACCAGAGCGCGCGCTTGTGAGCTCGAGAGATCTGCCGGATCAGCGCCGTCGACCGAAACCTTGCCACCGTGGCGACGTCCCGTGCCCTGCACAGCCCACAGCAGCGATGACTTGCCCGAGCCGTTGCGGCCCATCAGGGCCACGACCTGACCCGACGACACCTGGAGGTCGACCTCGCGTACGGCGACGGTCGATCCGTATGTCACCGAGATGCGCTCGGCGATCATCAACGGCGTGGCCGCCATGGCAGTCACCGCAGCGGGTGCGACCAGGTCACCCAGCGATCCGATCTCACGGCGAGCCTCGCGAACTGACAGCGGCAGTGGAGACCATCCGGCGAGACGGCCGAGCTTGATGACGGGAGGTGCGACGGTCGAGTCGCGCAACAGGTCAGCCGGCGGGCCGTCGCGGACGACTCCCCCGTCGACCAGCACAAGTCGGTCGGCGAAAGGTATGACGCGCTCCATCCGATGTTCGGCGAGCACCACGGTGAGCCCCAGGTCATCGACGAGTCTCGCCAAGGCTGCGAGCACGTCTTCGGCTGCGGTCGGATCAAGTGCGGAGGTCGGCTCGTCAAGCACCAGGATGCGGGGGTGCATCGTCAGGACGGCGCCGATCGCGACGCGTTGCTGCTGTCCGCCCGAGAGTGTCCGCAAAGAGCGGGAGCGCAGCGCGGCAATGCCCAGCAGGTCGAGAGTCTCCTCGACGCGTCGACGCATCGTCTGTGCTTCCAGCCCGAGCTGTTCCATCCCGTAGGCCAGCTCGTCCTCGACGGTGTCGGTGACAAATCCGGCGAGCGGGTCCTGACCGACGTAGCCGACGAGGTGCGCGAGCTCTCGCGGTGCACGACCGCGGATGCTCTCGCCGTCGACGAGCACGTCGCCGTCGAGCGTTCCCCCGCTGAAGTGCGGGACCAACCCGTTGATCGTGCCGAGGAGCGTCGACTTGCCCGATCCGGTCCGTCCGGCCACCAGCACCAGCTCGCCTTCGGGGAGAACCAGGTTGACGTGGGTCAGCGCGGGACGGGACGCACCGTCGTATGAGAACGCGACATTGCGGAGCTCGATCACTGCTGCACCTCCGTCGTCGACTCGAGGATTGGCTCCGGCGTGAGGAAGGCCGGCGACACCCCGATCATGACAGCGATGAGTGAGAGCACTGACAGCGACGGCCACGCACTGAGTGACGGGTTGATGACCGCCGGTGTGCGGCTGGCCGCGACATAGACCGCGACTGCGGCCGCGACGCCGGCCGCCACCGCAGCGAGCTCACCCATGCGCCATCGGTCAGGGCGGTAGCGCGTTCGTTCCACGCGCCGACCGGCGGCGATGAATCCGAGCACCGCGAGAAGGCCACCGGCGGCCAGCATGGGCCAGGCAAGCACGCGCGGTGCGGTCGAGTCGAGGAAGCCGTACGTGCCGACGCACAGCCCGACCAGGCCCGCGAGCATCAACGTCCCGGTGACCCGTCGTTCACGCGGCGTCGACGTGCCGGAGCGACCATAGCCTCGGGCATCCATACCGGCTGCGAGCGTCATCGACCGTTCGAGCGCATCCTCGAGCACCGGCACCACGATGCGACGCAGTGCGCCGATGCCCTTGCCCGGATCGCCACGCAGACGCCGTGCCCGCCGCACCCGTTGCACGCTCTCGGCGAGCTGTGGGAACACCGAGAGGGCCACGACAACCGCAGTGCCGACCTCGTACAGCGCGGGGGGCAATGACTTCAACAGGCGTTTGGGATTGGCCAACGCATTGGCCGCGCCGACGCAGATGATGATCGCCGCCAGACGCATGCCGTCGTACAGTCCGGCCAGCAACGACTCGGAGGTGACGGGTCCCAACAGCTGTATCCCGGCCGCCCACGACGGCAGCGGAATCTCCGGGAGGCTGAAGAGCACCGTGCCGAAGTCCGCGCCGCCGCCGAAGATGATCCGAAACACCACTCGGATGACGATGATCAGCAAGCCGAGATAGAGATAGAACCGAAACGACAGTGCCCACGGCGCCTCGGTACGGCGCATGACCACGACGAAGGCGGCCACCAGCACGATCAGGCCCAGCAGCCACGGGTTGGTCGTGCGCGAGGCGGCAGCCGCCAGCCCCAGGGCCCAGATCCACCAGGCTCCCGGGTGCAGGTCACGCGGCAGGACTTTCGCTATGGCTGGCCCGCCGTACGTCGTCGCCACACCGCGACACCCATCCCGGAGATCAGCAGGACGGCCAGTCCGGCGCCCACCCAAAGGATCGCGCCGGGCCCGTCGGAATCAACGAGCAGTGCGGCGTTGGTGGTTTCGTCGTCAGCCGAGGACGAGGCGCTCGCACTCGCCGACGCGGATGCACTCGCCGAGGCGGAGTCCGTTGGCTTCGGCTTTGCCGAGGCGCTGGCAGATGCACTTGCCGACGCACTTGCCGAGGGCTTGGCTGCCGGCTTCGTCGTGGTTGCCGGCTTCGGCTTCGGCTTGGGCGCCGGCGGTGCGGTGTACGGGGTCACGCCCGGGTAGGAGCGCGAGCTGGAGGTCTGGAACTTGAACGCGACCCAGCCGCCGGTGGGCACGCTCAACCCGGAAGCTCCGGAGTTGGCGTACGTCCAACCGCCACCCTTGCCGTTGGCCCAGAACAGCGCCCAGTACGCATCTGCCGGCGCGTATGAGTTGCACGCCTGTGCGGGATTGGGATATCCATCGATGCTGCACACGAAACCCCGGTAGTTCGACAACTTATGTCCTGCGTCGCCGAAGTTTGACGCCGCCGAACCCCCGCCGTTTCGATCGCACGACACCGACGAGTTCACGACCACGGTGACACCGGTTCCTGCCGCACAAGCTGCCGCATGCGCGGGGCTCGTCAGCGCCACCGTCCCGGCCGCACCCAAGATCAGTGCGGTCAGGAGGCGGGAGGCGCGGGACCTCATGGCTGGTCGGTCGAGTTCACGACCACTCGACGACGTGCACCGCCAACCAGCGCAGCGCCCAGAACCAGGGCTCCTGCCGCGGCAGCAAGCTGCCAGAGCGCGAAGCTCGAACCCGTATCGGGCAGCGCATCACTGTCACCGGCTCCACCGCTGCCTGACCCATTGGAGCCATCGGGGCCGTCCACGGTCAACGGTGTGACCTGCACGGTGACCGACGCGCTGGTGCCACTCGGCACGTGGGTCGCGGTGATCGTGTGCGGCGAGGCGTGGTTGAACGTCACCTTGTTGCCAACCACTGTGTCGGTGTCGACCGACGAGGTGAGTGTCAGATCGCCGGAGACATCACCGGTCGACATGCCGTCGGCGTCCTTGCCGGTGGCAGTGATCGTGATGGTGTCGCCCTGCGTCGGGGTCGCGTCGGACACCTTGAGCGTCATCGACGCCACCGGGCCTGGCTCCGGCTCGGGCTCCGCCTGGCTGGCGTGCTGGAGGGCCAGTGCAGCCTGAACCGATGTCCGCACCCACTGGTCGCGACCGATCGCGCTGATGCCATTGGACTTGCCGGATGCGAACTCGGACGGACCGTATGCCACGGCTCCGACCTCGTCATCGAGGCCCGGCGTCGAGGCGGAGGTCGCCTGCAGCGGCACGAGCCAGTCGGCGGCCTTCGTGGCTGCTGCGGAGTTGCCTGCCGCGGCGAAGACAAGTGCCGCCAGGCTGGTGCTGTTGGAGTTGGCCGCCTCGGCGTCGCTGAGCGAGCCGTCGCCGGCCTGCTCGGCAAGAAGGAAGTCCGTTGCCTCGGTGACTTCGCTGCCATATCCGCCGGCCTCCTTCAGCGCGGTGATGGCAAAGGCGGTCGCGTCGACGCTGGAGTCACAGCCGGCACCGGTCTGGAACAGGCGGAAGCCGCCGTCGTCGCACTGCTGGTCGGCAAGGAAGCTCGCCGCCGGATCAGCCGCACCGCTCTCTGCCCCAACCAGAGCGCGAACTCCCCACGCCTGACCGACCGTGTTGGCCGACTGGTACTGGCCATCGGGAGCGTCCTTGAATCGTCCTGCTTCGGCACCGTCGACGACCATCAGGCCCTCGAGGTCATCGATCAGGTTGCGGCTGTCGACGTTGGTCGGGTCGTCACCATGGAGCTGGACGTAGGTCGCCAACTTGCCGACCGCTCCGGCGTAGCGCGTGCCCCACGAGTCGGTGTACGCCTCGGTGTCGGCGATGACCGCTCCGTAGACCTGGTCGGCCGTGGGCGACTCGCCCAGCTGGTCCAGGGCGTACTGCAAGTCAAGATTGAGTCCGTAGTCGACGAACTTGTCGTACTCACCGTCGCCGTAGACGCTCTCGAACAGGTGGGTGCCCGACGGAACCTGCGCGGCCAACCACTCCGCAGCGGACGTGGCCTGAGCACTCGGTACGGCCTGGACGGCACTGGGCGCCAGCGCCAGAGTGGCCGTGACGGCGATGGTCGCGAAGGCTGCGCTTGCGCGATGCAATGAGATCTTCATGATTCCTTCCGGCTGCACACACGTGCGGCCCCGGAAGGGTCGTCACGTGCTTTCCTCGACAGCGTGAGTAGAACTGTCCTTCAGCAGGTGCTCCGGCTCACCACTTGCTGATCTCTCAAGGAGATCCAAGCGGCCTACGGTTGCGGGTCAGCGCCGGAATTTGACCGGCTTCCCCTGGCATGAAGGACGTGTTGAGTTTTGGCCCGGTTGGGCAGGGCGAATCTATCACCTGAATTGCCCACTCGTAGCGCCTCGTGATGCTGCTCACCCGTTGGCCAGTCAGGGCGTCGACAGTTGTTGCGCTGGCCGCTGTCGGATCTGCGTACTTGGCCAATGCTGTCTCCCACCTGCCGCCCGCCCCCGTCCCGAGTAGCGTGTGGGCATGACCCTCGGTGACGAACTTCGCATCTCCCTCGACGGCAAGTGGCGCCACGTACGTGAGCAGTCGCGCAAGGATCTGGCCGGCCTCGACCTGGCCTACGACCACGACCTCGATCTCGAGGGGGCGCGCATGCGTGGCCTCGAGCAGATGCGCAAGCTCGTACCGACCGGCATACCGGCGGCGGGCTTCCGCGTCGAGACCGGCGGCACCGGCGATCCGGGCATGGCCGTCACCGGCATCGGCATGCTGGCGCAGTTCGACCTGTCGCTGATGGTCAAGGCGGGAGTCCAGTGGGGACTGTTCGGCGGCGCGATCGAGAACCTCGGCACCAAGAAGCACCACGACCTCTACATCCAGGACCTGATCAACCTCGACATCATCGGCTGCTTCGCGATGACCGAGACCGGCCACGGCAGCGACGTGCAAGCCATCGAGACCACAGCGACGTACGACCTCGCGACTGAGGAGTTCGTGCTCAACTCGCCGACGCCCTCGTCGCGCAAGGACTACATCGGCGGCGCTGCCCTGCACGCTGAGGTCGGGGCAGTGTTCGCACAGCTCATCACCAAGGGTGAGAACCATGGCGTGCACTGCTTCGTGGTGCCGCTGCGCGACAAGAAGGGCAAGGATCTGCCGGGCGTCACGACGTCGGACTGTGGTCACAAGGGTGGCCTCGGCGGCGTCGACAACGGGCGGATCATGTTCGACGACGTACGCATCCCGCGCGACAACCTGCTCAACAAGTACGGCCACGTCGATGAGGGCGGCACCTACTTCATCGCCGATCGACAACATCAACCGCCGGTTCTTCACGATGCTCGGCACTTTGGTCCGCGGTCGCGTCAGCGTCGGCGGTTCGGCCAGCGCCGCGTGCGAGGTGGCCCTCGAGCATCGCCGGGCGCTATGCGCTGCAGCGCAGGCAGTTCGGGCCGTCGCCCGACGACGAGGTCCTGCTCATGGACTACCGCATGCATCAGCGCCGACTGCTCCCGCTGATCGCCAAGTCGTACGCCTACCGCTTCGCCCAGAACCAGCTGACCGCCCGCATGCACCGGCTGCAGACGACCGACGAGCCTGATGCACAGGAGTCGCGCGAGCTCGAGGGCCGCGCGGCCGGGCTGAAGGCAGCACAGACCTGGCACGCCACCAAGGCGATCCAAGAGGCCCGCGAAGCTTGTGGCGGCGCCGGCTACCTCGCCGAGAACCGGCTCACCACGCTCAAAGGCGACACCGACGTCTTCACGACGTTCGAGGGCGACAACCACGTGCTCTTCCAGCTCGTCGCCAAGGAGCTGCTGACTGCGTACGCACAGGAGGTCGGCGGGCTCGACCCGGTCGGACTCGTACGCTTCGCCGCCGGCACCGTTGCCGATGTCGTCAAGGAACGCACCGCAGCCTCACAGCTCATCCAGCGACTCATCGACGCCCGACCAGGCAAGAGCGAGAACGATCACGACCTGCTCGATCGTGGTGAGCAGCTGTCGCTGTTCGAGGATCGCGAGCAGCACGTGCTCGAGACCGCCGCACGTCGGTTGCGGCGCGCCGACAAGGACGATCCGGCTGCGGCGTTCGAGGTGTTCAACGCAGCCCAGGACCATGTCATCCGAGCCGGACGTGTCCACATCGACCGGATCGTGCTCGAGGCGTTCACGGCCGGCATCGCCCGCTGCGAGAACGAAGAGGCCCAAGAGCTCCTGCGCGATGTCTGTTCGCTGTATGCACTGACGACGATCGAAGAAGATCTCGCATGGTTCATGGGCCACAACCGTCTCGCCGACACCCGAGCCAAGATGGTCACGTCATTGGTCAATGAACTGCTGGTCAAGCTCCGCCCGCACACCCTCACGTTGATCGAGGGCTTCGGCGTACCGGAGGAGTCCCTCGGCGCCGTCATGCTCGAGGGCTAGCCACCTTCGCCGGTTGAGCTCGTCCGTGCGGACTCGGCGGTTGAGTAGGTCCGAGGAACGAGGCACCTCGCCGGTTGAGTAGGTCCGGAACGAGGCCGTATCTCGGCGGTTGAGTAGGTCCGAGGAACGAGGACCGTATCGAAACCCCGCACTCCACCTCACCAGGTTTCGATACGTCGGCCGCGGACGGCCTCCTACTCAACCACCAGCCCGTCGGCACAACGAGGCGGTTGAGTAGGTCCGAGGAACGAGGACCGTATCGAAACCCCGCAAGCCACCTCACCAGGTTTCGATACGTCGGCCGCGGACGGCCTCCTACTCAACCACCAGGCCCCATACATCCCTCAGCCGCAGAGCTCGCTTGGCTCAGGCAAAGTCGCCGGCGGACGAACGCAGGGTGCGCAGCAGCTCGTACGTCTGCTCCTGCTCCTGGTCACTGAGCCCGTCGATCGCGAAGTCGATTGCCATCAGGGCGTCCGTCGCGGCGGCCAGGACATCCTTGCCCGTGGCGGTGAGCTCGGCGAGGGTGCGCCGACGGTCCGCGACGTCGGGCAACCGCTTGACCAGCCCCTGACCCTCGAGTCGGTCGATCGCGTTCGTGACCGACGTCGGGTGCACCATCAGGCGCTCGCCGATCTTGTTCAGCGGCAGCGATCCGGTGGCGCTGAACGAAATGAGGACGAGCACCTCGTAGCGCGCGAACGTGATGCCGTGAGGTTTGAGGGCGCCGTCCAGCTCGGCAAGGATGAGCTGCTGGACGCGCATGATCGACGTCGCGAGCTTCATGGGAGCGGATTCGCCGACCCGCTCGGACCAGATCTCACCGGCCCGCTCGATCGGGTCGAACGGCAACTTCGGATCCGTCGGCATGCCTACATACTAGGGGCTATTCGCATTTAGTAGGACGACCGACTATTTTAGGACCTAGTAAGTACGTTCGCCGACGGACCGAGGCACGATGAGCAACCCGACCCTGCATGTCCCCACCCACCCGGTGCGCTTTGTCACCGCCTCCGCCTTGTTCGACGGCCATGACGCCTCGATCAACATCATGCGACGGATCTTCCAGTCACAGGGCGCTGAGGTCATCCACCTCGGGCACAACCGCTCGGTCAAGGAAGTCGTCGACGCGGCCATCGAGGAAGACGTTCAAGGAATCGCGGTCTCGTCCTATCAGGGCGGACACGTCGAATACTTCGAATACCTCGTGCAGTCGCTGCGCGAGCAGGGCGCGGGCCACATCCATGTCGTCGGTGGTGGCGGCGGTGTCATCGTGCCGGACGAGATAGCCCGCCTGCGCAACAGCGGCGTCACGATCTTCTCCCCGGAGGACGGCCAGCGCCTGGGCCTGGTCGGCATGATCAACTCAGTCGTCAAGGACTGCGACTTCGACCTCATGGAGCTCGGCGCACTCGACATCGACGCCGTCGTCGCCGGTGATCGCGCGTCGATAGCCCGCGCCATCACGTACGCCGAGGCCGGCGCGCTCAGCGCTGCACAGCTTGAGCGCATCGGCACCGCCGCCACCAAGCACACGTCTCCGGTGCTGGGCATCACCGGCACGGGCGGTTCCGGCAAGTCATCCCTGACCGACGAGTTGGTACGGCGCTTCCGTGTCGATCAGCAGGACAAGCTGCGCATCGCGGTCATCGCCGTCGACCCGACCCGGCGCCGTGGCGGCGGCGCACTCCTCGGTGACCGCATTCGGATGAACTCCCTCGACGGCGAGCGCGCCTACTTCCGCTCGCTCGCCACCCGCGGATCCCGCGAGCTGCCCGACTCGCTCTCTGACGTCATCTCGGTGGTCAAGGCGGCAGGTTTCGACCTCGTCATCGTCGAGACCCCCGGCATTGGCCAGGGCGACGCGGCGATCGTGCCATTCGTCGACTCCTCGATGTACGTCATGACGCCGGAGTTCGGCGCCGCCTCGCAGCTCGAGAAGATCGACATGCTCGACTTCGCCGACACGGTGGCGATCAACAAGTTCGAGCGCCGCGGCGCCAAGGACGCACTGCGCGACGTCGGTCGCCAGATGGTGCGCAACCGTGAGGCATTCGGCAAGAAGCCCGAAGACATGCCGATCTTCGGCACCTCCGCGGCGACCTTCAACGACGACGGCGTGACCGCGCTCTACCAACACCTGCGCGACTCCCTCGCCGAGCAAGGACTGCCGGTCGAGGAAGGCGTCCTCCCCCAGGTCGACGTCAGATTCTCCAGCGGCATCCGCCAGGTCGTCCCGTCCGACCGTGTCCGCTATCTCGCTGAGATCACCGAGACGATCCGCGACTTCCATTCCGAGACCGAGACACTGGCCCAGGCCGCGAGCCGGGCCCAGCGGCTCGAGCTGACCGCCGAAGAGGACCTCTCGACAGAGGCAAGAAGTGAGATCGAGGGACTGGTCACCGAAGCTCGCAAGGCACTGCCCGGCGAGATCACCGACCAGATCGACGGATGGCCATCCGTCATCGAGGCCTACTCCGGCGACGAGATGGTCGTGACGTCTCGCAACAAGGAGATCCACACCCAGCTGACCCGCGAGTCGCTGTCCGGCACCAAGGTCCCCCGCGTCTCGCTGCCCAAGTTCACCGACCACGGCGAGCTGGTTCGTTTCTGGCGCAAGGAGAACCTCCCGGGCCGCTACCCGTTCACCGCCGGCGTCTTCCCGTTCAAGCGCGACGGCGAGGACCCCGCCCGGATGTTCGCCGGCGAAGGCGACCCGTTCCGCACCAACCGTCGGTTCAAGCTGCTGTCGCACGACGGCGAGGCCACTCGCCTCTCGACAGCATTCGACTCAGTCACCCTCTACGGCCGCGATCCCGACCCACGCCCAGACGTCTACGGCAAGGTGGGCACCTCCGGCGTCTCGGTCGCGACACTCGACGACATGAAGGCGCTGTACGACGGATTCGACCTGGTTGCACCCTCGACCTCGGTCTCGATGACGATCAACGGACCGGCGCCGACCGTGCTGGCGTTCTTCCTCAACACCGTGATCGACCAGCAGCTCGACCGCTTCCGCACCGAGAACGACCGTGAGCCGACATCCGAGGAGTACGCCGAGCTGCGGTCGTACGCGCTCAAGAACGTCCGCGGCACGGTGCAGGCCGACATCCTCAAGGAGGACCAGGGCCAGAACACCTGCTTGTTCTCCACCGAGTTCAGCCTGCGGATGATGGGCGACATCCAGCAGTACTTCATCGACGAGGGCGTACGAAACTTCTACTCCGTCAGCATCTCGGGCTATCACATCGCCGAGGCCGGGGCCAACCCCATCAGCCAGCTCGCCTTCACCCTGTCCAACGGCTTCACCTACATCGAGTCCTACCTCGCGCGCGGGATGGACATTGACGACTTCGCGCCCAATCTGTCGTTCTTCTTCTCCAACGGCATGGATCCGGAGTACTCCGTCCTCGGACGAGTGGCCCGCCGCATCTGGGCGATCGCCATGAAGGAGAAGTACGGCGCCAACGAGCGCTCACAGAAGATGAAGTACCACGTGCAGACGTCCGGTCGGTCACTCCACGCACAGGAGATGGACTTCAACGACATCCGCACGACCCTTCAGGCGCTCATCGCGATCTATGACAACGCCAGCAGCCTGCACACCAACGCGTACGACGAGGCCGTGACGACACCATCGGAGGAGTCGGTCCGCCGCGCGCTCGCGATCCAGATGATCATCAACAAGGAGTGGGGACTCGCGATGAACGAGAACCCCACCCAAGGCGCGTTCATCACCGACGAGCTCACCGACTTGGTCGAGAAGGCCGTGCTCGCGGAGTTCGACGCGATCAACGAGCGCGGTGGTGTTCTCGGCGCGATGGAGACGGGCTACCAGCGCGGGCGCATCCAGGACGAGTCGATGTTGTACGAGCACAAGAAGCACGACGGCTCGTTGCCGATCATCGGCGTCAACACGTTCCGCAAGCCCGAGGTGGAGGGCGCCGAACCGCCCACTGTCGAGCTTGCCCGGGCGACCGAAGCCGAGAAGGAGTCCCAGCTCAGCCGGGTGCGCGGCTTCCAGGAGGCGCACACGACCGAGGCTGCAGAAGCACTCGAACGACTCCGCCAGGCCGCGATCAATGACGACAACGTCTTTGCGGTCCTGATGGACGCCGCACGAGTGTGCTCGCTCCAGCAGGTCACCGAAGCATTCTTCGAGGTCGGAGGACAGTACCGCCGCAACGTCTGACCAGACACCGACCGCTGCGCGTCAGTGCCAGTTCGAGATCTGCTGATCGTGGGGGTCGGGGGTGCCCGCGCCGGTCTCCACCAGCTGCTTGAGACTCAGCAGATATACCGCCCACTTCGTGCTGCAGTGGTACATGAACTCGACGGGCTCCTTCCATCCCTCGTGCGCAAACAGCACGATGGCGAAGTCCTCCTCCTGCGTGAGGTCCCACCTCACGGTGGTACCGAGCCATTCCTCCGGGCCTTCCACCACCTGCCAGCGCACCAGCTTGCCCGGGACCAACTCGAGCACCTGCATGTCGAAGCCTCCGGGACCGAACCGGAACTTCAGCACTCCACCGACATCGGTCTCGCCCGTGGTGTCAGTGGCCCACCAGCCGGAGAGCCCCTCGATCGTCGTCAGCGCCGCGTACACGTCATCGGTCGATGACGCTGTCATTCCCACCCTGTGCAGGATGTCCACCATGTTGACTACTCCTTCGTGTTGGCGTTCTTGCTCTGTTGAATTGCCTCGGCAATCCGCTTGATCCTCTGCAGTCGGGCGTCCCATGCGGCCCCGACGTCCGCCAGCTGGGCCACCGCTCGGGCGAGCTGGGCCTCGTCGACCTCGTATCGCCGCTCGCGGCCTGCCGGCGTCCCATGGACCAGACCCACCCGGTCCAGCGCCAGCAGATGCTTGGCAACTGCCTGACGAGTGACGGGAAGTCGATCGCTCAGCGTGGTGGCGGTGCCCACCCCGTCGGCGAGGAGCAGGTCGAGCATCCTTCGCCGAGTCGGATCGCCGACCGCTGACCACAGGTCGTCATCGATCATCACGCTCATGATGCGGCCACGAGCCGGCGGACGTACGTGCCGATCGCCGGCACGAAGATGTCCCAGCCGTTGGCGTGATCGGCGTACGCGGCCTCGAGCACGGCAGCCTCCCAGCCCATCTCCCGAAAGCCCGTCTCGGTGAGCCGGACCGTGGTGCCGGCGCCGGAGGGAACGAGGTCGAAAGTCACCAGGAGCGAGTTCGTACCGTCGGCATCAACTGGCCCGTCGTAGACCCAGCGGAAGGCGAAGCGGCGATTCGGCTCCGCCTCGACGACGGTGAGCGCCTCGATGTGCGACTCCTCCGTGCCGCGCCCCCAGGCAATCTCTCCGGAGGATCCGACCACCGGGGAGATGTCGGTGTCGGCGCCGTTCCACCATTCCCGCATGTGCTGCGGGCTGCTGATCACCTCGAAGACGACCTCCGGATCGGCATCAACGTGGATCTCCCTCTCAATACTTCCGAATTCCATGGCTCACCTTTCGCAACGTTTGGTTGCACATAACTGTAGGCCACCGGAATCGCGAACGCAACCATCGGTTGCTTATTGCCCGGGTCAACAGCCGATCCCGACGAACCGGCGAACCCATCCACGGCCGTGCGCCGCGCCACCCCTATCGTCGATAGCGTGCGCACACTTCCCACATATGAGCAGATCGTCCAGATTCCGGCCTTGTTCGACCAGACAGTTCCCGACGAGTTCATCGACGAGAACGGTCACATGAACATCGGTGACTACTTCCGGCTGTGCTCGCATGCCGTGTGGAAGACCACGATCGCAGCAGGGCTGGGCGACGAGTACATCGAAGAGCACGAGCAAAGCCTGTTCACGGTCGAACAGCACATGCGTTACTACGGCGAGCTGCGCCTCGGCGAACGGTTCACCGTGCATGCCAGACTTCTTGAGCGATCGTCACGCGTCGTGCACGGCATGGCATTCGTCGTCGACCAGGAGAAGCGCCGACTGGCCTGCACCCAGGAGACGACGCTTGTCCACGTCAGCACTTCCGCACGCTCGTCGGTCGACATACCGGCAGACATCGGTGTCGAGCTCGACGCTCTGATCGACGCCGGCGATGCTCTCGGCTGGGACGCCCCCGTATGTGGGGCGATGGGCCTGCGTCGATCGTGAACGACGATCTCGGCCATCCGGTCGAGCTGGCTGCTCCGGCACACCGAATCGTCTCGCTCGTGCCGTCGCTCACCGAGGCAATCGCCGCGACTCGTCCCGAGGCGTTGGTCGGGGCGACCGACTGGTGCACGCACCCCGCCGAGCTCGACGTCACCCGCGTCCGCGGAACCAAGAACCCCGACCGGTCCGCCGTCGCTGCGCTGAAGCCCGACATCGTGGTGGCCAACAAGGAAGAGAGCCGCGAGCTCGACGTACGACGGTTGCGCGAGGCCGGGATCACGGTGTGGGTCACCGACATCGAGACGGTCGATCAAGCATTTTCGTCGATGGAGCGGATGTTCGGCGCGTTCGGCTGGGATCAACCAGGTTGGCTCGGCGAGGCCCGCGACGTCTGGGACACACCCGTCGCAACGAGTGGGCGACGCGTGGCCGTACCGATCTGGCGGGACCCGTGGATGGTGGTCGGATCCCGGGACATTCACCGGCGATGTCCTTGCCCGACTGGGAATGGTCAATGCGTTCGGCGACTCAGCCGATCGCTACCCGCACGTCGAGCTGACTGACGTCGATCGCGCCGACATCGACCTCGTGCTGCTGCCGGACGAGCCGTACGTCTTCACCGCGCAAGATGGACCCGAAGCGTTCTCGCAGGTACCGACGGCGCTCGTGTCAGGTCGGGCGCTGACTTGGTACGGCCCATCCATGCTCACCGCGCGCGACGAGCTCCTCGCCGCAATCTGAGCGGTGAACCCGTCCAAGAACGGTCGCGCCGTGGACTCCGGTTCA
>CAVVQG010000011.1:0-103801 GCA_963750265.1 uncultured Actinomycetota bacterium | reverse complement strand
TGAGATCGCACTCACGTACGTATTCGGGATCGGCCGCACCCGCGCCGCCCAGACCCTCGTCGCAACCGGCATCAGCCCGGACAAGCGCGTCCACGAGCTCGACGACACTGATCTCGTCGCACTCCGCGATCACATCGAAGCGAACTACCAGACCGAGGGCGACCTGCGTCGTACGGTCACGGCAGACATTCGCCGCAAGATGGAGATCGGCAGCTACCAGGGCCGTCGCCACCGTGCGCACCTGCCCGTGCGTGGCCAGCGGACCAAGACCAATGCGCGTACCCGCAAGGGCCCCAAGCGCACCGTCGCCGGAAAGAAGAAGTGATAGCGGATGCCTCCTAAGACAGCCGGCAAGAAGACACGCCGCAAGGAGAAGAAGAACGTTGCTGCGGGCGAAGCCCACATCAAGAGCACGTTCAACAACACACACGTGACGATCACGGACCCCTCGGGTGCCGTCATCGCGTGGGCCTCCGGCGGAACCGTCGGATTCAAGGGCTCGCGCAAGTCCACGCCGTTCGCCGCAGGAATGGCCGCTGAGTCGGCCGGGCGTCAGGCAATGGAGCACGGGATGAAGAAGGTTGACGTCTTCGTGAAGGGCCCCGGTTCGGGCCGCGAGACGGCAATCCGGTCGCTGAGCGGAGTCGGCCTCGAGGTCGGCACCATCTCCGACGTGACACCCAGCCCGCACAACGGCTGCCGTCCCCCCAAGCACCGTCGTCTCTGACGCTCACCTTTCTTTAGGAGTTATCCAACATGGCCCGTTACACCGGACCTCTCACCAAGAAGTCGCGCCGCCTCGGCATCGACCTCGTCGGTGGTGACGCTGCATTCGAAAAGCGTCCTTACCCTCCCGGCCAGCACGGCCGCGCCCGGGTCAAGGAGTCGGAGTACCGCAACCAGCTGCTCGAGAAGCAGAAGGCGCGCTACACCTACGGAGTGCTCGAGAAGCAGTTCCGCAAGTACTACGAGCTCGCATCGCGTCGTCCCGGCAAGACCGGTGACAACCTGCTGCAGATCCTCGAGTCACGCCTCGACAACGTCGTCTACCGTGCCGGCTTCGCCCGTACGCGTCGGCACGCCCGCCAGCTCGTCAACCACGGTCACTTCGTGGTCAACGGCGTCAAGACCGACATCCCGTCGTTCCAGGTGAGCAAGCACGACATCATCGACGTCAAGACCAAGTCGCTGGAGACCACGCCGTTCATCGTCGCGCGTGAGACCTACGACAAGGACACGGTTCCCGCCTGGCTCGACGTGGCGCCCGATCGCGGTCGCATCCTCGTCCACTCACAGCCCGTACGCGAGCAGATCACCGTTCCGATCAACGAACAGCTGATCGTGGAGTTCTACTCCAAGATCTGATCTGCCCAACGTCTCTCACAAGTAGACACAACCCGGACCTTCAAATAGAGGTTGGTTCGGAAAGGAAGAAATATGCTCATCGCCCAGCGCCCCGCCCTGTCAGAAGAGGTCGTTGACGAGTTCCGTTCGCGGTTCGTCATCGAACCCCTCGAGCCTGGCTTCGGCTACACACTCGGCAACTCGCTTCGCCGTACGCTGCTCTCGTCGATCCCCGGCGCCGCAGTCACGTCGATCAAGATCGATGGTGTCCTGCACGAGTTCTCGACCATCCCCGGCATCACCGAGGACGTCACCGAGATCATCTTGAACCTGAAGGAGTCTTGTCGTCTCGTCCGAGAACGACGAGCCCGTCGTGATGTACGTCCGCAAGGACGGCGCGGGTGCGGTCACCGCGGCTGACATCCAGCCTCCGGCCGGAGTCGAGGTCCACAACCCCGACCTGCACATCGCCACGCTCAACACCAAGGGCAAGATCGAGATCGAGCTCGTCGTCGAGCGTGGCCGCGGCTACGTGTCGGCCGTGCAGAACAAGTCGGGCGACGAAGAGATCGGCCGCATGCCGGTCGACTCGATCTACTCGCCGGTGCTGAAGGTGACCTACAAGGTCGAGGCAACCCGAGTCGAGCAGCGCACCGACTTCGACAAGCTGGTCATCGATGTCGAGACCAAGAAGTCGATCCTTCCGCGCGACGCCATCGCGTCGGCCGGTTCGACCCTGGTCGAGCTCTTCGGCCTGGCCCGTGAGCTCAACGTCGAGGCCGAGGGCATCGACATCGGCCCGAGCCCGGTCGACGAGCAGCTCGCTGCCGACCTGGCACTGCCGATCGAGGACCTCAACTTCACCGTTCGGTCCTACAACTGCCTCAAGCGTGAGGGCGTCCACACCGTGGGCGAGCTCATCACCCGCTCGGAGCAGGACCTGCTCGACATTCGCAACTTCGGTTCGAAGTCGATCGACGAGGTCAAGGCCAAGCTCGCTGAGATGGGTCTTGCACTGAAGGACAGCCCGGCTGGTTTCGACCCGACGGCCGTCATCGACGCCTATGACGACGACGCAAGCTTCGCTGAGGACGAGCAGTACTAACTGCTCGCCTGACTGATCTGAAACTGGAGTAATCATGCCTACGCCCACCAAGGGACCCCGCCTCGGCGGCAGCCCAGCGCACCAGCGGCTGATCCTTGCCAACCTCGCCCAGAACCTGTTCGAGCACGGCAAGATCACCACGACCGAGGCCAAGGCGCGCCGTCTGCGTCCGTACGCCGAGTCGCTGATCTCGAAGGCCAAGAACGACACGCTGGCCAACCGCCGGCAGGTCGTCAAGGTCATTCGTGACAAGAGCATCCTGCACACGCTGTTCACCGAGATCGGGCCTGCCATGGCGACCCGTCCCGGCGGTTACACCCGCATCACCAAGATCGCGGCTCGCAAGGGCGACAACGCCCCCATGGCCGTGATCGAGATCGTCGAGGCCAAGACGTTCGCGGCGCAGAACCAGGCCCCCAAGAAGGCCAAGGCCGATCCGAAGGCTGCACCTGTTGAGGCTCCGGCCGACGAGGCTGAGGTCGTTGACGAGGCGCCCGAGAACGACCTGGGCACCGACGTCCCGGTCGACGCCACAGAGGACGCTGCCGAGGCAGCAGAGACTGTCGAGGCGGCGGTTGAGGAGGCTCCTGCAGAGGAGTCGACCGAGGACGACGCCAAGTAGGCATCACACGTTCAGCAGGCCCGTCACCGCAAGGTGGCGGGCCTGCTGCGTTGTGGTCACCCGGGTCGCGTGACGTTCAGGATGCGAAAGCCCTTGTGGCTGGCGGCTCGGACGGTCGGCCAGTCCTCGGCGATGAGCCAGTCCTGCAGAGAGTCGGCGCCAAGGTTCTTGCCCACGACGAGCGTGGCTGAGCCATCCGGTGCGAGTCGGGGTAGCCAGGTCAGGAGCAGATCGTGCAGCGCCGCCTTGCCGATGCGAATCGGGGGGTTGGACCAGATCTCGTCGAACACGAGGTCGTCAGGCACGGCGTCCGGGAGCGCGCAGTGCACGGTCACACCGAGGGCGTCGGCATTCGTGCGGGTGAGGTCGAGCGCGCGTTCGTTGGTGTCAACGGCCCACACCGTCGTGTCGGGCGACGCCGCGGCGATCGCACAGGCGATTGGTCCCCAGCCACAGCCCAGATCGAGGATCGTGCCGCCGGCGGGGGGAGTGCTGTTCCGGAGGAACACCTCGGTGGCCTTGTCGAGCCCGTCGTTCGCGAACACGCCGGTCGACGTCGTGAACGTCATTTCACGGTCCCAGATGCGGGTCCTGATCTCATGCCGCCGGTCTGGCGTTGCAGGTTGCCCGCTGAAGTAGTGGTCCGTCACCCGGTCAGTCTTTCAGCATGTCTCGCCGTGCGCGGACTTTGGCCGGAGCCGCGATGTGCCATGCGTCATCGACGAGCTCGGCCACCTCGCCCGGATCTGCGAGATCGAGGTTGATCAGGATGTAGTCATAGCCGTCGAAGTGCGGGGTGGTGAAGTATGCAGGGTCCTCGCTCGCGACAAGGGCGTCCTTGTCCGACGTCTTGAGGGCAAGGGCGCCGTCAGAGTCCGTACGGAGCCGACCCATGAGCTTGCCCGCGACCTTGAGTGCCGGAGTGCCATAGGACGTCGACTCCTCGACCCCGGGAAGCTCCGATGCCAGCTCCACCACCTGTTGCCATGTCAGTGCCACCCTTACTCATCCCTCCGTCGACGAGCCTCCTCGGCTCGCAAGGCCAAACCGGCGGCGTCCGGGTAGATCACTTCTTCAAGTACCAAGCCGTGAGGTGGCATAACGGTCACCCGCGCGTTGCGTTCGGCGTGTGCGAGCACTTCTCCGGCCCATCGGGGCTCGAACCGCCCCTCGCCGACCGCGACCAGAACGCCCATCAGTGAACGCACCATCGAGTGGCAGAACGCGTCAGCTCGTACTGTCGTCTCCAGCATCGCGCCGTCACGCACGGTGTGCAGATCCAGGAGCGTGCGGATCGTGGTCGCGCCCTTGCGCTTCTTGCAGAATGAGGCGAAGTCGTGGTGGCCGAGCAGATGGGTCGCTGCTGAGTTCATCGCGTCAACCTCGAGGTGACGCTGCCAACGAACGACCGAGCCCCGCTCCAATGGGTCAGGGCCGGTGGTCGAGTCGGTCAAACGGTAGATGTAGCGGCGTTCGAGCGCCGCGAACCGGGCGTCGAAACCGTCGGGCGCAATGCTCAGCGACTTGAGGCTGATGTCTGCTGGCAGCAGGCGACGCAGCCGCCGCTCGAGGACCGCGGGATCGACCTTGTCGAGATCGACGTGCGCAACTTGTCCGCGGGCGTGCACACCCGCGTCGGTGCGCCCTGCGCAGGTCAGCGACGGATTCTTGGGCAGCCGAAGGATCGTGGCGATTGCGGTTTCGATCGTGCCCTGGACGGTCCGAAGGTCAGGCTGGACGGCCCAGCCCCTGAAGTCGCTGCCGTCGTAGGAGAGATCGAGTCGTAGGCGCACCGGACCCACGTTATCGGGGCGCCGGAGGTGCGTCGCTATGACCAGCGCTTCTCGGCGGGGACGAAGTTGAGCTGGCGGTCGCCGGTGTAGATCTGCTTGGGGCGGGCGATCTTCTGCTCCTTGTCGTCGACCAGCTCCAGCCACTGGGCGAGCCAGCCGGCCGTACGAGGGATCGCGAACAGGACGGTGAACATCTCGGGCGGGAACTGCAGCGCCTCGTAGATCAGACCGGAGTAGAAGTCCACGTTGGGATAGAGCTTGCGGCTGATGAAGTAGTCGTCCTCGAGCGCAATGCGCTCCAGCTCCTGGGCGATCTCCAGCAGCGGGCTGACGCCGGTGACCTCGAAGACGTCGTCGACGGCCTTCTTGATGATCGTGGCGCGGGGGTCAAAGTTCTTGTAGACGCGGTGACCGAAGCCCATGAGCTTCTCGTCACCCTTTTTGACGCCTTCGATGAACGCCGGGATCTTGTCCGGAGTGCCGATTCGCTTGAGCATCTTGAGGACTGCTTCGTTGGCGCCGCCGTGCAGCGGTCCGTAGAGCGCAGCCACCCCGGCGCTGACCGCGGAGTAGGGGTCGACCTGCGACGAGCCGACCGAGCGCACCGCATTGGTCGAGCAGTTCTGCTCGTGGTCGGCGTGCAGGATGAACAGCACCTCGAGCGCCTTGGCCAAGCGCGGGTCCGGGTCGTACTTCTGCTCGCTCATCTTGAACAGCATCGACAGGAAGTTCTCGGTGTAGGAAAGCTCGTTGTCGGGGTAGACGTACGGCTTGCCCTGCGCATGCCGGAACGACCACGCGCCGAGGGTCGGCATCTTGGCGATGAGTCGGACGACCTGCTCGTGGCGCACCTGGGGGTCGTGGATGTTGCGGGCCTCGGGGTAGAACGTCGAGAGCGCACCGACGCTCGACAGCAGCATGCCCATGGGGTGTGCGTCGTAGCGGAAGCCCTGCAGCTGCGATTTGAGGTTCTCGTGCACGAACGTGTGGAACGTGATCTCGTGCACCCACTGCTTGTGCTGCTCCTCAGTGGGCAGCTCACCGTGAATGAGGAGGTATGCGACCTCGAGGAAGGTCGAGTTCTCAGCCAGCTGCTCGATGGGATAGCCGCGGTACTCGAGGATGCCCTTGTCGCCGTCGATGAACGTCACGGCGCTGCGGGTCGAGGCAGTGTTGAGGAAGCCGGGGTCGTAGACCGCCAGGCCGGGGGTGTCCTCGCCTTTGCCGATGTTGCCGAGATCGGCTGCGCGTACGGTGCCGTCGCTGATCGCGAGCTCGTATTCCTCGCCGGTGCGGTTGTCGCGGACGGTAAGTGTCTGGTCGTCGGTCACGATGGGTCTCCTGTGACGGTGCTCTGTGATTTCAAGAGAATGTGGCGTCGCGGGGTGGTGCAACGTTCTACCAACTTAGTGCGGTCGCGCAATCGGGTGAGTATCGGGTGCGGTGAAGTCGCCCCGTTTTGACCCGGGGAGGCCTCGCCGGTTAACCTTGTGTGTCGTGTCTCCGACGGCTGCTGCCGTGGGAACGACCGCGAAACACCGAATCAAGACCCAACCCAAGAACGAGAAGGTCACGCCGTGCGCACGTTCAGCCCCAAGCCGTCTGACATCAACCGTCAGTGGCACGTCATCGACGCCGAGGACATCGTCCTGGGTCGTCTCGCCGTCCAGGCTGCGACGCTGCTCCGCGGCAAGCACAAGCCGACCTTTGCTCCGCATGTCGACGGTGGTGACTTCGTCATCATCATCAACGCTGAGAAGGTGGCCCTGTCGGGCAACAAGCGCACCGACAAGCTCGCCTACCGTCACAGCGGATACCCGGGTGGACTCAAGTCCATCGCCTACGGCGACCTGCTCGTGAAGGATGCCCGCAAGGCGATCGAGAAGTCCGTCCGCGGCATGCTCCCCAAGAACCGTCTGGGTGATCAGCTGATCACGAAGCTCAAGGTCTACTCCGGCCCCGAGCACCCGCACAGCGCCCAGAAGCCCCAGCCGTTCGAGATCACGCAGATCTCCCAGTAGAGACAGATAGCAGGCGTATCGTGGCTGAGACCACCACCGAAACAGTGACCGAGACCGAGACCGACTTCGTGCCCAACTCCGAGGGTGTTGCTTACACCTCCGAGACGGTTGGTTCGTCGTCGACTCCCGACAAGCCCGCGACCATCGCTCCGGGTGCTGCCACCGGTCGCCGCAAGGAGGCTGTTGCGCGAGTGCGCATCGTCCCCGGCACCGGCGTGTGGACTGTCAACGGCAAGCCGCTCGAGGAGTACCTCCCCAACAAGCTGCACCAGCAGATTGCCAAGGAAGCCTTCGCCGAGACCGGTCTGCAGGATCGCTTCGACGTCATCGCTCGTGTCACCGGTGGTGGCATGACCGGCCAGGCCGGGGCACTGCGTCTCGGTGTCGCTCGCTCGCTCAACGCGATCGACGAAGAAGCCAACCGCCCGGTTCTCAAGAAGGCCGGACTCCTGACGCGCGACTCGCGCATCAAGGAGCGCAAGAAGGCCGGACTCAAGAAGGCCCGTAAGGCTCCGCAGTACAGCAAGCGCTGAGTCCTGTGGGCCGGATCTTTGGCACCGATGGCGTTCGCGGAGTCGCGAATCGTGATCTGACCGCCGAGCTCGCCGTCGACCTCGCGGTCGCCGCGGCCCACATCCTCGGTGAGGTCGGTGCATTTGCCGACCAGCGCCCCACAGCAGTAGTTGCCCGCGATCCCCGCGCCTCAGGCGAATTCCTCGAGGCTGCGGTGGTCGCGGGTCTTGCGTCTGCCGGTGTCGACGTACATCGTCTTGGTGTCGTGCCGACTCCGGGCGCGGCCTATCTGACGTCATTCCTCGCCGCTGACATGGGCGTGATGATCTCCGCCAGCCACAATGCGATGCCCGACAACGGGATCAAGTTCTTGGCCCGCGGCGGGCTCAAGCTTGACGACGATCTCGAGATCCAGATCGAGAAGCGACTCCAAGAGCCGTGGGACCGCCCTATCGGTGCCGGCGTTGGTCGAATCGGCGACAGCCACGCTGGGCTCGGCGCATACATCAAACACCTCGTCGAGGCATCGCCCGGTCCTCTCGACGGCATGAAGATCGTGCTCGACTGCGCCAACGGCGCGGCATACGAGACCGGCCCGCAGGTGTTCGAACAGCTCGGCGCCACGGTGGTCGCGATCCATGCCGAGCCCGATGGCCTCAACATCAACGCCAACTGCGGCTCGACGCACATCGAGGACCTGCAGCGAGCCGTCGTCGAGCACGACGCAGACGCAGGCTTTGCCTTCGACGGCGACGCCGATCGGTGCCTCGCGGTCGACGCGAACGGCCAGGTGGTCGACGGTGACCAGATTCTCGCGATCCTCGCCATCGCCGCCCGCGACGCCGGTCGGCTGACCGACGACACGGTGGTGGCCACCGTGATGAGCAATCTTGGCTTTGTCCAGGCGATGACCGCCGCGCAGATCACGGTGATCCAGACCTCGGTGGGTGACCGCTACGTTCTTGAGGCGATGCGCAGCGGTGGCTACAACCTCGGCGGCGAGCAGTCGGGCCACGTCATCATGAGTGACCACGCGACCACCGGCGACGGAGTTCTCGCGGCCGTGCATGTAGCAGCCCGCATGCTGGCCACAGGGGAGTCGCTCGCATCGCTGGCAGCGGTGATGAAGCGTCTTCCGCAGGTGCTGATCAACGTTCCCGACGTCGACAAGGCTCGTGCCGACACCGATCCGGTGCTGCGCGGAGAGGTCGCGATCGCCTCGGCCAAGCTTGGCGACACCGGTCGCGTGCTGCTGCGCCAGTCGGGCACCGAGCCGCTCGTACGCGTGATGGTCGAGGCGGCCACACATGACGAGGCGGCAAGCGTCGCAGCGCACCTCGCCGAGGTCGTCCGCGCCAACCTCGCCCTCTGAGTCATTTGTAGACTCGCGAGATGACGACCCTCGAGCGCCTTGATCCGGCGAACTCGCGGACATTTTCGGAGTTCTATGACGCGTACGCGCGGTCGTTTGATCGCGCGTACGACCAGCCCTACACGGCGGCCGAGCTGGCGATGGAGCTGGCGCCGGACGAGTACACCGACTCGATCGGGCTGGTCTCCCGCGACGACGACGGCCGCGTGATCGGAGGGGCGTGGGCGGAGCTTCCACAAAAGGACAACCGCACGTTTGCGTACGTTGAGGTGTTCGTCATCCCCGCGAGTCGTCGTCGAGGCCATGGGAGCGCACTCGTCGAAGCGCTGTCGGCCGCATGTCGCGCCGCTGGTCGTACATCGATGCTCGGAGAGGCGACGTGGGGTCTCGACGAGCAGGATGCGCCCGCAAGACAGTTCGCCGAGAACCTGGGATTCGCCCTCGACATCATGGATGCCCACCGCGAGCTGTTGCTGCCGGCAACGCTGCCTTCGCTGGTGATCGATCCCGCGTACGAGCTCCGAAGCTGGCGTGGGGAGTGCCCAGACGACCTGATCGAGGGCTACGCGCACGTGCGCCGGCTGATGGTTCAGGAGGCGCCGAGTGGTAACGCACACCTGGAGAACGAGTATTGGGACCAGGCTCGTGTGCGCTCTGAGGAAGTCAAGTGGGCGACGTCGGGCCGGATCCCTCAGGTCAGCGTGGCCATTGCCAGTGACGGCTCGGTGGTGGGTCACACCCAGCTGCTCTTCCCGGACAACAGTGTCGAGGTCTACCAGTGGGACACGCTCGTCCTGCCATCGCACCGCGGCCACGGACTGGGTCTGGCGCTCAAGGTCCACACCATGCACGAGGCGGCCGATCTGCTCGAAGGGCGACGCCGCATCCACACGCACAACGCGGCCAGCAATGCGCCGATGATCGCGGTCAACGAGGCGATGGGATTTCGCCAGGTATCCTGGGTCGGCGAGTACCTGCGAGCACTCTGAGTGGGGCTCAGAGCTTGCGGAGACGTACCCAGCTGACCTGGTGATCGGGCCCCTTGCGGAGCACCAGTGACGCACGGCCGCGGGTGGTCTGGATGTTTTCGCGGAGATTGGGCCAGTTGATCGTGTCCCAGAGCTCGGCCGCGCGAGCCGTGGCTTCCTCGTCGGTGAAGGCGCTGTATCGGTGGAAGTAGGACGCCGGGTCGGCGAATGCCGTCTTGCGCAGCGTCAGGAAGCGCTCGACGTACCAACGTCGGATGTCCTTGCTCGAGGCGTCGACGTAGATCGAGAAGTCGAAGAAGTCACTGATCGCGAGGCCGGGGGAGCCGTCACCGCGGGTACGGGCGGGGGCCAGCACGTTGAGACCCTCGATGATGACGATGTCGGGCGCCTTGAGGGTGACGACCTCATCGGTGCGGTCGTATGTCAGGTGCGAGTAGACCGGAGCGGTGACGACCTCCACCCCGGACTTCACGTCGATGACGAACCGGAGAAGCGCCTTGCGATCGTATGACTCGGGGAATCCCTTGCGGTCGAGCATCCCGCGGCGCTCCAGCTCATCGTTGGGCAGCAGGTAACCGTCGGTCGTCACCAACGCGACTTCGGGGTGATCCGGCGCGCTGGCCAGAAGCTCTTGGATCAGGCGTGCCGTCGTGGACTTGCCGACGGCGACCGATCCGGCAATCCCGATGACGAAGGGGGTCCGCTTGGGCTGTGGTCGGCCGAGGAACTTGTCGGTCGCCCGGTGCAGTCCGGCTGCTGCACGGATGCGCAGGCTGATCAGCTGCGCCAGCGGAAGGTAGACCTGTCGAACTTCTTCGAGATCGAGCTCATCACCGAGTCCCCTGACTCGCTCGATCTCTTCGGGGCCGAGGGGCTGCGGAGCGTCGCCCGCGAGCTCAGCCCACGCTGACCGTTCGAGCTCGACATACGGGGACTCGTCGCGCGTCATCCCACCATTCTCCCGTCTGCTGTTCCGCCGGTACTCTTGACCCCATGTGCGGAATCGTTGGGTATGTCGGAGAGCGCTCCGCAGAAGAGGTTGTCATCGGCGGATTGCGTCGCCTGGAGTATCGCGGCTATGACTCCGCAGGGATCGCGATGGTCCTTGACGGCACGATCGTCTCGGCCAAGAAGGCCGGCAAGCTGACCAACCTCGACGCCGAGCTGGCGGCCAACCCGCTTCCGGCCGCCCACACCGGCATCGGACACACCCGTTGGGCCACGCACGGTGCGCCGAATGATCGCAACGCGCACCCACACCTTGACCAGAAGGGTCAGGTCGCGGTCGTGCACAACGGCATCATCGAGAACTTCGCCAAGCTGCGCTCTGAGCTGGAGGCCACCGGCCACGAGATGCTGTCGGAGACCGACACCGAGATCGTCGCCCACCTGATGCAGGACGAGCTCGAGTCGACCGACGACCTGTCAGATGCCGTACGCGCCGTGTGCCGCCGTCTGGAGGGCGCTTTCACGCTGGTGATCTGCGATGCCCGCCATCCCGACGTCGTCGTCGGTGCGCGCAGAAACTCTCCGCTGGTGGTCGGCCGCGGCAAGGGCGAGAACTTCCTCGGCTCTGATGTTGCGGCCTTCATCGAGTTCACCCGTGACGCGATCGAGCTCGGCCAGGACCAGGTCGTGACGATCACGCCCGACGACATCGTGGTCACCGATTTCGACGGCAACCCGGCAGAGACCAAGGACTACCACGTCGACTGGGACGTTTCGGCCGCCGAGAAGGGTGGCTTCGACTGGTTCATGCTCAAGGAGATCGCCGAGCAGCCCCAGGCCGTTGCCGACACGCTGCTGGGCCGCCACTCACCCGACGGGCTGCTGCAGCTCGACGAGATGCGCCTGTCGGACGACGAGCTGCGTGCGGTCGACAAGATCATCGTCATCGCCTGCGGCACCTCGTTCTATGCGGCGATGGTGGCGAAGTATGCGATCGAGCACTGGACCCGGGTTCCGTGCGAGGTCGAGCTGGCCTCGGAGTTCCGCTACCGCGATCCGATCCTCGACAAGAGCACGCTGGTCGTCACGATCAGTCAGTCTGGCGAGACCATGGACACCTTGATGGCGATTCGCTATGCCCGTCAGCAGAATGCGCGGGTGCTCTCGATCTGCAACACGAACGGCTCGACGATTCCGCGCGAGTCCGACGCTGTGCTCTACACGCACGCCGGCCCGGAGATCGCGGTTGCGTCGACCAAGGGATTCCTTGCCCAGGTCGTCGCGTGCTACTTGCTCGCGTTGTACGTCGCGCAGGTCAAGGGCACCAAGTACGGCGACGAGATTGCGTCGATCCTCGCCGAGATCGAGAAGATTCCGGCCGGCATCCAGCGCATGCTCGACGAGGGCGATCAAGTCCGCAAGCTTGCCACCGAGCTTGCCGGCTCCCGCTCGATCCTGTTCCTCGGACGCCACGTCGGCTTTCCCGTTGCTCTCGAAGGCGCGCTCAAGCTCAAGGAGCTGGCCTACATCCACGCCGAGGGCTTTGCCGCCGGTGAGCTCAAGCACGGTCCGATCGCGGTGGTCGAGGAAGGCCTGCCCGTCTTCGTCATCGTCCCTCCCAAGGGCCGCGACCAGCTGCAGGAAAAGACCGTCAGCAGCATCCAAGAAGTACGCGCCCGCGGCGCCCGGACGATCGTCCTCGTCGAGGATGGCGACGACGACGTCGTGCCGTACGCCGATCACCTGATCCGGTTGCCGAAGGTGCCGACTCTGTTGCAGCCGCTCGTAGCGACGGTCCCGCTGCAGATCTTCGCCTGCGAGTTCGCCAGCCAGCTCGGCCACGACGTCGACCAGCCGCGCAACCTCGCCAAGTCAGTCACAGTCGAGTGACGACATGAGCATTCTGGGGATCGGTGTCGACGTGGTCGACCTCAAGCGGTTCACCGAGACGCTCGAGCGTACGCCGACCATGCGCAGTCGGCTGTTCACCGAAGCAGAGCGCGACCTCCCGGTCGAGTCGCTCGCAGGCCGTTTTGCTGCGAAGGAAGCCTTGGCCAAGGCGATGGGAGCGCCGTCGGGACTTTCCTGGCAGGACTTCGAGATCGTCAACGACGCGCGTGGCGCTCCCTCGTTCAAGCTTCACGGGGCGGCTCCCGAGCGCCTTTCTGCGTTGGGCATTGACACAATTCACCTGTCGATCTCGCACGACACGAGTGTCGCGACGGCCTTCGTCGTGACAGAGCGCTGAGGCTGCTCCGTGCTTCGGTCGCATCTCGTCGCTGACATCCGCGCGGCCGAGGATGCGCTCGCTGCAACACTGCCCGACGGGGAACTCATGCGCCGGGCGGCGCGGGGTCTGGCCGACCATCTCGAGGTCGCAGCACCGGGCGAGGTCGTGCTGATGTTGATCGGCCCAGGCAACAACGGCGGCGATGCCCTGTATGCCGCGGTGCACCTGCTGGATCGCGGCGTACGCGTTGATCTGTGTCTCCTCGACGCCGGCCAGGTGCACGCCGATGGTCTGGCGGCGGCGCTCGCTTCCGGCGCCCAGATCGTTGACGCCCCCGGCGATCATCGGCTGTGCCTCGACGCCGTGTTCGGCATCGGCGCCCGCCCTGGGCTTGTGGGCAAGGCCGCCCAATGGGCTGACTGGATTGCTGAGCACGGGCCTCACACGATCGCGGTCGATGTGCCGTCTGGTATTGACGTCGACGGCGCAACGTTGCCCTCGGCGTACATCCCGGCCGACACGACGATCACCTTCGGGACCTACAAGAACGGTCTGCTCGCCCCTCCAGCGGCCTCTGCTGCTGGCTGGAATGACACCGCGATCGCCGTGCTGGTCGACATCGGTCTCGGCCCACATCTCGGTGTGGCATCTCTGGAGGCCATTGAGCCCGAGGACGGACACCTGCTTCATCAGCTGTTCAACTGGCTCGGCGAGCCGTCCAGTCACAAGTACTCACGAGGCGTCGTCGGCATTGCCGCGGGCTCAGAGCAATATGCAGGGGCAGCCCATCTCTGCGTTGCCGGTGCCCAGGCCGGAATGGCTGGCATGGTGCGCTTCGCCGGCTCCGAGGCGTTGTCCGCGAGAGTCGTCGATCGTGCACCTGAAGTCGTGGCGTCACCTGGTCGCGTCCAAGCATGGGTTGTCGGGCCCGGTGGTGATGACGGGGTGGGCGCGCTCATCGCGGCAGCGCTCGACGCTAGTGTCCCGGTGCGTGCTCGACGCGTCCGCGCTGGAGATCGAGCACCTGCCGGAGTCATTCGACGTGCCCGCCCTGCTGACGCCCCACGCGGGCGAGCTGGCGCGGCTACTCGACACCGATCGCGACACAGTTGAGAGTGATCCTCTTGGTCATGTCACGCGAGGCGGCAGCGCGCTGGAACGCCACCGTGCTGCTGAAAGGCCCACGCACGCTGATCGCGACTCCTGGTCGTACGACGCGCGTGAACCTCACCGGCTCGCCATGGCTCGCCACGGCTGGGGCAGGAGACGTCTTGGCGGGGCTCGCCGGCTCGATGCTGGCCGCGGGTGCCGACCCGCATGACGCGGCGTCCCTCGCCGCCTTCCTGCACGGTGCGGCGAGTGTCAGGGCCAACCCCGGCGGGCCCATCACCGCATCCGCCGTCGCGGCGGCACTGCCCGCCACGATCGCGGCATTCCGTGACGGGCTGCTCACCGACGTACGCGACTGGAGGGACTGACATGGCTCCCCAGGCCGAGGCAATCGTCGATCTCGATGCCTACCGCACCAATCTCGCGACTCTCGCGTCGTACGCGCCCGACTCCGCCCTGATGGCCGTGGTGAAGGCTGACGCGTACGGGCATGGCATGCCCGAGTGCGCCCACGCGGCTCGCGAGGCAGGCGCATCTTGGCTGGGTGTTGCCACGATCGCCGAAGCGCTCGCATTGCGAGCGTCTGGTGACATCGGTGACATTCTGTGCTGGCTGGCCAGTCCCGGCGCCGACTTCGCCGCGGCGATCGCCGCCGACATCGAGGTCACCGCGTCGTCGGCCGAACAGCTTGCGGAGATCCTCGCCGTCGGGGAAGCGCGTACGAAGGTCCAGCTCAAGGTCGACACGGGTCTGTCCCGCAATGGCGCATTTGGCGAACAGTGGACGTCGCTCGTCGCCGCGGCTGCTGCCGCCCAGGCCAGTGGCAGCGCCGAGATCACTGGCGTCTGGTCGCACTTCGCTTGTGCCGACGAGCCCAGCCACCCGGCCAACGACCAACAGGAGCGGGTTTTCCGCGAGGCGGTCGAAGAGCTTTCGGCAGCAGGAATCAGCCCGGCGTTGCGACATCTCAGCAATTCCGCCGCGACGCTCACGCGTCCGTCAGCGCACCTCGATCTCGTCCGAGTCGGCATCGCGTCGTACGGCATCACACCTGACCGCGGGCTCGTCCACGACGCCGCGCTGGTCCCGGTGATGACACTGCAGGCGCGGTTGGCGGCAGTGAAACGTGTGCCCGCCGGCACCAGCGTCTCCTACGGTCACACCTGGACCGCCGAGCGCGAGACGACACTCGGTCTGGTGCCGATCGGCTATGCCGAGGGTGTGCTGCGTACGGCATCCAACCGAGGCGAAGTTGCCCATCGCGGTAGCCGAGCGGCCGTGGCGGGCACGATCTGCATGGACCAGTTCGTCGTCGACCTCGGAGACAACGCGGCCGAGCGTGGTGATGTCGTCACGCTGTTCGGCCCGGACGGTCCGGACTGCTGATGACTGGGCGATCGCTGCCGGAACCATCGCGTACGAGGTCGTGACCCGCCTCGGCGGACGCATCGAGCGCACATTCAGGGGTCAACGATGAACAAGTCAACACGCGTCGCGACAACTGCCGGAGCATTCGTGGCCGCGGGAGTTGCAGCGACCCTGCTCAATGGCCGACAGCGTCACCGACGCCGACTCCGCCGCGGGGAAGAGGTGGCATTCGGCTCGGTGCACAGCGAGAAGCGCACTGTCATCGCCAGCGACGGCCTGCGCATCCACGCCGAGGTCGACGAAGGTCCCAGCAAGACGCCGACGGTCGTGTTCGTCCATGGTTGGGTGGAAACGCTCGACGTGTGGCACTACCAGCGCCTCGCGCTGCGCGACGAGGTTCGCATGGTCTTCCTCGACCAGCGCTCGCACGGATTGTCGGGACGTTCACACATCGACAACTCCTCGATCGACCAGCTGGCCGACGACGTGTCGGCCGTGATCCGCGACCTGGTCCCGAGGGGCCCGATCATCCTCGTCGGCCACTCGCTGGGCGGTATGGCGATCATGCAGCTCGCGGCGGCGCGGCCCGAGCTGTTTGGGAAACGGGTCACCGGTGTGGTGCTTGTCGCCACGAGCAGCGGCAAGCTCGCGCGAACCAGCCCGGCGCTGCGGGCGCTGCTTCCCTTGGTGCGTGTTGCCTCGCCACTGCTCGACTGGGGCCGTGCGTTCAACAGCTATTCGGTCATCCGGCGCTGGGGTCTGGGGCCCAATGCGCTCGAACGGCACGTGGACATGACCAACGAGATGATCCTGCAGGCGCCGACACATGTGCTGATGGATTTTTATCCGGTGTTCATCGACCTCGATCTCGACCATGCACTCGAGACAGTCGGCAAGGCGTCTACGATCGTGATCGGGGGCGGCCACGATCATCTGACGCCGCTCAAGCACAGCCGACGGCTCGCCCATCGCATCCCGGGCGCACGTCTCATCGCTCTGGAGGACGCCGGACACATGATCCCGTTCGAGGGCCACCAACAGGTCACCGAGGCCATCGCCGGACTGGTCGAGGACACCGCATGACCGCATTGAACGTGATCGATGCCGGGCCCGAGCACGCCCAACAGGTCGTCGAGATCATCCATCGATCGTTCGGCGCACGAAAGCCACTCGACCCGCCATCGTCGGCGATGGACGAGACCGTCGAGTCGATCGCGGCGGTGCTGGCCGGCCCGGGTGGGCTGCTGGTCCAGCGCCGCGGTCTGCCGATGGGTGCACTGCTGTTCGACGAGTCGCGTCCCGGGTTGTTGGGCCTGCGCAGGGTCGCGGTCGACCCCAACCTGCAGGATCGCGGCGTCGCGTCAGCGATGGTCGGCGTTGCCGAGGACACCGCCGAGGAACGTGGCAAGGACGGAATCTGGCTGAACGTGCGTGAAGAGCTGCCCGAGACGGTGCAGTTCTGGACTCGCCGGTTCTACCATCCGCACGCCCAGGACGGGCCGATGATCGAGTTCGGCAAGACGCTGTGGCTGTCCAGAGAGATCCCGACCGCCGACGACATGAAGTCCTTCAGCGGACGGTTGGCCTCGCTGCTTCGAGCGGGCGACCTGCTGGTGCTCTCAGGTGATCTGGGTGCCGGCAAGACCACGTTCACCCAAGGTCTGGGCGACGGGTTGGGCGTACGTGGCCCGATCACCTCCCCGACGTTCGTGATCGCTCGTACGCACCCCTCCCTGGTTTCCGGACCGCCTCTGGTGCACGTCGACGCATACCGGCTCGGCGATGCCGCCGAAATTGACGACATTGATCTTGATGCCACGACTGACGACGCCGTGACGGTCGTCGAATGGGGCGACGGCATGGCTGAGCAGCTGAGCGACAGCTGGTTGCACGTCCGCATCGAGGTACGCGGGGCGCGCCCGGGCGATCCGCTTGGAACGCCGGTCGAAGAAGCCGAAGACCAGAGCGAGTCACGCGTCGTCACCGTCAAGCCGCGCGGCCCGCGCTGGGTGGGCGTGCCGCTGCGGTCGACACTGCTCGGGGACTAGGGTCGACGCGTGCTCCTGCTTGCCTTTGACACCGCCACGCCGGCCATCACGGTGGCTGTCCACGACGGCGACACCGTGATCGGCGAGGCTGCCGGTCACGGAGCGATGGCGCACGGCGAGCTGCTCGCGCCGGCGATCCGTGAGGCAATGACCCAGGCCGGCGCAGCGATGTCGGACCTCACCGATGTCGCCGTCGGTGTCGGACCAGGACCTTTCACAGGCCTGCGCGTCGGGGTCGTCACGGCGCTGACTCTCGCCAGCACGCTCGACCTCGTACCTCACGGTGTGTGCTCGCTCGACATCGTGGCATTCGACGTCCGGGCAGAGGCTGAGTTCCTGGTGGCCACCGATGCCCGTCGCAAAGAGGTCTACTGGGCGCGTTATGCGCCCGATGGCACCCGGCTCGATGGGCCGCACGTGTCCTACCCTGCTGATCTGGCGCAACAGCACCCTGAGTTGCCGACCTATGGACGCGGGGGAGAGCTGTACGACGGCGTGCTGAGTCCGGCGGGCGATGCGGGGGATCCGCGAGCCGCAGTCCTCGCCTCCGCCGTGGTTGCCCGACGCGCGATCGAGCTGCCGCTCGAGCCGCTCTACCTCCGAAGGCCGGACGCCGTGCCGCAGATCGTCAACCGACGCGCATGATCCGGTCCGCGACCGCAGACGATGTCGCGGCAATCGTGGCGATCGAAACCGAGTGCTTCGACGGTGGGGCCTGGAGCGAAGAGCTCATACGCCAGCAGCTTGCAGCCGACCACCGCATCCTCTTGATCGACCACGACATCGCCTACGGCGTCATCTCCACGGTGGGTGATGTGGCCGATCTCGAGCGAATGGCTGTCCTCCCCTTCGCTCGCCGCCGCGGCATCGCGGGTGGCCTGCTGGAGCAGCTGATCGAGGCCGCACGGGGCCACGGTGCCTCACGCATGCTGCTTGAGGTCGCAGCCGACAACTCCGCCGCGATCGGGCTGTACTGCGCGTACGGATTCACCACGATCAACACACGTTCGGGCTACTACCCAGGCGGCGTGGATGCGCTCATCATGCAGGTAGGACTTGAGGAGCTGCCATGAGGGAGAACTTCGGCTCGGGGGCGCCGTGGGAGGACGCCGTGGGCTATTCGCGCGTGGTGGCCGTCGGCGACTCGGCCTGGGTCGCCGGGACAACGGCGACTGTGGAGGGTCGCGTGGTCGGGCGCGGCGACCCCTACGAGCAGGCCCGCATTGCGTTCGGCATTGCCATCGACGCGCTCAACGAGGCAGGTTTTGGCGCCGCCGACGTGGTGCGTACCAGGATGTTCGTCGTCCACATCGGACACTTCGAAGCCGTCGGACGTGCGCACCACAAGCTCTTCGACGCAGTGCGGCCGGTGTCCACGATGGTGGAGGTCTCCCGGCTGGCACTCCCCGAACACCTGGTCGAGATCGAGATCGACGCTCAACGGGCCCGGGCTTGACCGTCGTGCGACGCTGGAGGCATGACACAGACGCCTGACGGGTTGCCGGACGAGTCCGACAACCTTGACCAATTGCAGCCCGAGGACACCCTGGTGGATCGCGGTGTCGACGACGTCCTTGACGAGGGCTATTCACCCGCTGAGAAGTGGTCAGCCGGTGAAGGATTCGGGACCACCGCGGACGAGGCGCTGCAGGGCGAGAACCTCGACCAGCGCATCGCGCAGGAGGAACCGGACGTCGACCCGTACGCCGAGATCGCGGGCGAGGACCTCGACGACGGCGAGGTCGGCGCCGATCGCGCGGGCCGTCTGGTCGCCCCTGACGAAGGATTCGGTGACGACATCGACCCAGAGCTCGTGGGCGATGACGTCGGGATCGACGGAGCCGGAGCCAGCGCGGAGGAAGCCGCCGTCCATGTGGTGCCGGAGGACTAGTGAGTCTGGTCTCGCTGAGACCACGTACGAGTCTTTGGCCGTTAGGCTGCGCTGATGCATGACTTCACGTATCCGCCCGTCATCCTGACCGCCAAGACCCTGTTCAAGGTCCTTGGCATGAAGTTTCAGATGTCGGGCACCGAGCACATCCCGCGCGAGGGTGGTGCGATCCTGGCGGCCAATCACATCGGCTATGTCGACTTCATCTTCGATGGCTTCGCGGCCCACCCCAACAAGCGCCTGGTGCGTTTCATGGCCAAGAAGGATGCGTTCGACAACAAGATCTCCGGGCCGATCATGCGATCGCTGCATCACATCTCGGTCGATCGCGAGCACGGTGTGGACTCGTACAACCAAGCTGTCGAGTACGCCCGCAGCGGCGAGATCGTGGGCATCTTCCCCGAAGCGACGATCAGCCGCTCCTTCGAGATCAAGGAGCTCAAGACTGGTGCCGTACGCATGGCCGCCGAGGCTGGCGTCCCGCTGATCCCGATGGTCACCTGGGGAACCCAGCTGCTCAAGACCAAGGATCACGAATCAGACCTCAAGGGGCGCGGCAAGACGATAGGTCTGCACGTCGGGGAGCCGCTCGAAGTCACCGGCGAGGACCCGGTCGCTGAGACCGCCAGACTGCGCGAGGCCATGGGAGCACTGCTCGACAAGGCGATCGCCGACTACCCGATCAGCCCCGAGGGTCAATGGTGGGCGCCGGCTCGCCACGGCGGCACGGCGCCGACCCCCGAGCAGGCCAAGAAACTGGACGAGGAAGAGTACGCAGCTCGCGCCGCCAAGCGGGCCGCCAAGAGGCGCCCTGACCCGTCCACATGAGTGACCTTGCAATACACCTCATCGCCGCCGCCGGTCTGTTGATCATCGGGGCAGTCAACGGTTGGTTCCTGAAGGTGACTGGTTCAGGCACTCTGCGACGCAACCCGTACGTCGGTATTCGCACGCGAGCGACGATGCGTGACGACGAGGTGTGGTCGATTGCCCACCAAGCCGCTCTGCCATGGACCCGCCGGGCAGCCGTGACGGCCGTGCTGCTCGCCATCGTGACAGTGGTTGCCCGCACCGGCTGGGTCACCATGACCTCGATGTTCGTGCCGCTGGTCCTCATGGTGCTCGGGGGCATCGTGGGTGATCGTGCTGCCCGCCGGGTTCCGAACTAGCTGCCGACCGATCCGTCCGCCATCTCGCGCAACAGGTCGAGGTGGCCGTTGTGGCGTGCAGTCTCTTCGATGAGGTGGGCGACGATCCAGCGCACGTTGGGGTGGAAATCGTTGAGCGGCTCCACCGACTCGGCTTCGAATTCGAGATCGGCGAGCAGCGCACGGGTGAGCTGTACCTGTTCGGAGTATCCGTCGATGATCACCTGCAACGGCACTTCTAGCCCGGCCTCGAGCTCGCCGTCGGGACGTTCTTCGCTCCAGGGCGCTCGGTCCTCGCGGCCCAGGAGAATGACCTCGACCCAGTAGTGCTCGTTCCAGCGCAGATGGTTGAGCAGGGACGCGGGATTCGTCAGCGGGGACGTGGCGATCGGTGCCGTGCGGGCGGCCTCTTCGCTGAGCCCCCGCACCTTGAAGAGAGCAGTCTGTTGGACGTACTCCAGCATCTGCATCATCACGGATCGTTCGTCAGTGGCTGGTGGTGTGTCGGTACGGACCATGGGAGCCACCCTGACATACGCCCGCCTGTCAGAATGATTCCGTGAGCGAACCCTTGGTACTCGGCATTGAGTCGTCCTGCGACGAAACAGGTGTCGGCATCGTCCGTGGCACCGAGCTGTTGGCCCACGCGCTCTCCTCAAGCATGGAGGAGCATGTGCGGTTCGGCGGCATCGTGCCAGAGGTGGCCAGCCGGGCACATCTCGAGGCAATGGTCCCCACGCTCGAGCGGGCCTATGCCGACGCCGGCGTACGTGTGCAAGACGTTGATGCCATTGCCGTGACCAGCGGCCCGGGTCTGACCGGCGCGCTGTTGGTGGGTGTTGCAGCGGCAAAGGCCTTGGCGCTCGCGCACGACAAGCCGCTCTACGGCGTCAATCACCTCGCCGCCCATGTCGCGGTCGACCAGCTCGAGCACGGACGCTTCGACGGACGCGTCGCCGCGATGCTGGTCAGCGGCGGGCACACCGAGATCCTGCTGGTCGACGACATTGCCACCGACATCACCTTGCTCGGCCAGACGATCGATGACGCAGCGGGGGAGGCGTTCGACAAGGTGGCCCGCCTGCTCGGTCTGCCCTATCCCGGTGGGCCGCACATCGACCGGGTTGCGCGCGAGGGCGACGGCACGGCCTACTCCTTCCCGAGAGCGCTCACCACGGGCCGGGACGTGGAGAAGTACAAGTACGACTTCTCGTTCTCCGGTCTCAAGAGCGCCGTCGCGCGACTCGTCCAGCACGAAGAGCGGATGGGCCGAACGTTCAATGTTGCCGATGTGGCGGCGGCATTCCAGGACTCGGTCTGTGACGTGCTGACCAAGAAGACGATCGCCGCCTGCAAGGACCACGGCGTCGACACCCTGATCATTGGTGGTGGTGTGGCGGCCAACGCGCGCCTGCGCCACTTCGCCGAAGAACGCGCAGCCAAGGCCGGCATCACGGTGCGCGTGCCGCGGCTCGGTCTCTGCACCGACAACGGCGCCATGGTTGCGGCGCTGGGCGCAGAAGTCGTACGTCGCGGACTTCCACCTTCGTCACTCGATCTGCCCGTCGACTCCAGCATGCCCGTCACGCAGGTGCTGGCAGCCTGAGCTGGGCTCGAACGCCGGGCGTCTGGACACGCCGTCCGTCGACTCGCGCTTCTGGCCGATCGGCCGCCCGGGTCGTTACGCTTCAATTCTTCGGCAGAACGGTGGTTGATCGTGAAGAAGCACCCCGGACGCGTCATGGCGGTGATCGTGGTGATGCTGGCATCTCTGGCCGCCTGCAGCGACGACCCGGCACCTGAGCCTGAACCCACGACGACGGCCACACCGACCCCGAGTCCGACCTCGACCGGCCCCGAAGCAGCGCTCGCTGAGGTGAGCGAGCCGTCCGACGCGTTCGGTCAGCTGATGGACATCAGGGTCGGCGAGAACGATGGCTTCGATCGAGTCGTCCTCGAGTTCGCCGATGACGTCCCCGGATACACCGTCAAGTACGTCGATCTGCCGGTGCTCGAAAGCGGCTCTGGCGACCCACTTGAACTCCCTGGAGCGGAGGCGGCCGTGCATATCATCCTCACGCCCGCATCGGCATTCGACTTCGAGGCGGGCCAGTCGACATTCAAGCCGAAGTCGGTCGAGAGCGAAGCGACGGCAGAGATCATCGGCGTCACGAGGTCTGGCGACTTCGAGTCGGTCCTCAGCTGGGCAGTGGCACTGCGGCACGAGGTGCCATTCAAGGTCACCAAGCTCGACAACCCGGCACGCCTGGTCGTCGACTTCCAGACGGGCTAGCCCTACCTCAGATATGCGTCGAGAGCGTCGCTGAGCAGGGTGGCGGGGCTGACGCCGCGTTCGCCTGCGGCCGAGACGATGCGCGACTCAAGGGCGGTGGTCAACAGTGCTGGCTCGGCGTCCTTCTCGCTGCTTCGTCCGAAGCTGTTCATCGCCGCGAGCACCACGGTCCCCAGCACGTCGAGTATGGCGATGACGCCGAATGTCCGCCAGAACACGTCGCCGAGCCCCGAGCCGTCGACAATCGCGTAGGTGATCATGGCCGCCACGATCACGATGGCCAGCAGCGTCGCCATCAGGGCAATGCCGATCTGTCGACGACCGGCAACGGCCAGCAGCAAGCACATCTGAGCCAATGAGGCCGCCGCCGTCACGCCAACCCCGAAGGTTTGCCACACCGGGTCATTCCCGTCGTAACCACCCCACGTCAGGACCAGCGCCAAACCGAAAGGCACCAACGAGACCAGCCCACCTACGAGCCCGATGAACGCGGTCGGCCTTCCGGCAACCGCGAGATAGCACAGCACCGCGACCGACTCGACACCCACGATGACAGTCGTGAGCAGGATCTTTCCCTCGGTCTCGCCGAAGTTGCCGGCGCCGAGCAGAGCGATGATGCCCATCAACGCAGCGATCGAGAACGAGCCGATGACAAGACGGACGACAAGCTTGCGGAGATCCTTCATGTGCTGCATCTTCGCGCATTCATCGCTACGTGGAGGACCATGCAACGAGAAAATCCTCAGTCGTGTCGCAGGCTCGCCGGCGTCAGACTCGCTCGACGAGAAAGGCCCGACCTTCGCCGCGCACGCGTGTCATGATGACCGTCGCCGGGTTGGGGCCCTTGAGCTTGAGCCGCTTGACGAGCTCCTCTGGGACGATGTCGACTCCCCGTTTCTTGATCGTGAGAGTTCCGATACGTCGCACTTGCAGGGCAGCCTTGAGCGGCTTCTCCCGGAAAGGGAGCTCGTCGATGACGCGGAAGCTGCGCGCCAGAGGCGTCGACTCGGCAAGGTCGGAACTGATGTACGCGATGTGGGAGTCGAGCAGCCAGCCATTCATCGTCGCGGCCAGCTCACCGACGAGCCCGGAGCGGATCACCGCGTCGTCGGGCTCGTGGACATAGGAGCCCGGCTGGCCCAGTGCGACAGGCGCACCGACCGCGACAAGTCCTGCGCCCGAGGGCAGAACGGTGGCCCGGCGGGTCGCGGTGGCAAAGGGGGCACCCCAAAGGCACGCCTCGACCAGATCGCCGCCATCACTGACCCATTCGGCCTCGACTCCGTGCGGTACGGCATCGTGTGCCAGTCCGGGCATGACCTTCGCGACAGCCCGGCCCTCGAGCAGCTGGCGCACCCAGTCCCACGGCGGCTGGAGATCGGCGGTCGAGAACGTCCGCCCGCGGCCATCGCGCCGCGCCGGGTCGATGAAGGCGACCTCGTCGTGGTCGATCTCGACCGAGCGGGCGTCCGCGGTGATGATCTCGCCGGAAAGATCCAACGCCTGCAGATTGGCCCTTGCGATCTCCGCCCGCACCGGATCGAGCTCGACACCGCGTACGGTCAGGCCCGCGCGGGACATCGCGACGAGATCGCCGCCGATACCGCAGCCCAGGTCGATGACGCGATCGACACCTGATGCCGCCAGCCGCGACGCCCGATGCACCGCAACGCGTTGTCGGGTCGACTGCTCCAGGGAGTCATGGGTGAAGTACATCCGCGGCGCATCGGCACCGAACTTGGCCGCAGCCTTTCCCCGAAGATGGTTCTGGGTGACGGCCGCTGCGACGAGATCTGATGCATACGTCTTGCGGAGGCGGGTCCCGAGCGCCAGGTCGCTCTCCGTCCCGGCGTGCTCGGCAACTTCCTCGAGCAGCAGCTGACCCGCAGGGGAGAGCAGCTTCTCGAATGTCGCCAGATCCATGTACGGACACTAGCGAGCCGGCAAGCCCGTGGAGAAAGTGACACCACGGGGAGCGAAGTGACCAGAAGGCGTCGTGGGCTCACGCGTGGAGTTCAGCGGAGCGCGAACACCCTTAGCACTCCAAGGTGGAGAGTGCTAGGTTTCGTATTGGCGCTCTCACTAGGAGAGTGCCAGCAGAGGTGCACATGAGCCCCGCGACGGCGTGTGCGCCAGTGTCCAGAGTTCCACTGCCTGAAAGGGGAGGTCGACACGTGTCGGTCACCATCAAGCCGCTCGAAGATCGTCTGGTCATCCAGGCTGTCGAAGCCGAGCAGACCACCAAGTCGGGTCTGGTCATTCCAGAGACCGCCAAAGAGAAGCCGCAGGAAGGCATTGTCGTCGCAGTAGGCCCCGGTCGGGTCGATGACAACGGCAACCGCGTCCCGATCGATGTCGCCGTCGGCGACAAGGTCATCTTCAGCAAGTACGGCGGCACCGAGGTCAAGTACGACGGAGATGAGTACCTCATCCTCTCCGCTCGCGACGTCCTCGCCGTCGTTTCGTGATGTGAAGCCCCGGCACCCCCAGCCAACAGCTGTTGGGGGAGCCGGGGCATCTCACGAACCCCCACACCTTTGAAGGAAGCGAACCAATGCCCAAGATCCTCGAATTTGACGAGAATGCCCGCCGCGCACTCGAGCGCGGTGTCGACAAGCTCGCTGACACCGTCAAGGTCACCCTCGGCCCCAAGGGCCGCTACGTCGTGCTCGACAAGAAGTGGGGCGCACCCACGATCACCAACGACGGCGTGACCGTCGCGCGGGAGATCGAGCTCGACGACCCGTTTGAAAACCTCGGCGCACAGCTCGCCAAGGAAGTTGCCACCAAGACCAACGACGTCGCCGGTGACGGTACGACCACTGCGACCGTGCTCGCCCAGGCCATGGTTCACGAAGGACTCCGCGCCGTCGCGGCCGGAGCCAACCCGATGGGCCTCAAGAAGGGCATCGAGGCAGCCGTCAACGCTGTCGTCGAGAAGCTGCACGAGCTCGCCCGTCCGGTCGACTCCGTCAAGGACATGACGGACGTTGCCACGGTCTCCTCGCGTGACGCCCACATCGGTGAGCTCATCGCCGAGGCGTTCGACAAGGTCGGCAAGGACGGTGTCATCACCGTCGAGGAGTCCAACACCATGGGCACCGAGCTGGAGTTCACCGAGGGCATGCAGTTCGACAAGGGTTACCTGTCGCCCTACATGGTCTCCGACACCGAGCGCATGGAAGCCGTGCTCGACGATCCGTACATCCTGGTCAACCAGGGCAAGATCTCCTCGGTCAGCGACATCCTGCCGCTGCTGGAGAAGGTTGTCGCTGCCGGCAAGACGCTGTTCATCATCGCCGAGGACGTCGACGGAGAAGCACTGTCGACGATCGTCGTCAACAAGATCCGTGGCACGTTCACCTCGGTCGCCGTCAAGGCACCGGCGTTCGGTGACCGTCGCAAGGCCATGTTGCAGGACATCGCGGCACTGACCGGCGCAACCGTAGTCACACCGGACGTCGGGCTCAAGCTCGACCAGGTTGGTCTCGAGGTGCTCGGCACGGCTCGTCGTGTCGTCGTCACCAAGGACACCACCACGATCATCGATGGTGGAGGCGACAAGGCTGAGGTCGACGGCCGGGTCAGCCAGATCAAGGCCGAGATCGAGCTGTCGGACTCTGACTGGGACAAGGAGAAGCTCCAGGAGCGTCTCGCCAAGTTGGCCGGCGGCGTCTGCGTCGTCAAGGTCGGCGCGGCCACCGAGGTCGAGCTCAAGGAGAAGAAGCACCGCATCGAGGACGCCGTCTCGGCTACTCGTGCAGCGATCGAAGAAGGCATTGTCGCCGGCGGTGGCTCTGCCCTCGTGCACGCTGTCGCGGTGCTGACGGACAACCTCGGACTCGCCGGCGACGAGGCGATCGGTGTCCGCATCGTGCGCATCGGCGCCGACGCCCCGCTGGAGTGGATCGCCCGCAACGGTGGAGTCTCGGGTGAGGTCGTGGTCAACAAGGTTCGCGAGAGCGGCGACGGTTACAACGCCGCCACCGGCGAGTACGGCGACCTGGTTGCCCAGGGCGTCCTCGACCCGGTCAAGGTGACGCGTTCGGCGCTCGCCAATGCCGCGTCGATCACCGCGATGCTGCTGACGACCGAGACGTTGATCGTCGAGAAGCCTGTCGAGCAGGCCGACGACGCGCACGCAGGTCACAACCACTAGCCCGTAGCAAAGGGCAAGAAGGAGACGGATGGCCCGGGCGAGCCATCCGTCTCCTTCGTTTCCGAACGCTTTCGCACCGGCGAGAGCTGGGGCGAGCGCCTCGCCTTGCGAGTGCCTCCCCTTGCGAGCGCCTTCCTGCGCAGCCTCCCTGCGCTTTCCCGGCGCGGCCAACCTCACATCGATGCTGGTCAATTCATTCGCAGCACCCCGTACAATTGGTTCATGGAGCAGACGGGCATCCCAGACAAGTTCGCGCCCCTAGGGCTGACCTACGATGATGTGCTCCTCCTGCCGGGTGAGACCGACGTGATCCCCAGTGAGGTCGACACGACCGCCCGCCTCACCCGCAACCTCTCGCTGCGCGTCCCGCTGCTCTCGAGCGCGATGGACACCGTCACCGAGTCGCGGATGGCAATCGCGATGGCTCGCGAGGGTGGCATCGGCATCCTGCACCGAAATCTGTCGATCGACGACCAGGCGTACCAGGTCGATCTGGTGAAGCGCACCCAGACCGGGATGATCCCCAACCCCGTCACGATCAACCCCAAGGCAACACTCGAGGAGCTCGACGAGCTGTGTGGCGAATACCGCGTCTCGGGCCTGCCCGTCGTTGATGTGGACAACAAGCTGCTCGGCATCATCACCAACCGCGATCTACGCTTCACCCCGGTCGCCGAGTGGGGGACGTTGACGGTTGCCGAGGTCATGACCCCGATGCCGCTGATCACCGGACCGCTCGGCATCAGCCGCGAGGACGCCTCAGCGCTGCTGCGAGCGCACAAGCGCGAGCGGTTGCCGATTGTCGACGAAGAGGGACACCTCGCTGGTCTCATCACGGTCAAGGACTTCGTGAAGTCTGAGCAGTACCCACTTGCGAGCAAGGCCGAGGACGGCCGACTTCTGGTCGGAGCTGCCGTGGGCTTCTTCGGTGACTCCTGGGACCGCGCCAACGCGCTTCGCGAGGCCGGCGTCGACGTGCTGGTGGTCGACACGGCCCACGGGCACGCCCGCGCCCTGCTCGACATGGTTCGCAAGCTCAAGGCCGACCGTTCATTCGACGGTGTCCAGATCATCGGTGGCAACATCGCGACGCGTGCGGGCGCCCAAGCACTGATCGATGCCGGTGTCGATGCTGTCAAGGTTGGCGTCGGTCCGGGGTCCATCTGCACGACGCGCGTTGTCGCCGGTGTTGGAGTTCCCCAGATCACCGCGGTCTACGAAGCGTCCTTGGCGTGCAGGCCCGCAGGCGTCCCGCTGATCGCCGACGGCGGCTTGCAGTTCTCAGGTGACATCGCCAAGGCGCTCGTCGCCGGCGCTGACACGGTGATGGTCGGATCGCTCCTGGCAGGGTGTGAGGAGAGTCCCGGCGAGCTGATCTTCGTGGCGGGAAAGCAGTTCAAGAAGTACCGCGGCATGGGCTCGCTCGGCGCCATGGCCTCGCGAGGCAAGAAGTCATATTCGCGCGACCGCTACTTCCAGGCCGACGTGGCCAGCGACGACAAGATCGTGCCCGAGGGCATCGAGGGCCAGGTTGCGTACCGTGGTCCGCTCTCGGCCGTGGCGCACCAGTTGGTCGGTGGCCTGCACCAGTCGATGTTCTACGTCGGCTCGCGCACCATCGCCGAGCTCCAGGAGCGTGGCAAGTTCGTCCGCATCACGACGGCGGGGCTCAAGGAGAGTCATCCGCACGACATCCAGATGACGGCAGAGGCACCCAACTACAGCTTCCGCTGATCCGCGGCCGTAGCCTCGACACGTGACCAGCCGCAATGTAGCCGTCTTCATCGATGCCGAGAACCTCTTCAAGGGTTACGGCAAGCTCGACATTCCCGATGTGTCGATGGCCGACATCCTCAAGCAGATCGAGACCGCTGTCGCCCGCGAGGCCGGTGCCGGGGGCATCGCGCTGGCTCGGGCCTACGCCGACTGGAATGCGATCGGGCTCGAGGACTATCGCCGTGAGGTCGAGCGCAGCCGGGTCGAGACCGTGCAGGTGTTCTCGGTCAGCAAGGCCGAGAAGAATGCCGCCGACATCGTGCTGGTGGTCGACTGCCTGCGTGCGGCCGCCGACCTCGAGCAGCTCGAGGTCTTCGTCATCGTGTCGGCCGACGGTGACTTCGTGCCGCTCGTTCGGCGGCTCCACGAGCTCAACAAGTTCGTCGTGGGAGCCACCTTGACCAACCACCCGGTCAACAATGTGCTTGAGCAGGAGGTCGACCACTATGTCTCGCTGAAGGTCGTGTCAGTTCCGCCACTCGCGGGACTGCAGCCGATCTTCTCGGCCGAACAACCAGTCAAGGCCGTCAAGTCTGCTGCGAAGAAGGCGCCCGCGAAGAAGGAACCGGCCAAGAAGCAGCCGCCCGAGAAGGACGTGGTGGCCAAGCGGGCCCCGGCCAAAAAGCAGCAGGCGCCGGCCAAGAAGCAACCCGCAACCGAGCAGACATCCGCGAAGAAGGCAACCGGCCAAGAAGCAGGCGCCCGCCGCGAAGGCACAGCAGCCCAGCGCGCCCGCCAAGTCGCATCGAAGATCAACTGGCACGAGATGGCCAAGACCATCCCGGTCGTGCATGCCGGGCCCGCCGAATCGCCTGAGGACTACAAGGCCATCGTCAAGAAGGTCCTGACGGACTCAAAGGTTCGCAGCTTCTGCGACAAGCTCGCCAACCAGGGCGGCACGCTGCCGATCCTCGCGATGGCGATCAAGGCTGCGGCGCCCCAGCTCAGTCCTTCCGACGCCAGGGTCAGCACGTTGTCGAGGGCACTGCGGTTCGCGCTGGCCGGCACTCAGTACGCATTGGCCCGCGAGAGCGATGACGTCCAGCCGGTCCTGGTTCGCCGGCAGAACAACCCGCCCGGCATGCTGGCGGATCTCTCGCTGGACGACATCGAACGAGGCGTCCAGTAGCCCAGCCCACGCACTAGGCTGGGTGCATGGATATCGAGATCGGCACCGCCAAGCGCGGTCGGCGGGCCTATTCGTTCGACGACATCGCCATCGTGCCGAGTCGGCGTACGCGTGACCCGCAAGAGGTCTCCACGGCCTGGCAGATCGACGCCTACCGCTTCGAGCTGCCGCTGATCGCCGCGCCGATGGACTCGGTGATGAGCCCCGACACCGCGATCGCGCTGGGCAAGCACGGCGGTCTCGGCGTGCTCGACCTCGAGGGTCTGTGGACGCGCTACGAAAACCCCGAGAAGCTGCTCGACGAGGTCGCCAACGGGCCCGCCGACACCAAGCGGCTGCAGGAGATCTACGCCGAGCCGATCAAGGCCGAGCTGATCAGCGCCCGCCTGCAGCAGGTACGCGACTCGGGCGTCACGGTTGCCGGCGCCCTGTCGCCGCAGCGCACCAAGCAGTTCGCCTCCGCCGTGGTCGAGGCCGGTGTCGACCTGTTCGTCATCCGCGGCACGACGGTCTCGGCCGAGCACGTCTCGGGCAGCACCGAGCCGCTCAACCTCAAGGAGTTCATCTACGAGCTCGACGTACCGGTCATCGTCGGCGGTTGTGCGACCTATCAGGCGGCGCTGCACCTGATGCGTACCGGCGCGGCCGGCGTGCTCGTCGGATTCGGCGGCGGAGCGGCGCACACGACCCGCGAGGTGCTCGGCATCGCCGTGCCGATGGCGTCGGCGGTCGCCGACGTCGCGGCGGCGCGTCGTGACTACCTCGACGAGTCCGGCGGCCGTTATGTCCACGTCATCGCCGACGGATCGATCGGGCGCAGCGGCGACATCGCCAAGGCCATCGCATGCGGCGCAGACGCGGTCATGATCGGCTCGCCCTTCGCCCGCGCGGTCGAGGCGCCGGGTCGCGGCGTCCACTGGGGCGCAGAGGCCTGGCACCCCGAGCTGCCACGTGGCGAGCGTGTCGAGATCGGGACGGTCGGTGACCTGCAATCGGTGCTGTTCGGCCCGTCATCTGTGCCCGACGGCACGATGAACCTGATCGGAGCACTGCGTCGAGCCATGGCAACGACCGGCTACAGCGATCTCAAGGAGTTCCAGCGGGTCGAGGTCGTCGTCGGTTGACAGTCGACAGGGTCGACTGGGACCACGAGGACGCCGTCGGCATCGCGCGAAGCCATGACCGCCGAAATTCGCGGTCTGTACGCAGACGATCCGACCTCGCAGAACCGCGACGGTCGCCTCGACATTGACCCGACTTCGGTTGTGTTCACCGCGCTGATCCGCGACGGTGGAGAGCCGATTGGTCACATCGCACTTCGTCGCCTGGGTGACGACCTGGAGATCAAGCGGATGTACGTCGTCCCGGCACGCCGTGGGGGACACGTCGCTGACGACCTCCTCGCCGAGGTTGAGCGCGAGGCCAGATTGATCGGAGCGCCACGACTCATCCTGCACACCGGGGACCGGCAGAGCGCTGCGGTGGCGTTCTACCGACGACACGGCTACACCCCAATCGACGTCTATCCGCCGTATGAGCAGCTGGCCTATTCGCTGTGCTTTGAGAAGGTACTGACGTGAAAGTCGAGTCGATCCACGTCTACCCGGTGAAGTCGACGGCGCCGACGGCGCTCGTCACGGCAGATGTCGATCTCGCCGGGCTGCGCCACGACCGCCGCTGGATGGTCGTTGATGAGTCCGGTGGCAAGGTCACGGCATCGAAGTGCGATGCGCTGCTCGGTGTCAGAGCGGTTGTCGGCTCGGACGGGAGTCTCCGGCTCTCGACGAAGGGGCAGGGCGACATCGTTGTGGACGAGCCGGTCGATGGTCCCCACATCCCGGTGTCCGTCTCGAGACTCTCCACTGCAGTAGACGCCGGTGATGCCGCTGCCGACTGGTTCGGCGCCGTCGTGGGTGAGCCCGTACGACTGGTGTGGCAGGACGATCCCGCCAAGCGCACGGTGGGCGAAAGGCACGGCGGACTCGATGGAGAGCCGGTCAGCCTTGCTGACGTGGCGCCGTTGCTGCTGACCACGACCGCATCGCTGGAGCGGCTCAACGAATGGATTGCTGCCGAGCAAGAGCCCGAGACGGTCGTGATGAGGCGATTTCGACCCAATGTCGTAGTCGACGGCGATGAGTCATTTGCCGAAGACGATTGGCGGCACATCCGCATCGGCGACGTGTCCTACAGGTTCGCCGAGCACTGCGACCGGTGCGTCGTGACCACGATCGACCCGGTCACGCTGCGCCATGGCAAGGAGCCGATCCGAACGCTTGCGAACCATCGCCAATGGGATCACAAGACCTGGTTCGGCATCCGGATCATTCCGCTCTCACGCGGCACGATGACGATCGGAGACCCGGTTACAGCTTCGCCTTGACGCCGGCGCCTGTCCTGACAGTTTCCGCTGTTCTCCGGTTCTCGGAGGGCAGAAAACCTAGACTGGCCGCTGGGAGGGACTTACAGGAGTTGTTGTGCGTAGATTTCCCTTGGCATTGATTTTGATGGTGGCCATGGTGCCGGCCCTGGTCCTCACATCCTCGACAGCGTCGGCTGCAACAGTCGCCAACATCACGGTGGCCAGCTCTCCTGCGCCAACCGCGACAGATGCAACGCTGACCTGGGCGGCATACACCGGAGCCGAGAAGTATCGGATCTTCTGGTCGACGTCCAGCTCGGGGATGTCCGGCAGGTGCGAGCCCAACTGCACGGTCATAGTGCCCGACAACGAGGCTGAGCCATCGATTTCCCTCCAGGAGGCGCTCGCCGCAGAGGGTCAAGTTGTGACGCCTGGTCAGACGTACTTCGTGAAGGTCAGCGCGATCAATTCCAGTGGGAAGACGATCACCGGGTGGCAGAGCACGCCCGCGACGGTTGACCTCGTGGGTGAGCCGGAGACCCCGCCGGAGCCCGAAACGATTCCAGCGACGGTGCAGAACATTCGCGCGGATGCGGTCACGGGCACTGATGCAACGATCTTGTGGGACCGGGTGCCGACTGCGGTGCGCTATCGAGTGTTCTGGTCCACTTCGGCGAGCGGTATGTCCGGCAGATGCGAACCCAACTGCACCAAGGTGGTCCCGGACGATCTCGAGGCGCCGGGCGTCAGCTTCGCCGACACGCTTGCCGCAGAGGGTCAAGTTGTGACGCCTGGTCAGACGTACTTCGTCAAGGTCAGCGCGATCAATTCCAGTGGGAAGACGATCACCGGGTGGCAGAGCACGCCCGCGACGGTCGACCTCGATGGTGAGCCGGAGACCCCGCCGGAGCCCGAAACGATTCCAGCGACGGTGCAGAACATTCGTGCGGACGCGGTCACGGGCACTGATGCGACGATCTTGTGGGACCGGGTGCCGACTGCGGTGCAGTATCGGGTGTTCTGGTCCACTTCGGCCAGCGGTATGTCCGGTAGGTGTGAGCCCAACTGCACCAAGGTGGTCCCGGACGATCTCGAGGCGCCGGGTGTCAGTCTTGCTGACACTCTCGGCGCGGAAGATCAGGTGGTGACGTCTGGTCAGACGTACTTCATCAAGGTCAGCGCGATCAATTCCAGTGGGAAGACGATCACCGGGTGGCAGAGCACGCCCGCGATGGTTGATCTTGATGGTGACCCGCTGATCGACACCGTCGCGTTGGGTATCGCCCGCATTGGAAACAATTTCAAGGCTTCGGGGACGGCGACTGCGGGTCTGCCCGGCCGTCTGTTCGCGTTGCAGTACAAGAGTGGCAGCAGCTGGGTTCAGGTGCCTGGAACCAGCAAGATTGAGGCGGGCCCAGATGGTGAGCTTTCCTGGACGAGCCCGGTCAATGGTTCGAAGTCGTACCGCATTGCTGGCGATGCGGTTGATCCGACGCCGGGGGTCGTCTACTCCCCGACGGTTCCGTTCACACCTGGCCCGTCGACGCTGGGTACCAACGTGATCTATGCGACGACAGATTCCGGCGGGACGCCGACGAAGAAGGGTGTCGACTACACCGGTACGGCGACCCTCGTTTCCGGTGAGACTGTCACCGAGCCGCTCGATCTGGAGACGATTGCCGTGCGTGGCAACTCGTCGGCGAAGAAGGACAAGAAGCCCTACAAGCTGAAGTTTGAGTCCAAGCAGAAGCCGTTCGGCATGAAGAACGACAAGACCTGGATTCTGTTGGCGAACTACCAGGACCGCACGCTGGTGCGCTCGAAGGTGGCCTGGGATCTCGGCGAGGAACTCGGTGGTCTGGAGTGGAACCCCGACAGCGTCTTCACTGAGCTGTTCCTCAACGGCAAGTACCTCGGCAGCTATCAGCTGGTGCAGTCGATCAAGATCGACAACAAACGGGTTGACGTCGACGAGATCACCGGTCAGATCCTGGAGTGGGATCCGCACTGGAAGGACGGCGACGGCACCTTTGGCTTCACCAGCTTCTCGGGCCAGGACGTCTCGTTCAAGGATCCCGACGAGTACAAGCAGCTCGAGCCCGGCGATGACGGCTACCCCGGGCCAGATCCTGAGGGTCTGTCGGATGCCAAGCGGGCCGCGTTGAAGACCAAGGTCAACAACTTCGAGAAGGTTCTCTACGGCTCGGACAAGAAGCGGAGCTGGAGCGGCACCACCAACGACACCTACGCTCCCGGCGATCCGAATGACTGGACGACCTATCTCGACATGGACTCTGCGGTCGACTACTACCTCGCCCAGGAGTTCACGAAGGATCAGGACGCGGACATGTACCGCAGCAACTTCTTCTACACCGACAACGTCGACCCGGCATCGTCGGACAAGTTCTTCATGGGTCCGCTCTGGGACTTCGACCGCAGCGCAGGCGCAGTGACCGGTGGCTCCACGTCGATCGCCTCGACAAGCGGTTGGTGGGTACGTGGCACCGGTTCGCCGGCGCACAACACCAACAAGATCCACTGGTACACCCGACTGATCAAGGACCCCCGCTTCTTGGATGCGCTGGAGGCTCGCTGGGCCGAGAAGCGTTCGGTGTTCCAGGCAGTGGGTGCGACCGGTGTTGACGGCATCGTCTCCTCGATCGGCGGTTCGCCGACTCTGGGCGCGAAAGTGGCGGCCAACGATCTTGCAGTATGGGGTAGAGGTGGCAGCCGCTACTCATTCCACACCTCGAGCTATGCAAAGGAGATCGCCTGGGTCAAGAACTGGTACACCAAGCGCTACCAATGGATGGACAGTCAGCTCGACTGACCGGTGCCGAACTCCAGGCAGGTGCTCGGCGCGTCGGGCTCCGTGATTGGTGCGTCGTCGACGGGACCTCGGGGCGCAGTTTGGTGTCCGGTCGTCCATTTTTCGTGCGGCACGTCTATCGGAGAGGGGCGTGCCGCGGTTTTGCCCGGGCTCTGAACGAATTCTTCACATAAAGTTCTGGTATTTGCCCCTGCGCCGGATCGCTTCGACCCTAAACTGATCGCTCGGTCTATTCAGGAGTCCTCGTGCGCAGATTTTCGTTGGCATTGGTAGCGATGTTGGTCATGGGGCCTGCCCTCGTTCTGACCTCCGGGCCGGCGTCGGCGGCGACCGTCGCCAATGTGGCGGTGGCCAGCTCTCCTGCGCCAACTGCCACAGATGCCACGCTGACGTGGAAGGCATTCTCCGGCGCGGTGAAGTACCGGATCTTCTGGTCGACGTCCAGTTCGGGGATGTCTGGAGCGTGCGAGCCCAACTGCACGGTCATCACGCCAGCCAGTGATGTCAGTCCATCGATCACGCTCCATGACGCGCTCGATGCAGTCGGTCAAGTCGTGACGCCCAGCCAGACGTACTACGTCAAGGTCAGCGCAATCAACTCCAGTGGGAAGACGATCACCGGGTGGCAGAGCACGCCCACCAAGGTCGCTCTTGCAGGGGGGTCTCCGCCTCCGCCGGATCCGGAGACGATTCCCGCGACGGTGCAGAACATTCGTGCGGAATCGGTCACGGGTACTGATGCGGCGGTCTTGTGGGACCGGGTGCCGACTGCGGTGCGCTATCGGGTGTTCTGGTCCACTTCGGCCAGCGGTATGTCCGGCAGTTGTGAGCCCAACTGCACCAAGGTGAGCCCAAGCGATCTCAACGCTCCGTCGGTGAGCCTGGCTGACACCTTGGCCGCAGAAGGCCAAGTTGTCACGTCTGGTCAGACGTACTTCATCAAGGTCAGCGCGATCAATTCCAGTGGGAAGACGATCACCGGGTGGCAGAGCACGCCCGCGATGGTCGATCTTGATGGTGATCCGCTGATCGACACCGTCGCGTTGGGTATTGCCCGGATCGGGAACAACTTCAAGGCTTCGGGAACGGCGACTGCGGGTCTGCCGGGTCGATTGTTCGCGTTGCAGTACAAGAGCGGTTCCAGCTGGGTTCAGGTGCCTGGAACCAACAAGATCGAGGCCGGGTCGAATGGTGAGCTTTCCTGGACGAGCCCGGTCAATGGTTCGAAGTCGTACCGCATTGCTGGTGACGCGGTTGATCCGACGCCAGGTGCGGTTTACTCCCCGACGGTTCCATTTACCCCCGGTCCGTCGACGCTGGGCACCAACGTGATCTATGCGACGACAGATTCCGGTGGGACGCCGACGAAGAAGGGTGTCGACTACACCGGAACTGCGACGCTCGTTTCCGGTGAGACTGCGTCCGCGCCGCTCGATCTGGAGACGATTGCCGTGCGTGGCAACTCGTCGGCGTCGAAGGACAAGAAGCCCTACAAGTTGAAGTTTGAGTCCAAGCAGAAGCCGTTCGGCATGAAGAGTGACAAGACCTGGATCCTGTTGGCGAACTACCAGGACCGCACGCTGGTGCGCTCGAAGGTCGCTTGGGACGTCGGCAAGCAGCTGAGTGGTCTGAAGTGGAACCCCGACAGCGTCTTCACTGAGCTGTTCCTCAACGGCAAGTACCTCGGCAGCTATCAGCTGGTGCAGTCGATCAAGATCGACAGCAACCGCGTCAACGTCAACAAGACGACCGGTCAGATCTTGGAGTGGGATCCGCACTGGAAGGACGGCGACGGCACGTTCGGCTTCACCAGCTTCTCGGGCCAGGACGTCTCGTTCAAGGATCCCGATGAGTACAAGCAGCTCGAGCCCGGCGACGACGGTTACCCTGGCGCAGATCCTGAGGGTCTGTCGGATGCCAAGCGGGCCGCGTTGAAGATCAAGGTCAACAACTTCGAGAAGGTTCTCTACGGCTCGGACAAGAAGCGGAGCTGGAGCGGCACCACCAACAACACCTACGCTCCCGGCGATCCGAATGACTGGACGACCTACCTCGACCTGAGCTCTGCGGTCGACTACTACCTCGCACGGGAGTTCACGAAGGATCAGGATGCGGACATGTACCGCAGCAACTTCTTCTACACCAACAACATCGACCCGGCCTCGTCGGACAAGTTCTTCATGGGGCCGATCTGGGACTTTGACCGAAGCGCAGGTGCGGTGACCGGTGGCTCCACGTCGATCGCCTCGACATCGGGCTGGTGGATGCGTGGCACCGGTTCGCCGGCGCACAACACCAACAAGATCCACTGGTACACCCGACTCATCAAGGACCCCCGGTTCATGGCTGCGCTGGAGGCGCGCTGGGCCGAGAAGCGCTCGGTGTTCCAGGCAGTGGGCGCGACCGGTGTTGACGGCATCGTCTCGTCGATCGGCGGCTCGCCAGCCCTGGGTGCAAAGGTGGCGGCCAACGATCTCGCAGTGTGGGGTCGTGGTGGCAGCCGCTACGCCTTCCACACCTCGAGCTACTCAAAAGAGATCACCTGGGTCAAGAGCTGGTACACCAACCGATACAAGTGGATGGACGGACAGCTCGACTGACCTCTGGCGGACCGGACTCGTGTTGGGTACGCGGTTGGTAGTGCGCGCAGGCCATGCTTTAGCATGGTGAGGCTAGCCTTACAAAGGGTAACCTCAGTAGATGGATTCTCGCATGCACGCACGCCTCCCGTTCCCGGCCCTGAGCCTCGTGACCGTCGCAGCACTCAGCCTGTCCGCCTGTGGCGACAGCTCGACCTCCGCCGGCGACCTGACCGTCACAGCCTCCGACTCGGCCTGCAAGATCTCCTCGACGACTCTCGATGCCGGACCGACCACATTCAAGGTCACCAACACCGGAAGCAAGTCGACTGAGTTCTACGTCTACGCCGACGGTGACCGCATCATGGGTGAGGTCGAGAACATCGGCCCCGGACTGTCCCGCAACCTGGTCGTCGATCTGCCCAAGGGCACGTACGAGGGCGCCTGCAAGCCCGGTATGGTCGGCGACGGCATCCGCGAGACGCTGACGGTCACCGGCGAGGCAGCCAAGAAGCTCTCCGACTCCGAGGAGCTCAAAGCCGCCGCCGACAGCTACGCGCGCTACGTCAAGTCGCAATCTGACGCGTTGATCGTCAAGACCGAAGAATTCGTGGCCGCGGTCAAGGCCGGAAACGTCGATGAGGCCAAGAAGCTCTTCCCGATCGCCCGCACCTACTGGGAGCGCATCGAGCCGGTTGCTGAGCAGTTTGGTGATCTCGACCCGATCACCGACGGCCGCGAACCTGACGCGATTGCGGAGGGCGTCGAGTTCACCGGGTGGCACCGCATCGAGAAGCAGTTGTGGGTTTCGGGCAACACCGACGGCATGGGCAAGTATGCCGACCAGCTGCTCGTCAACGTCAAGGAGATCGTCAAGCTTGGGCAGGACGCCCCGCTGACGGCACTGGAGCTCGCCCAAGGCACCAAGGGTCTGCTCGATGAGGTGGCAACCGGCAAGATCACCGGCGAAGAAGACGAGTTCAGCCACACCGATCTGTGGGATTTCAAGGCAAACATCGAGGGGTCGCAAGCAGCGATCGCCGCTTTGCGCCCCGTTCTTGAGGCCCAGGACCCGGCCTTGGTGAAGGAGATCGACGCGAAGTTCAAGGCCCTTGACGACGAGCTCGGCCAACATCAGGACAAGTCCACGGGTGAATGGAAGTTCTATGACGAGCTCACCGCAGATCAGGTCAAGAAGCTCTCGGATGCCGTCGCGGCCTTGAGCGAGCCGATCAGCAAGGTGGCGGCCGTGGTCGCCGCCTCTGCCTGAGACGATGGGCCATGTGAGCACAGACGACAAGGCGACAGGACCCGGCTTCTCGCGGAGAAGGCTGCTGGGCGCGGCAGGCATCGGCGCGCTGGCAGCCGGCACCGCAGGCGCCGGGTACGCCATTGGTGACAAGCCCGTCGAGGTCGTGCCCGATCCAGACGCTCTCCCGGTGCCGTTCGAGGGGCCGCACCAGGCGGGGATCGTGACTCCTGCGCAGGATCGTCTGTACTTCGCGGCACTGGATCTGACGACGGAGAGCCGCGGCGACCTCATCTTGCTGCTGAAGGAGTGGACTGACGCGGCTCGCAAGATGACCCAGGGCAATGACGTGGGTGACTTCGGAGCCGTTGCGGGCTCACCGCTCGCACCGCCCGAGGACACCGGCGAGGCACTAGGCCTACCGCCGTCCAATCTCACGATCACCGTCGGCTTCGGGCGCGGGATGTTCGTCGACGACAAGGGCAAGGCGCGTTTCGGCCTCGACGGGCAGCTTCCCGATCTACTCAAGGACCTGCCCGCGTTCTCCGGTGACCGCCTTGATCCCGCGATTTCCGGTGGGGACCTGGCGATCCAGGCGTGTGCCAACGATCCTCAGGTGGCCGTGCATGCGGTTCGAAACCTTGTGCGCATCGCGTTCGGCCGAGCATCAGTGCGCTATTCGCAGATGGGCTTTGGTCGTACCTCGTCCACCTCATCGGCGCAGGTGACCCCCCGAAACCTGTTTGGTTTCAAGGATGGCACCGCCAACGTCAAGGTCGAGGACAGCAAGGACGTCGAGGACTTCGTCTGGGTGCATCCCGACGACGGTCCGGAGTGGCTGACCGGGGGCTCCTACCTGGTGAGCCGCAAGATCGACATGCGTATCGAGACCTGGGATCGCGAGTCGCTCAAGGGCCAGGAAGTCATCATTGGCCGCGCCAAGGGCTCGGGTGGCCCGTTGTCGGGCGGTGACGAGTTCGCTGAGATCGACTTCGACAAGAAGGACGAAGCCGGCGAGCCACTGATCGACGTGAAGTCCCACGTACGACTTGCTCACGCCGACTTCAACAACGGCGCCAAGCTGTTGCGCCGCGGCTACAACTTCGTCGACGGGTCCAACGGGCTCGGTCAGCTGTCGGCGGGCCTGTTCTTCATCGCCTACCAGCGCGATCCGCACAAGCAGTTCGTCCAGATCCAGCGGTCCCTGGCGGGTCTGCAGAAGGACCTGCTCAACGAGTACATCGTGCACGTCAGCTCGGGGCTGTTCGCCTGCCCGCCCGGAGTGACGAAGACGGGATACTGGGGCGAAAAGCTGTTTGCTTGATCGATCATCGGTCAGTTGAGTAGGCGTGAACTGACCACGAGTTCCATACCAGCGGTATGCTAGCCGCTATGTCTGTTGCTGAAGCCGCACCCAGGACCACGTCTTCGCTCGTCACCCCCGAGCGGGTGGCCGAGCTCACCGCGCTCATCCGCACCACGTCGGGCGAGACGCGTACGACGATCTCTCCGCTCAACGGCGAGGCCGTCGCCGAGATCCCGGTGTCGAGCATCCAGGACGTCGATGATGCATTCGCCGCGGCGCGTACGGCCCAGCAGTCGTGGGCCCAAACGTCTCTCCGCGAGCGCAAGAAGGCGCTTCTGCGTCTGCACGATCTGGTGCTCGAGCACCAGGATGAGCTGCTCGACCTGATCCAGATCGAGTCGGGCAAGAGCCGGACCAACGCCTTCGACGAGGTCGCGCACGTGGCCCTCACGGCTCGTTACTACGCACGCAGACTCAACAAGCAGCTCAAGCCACAGCGTCGCAACGGCGCCCTGCCGGGGCTGACGAGTGTCACTGTCACGCCGCAGCCCAAGGGCGTTGTCGGTCTGATCAGCCCGTGGAACTACCCGCTGACCATGGCGGTCTCCGACGGCATTCCTGCCATCGCTGCTGGCAACGCGATCGTGCACAAGCCCGACAGCCAGAGCCCGCTCATCGCGCTGGCCGGCATCGAGCTGATGCGCCGGGCCGGCTTCCCAGCGGACATCTGGCAGGTCGTCAGCGGTGCAGGCTCGGTCGTCGGTACGGCGATCATCGAGCGCGCCGACTACATCTGCTTCACCGGCTCGACCGCGACCGGCAAGCTCATCGCCCAGCAGGCAGCCGCCCGGCTGATCAGCTGCTCGCTCGAGCTCGGCGGCAAGAACCCGATGATCGTGCTGCCCAGTGCCAACATCGACAAGGCTGCTGCGGGCGCTGTCGAGGCGTGCTTCTCCTCGGCTGGTCAGCTGTGCGTCTCGATCGAACGGCTCTATGTCCCCGAGGAGCGTTACGAGGAGTTCAAGACGGCCTTCGTGTCCCGCGTGCAGCACCTCGCGTTGGGCGCAGCGCTCGACTGGGACGCCGATCTCGGATCGTTGGTCTCGCAGGCGCAGCTCGAGACGGTCACCGCACACGTCAAGGACGCAGTCGCCAACGGAGCGACGGTGCTGGCCGGCGGCAGGGGTCGCCCGGACCTCGGTCCGTACTTTTACGAGCCCACCGTCCTGGAAGGCGTCACCGAGTCTGCGGAGTGCTTCGCCGGGGAGACATTCGGACCGCTGGTGTCGCTCTATCCGTATTCGACGACCGAGGAGGCCGTTGCCCTCGCGAACCAGGGTGAGTACGGACTCAATGCGAGTCTCTGGGGCAAGCCCCGTGAGGCCAAGGCCATCGCAACGCGCATCAAGGCGGGCACCGTGAACATCAACGAGGGATTCTCGGCCACCTTCGGCAGCGTCGACGCACCGATGGGTGGCATGCGTCAGTCAGGTCTGGGCCGCCGTCAGGGCGCCGAGGGCATCTTGCGTTACACCGAGCCGCAATCGGTTGGTGTGCAACGGTTGATGCCTATGAACGGTCCCAGCTCCATGACGGCGCAGACTTGGGCCACGTTGCTCACAGTTGGCCTCAAAGTCCTGAGGAGGACTCCTCGTGCCTGACACCTTCGACTACGACGTCATGGTCATCGGTTCTGGATTCGGTGGCAGCGTCTCGGCGCTGCGGCTGACCGAGAAGGGTTACAAAGTCGCCGTCCTCGAGGCGGGCAAGCGCTTCTCCGACGAGGACTTCGCCAAGAGCTCCTGGCGGCTCCGCAAGTTCCTGTGGCTGCCCCAGCTCGGGTGCTACGGCATCCAACGCATCGACAAGCTCAAGGACGTGCTCATCCTGTCCGGCGCTGGCGTCGGCGGCGGCTCGTTGGTCTATGCCAACACGTTGTACGAACCGCTCGACCCGTTCTACAAGGACCCTGCGTGGGGACACATCACGGACTGGCGGGCCGAGCTGGCTCCCTACTACGACCAGGCCAAGCGGATGCTCGGGGTGACGGTCTACCCGTACGTCTCGCCGGCTGACGAGATCGTCAAGAAGGTCGCCGAGCGCATGGGAGTCGGCGGAACGTTCCACCACACGCCCGTTGGTGTGTTCTTCGGCGAGCCGGGGGAGCGGGTCGCTGATCCGTTCTTCGGTGGCGCAGGGCCTGAGCGCAACGCCTGCCTCAACTGTGGTGAGTGCATGACGGGCTGCCGTCACAATGCCAAGAACACGCTGGTCAAGAACTATCTCCATCTGGCTGAGAAGGCTGGTGCGGAGGTCCATCCGCTCACCACGGCAACGGCTGTACGTCCGTTGCCCGGCGGAGGCTACGAGATCGAGGTGCGACGCACCAACAAGCGGTTCCGCCGTCGCAAGACGATCACCGCCGAGCAGGTGGTGTTCTCCGCGAGCACGATGGGCACCCAGAAGCTGCTGCACAAGATGAAGGATCGCGGTCACCTCGCGGGCATCTCTGATCGACTCGGCCTGCTCACGCGTACGAACTCGGAGGCTCTGCTCGGTTCGATCGCCGACGGCAAGGACGTCGACTACAGCGAGGGCGTGGCGATCACGTCGTCATTCCACCCTGACGAGTACACCCACATCGAGCCGACCCGCTACGGCAAGGGCTCCAACGCGATGTCGCTGATGCAGACGGTCCTCACCGACGGCAGCACCGACAAGCCTCGCTGGCGGGTGTGGCTCCGTGAGATGTGGGCGCAGAAGTTCTTCCTCTTCAAGCTCTACGATCTGCGTCACTGGTCGGAGCGCACGATCATCGCGCTGGTCATGCAGACACATGACAACTCGATCACGACGTACACCAAGCGCGGCATCACCGGACGACGCAAGCTGACGTCAAAGCAGGGTCACGGAGCCCCCAACCCGGCGTTCATCGAGCCGGGTCACCGCGCTGTGCAGATGATGGCCGAGGAAATGGGCGGTACGCCAGGCGGAACGATCGGCGAGCCGTTCAACGTCCCGCTCACGGCCCACTTCATGGGCGGCTGTGCGATCGGCGATGGTCCCGACACGGGCGTCGTTGATCCGTACCAGCGGCTCTTCGGGCACGAGGGGCTTCACGTCGCCGATGGCTCGACGATCAGCGCCAACCTCGGTGTCAATCCGTCGCTCACGATCACGGCCCAGACTGAACGGGCCATGTCGTACTGGCCCAACAAGGGCGAGGCTGACGTACGTCCGGCGCTCGGCGACGCCTATCGCCGGATCGATCCGGTGGCGCCCAAGCACCCGGTGGTGCCCGCAGATGCCCCTGCGGCCCTCAGATTGCCCATTGTCGGCGTGACGTAACCAAACCCCGTGGGTCCCTCGGGCGAAGCCGCGCCGCGAATGGACCATAGGCCGAGCGAAGCGAAGGCTGGTTGCCTGGGCGAAGCCCGACAGCGACGTGCCCATGTGCCGAGCGAAGCGAAGGCTAGTTCCTCGGGCGAAGCCCGACAGCGACGTGCCCATGTGCCGAGCGAAGCGAAGGCTAGTTGCCTGGGCGAAGCCCAGCGTGACGAAGTCACGGGCTCAGCGAAGCTGAGCGCAACGCACAGAGCCCGACCGGGAGGGAGCTCACGGGTCGGGCCCTGTTGTGCCAACGTGGCCGGCACATGATCTAACGGGAGGGAGTTTTGTTAGATCCACCGTATAAAACGAGGCGATGCGCACATGGTTACGTCGTTACTCAACTATTTTTCCGCCGATAGACTGGTCCGGTGACCCCTGAACATGACCTTGTCCTCGTTGTCGATTTCGGGGCGCAATATGCGCAGCTGATCGCTCGCCGCGTACGGGAGGCTCGGGTCTATTCCGAGATCGTCCCGCACACCACGTCTGCTGCCGAGATCATGGCCCGCAAGCCGGCCGCGATCATACTTTCCGGTGGACCTTCGTCGGTCTACGAACAGGGCGCTCCGCAGCTCGATCCAGCCATGCTCGAGGGTGATGTGCCCGTGTTCGGCATCTGTTACGGCTTCATGGCGATGGCGCAGGCGCTCGGCGGCAATGTCGCCAAGACGGGTCAACGCGAATATGGTCGCACCGCCGTCTCCGTGCTCGAACCGGGCACACTTCTTGCGGGGCTGCCAGAGACGCTGACCTCCTGGATGTCGCACGGCGACGAGGTCATCGGCGCCCCGGACGGGTTCACGGTCAATGCCAACTCTCCGCGCGCGACGGTTGCTGCCTTCGAGGACGTCGGTCGCCGCCTGGCTGGTGTTCAGTGGCACCCCGAGGTCATGCACAGTGAGCACGGTCAGCGCATCCTCGAGCAGTTTCTAGTCGAGATTGCCGGATGCCGGCAGACCTGGACCAGCAGCAACATCGTCGAGGAGCAGATCAAGCTCATCCGCGACCAGGTCGGTGACGCGAGGGTCATCTCAGCCCTCTCGGGCGGCGTCGACTCGGCAGTCTCCACGGCGCTAGTCCAGCGTGCGATCGGTGACCAGCTCACGGCGGTGTTCGTCGATCACGGCCTGCTCCGCGAGGGTGAGGCCGAGCAGGTCGAGAAGGACTACGTTCAGGCCACCGGTGTCGATCTCAAGGTCGTGGACGCCAAGGACCAGTTCCTCGGCTTTCTCGCCGGGGTCAGTGACCCGGAGGACAAGCGCAAGATCATCGGTCGCGAGTTCATCAGGGTGTTCGAGGCCGCCGAGCGCGAGGTGCTCGCGACCCCCGGCCCGCCGGTGAAGTTCTTGGTGCAGGGCACGCTCTATCCCGATGTGGTCGAGTCCGGTGGAGGCACCGGTGCTTCCAACATCAAGAGCCACCACAACGTCGGCGGCCTGCCTGACGATCTCGAGTTCAGCCTGATCGAGCCTCTGCGCACCCTGTTCAAGGACGAGGTTCGCGATGTCGGTCGACAGCTCGGCATTCCCGAGGCAATCGTCGGGCGTCACCCGTTCCCCGGCCCTGGTCTGGCGATCCGCATCGTCGGAGCGGTCGACGCCGACCGCTTGCGTATTCTGCGGTCCGCCGATCTGATCGTCCGGGAAGAGACCACCGCGGCGGGACTTGACGGTGAGATCTGGCAGTTCCCCGTCGTGCTGCTCGCCGACGTACGTTCCGTGGGCGTGCAGGGCGATGGTCGTACGTATGGTCACCCGATCGTGCTGCGGCCGGTCTCCAGCGAGGACGCCATGACGGCAGACTGGAGTCGCCTCCCGTACGACGTGCTCGAGCGCATCTCGACGCGCATCACCAATGAGGTCGATGAGGTCAACCGGGTCGTGCTCGACATCACCAGCAAGCCGCCCGGCACGATCGAGTGGGAGTAGTCACGGTTCAGTAGCTCGGCTGCGGGGTACACCGTTCGCATGACGACCAAGAAGCGCTCTGACACACAGTCCGACCCGGCCCATGACGACGGATCGTCGACGGACTGGTCATCGGAAGGCGGTGCCACTGAGCACGGTCCTGCCACTGACCAGGACAACGATGACCGCGATGCAGACGCGACCGAACGTTGACAATCAACCACCGGCTCGTCGACGCATCGACGTCGCAGGTCTGGGACGTTCTCGCTGAAGGTTGGCTGTTCCCGGTCTGGGTCGTCGGTGCGGCACGTATGCGCGACGTGACCGCCGACTGGCCCGGGGCAGGTGCCAAGCTGCACCATTCGGTGGGCGTGTGGCCGATACTTCTCGACGATCACACCGAAGTTCTCGAGTCGGTGCCCGAACAGCGACTTGCGCTCAGGGCGCGGGCTTTTCCAGCGGGAGTTGCCGAAGTCGTGATCACCTTGGTGGCGCAAGCCTCGGGCACCAAGATCACCCTCGAGGAGAAAGTGACGGGCGGTCCAGCCGCGCTGATCCCGCGACCGCTTGAGGCCGCGGCCATGAAGTGGCGCAACACCGAGACTCTGCGGCGACTGTCGCACATTGTCGAGGGCCGCTAGACAAGGCGGTCAAGGCGCTGGAGGGCGCGGGCGAGCTCCTTGTGCGCTGCATCTCGTGCCTTGGCGCTCTGGGCGACGGAACGGTCGAGGTCGCGTGTTGTACCAGCGGCATCCTCTGCACGTGCTTGAAGCTCGCGAAGCTCCCGCGTCAGCGTCTCGATGCGTTCGCGGAGCTGATCTCGCTCGCTTGCGTGCGTCTCTCGCGCGGACTCGGCCTCGAGCAGGTCGGAATCTGCCTGCTCGGTCCGTCGGGTCGCCTCGGCTACTGCCTCGCGTGCGACCTCGATGCGCGAGGCTGCGGGATCAGGCAGGTCTGGCACTGCCCTCAGCCTGCGTTGGCCAGGCCTTGGGAGTGTCATCATCTCGGCCGCGGGCAGCGCCACACTGTCCGACACATCGACGAACCCGAGGCCGGCGCCCGACAGCGCCGACACGAGGAGACCTGCTCGAACGGCCTCGGCGGCCCTTGGATTGGCCAATGCCGCCTTGATGGTCTCCTCGACGGCATTCATCACCGCAGGCGCGTGTGACAAGCCGTGCTCCTCAGCGAGCTCGATCGCTTCGGCGGAGACCCTTCTGAGCAGCGCCTTGCGCTCGTCGTTGAGCAGCCGTAGCCGACTTCCGTCGCCGCTCTCCTGAGCCTGTCTCAGCTCGTCGCCCAGCTCATCGACCTCTTGAAGGAGGTCAGGGTCATGTCGGGCGAGCAGGTTGACGACGGCGGCAGCTGCGCTGGGCTTGCGCAGGTCGCCGATTGCCTTGCTCAGCTGAAGGTCATCGACCGCGCGAGCGGCGACGACATAGTCCTTGCGCGCAGCGATGAAGTCTGCGAGCGGCACGGAGTACAGCTCGCGGGCGATCGAGCTGAGGTCCATGGTGGCCAGCGTAAACCCACGCATCTGTGACGTGTTCCACAATGATATTCACATTGTGGATAGTTCTTTGTGACTAGTCCTGCATAGTCACTGACGGCTACTGCTGGTAGAGGTCGGGGATGCCGTCGCCGTCGCGGTCAAGCTTTTCGCGCTTCGCGATCTCGCGGTAGCGCACATTTCGTGCGCGCAGCACGATCGTGGCAGCGATGGCCGAGACCAGTGACCCGACCAATACGCCAATCTTGACGTTGTCGTCGGTCGAGCTGCCGGTGCCGTAGGCCAGCTCACCGATCAGGAGCGAGACGGTGAACCCCACACCCGCGAGCATCGACACGCCGAGGATGTCTGGCCACGCCAAGTCGTCATCGAGTTCTGCTCCGGTGAATCTGGCCATCAACCAGGTGGAGCCGAAGACGCCCACGGTCTTGCCGACGAACAATCCGGCGACGATGCCCAAGGTGATGGGCTCGTTCATCGCCTCGGTGAAGCCCTTCCATCCCTCGACCTGCACACCGGCCGCGAAGAACGCGAAGACCGGGACGGCGAATGCCGCCGAAATGGGGCGGAAGCGATGTTCGAAGTGCTCGGCCAGTCCGACACCCTCGGCGCCGTCGCGGCGCAGCACCGGCACGGCGAATGCCAGCAGCACGCCAGCGACCGTCGCGTGGACTCCTGAGGCGTGCACGAGCGCCCAGGTCGTCGCTGCGAGGGGTAGGAGCAGCCACCACGACTGCACGCGGCGTTGCACCAACACGGCGAACATCCCCAGCGGCAGGAGCGCAAGCAGCAAGAAGTTCAGGTGCAGGGACGAGGTGTAGACGACGGCGATGATGATGATCGCAATCAGGTCGTCCACCACGGCCAAGGTGAGAAGGAAGGTGCGCAGCGCGCTGGGCAGATGGCTGCCGATCACGGCCAGTACCGCCAGGGCGAAGGCGATGTCCGTTGCGGTTGGGATCGCCCAGCCCTCCGTTGCGCCGCCCAGGTTGAACACGACGAACACCAGTGCGGGGACAGCCATGCCACCCATTGCCGCCACGACGGGGAGAGCTGCCCGGCTCGGGTCGCGCAGGTCGCCGGCCACGAACTCCCGCTTCAGCTCGAGACCAGCCACGAAGAAGAAGATCGCGAGCAGGCCGTCAGCTGCCCATTGACCGAAGGTCAGGTTGAGATGCAGTGATTCAGGGCCGAATGCGGTGTCGCGCAACGCGGAGTAGCCGTCGCCGAGGTTGGCTGACGTGAGGGCGGCCGCGGTTGCGATGAGCAGCAGGACGCCACCGAGCGTCTCCTGGCGAAGAATGTCGGCGATGCGCGACGCTTCGGGCCATGAGCCCCGTCCGAAAAGCCGAGAAACCATGCGGCCAGCCTACCGGTTGGTTCCAGCGCGCTAAGATGAGTGAGCATTCAACTAGTTCAGGAGGCTCGCGTGCCAGTCACTCGGCTGAACCATGCAGTGCTGTACGTCCGAGACGTCGAGGCGAGCGTCAAGTTCTATACCGGAGCGCTGGGCTTTCGTACGGTCATGGCCTTCCCAGGTGCGGCCTTCCTGCAGGCCGGCGGCAGCTCCAACGACCATGATCTTGGCTTGTTCCAGATCGGTCCACAGGCTGCCGACTCCGGCGCAGGCCGCACCACAGTGGGGCTCTATCACCTCGCGTGGGAGGTCGACACGCTCGAGGAGCTGGCCGCGACCCGGGAGCGCCTCATCGACGCCGGTTCGTTCGTGGGAGCCACTGATCACGGCACCACCAAAGCTTTGTATGCCAAAGACCCTGACGGGATCGAGTTCGAGGTGAGCTGGCTCGTGCCCGCGGATCAGTTGACAGCCGAGATCATCGAATCGCGCACCTCGATGAGCCCGCTGGATCTCGACGCGGAGATTGCCCGCTTCGGGGGCCAGACCTTGGGCGGGATCGGCGTGTCGATCTAGGACGCTGGCTGGTCGGCCGACCAGATAGCCTTCCGTCATGCCGGACGTAGCGATTGCCGCGCCCAACGAGGCCGCCGCTGCGGCAGGTGAACAGATCGCACTGGCCGGTGGCAATGCCATCGATGCCGCGCTCGCGGCCACGCTCGTCACGATGGTCAATGAGGTCGGGATCGTCTCTTTGAGCTCCGGCGGGTTCATCACGGTCCAGCCGCCGGACGGAAGCGCACCCCACACTGTCGACGGCTGGATGGACATGCCTGGCCGCGGGCGAAGCCTCGGCGGCGGCACGTGGGACATCGACACCGCGTACGGCGGGGGCGTGACGGTCACCATCGGTCCGGGTTCCGTTGCGTGTCACGGCTCGGTGGCGGCCTTCGGTGAAGCGCACAGACGTTGGGGAAGCATCCCGTGGCGCGAGCTCGTGGCACCCGCTATCGAGGTGGCCCGTGGCGGTTTCCAGCTCGGGTCGGCCTCCCGGTTCTACCTCGAGTACGTCCACGACGACATCTTCGGCTGGGACGAGCAGAGTCGATCGGTCGTCCACCACGAGGACGGCACCATCTCGACGGGACTTGTCGAGCTTCCAGACCTGGTGGGCGCCCTCGAGCTGATCGCCGAGCAGGGCCCGTCCGCGCTGCACACCGGTGATCTTGCCCAGATGATCAGCGCAGACGTCATCGACCGCGGGGGCATCCTCGGCCCTGCGGACCTCGCGGCGTATCGCCCGGTGGTCAGGCCTTCTTTGATGAGCACGGTCGGAAAGTGGCGGCTCGGCACCAACCCGCCCCCTTCGGTGGGTGGGGTGTGCGTGGCAGCGATGCTCCGGCTGCTCGACGGACACCCAAGCGATGACCGGGACCACCTCATTCGTGTGCAGCGTGCCGTCCTCGGCCATCGCCTCGACACGCTCGACCACACCGAAGACCTCGAAAGTGATGCGGCCGCATTCCTCGATCTGATCGACCGCGATCACCTGGCAGTTCTGGAGTCGGGGTCGACGGCGCATGTCTCTGCCACCGACAGCGACGGCGGCGCGTGCGCGGTGACCGTCTCGTCGGGCTACAGCTCGGGGATGATCGCGAAGGGCACCGGCATCTGGCTCAACAACTGCCTCGGCGAGCAGGAGCTCAACGCTCAAGGCTTGCACGGATTGCCGCCGGGGACGCGGCTGCTCTCCAACATGGCACCCACCGTCGGGCACCACCCCGATGGCTCCTCGATCGCCATCGGCTCTCCGGGTGCGGACCGGATCACCACGGCGATCGTGCAGGTTCTTGCGGGCCTCATCAACGGCGGACTGGGCCTGCAGGATGCCGTCAACCATCCACGCGTCCATGTTCACCGCGCCGGCAGATCCGACGAGGACATCAAGATTGAGGCCCACCCGTCGATGTACTTCGGCGGTGTCGGTGTCACCCTGCGCAAACCCGACGGCCGCCTGGTGGCAGCAGCCGATCCGCGCCGCGACGGCGCAGTTCGCGGTGTCCGTCTCGGGTGATGCGATTAGATGGGTTGGTGACACTTCCTCTGATCATTGCCCACCGCGGAGTTCCCGGTCAGCGCCTCGAGCACACCCGTCCGTCCTATCTCCTGGCGATTGAGCAGGGTGCTGACTACATCGAGCCAGACGTCGTCAGCACGCGGGACGGAGTTCTCGTCGTACGACACGAAAATGAGATCAGCGGCACGACAGACGTCGCAGACCATCCCGAATTTGCCGACCGGCACACCACGAAGCTCGTCGACGGTTCCTCGCGTACGGGCTGGTTCACCGAAGACTTCACCCTCGCTGAGCTGAAGGTCTTGCGCTGCAAGGAGCGGATCCCGGACCTTCGCCCGGGCAATGTCGCACTGAACGGTGTTGAGCCGATCCTGACTCTCGACGAAGTGCTCGACATCTCGGCCGCCGGCACCGCCGAACGCGGCACCCCTGTGGGCGTCTACATCGAGACCAAGCACCCGAGCTATTTCGAGAGCGTCGGCATCAGCCTGAACGACCTGCTCGTCGAGACCCTGGAACGTCGGGGATTCAACGACGGGTCCGCCACGGTGGTCATCCAGTCCTTCGAGTCAGCCAATCTGCGGGCCGTACGCCCAAGGACCCCCGCAATGCTGGTGCAGCTCATGTCCGGCCGTGGAGCCCCCGCAGATTTCGTGGCCGCCGACGACCCGCGTACGTACGAAGACCTCCGCACTGCCGAGGGTCTGGCATTCATCGCCGAGTACGCCGACGCGATCGGTCCGCTGAAGGATCTTGTTGTCGACCCTGACGCGGGAGCCACCGGGCTTGTCGAACGTGCGCACACGGCCGGCCTGGACGTGCACGTCTGGACCATGCGCAACGAGAACGCGTTCCTTCCGCCCGCGATGCGCGTGGGCACCGAAAAGCTCGCCCACGGCGATGCCGTGAGCGAGCTTCTGGCGTACTTCGAGGCCGGAGTTGACGGACTCTTCTCCGACTTCACGCAGACGGCGGTGCAGGCTCGCTCGGTGTGGTTGGAGCGTCAGTAGCCTCAGCCCATACGGTCGAGGATGCCGGCGGTCGAGCGGGCATGAGCACCCAGGCGACCACGTAGGCCACGATCAACGAGCCGGCGCCGAGCAGCGTGCAGACGGCGACAACCAGGCGGACCAGATTGGCATCGACGCCGGTGTAGTCGGCAAGGCCTCCGCAGACGCCTCCCAACCACTTGTCGTCAGGATTGCGGGTCAGCTTCTTCATGTTCGCTTCTTTCTCGTGAGGAGTTGTCTTCCAGATCGGAGGTTGTGGTGGTGAGCTGCTTGGGCTTCCAGAATGTCGCGATGACACCGAGCAGGCCGAGCCCGATGAGTACGCCCGACGACGCCAGGCTGAGCTCGCGCGGGGTGAGCCAGTCCTGCTTCCACACGGCCCACTGGCCGACGCCGGCGAGAAAGAACAGGCCGAAGGCGAGGCTGCTCCAGCGGAACGGGTGACGTGTCATGACCGGACCACCTCGACGTTGCCGATCTTCTGGTCGATCTCGATCGTCAGCGCCCCACCTGTGCCGGTTGCCGGGGTCCTGACCGCATTGTCGGTGCCGTTCTCCTTGCGGCCAAAGACCGAGATCTCACCGACTTTCAGCTCAGAGTCGATCTCGACGTTCAGACCCTCCGGGACAATCACCTTGGTCTGGCCGACGCCGAGGTCAAGGGTGATGGTGCGACCGAGCAGCCTTGTCGGGTCGCTGACATCGGTCAGGTCGAGCTCGAGAAGTCCGACGCCGTGCTCGTAGCTGGCGTGGACGCCTGCCGCAGTTGTCGGGGTGGGCTGCTGGGTTCCGATGCGTCCGCTCGGCAACACAGATCCGATCGCCAGGGTCAGACCGAGGACGAGTCCGAGGAAGATCAGCGGTCCGCCATAGCCCCAGAACGTGCCGATGACCAGGCCGATCCCGGTGATGGCGAGAGCGACGGCGACATAGGTCGTCCACTCGATCCCGTCGTGGGTGTCGGCGTAGATCCGGGTGAGCGCAACGCCGATCGCGATCAGCGACAGGGTCAACAGCGGAAGCGCCTTCGACTTGGGTTGGTAGGCGTGGGCGACCTTCTCGGCCACTTGGCGATCGACCTTGGCCATGACGTCAGCGGTGATCGCCTCGCTCGTCGGCATGTCAGCGAGGACCTGCGCTCGGATCGCCTCTTTGTCGGTGTTGCGTGGGCGAACCACGAACAGGTAGTAGAGCGCCGCGAGGGGGACCAGGATCCAACCGATGCCCCACCAGTTGCCGCGGTCGCCGAGGAGCGAGAACACGGCGATGATGCCGGCGACGACCAAACCGATCTTGCGGACCTGCTCCTCGTTCTCGTCGAGGTTGAACCATCCGGCAGCGATGCTCTTGTCGGCATCGTCGGACGGGAGCAGCAGCCATGCGGCGGCATACAAGATGGCACCGGCGAAGCCGACGATCGTGAGCACGGCAATGACGATGCGCACGATGACCGGATCGATGTTGAGATATTTGGCGACGCCTGAGCAGACGCCGGCGACCATCCGGTCATCGGTGGACCGCTTCACGTCGGTGATGGTGCGCAGCTTGTGCGGGTCGAAGTCGTCGTCCGGCCCGGCGGTGCGGGATTGCTGGGTGTCGTTCATGACTCCATCGTGACCGAACGAGACCTGCCGAACCATCGGGTACGACCCTGAAACCCCGGCACCACCGGTCAGGGTGAACGAGGGTCGTCCCTGGTGGCGCGCACGCGTGCGTACGTGTGACGATCTCAGGGTGATCCAGACCAGTGCGAGTCGCTATCGCCGCGCCTACCGACCGGCAGACCGCCGACTCGTCGGCGGCGTGGCAACGGGTCTCGCCGATCACTTCGGCGTGGGCGTCCTCTACGTACGCCTCGTGTTCATCGTGTCGACCTGGCTCAGCGGCATCGGCATCATCGCCTACCTGTTGCTGTGGCGATTCCTGCCACTGCGTCAGCCGGAGCTGTCGCCCGGCCTCGAGGCCGCCACCCGGCAGGGTCTGCGGACCAACCCCAATCGTGCGGGCGCGGGCGAGATCCTGCAGACGCTCGCCATCGGGATGGTCGGCGTCGGGGTGTTGTTGTTCCTCCAGGTCACCGGTCGCGGCATCAGTGACGCGCTCGTCGGCCCGGCCCTCGTTGCTGTCGTGGGCCTCGCGGTGATCTGGCGCCAGTTCGACGACGTTGCCTGGCGGCGCTGGATGCGGCAGACCAGCGGGATGGGCTTCGCCATGCGCATCGCCGCCGGTGGTGTGCTGATCGCGCTTGCAGCCCTGTACTTCCTGACCCAGGAGCGTGGCTGGAATGCGATGGTCGACCTGGCTGCAGCGCTTGGGGTCGCGCTGATCGGGCTCGCGCTGATCCTCGGTCCTTGGATCAGCAAGCTTCTCGGCGACCTCACCGAGGAGCGGCGCGCGCTCGTACGTTCACAGGAACGTGCGGACGTGGCCGCCCATCTGCACGACTCGGTGCTCCAGACGCTCGCCCTCCTCCAGAAGAACGCGGGGGACCAGGCGGCCGTGGCCACGCTCGCCCGCCGCCAGGAACGCGAGCTGCGTGCCTGGTTGTACGGCACGGATGAGCAGCCCGGCGACTCGCTGGTTGCCGCGTTGCGCGCTTCGGCCGCGGATGTCGAGGACACCCACCGCGTTCCCGTCGAGGTCATCGCCGTCGGCGATGTGGCGCTCGATCCCGACATCGCCGCGATCTCCAAGGCCGCCCGGGAAGCCATGATCAATGCCGCCAAGCATGCGGGTGTCGACCGCATTGACGTGTACGCCGAGGCGACCAACGATTCGGTCCAGGTGTTCGTCCGTGACCGCGGTGTCGGATTCGACATCGACGCGATCGCCGATGATCGGATGGGTGTACGCGGCTCGATCGTCGACCGGGTCGAACGTCATGGCGGCACCGCTACGATCCGCAGCAAGCCCGGTGAGGGCACCGAGGTGGCCATGTCGGTGCCCCTGCGCCGCGCCGATCCCATATTCGAGGAGACCTCATGAGCGAGCGCCAGCGCATCGCAATCATCGACGACCATGCCATGTTCAGGCGCGGGGTCCGCGCCGAGATCGACGGCCCCGTCGAGATCGTGGCCGAGGCCGAAGACGTCGAGAGCGCCGTGCTGATCTTGGCCGAGACCAAGCCCGACGTGGTCCTGCTCGACGTGCACATGCCCGGCGGGGGAGGCCTTGAGGTGATTCGTCGACTGCACGTGCGCCATCCCGAGATGAAGTTCTTGGCGCTCTCAGTCAGCGATGCCGCCGAAGATGTCATCGGCATCATCCGCGCAGGCGCCCGCGGTTACGTCACCAAGAACATCTCCGGCCCTGAGCTGCTCGATGCGATCGACCGGGTCGCTGCCGGTGATGCGGTGTTCTCGCCCCGCCTTGCCGGCTTCGTCCTGGACGCCTTTGCGGGCACCATCGAGGTGGCGCAGATCGACGAGGAGATCGACCGGCTCACTGAGCGCGAACGAGAGGTCATGCGTTTGATCGCCCGTGGCTATGCGTACAAGGAAGTGGCGAAGGAGCTCTTCATCTCGATCAAGACCGTCGAGACCCATGTGTCGAGCGTGCTCCGCAAGCTCCAGCTGTCCAGCCGCCACGAGCTCACCCGCTGGGCCAACGATCGCCGCCTGATCTAGGGCGAGTCCCGGAATTAACCTGCAAGTCATCTGGTGGGTCTAGCCTGATGGGGTGAACGAACCTCACCTGATCGTGCTGTTCGGTGCCACGGGCGATCTCGCCCGGCGCAAGTTGCTGCCCGGACTGATGCACCTGCTGCAGTCGGGTCTGGTGCCTGAGTCGCGCATCATCGGGGTGTCGCTCGACGAGTTCGACGACGAGTCATTTCGGGACTTTGCCGAGGAGGCGTGCAGGGAGTTCAACCCGCGCAAGGCCGACGCCGAGCAGTGGAAGGCCTTCGCTCCCAAGCTTTCGTACGTGAACGTCAAGGCCGGCGCGGATGCGCTGGCCTCGGCCGCCAAGGCACTCGAGCAGGAGCTGGGCGGCAGCCCACAGCGACTCCACTATGTGAGCGTCCCGCCCAAGTCAGCGCTCGACGTCGTGCACACGTTGCGCGACGCCAACCTTGTCGATCGCGCCAGGATCATCATGGAAAAGCCCTTCGGGACTGACCTGACCAGTGCCAGGTCGCTCAACTCACAGCTGCACGAGGTCTTCGCCGAGGACCAGATCTTTCGAATCGACCACTTCTTGGGCAAGGAGGCAGCGCTCAACATCTTGGCGTTCCGCTTCGCCAACGGCTTGTTCGAGCCGATCTGGAACCGCAACTTCATCGACCACGTGCAGATCGACGTACCCGAGACCCTCTCGGTCGAGGGTCGGTCGGGCTTCTACGAAGGAACGGGCGCCTTCAAGGACATGGTCGTCACCCACTTGTTCCAGGTGATGGCCTTCATGGCGATGGAGCCGCCGACCTCCCTCGACTCGGACTCGATCAGCGAGGAGAAGAACAAGGTCTTTCGGTCGATGCTCCCGATCGACCCCAAGTACGTCGTCCGCGGTCAGTACGACGGATATCGCGACGAGAGCGGTGTGCCTTCTGACTCCGAGACCGAGACGTTCGTGTCTCTGAAGGCCGAGATCGACAACTGGCGCTGGGCGGGGGTGCCGTTCTACCTGCGAACCGGCAAGAAGATGCCCGAAGGTGCTCGCATCATCTCGATCGCGTTCCGCGAACCGCCCAAGAGCATGTTCCCCGCCGGATCCGGCGTTGGCCTGTCGGGTCCCGATCACCTGACGTTCGATCTGGCGGATGCCTCGAAGATGTCGTTGTCGTTCTACGGAAAGCGACCCGGCCCGGGTATGCGGCTCGACAAGCTCAGCATGCAGTTCGCGATGCACGAGACCGAGCGTGCAGGCGACGTGCTCGAGGCGTACGAACGGCTGATCCACGACGCGATGCGCGGTGAACGCACCTTGTTCACCACCGCTGAGGGCATCGAGAGGCTGTGGGAGATCTCCGAGCCCCTGCTCAACGACCTGCCGCCGGTGCGGCCCTACCCTTCGGCGACCTGGGGTCCGAATGCGGTGCACCAGCTGATCGCGCCACGCGCCTGGCGGCTGCCATTCGAGCGCACCTGGCGCAAACCCAACACGATGGCCGAATAGCTACCAATTCTGCTCGACGAGCCTGATCGCTTCGTCCATCGACAGTCCCTGGCGCCGGGCAGTTTGGGTGAAGGACTTCGCGGCCTGCTCGGCGTGGGCGTCACCGATCCGACGGGTTGCGATGAGCGTTCCCGCACGACCGTGGGTCTCGATCACTCCATCGGACTCAAGCGCGCGATATGCCTTGGCGATGGTGTTGACGGCAAGCCCAAGGTCGCTGGCGAGCTGGCGTACGGTCGGCAGCTTGTGACCTGGCCGGAGAGCCCCGGAGGCCGCGCTCTCGGCGATCTGGCGACGTACCTGCTCGTACGGCGGTTCGGTCGCTGAGCTGTCGATCGTCACCGGGGTCATAGGTCCATTGTCGCCCGACGGCCGAGGTCACCGGTGTCGTTGGCGGCAACTAGGCTGGAGGGCCTGATGACTTCGCCTTTTCCCGTGCCCCAAACCGCGGAGAAGAAGTCTGCCCAGGAGGCGGAGAAGAAGCGCGCCCGCTCCGACCTGCTGCTCGAAGGCCTCAACGACGCGCAGCGTGCTGCGGTGTCGCATCCCGGCGGTCCGCTGCTTGTGGTGGCAGGGGCTGGTTCGGGCAAGACGCGTGTGCTGACCCGCCGGGTGGCGTGGCTGATCGCTGCTCGAGGCGCCCATCCCGGGTCGGTCCTGGCGATCACTTTCACCAACAAGGCCGCTGCGGAAATGCGCGAACGCGTTGCCGAGCTGGTCGGTCCGCGAGCTCGGATGATGTGGGTGTCGACCTTCCACTCGGCCTGCGTGCGCATCCTGCGTCGTGAGGCGACCAAGCTCGGGTTCACCTCGACCTTCACGATCTATGACGCTGCCGATCAGCGGCGTCTGATGACGCAGGTGTGCCGAGACATGGATCTCGACCCCAAGCGGGTCAACCCGCGCGCGGTGCTCAACTGGATCTCCAACCTCAAGAACGAGCTTGTCGACCACGAGGCGGCAGCGGGCAAGGCCGTCAACCCGACCGAGGAGCTGTACGCCGACGCCTACACGACCTATCAGGCCCGGCTCCGCGCTGCCAATGCGATGGACTTCGACGACCTCATCATGAACACCGTGCATCTGTTGCAGGGGTGGCCCGACGTTGCCGAGACCTATCGCAGGCGCTTTCGGCACATCCTTGTCGACGAGTACCAAGACACCAACCACGCGCAGTACCAACTGATCCGTGAGCTCACCGACCCCGATTCCGATCTGCTGGTCGTGGGCGACTCCGATCAGTCGATCTATGCCTTCCGCGGTGCGAACATTCGCAACATCCTCGAGTTCGAGGACGACTTTCCCAACGCCTCGACGATCCTGCTCGAGCAGAACTATCGCTCGACCCAGACGATCCTCACGGCAGCCAACGCTGTGATCAGTCGCAATGCCGGGCGCAAGGAAAAGCAGCTGTGGTCGGCCGAGGGCGATGGCGAGAAGATCGTCGGCTATGTCGGTGACGACGAGCGTGACGAGGCACAGTTCATCGCCGAGGAGATCGACAAGCTCGGTGATGCCGGTGATGCTGCGGCCAAGGACGTTGCCATCTTCTACCGCACCAATGCGCAGAGCCGAGTGTTTGAAGAGGTCTTCATCCGCGTTGGTCTGCCCTACCGAGTTGTCGGCGGCGTGCGGTTCTACGAGCGCAAGGAGATCAAGGACGCGCTCGCCTACGTACGTGTGCTGGTCAACTCGCGTGATGCGGTGTCCCTGCGCCGCATCCTCAACGAGCCCAAGCGGGGCATCGGCGATCGGGCCGAGGCGGCGATCCAACGGCTCGCCGATCGACACGAGATCAGCTTCTGGGAGGCGCTGACTCGCGCTCAGGAGGCGGACGACCTCGCCACGCGGTCGCTCAACGCGATCCAGGCGTTCACACAGACGATGTCCGAGCTCATCGTGATGGCCGAGAGCGGCGCGCCCGCCGACGCTGTGCTCGAGGCCGCGCTGACGCGCAGCGGCTATCTGTCGGCGATGGAGCAGAGCAACGACCCGCAGGACGAGACCCGCGTCGAGAACCTCGCTGAGCTCGTTGCCGTCGCCCGCGAGTTCGTGGTTGGCGCAAGCACGATTGCCGATGACGCAGACGCCGCGGCCGACGCTGACGCCGTCGCCGATGCGGCAGCCGATCTCGCACCTGGGTCGCTGGCAGCGTTCCTCGAGCAGGTGGCGCTGGTCGCCGATGCCGACCAGATCCCCGACGAAGGCGATGGGGTCGTCACGTTGATGACGTTGCACACCGCCAAGGGGCTGGAGTTTCCGGTGGTGTTCCTGACCGGCCTCGAGGACGGGGTCTTCCCGCACATGCGATCTCTGGCCGACAATGCCGAGCTCGAGGAGGAGCGCCGACTTGCATACGTCGGCATCACCCGCGCCCGCACCCGTCTCTATGTCACCCGTGCGCAGACGCGCGCGGCCTGGGGTGCACCGTCCTACAACCCGGCATCGCGCTTCCTCGACGAGCTCCCCGAGGCGCTGGTCGACTGGCGGCGAGTGGCGTCGTCGCCGACCCAGTGGACACCGAGCAGTCCGTCGGTCTCGTCGCAGTCGTCGTTCCGGGCGAGTAATGTCGCGGCGCGCTCCAAGCGCGCGACCCGCGAAGTCGTGTCGCTGTCCCCAGGTGATCGTGTCTCGCACGACAGCTTCGGGCTCGGCACTGTCGTGGCGGTCGACGGCCAGGGCGACAAGGCCCAGGCAACAGTCGACTTCGGCTCGCAAGGCGTCAAGCGCTTGCTGCTGCGCTATGCGCCGGTCGAAAAGCTCTGACCGTTCAGGGGCAGTCGACCACGAGGTCGACGATCTGCACGTGCCGCACCAGGAACGTACGCTCGTCCAGCTTCTTGCGGCGCATCCAGGTCGTCACCTCGATATTGCACTTGCTCGCGTTGCACGAACCGCAGGCAGGAACGACATTCGTCGCCGTGTAGCGGCCGCCGCGCGAGATGGGAAGCATGCAGTCCTTCTGCAGGGCCGCGGTGTCGTTGCCGCAGTAGGCACAGCCGCCCCAGGCTTCGACGAGAGCGGCCCATTGGGCGTCGGTCAGATCGTTGTCGACCTTCGCCATACGACGCTTGCGGCGGCGAGCGTAGGTCGCGGCACGACTGCGTGGGGGCACGAAACGATCGTACGGCGCGCCGCGTCTGATCGACCTCGACACGACAGGGCAGGATGGACCTGTGAGCGTTGACGTGGTGGTGATCCATACCGACGGAGGGTGCACTCCCAATCCCGGTCCGGGTGGCTGGGGCGCAGTCCTGCGACAGGGTGATCACGCCCGCGAGCTCTTCGGCGGCGAGCCGGTCGAGACCACCAACAACCGGATGGAGCTGATGGCGACCATCATGGCGCTGGAAGCCCTGACCCGCAGGGTGACCGTCCATCTGCACACCGACAGCACCTATGTGCGCAACGGGATCACCAAGTGGGTGCTGGCCTGGGAGAAGAACGGCTGGAAGACCTCGGCCAAGCAGCCGGTCAAGAACGTCGACCTCTGGCAGCGGCTGCAGGCTGCCTGCGCGCGCCACGAGGTCGAGTGGTTCTGGGTCAAGGGCCATGTCGGTGTTCCCGACAACGAGCTCGCCGACCAACTGGCTACCAAGGGCATGCTCGAGGCCATGTCGCGCTGAAGTTGAGTGTCGGGTTTTAAAAGCGCACAGAAGACGGCGGGGGTCGCGCCTGCGGATCGTCTTCTCGGCGGCCCGCGGCCATACGCACGGACGTGAGTAGTTCAGCGCGGTTCGAGAACCACGATCGGGATCTCGCGATCGGTCCACTTCGCATATTTCGTGAAGTCCCCGTAAAGGTCGACCATGTCCGCCCACAGCGCCTCTCGCTCTGCGCCCTCGGCGGCTCGCGCACGCACCGGGCGTCCGCGTTCCTTGCGGAGGTGGACCTGGGTGTCCGGGTGGGCCATCACGTTGGCGAACCACTGCGGGTTCTTGGGCAATCCGCCCTGGGAGGCAACCACGATGAGGTTGGGGCCATTGACGCGATAGAGCAGCGGGGCGGTGAACAACGTGCCGGACTTGCGACCGACGTGCTCCAGCAGCAGGACCGGCGGGGGATTGTGGAATCCCTCGCCGATGCGCCACTTGCTCCCGAGGCGTCCGTTGGTCAGCTTGAAGACCTTCACCTGGGCCTTCGACATGTACTTGATGATCTTTGCGGCCCTCGGTGAGTCCAAGCCCTTCGGCTTCTCGTCGGGCAATGCAAAACGGCCCATCTTGGTTCCCTGCCTTCTCGCCACAATGTGACACCTGGTGAATCGGCTTAGGATCGAGCCGATGAACAACATACTGCCGACTCGACATCTTTTCGGTCCCGGACCGACCAATCCGTATGCCGAAGCGACCGCTGCTCTCGGCCATCCGTTGCTCGGCCACCTCGATCCCGAGTTCATCGCACGGCTCGATCGCACCTGCGAGGGCCTCCGGCAGGTGTGGGGCACGAGCAATGCGCGCACCCTTCCGCTGAGCGGGACCGGGTCGCTCGGCATGGAGGCCGCCTTCGTCAACACCATTGCGGCAGGAGATGTCGCGGTGATCGCGGTCAACGGACTGTTCGGTGAGCGAATGTGTGATGTCGCCGCCAGGTGTGGGGCCGAGGTGATCAGGGTCGACCACGCGTACGGCCAACCCGTCGACGCCGACCGGGTCGCCGATGCGCATCCCCGACCCAAAGTGATCGCAGCAGTCCACGCCGAGACCTCGACCGGCGTGCTGTCAGACGTCAAGGCGCTCGGATCGATCAAGGGTGAAGCGCTGCTGATCATCGATGCCGTCACCTCGATCGCCGGTAGTGAGCTCCGCGCCGACGAATGGGGCATCGACGTCGGTTATGCCGGGACCCAGAAGTGTCTCGGCGTCGCCCCCGGACTGGCGCCGTTCACGATCTCGGACCGCGCTTTCGAGCAGCGCAACCCCAGCCCGCAGTCCTGGTACGTCGACCTGAACCTGCTCGGTGGATATGTCGGCGAGGCGAGCGGAGGACGTACGTATCACCACACGGCCCCCGTCGCGATGATCGCGAGTCTCGAAGCCGCGCTCGACCGGGTGCTCGCCGAGGGGCTCGAGAAGACGTGGGCGCGCCATCGCGCCGCAGGCGAGGCACTCCAGCAGGGATTGCAGGAGATGGGGCTGGAGCTGTTTGCTGCAGAAGGGCACCGACTGCCGCAGCTCACGACGGTCAAGGTGCCGGAAGGGACCGATTCGGCCAAGGTGCGTAGCTACCTGCTGCAGAACTACGACCTGGAGATCGGTGGCGGCGTCGGCGAGTTTGCGACGACCGTCTGGCGGATCGGCCTGATGGGTCCCAACGCCAACCCAGGATCCGTGACGCTCATCCTCGGTGCACTAGAAGATGCGATCAAGAACGCGTCATGAAAGCGGCGATCCTCGCAGACCTCACTGAGCGGCTCTCGGCGCACAGCATCATCACCGATCCGGCGCTGATCGAGGCCTATCGCGCCGATCGGGCCATGTTTTGCGAGGCAGGTGTCCCACTGGCCGTCGTGCGGGCGAGAGACACCGCTGAGGTCTCGGCAACGATGGAGGTCGCGCGTCTGCACGGCGTGCCGGTCGTGCCGCAAGGTGCTCGCAGCGGACTTTCCGGCGGGGCGAACGCCATCGACGGCTGCATCGTCATCACGTTGGAGGCGATGAACGAGATCGTGCGAATTGACGTCGCCAACCGGTACGTCATCGCCCAGCCGGGAGTGCTGAATGCCGAGCTGGCCCGCGCTGTCGCCGAGCACGGGTTGTTCTATCCGCCCGATCCCAGCAGCAAGGAGTTCTGCACCATTGGTGGCAACGTCGCAACCAACTCCGGTGGGCTCTGCTGTGTGAAGTACGGCGTCACAACTGACTACGTCATCGCCCTGGAGGTGGTGCTGGCCTCCGGTGAGGTGTTCCGCACAGGTCGGACGACTGTCAAGGGCGTCGCAGGCTATGACCTTGCCCGGCTGTTCGTGGGTTCAGAGGGCACTCTCGGCATCATCACCGAGGTGACCTTGCGACTGCGCTCAAGCGCCGAGCAGCCCAGGACGCTCGCGGCGACATTCGCCAGCGCCGGTGCCGCTGCTCGCGCGGTGACTGCAGTCGTCACGTCCACGATTGTCCCGAGCCTGCTCGAATTCATGGACAGGGTCAGCGTTCAAGCCGTCAACGAGACGTTCAAGCTGGGCTTCGATGACGGTGTGCAAGCAGTGATTCTGGCGCAGTCCGACTCCGGTGGACAGGCCGGTGATGCTGAGATCGCACAGCTCAGCGCGGTTCTGCGCGAAGCCGGTGCCGTTGACCTTGTCATCGCCGAGAGCGAGCAGGAGGCCAACGCACTGCTGGCGGCTCGCCGTGAGGTGCTCACGGCCTTTGAGTCGATGGGAACGACCATGGTTGACGACGTGTGTGTTCCCCGTGACCGGCTGGCCGATCTCGTCGCCGGCATCGAGCAGATCGCGGCCGAGCATGCCGTCCTCATTGGCGTGGTCGGCCATGCCGGAGATGGCAACTTCCACCCTTCGGTCGTGTTCGACGGCGCGGACGATGACGAGTGCAAGCGCGCACATCGGGCGTTCGACGACGTGATGCTCCTGGGCCTCGACCTCGGCGGCACGATCACCGGCGAGCACGGTGTCGGCCTGCTCAAGCGCGATCTTCTGCACACCGAGATCGGCGACCTGGGCGTTCGGCTGCACCACGACATCAAGTCAGCGCTCGATCCCGGCAACCTGCTCAATCCCGGCAAAGTGATGAACTCGGGCGGCTTCTAGAACGGCGGTCAACGGACGCAGGGAGGGCTCGCGCGTGCCACCCATGTGGGTTCGACTAGTCGGATTGACGCACCACGTCGGGATCGGCATCCGGATCCGGCAGGTCAGGCTCGACCGGCTCGGGAATCTGCGGCGGCTCGTCCGGTGGGTTGCCGACTGCGGGTCCGGGTGGGTTGGTCAGTGGATCGATCGTCATGTCGATCTCCCTTCGTCACTTCGCGTCATACCCCGACGGACTCGGCCTCAATCTGAGCCTTCGGCGCGAGCCACACCGCGACGGCAGTTGTCACGGGTACGGCGAGCACGAGCCCGATGGCGCCGACCAGGGTGCGCACGATCTCCTGGGCAAGTTGTTCGGTCGTTGCCATCTCGACGAGACCGCGTTGGTAGGCCGTGATCAGCAGCAGCACCGTCATGGCTGAACCGGCGTAGGCGAACACCAGCGTGTAGACGCTTGACGCGATGTGGTCGCGGCCGATACGCATGGCCGAGGCGAAGATCGAGGCGGCTCGCGCAGTTGGCTGCAGGGCGCGCATCTCCCACACGGCACTCGCCTGAGTCACCGTCACATCGTTGAGCACGCCCAGCCCGGCGATCACCATCGCCGCCGCGACGACACCCTTGAGGTCCAGATCTGGAACGGTGGCGATCAGGGTCTGGTCGTCCTCGGAACCAACGCCGGAGAGGTTGACCCATCCGGTCGCGAGCACACCCATACCGGCGGTCATGGCGATGCCGAACAAGGTGCCGAAAAGGGCGGACGTCGTACGGATCGAGACGCCGTGCGCGAGGTAGAGCACCGCGATCATGATCACCGTCGACCCGACCACCACGACGGCGAGCGGTGACTCGCCAGCGAGGAACGCAGGCAGCATGAACTTGGTCAGCGCCAGAAGGGTGACACCGATGCCGACGATGGCGAAGAGTCCGCGCCAGCGCGCGATGGCGATCACCAGCACGGCAAAGATCGCCGCCAGCGCGGTCAGGGGTACACCACGGGTGAAGTCCAAGAACTCATATGCGGCGGTTTCTCCGCCGGATGTGTAGCGGATCAGGCGGACCTGGTCACCGACGTCGATGCCGGCTCGATAGCGGGAGGCGTCGAGATCGAAGGTGGCCGGTTCGTCCTTGACCATGGCACTCACGTGGGCGCAGGAGCCGGTGACCTCGATCCGGCCGTCGGGCCCCTCGCCGCCGCTGTTGCAGTCGAACGGGGTGACCCGGGTGACAGTCGCGTCCACTGTGCTGACGCCCTCGCCGCTGAACGGGTTGGCGTCGCGCGGGACCTTGTCCTGGTCCGGCCACAGCACCATCATGGCCGCGATGGCGCCGGCCGCGATGGCGAGGACGACCACCGTCAGCACGGTCGCAAGCCCCCTTCTGGATGGATCGCGATCAGGTCCTGAGGAGTGCGAGTGCGAATGTGCCACGATGACAGGGTGCCACGCGACGAAACTGAGGCCGAACACCTCCCCGGTGCCGTTGGCGGTGCGACCCGAATCGGCCGCACCGTGCGGCGTCCGACCGGGCCGTGGACTCCTGCGGTTCACGAGCTGCTGACCTATCTGCACGACAACGGGATGCGTGGCATTCCAGCACTTCACGGATTTGATGACGACGGTCGAGAGGTCCTTGAGTACGTCGAGGGCCGGGGTGTGCCGATCGATCAAGAGGTTGTGCTGGACAACGTGTTGGTGGAGGCGGTGACCTGGCTGCGCGACTATCACGACGTGGTCGATGGGTTCCGCCCGACGGGACCCCGCACTTGGCGCGCGGCGGGGGAGGTCGAGCTGGGCCCTGACGAGATCATCTGCCACCAGGACCCCGGCGCCTACAACTGGATCATCCAGAGCGGCCACTTCGTCGCCATGATCGACTGGGACATGGCCGGACCCGGCCAGCCGATCGATGACCTGGCTTTCCTCGCCTGGACCGCGATCCCGCTGTACCGGGAGATCGCAGCTGATGACGCCGCTCGCAGGCTCGAGCTGCTGGTCGACGCGTACGGCGAGTGGGGGCCGATGACGGTGCTGGACGCGGTCGTACGCCGCATGTCGGCCGCGAGCGACCGGATCGAGGCCGGGCAAGCCCGCGGCGACGAGGGATTCCTCAACCTTGCCAAGGTCGGTGAGCCTCTGCGCACCCGCGACCGAGTGGCGGCGTTCCGTGAGCGCATACCGGCGATCGAGGCGGCGCTGTGAGCGCCCGCGGCTCTGGCGACTGACCCAACTCGCCCCTAGGGTGACCGGATGGATTCAGCTCTCACCACGATCGGTCTGCCGATCGCCCTCGGCATCATCATGTTCGGTCTCGGTCTGTCGCTGACCGTCGACGACTTTCTGCGGGTTCGGCGCCACCCCAAGGCTGTGGTGGTGGCGTTGGCCTGTCAGCTGATCCTGCTTCCGGCGATCTGCTTCGGCCTGGTCGTGCTGCTCGACCTTCCGGCCCTGCTCGGAATCGGCATGATGCTGCTGGCCGCCTCGCCCGGCGGAACGACAGCCAATTTGTTCAGCCATCTGTTTCGCGGCGACGTGGCACTCAACGTCACGCTGACTGCGGTCAACTCGATCATCGCGATCTTCACCCTGCCGATCATCACCAGCCTGGCCATCGGCTATTTCGATCGCCAGGACGACGTCACGTTGCCCTTCAGCAAGGTCGTCGAGGTGTTCGTCATCGTCCTGGCGCCGGTGGTGCTGGGCATGGTCGTCCGGTCACGTCGCGCTGACTTCGCGGGGCGAATGGAGCGTCCGGTACGCATCGGGTCGGCGGTCATCCTCGCTGTGCTCGTCGCCGGAATCATGATCGACCAGAAGGACAATCTCACCAGCTACCTTGCCGATGCGGGCCTTGCGACCGCACTGTTCTGCGCGATCAGCCTGGTCGTCGGATACGTGGTACCCAAGGCATTCGGCATTGTCGAAAGCCAGGCCATCGCATCCTCGATGGAGATCGGCGTGCACAACGCCACGCTGGCGATCTTCATTGCGGTCGAGGTACTCGACAGCACCGAGATCTCGATCCCGGCGGCGGTCTACTCGTTGTTCATGTTCGCGTTCGCGGCCATCTGGGGTTCGATCCTGTCGCGCAAGCTCACCTCTGATCAAGCCACTGTCTAGTCAGCTGGTTCGCGAACTTCTGGGTCGGGTCGAGCTGCTCGGAAAGCTCGCGGAACTGCGCAAGCCTGGGATATGCCGCGCCGAGTCGTTCGGGCGTCGTCTCGAAGAGCTTGCCCCAGTGGGGTCTGGCCGCAAACGGTGCCAGTGCGTCATCGAGGGAGGGCAGAAATGCCGTCACACCGGGTATGTCCTGGCGCCAGGTGAAGTGAAGGGCGACGCATTCCGTGTCGTGGCTGGGGCTCAACCAGAGAGTGTCGGCCGCGATCGTACGGATCTCCGACACCAGCAGCAGTGGTTGCACCTGCGCGGCGACGGCGCGTACGGCGTCAATCGCGTCAAGGGCGTGTGAGCGAGGCACGAGGTACTCGGTCTGCAGCTCCTCACCATTGCTCGGCGTGAAGCCCAGCCGGAAGTGCGGCAACCGATCCCACCACGGTCCGGATCGTCCGAGCTGCTCGGTGGTGAACTCGGCTGACAGCCCCGGCAGGGGGTGCAGGCCGGTGAGAGCGGGGGCCGCGTCGAACAAGTCGGTGACCTCGCCCTGGCGCGACTTGAGCCAGACGGAGCTTGCGCCGTTGTCGCCCCAGTCGGTGAACATGCTGACGCTGTACGCGCTGGCTGTGATCTCGTCGAAGTGCTCGTGGATCGCCTGCCAGGAGAGGTTCTCGAAAACGTCTTGGCGCACTTGATATGTCGGCTCGATGTCGAGCGTCACGTACGTGGTGACACCGAGGAGCCCGAAGGAGACGACTGTCGCGTCGAAGTCGGCCTCACCGCGAGCGACATGGTTGATCTGACCATCGGCGGCGACAAGCTCAAGCCTTGCCACGGCGGTGGCGAGGCTGCCGTTGCGGTCCCCGGATCCGTGCGTGCCGGTCGCGATGGCGCCGGCGATCGAGATGTGGGGGAGGGACGCCAGGTTGTGCAGCGCCCAGCCTGCCCGGTCGAGTCGCTCGACCAGCTCGCCGTAGCGCAGGCCGGCAGCGACGGTGATTGTCCTCGCTGACTCGTCGAGATCGAAGGTGTCGGGCAGTCGGGCGACAGACACCTGCACACCGTCGGTGTCGGCGATGCGGTTGAAGGAGTGCCGGCTGCCCAGCGCACGGATGCGCGAAGCCGACCCCACGACATCCTGGAGCTCAACAACCGAGGTGGGCTCGATCAGGGCGCTGGCGCCGTACGTCAGGTTGCCCGCCCAGTTCGTCTCGGTCACCTGTCCAGTGTGCGCTACACCTCGACCCGTCTCGTCAGCTCGAGGTCGTCAAGGAATCGCTCGTCATGACTCACCACGATGAACGCACCCGCATACGAGCGCAGCGCGTCGACCAAGTGCTTGACGCTGGCGAGGTCGAGGTTGTTGGTCGGCTCGTCCAGCAAGAGCAGCTGAGGCGCCGGCTCGGCGAGCAGCAAGGCTGCCAACGTCGCTCTCAGTCGCTCTCCACCAGACAACGTGGCTGCCAACTGATCTGCATCGCGACCGCGGAACAGGAAGCGGGCGAGCCTTGACCGGCGCTCGGTCTCAGCGGCGTCGGGTGCGATGCGGGCAATGTTCTCGGCCACGGTCAGCTCCGGTCGGAGGACGTCCATCGCCTGAGGCATGTAGCGCAGCGGCACCCTGACCTCGACGGTTCCGGCGGCCGGCTCGAGCTCGCCGACGACAGTTCTCAGCAGTGAGGTCTTCCCAGCGCCGTTGCGTCCGGTCAGTGCGATGCGCTCGGGTCCACGTACATCGAGGTTCAGCTCGATATCGCCGTGCACCGGTCGTACGCCGTCGAGCCGCAGAACCTCCCGGCGATGCGGAACCGCAGTCGCCGGCAGGTCAACGTGGATCTCGCGATCGTCCCGCATGAGTGTTTCGGCTTCATCGAGTCGAGAGACGGCTCCGGCGAGCCGATCCTCGTGGATGCCGGTCACTCGAGCGGCGGTCTGCTGAGCGGCTCGCTTGCGGCCGCCCACGACGATGCGCGGGATGCCGCCCTTGGCTGCCTGCTTTCGGCCTTGCCTGGCATGGCTCGCCAACTTGCTGTGCGACTCGACCAGGTCGCGTTTCTGCGCGCGCACTTCGGACTCAGCAGTGCGCACGATGCGCTCGGCGGCCGCCTGTTCGGCAGCAACGGTGCGCTCGTAGTCGTCGAAATTGCCGCCGTACCAGCGCACCTCGCCGCCACGCAGCTCGGCGATGTCGTCCATCGTGTTGAGCAGCTCACGATCGTGACTGACGACCAACAGGGTGCCGTTCCATGTCGACGTCACCTCGACCAGCCGCTGGCGTGCCTCGCGATCGAGGTTGTTGGTCGGCTCGTCGAGCAGCAGGATCGAGGGTCGTCGCAGTAGCAGTGCAGCAAGTGACAGCAGGACGAGCTCTCCGCCCGACAGACTCGCGACTTTCCGGTCCAGGTTGATGTTTCCCAGACCGAGACGTCCCAGCTCGGCGATCGAGCGCTCGGCGATGTCCCAGTCGTCTCCGATCAGCTCGAAGTCCGCCTCCTGCACGTTGCCCGCCTCGATCCGGGCGAGCGCGGCCAGGGTGTCGTCGACGCCCAAGACCTCGGCCACGGTGCGGTCAGGATCGTCTGCAGGATCCTGCCGCAGGTACGCCAGGGTCCCGTCGCGTCGTGATCGTGCCCGATGTTGGTGCGAGCTCGCCGGCGATGAGTTTCAGCAGCGTCGACTTGCCGCTGCCGTTGAGTCCGACAAGCCCGTGGCGACCGGGTCCGATGGCGAGATCGAGGCCGGTGACGACGGTCGATCCGTCCGGCCACATGAATGTGAGGTCGTGAACAGAAACAGATGTACGCATGAGCGCTCCATGAGGTCGTGGAATGCGCAGGCCACTGTGGGCTGCCGCGCGGGAATGACCTCAGAGCTTCAACGGACTGATGACCTCGTTGTCGGGGATGCGAACACCGCCATCATACGATTTCTTCATGGCGCAGATCTACTTTGACTCCGACGACGATGCCGTTGAGCTGATCGGCGCCCTGGAGGCCGAGGGCTACACCACCTCGCTGACTCGCGAAGCCTTCGCGGGCGAGGAGGACTGGGACGACCGAGCCTGGGTGCTGCTGGTCGAGCCGTTCGACGATCGAGTCGTCGAGATGGTCGATGTCTACGGTGGTTGGATGCCCGGCGACGAACAGCTCCCCGCCGAGCCCGCCGAGCTGCCGGGCGAGGCCAAGCGGCTCAAGGACTGAGCGCCCCCGTCGCGGATCACATGCCGAGAGCATCCTTCAGGAACGCAACCTGCAGGAGCTTGAGATTCTCGGCAACGACCTCCTGCGGAGTCATATGGGTGACACCTGACAGTGGCAGCACGGTGTGTGGGCGTCCGGCGGCCAGCAGAGCGGATGACAGCTGGAGCGTGTGTGCCGCCACGACATTGTCGTCAGCGAGACCGTGGATGATCATCAGCGGGCGTTCGAGCAGAGGCGCGAGCGGCAGCAGCGAGTTGCGGTCGTACACCTCAGGCCTGGAGCTGGGATCGCCGAGATAGCGCTCGGTGTAGCACGTGTCGTACAGCCGCCACTCCGTCACCGGCGCTCCGGCGACGGCCGCGTGGAAGACATCTGGACGGCGCAACACCGCGAGAGCTGAGAGATAGCCGCCATATGACCACCCGGTGATGCCCACGCGGTCGGTGTCGACATCGTCGGGGAAAGCTTCCGCGACCGCCGTGAGGGCGTCGACCTGGTCGTCGAGGGTGACGCCGGCGAAGTCGTCCTGGACTGCGCGCTCCCAGGCATGACCGCGACCGGGAGTCCCGCGCCCGTCGGCGACGATGACGCAGAATCCCTGATCGGCGAGCCATTGGGCATCGAGAAAGGCCCGGGCCGATGCCACGACGCGCTGGGCGTGCGGGCCGCCGTACGGATCCATCAGGACAGGCAGCTTCCGCGAGCCCGGCTGGTGGTCTCGGGGAAAGAGCACAGCCGTACGCAGCTCGCGCTCGCCGGCCTTCATGAGTCGCACGACTGGTTGGTGCGGTGGCTCCTCGCTGAGCACCTTGATCGGCGCGGGGTCAGCGCCGTCACGATGCACCGTGACGCTGGTACCCACGGTGTCCAGGCCGGAGCGCACGATCACCGTTGATGGTCCACCGATCAGGGCCGTGTGCGCAGCTGCTCCCTGCGTGATCGGCGTGACGATGCCGTCAAAGCCGAATCTGACAACCTGCACCTCGACCGGGTCCTGGGAGGCTGTGGCGACGACGCAGTCCTCGAATGTGTCGACGACGCCCCGCACCTGCCAGCCGTCGGGCGTGACGGGCGAGCCGTCGACGAGCACCCGGCGCCAGCCGTCGACGTCCTCGACGCTCACCAGCGCGCCACCCGGCGCAAACTGCGGTGCCGCCGCCAGCTCGACCCAGGCGGGATCGACTGAGCTCGCGGAGCGTGCTGGTGCGGCCGGTTACAACGTCGACAGACAGGATCTGCGATGACTTCTGGTCGCGGCTCAGAACCTGGATCACCGGTGTCGCCGTCGGCAGTCCAGCTCACCCGGCCGAGGTATTCGTACGCGGCGCGATCCCACTCCGACCTGGGTCCGGTTGCCGTCGAGATCGACGTGCCACAAGGAGACCTCGGAGTTGGGGGTGCCGGCAGCGGGATAGTGGCGAGCGACCGGCGGCCGCTCAGGGTGCTCTGGGTCGGCGATGTGCCAGATCTGGACGTCGGCGTCGTCGATAACGCTCGACGAGCAGCGACTGACCGTCGGGAGCCCACCAGAACCCTCGAAACCGGTCCATCTCCTCCGCGGCGATGAACTCTGCCTGCCCCCACACCTCGGTCGCCGGACTCAGGTGACGCCAGAGCGCCGCTCGCCCTGCCCGTTGACGCCGATGACCCTCAGCGATCCGCCCGATGCGTAGGCGATGAGTCGGCCGGTCGGGTCGAGGCGTGGATCGATGACGGCGCCCTCGCTGGGCAGGGAGTGAATGGCCTTGGCGCCGAGGTGCACGGCCCAGAGCCGTCCTGACAGGGCGAAGCACGCCCAGCGCCCGGTCTGGTCGACGTCATATGCGACCAAGCCGCCGGATCCTTCGCGGCTGCGTTCGCGGCGTGAACGCTCTTCCGCAGAGAGCTGCTCGCCGTCGTCGCCGAGCAGCGCAGCGGGATCCACGAGCAATGTCTCGCCTGCCGGTCGTGACGTCGTACTCCCACAGCTGACCCTGAGCCGTGATCCCGTCAGGCGTACGGATGAACCGGACCGTGGCGCCATCTGGAGAGATCGTGAGGTTGCGGGGGATTCCGAGGGTGAAGCGCTGCGTTCGCGCTGCCATGCGAGGGTACGAGGTGGTCATCCCCTGATCCAATCACGGGATGGTCAGTAGCCTTGGGCCATGCCCTCTGAGTGATCGCCGCATCCTCTTCGTCCACGCTCATCCTGATGACGAAGTCATCAACAACGGCGCGACCATGGCCAAGTATGTCGCAGAAGGCGTCCAGGTCACCCTCGTCACCTGTACGGCCGGCGAGATGGGCGAGGTGCTCGTTCCGGAGCTGGAGCATCTGGCCTTTGAGCGAGAGGGCGGGCTCGGTGAGCACCGCAAGGGCGAGCTCGACGATGCGATGAAGGCATTGGGAGTCACGGACCACCGATTCCTGGGTGGCCACGGTCACTTCCACGACTCGGGCATGTCCTGGGCGGAGGACGGATCAGCCACTGCCGCCGAGGAGGTCCCGGCGGGAGCTTTCTGGCACGCCGATCTCTTGGTGGCTGCTGACCTGCTCGTCGAGATCATCCGCGAGCTCAAGCCCCAGGTGCTGGTGACGTACGACCAGTTCGGCGGTTACGGACACCCCGATCACGTGCAGGCGCACCGAGTCGCTACCTACGCGATGGATCTCGCAGGAGTTCGTTCCTACAAGCCGGACCTCGGTGAGGCGTGGGACGTACCGAAGGCCTACTGGGTCGCAATGTCGAAGTCGCAGATGAGCGACGGCATCCGCGCAGTACGCGAATCTGGCGATGCGACGACGTTCGCCGACTGGGATCCCGACAACCTCCCGTTCGGCGCGACCGACGAAGAGCTCGATGCAGTGATCGACGCGAATGAGTTCGTCGACGCCAAGATGCAGTCCATGAAGGCGCACGCGACGCAGATCGCGTTGGACGGACCGTTCTTTGCGCTGTCGAACAACCTCGGCAACCAGGTCTGGGGCAAGGAGTTCTACCGCCTCGCCAAGGGCACTCTCGGCCCGGTCGGACCCGATGGATTCGAGGAAGACCTCTTTGCCGGGCTCTGAGTCATGAAGCGTGCCGCGCTCGTCATCGTCGGCGCCTACTTGTGCGTGGTCGCGGCGCTGGTGCACCGTCAAACGTTCGATGCTGGAAGTCGATCGATCCCGTGGGGGCTGGTGCTGGCACTGCTCGTGACGTTCGTCGTGGTCCGCGCCGCGAGCGAGGCCATGCGAGTTGGTGGTGCCTGGCTCGGCCTGGGCTGGGCATCGATGCTGACGGCGCTGCAACTCTCCCCGGGTGGGAGCTATCTGATTGCGACCGACTGGGTGGGCCTGGCATTTGCAGGTGGATCATTGGGGGCCATTGTCTGGGGATCGCTGCGAACTCCTAGGGTTGTCGCATGACGACGGTCGCGAAGGGGGAGCTGTGACGGAGCGTCCTGACGATCCAACCCGCGCCGAATCCGCCGACGATCCTGCCGCCGACGAAGAGCCGATTGTGCCTGTCGTTCCGGGCGATGCCGGCGATCAGCCTGACCAAGAGTCCGACCCGCCACCGGCAGCCGGGGACGAGGATGCGCTGGTGGCCGAGGAAATGGTAGAGCCCGGGCCTGAGGTCGTCGAACTGCAGGACGAGCCTGACCTCGAGCCGGAGACGGACGAAGACATGGCGGATGTCGAGCCGGAGGCCGACGAGGCCGAGCCGGATGTCGAGCCGGACGAGGACGTGGCGGACGTTGAGCCGCAGGCCGACGAGGCCGAGCCGGAGCCGGACGAGGACGAGCCGGACGAGCCGAGCCGGAGGACGAGGCGGAAGCACTGCCGGTCGAAGCGGGAGATGAGCTCGACGGGTCTACCCGGCGGACGACATACCGATTGGCGCGTTCGAGGCCGATGGGCTCGACGATGGCCCGCTGGCCGACGATCCCGACTCGGCGCCGGTCGACGATGAGGACGACGGGTCGCACCGCGGCCGCTTCGTCCTGCTGGGAGTGCTGGGGCTACTTGTTGCGGCATATGTCGCGGGCTACTTTCTGACCGGCACACGGATGCCCGCCCATGCGACGATCGGTGGAGTTGATGTCAGCGGTATGTCGCCGTCGGCGGCGCGCGACCGGGTCGACAAGGCGCTGACTCCGCACGTCGCTGACGAGATCGTGCTCATCCACGACAAGGTGGAGTTCCGGATCAAGCCCGCAGACGCCGGTCTCGCCTTCAACCTCGACCGGTCGATCGAGGAGGCCGGTGGCAACCGGAGCTGGAATCCCTCGGACATGGTCGCGCTGTTCTTCGGCGAGCACGAGACCGCCCCGGCGCTCGACGTCGACAACTCCAAGCTGCAGAGCGTCATCGGCACCATCGGTGAGTCGGTGAACACCGAGGTGGTCGAGGCCCAGATCACGTTCCCCAAGGCCAAGCCGACACCGCGCGAACCGGCAGCCGGCCTCGTCGTGGCCCGTGACGATGCGGCCGCGGCAATCCAGGCTGCCTATCTCGTGAGCGACGACAAGGTTGAGGTGCCGACTGTCGTGGTGGAGCCGGCCGTTGACTCCAGGCGCCTGGCCGAGGCGATGAAGACGATCGCCGAACCGGCCGTCAGCGCTCCCGTCACGATTGCTGTCGGCGACAAGAAGGTGTCTCTTCCGGTGACGGCTTATGCGCCGGCTCTGGTCATCAGGGTCGAGGACAACCAGCTGAAGCCGTACATCGATCCCAAGAAGCTCGCCGGCCCGCTGACCGACTCGGTCACCGGAATAGGCAAGAAGGCGGTCGACGCGACCGTACGCATCGAGGACGGCAAGCCGGTCATCGTGCCTGGCAAGGAGGGCGTCGGCCTGCAGCCTGAGGAGATGGCGCAGAAGCTGGTGCCGGTCATCGACAAGACCGGCGACGACCGCACGATCGAGATCGAGGCGAAAGTTGTCGATCCGCTCTTCACGACAGACGATGCCAAGGCACTAAAGATCACCGAACGCATCAGCAGCTTCATGACGAAGTTCCCGTATGCGCCGTACCGCAACACCAATCAGGGTCGCGCAGCGCGAGATCCTGAACGGCACGATCGTCAAACCGGGTGAGACGTTCAGCTTCAACGACACGGTTGGCGAACGCACCGTCGCCAACGGCTTCACGACCGGCACGGTGATCAATGGCGGTGTGTTCCGCGAAGAGCTCGGCGGAGGCGTGTCACAGGTCGTCACGACGACATACAACGCCGCGTTCTTCGGTGGGATGGACGATGTCGAACATCATCCGCACGCGTTCTACATCAACCGCTACCCGGTCGGGCGAGAGGCGACGGTCTACTACGGCAGTCTCGACCTGCGCTTAAGAACTCCACCAAGTACGGCGTGCTGATCCGCGCGTAGGTCAACCCGAGCACGCCCAGCTCGGCGGGCCAGATGCATGTCGAGCTGTGGAGCACCAAGGTCTACGACATCAAGGCCGGCAGTCGGCGCGCCGCAACTTCCGGTCGCCAGGCACGCAGTACGACGACACCGAATCGCTGTGTGCCGCAGAGCCCGATCCAGGGCTTCGACATCGACATCTACCGGACGTTCTACCAAGGTGGCAAGAAGATCAAGACAGAGACCGACACGGCGCGCTATCAGGCCGCCGACAAGGTGATCTGCGGCAAGAAGCCCGAGTGAGTCCGTCGGGTCAGAGCGCGTTGCCTGGAGCCGGCTCGAGGTAGCGGTAGTCGTGATGATCGACAAATCCGAATGGCTTGTACAACGCGACCGCCGCCACCTTTGACCGCATCGTCTGCAGATATGCCTTGTCGGCGCCGTGCTCGACCGCCCACGCCAGGGCGGTGTTGACGACCCGTCGGCCAAGACCCTGGCGTCGGACGTCCTCGGTGACCTCCACGGCTGAGATCCCTGCCCACTCACCGGTGACGACGATCCGGCCGATCGCGACGATCGGACGCCCGATCGAGATGAACGCAACTTGGGCGGGGGCCTGCAGGACAGATCTGGCCGTGGCTCGGTCCTCGTCGGCGCGCTCATAGCGGTCCAGCCACTCGTCATGGATCGTCTCGGTCAGGTTGGTGTCGGGGTCGCCCGGATAGCTCGGATCGAGATCGGCGACCTGGACGACCGCGCCTCCGCGGTAGCCACGTTTGGCGACCCAGCCGGCCTCGATGAAGTCGCGCTCCGCGGCCGAACCCACGACGACCTGGGCGAGGGGCGAAGTGTCATGTTCGGCGTAGAACGCATGCAGTCGTGCGAGCGCGTCGCTGAACGGCAGACCGGGGGAGCCGTGGACCGCCACGGAGTTGGCCCGGCCGGTGAACCCGCGCGAGGCGCGCAGCTCCCAGTCGCCAAGGGGCACCGACTCGATTGCCGGCCAACCGCGCGAGGTGATGCGGGTCAACGCCTCGGCATCGATCGTCGCGGCCCTGCGTCGGCGAAGTGGGCGGTCCGGCACGGTCTTCCAGGTGACGATGTCGGATCGAGCGATCACAGCCGTCCGACCATCACGACGCTGCATCGTCACGGACCGCTCGTCGACCTCCAGCACCCGTCCGACGACGTCGTTCAGGGCCGGACCGCCGGACGGACCGGTGCCGCCGGCGAGGTGTCGAACGACGACACGGGTGCCGACGGAGGGAGCGTCTGGGGTCACGTCCCCAGAGTTTCATGTCACCAGTCGGACCTGCTGCGCGGACGGCTTGTTGCCATCGGGATAATGGGTGCGAACTCTCAAAGGAGAAGACCTCGTGACTTATGTGATCGCCCAGCCGTGTGTGGACCTCAAGGACCTCGCATGCGTGGACGAGTGTCCCGTGGACTGCATCTATGAGGGCAATCGGATGCTCTACATCCACCCGGACGAGTGTGTCGATTGCGGTGCGTGTGAACCGGTGTGCCCCGTCGAGGCGATCTTCTACGAAGACGACACGCCGACGGAGTGGAAGGACTACTACACCGCGAACGTCGACTTCTTCAACGATCTCGGTTCGCCGGGCGGTGCTGCGAAGCTCGGCAAGATCGACAAGGACCACCCGATCATCGAGGCGCTGCCTCCGCAGGAACACGACGAGTGACCCGCGCTGCGGCTGTCTCCGCGCGCTTCCCGGACTTTCCCTGGGACACGATCGCTGACGCCAAGGCCCGCGCATCCGCTCACCCCGAGGGGATCGTCGACCTCTCGATCGGCACACCGGTCGACGACACCCCCGCCGTGGCCCAGGAGGCACTCACGGCCGCCTCCAACGCGCCGGGCTATCCGACGGTGTTCGGGCCCGAATCGCTGCGACAGGCTGCCGTGGACTGGCTGCAGCGCCGCTTCGAGGTCACCGGTCTGCAACCCTCGCAGGTGCTGCCGACGATGGGCTCCAAGGAGCTCATCGCCAACCTTCCGGCTCAGCTCGGCCTCGGCGTTGGCGATCTTGTCGTGGTACCCGAGTTGGCTTACCCGACATACGAGGTCGGCGCCCGGTTCGCGGGATGCGAAGTCATGGTGACCGACTCCACCGTCGCCGTCGGCCCGCAGAGGCCGGCGATCATCTTTCTCAACTCGCCGGGCAACCCGACGGGCCGAATTCTGGGCATCGACCACCTGCGAAAGGTCGTCGAATGGGCGCGCGAGCGAGGCACGTTGGTCGTCTCCGACGAGTGCTATCTCGAGTTCGGTTGGGAGGACACCCCCTACTCGGTACTCCACCCAGATGTGTGCGGCGGAACGCTTCGACGGAGTTCTCGCAGTGCATTCGCTGTCCAAACGCTCCAATCTCGCGGGCTATCGCGATGCCTTCGTCGCGGGAGACCAGTCGATCGTCAGTGAGCTGCTCGAGGTTCGCAAACACCTCGGTGCGATGGTCCCGACGCCGATCCAGGCCGCCATGGCGGCGGCGCTCGGCGATGACGAGCACGTCAACGTTCAGCGCAGGGCCTATGCCGCCCGTCGGCACGCCCTCCGTACAGCGGTGGAGGCTGCCGGCTTCACGGTCGAGCACTCCGAGGGGTCGCTGTTCCTGTGGGTCACCCGCGGTGAGAACGGGCGCGACACGATCGACTGGCTTGCCGAGCGCGGCATTCTGGCAGCGCCGGGCGACTTCTATGGCAGGGCCGGCAGCAACCACGTCCGGCTCTCGTTCATGGCCAAGGACGAGCGCATCGCCGCTGCCGTCCAGCGCCTGGCCGGCTGACCGCGACGCTAGTTGGTCGAGACCCTCACGATGGTCGGGTCGCCCTTTTCGGTCGTGGTCCAGCCTTGGTGCGACGCCTCGGCGCTCCACTGCTTGGTCTCGAAGGTGACCGTGGTGATGCCGAGATGTGAGGCATTGCCGACGAGGTAGTGCGCGATGGCCCAACCGCGGGCCTTGACGTCCGCGGGTGTGCCGGTGAGGGGGAAACGCGCGTTGTCGCGATCCTGCCCGGACTCGATCTCGCCGAAGGCCTTCTGCACGTCCTCGACGACGACCTGGGTGCTGCTGTTGCCCTGCGGATTGATTTGGCAGGTGAACGCTGCTGGGCTGTAGCCACGAAGTGCTGAAGCGAGGGCCCGTGAGTCCGATTCGTGCTGTGCGTACGCACGGGGGAACCCCGAGCGTTGCACCTTCTGGGCCGCATCGGTGATCTCCATCGACTCGTAGCCATTGACCTTGGCAAGAGCGGCATAGAACTTCTTGATCGAGTAGTGCGGGTCCATGATCTGCTCGACGCTGCCCCAGCCTTGGGACGGCCGCTGCTGGAAGAGGCCGATCGAATCTCGGTCGCCGTAGTCGATGTTGCGGATCTTCGATTCCTGGAAGGCCGTGGCGATGGCGATCGTGGTGGCCCGCGGCGACATACCGCGCTCCTGCGCGATCGCCGCCATCAAAGAGGCCCAACGACCCTGCTCGAGATCGACCTGTGCTCGTACGTCGCCGACCTTCGCAACGCAGTACTCACTGCGCAGCGGCTCACGATCGCGCAGGGCGGTGGCGACGAGCACACCCGCGACCATGAGTCCGATCACGACAAACCATCGGAGCCTCATGGACGCGGCTAGTTGGCGTGCAGCGCTGAGTTGAGCTCGATGCCCGTACGTTCGCCACGCGGGCGGGCCTCGATGGCGCCCGTCTCGCTGTTGGTGAGAAACAAGATGCCGTCCTGGCCCGAGAGCTCAGCTGCCTTGATGATCGAGCCGTCAGGCATGCTCACCTTCGAGCCGGCAGTGACATACGTTCCGGCGGCAACCACGCAGTCGTTGCCCAGCGAGATGCCGATTCCGGCATTGGCGCCGATCAATGAGTTTTCGCCGACTGTGATGACTTCCTTGCCGCCGCCGGACAGCGTGCCCATGATCGAGGCGCCGCCGCCGATGTCGGAGCCGTTGCCCACCGTGACACCGGCGGAGATGCGTCCCTCGACCATCGCTGTGCCAAGTGTGCCGGCGTTGAAGTTGACGAAGCCCTCGTGCATCACGGTCGTGCCCTCGGCGAGGTGGGCACCGAGGCGGACCCGGTCGGCATCGCCGATCCGCACTCCTGATGGAACGACGTAGTCGGTCATCCGCGGAAACTTGTCGACGCTGGTCACCTGCACGTGCAGTCCGGCCGCTCGAGCACGTAGCCGGGTCGCCTCGAACCCGTCGAGCGAGCAGGGGCCGAGTGAGGTCCACGCCACGTTGGTCAACAGGCCGAACAGGCCGTCGAGGCTTTGCCCGTGTGGCCTGACGAGACGATGGGAGAGCAGGTGCAGACGGAGGTACGCGTCGTAGGCGTCGGCTGGTGGAGCCTGCAGGTCGGCTATCTCGGTTAGTACGACCGCCTTCACGACGTCTCGGATCGGATCCTTGCCGGCAAGGGAGGTCAGCTCGGGTGGCTCTGACGCACCTTCGGGCCTGGTGCCGAGCTGCGGCGCGGGATACCAAGCATCGAGCACGGTCCCGTCCGGCGTCAGGGTTGCGACACCGTAGGCGTACGCGCTGGATTCCGATGAGCTCATGGCCCCAATCTATCGGGGCACACGTTGCTCACTGCTTGGGCAGTCCGTCCTTGGTGCACAGGTCGCCGATGTCGGCGGTGCGATCAGTCTTGATGTAGTCGAACATCTTGGGGGCGCGTGCGGCGTCCCAGGTCACCGCGAAGTCCTGCAGGGGCACAGTGCAGTTGAGTCCCTTGCCCGACATCGCCGACGACAGCGCCAGGGCAAATTTCGCCAGCGAAATGGGTCCGACGTTGTCGCCGATCTGCAGTGAGCCGGAAGCACCATTGGCAACCCGCAGGTAGCGGAATGGATTGAGGACGGTCCACGGCGACTTGGCCGTCGAGGCGATCGAGCCCAAGACCTCGCGCTGGCTCTGGACGCGTTGGATGTCCTGGGTCGCGTACGTGTGGCGATTGCGCGAGTAGGCGAGTGCAGTCTTGCCGTCGGCTTGTTGACAGCCCTTCTTGACGTCGAGCCCGGAGTCCTTGTCCTTGAGGTCTTCCTTGGGACAGATCTCCACCCCACCGAGTGAGTCGACGACCTTCACGAGGCCGCCGAAGCCGACCTCGACGTAGTCGTCGATCCGGATGCCGGTGTTCTGCTCGACCGTGTTGACCAGCAGCGGAGCGCCACCAAAGGCATACGCTGCGTTGATCTTGGTGCGGCCGTAGCCTTCGATCGTGACGAGGGAGTCGCGCGGGAGCGACATCAGCAATGTCGGTCCGCTGCCGGTGTGGAGCAGCATGATCGTGTCGGTGCGGCCCCGTCCACCCGAGTCGCCGCCCGTGGTCAGTTCCTTCTGTTCCTCCGCGGTCAGCCCGCGGCGGCTGTCGGAGCCCACCAAGAGATACGTCGTGCCGGGCTGGTCGGCAGGCCGTGCTCCGTCCGGTTCGGCGTCGACCTTGGAGATCTTGCCCCAGGCCCAGACCGGCACAGCGACGAGGAAGACGATCCAGACGAGCAACACCAAGCCAAAGATCCTGCGCCCGCTGCGCTTCTTCTTCGGAGATCGCGGTGGACGGTCGGGAGTGCTGGCACTCGGCGATCCGGGAGGTGGCAGCCTCGGCGGCGGTAGCTCTGACGATTCGGGAGCAGGCTTGGGCGCAGAAGACTTGCCGTCTCCGTACAGCCACCCGTACTCGCCCTCGGACCACTCACCTGGCATGCAGTTGACCGTACCGGACTGGATCTGCTGCACGGCGAATGCTGGCGTGGTGCGCGAGAAAATTTGCCGCGACACTCCCGGCGCGCCCTCAACCACAACTTGAAGGTTGGGGGCAATACTGGGAACCGCCTCAGCTCCTTCCCCACGTGAGGACACCATGTCTGACGTTCGCTCGAGTGTGATGGGTGGCTCCTATGTCCGCCCGGCCGATGCTTCGGCTCGCATCCAGTTTCGCCGTGCACTGACTCTCACCGCGATGACCCTCGTCATGCCCGGCTCGGCTCAGCTGGTCGCCGGCAATCGCCGAGTCGGACGGCTGGGCGTACGTGTCTGGCTGACGTTCTTGGCCTTCGGCGCGCTGATGCTGCTGCTGTCGGTGACCTCGCGCACGGGCTTGTTCTCTCTGCTGACGAACCCCCGACTGCTCACGCTGGGTCGATTCGTGCTGATTGCCGGTGCCATCTCCTGGGTCGCGCTGCTCGTCGACGCGTGGCGCCTCGGCCGACCGCTCGAGATGGGTCGCCGGCACCGGCTCTGGATGACTGGCCTCAACAGCACGCTCTGCTTTGCCACAGCAGGAGCGATGTTCTTTGCCGCCCACCTGGTGGCGGTGCAAAGCTCGTTCATCGGAGCTGTGTTTGCCTCCAACACGGTGTCGCATCCTGAGGACGGCCGCTACAACGTTCTTCTCCTCGGCGGTGACTCCGGTCCTGATCGCGCAGGCCTGCGACCCGACTCGCTCACGATCGCCAGCATCGACAAGGACACTGGCAGGACGGTGCTGATCGGTCTGCCCCGCAACATGCAGAACATTCCGTTCCCCAAGGGCTCGCCGATGCGCGAGCAGTTCCCCGACGGGTTCAACTGCGACGGTTGCTATCTCAATGCGATCAACACCTGGGCCAACGATCATTCCGAGATGTTCGACACGAAGGACCCCGGACTCGACGCGACCATGGGAGCTGTCGAGGAGGCCACCGGTCTCAAGCTCAACTACTACGCATTGGTCAACATGCACGGCTTCTCCAAGCTGGTCGATGCTGTCGGCGGTGTGACGATCGACGTCAAGGAGAAGACCGCGATCGGCGGCATCGGGTCGCCCATCCGCGGCTACATACCTGCCGGCACCCACAAGCTCACCGGTGACCAGACGCTCTGGTATGCCCGCAGCCGCGTGCAGAACGACGACTGGTCGCGCATGGGTCGGCAGAAGTGCGTCATGAATGCCATGCTCCAACAGCTCAGCCCGCAGAAGGTGCTGCTCAACGTGGAGAAGATCGCCGACTCGGGCAAGGCGTTGTTGACGACGAACATCCCGCAGCAGGATCTCGACGTCTTCATGAATCTCGCGCTCAAGGCGAAGACGCAGACGGTGTCGACCGTCTCGCTGGTCCCACCGCTGATCTACACCGGCAACCCGGACTTCGAAAAGGTGCGCACCGTGATCGGTGAGGCCATTGCCAAGGCGGAGGGGAAGTCGACGGCCAAGGTCGGCCTGACCCAGGTCAAGCTCACTGTTCCCGACACCGATGACGACAGCAATGATCCGCGCAAGGCCAATCAGTCGGCGGACCTCGCCTCGTCCTGCTGAAGGTCCCAACCTGAGGTGGGGCTGAGATCCCGCTGGTTGATGTCGGCTTTGCCACTCTCATCAGCAATAATGGATGCTTCGTCGGCCGACGTACTTGATCCAGAGTTTCGTGAGGGACCATGTCGCATCGCGCGAGTCTCCTGGGCCGCGGTTATCAGGATCACCACCTGGACTCGCCGCGTGTCCGGTTCCGTCGTGCCCTGACACTGTGCCTGATGACGGTCGGCGTCCCCGGTTCGGCGCAGATCGCGGTCGGCAACCGGGCGGTGGGCCGGGTCGCGGTGTTCGTGTGGTTCTGCTTGCTGGCCCTGGGTGGGTACCTCACGTGGACCTATTTCACTGATCGCGCGACGTTCCTGGGCTACTTCACCGACAGTGACAAGCTCGCCGTTGCACGCATCGCCCTCGTCGCGCTGGCGGTCGGCTGGCTCGCCCTGTTCATCGACGCCTGGCGCATCGCATCGCCATTTCGGCTTTCCTTCGTGCGGGCCGGCGTCGTCACGATCATCAACGTTGCCATCATTGCTGGTGTCGCGGGTTCGACGACCTACGCGTCGCAGCTCATCAAGGTGTCACGCGACACCGTGAAAACGGTGTTCAAGGCGACCGAGACCTCCGAGCCGCTCAAGGGTCGCTACAACATCTTGATGGTCGGCTCCGATGCCCGTGCCGACCGTACGGGCGTGCGGCCCGATTCCTTGACAGTCGCCAGTATTGACACCTCGACGGGTCGAACCGTGCTGGTCTCGCTGCCGCGCAACCTGCAGAACGTGCCGTTCTCCGAGGGGTCGCCGATGCGCCAGGTCTATCCCTACGGCTACAACTGCGGATCCACCTGCCTGCTCAATGCAGTGCACACGGTCGCGCAGGACCGAGCAGACCTCTACCCCGACAGCGCCGACCCCGGCCTGGACGCCACGATCGATGCGGTGGAAGGTGCCACCAACCTCAAGATCAACTATTTCGTGATGGTCAACCTCAACGGGTTCAAAGGCCTGGTGAACGCCGTCGGAGGCGTCACGATGGACGTGAAGACTCGTATTGCGATGTTCGGTCACGACGATGCCTACAAGAATGCGTACATCGAGCCCGGCGTGCAGAAACTCGATGGTCAGAAGGCTCTCTGGTATGCCCGAAGCAGGGTGCAGGCCGATGACTTCACCCGGATGGGACGGCAGAAGTGCCTGATGGCTGCCATGCTCTCCCAGCTCAGCCCGCAGAAGGTGCTGGTGAACGCGACGAAGATTGCCGAGTCGGGCAAAGACCTGCTCAGCACCAACATCCCGGCGGCTGAGCTGGGGCAGTTCGCCGACCTGGCCTTGAAGTCGCGCGGGGAAAAGATTGCGGTCGTCTCGCTCGTTCCTCCGGCCGTCTCGACGGTGAACCCGAACTACCCGGCGATCCAGGCCATGATCCAGACAGCGATCGACAAGTCGGAGAAGGCGACCGTGACGTCCGGTACGCCGACCAAGAAGGACATCACCCAACGAGCCGCCAACACCACCGACGATCTCAGCGCGACCTGCTGAGAGCCTAGGCCGAGGCCTCGTAGGCGGCGATGACCTCTTCGGGGTCGCCGTCCATCATCAGCGTGCCGCGGTTGAGCCAGATGACCCGGTTGCACGTGTCGAGGATCGACTTCATGGAGTGGCTGACGAGAAAGATCGTTCCGGCGTTGTCGCGGATCTCGCGAATACGGGCTTCGCTGCGATCGCGGAAGTTCTTGTCGCCGACGGCCAGCGCCTCGTCGACGATGAGGATCTCGTGGTCCTGCACCGTCGCGATGGCGAACTTCAGGCGTGCGGTCATGCCGGAGGAGTAGGTGCGCATCGGCAGCTCGATGAACTCCTTGAGTCCGGCGAAGTCGACGATGTCGTCCAAGCGGTCCTCGATCTCCTGGCGAGAAAATCCCAGTGCGAGGCCACCGAGGATGATGTTGCGCTCGCCGGACAGGTCCCGGATCAATGCCGCGCCGACGCCCAGCATGCTGGGACGCGACGCCGCATAGATCGCGCCTTGGGACACTGGCGTGGAGCCGGAGATGGCGCGCATCAGCGTCGACTTCCCGGAGCCGTTTGACCCGATGACGCCAATGCTGTCGTTCTCGTACGCAGTGAACGAGACGCCCTTGAGGGCGTGCACGGAACGGGTGCGCCTCGACCGCTCGAGCAGTTTGCGGGCGCTTTCGGCAGCAGTGGCGCGTTTGCCGGTGGCCAGCACCTTGTACTCGACATGGACGTCGTCGACGACGACGACGGGTCGGCGGTCAGTCGGTTCGGCCATAGCGCTCCTCGGCGATCCAGAAGAAGACGATCCCGATGGCGAGCACACCGAACGACCAAACCGTCGCGTACAGCCAGTACTCGTTCTTGACCTCGTACGCATCGCCCTTGAGGAGGATCCCGCGGGCGAGGGTCAGGAATTCGTGGAGGGGTTGAAAGTCGGCGATGCGCAACATGGTCGGGTGGTTGGCGAGTCGCTCTTCGATGCTGAAGAACAGGCCGCTGGTGTAAAACAGCAACCGCGTCATGAAGGGCAAGAGCTGGCTGAGGTCGCGGAAATGCACCGTCAGGCGCGCGGTGATCAGCGTGAGGCCCGCATTGAAGCAGAAGAACAGCGCGATGAGTGGGATCATCAGCAGCCAATTGAGGTGCGGAATCGTTCCGGTCGCCATGACCAGGACCATCATGATCGCCACGGTCGGCAGGAACAGCAGGAGCCGCTGCACAACCAGTGAGAGGGGCAGCGCCATGCGCGGAAAGCTGAGGCTCTGCACGAGTGCCGTGTTGGACGTGATGGACCTCGCGCCGGCCGAGAACGTCGTCGAGAAGAACTGGAACATGAAGATCCCGATGATCAGGAACTCGACGAAGTTGGGCGGCCTGCTACCGGCGAGAAGGAAGCCGAAGACCAGTCCATAGACGGCCGCCTCGAGAAGAGGCTTGATGACAACCCACAGCATGCCGAGGCGGTTGCGCTGATTCTCGGCCTCGATCCGGAACTGTGCGAGGGAGATGATGAATTGGCGTCTGCTCCACACTTCGCGGAGGTAGTCGCCCAGGGGTGGCCGTGCACCTACTCGGGGGAGACTGCCCGGCGCCACGTCATCGGCGAGCTGCATCTGGAAATGGGTCCCTACTGTGAGTTCTCAGCGGCCGGTCACACCCGACCCGCGGCATCCTGAGTGTAGTGGATCGAATCACGCGGTCTCGGCGGACTCCTGCTCCATCACCCGTGTCAGATCCGCGGGCGTGGCGGACGTCACCATGACCAATGAACCACCGCCGAGACAGGTAGCAGCGATCAGCTCGGCGTCGCGCTCGATGGAGCCCGGCTCGATGAGGATCCGGCGGGATTCGGTCGCCAAGCCAAGCAGGTCGGCATGGCTGCGCCGTACGCCGCCGATGTCCAGGGCGAGCGTGGCGGGGACTGGTGTGTCGATGGCGAAGAAATGATCGCCATGGCCCGGAACTTCTGCGCCGATGTCGATGAATCCCTCAGGGTTGGTGACGAATCGGCCGCCGAGGGGTCGCATCGACGCGGCGACGCGGTGGGACTCATCGGCCTCGAGCTCGGGGCCGCTCAGACCGATGTCGGCGCCCGAGTCGACGACGGCAGCTCCGACGTTCCAGGCCGAGAGGATCCAGACGAACCGGAGCCAATGGGTATCGAGGCCGATGCGGATACGGGTCGAGGTGTCCGCATCGAGGTCGTCGACCAGAAAATTGCTGGTCTTCGCGACCCAGTTGGCGGTTGTGGTGCCGCTGAGCTCGATGCGTTCGCCGGTTGCGATGTCGTAATAGGTCAGCAGTGGCCGAGAGGCATCGGCAAGACCGTCGAGCAACGTGTCGAGGGTCATGCTCGAGCTGCTTCGACGACGGCCTTGGCATCGGCGGGCACGGTATGCGCGGCGCCGGGATCGGGCTGGCGAAGACCCGCCACGCGGACCAGGTCGGTGGGTGCGCTGTCTTCGTGCTCGACGACCAGCACGCGGAGGTCGTCGGTCACCAGGTCGAGGAATCCCGGTGTGCGCAGCACAGGATCAATCGCGAGCGTACGACTCGAAGGGCCGAGCACGAGGACGTCGGTGTCGATGAGGGCCTGCGAGACCGCAGACGAGATCGAGATCTGGTCGGCGACGAGGAGCAGTTGCGTCGCGTCGTAGGAGGTGGGGTCGTCCAAGTACTCGTTGACATGGATGGCGCGTGGGTCGTCGGAGCCTACGACGACGCGAAACTCGGCTCTGTCCTCGCACATCGGAAGCAGGCGATAGGGGAGCGATGCCCGGAGGGCGGCCGCGATAGTTGCCTCGGTCAACGACACCCCGGTTGCGGTGAGGTCGGTGCGAACGAGTCGGGCCGCCAGTGCCTGGTCGGTGGCTCGCTGCCAGGAGGAGGTGTACCCGACCGCCTCCAGCGCATCGCTGACTGCGTAGGTGGGGTCGGTCGGCGCGCTCAGAAGCTCGTCGAGGTCGGGGCTTGCCGCCAGGCCAACGCTGAAATGGCCTCGGACGGTGGGAGCGATGACCGTCAACTCGTCGTCCGGACCAAGCAGCCCAACAAAGTCCCAGAGGAACGGTGACCCATCGGCCCCGGTGACGATTGTGATGCGCATGTCGCCATTGTGTCGGGTCGGTGGGGGCTGGCCCTCGCCGCACCCTAGGCGAGGCGAAGGCGAGCGAAGCGAGCAACCGGCCGTGGTGAGCGTCCGCGCGAGCCACGAATTGAGCTGCGAGGCACGAGCGGCGCCCGGTTACCTTCGGCCCCGGTGACGATTGTGATGCGCATGTCGCCATTGTGTCGGGTGGGTGGGGGCTGGCCCTCGCCGCACCCTAGGCGAGGCGAAGGCGAGCGAAGCGAGCAACCGGCCGTGGCGAGCGTCGGCGCGAGCCACGAACTGAGCTTCGAAGCCTCAGCGGCGTCCGGTGACTTTTTACTGGCGACACGCCGTAGATTTGATGAACTTTGCCATTCCGCTTGACTTGTGGCAGGTGACAGGACTGTAATTTCATCTATGTCATTCGATGTGGGTCTGCCGCCGGAGCTCGATGAAGAACTCATGTGGCAAGAGCGTGCCCTTTGCGCACAGACAGACCCTGAGGCGTTCTTCCCTGAAAAGGGCGGATCAACGCGCGAGGCGAAGCGGGTCTGTCTGACCTGCGACGTTCGCGGTGAATGCCTCGAATACGCCCTGGCGCATGATGAGCGCTTCGGTATCTGGGGCGGTCTGTCCGAGCGTGAAAGGCGCAAGCTCAAGAAGCGAGCCTGACGGGGCTCTGGCCTCGTCCACTAGGGTCGATCCCTGTGGACGAGACTGCGACTACGCGCCATTGGCTCGATGCCCCGCCATCCGTGGCGGCAGTTTTGGTGAGCCACAACGGGGCCCCTTGGCTTCCCAAGGTCATCGCCTCCTTCGGTGAAATGTTCTACGCGCCGTCCTCGTGGCAGGTCGTGGATGTGGCGTCGTCCGACGGCAGTGCGGACATCCTGAGGGATGCGTTCGGTACCGAGCGGGTTTCCACGGCACCATCTGGCACGGGGTTCGGTGACGCCGTACGCATTGGCCTTGAGTCACTGCCGCGAACCGACTGGATCTGGCTGCTGCATGACGACTCCGCCGTGCTGCCCGGCACGTTGTCCGGGCTGCTCGACACGGCATCGTCGGCGTCTGACATCGCCGTGGTCGGGCCGAAAATTCGTGAGTGGCCATCGTTGCGGCGCCTTCTCGAAGTCGGCCTGACGATCACCGCCACGGGCAGCCGGGAGACCGGCCTGGAGACGGGTGAGCCAGATGCCGGCCAACACGACCGCGAGCGAGACGTGCTCGCCGTCAACACCGCCGGAATGCTGATCCGGCGGGATGTGTGGGACGAGCTGGACGGTTTCGATCGGCGGCTACCCCTGTTCGGCGACGACATCGACTTCGGCTGGCGAGTTGCCCGCGCTGGCTATCGGACCCGGACGGCCCCCACCGCGGTGCTGTTCCACGCTGAGGCGTCCAAGCGCGGAACCCGCCGGCGGGCGCGTCGAGATGTCCCGCACTGGGAGCCACGCAGGGCTGCGCTCTACACGTTGTTGGTCAACACCCCGATGCCGCAGTTCCTGTTTCAGTACGTCCGGTTGTTCTTCGGATCGATATTGCGGGTCCTCGCCCTGCTGGCCGGCAAGGACCCCGAGGCGGCGAGTGATGAGCTCCTGGCGCTTCGTTCGGCGTACTCGCATCCGATCAGGCTCTTTGCCGGACGGAGGGATCGAGCCCGAACCTCCAAGAGGTCGCACCGCGAGATCAGGGGACTGCTGGCACCGTTCTGGTTGCCCTACCAGCACGGGTACGACGCTGCCCGCGAGACGATCACAGCGCTCGTGCGTCCCGAGGCCGTCCCGACTGTGGGGCGCCGATCTACTCGGGTCGACGACGCGCCCGACGAGGCCGTCGACCTCGACGACGGCCCGTCCTTGCTCGCTCGTCGTCCTTGGCTCGCCGTGGTGCTGGTCCTGATCGCTCTGTCTCTGCTGGCCGGGCGCGGCTTGTTCGGAGCAGGTCTGCATGGTGGGGCCCTTCCACCATCGCCTGAGTCTGCATACGGCTGGTGGTCGCTGTTGTTCGGCGGTGACCGCGATCTTCAGTCGGCGCAGGTGTTGGCGCCGGCGTTCGCCATCCCGTTGGCCGTGCTCGCGACACCGGTGTGGTTCCACCCCGGGCTCGTCGTGGGGTTTCTCATGCTTTTCGCCGTACCCCTGGCGGCACTGACGGCCCACCGGTTGGGACGCCTGCTGTCGCCGCATCGGTCCGTACGCATCGCCTGCGCGGTCACCTACGCGCTCTGCGTCGTCGCGACCGGCGCCGTCAGCCAAGGTCGGATCGGCACCGTCGTTGCGCTCATCGTCCTGCCGATCATCGTCAACACAGCCATTCAGCTGGCTGAGACGCCGGGTTGGCAGCTCGGCCTGCGGTTGGGCATCTGGATTGCTGTCGCGGCCGCATTCGCTCCGGTCGCGCTGCTGCTCGGTCTCGGCGGTCTGTTGATCCTGTTGTACGCCGAGGGGCGATGGGTGAGCCGCTACCTTCTTGCTGCCGTCGGCGTTCCGCTCGTGCTGCTCGGACCGTGGTTGCTGCAACGCGCGTTGCGGCCATGGCGCATGTGGTGGGAGGCCGGATTCCCCGTCCCCGGAACCGGCACGGTCCTCGACGTGGCGCTCGGTCGCGGTGGGGGTGTCGCAGCGCCGGCCTGGCTGTCAATCGGTCTGCTGGTGCTTGCCGTGCTGGCATTGATACCGGCCCGTACCCGTCTCGGTGTCGAGCTGGCGTGGCTGGTGGCACTGCTCGGTCTCTTGGTGGCGTTGTCGGGCACGTTGGTGACCTACACGACCCAGGCCGGACCGGCGAGCATCCAACCGTGGGTTGGTGTGCCGGTCGGACTCTGGATGGGCGGCCTGCTCGCTGCGGTTCTGATTGCCGCCCCTGAGGCCTTCCGACTGTCTCGACCGGCAGTCGTCGCTGTGGTCCTGCTCGCCCTCGTCCTGCCGATCGGTTCTGCAGCGTGGTGGATCGGACGCGGCGAGGCGGACCCCCTGGTCACCGGGCGAACGTCAGTTGTCCCGGTGTTCCTCGCGCAGCGGCCCGGAAACACACTCGTCCTGACCGGGTCGATCGACACCGGCATCGATTATCGCGTCGTCGACGGGGACGGTCCGTACCTCGGTGAGGAGGCAATCGCTGGTTCATCGGACGCGACCACCAAGCTCACCGCCTCGGTGCGCCGAATGTTGGCTCAGGGCACGTCGGCAGACGTCCGGTACCTGAGCGCCTACGGGATCGACGCGATCTTTGCGCCCGACGTCGATGTGGAGGTGGCGCGCCGGATCGACGGTGTCCCACTGCTCTCGCCGGCCGGTAGCGACTCACCCTCGTCGAGGGTGTGGACCCTGGATGTCGACCCGGCATCAGACCGAGCGGGCGCGCCGCGATGGCATGCATTCGTCGGCGCAGCCCAGTTGCTGGCCTGGTTGGTGGCGATCGTGCTCACGGCGCCCGTCCGTCGCCGCGAGGTCCCACCGCTCATCGACGAGGAAGAGGACGCGACGTGATCCGCTATCGAACCCTCGCGATTCCATTGACGGCCGCTGTTGTTGTCTCGGTGGTCCACTTTGCACCCAAGCCGTCGCAAGATCGCCGCCCACCCAACGGCGTCGAGGTCACCCAGGCGGCGTATGCCTGTCCGACGGGATCGGGCATCACGGTTGGTGCCGGGCAGGTCATCAAGGGCACGGAGGGTACGGCGACGGTGCTGCCGGACAAGTCTGCTGATGACGCGCTGGCCGGCGCAACCACGTGGCGTACCTCCCGGGTCGACGGCAACGGCGTGGTGGTCGAGCAACAGGGCGAGGGCTCTGGACCGGTCGGGTTTTTCGGCGCGAGAGCCGCCAAGGATGACGGCGCGGGACTGTCGGTCGGCTCATGCTCATCCGGCGTCGACGACGGATGGTTCCTCGGACTGGGCTCAGGCTCAAAACACTTCTCGACGGTGATCTTGACCAATGGTGCTTCGGCTCCGGCGGCGGTTGACCTTGAGCTGTGGGGCCCCAAGGGCAAGATCGACGCCGTCGGCGCGACGGGTGTCGTGATCAAGCCCTTCACCACACGGCGTGTACCACTGGCCGACCTCGCAGCGGGCGAGCCCGACATTGCGTTACGTGTCCTTCGTCGCAGAGGGTCGGTGACGGCGGTGGTCAACGACCAGTCAACGGCGGTGTTCAGCGGCACCGAACCCGTCGGCCCGACTGCGACACCTCGCCGCAGTCAGGTGATCGGCGGATTGGTTGCGGGCACGTCGGGCCGCACGTTGATGATCCTCAACCCCGGAACGAACACCGCCCGGATCGAGGTGAGCGTGATCGGGCCGGAGAACACGTTCAAGCCCTCCGGTCTGGAAGCGGTGAAGGTGAAGGCCGGAACGGTCCAATTGATGGAGATCCCGAGCTCGACGGGTGGAGATCGCCAGTCATTGCAGATCACCTCAGATGTCCCGGTGGCGGCGACCGTGCGCATGGCACCCAATGAGTCCGACTACGCGTACGCCGAGTCGGTGCCGGCCCTGGCTGGTCCTGCCGTCGTCCCGGTTGATCTGGGTGAGGGCGTCAACGCACCGGACCTGATCCTGTCGGCCCCGGACAAGGACGCGAGCGTTGAGGTCCTGGCCTTCGACAAGAACATGGAGCAGCTCGATGAGGCGTCGTTGAAGATCGATGGGGGCACCACGCAGCACCTCGACGCGGCCACGGCGTTCAAGGCCAAGGGGATCGCCTACCTCGTGGTGCGAGCCAAGGGAGAGGTGCTCGGTGCTGCGACCTACCGGGACGGCGCGCGCATCAGCTCATTGGCGTTGGTGTCGGCGCCGATCAACGTGCTCGCGCCACAAGTGCGTCCGGTCGACTGATCCTGCGGGCAGCCCCGCTAGCGCGGATCGAGGTCGTCCGGCGACATCCGCCACACCTCGGAGAGGCGCTCGAGGATGACCGACCAGACAAGCTCCTCGAGTGCGGCCCTACTCTCGCAGCGCTGCGAAATCGGCAGCCTGAACATGACGACCCGGGTGGAGGAGGATCGCGCGACGACAATGCTGAGTGGCACGTCGTCAGTCCACTCAGGTGGCAGCAGAGGCACTTCCTCGACCACGATCTCCACGTGATCGGACTCCACAGAGAAGTGATGGTCCAGCGCCGCCAGCACGTCGCCGACCAGCAGGTCGAATGCGGCCCGCGTCGAGCGGTGAGCCGGCACGCTGCGCGGCGAGAGGGGCCCGGGCATCGCCATCGGACCTCGCAGGCCGGTGCCCCGTCGATCACGCATGCGACCGGGCCGAGGGCCGGTCACGACGCCTCCGAGGTGATCCATGCGGTGAGCCTAACGCGGTGTCGACGTGCAGCCGGTTAGCCTCACCACATGGTCCGACGATGCACCCGTTCGGCTTGCTCGCAGCAAGCCGTGGCGACGCTCACCTACGTCTATGCCGACCAGACCGCCGTGCTCGGCCCGCTGGCCACCTCGGCGGAGCCCCACACGTACGACCTGTGTGTCGAGCACTCGCAGCGAATGTCGGCACCACAGGGATGGAGCGTGCTCCGACTCGCGCCCGACCCAGCCGCTGCGGAGCCGTCGCGCGATGACTTGCTGGCCCTCGCCGATGCCGTGCGCGAGGCTGGGCGACCCGCTGCCCCGGTGCCGGACGGCCCGCCGGCACTGCGACTCGTGCGGCCCGACTCGTGATCGATCCCGGACTACAGGCCGTCGTCAAGGCCTATGACGTACGAGGACGCTCTCCTGAGCAACTCAATCCGGAGATGACCTTCGCGCTGGGGATGGGCTTTGCGCTCGAGACGGGAGTCGATGCCGGCGGCACGGTTGTCATCGGCCACGACATGCGCGACACCTCACCCCTGCTGGTGCAGGCGTTCAGCGACGGCGTAAGGGCTCAGGGCGGCAACGTCATCGCGATCGGCCTGGCGTCGACCGATCTGTTGTACTTCGCGTCAGGCGATCTCGATCTTCCCGGAGCGATGATCACCGCGAGCCACAATCCCGCCGCCTACAACGGGATCAAGCTCTGCCGGGCGGGAGCCAAGCCCATTGGCTATGACACCGGACTGTCTGCGATCGCCGAGCGCGCGACGGAGTTCTTGGCGTCGCCGGAGTCGTACGAGCCGAAGGGAACGTACGAGGAGCTCGACGCACTGAGCCGATATGCCGACTATCTCCACGAGCTCGTGCCGATCCCGTCCGGGCGTCGCCTCAACGTCGTGGCCGATGCCGGCAACGGCATGGCCGGTCATACGGTGCCTTCGGTCTTCGAACCGTTGGACATCGAGCTCACGCCGATGTACTTCGAGCTCGACGGGACGTTCCCCAACCACGATGCCAACCCGCTCGACCACAGCACGCTGGTCGATCTCCAGGCGAAAGTCCGCGAGACCGGCGCCGACATCGGCCTTGCCTTCGACGGCGATGCCGATCGCTGTTTCGTCATCGACGAGCGCGGCGACGTCGTGTCGCCCTCGGCCATCACGGCGCTGATCGCCTCACGGGCCCTCATCACCACACCCGGTGCGACGATCCTGCACAACGTCATCACCTCCAAGGCCGTGCCGGAGATCATTGCCGAAAACGGCGGTACGGCCGTACGCACGCCGGTTGGGCACTCGCTGATCAAGGCCGAGATGGCACGTACCGGTGCGGTGTTCGGCGGAGAGCACTCCGGGCACTTCTACTTCAAGGACTTCTTCCTGGCCGACTCCGGGATGATCGCGGCGCTGCACGTCATGGCGGCGCTGGCTGAGACCGAGGGCACCGTGTCGGAGCTCATGGCCCAGTACGAGCGCTATTTCGCATCAGGGGAGATCAACAGCACGGTCGACGACGGTGCTGCTGTCATCGAGAAGCTGTCGCAGATCTATGCGGAGCAGTCCCAGGATCGACTGGACGGGCTGACCGTGATGTCGCAGGACTGGTGGTTCAACGTGCGCGCCTCCAACACCGAGCCGCTGTTGAGACTCAACGTCGAGGGTGACGACGAGCCGACCATGGCGCGCATACGCGACGAGGTGCTGGCCGTCGTGCGGACACCCATAGGATGACGTCATGAATCTTGACCCGGCCCTCCTCGAGATCCTCGTGTGTCCGCAGTGCCGCGCGACCCTGTTCGTCGATGACGAGGCGAACGAGCTCGTGTGCAACGCCTGTGCGCTCGCCTATCCGGTGCGACGTGACATTCCGGTGATGCTGGTCGACGAGGCTCGGGCGATCTAGCCGATGGCGACTGAGGGCGGTACGAAAGCCGTTGTCGCTGCACTGTTGGCCAATGCGGGTATCGCGGTCACCAAGTTCGCTGCGTTCCTGTTGACCGGATTTTCGTCGATGCTTGCCGAGTCGATCCACTCGGTGGCTGACGCCAGCAACCAGGGCCTGCTGTTGCTCGGCGGCAAGCGATCCAAGCGCGAGGCCACCGAAGAGCACCCCTTCGGCTATGGCCGCGAGCGCTACATCTACGCCTTCGTCGTGGCGATCGTGCTGTTCACAGTTGGCGGTCTGTACGCGCTGTACGAGGCGTATCACAAGTTCCACGAGATCCATGACGGTCACGGTGGCGACGTGTTCGACAGTCAGTGGCGTTTCGTCCCGCTGATCGTCCTGGCGATAGCGATCGTGCTCGAGGGATTGTCGTTCCGCACGGCCATAGTCGAGAGCAACAAGGTGCGCGGCACGCAGGGTTGGTGGTCGTTCATCCGAAAGGCCAAGTCGCCCGAGCTGCCGGTGATCCTGTTGGAGGACTTCGCCGCGCTGATCGGACTCATCGTGGCTTTCGCCGCGGTGTCACTGACCCTGATCACCCAGAACGCCTACTTCGACGTCGCAGGTACGGCAACCATCGGCGTGCTGCTCGTGGTCGTCGCGATCACGCTCGCCATCGAGGTCAAGAGCCTGCTGCTCGGCGAGTCGGCCTCGAAGGAGTCGATCGCCAAGATCCGCCGTGCGATCGAGTCAACTTCGGGCGTCACGCAGATCATCCACATGAAGACGCTGCACATCGCTCCTGAGGAGCTCCTCGTGGCCGTCAAGATCGGGGTGGCCGAGAACGCATCGGGTGCGGAGATCGCCGCGGTGATCAATGCTGCCGAGCGCAGCCTGCGCGCCGCAGAGCCGATGGCCACCCAGGTGTTCCTTGAACCGGATGTCTTCCAGACCGACTATGTCTCCGAGGAGCGCCCGGACGTACCGAGCGCTCCCAGCCACTGACGTTCAGTCCACGGGCGGAGTCGACAGCGGGTCCAACCGGTCGGTGACCTCCGGGTCGCCTGCGTCGGCGAGGTAGTCGGTCGGATGGGTGTCGTCGGTTCCTGCGTCGATGTTCAGACCCCGGCATACGTACGTGCCGATGACTGCGACGAGCAGGTTGAGGACCAGCGCCGTGATGCCGAAGTAGATCAGGTTGTTGCTGATCTCGATGCCGAACACCTCAAGGGGCCCGACGGACCCGCCGAAGTGCGAGCCGGGGTCGCCGACCACGGGCTTGTTGTACGCCGCGATCGTTCCCCACACCATGCCGACAGCCCAACCGGCGAACAGGGCATAGCGGTGCAGCCAGCGGGTGTAGAGGCCGATCACGATCGCCGGGAGGGTCTGCAGGATCCAGATGCCGCCGAGCAGCTGCAGGTTTATCGCGAAGTCCTTGGGTAGAGCCAGGACGAACAGCAGCGCGCCGAACTTGACCAGCAGGCTGGCCAGCTTGCTCTGCTTGGCCTCCTGCGCATCTGTGGCGTCGGGGTTGATGAATGCCTTGTAGATGTTGCGGGTCCACAGGTTCGCTGCGGCGATCGACATGATCGCGGCCGGCACGAACGCGCCGATCACGATCGCGGCGAAGGCAACCCCGGCGAACCACGGCGAGAACTCCTGCTCGAACAGCTGGGGGATGGCCAGCTGTGGGTTCTTCACCTGGATGCCGGCGGCGATCGCCACGATGCCGAGCAGCGCCAGCAGGCCGAGCAGGAACGAGTACGCCGGCAGCAGTGCGGCATTGCGGCGGATGATGTTGCGGTTCTTGGTCGACAGCACCGCGGTCACCGAGTGTGGGTACATGAACAGCGCGAGTGCCGAACCGAGCGACAGCGAGGCGTAGGCCCACTGCGAGGCGCCGAGAGACGGCACCAGCCCCTTGCCGCTGGCCTCGCCGGTGGCGATCTTGTCGGCGTTGTCGGCATTGAACGTGTCGAAAGCCTTGCCGGCCGACTCGAAGATGTTGCCCCAGCCGCCCAGCTGGGTCGGGATGTAGATCACCGCGACGATGATGACGAGGTAGATCAGGGTGTCCTTGACGAACGCGATCAGGGCGGGGGCACGCAGGCCCGAGGAGTAGGTGTAGGCGGCCAGCACCGCGAACGCCAGGAACAACGGCAGGTCCTTGCGGAACCACCCGGCGTCCTCGCCGCCACCGAGTCCGATGACGTCGAGCACGGCTTGGATACCCACGAGCTGCAGGGCGATGTACGGCAGCGTCGCCAAGATCCCGGTGAAGGCGATCGCCAGCGACAACGACTTGGAGTCGAATCGGCCCTGCACGAAGTCCGCGGGAGTGACGTACGACCGGCGGTGCGAGACCGACCACAGCCGCGGCAAAAAGATGAAGATGATCGGGTACAAGATGATCGTGTAGGGCACCGCGAAGAAGCCGATCGCGTTTCCGGCGTACAGCAGCGCGGGCACAGCGATGAACGTGTAGGCGGTGTAGATGTCCCCGCCGATCAGGAACCACGCGATGAACGTGCCGAAGCTGCGACCGCCCAGACCCCACTCGTCGAGGTTGTCGAGTGTCTCGGCCTTGCGCCACCGAGCGGCCAGGAAACCCATCACGGTGACGAGCAGGAAGAAGAACAAGAAGACGGTCATCGCGACCGGGTCGACCTCGTTCATCGTGACTCACCGCCCGTACGTCCCTCGGCGATGCGGCGCTTGCGTTCGTGGTCGATCACCAGCTTGTAGGCGATTGACGTGAGCACGACCGACACCAGGACCAGCAGAAACTGGTACCAGAAGAAGAACGGGATGCCCCACAGCATGGGTTCAGTCCTGGCGTAGGTCCACACCAACAGCGGCAGGATGATTGCCGTGGTCAGCGCGACACCCGCGAGTACCAGTGGTCCCTTGCCGGGTGGATTGATGGATCTCTGATCTGTCATTTGTCTAGCCCCCTGAAACAGTTCCGGCTCTGCGTGACGCCGTTGCAGGCCGATCGAAACGTTACGCCGACTTGTCGGAGCCGCCAGTTTTGTCGAAATGTCCTGGGGCGACGCGACCTGGATGGGCAACCGATGCGGCATCTGCGGGGTACCGCCGGTACGCTGTCGGCATGGATTTCAACGTCGCTGATCTGTCCCTCGCCGAGTACGGCCGCAAGGAGATTGAGCTCGCCGAGCACGAGATGCCGGGCTTGATGACCATGCGTGAGCGCTATGGCAAGGACAAGCCCCTCGCCGGAGCCCGCATCGCCGGCTCCTTGCACATGACGATCCAGACCGCGGTGCTGATCGAGACCCTCGTGGATCTCGGCGCCGACGTCCGCTGGGCGACATGCAACATCTTCTCCACCCAGGACCACGCAGCCGCTGCAGTCGTCGTCGGCCGTGACGGAACGGCCGATGACGCCGCAGGGCACGCCGGTCTTCGCCTGGAAGGGCGAGACGCTTGCCGAGTACTGGGACGAGGCCGAGAAGGTCTTCGACTTCGCCGAGGGCGGCCCCAACGTCCTGCTCGACGACGGTGGCGACATCACGATGCTGCTGCACCTCGGCGTCGAGTACGAAAAGACCGGCGTCGTGCCGTCGCAGGACAGCACCGACAACGAGGAGTTCAAGGAGGTGCTGCGCGTGCTGGCCCGCTCCGTCGCCAACAAGCCGCAGCACTGGACCAACATCGCCAAGGACATCAAGGGTGTCTCCGAGGAGACCACCACCGGCGTGCTGCGCCTGTACGACCGCTTCCGTGAGGGCACGCTGCTCTTCCCGGCGATCAACGTCAACGACTCGGTCACCAAGAGCAAGTTCGACAACAAGTACGGCTGCCGCCACTCGCTGATCGACGGTCTCAACCGCGCGACCGACGTCATGATCGGCGGCAAGGTCGCGGTCGTGTGCGGTTACGGCGACGTCGGCAAGGGTTCAGCTGAGTCGCTGCGTGGCCAGGGCGCCCGCGTCATCGTCACCGAGATCGATCCGATCTGCGCTCTGCAGGCAGCAATGGACGGCTACGAGGTCAAGCGCCTCGACTCAGTCGTCGAGACCGCCGACATCTTCATCACCACGACCGGCAACTTCGACATCATCACGGTCGAGCACTTCGAGAAGATGAAGCACCAGGCGATCGTCGGCAACATCGGTCACTTCGACAACGAGATCAACATGGCGGGCCTGGCCAAGATCCCCGGCATCGTCAAGGACGAGATCAAGCCGCAGGTCCACCAGTGGATCTTCCCCGACGGCAAGAAGATCATCGTGCTGTCCGAGGGTCGTCTGCTCAACCTCGGCAATGCCACGGGCCACCCGTCGTTCGTGATGTCCAACTCGTTCACCAACCAGGTCCTCGCTCAGATCGAGCTCTTCACCAAGGCCGGTCAGTACGAGCTGGGTGTTCACGTCCTTCCCAAGCACCTCGATGAGGAAGTCGCGCGTCTGCACCTGGATGCTCTCGGCGTCGAGCTCACCGAGCTGACCAAGGAGCAGGCTGCATACCTTGGTGTCGACGTGGCCGGTCCCTACAAGTCGGACCTGTACCGCTACTGAGTACGCGGGTCGATCGTGAGCATGAGCGAGTGAACAATCAGGGTCTTGGTGTGAAATGAACTACCGACGCACCAAGCGTGATCGCGTACTCGTTGTCGACGACGACGCCTCGCTCGCCGAGATGCTCACGATCGTGCTCGAAGGCGAGGGGCTCACGACTGGCGTGTGCCGCTCGGGCGATCGGGTCATGGCAGCGTTCGCGCAGTTCAAGCCCGATGTCGTGCTGCTCGACCTGATGCTGCCGGGTCTTGACGGTATGAGCGTGTGCCGTCAGATCCGGGAGAAGTCGGCTGTGCCGATCATCATGCTGACAGCCAAGGCCGACACCCCAGACGTGGTCGCCGGGCTCGAGGCGGGCGCCGACGACTACATCACCAAGCCGTTCAAGAACACCGAGCTGGTCGCCCGTGTCCGGGCTCGACTGCGCCGTTCCGATCAGCTCGTCGAGCCTCTTCTGTTCGGCGAGATCGTCCTTGATCCAGCCGGTCACACCGTCACCCGCAAGGGTGTGCCTCTCGAGCTGACGCCGTTGGAGTTCGATCTGCTGGCCTGCCTGCTCAGCGATCCCGCACAGGTGTTCACCCGCGAGACGCTGCTGCAGAAGGTGTGGGGCTACCACCATCCCGGCGACACCAAGCTGGTCAACGTCCACATGACCCGTCTGCGATCCAAGATCGAGGACGACGCCGAGGACCCGCAGATCATCCGCACGGTTCGCGGAGTCGGCTACCAGGCGATCACGCCCTCCTGATGCGCGGCCTTGCCGGCATCTGGCGCCGCTCGATCCAGGCTCGTGTCGTCACCAGCACGATCGTGCTGAGCTCGCTGGTCATCGGGCTCACCGGCTGGGCGCTGCTGCGCGATGTCGCCAGCGGGCTGGCCGAGAGCCGTCGAGTCGCCGCGATCTCCGAGGCCCGTTCGGGCTTCGAGTACGCGCAGGCCCAGCTCGACGCGGCGGTCGAGACCGAGCCGGCGACCCAGTCGCAGAGCTCTGACCCAGATGGTCGACTCGCTCACCAGCACACGCGGCGCCGACGTACGTACGAGCTGGTGCTGGAGGGTCCGCTGGCCGAGACGGGCGGACAGGTGCCGGTCCGTTCGTCCGCCGCGATCCTGCCCGACGCCTTGCCCGAGGATCTCGTCGACACCGTGAAGGCGGGCCGGGCACCTACTGGCGATACTCCAAGCTCGGGTTGCTGGGCGAGCGGACCACGAGGCCCAGTCGTGGTCGGCAGCCAGGTGCGCGCGCCGGGCACCGGCGACACGTATGCGCTGTTCTACCTGTTCTCGATGGCCGACCAGCAGTCGACCCTCGACCTCGTACGCCGCGCACTGCTGCTTGGCGGATTCGCGATGGTGCTGATGGTTGGTGGTGTTGCCTGGCTGGTCTCCCGCCAGGTTCTCGACCCTATCCGGATGGCCCGCCGCATCGCCGAGCGTTACGCCGGCGGCAATCTCGAGCAACGTATGCATGTCAGTGGTGAAGACGACATCGCCCGGCTGAGCACCTCGTTCAACCAGATGGCGGCAAGCCTGCAGAGCCAGATCCGGCGGCTCGAGAACCTGTCACGCCTGCAGCAGCGCTTCGTGTCCGACGTGTCGCACGAGCTGCGTACGCCGCTGACGACGGTGCAGATGGCCAGCGAGGTGCTTTACGACTCTCGGGAGCGCTTCGACCCGCTGACCGCACGATCGGCCGAGCTGCTCAAGGGTGAGCTCGACCGTTTCGAGGCGCTGTTGTCCGATCTGCTCGACCTCAGCCGATTCGATGCCGGTGCGGCCAAGCTCGCGCTCGACACGATCGACCTGTCGCAGGTCGCCCGGGAGGCTGCTGGTGACGCTCTGGTGGCTCGAAAGGGCATCAAGGTCACGGTCATCGGAGTCGACGAGCCTGCCGTGGTCGAGGCCGACATCCGGCGCATCGATCGCATCGTGCGCAACCTGCTGACCAATGCGGCCAAGTACAGCGGGTCTGACCGCATCGAGATCGAAGTGGCCCAGAACGACGCCTGCGTCTCCCTGGCGGTGCGTGACTTCGGCGTGGGCCTCAGTGGCGACGAGAATCTTCGCGTGTTCGACCGCTTCTGGCGGGCCGATCCTGCTCGGACCCAAGGCGGCACCGGGCTTGGCCTGCCGATCTCCCGCGAAGACGCGTCGCTGCACGGTGGCACCCTCACGGCCTGGGGCGCGCCCGGAGAAGGCAGCGAGTTCATCCTGACATTCCCAAGCCCGAGGGATCAGTCAACGACCCTGCTCTCGGGTCGGTGTACGCATGAGGGTGCGCGCGCTGGCGAGCGGTGCGCGGTCGCCCTGCTACTGTCGGCGCCTGCGGCGGGATCCCGACCTCCGGTCCGGTCACCAAGGTCGTCGACGACGGCGGCTTCGGCGAGAGCACCGTTCGTTACGCACCCGCACTGCCGGCGAAGGGGCTTCGCCCCGAGAGATCGTGCTGGGCTATCTCGACGCGATGCTGGCCTTCCCTGTCTCGACCGGCACTGCGTCGGCGTTCCTCACTCCCGCGGCGGCCGAGACCTGGCGTCCACTCGACGGGGTACGGGTCTACTCCGGACCGCAGGTGTCCGCCCCGGTCCCTGATCGTTCCACCGATGTCGACGAGGGCGATGAGCCCGGTGACCGTGTCATGGTCCGTCTGACGTCCTCGCAGGTCGCGGCACATCAGCAGGGCCGCTACACCGAAGAGTGGCGACTCCGACATCACCTACGTCCTCCCAGGTCAATGGCGAGTGGCGCATCAGCAATCCGCAGGCCGGCTTGCTGGTCAACCGGAAGTTCTTCTCCGACTACTTCCGCCCCTTCAACATTTACATGTTCGATGCTCCCGGTCGTCGTCTCGTCCCCGTACCGGTCTACGTCCCGGTTGGCGACCAGCTGGCGACCTCTCTGGTCACGAGCCTGGCGCGTGGGCCCTCCCCTGGACGACCGCACGATGACGTATGTCCCGAAGCTCAAGACGCTGCGGCCCTCGGTGCCGCTGTCGGACGGGGTCACCGATGTCGAGTTCGACGGGGAGTTCGTGGCAAGCGAGGCGCTCAGGACCGACTCTCGGCGCAGATCGTCTGGACGTTGCGCCAGGTGCCGGAGATCAAGGCCGTAGGCTGACCGGAGGTTCGACGGTGCTCACGCGCAACGGCGTGCCGCCAGCCCGTCAGATCGTGGAGCGCGTTCGGTCCGAGCAGGTCCGGGACGAACGCATATGCGCTCAGCGACAACAAGGCTGTCAAGATCGATGGCGGGCGACTCACCCCGTTGAGCGGGGCGTGGGGTGAGGACGCGCGAGGTGCCGTGCGCATAGCCGTCAGCGATGCCGGTGTGGCGGGGGTGCTCGGGGCGCGCAGTCCGTGCAGGTGACCAACCGAGCCGGGACTTCGCCGCGTACGTTCACCGGCAGTCAGTTCGTGACCCCCAGGTGGGATCACGACAGCCTGCTGTGGCTCGTCGACCGACCCGCTGGCACGACCCGGGTACGGTTCGTGCAGGCGACGCCATCTCACGCTGCCGATCGGGTCCCTGGCAATCGCATGTATCGACCTTCTCGCTCTCGCCAGGCGGGTCGAGATATGCAGCGACCGCTGACCATGGGGTCTACGTCGGCATGATCGAGCGGGACGCCAAGGACCAGATCCTTCGGCTCACCGAGCCCCAGAGGCTGACCATCGATGCAGGCAATCCCACCTCTGCCGTGTGGGCCATGACACCCGCTGGCGTTCCTTGCGGTGGCACCGTAGTCGGCAGGTCCAGCTGCCACCATCGACGGATCACACACTGCAGGCGTCGCCGGACCGGGTGCGCTGCTGCCTACCTCGGCGCCACGACCCTGGTGCTCGGCTCGGCCGAGCCGCCACCCGTTACGCCTCGGACGCCAAGCATCGGCTCTGGTATCTACCCCCGACGGGGTATGGCATATGGTGAATCGGCGGAAGTCACAGGCCTGACCTACGGGCCTTGAGTCCACAGGGCGCGGTCCGCCGCGTTCGCCGGATCGCGACGCACACGAAGATGGCGTCATGGGCGTACTTGCCGTTTCCGCCGCTGACCTGCTGTCGGTGCGAGCTGTCCAGGGTGTGGGTGTCCGGCGGTGACCCTGTGCCGGCCCTGCGGTCTCGCCATGCGGCCCGATCCCCATGTCGCCTGGCCGCGACCGACACCGGCGATTCTGCGCGCGCCGTCCGCGTCGCGGTCGCCGGCGGAGTCAATTCGGGGCGTTGCGCGCCGCGCTGATCAGCTGGAAGGAGGAGGGGCGCTTCGGCTCACCTCCGCGTTGAGCCACCTGCTCGCCGCGGCCGCCGCCGACGTCGTCCGACCGGGGCGCGGCGGTGATGGTGCCGGTCCCGACGTCACGCCGCAGCAAGCGGGTCCGCGGGTCCGACGTCGTCGACGAGCTGGCGCGGGCGGCCGCTCCCTCTCCTGGTGGGGGTCGAGATCGCTGTGTCGCAGGCGCTCACCTACGCGCGAGCGACCCAGACCAGTCTGGGCTCGGATGATGCGGAACATCGGGCCGCCAACCTCGCCGGCGCGTTTCCTGCGTACGGACCGGGGTCTCGCCGGGCGCGATGTCGTGGTCGTCGACGACATCCTCACCACCGGCGCAACCGTCGGGGAGGCCGTCGGGCCTCCTGCGCGCGTCGCGACCCCATCGGGTGGCGACAGCGCTGCCACGCCGCGCAGACCTGGGATTCGCGATGAACTTCGCCGATCTATGGAGATTCCTTTGAGCGCGGTCTACCGTCGCATATGGCGTGACGGCACGTGCACCACCGAACCAAGGGAGTTCCCATGGAAATTGTCGTCAACGGTCGCAACAGCGAGATCTCCGAGCGGTTCCGGGAGCACGTCGAGGAAAAACTCCTCCGGCTCGACAAGTACGACTCGCGGCAGAGGATCAACAGGGTCGAGGTCGAGGTCACCCACGAGAAGAACCCCCGTCAGCACGACACGGCAGCGAAGGTCGAGATGACGCTCCGTTCGCGCGGACCGGCCGTACGCGCCGAGGCCGTGTCCACCGACCAGCACTCCGCGCTCGACGCGGCCATCGACAAGCTCGAGTCCCGACTGCGTCGCACCGTTGACCGCACCCGCATACATCATGGAAAGCGCGGCCTGAGGTCGCTGTCTGATGTCACGGCGGAGCTGCCGTTCGATGAAGTCGTCGATGACGAGCCTGA
>CAVVQG010000010.1:0-7333 GCA_963750265.1 uncultured Actinomycetota bacterium | reverse complement strand
GACAGCTCGGCCGCAAGCTCGGCGGCTGTGTTCTCCGGCGCGTGCTGCTCCGCCCACGCACCGTGGACAACGAGGTCGCCTGACTGTCGATCAGCCTTTAGGTCGACCCGAGCGACGAGTCGGTCGCCAAGAAGGAACGGCAGCACGTAGTAGCCGTGCACACGTTTGTCAGCGGGTATGTAGATCTCGATCCGGTACCGAAAGTCGAACAGTGCCTCGGTTCGGGCGCGCTCGAACACCAATGGATCGAATGGGCTGAGGAGTGCACGCGCATGAAACCTTGCGCGGCTGCACCGCGTCACAGTGCAGGTAGGCGGGCCGTTTCCATCCCGCGATCGTCGTGGGCACGAGCTCTCCAGCCTCCACCAGCTCCTCGATCGCAGCCTTGGTCTGCGCCGGGTCCATTCGGAAGTAGTCGCGCAGGCACTGCGCGGTGCCGACGCCCAGCGCGCGAGCAGCGTGGCTGACCAGGAAACGGTGCGCCTCTGCTGCAGTCATCGCCGGTGCGTCCAGCTGTGCTTGGGGAATCACCCGCTCGGGCAGGTCGTAGACCCGCTCGAATGCGGAGTTGCGACGCGATGCCGTCACCTGGCCCTTGTAGAAGAGGTACTCGAGCGCCATCTTGACCTCAGACCAGTTCCAGCCCCAATGATCGCGCTCCAGGGGCACATCGTGCTCGATCTCGCGAGCAGTCAGCGGACCTTTGGCACGCACCTCCTCGAGAACCCACGCGACGAACTCAGGCTTCTCGTCAAAGATGCGCCTCATTCCGCCCCACATGCGCGCGCCCGAGTCCATCCTGAACTGCATTGCCTGCCAGAGCGCCACGTCCACGAGGGCTGCTTCATGGGCCCAGTACTCAAACAGCCGCCTCGGCCTGCGGCCTGCGGCCCGGTGCAACAACTCGGTGTCGTAGGCCCCCAACCGCGAGAACAGCGGCATGTAGTGCGCCCGGGCCAACACATTGACCGAGTCGATCTGGAAGAAGCCGAGCCGGTCAATGACCTTCTGCACGTGACGGGCCGCCACAGCGTCCGGGCGTGGGCGGGTGAATCCCTGCGCGGCCAAGGCAATACGCCTGGCCTGCAGCACCGTCAGGCTCACGGCACCCTCTAAAGGACGTCGTCGACGAGCTTGCTGCGCACTGCGAACATCGCTGCTTCCATACGTGACTTCATCTGAAGCTTTTCGAGGATGTTGCGGATGTGGTTCTTGACGGTGTTCTCGCTGATGAACAGCTCTTCGGCAATCTCGCGGTTGCTCAGCCCTCGTGCCACGTGGCGAAGCACGCCCAGCTCACGCGGAGTCAGGTTGGTTGTCGGCGTCGGGCTCTTGGACATCTGCACGAACTCGTCAAGCAGCTTGGTCGCCATGCTGGGGCTGATCAATGACTGTCCGGATGCGACAAGACGCACCGCCTCGGCAACCTGATCGTAGGTCGAGCCGTCCTTGAGGAGATAGCCCGAAGCGCCGCTGCGGATCGACTCGTAGAGATCAGACTCGTCGTCACTTGCCGTGAGCATGATGATGCCGGTCGTTGGCGAGATCTCCTTGATGGCGGCGCACACCTCGACTCCGCTGCGCCCGGGCATACGAACGTCGAGCAGGACGACGTCGAACGGGTTGTCGGCGACCAGCTCCAACGCCTTGTCTCCGTCGTCCACCTCGGACAGCTCAAGCGTCTCGTCGGCACCCAGCACCATCTTGACTCCACGCCGAAACAGTTCCTGGTCGTCGACGAGCAGTACGCGAATGCTGTGGTCGCCCCGATTGGTCACAGGCCCGATCATGCCACGAAAGCGATCACATTTTCAGGAGGTGACGTCCAGGTGGATCACGCCGTAGTCGTAGCCCTTGCGCAGGTAGACCACGCTGGGTCGCATCGAGTCCTTCTCGAGGAACAGATAGAAATCGTGACCTACCAGCTCCATCTCGTACAACGCCTGCTCGAGCGTCATCGCGGTCGCCTGGTGTGTCTTCTCGCGCACGACGAGCGGGCTGTCGCCCTCGACCTCGATCGGGCCTGCCTGATTGGGCTCGTCGTCAGGCTCGTCATCGACGACTTCATCCAACGGCAGCTCCGCCGTGACATCAGACAGCGACCTCAGGCCGCGCTTTCCATGATGAATGCGGGACCTGTCGCTGGCGCGACGCAGGCGCGACTCAAGCTTGTCGATCGCGGCGTCAAGCGCAGAGTGCTGGTCAGTTGATGCGGCCTCGGCGCGAACGGCCGGGCCTCTCGAGCGCAGCGTCATCTCGACGCGGGCGGCGGTGTCGTGCTGGCGAGGGTTCTTTTCGTGGGTCACCTCGACCTCAACGCGGTGGATCTTCTGGCGGGTGTCGTACTTGCCGATACGGAGGAGTTTCTCCTCGACGTGCTCCCTGAATCGCTCGGAGATCTCGCTGTTGCGACCGTTGACGACTATTTCCATGGGAGCTCCTTGCCTCGAGTGGTGCACGGCTCATGCCATATGGCGACGGTAGACCGCGGCCGCGGGATTCGCCATAGCAACCGCGAACTTCATCGCGAATCCACAGGTCTGCGCGGCGTGGCAGCGACCGTCGCCACGCCGATGGGGTCGCGACGCGCGCGAGTGAGTGCCCTGACAGCCTCCCCGACGGTGGCCCCGGTGGTGAGAATGTCGTCCACCACGATCACCTCACGACCGAGTTGAGGCTTCCTGCTCCGTACGAAGAATGCACCCCGCAGATTGTCAGCCCTGGCCGCTGAGCCGAGCCCAGACTGGTCGACCGTCGCTCGCGTGTAGCCGAGAGCCTGCTCGACAACGGCATCGACACCTGTGGAGAGGAGCAGCTGCCCGGCCTCGCGAGCCAGCTCGTCGACGACATCTGCACCGCGGGCTCGCTTGCTTCGCCGGGACGTCGGCACCGGCACCAGCACCACGGACGCTCCGATCGGCGCGAGCTCAGCCGCCGCGGCCGCTAGCAGGTGCGCCAACGGAGCAGTCAGTCCAAACCGGCCTTCCTCCTTCCAAGCAATGAGGGTCCGGCGCAGCACGCCCTCGTTGACTCCCCCAGCAATCGGTCGCACCGAGCGAAGACTCGTGGGGATCGGGTCGGGCCACACTTCTCGCGGATCCGGTCGCATGGTCATGCCGCACGGGCGACACAGTCCGAAGGCCGGGCACCCGCAGCCCGGACAGGCCGCTCCGATGAGCAGGTCAGCAGCGGAAACGGCAAGGATGCCCATCTCTCCATCTTCGTGCTGCGACGCGACCCGCCGACCGCGTCGGACCGGCGCGCTGTGGACGTCAGGGACCGTAGGTCAGGCCTGTGACTTCCGCCGACTTGAGCACATGCCAGGCCCCGTCGGGGGGTAGATACCAGACCCGCTGCTTGGAGTCCGTCGCGTAGCGGGTCGGCGGCTCGCCCGACCCGAGCACCAGGGTCGTGGCGCCGACGTCAGGCAGCAGCGCACCCGGTCCGGTGACGCCTGCACTCTGTGATCCGTCGATGGAGACAAGCTGGACCTGACGACTCACGGTGCCACCGGCAAGGAACGCCAGCTGAGTGTCATTGGCCCACACGGCAGAGGTGGGATTGCCTGCATCGATGGTCAGCCTCTGGGGCTCGGTGAGCCGAAGGATCTGGTTCTTGGCGTCCCGCTCGATCATGCCGACGTAGACCCCACCGTCAGCGGTCGCTGCATATCTCGACCCACCTGGCGAGAGCGAGAAGGTCGATACATTGCGATTGGCCAGGGACCCGATCGGCAGCGTCGAGATGGCGTCGTCCTGCACCAACCGGACCCGGGTCGTGCCAGCGGGTCGGTCGACGAGCCACAGCAGGCTGTCGCGATCCCACCTGGGGGTCACGAACTGACTGCCGGTGAACGTACGCGGCGAAGTCCCGGCTCGGTTGGTCACCTGCACGGACGCGCGACCCGCGAGCACCCCCGCCACACCGGCATCGCTGACGGCTATGCGCACGGCACCTCGCGCGTCCTCACCCCACGCCCCGCTCAACGGGGTGAGTCGCCCGCCATCGATCTTGACAACCTTGTTGTCGCTGAGCGCATATGCGTTCGTCCCGGACCTGCTCGGACCGAACGCGCTCCACGATCCGACGGGCTGGATCGGCACGCCGTTGCGCGTGAGCACCGTCGAACCTCCGGTCAGCCGTACGCCCTTGATCTCCGGCACCTGGCGCAACGTCCAGACGATCTGCGCCGAGAGTCGGTCCTGAGCTGCCTCGCTTGCATCACGCAGCTCCCCATCGAACTCCACATCGGCCACCCCGTCCGACACCGGCACCGATGGCCGCAGGGTGTCGAGCTTCGGGACATACGTCCTGGTGAGGTCCTCCAACCCTCCTGAGGGCCCACGCGCCAGGCTCGCCACCAAAGAGGTCGCGAGCTGGTCGCCAACCGGGAGGTAGACCGGTACGGGGACCAGACGACGACCCGGAGGATCGAACATGAAAATGTCGAAGGAGCGGAAGTAGTCGGAGAAGTACTTGCTGGTGACCAGCATCCCTGCCTGCGGAGTCGTGATGCGCCACTCGCCATCGACTTGTTGGAGGACGTAGGTGAGGTCTGATTCGCCACTCTTGCGGGTGTAGTGCCCCTGCTGATCCAGTGCCGCCACCTGCGAGGACGTCAGACGGACCACGACACGGTCACCGGTCTCATCGCCCTCGCCGACATCGCTGGAACGATCAGGGACCGGTGCGGACACCTTCGGTCTGGAGTAGACCCGGACCCCGTCGAGTGGACGCCAGGTCTCGGCCGCCGCAGGAGTCAGGAATGCCGATGCAGTGCCGGTCGAGACAGGGAAGGCCAGCATCGCGTCGAGGTAGCCCAGCACGATCTCTTGGGGCGAAGCCCCGTCAGCCGGCAGTGCGGGTGCGTAGCGAACGGTGCTTTCGCCGAAGCCGCCGTCCTCGACGACCCGGGTGACCGGACCGGAGGTCGGAATCCCGCCGCAGGCGCCGACGAGTAGTAGGGCGAGTGCGACCGCTGCCAGCGCGCGCGCCCTCATGCGTACACCGACCCGAGAGCAGGCTCAGTTGATGACCCCTCGGGCTTGGGAATCGTCAGGATGAACTCGCTGCCTTCTCCTGGCGCGCCCCAGGCCGTGAGGGTGCCACCGTGCAACGACGCGTCTTCGCGCGAGATCGGCAGACCAAGCCCGGTTCCGCCTTGGGTCCGAGCAGGATCGGCCCGCCAGAAGCGATCGAACACGCGAACACTCTCGTCGCCACTGAGGCCCACGCCGAAGTCACGCACCGCGAGGGAGACGCATGCGTCGTTCTGGGCCACTTCGATCTCGATGCGGTCAGACCCGCTGTACTTGGCGGCATTCGTCAGCAGGTTGCGGACGATGCGATCGATGCGGCGGATGTCGGCCTCGACCACGGCAGGCTCGTCGACTCCGAGGACCGTGACCTTGATGCCCTTTCGAGCCACCAGAGCGTCACCAGCAGCCTCCCTGGCGACCTGCGACAGGTCGATCGTGTCGAGCGCGAGCTTGGCCGCACCGGCATCGAATCGGCTGAGGTCGAGCAGATCCGACAACAACGCCTCGAAACGGTCGAGCTCACCCTTGAGCAGCTCGGCCGATCGTGCGGTCAGCGGGTCGAAGCGCTCGCGAGAGTCGTAAAGCACCTCGCTGGCCATCTGCACTGTCGTGAGCGGCGTACGCAGCTCGTGCGACACGTCGGACACGAAGCGCTGCTGGAGTCGTGACAGGTTCTCGAGTCGCCGAATCTGGCTCTGCAGGCTTGCCGCCATCTGATTGAACGAGGTGCTCAGCCGCGCGATGTCGTCTTCACCACTGACGTGCATACGTTGCTCGAGATTGCCGCTGGCGTAACGCTCGGCGATGCGGCGGGCCATCCGAATAGGGTCGAGAACCTGCCGGGAGACCAGCCAGGCAACACCGCCAACCATCAGCACCATCGCCAGTCCGCCAAGCAGCAGGGCGCGGCGCACCAGGTCAAGGGTCGACTGCTGTTCGGCCATCGAGAACAGGTAGAACAGCGCATACGAGTCGCCGGTGCCCGGCGCGCGCACCTGGCTGCCGACCACGACTGCTGCCTCGCGGTCCTGCTCTCCCAGCAACCCGAGCTTGGAGTATCGCCAGTAGGTGCCCGTGCCCGCCTTGACGGTGTCGACGAGATCCTGTGGCAAGGCGTCGGGCAGGATCGCGGCCGACGAACGCACTGGAACCGGTCCGCCGGACTCGGCCAGTGGACCCTGCAGCACCAGCTCGTACGTGCGTCGCGCGCCGCGTGTGCTGGTGAGCGCGTCGACCATCTGGGTCAAGCTCTGCGACTGTGTCCCGGGCTCGGTCTCGACCGCTGCGTCCAGCCGCGCCTGGGCGGCCTCGAAGCCCGAACGGGCCTCGGAGATCGCTGCGACTCGACGGCCTTCGGCCAACCCGCTGGAGACATCGCGCAGTAGTGCCAGTCCGGTCAGCCCGATGACCAGCGAGCTGAGCAGGATGGTGCTGGTGACGACACGAGCCTGGATCGAGCGGCGCCAGATGCCGGCAAGGCCGCGCATCAGGAGGGTGTGATCGCCTGGTAGCCAACCCCACGGACCGTGCGGATGATCTCGGGGTTCTCGGCATCGTCCTCGATCTTGGATCGCAGACGTGTCATGTGGACGTTGACCAGCTTGGTGTCGCCGGGATGGTGATAGCCCCACACCTTCTGCAGCAACGTCTCGCGGGTGAACACCTGTGCGGGATCGCTGAGCAGGCAGGCGAGCAGATCGAACTCCAACGGCGTCAGCTCGAGAGGCACACCCTTGCGGGTGACGGTGTGACCGGCTGGATCAAGGACGATCTCACCGAACAGAAGAGGTTCGACGAGCTGATCGGAACGGCGCAGTCGAGCCCGTACACGGGCCACCAGCTCGGTGTTCTTGAACGGCTTGGTGATGTAGTCGTCGGCGCCCGCCTCGAGTCCGGCGACCACGTCTGGTGTGTCGGCCTTGGCTGTCAGCATGATGATCGGCACAGCGGACTTCTCCCGGATCTGACGGCACACGCTCATACCGTCAAGACCCGGAAGCATCAGGTCGAGCAACACGACATCGGGCTTGAACTGCGCGAACGCTGCCATGACCCGATCGCCCGAGCGGCACACGCCAGTCGTGAGCCCTTCGCCTTCGAGCACGATCGTGAGCATCTCGGCGAGCGAGGCGTCGTCGTCGACAACGAGCACGCGATCACGCTTGGTGCGTCGGTAGTTCATTTCACACCAAGACCCTGATTGTTCACTCGCTCATGCTCACGATCGACCCGCGTATCTCAGTAGCGGTACAGGTCCGATTTGTAGGGACCGGCCACGTCGACACCAAGGTATG
>CAVVQG010000009.1:0-5739 GCA_963750265.1 uncultured Actinomycetota bacterium | reverse complement strand
ATCTTGTCCGCCCCGCCGCCACGATCGCGCCGACGTACGACGCTTTTGTCGCCGCCGCCATCGCCTGACCATCCAGCGCCTGAGTACGAGAACCCAAGGAGCATTGTGAGCATCAACGTCCGAATCCCGACCATCCTGCGTACGTACACCGGTGACCAGTCGCAGGTCACCGCGGAGGGTGCGACGCTCACCGAGGTTCTCGACTCGCTGGAGGCCAGTTTCCCCGGTATCAAGGCGCGTGTGGTCGACGAGGACGGCAAGCTGCGTCGCTTCGTCAACATCTACGTCGCCGAGGAGGACGTCCGCTTCGCCGACGGCCTCGCCACCGTGACGCCAGACGGCGCGCAAGTTTCCATAATCCCCGCCGTGGCCGGGGGCGCCTAGCCCTATAGGCTCTGCGCATGACGAGGCCTCGGCAGATAGGTCTCCGAAGCATCAGGTGGGAGTGGCGGCATGGTGCAGGGCACCGTCAAATGGTTCAACGCTGACAAGGGCTATGGCTTCATCGAGGTCGAGGGTCAGGACGACGTGTTCGTCCACTGGTCCAAGATCGCTTCGGATGGCTACAAGACTCTAGAGGACGGCCAGAAGGTCGAGTTCGAGATCGTCGACGGTCCCAAGGGTCGCGAGGCTCACGAAGTCCTGGGGCAGTAGCAGCACACAAGTTTCAACGCGAAGGAGCCCGGCCGACCGGCCGGGCTCCTTCGCGTTCTGTCGCTGCGGTGTCGCGCCGGCCTAGATTCGACGGGTCCGCCGGATCATCGTCAGACCGGCGATGATCATCATGGCGCCGATAATCGGTGTCAACGGGGGAACGGAGCTGCCGGTGTCAGGCAGCGCCGCTGAGTCTGAAGCGTCCGAGTCCGAGTCCTGGTCGGAGGCCGGGTCGTCTGCCGGCAACACCGTGATCGTGACGTTGGTGAAGTCGCTGAACGCGAGATCGTCGTCGTAGGCCCGTAGGTGCCGGTGTCGTCGCCGGTGAATCCGGGCTCGGGGGTGTACGTCAGGCTGCCGTCGTAGCCGAAGTCGAAGCTGGTGGCGTGAGAGAAGCTGGTCGGGTCGTACCCGACGTGCATGGTGTCGCCATCGACGTCTGAGTCGTTGGCAAGCAGCCCAGGAGCGGAAATGGAAAGCGTTTCGCCCTGCGTGACCGTGTAGTGGTCAGCGACGGCAACCGGCGCCGAATTCACCGCGGCGGCGTCAACCACGCTAATGGTGAGCGTGGCGGGTGCGCTGCGCGCCAGGTTCTCGTCTTGGGCGATGTAGGTGACAGTGTCGTCACCGGTGAACCCGAGAGCAGGTGTGTACGTGAAGCTGCCATGTGCACCGAAGCTGAAGTCCGCGGCGTGGCTGAAATCGGTGGGGTAGGAGGCTATGGACAGGTTGTCACCGTCGGGGTCTGAGTCGTTGGACAGGACGCCGGGCGCGTCGACGGTGAGGGTTTGGCCCGCCGCAACGTAGTAGTGATCGTCGACCGCTGTAGGAGCGGTGTTGGCGGCGCGGACGGTGACGGTGATCGTCGCCTCGGCGCTGGGGAACGGCTCTTCGTCGTAGGCCTTGTAGATCGCGGTGTCGTCGCCAATGAACCCTGGTTCGGGTGTGTAGGTGAATGAACCGTCGCCGAAGATGCCGCCGGTGCCAGATTCCGCGTGGTCGAACTGCTTGTTGACGCCTCCCACGTGGATGGGATCGCCGTCGGGGTCTGAATCATTGGCCAGGACGCCGGGGGCGTCGACGGTGAGGGTTTGACCTGCCGTGACGTAGTAGTGGTCGTTGACCGCGATCGCAGCAGAGTTGGGATCGGCCGCTTGAGCCGTGGGTGAAGCGATGACCGTGAACAAGGAGGTCAGCAGAACGGCTGATGCGAGCCTGGCTGTGCGCATGACAAATTTCTCCAGAGAAAGGCGGAGCCTTGAGCCTAGGGAGGCTTGCGGCCCTGCAGTAGTAGGGAAATCACCCTCGTGTGAGCGACAGATTTTTCGGGACGTGATGTATGTGACACTTGCAATGTCACATAACCTGTGCGCATACTCTCAGTATGTTTCCTCTTGCTTCTGAGCCTGTCACCGCTCCTGTAGGTGGCGCCGAGCTCGGCCAGGTCATCGGCCTGTCCATCGCCGCCGGTCTCGTCACGATGGTCTTGCTGGCCATCGCCTGGGCGCACCGCACGCATCGCATCGATTGGTTCCAGAAGCTGGGCGACCGCCTTGGCGTCCGGCACGGAGAGCCCGGCTGGTCGACCATCCCCACCCTTTTCGTCGGCAGCTCGCTGATCGTCGCCCTGCTCGGCTTCATGTGGGACGTCAGCCTCCACGCCGGCCGTGGCCGCGATGCAGGGCCGCTCGCCAACCCGGCGCACTACCTGATTCTCTATGGGCTCTTTGCACTCTTCATTGCGGGCATGTCGGCGGTTGTCTTTCCGCGTGACGGGGAGAAGCCCGGCCCGGCCGCCGGTCGGATCACCCGCACTTGGTACGCCCCGGTCAGCGGCATCTTCATCGCCGCCTGCGGTCTGTACGCGCTGATCGGCTTCCCGCTCGATGACGTCTGGCACCGCCTGTTCGGCCAGGACGTCACCCTCTGGGGTCCGACTCACCTCATGCTGATCGGTGGTGCCGGACTCTCGACCGCCGGCATCATCTTGCTGCACCGTGAGGCCGAGGTTGCGATGGCTCAGAAGGGCACCGCTCTTCCGAAGTGGCTCAGCACGATCCTTGTCTCCATCGCTTTTGGTTCGCTGCTCATCGGCCTGTCGGTGTTCCAGGGTGAGTTCGACTTCGGCATCGCCCAGTTCCGCCTGGTGTTCGCGCCGATGATGATCGTTGCCGCCGCGGGCATCCCCCTGGTCGCGGCTCGCCTGTACGTCGGACCGGGTGCAGCCATCGCGGCTGCCGTGTTCTTCCTGTTGATGCGCGGCATCGTGTCGTTCGTCGTCACCGACGTGATGGGCGAGGCGCACCACGTGTTCCCGCTCTACCTCGGCAGCGCGATCCTGATCGAGCTGATCGCTCTGACCAAGCTCAAGGACAAGCCCCTGTGGTTCGGCGCCATCGGCGGCCTGCTGATCGGCACCGTCGGCCTCGTCATCGAGAAGCTGTGGAACGATCGCGTCTTCGCGTTCCCGTGGACCCAGGACATGTGGGCCGAGGGCCTCGCCATGGCCATCCCGGTCGCCATCGCCTCCGGACTCTGCGGCGCGCTGTTCGCGCTCGGGCTGCAGGGCAAGCTGCCCGCCAAGAAGGTCGCCCGCACGATCATTGTCGGCTCGGTCCTGGTGACGGGTCTCGCCGTCGCCAACGGCCTGCACGCCACGGTCCCCAAGAACGCCTCCGCCGACGTCGCGCTGACCGAGGTCGGAACGCCGGAGGACCGCGAAGTCACCGCCAAGATCACGATCAACCCCGCGGACCTGGTCGACGACGACCCGACCTGGGTCCAGATCACGGCCTGGCAGGGCGGCGGCATCGTCACCGACCAGCTCCGCCGTACCGGTGACAACACCTGGGAGTCGACCAAGCCGGTGCCCGTCGGTGGCAACTGGAAGACGACCCTGCGTGTCCAGGACGGCCGCATGCTGACCGCGCTGCCGATCTTCCTGCCGGAAGACGCACCGCTGAAGGCTGCAGGAATTCCAGCCGACGCATCGTTCACCCGCTCGTTCGTCCCGGAGATCGACATCCTTCAGCGTGAGCGCAAGGACGACACCTCGCCGCTCGTCTGGGGTATCGCGAACGTGGTCGTGCTGTTCTGCAGCCTCGGCATCATCCTCGGAATCAGCATCGCGGTCTCGCGAGTCGCTCGAAAGATCGAGGAGCACGAGGCCGTGAACGATCGTACGCCTACGCTGACGTCATGACACCTGCCGGCGACAGTTGCTGGCCCACCACGTCGCTCTGCTGGCGATCCCAGCGATCATTCCGGCGGTCGTCGTGGTGGGGGTGGTGCTCTACATTGCCCGCAAGGACCGCCTTGACGAGCGTGAAGAGCGAGAGCTCATCGAGCGCGCCTTCGAACCTGACCCCGAAGGAAACGAATGAAGACCGCCGCGACTGCCGCCCTGCTCCTCGTCCTGGCCCTCGCGGGTGCGGGAGCGAGAGTGAGCCCCGAGTCACGCCGAGCCGACGACCGAGTCGTCGGTCAGCCCGTCGAGCGAGGCGCCCAAGGGCGTCACGGTCGACATCACGGTCGCCGACGGCAAGGTCGCCCCGCTCAACGAGAAGGTCGACGTCAAGCTCGGCGAGCCGATCACCCTGCACGTGATCAGCGACGCTGCCGAAGAGATCCACGTCCACTCCGATCCTGAGCACGAGTACGAAGTTGCTGCCGGTGACGACAAGACGTTCACGTTCACGCTCGATACCCCGGGTCAGGTCGCCGTCGAGGCGCATCATCTCGACGTGACGATCGTGGAGCTCGTCGCACGCCCGTGATCTCGGTTCAGGGCTCGCGCAGCACGGCATCGGTGGCGGTGCCAGCGACCTGCCGATCCCGCTGATGTTCGCGATGGTCGGCGCCTCGTGGGCGCTCGTGCTGTCGTTCGCGATGCTCGTCGTCGAGTGGAAGCAGCCACGGTTCACCAAGCCTGACGTCGATCCGCAGACTGCGGAGCCTCGCCCTCGTCGCACTTGGCTGGCGGTCGTCGGGGCGCTGCTGACCGCATGGTTCCTGCTCGCCCTGTTCGGCGGACCGTCGAACGAGACCAACGCGGCTCGGATGGATCTACATCCTGACCTGGGTGGGTCTCGTCCCTCTGGCGCTGCTGTTCGGGCACGTCTGGCGAGATCTTTCGCCGTGGCGCACGATTCAGTCCTGGCTCGGCGAAGGTCGTCGTGCCTACCCCGCGAAGCTCGGCTACTGGCCGGCCGCCGCTGGACTGATGGCGTTCGCCTGGCTCGAGCTCGCCTCTCCCGATCCGGCCGATGTTACCTCGGTCCGGCTCTGGGTCGCGGTCTACATCGCCGCGATGCTGATCGGCGGCTGGGTGTTCGGTCCGACCTGGTTCGACCGCGCTGATCCGTTCGACGTCTACAGCGCGGATCGTCGCCAAGCTGTCGCCGTTCGTACGTGATGGGCGCTTCGCACTGCACAACCCGTTGCGCACGCTCCCGACAGTTCCGGTTGCACCCGGGTCTTGTCGCGGTCTTGGCGACACTGCTGGGATCAACCGCATTCGACAGCTTCTCGGCATCGACGTTTTGGCAGTCCAAGTCGGCGTCGGTCTGGCATGCAGTCGGCGACCCTGGTCGGCTTCTGTGCCCCGGTCGGCATCCTCTTCACGCTGGCGACCCGAGCCAGCGGCGGTCTGACCCCCCGATCGGCGTCGCGCACTACCCGGACTCCTCGCCCACACGCTGGTGCCCATCGTCGTGGGCTACATCTTCGCCCACTACGCGACCTACCTTCTCGAAAAGGGGCAGTCGGCCTTCATCGCGATGTTCGACCCGTTCGGCCGCGGTTGGGAACCGCTTGGCGACCCGGCGACGGCGTACTTCCTGTCAGAGCATGTCGACGCTTCTCGCGTTCCTCAAGGTGGGCGTCGTGGTGCCCGGCCACGTGCTCGCGGTGATCGCGGCACACGATCGAGCGCTCGCACTGCTGCCCAAGGCGCATCGCCTGTCCGGACAGCTCGCCCTGCTGGTGCTCATGGTCGTCTACACCTTCACGGGTCTGTTCCTGCTGTTCTCCGTTTGACCTGTCGGCCGGCGGCCGTAGCGTGGCGACATGGCGACGATCTACTAC
>CAVVQG010000008.1:0-136814 GCA_963750265.1 uncultured Actinomycetota bacterium | reverse complement strand
TGGCGGTGCGATGCCGGCGGCGCTGAGCTTGTCGCGGCCTTCGGCTGTCATCCAGTCAGTGGTCCAGGCGGGGGAGAGGACGGTGTCGATGCTGACGTCAACGCCGTCGAGGGCAGCACGAATGTCTTCGGCAATCGCGGACATCGCAGGACAGCCCGAATAGGTCGGTGTGATGGTGACGCTGACGTGTTCGCCGTCGACACTGACGTCTCTCAGGATGCCCAGCTCGGCGATCGTCACGAACGGCAGCTCTGGGTCGACGACAGCCTCGACGCGAGCGCGGGCCTCGGTGAGCGTCACCATGTGGCGCTCTTGTGCTCGCGCGCCAGCGACTGCATCTCGTCGAGCAGCTCGGTCAGGTGCGGTGTGTGGTCGCCACGGCGGGTGGACGTGGTGGTGGTCGGGACTGTGAGCGTGGCAGCTCGCAGGACAGTCGCGACCGTCGCCCGTACGGTCGGTTCGAGCTCCGGTGCGGGTGCACAGAGCTCGGTGATCAGTGGCCACACCGCGTCCGCGGCGACTTGCATTCGCTCGTGCGAGACGTCGGTGCCGTCGCCCAGGCGCAGGACCCATGCCTCGGCATGTTCGAGGTGATAGGTCGCCTCCTTCAGGGCTTTGGCGAAGATGGCGCGGAGGTCATCTCCACCCGGATCGGTGCGGAACAGCTCACATTCATAGGTCGCGAAGGCCAGCAGCCGCATCATCGAGAAGGCGAAGTCGCCGTTGGGCAGCTCGACCAGGGTGCAGTTGCGCCATTCGTGGGGCGTCGCGGTGATAGGCGAGCTGGTCCTCGTCGCCGAGCAGCGCATACAGGCTGCGGGCCTGTCCCAGCAGATCGAGGCCGATGTTGCCGAACGCGATGTCGAGCTCGATCTCGGGCGCTCGCGTCAGCCACTCGCTGCAGCGGTGCGACAGGATCAGCGCGTCGTCGGCAAGGTCGAGGGTGAGGCTCACAGGTGCTCAACCCCTTCGGGCACGTCGTAGAACGTCGGGTGCCGATAGATCTTGTCGGCGGCCGGGTCGAACCACGACTCCTTCTCGTCCGGACTGCTCGCGGTGACCTGTGAGGCGGGGACGACCCAGATCGACACGCCCTCGCCCCTTCGGGTGTAGACGTCACGGGCGTTGCGGAGAGCGCTCTCGGCGTCCGAGGCGTGCAGACTTCCGGCGTGCACGTGGGACACGCCGCGCTTGGGGCGGACGAAGACCTCCCACAGCGGAAGGCCGCTCATGCGACGTCCTTCGCGCGCTTGGCCGCGTAGGCCAGGGCGGCTTCGCGTACCCATTCGCCGTCGGCGTGTGCGGTGGTACGACGCTCGATGCGTTCAGCGTTGCAGTAGCCATCGCCGGCGATGACGGCGTACAGCTCGGAGAAGTCGATCTCGCCGAAGTCGTAGTGGTCGCGATCGGCATTCCACCGCAGGTCGGGGTCGGGCAGCGTGAGCCCCAGCGCTTCGGCTTGTGGCACGGCGATGTCGACGAAGCGTTGACGCAGCTCGTCGTTGCTGAACCGCTTGATGCCCCAGCGAGTCGAGCGGGCGGAGTTGGGGGACTCGGCGTCGGGAGGGCCGAACATCATCAGACTCGGCCACCACCAGCGGTCGACGGCATCCTGCGCCATGGCGTGCTGCGCCGGTGTGCCGTTGCTCAGCGTGAGCAGGAGGTCGAAGCCCTGGCGCTGGTGGAACGACTCCTCCTTGCAGATGCGCACCATCGCGCGGGCGTACGGACCGTAGGAGCACCGGCACAGCGGCACCTGGTTGACGATCGCTGCCCCGTCGACGAGCCAGCCGATCGCGCCGATGTCGGCCCAGCTCTTCGTGGGGTAGTTGAAGATCGAGGAGTACTTCTGTCGGCCCTCGTGCAACGCGTCGAGGAGCTCCGAGCGGTCCATGCCGAGGGTCTCGGCGGCAGCGTACAGGTAGAGCCCGTGACCGGCCTCGTCCTGCACCTTGGCCAGCAGGATCGCCTTGCGGTGCAGGCTCGGCGCCCGGGTGATCCAGTTGCCCTCGGGTTGCATGCCGATGATCTCGGAATGCGCGTGCTGGGCGATCTGTCGGATCAGCGTCTTGCGGTATGCCTCGGGCATCGCGTCGCGGGGCTCGATGCGGCCCTCGTTGTCGAGCAACGCCAGAAACTTGGGTCGCCGAGCTCCGCTGTGTCCTGCACCGAACCGCCTCCAGAAACCGAATGATCGTTCGGTTTCATCATCACCCCTGCGGATGGCTCAGATCAAGCGCGCCGGGCCGGCGAGCTGATTGGCGCACGGGTTTCGGTACGTCGACTGCGAGAAAGTCACGACGCTCGCTGGTTGAGTAGCCCGAGGGACGACGGCGTATCGAAACCTCGTGAGGCGAGGTGCTCGCGCAACTAGGCGCGGAGGCCGGCGAGACTGGACGAGAGCATGGTGTCGGCGAGGGCTTCGGCGCTGAGTGAGCCGTGGCCGGGCCGGTACCACTCGGTGAGCGAGTTGACGGTGCCCGAGAGCAGGCGGGCGACGACCGCGGGGTCGAGATCAGCGCGCAGGTCACCTTCCGCCACCCCAGCGCGTACGAGATCGGCGACGAAGGCGTCGAACGGCGCCGCTGCTCCAGTGCCCAGCGCTCGGTCTCGGTGTTGCCACGTACGCGCAGCAGCAGCGAAACGGCGGCGAGCTGGTCGGCAAGGATCGCGATCTGGCGGCGCAGCACGTAGGTCAGCCGGTCGATCGCCTTGCCTTCGCGCGATTCGGGCTCGTCGAGCAGACCGAGCAGGGGAGTGACCGCACGCTCGAGGCCCAGACGCAGGATGTGCTCCTTGCCCTCGACGTGGTGATAGAGCGACGACTTGGAGAGTCCTGTGGCCGCCGAGAGGTGCTCGATGCTGGTGCCGTCGTAGCCGCGCTTGGTGAACTCCTCGATCGCGACGTCGAGCAGCAGCTCGAGGTCGTACCTGGGCCGCGTCATCCCCGATGACGTGAACGGCGGACGGTCGTCGAGGCGTACGGACTGGCGGCCGGCCCATCGCCACAGGCGTGCGGTGAAGTCGTGGTCCTCTTCGGTGACGAAGTTGCCCATGACGCGCAGGGCGAAGTCATGAGCGTGTGCGAGCGCATGCCGATCGGCCCGGCCGTCGGCAGCAGCCGCGGCACGGTGATCAGGCCCGCCAGGCGGCGGGCGATCGAGAACGCCTCGCCGTAGTGGTGGGTCAGCAGTGCCGGCCAGGCGTCCTGGAGATCTGGTCTGGGCGCTCGGCCATCAGCTCGGCACCGACGCGGCCGGTCTCCATGCCGTAGTCGATGCCTTCGCCGTTGAGCGGGTTGACGCAGCCGGCGGCGTCGCCGATCAGGATCCAGTTGGGGCCGGCAACGCCCGACACGGCGCCGCCCATCGGCAGCAGCGCGCTGGTCGGCATACGCAGCTCGCCGCTGAGGTCCCACTCCTCACGGCGGAGGGTCGCGTAGTACTCCATCAATGGGCGTATCTGCAGGTCAGCAGGCCTTTTGGAGGTTGCGAGGGCGCCGACGCCGAGGTTGACCTCGCCGTCGGACAGCGGGAAGATCCAGCCGTATCCGGGCAGCAGCTCGTTGTCCTCGCCGCGCAGCTCCAGGTGCGAGGAGATCCACGGGTCGTCGCTGCGGCCCGACTTCACGTACGAGCGGCCGGCCACGCCGTATGCGGTCTCGCGATGCCACTCGCGGCCCAGCACGCGCCCGAGCGGCGAACGTACGCCGTCGGCGACGATCAGCCGGTCACACGCGATGGTGTGCGGAGTCTTGTCCTTGCCGAGCGTGGAACGTCACCGAGACGACCTTGCCGCTGGCGTCGCGCTCGGCGTCGACCGCGCGCGCGCCTTCGAGCGGATTGGCGCCGGACTCGATCGCGACGCGGAAGATCTTGTCGTCGAGCTCGGTACGCGGAACGGCCGAGCCGTAGTCGGGCAGCGACCCGCCGGGCCAGGGGAGCAGCAGCTCCTGGCCGAAGCCGGCGGCGCGAAGTCCGCGGTTGGTGCCGTGGCTGCGTACCCACTCGCCGAGGCCGAGCCGCTCCATCTCGGCGATCGCGCGAGGCGTGAGTCCGTCACCGCAGGTCTTGTCGCGGGGGAACGTCGCCGCGTCGGCCAGCACGGTCTCCATGCCGAGACGCGCGGTCCACGCCGCGGCCGCCGCACCTGCGGGTCCGGCACCGACGACGAGCACGTCGGTACGGGTGGGCAGAGCGGTCATGTCTCGATTCTCCCAGAGCATGCGGTGACTGGCAGGATGTGCCCATGAGTTCACAGGCAACCTCGACCGAAACCGGCGAGATCCACTACGCGTCGCGCGGGTCGTCGTACTTCGACGTCCTGCTCGCGGTGTTCTGCGTCGTGCTCGTCGTCTCCAACATCGCGGCGACCAAGGGCACCGCAGTTCTTCTCCGGCGACGTGTCGCTCGGCCCGGTCCAGATCATCCCGGTCGTTCTCCGACGGTGGCGCGGTGCTGTTCCCGCTGGCGTACATCATCGGCGACGTCATCTCCGAGGTGTACGGGCTGAAGGCAGCTCGGCGCGCGATCTTCGTCGGCTTCGGCACGGCGATCATGGCGTTCGTGACGTTCCTGATCGTCATCCAGCTGCCGAGCGCGTCGTTCTACGAGAACCAGGACGCGTTCGAGAGCGTCGTCTGGTCCGGTCGTGCAGATCGTCGCGGCATCGCTGATCGCGTACGTCGTGGGTCAGTTCCTCAACTCGTACGTGCTGGTGCGGATGAAGGCGCGATCGGCCGAGCCTCGGCCTCTGGCGCCGGCTCGCCGGATCGACCGGCGTCGGCGAGGCGGCCGACACGTTCATCTTCTGCGCCATCGCCGCGTCGGCGATCGGCATCTCGACGGTGGGCGACTTCGTCAACTACTTCGTCGTCGGCTTCATCTTCAAGTGCGCTGTCGAGCTGCTCGTCATGCCGCTGACGATGCTGGTCATCCGCGTCCTCAAGGACCGCGAAGAGTCCTACTGGGCCTGAGCGAGCTTGCCGTCTCACCGGGTTTCGATACGCCCTCGTCCCTCGGGCTACTCAACCAGCGAGTTGGGGCGAGCACTGCCTCGGGCTTCTCGCCAGCGAGTTTCGCTCGGCGGTTCGAGTAGGAGGCTCGCCCGCGGCCGACGTATCGAAACCTCGTTAGCCGTAGAACCGGGCCAGGAAGTCGGCCTTGAAGTCCTTGAACGTGCCGTCCTCGATGGCCGTGCGCATCTGATCGACGAGCCGGACGATGAAGCGCTCGTTGTGGATCGTCGCCAGCGTGGCGCCGAGCATCTCGCGGGTCTTGAACAGGTGGTGCAGGTAGGCCCGGGTGTAGTTGCGTGCACGTGTAGCAGTCGCACTCGGCGTCGATCGGGGTGAACGCGCGGCGTGAGGCGGCTGCGGTGACGCTGAAGTGCCCTGTCGTCGCAGTAGACCCGCCCGGAGCGCGCGACGCGTGAGGCGGCGACGCAGTCGAACGTGTCGCAGCCGCTCTCGACGGCGGTGAACAGGTCGTCGGGCTCGCCGATGCCGAGCAGGTGGCGAGGCTTGTCGTCGGGCAGCTCCTCGTTGACCCAGCCGACGATCGTGCCGAGGCGTTCCTTCTCGATCGCGCCGCCGATGCCGAATCCGTCAAACCCCGCGCCGTCGAAGTCGAGGCGACACGAGGCCGCGGGCAGCCGTACGGCGCAGGTCCTCGTGCTGGGCGCCCTGCACGACCCCGAACAGTGCTTGGTACGGCTTGCCGGCGCGCTCGCTCGGTGAGTCGCTGGTGCTCGACGACGCAACGCTCGGCCCACGCCTGCGTACGGACGATCGACTCTCCTGGTAGCCGCGGGTGTTCATCAGCGTCGTCAGCTCGTCGAACGCGAACATGATGTCGGCGCCGAGCTGGTGCTGGATCTGCATCGACACCTCGGGGGTGAAGCGGTGCATCGAGCCGTCGACGTGCGACTTGAACGTGACGCCGTCGTCGTCGACGTTGGCGAGCCGGTCCTTGCCGGGCGCGATGACGTCATCGGCCTCGACGCCGGTGGCATCCATCGACAGCGTCTTCTTGAAGCCGGCGCCGAGCGACAGCACCTGGAACCCGCCGGAGTCGGTGAACGTCGGGCCGGGCCAGTTCATGAACGTGCCGAGTCCGCCGGCCTCGTCGACGATGTCGGCGACCGGGCTGCAGGTAGAGGTGATAGGCGTTGGCGAGCAGCGCCTGGGCGCCGAGGTCGGCCATCGCCTCGGGCAGCACCGACTTGACCGTCGCGCGGGTGCCGACCGGGATGAACGCCGGCGTACGGATCTCGCCGTGCGGTGTGGTGATCGTGCCGGTACGTCCGAGAGCGCCTTCGAGCTCCTTGCCGACCGTGAACACGGTCCCTATCCAACCAGCCGGACTGCAGCGCCGAGCGCGCCGCCGGTCAGCAGCAGGAGCAGGAGGTTCCAGACGGCGGCGGGGACGTGGGTCAGCCGCGCCAGGATGTCGGCGTCACTCGTCCGGGTGCGGCATGCGACGGCGGTGCGACCACAGATCGAGGACCGTACGTGGTGCGGCGATCAGCAGGAACCACGCGAACGTCAGCGCGGCGAAGTCCTGCACCTGCTGATCGGCCTTCCAGACCAGGCGGCGACGACGGCGCCGGAGATGCCAACGACGAGCAGACCGAACCAGTTGCGGATGAACAGCGAGCATCAGCGCCAGCACGGCGAGGCCGGCGTACAGCGCGATGTCGGTCTCGTCGGCGCGTACGAGAGCGACCGGATCCGAGTCCGAGCGCGGCAGGAGCGAGGTAGCCGGCCGCAGCCGTCGCCATCATGCCCGGACCGCGCGGTTTGCCGGTGGAGAGCGTCAGGCCGGAGGTGTCGGTGTGCAGGCGGATCGCGTTGAGGCGTCGGCCTGTCAGCACTGCGACCACCGCGTGACCGGCCTCATGGACCAGGGTCACGAGGTGGCGGGTGAACCGCCACGCGGGCGGCAGCGACCGTCAGCGCAAGCGCGAGGGCCGCCGCCGCCCACGTGGTGTCCAGGGGTCAGCCAACCGGCTGGTCGACGAGCTCGATGCGGGTCGTACCACGTTCGGGCATGCCCATCGCAGTGGCGAGCCGGTGGTGCACGGCGCCCTCGTCTCGACGGCTCTGGCGGTCAAGCGAGAGGCCGAGGGCCGTGTGGGCCCAGGCGTAGGTCGGGTCGAGCTCGAGGAGACGACGGAAAGCCTGCTCGGCAGGCACCAGCTGCGCCGCAGCGAAGTGCGCTCGACCGATCAGCTCCCAAGCCGATGCGTTGGTCGGCTCGGCCGCAACGACCTTGCGCAGCACGCGTACGGCGTCGCGTGGAAATCGCGAGTCGAGGAGCTCCTCGCCCTTGCGGAAGGCGTCGAACACATCCATGTGCTCGATTTGCTCGTTGGAGATGTTGGGGGTCATGTAGATCGTCATGGTTCGCTCCTCTCGCGGTTGTGACTGCAAGAACAGCGCGGGAGGGAAGTTCATTCCGTAGTCGTGGGTGGGAGTGGGGGTGGGTGTCGGTGTCTCAGTGCTGGGCGTCGGGGAGGGTGCCGTCGTCGTCTCCGTGGGCGTCTGGGTGCTCGAGTCAGTCGTCGTCACGGTTTGGGAAGGGGAGGGCGTCGGCTCCGGCTCGTCGCGCTTGCCACCGAAGGTGTCGCCGATCGTCGTTCCGCCGTCGCCGTCGAGCGTGCGCCCGGTGATCAGCTCGTACGTGGAGATCGCCGCCAACGCCAGTGCGAGGACGAGAACTGCGGTGACGATGATCGTCTTCCAGTGCATCCGGGGCTTGTCGTCGACGAATCGTGCTCCGCGGGCTGCCGAGTCGACGTCAGCGGCCTCGTCGAGAGCCTCGCGTACCTCACCCTCCTCGACCTGACGCTCGATGACCGTGCCTGACTCGGTCTGGATCAGCAGCGTGCGGGTGTGGTCGAGGGTGCGGCCGAAGAACGCCGAGCTGATCGTGAACACAAAGCTGCCCAGGGCAGCACCGATCAGAGTGCCGGCAACGCCGAGGCGCGAGGCGATCCAGGCCGCGGTGACGGCGGCGAGCACACTCGCAATGATCTGGAGCCAGGACACATCTCCCAGCAGCGTGCGGCGTCGTGACATAGCCACAAGCGTATGGGGTCGGCCCGGCCTGCCTCCGCAAACATGTCAGTGGCAGTTGCCACACTGGCCACATGGAACTCATTGTCGTGCTCGTGTGCGGTCTGGTGCTGGGCCTTGTCGCCGGCTGGTTGATCGGTCGCGCACCAGGTCAGGGCGTCGAGCCGGCCGTGCTGGAGGCACAGCACGCCACAGTGGTCGCCGAGCTCCGGCACGACGAGGGTGTCCTGCGTGCCCAGATCGAGCAGGACCTCGCCGAGGCGCGCGCATCGGTGAGTGGCCTGCGCGAGCAGCTCGCCTCCGCCCGCATCGCAGTACGACGAGATCGTCCAGCGCCACCGCCAGGACGCCGCAGAAGCGTGAGGCCGCCGAGCAGACCGAGAGCAAGGTGCTGCAGCAGCTGGCGCCCGTCGCCGAGCAGCTCAAGGACATGCAGCAGAAGGTGCTCGACCTGGAGAAGCAGCGCAGCGAGCAGCACGGCGACCTCGCCGCGCAGATCCGCGCCACCCGGCAGAGCGCCGAGCAGTCCAAGATGGCCGCCGAGACGCTGTCGGCCGCGCTGCGCAACAACTCGGTGCGCGGCGCCTACGGCGAGCTCCAGCTCAAGACGCTGGTCGAGTCAGCGGGTCTGCTCAACCGCATCGACTACTCCATGCAGGAGTCCATCACCGCCGACACCGGCGCTCGCCGCCCTGACATGGTCATCAAGCTGCCGGGTCGCAAGCAGGTCGCGATCGACTCCAAGGTGCCGTTCAGCGCGTTCATCGACTCGTTCCGCGACGACATCAGCGAGACCGAGCGCAAGACGCTGCAGGCCCAGCACGCCAAGCAGGTGCGCGGCGCACGTCGACGCACTGGCCGGCAAGGAGTACTGGACCGGTTTGCCGATCAGCCCCGAGTACACGATCGCGTTCATCCCCAGCGAGGCGATCCTCAACACCGCGCTCGAAGCCGATCCCACGCTGCTCGAGTACGCGTTCAGTCGCGGCATCGTGCTTGCCACACCGGTCAACCTGTGGGCCACGCTCAAGACGGTCGCGCTGACGTGGAAGCAGGAAGACCTCGCCGACAACGCCCAGGAGCTCGTCGACCTCGGTCGCGAGCTCTACAAGCGGCTCGGCAAGCTGTCAGACCACGTGTCCAAGCTGGGCCGTTCGATCGAGACCACGGTCCGCTCCTACAACGAGTTCGCCGGCACTCTCGAGAGCCGCGTACTCGTCACGGCACGCAAGCTCGACGGCATCGACGAGGCCAAGATGCTCGGCGAGGTCAAGCAGATCGAGGCCGACCCTCGCCGCCTCACGGCCAGCGAGTTCTCGGTCCTCGAGGACGTTGAGCGCCCCGAGATCGACTTTGAACAAATTGGCCTTCCTGTCGTGATTGATGAGGAAGAGACCGGCTGAACGACGGATTCATGCCCCATTGCTAGACGTGACGCCGCATTCACGGTTTTATGTGCGTATCACGAGCGAGGGGTACGCGATGTCACAGTTGGACGAGAAGCCCGAGGACACCCTTAAGGCCGGAGCCATCGGTTTTGTCGACGCATTGGTGATCGGGCTCAACGCGACCTCGCCGGCCTACTCGATTGCAGCGGTCATCGGCGCCATCGTCGCGCTGGTCGGCGTGCACGCTCCCGGCATGCTCCTCGCATCCTTCGTCCCGATGCTGCTGATCGCTTCAGCGTTCTACTACCTCAACAAGGTCGATCAGGACTGCGGCACCACGTTCTCGTGGGTCACCCGGGCCATGGGTCCGTGGGCGGGATGGCTGGGCGGCTGGGCCATCACGATGACCGGCGTCCTGGTGATTGGTTCGCTTGCCGACGTCGGTGTTGGCTTCGGTCTGCGCGGATTCGGTCTCGACGACCTGGCCGACGACAGTCTCGTTCGGCAGTCGCTCGCTGTCCTGCTCATCATCGTGATGACCGCAATCTGCGTAGCCGGCACCGAAGGATCGGCCAGGCTGCAGAACGTCCTGATCCTGCCAGGTGATCTTCCTGCTGATCTTCGCAGCGGTGGCGCTCTATCGCGTCTACGCCGACGACAGCTCACTCGACTCGATCAAGCCGGCCTTCGATGGCTCAACCCGTTCGCCGAGGGCGGCACCGCGCTCACGGCCGGCCTGTTGCTCGGTGTCTTCGCCTACTGGGGCTGGGAGTCAGCGGTCAACCTGACCGAGGAGACCTAGAACTCGGCCTCGGCCCCGGGCCGGGCCGGCCTCTGGTCGACCGTCATTCTGCTCGTCACCTACGTCGGCGTCGGCTTCGCGATCGTCGCGTACGCCGGCACCACATTCCTGGCCGACAACGCCGACGAGGAGGAGTTCATCTTCCCGCTGCTGGCCACACGAGGTGCTCGGCAACTGGGACTGGATCGTGTTCTTCGCCGTGTCGACCTCGGCGATCGCGTCGACGCAGACGACGATCCTGCCGGCGTCGCGTACGGCGCTGTCGATGGCGCGTCGCAAGGCGCTGCCGCAGCCAGTTCGGTCACATTCATCCACGATTTCGGACCCCCGACGTCAGCACCTGGTGCCGTCGCCGGCATCGCGATCGCCTGGTACGTGATCGTCAACCAGATCAGCGAGAACGCGCTGTTCGACTCGCTGTCGGCGCTGTCGCTGCTGATCGCGTTCTACTACGCGCTGACCGGTATCGCCTGCGCTGTCTACTACCGCCACCACCTGACCGAGAGCGCCGCAACTTCTTCCTGATCGGCGTCGGACCGCTGATCGGCTCGGGGCTGCTGATCTGGCTGCTGTTCGAAGTCGATCCGCGACCTGGCCGATCCGGAGAACTCCTACAGCGGTGTCTCGTGGTTCGGCCTCGGACCACCGCTGGTGATCGGCATCGCGATCGCTGTGACCGGCGTCTGATCATGGTCTACTGGCGCTTCGTCGCACCGCGTTCTGGGACGAGCGTCCCGGCGTCGCCGACCCGATCTCGTCCACGGCGAGGAGTTCTGAGATGTCAGTCGTCCTCGGATATGACGAGTCGCCCGGGGCGGCGCGCGCGCTCTGACGGCCGCGATCGAGGTCGCCGCAGCATTCGGCGAGCCGCTGGTGCTGGTCTACGGCGCGGGTGCGCCCGGGGGAGTGGGCGAGGAGTACCGTCCCATGCCGAGGCGCTGCAGGAGATCGGCCGCACCGCGCTCGCCCACGCGGTCGAGGCGGCCGAGAGGCCGGCGTGCCCACCACGGTCGAGATCATCGACGCGAAGCCGGCGCAGGCGCTGATCCAGGCCGCCGACAAGCACGACGCCCGGGTCATCGTGGTCGGCAGCTGGGGCGAGAGCCCGCTGCAAGCGGCGCCATGCTCGGGTCGACACCGCACAAGCTGCTGCACCTGTCGACCGCGCCCGGTGCTGTGCGTACCGGCAGCCGACTAGCTGAGCGCCTGCTCGAGGTCGCCGATCAGGTCGGCGATGTCCTCGATGCCGACCGACAGCCGTACGAGGTCGTCGGGCACCTCAAGCAGCGATCCAGCGGTCGACGCGTGCGTCATGGCGCCGGGATGCTCGATCAGTGACTCGATGCCACCCAGGCTCTCGGCCAGGGTGAACAGCTCGGCGCGAGCGCACATGTCGAGGGCGGCCTGCTTGCCGCCCTTGAGCCGCACCGAGATCATGCCGCCGAAGCGACTCATCTGCTTGGTTGCGACCTCGTGGCCGGGATGGCCGGGCAGGCCTGGATAGAGCACCGAATCGATCGCTGGGTGCCTGACCAGCAGGTCGACGATCGCCTCGGCGTTGTCGCAGTGCTTGTCCATGCGTACGGCGAGGGTCTTGGCGCCGCGCAGCGTCAGATAGGCATCGAACGGTCCGGGTACGCCGCCGGCGCCGTTCTGCAGGAAGGCGAACGCGGCGTCGAGCTCTTCGTCATGGGTCACCAGAACACCGCCGACGACGTCGGAGTGACCGCCGATGTACTTGGTGGTCGAGTGCAGCACCACGTCGGCGCCCAGCGCCAGCGGCTGCTGGAGGTAGGGCGACGCGAACGTGTTGTCGACGACCAGCTTGGCGCCAGATCCGTGGGCGATCTCGGAGATCGCGGCGATGTCGCCGACGTTGAGCAGCGGGTTGGTCGGCGTCTCGATCCAGATCGCCTTGGTGGCGGGGGTGACTGCTGCCTTGATGGCGTCGAGGTCGTTGACTGCTGCCGGCGTGTAGGTGAGGCCCCACTGGCTGAACACCTTGTCGATCAGCCGGAAGGTGCCGCCGTAAGCGTCATTGGGGATCACCAGGTGGTCGCCGGGACGCAGCATCGAGCGGAGCGCGCAGTCGGTCGCGGCCATGCCTGAGCTGAAGGCTCGCCCGTACGTTCCGCCTTCGAGAGCCGCAAGATTGGCCTCGAGTGCCGTACGGGTGGGGTTGCCGGTGCGGGCGTACTCGTAGCCGCCGCGCATGCCGCCAACACCGTCTTGCTGGAAGGTCGAGCTGGCGTAGATCGGTACGTTGACCGCGCCGTTCTCGGCATTGGGCTCATAGCCCGCGTGGATCGCCCGAGTGGCGAATCCTTGCGTGCTTCCTTCGTCGGCCGCGCTCTTCTCGTTGCCCATCAGACGTGCACCCCCAGCAGGTCGTGGCGGGTGAGGACGCCGAGTGGGTGGCCGTCCTCGATGACCATGACGGCGTCGCTGGCGCTGAGGGCCTTGAGGGCGTCCTCGAGGCTCTCGCCGGAACCGAGCAGCGGCAAGGGCGGCTCCATGTGATCTGCCACGGCATCGGTCAACTGGGCGCGCCCTTCGAACACGGCGCTGATGAGCGCGCGCTCGTTGACGCTGCCGGCAACCTCACCGATCACGACCGGCGGCTCCGGGCCGACGACCGGCATCTGCGAGACGTTGTACTCGCGGAGGATCTCGATCGCGTCGCGGATCGTCTCGGACGGGTGTGTGTGCACCAGGGCAGGCATGGCGCCGGACTTGCTGCGCAGCAAGTCTCCGACGGTCATCTCGTGGGTCTCGCCGTCGAGTGGTTCGCGCAGGAATCCGTAGGAGGACATCCACTGGTCGTTGAAGATCTTGGAGAGGTAGCCGCGACCGCCATCAGGCAGGAGCACGACCACAAGGGCGTCCGGGCCGGCCTTTTCGGCAACCCGGAGGGCGGCGACGACGGCCATACCGCAGGATCCGCCAACCAGAAGACCTTCTTCGCGGGCCAGGCGGCGGGTCATGTCGAAGGAGTCGGCGTCGGAGACGGCGATGATCTCGTCGGGGATGTCGGGGTCGTACGCGGTGGGCCAGAAGTCCTCGCCGACGCCTTCGACGAGGTAGGGGCGACCGGTGCCGCCTGAGTAGACCGAACCTTCAGGGTCGGCGCCGATGACCTTGACGCTGCCGCCGGAGACTTCCTTGAGGTAGCGGCCGACGCCGGTGATGGTGCCGCCGGTGCCGACTCCGGCGACGAAGTGCGTCACCTTGCCGTCGGTGTCCGCCCAGATCTCGGGGCCGGTGGTCTCGTAGTGGCTCTCGGGTCCGGCGGGGTTGGAGTACTGGTCTGGCTTCCAGGCGCCCTCCGTCTCGCGGACGAGCCGGTCCGAGACGTTGTAGTAGCTGTCGGGGTGCTCGGGCGGCACTGCGGTCGGGCACACCACGACCTGGGCCCCGTAGGCCTTCATGGTGTTGCGCTTGTCCTCGCTGACCTTGTCAGGGCACACGAAGATGCAGGTGTAGCCCCGTTGCTGGGCGACCAAGGCGAGTCCGACACCGGTGTTGCCTGATGTTGGTTCGACGATGGTCCCGCCCGGCTTGAGCGCTCCTGAAGCCTCGGCGGCGTCGACCATCTTGACCGCGATGCGGTCCTTGGCACTGCCACCGGGATTGAAGTATTCGACCTTGGCGGCCACCGTCGCAGATCCTGCGGGGGTGACGGAAGTGAGCTTGACCAGCGGGGTGTTGCCGATGAGCTCAACGATGTGTTCAGCAATTCGCATAGGCCCATACTTGCACCCGCCCAAGTCACGGCTGGGTCAGGACCGGCGCTGCCTCCCTGACCTCGAGCGCCGAAGTGGGTCCGGATGCAGTGAGCGTCTGGTCGATCGTCTGCCACGGACCCCCGTCCACGCGGTAGCGCACCCGGTAGATCACGTCGACGCGTGGACTGATGGCGTCGGCCGGTTGTCGGTAGCGGTACGTCACCTCGGTCGATGGGTAGGGCTGTCCGGGTTTGGACGTCGTCGCGGTGGTGCCGTCTCCGTGCACCCAGCGGTAGCGCACCGGCTCGGCGACCAGGTCGACGTCGAAGCCGAGCAGGGTGACGCTGCGATCGAATGGTTGCGGCCGCGTGTAGAAGATCGTCGGCACGTTCACCAGCGTCGACGTGCCCGGCTGGATCTGCACGCTCAGGCTCGGCAGCCCGATCTCGCGCACCGCCCGCACGATGTCACCCTCGCCGAGCTCGGGCGCATCGGCAGCGTCACCTGGCTGGTACGTCCGACACCCGTACTTCAAGAGCTCCGCATCCACCCGGCATCCGACGGGCATCGACCGCGGCTTGCGCGGCCCGCGCTTGCGATTGCCGACCACGTAGCCACGCGCCGCTTGGTGACTGGCGTCCGTTCGAGCTGAATCGATTGATCGCGTGCGCTCCAGGTTCTACGGTCGACATCCCGCGTCGGACCGGCAACTGAATGAGCATCAGGCAAGGATCCGACCGATGGACGAGTCAGCGCGCTCATTGCGTCCGATCCAAGTCCAAGTTGGGTTGTCGACCCATCGCTTCGATCTTGGCGAGACATTGCGAATGAGATGTCGGAATCTTCGCCACGCGCCGACTTCTCAGGTGCAGTGGATGACATCGATATCGCTGGCGGTGAGGTCAACTGAGTGTCAATGACGAGGTCTCGCCGTGACTCCAAAGTCGCAGCTTCATGTCACCGGGTGTCCAGTTGCCGCCCTCGAAGTACCACCTGCCTGCGTAGGTATCTCGATAGAGCCCGATGTACTTCTGGCAGCCACAGCAGCCGGGGTCGGAGAGCCGCTCAAGTTCCGCGACATCCCCGGTGCTTGACGGCGTAGTTGAAGACGTCGATGTAGTGATGCACGAAGGCGGCGGCTCCTTCGGGGGTGTTCTCCTTGGCCTGTGCCGGCATGGTCGGCTCGGCCACCGTGGGGGTAGCGGAGGCTGTGGCTGTGGGCTCGCGTGGCTCGGGCTCAGGTTCAGAGCACCCGGCAGCGACGAGCAACAGCAGGACGGCGATGGCAAGTCTCAACGTGATCCCCCCGAATCAGATGCAGAAAACGTATCGAACATGCCCGCCCGTTGTCAGCACCCAACCGACGTCTGTGGATTGCCCCCAATGGACGCGTGCCTAGGCTGGAGCCATGACTCGTACTCTCGGTTCCAGTGACATCAAGGTCTCCACCGTCGGAGTGGGCTGCAACGCATTCGGCACGCGGATCGACCAGGCGCAGACCACGGCGGTCGTCGATGCGGCGTTCGAGCATGGCGTCACGTTCTTCGACACGGCTGACGTGTACGGCGAGAGCGAGGTGTTGCTCGGCGAGGCTCTCCGGGGCCGCCGCGACGAAGTGGTCCTCGCCACGAAGTTCGGTATGGATCTTGGCGGCCGGCTGGGCGACGACGGTGGCCGACGTGGCAGCGCCGCGTATGTCCGGACCGCGATCGAGTCGAGTCTGAAGCGGCTCGACACCGATCACATCGATCTCTACCAGCTCCACACTCCCGATCCGAACACGCCGATCGAGGAAACTCTCGGCGCGATGAACGAGCTGGTCACCGAGGGCAAGGTGCGCGCCATCGGTGGATCCAACCTGCAGGCCTGGCAGATGGTCGACGCCGACTGGGTGTCGAAGACCAAGGGGTACGCGGCGTTCGCGACGGCGCAGAACGAGTACTCCCTCTACAACCGCACGGCCGAGACAGAGCTGGTCCCGGCCTGCCTCGAGCTGGGCGTCGGCATCCTCCCGTACTTCCCGCTGGCGTACGGGCTGCTCACCGGAAAGTACTCCCGCGGCGAGAGCGCTCCCGACGGGACCCGGCTCGCAGTGCAGACCCACCGCCTCGAGGCCGCCAACTGGGACACCATCGAGGAGCTCGAGGCGTTCGCCACCGCGCGGAACATCTCGATCTTGGAGCTCGCCATCGGAGGTCTGGCCGCCCAGCCCGCCGTGGCGAGCGTCATCGCCGGCGCCACCAAGCCGGAACAGGTTGCCGCCAACGCGGCAGCAGGGGAGTGGGTCCCGTCTGCGCAGGATCTCGAGGAGCTCGCGGCGATCGGAAAGCCGGAGCTTTCGTACACGACCTACGCCTGAGGTAAGCGCGCCGGGCTGGGAAGCGCCTCACGGCGCGTGGCCGCTCGAAGCGGCTGATTTTAGGTCCCGGGGCTACCACAGCCCGACGCGTGCACCAGCCTAACTGAGCGCTCCACGAACTCAAGCGCTTCAGTGCAGGCGTGCCGCGCGCTCGAGCTCGGCGGAGTGCCGAAGATGCATTGCCGTGTCGACAAGCTTGGCCGCGCTGTGCGGATCGCCGCTCTCCAGCTGTGCCCGGCCGACACCGACGATGTGCGCAAAAGCCGCAGCGCGATCGAGAGTCACGTCGAAGTCCTCGCCGATCACACCGCGGATGACGGTGTCGACCAGCGCCATCACCTCGTCGGGCCCGGGTGGGTCGACAACGCCGGCAAGCACCTCGTGCACCGGCGCGTACGCCTTGCCGGCGGCATATTCGCGGGCCGCCTGCTCGGGCTCGCGATGCACCCAGGTGCGCAAGAGGTACAGCCGCCACAACGAGCCCGCGACAGTGTCGGCGGCAGCATGTGACCACAGGTCGGCGATGACGCCCAGTCCTTCGGCGTCGGCGAGGTGCAGCACCCGGTCGACCAGACCCTGGTCTTCGTCATTGCGGGGGCCGCGCACGAGGAGGTTGGCAATGCGATGGCCGGCCGCCGCCATCTCGGCAGGGTCAGCGCCGTCGGCCTGTGCCTCGAAAAGTGCCGAACCGGGCAGAGCTGGCTTCTTGAAACCGTCGCTCATACCGGTGCCTTCGGACTCATGCGACCACCGTAACCGGCGTCACCTGAGTCAGGGGGTAGCGACGCGTGCGGCCTCAGGGCTGGCCGGCGCCGGCTTCGGCTTGGGCTTGCGGAGATAGAGGAACAGCACCGGCACGAGATAGCCGACCCAGGCGAAGATCTGCAGCCATGACGGATCGGGCTGGAAGTTGATCGTGCCCTTGAGCAGGGTGCCGTACCAGCTGTCAGGTGGGATGGTCGCCGAGATGTCGAAGGCGCGGTTGCCGAAGCCCGGCAGCACGCCCGCCTCCTGCAGGTCGAAGATGCCGTACGCGAGCACGCCGGCCGCGACGACGATCAGCAGGGCTCCGGTGACCGTGAAGAACGTCCCGAGATTGATCTTGATGGCGCCGCGGTAGATGCCGAAGCCGAGTGCCACCGCGATCAGGATCCCGAGCGTCGCGCCGACGAACGGTCGGGCAGTGTCACCGATGATCGTCGACCAGATGATCGCGGCGGTCTCGAGTCCTTCACGGCCGACCGTCACGAACGCGACCATGCCCAGCGCGAGTGGACCCAGCGCGTTGGAGAGCTGACCTTCGAGCTCGCTCTTGAGGAAACGCGCCGTGCGGCGCATCCAGAAGATCATCCAGGTGACCAGGGCGGCAGCGAGGATCGACATGGTTCCGCCGACGATCTCCTGGGTGCGGAACGACATCTGGTCGAACACGATCGTGACGACCGAGAAGACCAGCACGACCAGCGCCAGTGCCGCGGCGACACCCATCCACACATAGCGGATCTCGTGGCGGCGGTTGGACTTCACGAGGTAGGCGATGAGGATGCTGACAATCAGCGACGCCTCGAGGCCTTCGCGGAGACCGATCAGCAGGTTTGCGAGCATAGGCGTCAGCCTACTAAGGCGAGCCTCACCTCACAAATTGGTGTCGTCTGTTTTCTCCGGTGGTACGTCGAGCGCATCTGTGAGCAGTTGCGCGGTGAGCCCGATCTGCCACTGACGCGCACCCTGCGTTGCGAGTGACTCCGACACCGTCTGGACCGTGAGGTCCTCAGGAGGTTGCCAGGCGAGGTTACGTACGAACTGGGGGCTGATCAGATTTTCCGGCGGCAGATTGTGCTTGTCGGCCAAGGCCGTGATGACCTCACGGGTGCGACCAAGACGCACCGCAGCCGGCGGGTTCTTGTCGGCCCAAGCGCGCGGCGGGGGCGGACCGTCGATCTTCTGGCCGGTGGTCGGCAGCTTGATCTCGTCGAGGCCGAGCCCGCGCTCGACTGCGTCGAACCACTCGCTGACGAACCGGCGTGGCCCGCGGTTGCGCATGACCTTCATCGACTTGAGTGTCGTCAGGTCCTGCGGAGCGGCGACCGCGATCTCGAGGATTGAGGCGTCCGGCAGGATGCGCCCCGGTGTGATGTCGCGGTCGGTGGCGATCGCATCGCGGGTCTGCCAGAGCTCTCGGACGATCGCCAGCGCTCGGCGGCCCCGTGCCTTGTGGATGCCCGACGTGCGTCGCCAAGGCTCCTTGCGTTCGGGAGGGCCGGTGAACGTCAGCAACGCCTCGAACTCCTCGGCGGCCCATTCGCGCTTGCCTGCGGCGACCAGATCGGCGTCGATCAAGTTGCGCAGCTCGACCAGCACCTCGACGTCGAGCGCGGCGTAGACCAGCCACGGGTCGGGCAGCGGACGAGTCGACCAGTCGGCGGCAGAGAACTCCTTGGCCAGGCTGAGCCCGAGGTAGTGCTCGACCAGCGCAGCCAGTCCGACGCGGGGAAGGTTGAGCAGGCGTCCGGCAAGCTCGGTGTCGAACAACGACTCGGGATAGAGACCCACCTCGGCCAGGCACATGAGGTCCTGGGTCGCGGCGTGCAGGATCCACTCGTTTCCGTCGAATGCGGTGTCGAGGGGTACGAGGTTGTCGAAGGCGATCGGGTCGATGAGGTGGGTGCCGGAGCCCTCACGACGAACCTGTACGAGGTAGGCCCGCTGGGAGTAGCGGTAGCCCGAGGCGCGCTCGGCATCGAGCGCAATGGGACCGGTGCCGGCGGCAATGCGCTCACAGGTCTCGGCGAGTGCAGCAGGGGTCTCGACGACCGGCGGGAGCGGGTCGCGGAGAAGCAGGCGGGGCGCTTCTGGCTCGACCGGTTCGGCCGGCTCGGGTGACTCGGGCTCAACCACTGCGGGATCTTCGGCAGCCGTCAACGAACGCCACGCTTGCGCTGGAGGCGGATCACGCCGGGGGCGAGTGGGGGCAGTCCGGCGATCGCGCAGAGCAGATCGGTCCACGCACTTGCATGGGTCGCCATCGACGAGTCGGCGTCGACCAAGGGTGTCCATGAGGCGCGTACCTCGATCTGCGCGCTGGAGCCGTCGGCATCCATCTCGCCGAATCCTTCTGACCGTACGACGGTGACGCTGCCGCTGGCCGCTGCGTGGTGGCTGCCCTGTGCTTCCAACGCCTCGGTCAGCCAGCTCCACCCCACGCTGGCCAGGACCGGGTCGGCGGCCATGTCGGCATCGACCTCGGCGCGGGCGAACGTCACACAGCGGAACGTGCCGCCCCAGGCGTCATTGCCGGCCGGATCGTGCAGGAGGATGAACCGGCCAGTGGCGAGCTCCTCGTCGCCCACCAGGACATCGCCGCTGATGGCGAATGCGTGCGGGGCGATGCGTTGGGGCGCGGGCATCTCATCAACCACGACCTCAGGTCGCAGCGCGGCTTGTTGTACCTGTTCGACCGCAGCCGTGAATTGTGCGGGGGTGCGGTCGATCTCGGTTCGGGCTCCCACACTGTGATCGTAGGCGTGATCGGGTCAGGCCTTGATCCCGACACTCCGCAGGACCTGAGAGACTGGGGGAGTGACCACAACCGTGACCGACAGTGCATTCCTCCAAGCATGCCGTGGGGAGCGTCCCTCGCACACTCCCGTGTGGTTCATGCGGCAGGCCGGACGCTCGCTGCCTGAGTACCTCGCCTTGCGCGAAGGAACCGCAATGCTCGACGCGTGCTTCCGCACCGACATGGTCGTGGAGATCACGATGCAGCCGGTACGACGCCACGGCGTCGATGCTGCGATCTTCTTCTCCGACATCGTGGTGCCACTCAAGGCGATCGGCGTTGACCTCGACATCGTGCCGGGCACAGGGCCGGTCATTGCCGAGCCGATCCGCAACCTCGCGCAGCTTGACCAGCTCCGCGATCTCGAGCCTGACGACGTCACTTCGATCACCGACGCTGTCCGGGCCCTGATCGGCGAGCTCGGTGGGACGCCGCTGATCGGCTTCGCCGGTGCGCCGTTCACGCTGGCCTCCTACCTCGTCGAAGGCGGGCCGTCGAAGGACCACCGTCGTACCAAGCAGCTGATGTACTCCGATCCCGAGCTCTGGCATGCGCTCCTCGGGCGCATCGCGGCGATCGCCGGGCAGTTCCTGCGCCTGCAGGTCGAGGCCGGCGCCTCGGCGATCCAGCTGTTCGACTCATGGGCAGGAACGTTGTCGCTGGCGGACTACGAGACCTACGTGAGGCCACACTCGACGGCTGTGCTCGAGTCGGTGGCGGACCTCAACGTTCCGCGCATCCATTTCGGTGTCGGCACCGGCGAGCTGCTGCACTCGATGGGGCAGGCGGGAGCCGACGTCGTGGGCGTCGACTGGAGGGTGCCGCTCGACGAGGCCGTACGCCGCGTCGGACCTGGCAAGGCAGTGCAGGGCAACCTCGACCCGACGCTGCTGTTCGCGCCGACTGAGGTCGTGCACGCCCGGGCCGCGGAGATCATCGAAGAGGGGCGCAACGCCGAGGGGCACGTGTTCAACCTCGGCCATGGCGTGCTGCCCGCGACCGATCCCGACTCACTCACTCGACTCGTCGACTTCGTTCACGCGTACAGCGCCGACACCGACGAATCCGCCTGACCGTGCGGGTTGCAGTCGTCGGCGGTGGGATGGCGGGCCTCGCGGCGGCTCAGCACCTCAGTGCAGCGGGAGCCGACGTCATCGTGCTAGAGGGATCGAGCAGGGTCGGCGGCAAGCTGATGCTGGGCGAGGTCGGCGGACTGGCCCTCGACCTCGGTGCCGAGTCGATCCTGGCGCGACGCCCCGAAGGCCTCGACATGATGCACGCGCTCGGCCTCGATGTCGTCAATCCCGCGACGACTGATGCCGCGATCTGGACTCGTGGCGCACTGCGGCCGATGCCGCCGACCGTGCTGGGCGTCCCGGCCGACGAGGCTGCGTTGTCGGCCTCCGGCATTGCCGAGATCAGCCCGCAGGTCGTCGATGTGCCCGATGGTGATGTTTCAGTCGGCGAGTTCGTCGGCCGTCGGCTTGGCTCTGACGTGGTCGATCGCCTGGTCGAGCCACTGCTCGGTGGGGTGTATGCCGGGCACGCTGACGAGCTCTCGTTGCAGGCGACTGCGCCGCAGATCGCCGCACTCGGACCCGATCTGCTGGCAGGCGCGAAGCTCGCGCGATCTGCGGCCAAGGCGTCAGGGCCGGTGTTCGCAGGCCTCGTGGGCGGCGTCGGTCGGCTGACCGGTGCGATCGCCGACAGCTTGCAGGTGCGCCTCGACTCCACGGTGCGGCAGATCTCGCGCACGGCCGATGGCTGGCAGCTTTCCGTCGGGCCAACCACCGACGTCGAGGTCATCGACGTGGACGCGGTCGTCGTCGCCGCTCCCGCGCCGGCCGCGGCACGGTTGCTGGCCGAGGTGGCGCCCGACGCCGCATTCGCTCTCGCGGCCATCGACTACGCCAGCGTCGCCATCGTGACGTATGTCTTTCCCGCGGGCGAGCCGATGGCGTTCTCCGGCTCGGGATTCTTGGTCCCACCGGTCGACGGCACGTTCATCAAGGCGGCGACGGTGTCATCCAACAAGTGGGGATGGGTACGCGACAGCGGCCACCTCGTGATCAGGGCGTCCGTCGGCCGTGCGGGCGAGGCGACACTTTTGCAGACCAACGACGCCGACATCACAGCGCGTGCACTGGCCGACCTGCGCACGGCATTCGGCGGCCTGCCCGAGCCGATCGATGCCCACGTTCAACGCTGGGGCGGGGGCTTGCCGCAGTACGCCGTGGGTCATCTCGACCGTGTCGAGACGATCGATCGCGACATCGCCGGAGTGCCCGGGCTCGAGGTCTGCGGCGCCGCCTATCGCGGTATCGGCATCCCTGCGGTGATCGCGTCCGGGCAGGCCGCAGCCGGTCGCCTGCTCGATGGGACAATGACGACATGAGTGAGCGCATCAAGGGCAAGGGCAAGCTGGCCAAGGAGATCAACGACACCATCCGCTACACGATGTGGTCGGTGTTCCGTCTTGAACGGGTGCTCGGCGACGCCGATCGCCAGGGCGAGGCCGCAGAGGTGGAGGCACTCATCGCCAAGCTCGCCGCCGACGATGTTGTCGTCCGCGGCACGTACGACGTCAGCGGCCTGCGCGCTGATGCCGACCTGATGATCTGGTGGCACGCACCGACCAGCGAGGCGTTGCAGGCGGCGTACAACGCGTTCCGCCGCACGGCCCTGGGTTCACGGATGGTCCCGGTGTGGTCGCAGATGGCGCTGCATCGCCCGGCGGAGTTCAACCGCTCGCACATCCCAGCGTTCATGGCCGAAGAAGAGACGCATCCGTACATCTGCGTCTACCCGTTCGTGCGGTCCTACGACTGGTACCTCCTGCCCGACCAGGAGCGCCGCGACATCCTCAAGGAGCACGGGATGGCAGCGCGGGACTATCCCGACGTACGCGCCAACACCGTTGCATCCTTCGCCCTGGGTGACTACGAGTGGATCCTGGCGTTCGAAGCCGATGAGCTGCACCGCATCGTCGACTTGATGCGCGAGCTGCGTGCCACTGAGGCGCGACGCCATGTGCGCGTGGAGATCCCGTTCTACACCGGTCAGGCGCACACGGTCAGCGAGCTCACCAGCCTCTGGCCCTAGCACCCGTCTCGGTGGTTGAGTAGGAGGCCGTCTGCGGCCGACGTATCGAAACCTCGGGAGTTTGCGGGCTTGCGTGGGTGATGGGGGCTTGCGGGGTTTCGAGGCTACGGCCGTGGGCGGCCTTCGCACCTCAACCGGCGAATTGGGTCCCGCCTCAGCCGCCATCTCGGTGGCTTGCGTGGGTGATCGGGCCTTCGCACCTCAACCGGCATGTCCCGCCTCAGCCGCCATCTCGGTGGCTTGCGTGGGTATCGGGCCTTCGCACCTCAACCGGTCATCGGGTCCGTCGAGTTGCCATCTCGGTGGTTGAGTAGGAGGCCGTCTGCGGCCGACGTATCGAAACCTCGGGAGTGTGCGGGCTTGCGGGGGTGGTGTGGCTTGCGGGGTTTCGAGGCTACGGCCGTGGGCGGCCTTCGCACCTCAACCGGCGAATGCGCTAGGCGGTCTTGGGCTCCAGGGTCAGTGCGATGCCGTTGATGCAGAAACGCTCATCGGTCGGAGTGCCGAATCCCTCGCCCTTGAACACGTGGCCCAGGTGTGACCCGCACCGTGCGCACCGCACTTCGGTGCGGACGCCGCCGAACATCGAGCGGTCCTCGATGTATTCGACTCGATCCTCGGCAAGCGGCTCGTAGAACGCCGGCCAGCCGCAGTGCGCATCAAACTTCGTCTCACTGCGGAACAGCTCAGCTCCGCAGGCCCGACACCCGTAGACGCCGACGGTTGGGTCGGTTTCGTACGAGGAGCTGAACGGGCGCTCGGTGCCTGCCTTGCGGAGCACGTCGTACTCGGCCGGGCTGAGCTCAGCCTTCCACTCCGCTTCGGTCTTTTCCACGTCGTAAGCCATGGTTCAAGCGTACGTCGGTCGGCCAGCGCAGCCGTGACGAACCGGTGACGTCAGCGCTGGGCGTCGAACGGTACGTGCTCGAGGAGATGGATGCTCGGTACGTCGAGCTTGCGTTGGGCCCGCGACGTCCAGTCGATCTGGAGGAACTCCTTCACGATGTGAGGATCCGTCAAGATGATGACCTCGTCGGACCCGGTCTCCTTGACCATCGCGATGAGGGCATCGATGGGGTCGTCCTCGGTGAGCCGTGCGGTGACCTCGGCGGTGCGCGCCCTCAGCAGTGCCGCACTGGCGTCGAGCTCTGATTGCCCGGCCTTGACGATCTCGTGCTGCACGTCGTCGAGGACGTCCGGCTCGGTCACGGGGATGATCTGCCCGCCCAGGGACCCCATCGAGGCCGTGAGCACTGCCGCGGAGGACTGCACGGGCAGCAGCAGGTGGTAGGTGACGGTGTCGTCGAGGCCTTCGTGAAGGGCGATGATCTGGTCGGCATCGAGCTCGTTGAGCTGCCGTTCGATCAGCAGTGCGACGTCATACATGATGGCGATCCCTCTCGGTGGCGGTCGGTCCTCACACCTTACGCAGCCAGCGGGTGAGCAGCACATCGCCGGCCTCCACAACGTGCGCCAACCGCATGGCATGTGTCACCGCAGCTGGTCCATGTGCGATACGGGGAGCGGCGCCGGCGGCGAGCACCGGTGCGATGGTCAGGCACAGGTCATCGACCAGATCGTGACCGACGAGCGTGCCGTGCAAAGTTGGTCCGCCCTCACAGAGCACCCGGGTGAGGCCCCGAGCCGCCAGCTCGCGGAGCACGGCGGGCCAGTCGATGACGCCCTCGCCGAAGGCGATCACATCCAGGTCGTCGCTGACGTCGTCGACCATCGGAGCATCGGTCGTCGTGATCAGGAGCTGACCGGACCCGCGCAGCGCGTCAGGGATGTCGAGTCGTCGGCTGACCACGGCGATCGGCGGCACGGGTGACAGGCCCAGGCGGGCCCGCAGGTTGCCGTCGACCTCGTCAGCCGTCACCGGCGCGTACCCCTCCGTACGGGCCGTGCCGGCGCCGACCACGATCACGTCGGCCAGCGAACGCAGCAGTGCAAAGACTCTGGTGTCGACATCGCCGCCCAACGAGCCGGACGTACCGCTCTCGTCATAGGCCGCACCGTCGAGGGTGGACACGAAGTTGGTGCGGAGCCAGGTGCGGTCGCCTTCGGGATAGGCATAGAGCCGCTCGAGCTCTGCCTGCCCGGGAACCATGTAGGCATCGTATGTGTTCTGTCCGGCATACTCACGAACATGGCCAAGACCTTGGAAGAGCAGCTTGCAGTCTCCGGCACGATCGATCTCGCCGACTACGACTCTCGGGCCACAACGGGCTTCGACGGGGACAAGGACGACTCGGCCAAATCGCTGTCCGTGCTCGGCGATGAGCTCAGCGAGCTTCAGGAGCGGTTGTTCGCCAACGGGCAGGCCGAGACCCGCAATTCCAAGATTCTCATCGTGCTGCAGGGCATGGACACGGCGGGCAAGGGCGGCATCATTCGACACGCCGCCGGACTCGTCGACCCACAGGGGCTGGCGATCCACTCGTTCAAGAAGCCGACTCCCGAAGAGCTCGAGCACGACTTCCTCTGGCGGGTCGAGAAGTGTCTCCCTGCGCCGGGCAAGATCGGGGTGTTCGACCGGTCCCACTACGAGGACGTGCTCATCGGCCGGGTGCGTCAGCTTGCCGAGCCGGACGAGATCGAGCGCCGCTACGACGCGATCAACGAGTTCGAGAAGACCTTCGTCGAGTCCGGGGGAGTGCTGATCAAGTGCTTCCTCCACATCACGGCGGACGACCAGAAGGAGCGGCTCGCCGCGCGGCTCGACGATCCGAAAAAGCACTGGAAGTACAACCCAGGAGACATCGACGAGCGGCTGCTGTGGGACGACTACCAGGCTGCGTACGCGATCGCGCTGGAGCGGTGCAGCACCGAATGGGCCCCATGGCACCTGGTCCCGAGTGGGCGCAAGTGGTACCGCAACTGGGCGGTCGCAGCCCTGCTCGCCGAGAAGCTGCGAGGCCTCGATCTCGAGTGGCCCCCAGCCGACTTCGACGACGACGTCGAGAAGGCTCGCCTCGCGGCAACCTGAGCTGCCGCGCTACGCGAACAGAGCGTCGAGCGGTACGAGGTCGACCGCACCAACCGCATAGCGGGCCAGGATGATTCTGGCGACCTCGACGTCTGCACCCAGCGGCTCGGCAACGGCCACGGCGCCGGCCTCGAGAGCCAGCTCGGCGACCCGATCGGGAAGGACGCCGGGCGCGAGGAACAGCATGCCCACCGCAATGTGACGGCGACCGTCTGCGCGGTGCGCGCGTACGGCCTCGCCGGCGGCGGGCGGGACGCTCGACGCGAATGCGGCGATCGTCGCCAGCTTGTGGTGAGCACCCCACGTGCGTGCCGCCCGGGAGATGGCGGCGTTCGCGATCGGGTCGGACGAACCGGCGCCGGCGAGGACGAGCGCGTCAAGCTCACGCACCCGGTTCTTCGACAACGCTTCGCGCAGGCGCCTGTCGAGCACCCGGAAGAAGGCCGACTCAAGCCCCAGTACGCGAGTTGCTTGCAGACGGACGCCGTGGTGGCGCTGTTCGGCCGCGGCGACCGCGGCAGGCACGTCGACCCGGGCGTGGAAGGCGTCGCTCAGCAGCAGCGGGACGACGACGATCTCCTGATGGCCCTCGGCGACCAGCTTGTCGACGGCCTGGTCGAAGCTCGGTTCGTTCAGGCCGAGAAACGCTGGCTCGACGCGGAGTTCTGGACGCATGCATGCGACCAGCTCCGTGAGGGCGTTGATGGTCTGGGCAGAGCGCGGGTCGCGGCTGCCGTGTGCAAGAGCAATGAGTGCTGGTGCGGTCATGATGTGTGCCTCCTTCCGGGTGCTGCGGGGTTGGATGTTGCTTGCTTGGCTGCTGTTGGCGGTGCGAGCTGTCCGATGAAGTTGAGCTTGAATGCCCTCAGACATGAGCGGCACTCCCACTCGCCGTGCTGCTCGCCGTGGGGACGCAGGTCCTCGTCTGCGCAGTACGGGCAGTGAAATGGAACCGCTCTGGTCGTCATGAGCTGTGTCCGTTCAGCAGGCGGCACATCGCGTTCGGCCTGGCCAACACCGAGTGAGAGTCGCGTTCGGGAGTCACCGGAGCACCTCGTCGTCGACTCGCGAGACCCAGCGGGCGAACGACTCGGTGTCGGCGCGCTGCTCCAGGTAGGTGCGGGAAGCTTCTCGACGTAGTCCGGAAGCTGTTCGCTGGTCACCTTGTGTGCTCGGAGCTTGCGGCCGAATCCTGCCTCGAGCCCGAGAGCGCCACCGAGGTGCACCTGGAAGCCTTCGACCTGTTCGCCGTTCTCGTCGATCACCAGCATCCCCTTGAGGCCGATGTCGGCGGTCTGGATGCGGGCGCACGAGTTGGGGCAGCCGTTGACGTTGACCGTGATCGGCGTGTCGAGCTCGGGTACGCGCTGCTCGAGCTCGTCGACGAGGTCGGCTGCGCGCTGCTTGGTCTCGACAATTGCGAGCTTGCAGTATTCGATGCCGGTGCACGCCATGGTGTTGCGGCGCCACTGCGAGGGCCGCGCGTGCAAGCCGATTCCGGCAAGCGCGGTGACCAGTGACTCGACCTTGTCCTCGTCGACGTCCAGCACCACGAGCTTCTGCATGGGCGTCGTGCGTATGCGATCGCTGCCGTGTGCCTCGACGATGTCAGCGACCTGGTTCAGCAGCGTGCCGGAGATACGACCGACAGTCGCTGCCGCGCCGACGTAGAACTTGCCGTCCGTCTGGCGGAACACACCCACGTGGTCGACGGGGGTCTCGGGAGCGTCAGGCGCGGAGAGATCGACCAGCGTGCGCTGGAGATATTCGGTCTCGAGGACCTCGCGGAACTTCTCGACACCCCAGTCCGCGATCAGGAACTTGAGCCGCGCACGGGCACGGAGTCGGCGATAACCGTAGTCGCGGAAGATGCTGACAACGCCCTTCCACACTTCCGGGACCTCATCGATCGGCACCCACACGCCGAGCCGCTTTGCCAGCATCGGGTTGGTCGACAGTCCGCCGCCGACCCAGAGGTCGAATCCCGCGCCGAGCTCGGGATGGATTGCGCCGATGAACGCGATGTCGTTGATCTGTGGCACGACGTCGTGGCCGGGGTGACCGCTGACGGCCGACTTGAACTTGCGCGGCAGGTTTGAAAACTCTCGGTCGCCGATGAACTGGCTCTCGATCGCGTCGATGGCGGGTGTGCCGTCGATGATCTCGTCGGCGGAGATGCCGGCGACGGGGGAGCCGAGGATGACTCGGGGGCAGTCGCCGCACGCCTCCTGGGTCGAGAGGCCGACAGCCTCGAGACGATTCCAGATCGTCGGGACGTCTCGTACGTCGATCCAGTGGTACTGGATGTTCTGGCGGTCGGTCAGATCGGCGGTGTCGCGCGCGTACTCAACTGAGATGTCGGCGATGGTGCGCAGCTGCTCGAGGTTGAGCTGGCCACCGTCGACGCGTACGCGCATCATGAAGTGCTCGGCGTCGAGCTCTTCGGGTGCGAGGGTCGCGGTCTTGCCACCGTCGATGCCGACCTTGCGCTGTGTGTAGAGGCCCCACCAGCGGAAGCGTCCGCGCAGGTCGCTGCCGTCGATCGAGGCGAATCCGCCGTGCGCGTAGATGTTCTCGATGCGGGCGCGGACGTTGAGCGGGTTGTCGTCCTTCTTGGACTGCTCGTTGGCGTTCAACGGCTCGCGGTAGCCCAGCGCCCACTGGCCCTCGCCACGAGTGGGGCGCGGACGACGAGCAGTTGTGTCGACTACGGGTGCTGATGCCATGAACTTCCCTTGGAGAGGGGCATGCGGCGATCAGAGGCAGATGGGCCGGTCGCCGCGCGCCATCAAATGATCTGAATGGAGGCGCGGGTCAGCGACACATCATGTTGCGGGCACGACCGAGGTCAACGTGGATACGTCCCACGAGCCAGAGGGTCTGTGCAGAAAGCATGCGTTCAGTGTGGTGTCACGTGGGCGCCACGACAAGCAAGAGTCCCACGATATGGGACGGACGTCCACGGGTTGAGACGAGCGACGGTCGTCGCCGTGGGGGAAACGGCCTGGGTGTGGCCTGTGTCACTCCTGCGGGACGAGCAACGACACGGCGTATGCGCCGACAGCTGATGCGGCCAGCACCGCACCGGCGGCGACGAGGGCGACATCCCAAGGGACCAGCCCGGCCGTCGCGAGGCCGATGACAGCGGCCGGTTGGAACGCGACGATCAGGCCCAACGGCAGCACGGCTCCACCCACCAAAACTGGTATGACTCCGAGTGCCTCGTGACCCCCACCGTCGACACTGAGGGTGGCCCAGGCGCCGACGAGTCCGATGAGGGCGGCGCCCACAGCGGTGACGACCAGATCTGGCTGGGTGAACACGAGCGTCTCGCCGAGACGATCATCGATCGCCAGGGCACCGAAGCCACCGATGACCGCACCGATCGTGTGTGCGGCCAGCACGGGGAGCAACGTTGCCCACGGGCGACGGCCCACGACTGCGAGGGTGACGGCGGACGCGGGGTTGGCCAGGCCGAGCGTGCCGCGCTCGTCGGTCGAGTGCAGTTGCGCGTACCAGGTGAACAGCACGGCAACCGCAGCCACCGCGGCGACGGCGAGGGTGGCATCCGCGGCGCGCAGTGCCATGGCAGCCGTGAGGGTGAGGAGCGCTGAGAACAACGCTCCAGTCATGGGACGGCGCATCAGTTCTCCAAGTGGGGTGTGGTGCGGGCAACGATCCCAGCAAGGTCGAGGCCACGGGGCAGTGTGCCGAACGTACCGCCCCAGTCGCCTGCGAGGCGGGAGGCGCAGAACGCGTCGGCAACGCTGGGGTCACCATGTTTGAGCAGTACGGCCGCCTGCAGGCAGGTGGCCATGCTTGCGGCGATGCGCCGGGCACGTACCTCGACGTCGGTCAGATCGGCGAGCTCGGTCAGGACTCCGTCGACGGCTGTGTCGAGCCTGGCGTCCTCACCTCGTACGCCGGCCATCTCGGTGATCCAGGCGTCCAGGCTCTCCGGCTCGCGGGCCAGCGCGCGCAGCACGTCAAGTGCGTTGACGTTGCCGCTGCCCTCCCAGATCGAGTTGAGCGGCGATTCGCGGAACAACAGCGGCATCCCGGACTCTTCGACGTAGCCGTTGCCGCCGAGGCACTCGAGAGCTTCGGCCACCATCATCGGGGTGCGCTTGCACACCCAGAACTTTTCGAGGGCGAGCCCGATACGACGCAGCGCCTGTTCGTGCGGGTCGTTGGGCTTGTCGACGGCTGACGCAAGCCGCATCGCGACGAACGTCGCAGCCTCGGTCTCGACCGCGAGATCGGCGAGCACATTCGTCATCGCCGGCTGATCGGCCAGCGTCGCGCCGAAAGCCGAACGTTGCGAGGTGTGCCAAGCGGCCTCGGCGAGTGCCTTGCGCATCAGGCCGGCCGATCCGAGGATGCAGTCCATCCGGGTCGCCGAGACCATCTCGATGATGGTGCGGATGCCGCGTCCCTCGTCGCCGAGGCGGGTGGCGAAGGTGTCGTTGAACTCCAGCTCGCTGGAGGCGTTCGACCGGTTGCCGAGCTTGTCCTTCAGTCGCACGATCGACAGCGTGTTGCGGGTGCCGTCGGGTCGGACGCGGGGGACCACGAAGCAGGTGACGCCTTCGGATGCCTGGGCCAGCACGAGGAACATGTCGTTCATCGGTGCCGAGGTGAACCACTTGTGGCCCGTGAGGAGATATTCGCCGTGCGTCTCGGTTGGCCTGGCGACTGTGGTGTTGGTGCGCAGGTCGGACCCGCCCTGCTTCTCGGTCATGCCCATGCCGGCGAGCAGCCCGGCCTTCTCCTCCGGTGGCCGGAGACCGAAATCGTACGAGCGCGACGCGAGACCGGTGATCCACTGCTTGGCCAGTGCGTCGTCGGCGCGCAGGGCCGGAACAACGGCGTACGTCATCGTGATGGGGCACATGTGGCCGCTCTCGGACTGGCCCCAGGTGAAGAAGCCGGCAGCGCGCTTGAGATGTGCGACCGGGCTCTGCGATGTCCATGGCTCTGCGGTGAGCCCAAATCCCACGCCCTGCGTCATCAGCCAGTGCCACGAGGGATGGAACTCGACCTCGTCGATCCGGTTGCCGTAGCGGTCGTTCGTACGAAGCTTCGGCTCGTTCTCATTGGACAGGTGCCAGTGCTCGCGCGCCTCGGCCGAGCCCGCCAGCGAGCCCATCGGGGTGATGGCGTCGACGATCTCATCGGTGTGCTGACCGCCGTATGCGCGTACGGCATCCATCAGCGCGTTGTCGCTGGTCGCGACGTTGTAACCGACCAATGGGGCCGCCTGGTTCTCAGGTGCACGCTGCAGGGGATCCATGTCGCTACGGTAGAGCCATGGCGGTGGAACCGGTAGACCGACCGGGCAGCGCTGCATCGTTCGGCGTGCTCGTCAGAGAGCTGATCGCCCGCACCGTCAGCAGCTGCTTTCGCTACCGCGTGACGGGCCTCGCCGCCGAGGCCGCGTTCTTCGCGATCCTGTCACTTCCGCCGCTGGTTTTCGGCCTGGCAGGCACGATCGGATTCATCGCCGAACGGTTCGACGTCGCCCAGGTCGACGTGCTCAAGACTCGGGTGATCGAGCTCGCGTCCCAGGCGCTGACGCCCGACACGGTCGACGAGGTCATCGCCCCGACACTTGACGACGTGCTCGGCAACGGGCGCATCGATGTCATCTCGATCGGCTTTGTCCTCGCTCTGTGGTCTGGCTCCCGGGCGCTCAACGTGTTCATCGACACGATCACGATCTTGTACGGGCTGGGCGGCAAGCGCGGCATCGTCAAGACCCGCGCCCTGTCCTTCGCGCTCTACATCGTGGCGTTGATGGTCGGCATCATCTTGGTCCCGCTGGTGCTGGCCGGGCCGCAGGTCGCCGCCGACGTGATGCCCGACCAGTTCAACTTCCTCAAACACTTCTACTGGCCGGCCGTGCTGGTGCTTTCGGTCGGCTTCCTCACGACGCTCTATCACCTGGCGGTCCCGGTGCGTCGCAAGTGGATGGTCGGTATGCCCGGCGCAGTCTTCACGCTGACGCTGTGGATCTTCGGCAGCTACTTCGTGCGCTGGGCGCTCGGGTTCTCTTCGGGTGGCACGTCGATCTACGGCCCGCTGGCCGCGCCGATCGCTGTGCTCCTGTGGTTGTACGTGCTGTCGATCGCGGTCCTGATCGGCGCCGCAATCAATGCAGCGGTCGAGCAGATGCGCGGAAACCAAGCCGACTAGGCTCGTGATCATGAAGAAGTTGGCGACCAATGTCGCGTTCGTGGTCGCCACCCTGTTGATGATCGCGGGTGCGATCTTCTGGTTCAAGGACTCGATGGGTGACGACAACGGCCCGGTCGCGGAGCCGACCGTCGCACCTGTCGTGATGATGTCGACCGACGGGGTCAAGGACAACATCGAGCGCCGTCTCGGGCAGCTCGAAGGCCGCCAGATCAGGGCCGAGTGCCCCGCCAAAGTCGATCAGGCAATTGGGACCACGTTCACCTGTGAGGTGTTCTTCGTGGGCCGTGACGACTCGATCGCGGTTGCCGACGTGGAGATCGACGGCCCCGACGGCGAATTCAGCTGGAAGTCGCAGGCCAAGGTGACGAGCGACCCGAGCTGAGGCGTCGCCGTCCCTAGAACGCCTGCTTGATCACCTGGTAGCCGAGCACACCGGGCACCACGATCCAGATGGTGAGGAGCAGGATCGACGCGATGACGGCGAACATCTTGGCCTGATCCTTCGGTGGTTCGCCAGCGGCCCCGATGACCTCCCACAACGCCGAGAACGACGCGTCGAGGGCAATGCGACCCCGACTGCGAGCAATTCCAGCGGCCTTGAGCACGCACCAGAACAATCCGAGCCCGACAATGAGGAAACCGGCCGCAAAGCCGAAACGCCCGATGTCGGTCGTCAGGCTCTTGCCGATGAACGACAGCGTTCCTGAGATCGCGGCCCCGCCGATCAGGAACGCGGGCAGCGGAAGGCTCGACTTGTTGAGGTCTGGGGTGATCGCGTCGACCTGGATACGTGCAGTGGCGAGCTGCTGGTACTCATCTGAGCCGACGGGGCTGTTGGCCTCACGCAGTGCGTACAGCTGGCGGAGATGCCTGACCAGGCGCTTTTGGTGGCTTCGCACGATGAACGTGATGAACAGCTGGACGATCCGGTCGGCCACCGGCTTGATCAGCTTGGGCACCTTGAGGGCAGACGGTGGGCGCGATCCGTTGCGGTCGAACACCTCCAGTGCGCGCATGGCCTGGCGGTGGGCGGCGTCGAATCTGTGGGTGTGCCGCAGTGGAGCCTTGCTGCTGAGCTCCTTGAGCATGGTGTCCTCGATGATTCCGCTGCTGCCGAACGCTTCGAGGAGCTGGTTGGTCTGCGCCTCGTCACCGCCGCGCAGAAGCTGCAAGGACTCGAGCCGTTCGCTGAGCTGGTCGATGAGGAGGCTCTCGTCATCGCCCGGCGGCGGCGCGGACACGTTCGCGGGTGCCGACGCCTTGGCTGCACGCTTCGCAGGCTTGGTGGGGTCGTCGACCGTCATACGCCGAAGGCTAGAGCCGAACGCGCCGCCTTGTCACGGAAATTTGCCTTCGCAGACAAACGCAAGAGGCACGCACACGTTGCTCGAAAAGTGCGTCTGATCTCTTGTTCCGTGGGCGATACTGGGTTTGAACCAGTGACCTCTTCCGTGTCAGGGAAGCGCGCTACCGCTGCGCCAATCGCCCCCATAGGGGTGGTGCCCATGCTATTTAGTTGTGAGTCATTCGAGGTGGGTACGGGATTTGAACCCGTGTACACGGATTTGCAGTCCGTTGCCTCGCCTCTCGGCCAACCCACCGCTGGATGGGTATGGAGACCCGCTCCGAGCGGACAACGAGATTCGAACTCGCGACCCTCACCTTGGCAAGGTGATGCTCTACCACTGAGCTATGTCCGCACTGCCTCAAATTGAGGCGACACGAGACTTTAGCCGATGTGCACCGGCGAACCCAAACCGGGGCCGTACGCCGTCAGCCGCGTGCCTTGACCAGCAACTCATCGACGGACCACTGGTCGTCGGCATGCTTGCCGTAGTGGCTTGCAATGACCCTGCCAGCAGAGTCAATGAGGATGTCTGCAGGCTTGCCCAGATGGTCCTCAGACGGGTTGAGAGCCCCTCTGAGCGTCGAGCCGCGGCGCAGACCACCAGCCATCGCCCCCCACGATCCCGGCTTGAGGATCGCGCTCAGCGATCGCTCAACGCCGAATTCGCGATAGAGGTCGCGATCGGGGTCAGCGATCGTGGCGAACGGGAGATCGGCTTCGTAGGAGCGCAGCAGTTCGGCGTCGGAGTGGAAGACCACGATCTCGGTGATCCCGTGCTCGGTGATCTCGGGATGGCGCTTGACCACCTGCTGCAGGTGGAGATGGCAGACGGGGCAGCCGGCGAAGCGGCGAAACTGCAGGTGAACGAGCTGATCGGGAGTTGGAATGTCGACGGTCGAGCCGTCAATCGTGGTCAGGGTGCGGGGCGAAACGATGTCGCCCGGCTTCAGCTGCGATGACATGGGCCAAGAGTACGGTGGCGATCATGAAGGCATGGCTCAACGGAACTGTCCTCTCGAGTCCGGACCAACCGTCGATCAGCGCACTGGACCACGGGATGATCGTCGGCGACGGGGTGTTCGAGACGATCAAGATCGAGCAGGGCAGCCCATTCGCGCTCACCCGACATCTCGATCGACTCATCCGCTCTGCGGAGGGTCTGGGAATCGGCAGGCCTGACGTCGGCGCGATCCGCGAGGGCATCGCCGCCACGATGGAAGGCCAGGAACTTCCCTTCGGCCGCATCCGGGTCACCGTGACGTCGGGGCCCGGGCCGTTGGGTTCGCCCCGCGGTGCGTCCGGCCTGACGCAGGTCGTCATCTCCGAGCCGTGCGACCGCCCGCCGTCGGTCAGCAAGATCGCCACGGTGCCATGGCCTCGCAATGAGCGAGGGGCCCTGGCAGGGCTCAAGACGACGTCATACGCCGAGAACGCGCTGATGGTCGAGCATGCGCTGGCTCGCGGCGCCTCAGAGGCAGTCATGCCCAACACCAAGGGTGAGCTGTGCGAGGGCACCGGTTCCAACATCATGTACGTGCTGGGCGATCAGCTCGTCACGCCGACTCTGCAGGCCGGGCCGCTGGCAGGCGTCACCCGTGCGCTGGTGCTCGAATGGTGCGGCGGCGAGCTCGACGTGGTCGAGCGCGATGCACCGATCGAGGTGCTGGGCGAAGCCGACGAGGTGATGCTGGTCGGCACGACGCGCGACGTGCAGGCGATCTCGCACGTCATCGACCAGCACGGGAACGAACGTGAGCTGCCGGCGCCCGGTCCGATCACCTTGAAGGCACAGGAGATCTGGGCTCGTGAGTCGGCAAAGGGCATTGACCCCTGAGTCGCTGGGGCAACGTGGATCACGCTCCGCCGCTCGCCCCCGTTCGGGCAATGCACTCTTGGCCAGGCACGTCAGATCTGACGCACCTGGCCAGGAGTGGTTTTCAGCAACCGTCGCGGATCAGCGCCGGCTTGTCGCCATGGGTGACTTCGATGAATGTCACCTTTGAATCGGCCTTCACCTGCCCGAACGGCTCTCCGAACAGGTATCCAATCCAGCTCGAACTGTCCGAGTCGTGCTCAAACAGACCCGCCTGACCGTAGCCAGACTTCTCGGGCTTAGAGCCGCCCAACGCTGCTTGGACTTCAGCAAATGTGCTGCCGATTCCCAGCCCGCCTGACGTGGCGGGACCGTTCTTCGAGACGCCCAACGAAACGACTTTGCCTGATTCCAAGGTCTGGATGTCCAGGGCGTTCGCATACGGCGCCTTCCAGGTGAGCAGCGGCAGGATGCATCCTTCGGGCAGATCGGTTGGTCCGGGACCAATGAATCCGGTCGCGAGTGCATCGCTGCTGCTCATACCGACTGTCACAGGTCCGACGGCTCCGGGCCTGATGACGAGGTCATCGAGCGCCGGAAGCTCATCGGAGGACGCTGCCGTTGTCAGCCTGGGTGTGGGACTTGTGGTGCTTTCCCCTGAGGCGGGGCTGGCGTCGCGTATTTCTCGCACACCGACGCCCGCGAGTACGCCAGTGATCGCGCAGACCGCGATCACGGTCAATAGCGTCTTGCTCTTCATGACTTCTCCTGGTTAGAACTTCCCCGACGCCTAGTGAGATGCGTGGATTGGCTCAAAAGTTGCCGGGAGCAGAAGAATTTTTCGCCACATTAAGGGCGGCGGGATAGGCCGCCGCGATGACCAGCAGCGCCACGAGAGCGACCTTCGCGGCGACGTCCACGATCAATGCGATCTGGCGCAGGCGTGGCTGGTCAACCGCATTCAAGTCGGGCATGCGCATACGTTAGTGTTTCTGAGGCATCGGGCGATTGGCGCAGTGGTAGCGCGCTTCGTTCACACCGAAGAGGTCACTGGTTCGAACCCAGTATCGCCCACCCGAGAAAACCCCTCCAAGTGGAGGGGTTTTCGCGTTTCAGTGTCGGCGCCGGTCCCAGGGCGAACGGCCGAAGTCGATGACATTGGGATCGGCGCGTATGGGCGTGAGCTTTTCGGCCGGCATCCATTCGGTGATGATGCGCCGCGGGTGCAGTGCCTCGTCGACGTACGCCACCAGCGCCTGATGGTGGTTGCCGGCCTTGCGCCAGTCGAGGACGAGACCCTGCGCCGGCAGCGCCGTCCAAGGTTCGCGGCGGACGAGCACGAAGCGGACCCGCTTGAACGGCGGCCAGGCATCGGCCTTCGGCGGGTTGGCACTCACCCGCCCAGACTAGAACATATGTTCGACTCGTAGTGGATGCCTAGGCGGAGAGATCGGCACGGACCTGGGACGGCGTCTTGCCGAACCATCGCCTGCACGACCTGTTGAGGGTGCTCTGCTCGGCATAGCCGAGGAGTCCGGCAATCTGGCTCAGGTGCAGTCCGGGCTGCGCGAGGTATCGCGCCGCCTGCTCGCGGCGCGCTCCCTCGATGAGGTCGTGACAGTGCGCCCCCTCATCGGCCAGTCGTCGCTGCAGCGTTCTCGGATGAAGGTTCAGCTGGTCGGCGATCGCATCGATCGTGCAGGTGCCGGTCGGAAGCAGGCGTCGCGCCAGCTCGGCGGTCCGATCCGTCAATGATGCGGTGCCGGACGGGTACTGGGACTCCAGATACATCTCGGCGATCCGTCGTGTCTCAGGATGTGCGCTGTCGATCGGTTGCGCGGCGAGGTCGGAAGAGATCTCAAATCCGCACCACGATTGACCGAACAGGACGGGGCACGCCAGCGCCTCGGCGTACGCGGCGTCAGACCCGATCTGTTCGTGCATGAATGAGACGGACGAAGGGCTGGCCTCGGGCCCGCCCAGGAGGCGCAGGATCTGGACCACGATCGCCATGCTCACTTCGTACGCCTGGCGCAGCTCGCCGAGCTCCAGCTCGGTCACGTCGTAGGTGAACCGGAGCTCAGAGCCGTCGATGCCTGGATCAGCGGCCAGGGCAAGGGCCGGCGAATGGACGTAGAGGTAGCGGCCGATCGCCGCGATGGCTTCGAGAACCGTCGGTGTGTTGCGCGCGATCACCGCGACCGGACCGAGGATGTCGAGACCCTGCCAGCGCGACAAGCGCAGGCCGATGTCGGGACAGCTCAGCTCCGAGGACGGTCGCCTCAAGCAGACGCACATAGGCGTCGAGTGGGATGAACGCCTCGGTCTCGAGCTCGACGCCCGGGCGGATGTCGAACCTGTCGCGGAGGTCCGCTGGTGCGCCGCCCAGCTCCGTCACAAGGTCGTCGTAGCCCCAGAGGGCGGTGGCGCGCAACGAGCTTCCCACTGGCGCCACCTCCTGTCGTGAAATGACAAAAGTATGTCGCACCGTGTCAAGACCACGCGGGTCTGATGAGCGCACGCTGCCTATAGGGATCCTGCCCACTGCCTTCGAGAGAACACGAGGAAGTCATGAACGCACAGCACTTCGACACCCTGATCATCGGCGCCGGTCTGTCCGGGATCGGCACGGCTTGCCAGATCCAGGAAGAGTTTCCCGAGCGCAACATCGCAGTGCTCGAGCGACGCGAGCGGCTCGGCGGCACCTGGGACCTGTTCCGCTACCCGGGAGTGCGGTCGGACTCCGACATGCTGACGTTCGGCTACAAGTTCCGGCCGTGGCACGAGCTGAAGGTCCTGGCCGACGGTGCGTCGATCCGGGACTACATCGCCGACACCGCCGTCGAGTACGGCATCGACAAGAAGATTCACTACGGACTGAAGTCCGAGTCGGCACAGTGGAGCACCGCCGAGTCACGATGGACCGTCACCGCTCTGCACGAGGCCACCGGCGAGGAACGCACCTACACGTGCGACTTCCTGATCAGCTGCACCGGCTACTACAACTATGACGCCGGCTACCTCCCGACGTTCCCGGGCATCGACACCTTCGAGGGCCAGACAGTCCATCCGCAGTTCTGGCCCGAGGACCTCGACTACACCGGCAAGAAGGTGGTGGTCATCGGCAGCGGCGCCACGGCCGTCACCCTGGTGCCGTCCATGGCCGAGAAGGCCGAGCACGTCACGATGTTGCAGCGGTCGCCGTCCTACATCTTCGCCCTGCCGGCGTTCGACAAGATCTCCCAGGTCCTGTGTCACGTGCTGCCTGATCGGTGGGTGTTTGAGCTCGGCCGTCGGCGCAACATCGCGATCCAGCGCGCGATGTACAACGCCTGCCGCCGTTGGCCCAAGCAGACCCGTCGCTTCCTGCTCTCGCAGGTACGCCGCAAGGTTGGTCCCGCGGTGGACATGCGGCACTTCACGCCCAACTACATGCCGTGGGATGAGCGGCTCTGCGCCGTCCCGGACGGCGACCTGTTCAAGGTGCTGGCGGCCGGTGAGGCATCGGTAGCGACGGACCACATCGAGACGTTCACCCCGGACGGCATCCTGCTGAAGTCGGGCGAAAAGCTCGAGGCCGACATCGTCGTCACCGCGACGGGGCTCGATGTCCAGATGCTCGGCGGGATGAAGCTCTTCGTCGACGGCCAGCCGCGCGAGCTGCACGACCAGCTCACGTACAAGAGCGTGCTGGTCGAAGGCCTGCCCAACCTTGCGTGGATCTTCGGCTACACGAATGCGCCCTGGACGCTGAAGTCAGACATCGCCGGAAAGTACCTGTGCCGGCTGTTCAAGCACATGGACGAGAGCGGCCTCGCTGTCGCCACTCCGCATGATGCGGACGGTTCAGCTCTCGACGACGGAATCCTTGATTCGTTGCAGTCGGGCTACGTGCAGCGCGCCAAGGAAACGCTCCCGCGACAGGGCGCCACGGAGCCGTGGAAGGTGGTCATGGACTACGCGACCGACTCGCGGATGCTGCTGGTGGATCCGGTCGATGACGGAGCGTTGCGGCTCGAGCCGGTCGTCGTGCCGGAGGTGTCCGTCGCATGACGACACGACGGGATGTCTCGTTCGACAGCTCGGGCGTGACCTGCCGCGCCTGGCACCTTCCGGCAGCCAACGACGACCTGGTGACCGCAGTCGGTCGTCCGTGCGTCGTGATGGCGCACGGTTTCGGTGGCACGCGCGACACCGGGCTGCTGGGTTATGCCGAAGGATTCGCTGCGGCGGGCCTGGACGTGCTGCTGTTCGACTACCGGGGCTTCGGTGACTCCGACGGGACGCCCCGGCAGCGAGTCTCCTACCGGCGTCAGCGCTCGGACTATCACGCAGCGATCGCAGCAGCCCGGGTCATCGACGGCGTTGATCCCGACCGCATCGTGTTGTGGGGCACCTCGTATTCAGGTGGCCACGTCATCCCGGTCGCCGTGTCGGACGGCCGCGTCGCAGCGGTGATCTCGATGACGCCCGCCGTCGACGGTGCAGCGGCCCTGCTGGCGATCGCCAAGCACAGCGGCCTCCGCCGGATAGCGGCACTCACGGGGCACGGCCTCAAGGATCTCGGGCGCGTGGTGACTCGGCGCGAGCCGCACCACATCGCAGTCGTGGGCGAACCGGGATCTGGTGCCGTGATCACTTCTCCAGGCGCCCTGGAGGGTTACGTCTCGGTGGCGGGTCCGACCTGGCGCAACGAGGTCTGTGCGCGTACGGCCCTCGAGGTCGCACTCAACCGACCCACCCGATTCGCGTCGCGACTGAGGGTGCCGATCCTCTTCCAGATCGGCGACAACGACTCGGTCGCTCCGCCGACGGCGGCAGCCCGGGCCGGCGCCAAGGCCGGCAGCCGGGCGCGGATCCAGACGTACCCGATCGACCATTTCGACGTCTACGACGGCGTATGGCAGCAGCGGGCCTTGGCCGATCAGCTCGACTTCCTCCGGCAATCCCTTCGTACGACAGATCTCCTCCAACAGAAAGTGACGAACTCATGAGCACCTACTCCGTCCAAGGCAAGGTGGCACTCGTCACCGGCGGCGCCCGCGGCATCGGCTACGAGACCGCACGACAGCTCCGTGAACGAGGGGCTCACGTCGCACTGGTCGACCTCGACGCCAACGAGACGAATGCGTCGGCGGCCCGACTTGGGGACGGCGTCATCGGCCTGGCCGCAGACGTGACTGATCCGACGGCCATGGCCGACGTGGTCAACCAGGTCGTCGCCCGATTCGGCAGGCTCGATGTGGTGGTGGCCAACGCAGGCATCGCGCCGCAACCCGCCACGACTCACACCATGGATCCGCGCGAGTTCGAGCGGGTGCTGGAGGTGAACGTCCTCGGTGTCTACCGGACCGTGAAGGCGGCCCTGCCGCAGGTCATCGCCAATGGCGGGCACGTCGTGGTCGTGTCCTCGGTGTACTCATTCGTCAACGGTGTGCTCCTGGCGCCGTACGCGATGTCCAAGGCCTCGGTGGAGCAGTTTGGGCGTGCGCTGCGCAGCGAGCTGGTCCAGCACGGGGCATCCGCCAGCGTCGCGTACTTCGGCTTCATCGACACCGCGATGGTGCGCGAAGGCTTCGCCAGCCCGATTGCCCAGCGGTTCGAGGCGACCTTCCCGGGATTCCTGCGCAAGCGACTTCAGCCGTCCGCCGCCGGCGAGGTCATCGCGAACGGGATCGAACGGCGCTCGGCGCGCATCATGGCGCCGAAACGATGGATCTCGTTCTCGCGCCTTCGCGGCCTCGTCAACCCGGCTCTTGATCGGCGCAATGAACGCAATGCGAAGATCCAGCGCATCATCGTCGATGCCGAGCAGGGTGCGGCCGTGATGGAGGCTGTGCGATGAGCACACCGTTGCTGATGGTCGTCATCATGCTGCTGCCGATCTGGATACCGCTGATCGGCGCAACAGTCGGCTTCCTGAGCGACCACATACGCGCTGGGTCCCCGTTCGCTCGCTGACCGGACGAAACGCGGCAGGACCATCGCGCATGGTTTCCGCTGGAGGGGGTAGACAAGGGTCGACTTCCTGAAAAGTCGGGTGGGTCGGCGCTCATCGTGTTGGCCCACCCGCACCAGAAGGCTGGAGGCACCATGTCAGAGCACCACCCGCCGCCTGAGGGCCTGCCGGACGAGGCTGACGACCTGAACTACCCGGCCAGTGTCGAGGGCACGGGGAGTGCACGCGATGACGAACCGGTGATCGACGAGCCGATCGAGCACTGAGCTCGTACGCCGACGAGGATCAGCGGCGGCCGAAGATCAGGTGGAACGGCTTGACGGCCAAGGTGAGCAGCGGCTTGCGCCCGGCGAGGAAGCCGATCGGCCCGTCGGCGGCAAAGGACCAGCGACCCTTGGCCAGGCCGGCGCGAATGCGTCCGGCGACGGGGGTGACAACCAGCTCGCCATCTCGGTCCTGCGCGGAGCTGAATCGCGCTGGGATCGGGAACGGCAGCCGCCGCACGCGGCGAAGGCTCAGTGAGCCGATGCCCTGCGCGGCATATGAGGTGTGGGGCGCGACGTCGAAGTCGGCGAGGTCCTTCGGGATCGCCCAGAGCGCCCGGCCACCGTCGCGCGAGGCCTCGGAGTTGACCCAGATGTGGGTGATGGACACCCGAATCCGCCAGCCGTCACGGACCAGGACGGTCGACATGATCTCGTCGTACGTCAGGGGGCTCGGCTCCTCGTACACGAAGAACGCAGCGCAGACGATTGCTCGACCGAAGATCGTGATCGGCTTGGTCGCGGCGCTGTGCGGGGCGGGTGCGAGTCGCTTGGGGAGCAACCAGACGCCGGCGTAGTTGTGGCCGGTGAGGTCCCACGGTGACGGGGGATAGGTGTTGGGGGAGTTGTCTGTCATGACCAGTTGAACGCTTCCGGTTCGAGCACCTTGGTGCGCTTGGCGAATGGCAGGGTCGCGCCCGGCCAGTTGGAGGTGATGCGCCCGGACGGGTGGCGGTACCAGTTCTCACAGTGAGACCAGACCGACACGTCGAGCTTGTCCTGGATCTCGCGGTCGTACGCCTCATCGGCCTCCGCGGTGACCTCGACCGCGGCGAAGCTTCCGGCCTGAAGTCGGTCGAGCGCCTGCCGCATGTGCCGTGCCTGCGCCTCGAGCATGTAGATGATCGAGCCGCCACCAAGGTTGGTGTTGGGTCCATAGGTCACGAACAGGTTGGGGAAGTTGGGCACGTACATCCCGAGGTAGGCATGAGCGCCGTCTGCCCATTGGGTGGCGAGCTTCTGCCCGCCGGTCCCGGTGATGTCGATCGACTCGAGGAAGTTCTGCGCGTCGAAACCGGTGGCGTAGACGATCGCGTCGACCGCGTGCTCGTTGCCGTCGGCATCGATGACGCCGTCAGGGGTGACCGCCGTGACGGCGCTGGTGACCACGTCGACATTGCTCTGCGCGAGGGCCGGGTAGAACTCGTTGGAGAACAGGATCCGCTTGCAACCGATGGGGTAGTCAGGCGTCAGCTTGGCTTTGAGTGCGGGATCACTGACCTGCTTGTCGAGGTGGCGCAGGGCGATGCGCTTGTTGACCTTGCCGACTGTCGAGTCGTCGCGCAGGCCCTTGGCGAACTGCTCCATGATCGTCCAGATGCCGCCGCGTTCGGCCGTCTGCGTCATCGGTGCAAGCTTGAAGAGTGCCTTGTGGGCGGCGGTGTATGGCTTGTCGGGCTTGGGCATCAGGTAGTTGGGGGAGCGCTGGAACACCGCGAGGCGAGCAGCCACGGCAGCCAGGCGCGGGATGAACTGCACCGCACTGGCACCTGCGCCCACCACGGCGATGCGCTTGCCGGTGGGGTCGAAGTCGTGGTCCCACTCGGCTGAGTGGAACGAGGTGCCCTTGAACGTCTCGATGCCGGGGATCGGCGGGAGCTGGGGACGCGACAGCTGGCCGACGGCACTGACCAGGACGTCAACGGTCTCGGTGGTGTCGTCGGCGAAGGTCACCGTCCAGGTCGAGCTGTCCTCGGCCCACGTCGCGGCGACCACCTCGCGGCCAAATTGCACGAGGGGAGTGATGCCGTGCTTGTCGGCAACCCCGCGGATGTACGCGTGGATCTCCTCCTGGAGCGCATAGCGGCGGGTCCACCGCGGATTGGGCTCGTAGGAGAAGGAGTAGAGCGGCGATGGAACGTCACAGCCGGCACCTGGGTAGGTGTTGTCGCGCCACACCCCGCCGAGATCGTCCGCGCGCTCCCACAGCCGCAGGTCGGTGTGCCCGGCGTTCTTCAGTTCGACCGCAACGGCGAGTGCGCCGAATCCGGAGCCGATGATTCCGACGGATGTCATGTGCCCTCATTCGTATGGGGGAGTGTCATGGAGCTTCCTTCTGGACGAACAGCAGGACGGTGTCTGTGAGCAGGTCGAGCGCCTCGTCGCGAGTGAACGTACCGCGCTGGAGCCATTCGCGACATACGGCCTTGGTCAGGCTGGCGGTCGGGCGTAGCCGGGCGCGCCGGTGCGGGTCGTCGGGCAGCCCGAGAGCGTCGAGGACGAGTCGTGCGGCGCGGTCGTCGGCTTCGTCGACGATCGCCTGGATGTCGGAGTTGCCGTGCAGGTTGGCGGCGCCGCTGGAGCTGATCCAAGCCTGCCCGTAGGTGGTCGCCGCATCCAGGATCCAGTCCATGGTGACCCGGGCGCGCTGCTCGAGCGGCTTGCCCTCGAGATCGGGGAGTGCGCCCTCAGGCATCAGGATCGACTCGCGCATGACCTCGAGAAACAGCTCGCGCTTGTCGCCGAAGTAGTGGTTGATCAGTCCGCGGGCCACTCCGGCCGCCGTCGCGAGCTGTTCTGTCGAGACGTCGTCGTACGAGTGGGCGGCATACAGCTCGCGCGCCGCTTCGATGATCTGACGGCGGCGCTCGGCCGGCGCGAGACGCAGTCGGGTGGCGGACATGGGAATAGGTTCCCAGCCTATTGGCAGAGTGTCAACAAGCCCGTATGCTGCCGGGATGAGCGAGTTTGACTACGACGTCGTGGTGGTGGGTTCGGGGTTCGGCGGGAGTGTCGCTGCTTTGCGGTTGACCGAGAAGGGCTACCGCGTCGGAGTGATGGAGGCCGGTCGCCGATTCAGCGATGATGAGTTCCCCAAGACCTCGTGGCGAGTGCGTCGTTACATGTGGGCACCGTGGGCGCGCTGCTTCGGCATCATGCGCATCACACTCCTCAAGGACGTGCTGATCGCGAGTGGTGCAGGCGTCGGAGGAGGCTCGCTGGTCTACGCCAACACGCTGTACGAACCGCTCGACGACTTCTACGCCGACCCTCAGTGGGCTGACATCGCGGACTGGAAGTCCGAGCTCGCACCCCACTACGCACAGGCCAAGAAGATGCTGGGCGTGACGACCTATCAGGGTCACACGCCAGCCGATGACGTCATGCAGTCGCTTGCCGGTGAGTACGGAGTCGGCGACACCTTCCACCCAGCAGACGTGGGCGTGTTGTTCGGCGCCGAGCCCGGTGCGGAGATCGAGGACCCGTTCTTCGGTGGGGCCGGCCCCACCCGCAAGGCCTGCATCGACTGCGGCGCCTGCATGACCGGTTGCCGCCACAACGCCAAGAACACCTTGGTCAAGAACTACCTCTACCTCGCCGAGCAGGCGGGAGCCGAGGTGCATCCCATGACCCGGGTGGCCGACGTACGCCCTGGTGGCGGACGGCTATCGCGTCCGTACGCAGCGGACGGGCAACCCGTTGCGCCGGCGCACGTTCACCGCACGCCAGGTCGTCTTCGCCGGCAACGCCCTCAACACCCAACGCCTGCTGCACAAGCTCCGACTGCGCTCACTTCCCAACCTGTCGGCCAAGATCGGCGAGCTGAGCCGGACCAACTCCGAGGCAGTGCTTTCCGCGCGGTCGGCCGACAAGAAGGCCGACTACACACCTGGCATCGCGATCACCTCGTCGTTCCACCCCGATCACCAGACCCACATCGAGCCCGTGCGGTACGGGCGTGGCTCCGGCTTGCTCAGCCTGATGAACATGGCGTTGCCAGATCGTCCCGGTCCGGGCGGGCGTTTCCGTGCAGTGCTGCGCGGCTACCGGCTGCTGGGCGTACGCGGAACGTTGCGCCTTCACGATCCTCGCCGCTGGGCTGAGCAGTCGATGATCATCTTGGTGATGCAGTCGTTGGACAACTCGATCACGACGTACCTCAAGCGCGGTCTGTTCGGACGCCGCATGACCAGCAAGCAAGGGACGGGCGATCCCAACCCGTCATACATCCCGGTCGCCGACAGCTCGGCCAAGGACATCGCGGACAAGATCGGTGGATATCCCGGTGCTGCGTTCGGCGAGCTTGCCGGCGTGCCGCTCACAGCCCACTTCATCGGTGGTTGTGTCATCGGGACGAGCGCCGAGACCGGCGTCATCGACCCCTACCAGCGGGTGTTCGGCCATGAGGGCCTGCACGTGAGTGACGGTTCGGCGATCACCGCCAATCTCGGCGTCAACCCGTCGTTGACGATCACGGCACAAGCCGAGCGGGCCATGGCGCTGTGGCCCAACAATGGCGACGCAGACCCTCGACCGGCACTGGGCGAGCCGTACGTGCGCATCAGCGACACGGCACCACGTCCGGCCGGCAGTTCCCAGCGGAGCTCCGGCGGCCCTCTTGCTGCCGATTCCGACCATTCCGCCGCGCTGACCGAGTCGCCTTTGTGGCCATGGGGGTGGCCTGTTGCGGCTGAGATAGCGTGGGCGCAAGCAGAACGCGCCACCCGTAGGGCGCGTCACATCGACCGAGGTGCCCCATGTCGCAGATTTCCATCGTGAACACAGCCGATGCGCAGAAGGTCGACGCAGGGACGAAGGCTTGGCAGCTGTTCGCCGAGTCGCCAGACATCATCGCCGCCAGGGTCAACGGTGATCTGAAGGATCTCGCGTACGAGCTCGTCGACGGCGACTCCGTCGAGGGCGTTGCGATCGACTCGCCAGACGGCCGCGACATACTGCGGCACTCCACCGCTCACGTGATGGCCCAGGCCGTGCAGGAGCTGTTCCCCGACGCCAAGCTCGGCATCGGCCCCCCGATCACCGACGGCTTCTACTACGACTTCGACGTCGCCGAGCCGTTCGTCCCGGAGGATCTCGAGAAGATCGAGACCCGGATGCGCAAGATCGTCAAGGAGGGCCAGAAGTTCGATCGCCGCGACGTGTCCGATGACGCGGCTCGCGAGGAGCTGGCCGACGAGCCGTACAAGCTGGAGCTGATCGGTCTGAAGTCCACGGCCGGCGACGCTGCTGAGGGTGCAAGCGTCGAGGTCGGCGAGGGTGGCCTGACGATCTACGACAACCTCAAGCGCGACGGCTCAGTCGCCTGGGGCGACCTGTGTCGCGGCCCGCACCTGCCGACCACCAAGCGCATTCCGGCGTTCAAGCTGATGCGCAGCGCGGCGGCATACTGGCGCGGCGACGAGAAGAACAAGCAGCTCCAGAGAATTTACGGAACGGCCTGGGAAACCAAAGAAGCCTTGGATGCCCATTTGCACCGCATCGAAGAAGCTCAGCGTCGCGACCATCGCCGCCTCGGTCAGGAGCTTGACCTCTACAGCTTCCCCGACGAGATCGGCTCGGGCCTACCGGTGTTCCACCCGCGCGGTGGCGTCATCAAGCGCGAGATGGAGGACTACGTACGTCGTCGTCACATCGAAGAGGGCTTTGAGTACGTCGGCACTCCGCACATCGCCAAGGAAGGACTCTTCTACACCTCGGGTCACCTTCCCTACTACGGCGAAGGCATGTTCCCGGCGCTGGAGCTCGACGGTGGCGACTACCGCATCAAGGCGATGAACTGCCCGATGCACAACTTGATCTACCGGTCGCGCCAGAGGTCCTACCGTGAGCTGCCGCTTCGGTTGTTCGAGTTCGGTCACGTCTATCGCAACGAGAAGTCCGGCGTCATCCACGGGCTTACCCGCGTTCGTGGCTTCGCCCAGGACGACTCGCACTCATATGTGACCCCGGAACAGGCACCGGCCGAGATCAAGCACCTGCTCAACTTCTGCCTCAGCCTGTTCCGCGACTTTGGACTCGACGACTTCTACCTCGAGCTGTCGACCCGCGACGACACGAAGCCCGACAAGTTCATCGGGTCCGACGAGGAGTGGGCGGTCGCCACGAAGGTCCTCGAAGACGTCTGTGTCGAGAGTGGCCTCGAGCTCGTGCCCGATCCCGGCGGCGCCGCCTACTACGGGCCCAAGGTCTCGGTGCAGGCTCGCGACGCGATCGGTCGTACCTGGCAGATGTCGACGATCCAGTACGACTTCAACATGCCATCCGAGGCGCGCTTCAACCTCGAGTACGTTGCAGCCGACGGCAGCCGTCAGCAGCCGGTCATGATCCATTCAGCGAAGTTCGGTTCGATCGAGCGGTTCATCGGCGTGCTGGTCGAGCACTACGCCGGCGCATTCCCCCCATGGCTCGCGCCGGTCCAGGTTGTCGGCATCCCGGTGGCCGAGCGCCACGCGGACTACCTCTACGAGCTGGCCAAGAAGCTCAAGGCCAGGGGCATTCGCGTCGAGGTGGACCACTCCGACGAGCGGATGCAGAAGAAGATCCGCAACGCGCAGACCCAGAAGGTCCCGTTCATGCTGATTGCCGGCGATGACGATGTCGAGGCCGGAGCGGTGTCATTCCGTTACCGCAGCGGTGACCAGGACAACGGAGTGCCGATCGACGAGGCCATCACCCGCATTGCCGAGGCGATCGAAACCCGAGCCCAGGTCTGACTCAGCCAAAATCCCACGTCAACGGATGTAGCGCGTCGGGCTGGTAGCTGCAGTAGGTGCCGGTCCTGATGTGCTGATTGAGGTGCTCGCCCAGTTCGGGGTGGAGCTGTACCAGTCTGCGCAGCGCGTAGCGAAGTGTGCGAGTCACACTTCCGCGCGCCCGCTCGACGTCCCCGCCCGTGGCTCTAGGACGGCCATCGAGGCCGAACGCACGCGATAGTTCAGCGATGAGGTGCTCGCGGTCAGATTCGGCTCGCTCCAGCCGACCGAGATCGTGCGATGCATCTGCGTCATCGATCTCTTCCTCGACCTCGGCAAGGCGGCGGCGGTACGCGTCACGCGCTTGCTCATCACTCAGCGGTAGCCCAGTGCCGAAATGGGATGAGAGGCCCGGCTCGGGCGGTGAGGGGGTCGACGTGGCGAGTTCGGACGACACCAGGTCCATGACGCCCACGTCCTGCCCTGGTCGCTCGACGAGGTGTTGCAAGTAGCGAAATCCCAGTAGCTCGGGTGCAAGTACCTCGACTGATCTCCAGACGACGCGTCGGCACTCGCCGATTCGCTCGAACGTGACCGTGTTCGGGTCGTCAATCACAACGGTCGACTCGCGGGCAACGTCGGGGGGAAGGTCGTCGTCGAGGAGCAACTGAACGGATGTGGCAGATCGAGTTGCGCCAAAGTCTTCGAAATCGCGCTTGGCCATCTCCCAGTCCAGGGTTGCGAGCCCAAGGTTGCCTGCAAGCTGGTGTGCCCTACCGCGGATGACACGTGATGTTCCGATGCCCACTGGGGGCGCCGAGTCGCCCCCAAGCCTCGATGGCCGACGTACTCGCCTCGATTGCATCGCCGACGCGACCTTCCAGCAGGGCGAGTCTTGACTGAGCGAGACTCAGCTCGGCTTGCAGGCCTGGCGACGAGTAGCGATCGGCGACCTGGGTGAGGGAGTCGGTGGCCTTTCTGGCGGTGGCGACGTCACCGCAGGCCACCGCGATCTCGACCTGGGCCGCCAGCAGGGGAGCGAGCCTGAGGTCGCCGAAAGGCGGCTGCTCCTTCGACGGGTTGGTGTCGGGGCGCTCTATCGCTTCGGAGATCAGCGCCGATGCAACACCAGGGTGTCCCTGTTCGAGACGCAGGAGGGCCAGGCCCGGCTGCGGAGACCAGACGAGTTGGTGCGCGTCGAGATAGGCACGGTCGGCGCCCTCCAGGTCACCACGAATGCGTCGGATGTTGCCGAGCTCCACCAAGGGCCACCCCAGCTCGCGGCGTAGCCACGGACGCAGCTCTTCGCATGCCCCGAGCGCCTCCTTCTCGGCAGCCTCAGCAGGGCCGGACAGACGGAGGAGCTCCGCCCGGTGAACGCGACATCGTCCGTGGATTCCACCGAAGGCGGATCCCTGCCGCCACCTGTCCATCAACTCGGTCCAGTCGCGAGCCAGGTCGTGGCGTCCGAGGCTCTGCGCGGCACAGATGAGCTCGCAGAACATCATCCCGGTGGTGAGCGAGTCCACCTCTCCGGTCGTCAGCTCTGCGGCAACATCCTGAAGCAGCGTCAACCCCTGGTCCACGTCGCCTTCGATCACGTGGAGCCGGCCAAGTGCTGTGTGGCCGATGACGACTGCGGCGCGTACGTCCAGACGCTCGCCGAGGCTCACCGCACGTTCGGCGAGACGGCGTGACTCGACGGGGTGCCCGGCGAAGAAGTGCTCGTAGGTACTGACCATGGCGACGATTGCATGAGCCGGAACTTCGTCCAGGTCTTGCAGGATGACCTCAGCGCGACGCACCCAGGCGCGGACTGTCGACATCAAACCGGTGTCGATCAGGAGATGAAGGGCGACCATGCTCGCAGCCCATGCGGCACCCGACAGGTCGCCAGCCTTGCTCCGGTCGGAGTGAAGCGACTCCCAGACCGCGACGGCGCCTTCGAGGTCTCCGGCTCGATAGCTGGCGGCCGCCCGTATTTGCTGTGCCTCGTCTGAGCGATCCTCCGCGAGGAGCTCAAGCGCTCTCCGCCAGTCCCCGCGATCGAGCGCGGAGCTGGCCTCCTCGACGGCCATTGTCCGATTGTGACACCGATTGTCACGCATGAGGGGTGTCCGCAACGTTCCTAGAAAGGACCCGACATGAGACTGCCCAAGAATGACATCCCCATCGTCATCGACTCACCCGGTGCCGTGGCCAGAATGCTCTCCGACTTCGGCACAGCGAACGGATCACTGGGTGCGGAGTACTTCTCGCTCAAAGAAGGCACCGACATCGCTCCGTTGCTCGTGGGCCTGAAGGACGACCTCTGCCAGGCACCCCACTGGGGGTACATGATCAGCGGCGAAGTCGTCGTGACGTACACCGACAAGCAAGAGGAGACCTGCTCGGGAGGAGATGTCTTCCACTGGCCCGCCGGACACACGGTGCGCGTCAACTCCGATGCCGAGGTCGTCCTGTTCAGTCCGACGATCGAGCACTTCGAAGCGCTGTCCAACATGAGAACCCGTATGGGGCTGGACTGATCAGAGCACGACCACACGCGGGTGCCGCACCCGCGTGTGGTCGTGGCCTCTGTCCGATCACCTAGAGTTCTGGCGTGGCCGACGAAAAGACAAGCGACGAGCAGCACGGGGTGGGGGAGCCGGACGCATTCGAGCGACTCTGGACACCCCACCGCATCGTGTACATCAAGGGTGAGAACAAGCCGGACAGCTCCCACGAGGACGACTGCCCGTTCTGCCGGATCCCCAAGATGGATGATGCCGAGGGGCTGATCGTGCATCGCGGTGAGTCGGCATACGCCGTGCTCAACCTCTATCCCTACAACGCGGGCCACCTGCTCGTCTGCCCCTACCGCCACGTCGCCGACTACACCGAGCTGACGGCGGACGAGACTGCCGAGGTCGCAGCCATCACCAAGCAGGCGATGCTGACCATGCGCACCGTGACGAGCCCGCACGGGTTCAACCTCGGCATGAACCAAGGTCCCGTTGCAGGCGCGGGCATCGCTGCGCACCTGCACCAACACGTCGTGCCTCGCTGGGGTGGCGACGCCAACTTCCTGCCCGTCATCGGGCACACCAAGACGATGCCCCAGCTTCTGGGCGACACCCGCGAGATGCTTGCCGCCGCCTGGCCAACCACAAAGGATTAGACCGTGCTCGAACGATTTCGTCAGTTCTGGACCAACGTATGGGCTCCGCTTGCCGACCTGCTGCTCCGTCTGGGAGTCAAGCCCGACTGGGTGACTTGGGTCGGCACGATCGGCGTCAGCGCCGGCGCGCTGTGGTTCTTCCCCCGGGGGCAGTTCTTCATCGGCGTGCTCGTGATCACGGCATTCGTGTTCAGCGACATCATGGACGGCTACATGGCGCGCAAGTCGGGCCAGTCGTCCAAGTGGGGCGCGTTCTTGGACTCCAGCCTTGATCGTGTGGCGGACGCTGCCGTCTTTGCAGGCTTGGTCATCTACTACTCCCGCGAGGGCGCCGAGACCGACCTCGGCGGCGCTGACCTCTACCTCTACCTGAGCCTTGCGTGTCTGGTGCTCGGCAACCTGACGTCGTACACGCGTGCCCGGGCCGAGGGCCTCGGTATGACGGCCAAGGGCGGCATCGCCGAGCGCGCCGACCGCCTCGTCGCCATCCTCGTCATGACAGGCCTCGCCGGACTCTTCGACCTGCCCGTGCTGCGCGAGATCACCCTGTGGGCGCTGGCGCTTGCAAGCCTCATCACGGTGTTCCAGCGGATGGCCATCGTGCACAAGCAGGCAGTCGGCGAAAAGTTGTAAGACTTCGATCGCTTCGCGACTCCTACAGGCGTCATGTACGCCAGTGGGAGAGGAGCGTTCGATGTCGTGGACCGCTCATCTCGGATGGCTGAGAGCCCTAGGATACGAGCGTGAATGCAGCGTCCGGACCCGTTGGGGCGACCGACGCGGAGCTGGTCGCCGGGGTCCTGGCGGCCGACCGCGAGGCATTTGCTGCGGTCTACGACAAGTACGGCGACAAGTTGTACGACTTTGCCTTCTCCATGCTGCGGCAGCGCGAGGACGCAGCCGATGCCGTGGCGGACTCGTTCGTGATCGTCGCCGAGCGGATCAACCAGCTCCGCGAGCCGGATCGACTCCGCCCGTGGCTGTACGCGATCGTGCGGAGCGAGTGTCTGCGTACGCTCCGTGCCCGCAAGCGTGTGGACCACGGCGGCGAAGATCAGCTGATCAACATGGCTGACGACGCACTGACCCCGGACCAAGAAGCCGAGCGTGCGGCGATGCAGAAGATCGTCTGGGACGCCGCCGCAGGTCTCGCCGATCGTGACCGGGCGCTGCTCGATCTGCACCTGCGTCAGGGGCTAGAAGGAGCCGAGCTGGGTGAGGCGATCGGTGTCACGGCGACCAATGCGTACGTGATGCTCAACCGCCTGCGTGCCCAAGTTGATCGCTCGCTCGGTGCTCTGCTGATCGCGAGGCTCGGTCGCGATGACTGCGACACCCTCGACGAGTTGCTCGCAGAGTGGGACGGCACGTTCTCGCCACTCATCCGCAAGCGGGTGGCACGTCACGTCGATGACTGCGACGTGTGCGGGGAGCGGCGCAAGAAGATTCTCAGCCCGTGGGTGATGCTGGCCGGCGTGCCGATGTTCACGGCTCCGGCGTTCTTGCGTGATCGGGTGGTGCAGGACACGCAACTGGTCGCGTACACGACGCCCGCCGGCGAGTCCCTCCATGTCACGTCCGCATCGTCGGCAGTGGGCCGCAACGTCTCGACCAAGACCAAGGTGGCTGCGACCGTTGCGGCCGTGCTGGTTGTGGTCGGTGGTACGGCGGCCACCCTCGCATTTGGTGGGACGGACAAGGGCCCCAAGGACATTGCCGTGTCTGCGACTCCGAGCCCCATGCAGTCGGCCACGCAGTCGGCCACACCGCCGGCGACCTCCAAGCCGTCGACGGCGGCGCCCGGCGTTCTGAAGTTGTCCACGAGTGCCATTGCTCTGGGCGCCAGTGCGAGGAGCTCGAGCTTTTCGTTGACCAATACTGGTGGGACGGCCGTCGATTTCCGGCTCAGCTCGAGCGCAGGTTGGCTCTCGGCAGCACCGGCGTCTGGCAAGGTCGAGCCCGGGGCGTCCGTTCGGATCGGCGTGTTCGCCAACCGGGGAGCCGTCAGCGAGGGCGAGTCGACGGGCACGATCGAGGTGACATGGGGGACGGGGAGCGGCGCAGTTTCCGTCTCGCTCACCACGGACCGAGATCCGACGGTCGGCCGACCCACGGTCGCCACAAGTCCGACCTGTGCGCAGCAGACCGTCCAGGTCAGGGCGACCGTTGCGGACGAGAGCGACCTTCGCTCGGTCAGGTTGACGTGGAGCGGGCCCAACGGTGCTGGCGCCCGCACCATGACGAAGTCCGGCTCACAGTGGGTCGCCCAGATGGGCCCGTTCACCCTGGCAGGCGACATCACGATGCGGGTGACTGCCACCGACGCCCGGGGCAACACCGCCACCGGTCCCGCGGGCTCGACGAGCTCGACGCCCTGCCCGGGATAGTTGTCCGCAGGAATCAACCCGGCACAGCCGCCATCTGGCACGCCCAAAAAAGGCCTGCAATCACAGCGTGTGGTGCGTTCAGGAAAAGTTTTCTGAAATTAGTTGTAAGGACCTGTGGGGTCTGGTGCTCCTACCTACAAGCAAGACACATACCAACCAGACAGCACCGCACTCACTCAGGAGAAATCATGAACCGCACCATCCGCAACCTCGTCGTCGCAGCTCCGCTCGCCGCGATCGCCTTCACGCTCGTGCCGGTCGGCGCGGCAACGGCCGGTCCGAACGGCCCGAACGTCATCGCGATCCCCCAGGGTGGCCCCGATCCGCAACCCGGACCGAAGGACTTCACGATCCCCAAGCCCAAGCCCGAGCCCGAGCCTCCGCAGGACCTGGCGCCGAACCCGCCGGCCGGCCCTCAGGACGATGCACCGCCGCCCGCGCCGGAGCCGCAGCCCGAAAAGTCGACCCTGCCTCCGAAGTTGTCGCCAACACGAAGGGCTCTCCTGGCTCGATCGACGGCAGCAACGGTGATATCGCCGGCGCCGACACCGATCTCGTGACGCAGGAGTCCGAGGGCGGGCTCGATCTCACCTGGCTGCTCGTCGGCGGCGGGGTCATCACCGCTTCGGGCGTCGCATTCGCGGCCCGCAAGCGCAGCAACGCCTGAATCGCGTTGAAGATCCTCGGGGAGGAACCCCGCACCATCTGGTGCGGGGTTCCTTGACGTCCAGGGTGCTCGACATACGCGCCACGCCGTATGTGCCATTGCCATTGACACATACCTTGAGTATGGCGCATGCTGGCGGTACGCCGACTGATGCTGAGGAGCAGAGATGACCCAGACGCTCGAAAGCCCGACCCAGATCTCCCCGACTCTGACGCCCGAGCAGTATGCCGAGGTGCTGAACGGCCTGTCCGTGGCATCTGTCGAGCATCACTTCGACGCATTCGTGGACGTGCCGTGGGATCACGAAGACTTCCAGATCGATCGCACAGATCCGCGGTGGATCCTGCCGGCGAATGCCGACCCGCTCGGCGCTCACCCGTGGTACCAGGCGCAGTCGGTCGAGCGGCAGATCGAGATCGGACTCTGGCGCCAAGCCAACATCCTGCGCGTTGGTGTGCAGTTCGAGAACATCCTGATCCGCGGGATCATGCAGTACTGCTTCGAGCTGCGAAATGGATCACCCGAGTTCCGTTACCTCATGCACGAGGCGACTGAGGAATGCCACCACAACCAGATGTTCCAGGAGGCAATCAACCGCATCGACGTCGACGTCCCGGGTATGCCGTGGCTCATGCGACGCATCTCGTGGATGATCCCCGGTGCTGCCTCGGCCTTTCCGGTCACCTTCTTCATCGGCGTGCTCGCGGGTGAAGAGCCAATCGACCACACCCAGAAGAACATCCTGCGCGCCGGCAACTCCTTGCCGCCGGTGTTGTCGAGGATCATGGAGATCCACGTCGCCGAAGAGGCACGTCACATCTCGTTCGCTCACGAGTTCATCAAGCGCCACGGCCCGAATCTGGGCCGGATCAACACCTGGCTCGTCTCGATGCTGTTCCCGATCATCATGCGGATCGGAGCCGACCTGATCATGATTCCGCCGCGAGCGTTCCGCAAGGAGTTCGGCATCCCGCGCAAGGTCATCAAGGACCTCTACTGGCGTGCCCCCGAGTCGCGGCAGCGCCTGCGGGAGATGTTTGCCGACGCGCGGATGCTCGCCGAGCAGTCGGGCCTGATGACCCGGAGCTCGCGGCGCATGTGGCGACTGTGCAAGATCGACGGCCGCCCGTCGCGCTTCCGCAGCGAGCCTCCTGTCGCATTCATCGAGAGCTGATCCTGCATGACCCACGTCGTCACGCAGGCCTGCTGTGCTGACGCATCCTGCGTCTTCGCCTGCCCGGTCAACGCGATCCACCCGACTCCCGACGAGCCTGACTTCGGTCTCGCCGAGATGCTCTACATCGATCCGCTCTCATGTGTCGACTGCGGCGCGTGCGTCGGAGCCTGCCCGGTCGGAGCGATCGTGCCTGACACCAAGATCACCCCCGACGAGCTGCCATTCGTCGACATCAACGCACTTTTCCACCTCGAGCCCCGGACCTATCCGGTGCAGGCGCCCATCGCCCCGATCACCCGCAAGGCAGCGGGGCGGCTGCACATCGCAATCGTCGGCTCCGGTCCGGCGGCCTTGTACGCAGCCGACGAGCTGCTGAAGCAGGATGACGTGGAGGTGACCGTGATCGATCGGCTGCCCACGCCGTACGGTCTGGTGCGCAGTGGCGTGGCACCCGATCACGTGGAGACCAAGTCGATCGATCGATTGTTTCGCCAGATCGAGGACCAGCCCGGATTTCACTACCTCCTCAATGTCGACGTCGGCACCGACCTCTCGCACGCCGAGCTGCTCGAGCACTGCAACGCCGTCGTCTACGCGACGGGTGCCGCTCACGACCGAAGGCTCGACATTGCGGGCGAAGACCTGCCCGGAAGCGAGACAGCGACCGAGTTCGTCGCCTGGTACAACGGCCACCCCGGTCAAGTCGGCCAAACCTTTGACCTCAGCGGCGAACGAGCCGTGATCATCGGCAATGGCAATGTCGCACTCGACGCGGCCCGCATACTGACGGCGGACGTGGATGCACTCGCCTCCACCGACATCGCCGACCATGCACTCGAGGCACTGCGGGGGAGTGCGATCCGTGAGGTGGTGATCGTGGGCCGTCGCGGAGTGGCGCAAGCCGCATTCACCCTCCCCGAGCTGATCGGTCTCCTCTCGCACGACGATCTGCAGATCATCGTGGAGGGCGCCGACCTCGACGAGTCGCTCCTCGACCCGATGGCGGCACGCAAGCTCGCCGCCCTTCGAGAAGCAGTCGCCACGACCCGTCACGCCGGGAAGTCGCCGGATCGTCCTGCGGTTCGGCGAGTCGCCGGTCAGCCTGATCGGCGACGACCATGTGACCGGCGTTCGCCTGGTTAGCAACGAGCTGGTCGAGATCGACGGCGTCGTACGTGCCGTTCCTACCGACAACACCAACACGATCGAGACCGCACTGGTGCTGCGATCGATCGGCTATCGCGGCTCGGCGATCGCCGACCTCCCCTTCGACGAGGAGTCGCACGTCATCAGCAACGTCGAGGGGCGGGTGAGCGATGCGCCTCGCACGTACGCGGTGGGCTGGATCAAGCGAGGCCCCAGCGGATTCATCGGCACGAACAAGTCCTGCGCCCAGGAGACGGTCCAGCACCTGATCGGCGACCACAATGCCGGACTGCTGCCGATCTCAGGCACTCCCAGATCATTGGCAGCGCTGGCAGCAGGTCGTGCCCGGACCGTGGATCTGCGTGGCTGGCGCGCAATCGACCGGACAGAACGGGACGGCGGAGGTGGCCGGCCACGGCGCAAATTGACCACTGTCGACTCGCTGCTCGATGCGGCCGCAGCGAGGCCGTCTCGCCGACGGGTACTCAGCGGATTCGTCCGTGGCTGACGAGTAGACTGGGACACGAATTTCCCGGTACTTCCCACGACGGCATTGAATAAGGACGTAGCAGTGAGCGACGAAGCAACCACGGTCGGCACCTCCAAGGTCAAGCGCGGCATGGCCGAAATGCTCAAGGGGGGCGTCATCATGGACGTCGTCAACGCCGAGCAGGCCAAGATCGCCGAGGATGCTGGCGCAGTCGCCGTCATGGCCCTTGAGCGCGTACCCGCCGACATCCGTGCCCAGGGCGGCGTAGCCCGGATGAGCGATCCCGACCTGATCGACGGCATCATCGAGGCCGTCTCGATCCCGGTGATGGCCAAGGCCCGCATCGGGCACTTCGCCGAGGCGCAGGTGCTGCAGTCGCTCGGCGTTGACTACATCGACGAGTCCGAGGTCTTGACCCCGGCCGACTACGCCAACCACATCGACAAGTGGCAGTTCACGGTGCCGTTCGTGTGCGGTGCGACCAACCTCGGCGAAGCGCTGCGTCGCCTCACCGAAGGAGCCGCGATGATCCGCTCCAAGGGTGAGGCCGGCACCGGTGACGTCTCCAACGCGACCACGCACATGCGTCAGATCCGCGGCCAGATCCGTCGCCTCCAGAGCCTGTCGGAAGACGAGCTGTTCGTCGCCGCCAAGGAGCTGCAGGCACCATACGACCTCGTCAAGGAAGTCGCCGAGCTCGGCAAGCTTCCCGTCGTGCTGTTCACCGCCGGCGGCATCGCCACACCCGCCGACGCGGCGATGATGATGCAGCTCGGTGCAGAAGGTGTGTTCGTCGGTTCGGGCATCTTCAAGTCAGGCAACCCCGCGGTGCGCGCCGAAGCGATCGTCAAGGCCACCACCTTCTTCGATGACCCCGACGTCATCGCGAAGGTCTCGCGCGGTCTGGGCGAGGCCATGGTCGGCATCAACGTCGACGACATCCCCGAGCCCCACCGGCTGTCCGAACGCGGTTGGTAGGGCGTGAGCGGCTCCTCCTGCTCCCTGCGACTTCGTCGCAGCCTGCGCTTCGCGCGGGACGCCCTCTCCTCGCTCCGCTCGGCTTATGGCTCGAGTAGGCGGGAACGCCCTCGCCTCGCTCCGCTCGTCGCCATCGCTGGCTAGGGCGCGGGGCATCGTTTCCTGGCGCTCGCCTTTTCGTGCTCGACATGCACTCCTCGCTCCCGAATCACAGAGGCACCAGCTAGTCACAACGAGCCATTTCGAACTTGGTGCGATTTTTTGCGTCATTTTGGACCAGTTGGGCTGTCACACTCCTTGCAGGGAGTCGGATCGATGGTCGATCCGGGATCGATCTGAGGGAGCATCATGAATAGATCCACCAAGGGAGCAATCGCGGCGGCAGCTGCTGCGGTACTACTACTGGGCGGCGCGGGATCGCTGGCCTACTGGACGGCCGACGGCGAAGTCGGTGGTGACACGATCACCTCCGGTTCGTTCTCGTTGACCCAGGTCGGCGTCTGTGCTGACGCGGACTGGAAGCTCGACACCGGCGAAGACGTGTCCGGCGCCACCTTCGATCCGTCAACCGACACAATCGTGCCGGGCGACGTCCTGACCAAGGAATGCGACTTCACTCTGGAGGCCGTTGGTGAGCACCTGCGCGCCACGCCCACCGTGACGACGGCTGCAGCGATCACCGGAACGATCAACCCGGCCGCCGCTGGCGACGTCACGGTGGCGGGAACGTTCAGCGATGCAGCTGGCGACCCGATCACTGTGGTGACCGAGGCGAACGACACGGATGTGCTGACGGCCAAGATCACCATGACCTTCCCGCTCGGCACGACTGTCGACAACGCATCGCAGAGCAAGACCGCGATCCTGTCGAACTACAAGGTCACCCTCGAACAGGATCACTCCTGATCTGAGATCGTCTCGGGGTGCCGACCGGATTCAGGTCCGGTCGGCACTGGAGATGACATGACAGTTCTGATGGTGGACGACACGTCGACGAAGCCGGCTGCGCGAAGCGTCGCTGGCTGGCTCGGTCAGGTTCTCGCCTGGATCGTGATCCTCGCGGTCGCAGGTGTTCTCGTGGTTTCCGTGCTCATCCCACGGTTCGGCGGTGCCACGCCGTACACGATCCTCACCGGCTCAATGCGGCCGCAGATGCCGCCGGGGACCCTTGCGGTGATCAAGCCGGTCGACACTGACTCGCTTGGCGTCGGCACCGTCGTCACCTATCAGCTCGAGTCAGGCAAACCTGCCGTCGTCACTCATCGGATCGTCTCGGCGGGAATCAACGGACGGGGCGAGCGGGTGTTCACAACCCAGGGTGACGCCAACGAGTCGCCTGACGTGAAGCAGGTCCTGCCAGTTCAGATCAAGGGCAAGCTCTGGTACGACGTGCCATATCTCGGCTACGTCAACAGCGCCATCACCGGAAAGGAGCGCCACATCACGATGATCATCGTCGTCTCTGGGCTGCTCCTCTACTCCGCGTACATGTTTGGCAGTGCATTCCGGTCCCGGGGCCGAAGGATCGCGTCATGAAGCGCATGTTCACGCGTCTCCATGACAACGCCTTTGTCATCCGACGGGCCGGCTCAACAGAAAAGGTCTCTCATGTCTGAGCACGTCGGCACCAAGACATCGCGTCGCGCCAGTCGCCGCACCGGCCGTGTGCGTGCGTTGCTGAGTCTGGGCGTCGCTCTGGGCGTCGGCGCGGTCGGCACTTTCGCCTACTGGACCGATGACGTGCAGATCACCGGGTCTACGTTCACGGCCGGGACGCTCGATCTCCAGGTCAACGGTGTCAACGCGTACGCGACCACGACTCTCGGGATGAGCAACATGGTCCCCGGTGTGTCATCCGCAGAGGTGCTGACGATCAAGAACAACGGGACGGCCCCGCTCAAGTACACGATGACGGGCGGCCTTACCGGAACGAACGCCGGTGATTACAGCACCGCTGGATCCAACGGCCTTCTGCTGACGATCTCCGTCGGCGGCACGAGGTCTGCAGGTACCGGAACCAACTTCGTCTGCTCGGGCGGAACGGTGATCGTCAACGCGGTGCCACTGACCAGCACCACGACGACTGCCATCATCACCCCGCGCCGGCCGACCGCTGCGATGACGCAGAACGCGACCGAGGCGTTGTGCTTCCAGGTGAAGCTGGCCGACAACGCACCGACTTCACTGCAGGGCGCGACGGCAACCGCAACCTTCACCGCGACAGGCACCTCCGACATCTCATGACGATCAAAGGCGTCGGCCAGACAGCGCGGGAGGTCTTCTTGACCGTCGGTGCGTTGCTCGGCGTCCTCTGCATCGTCGCCACCGTCGCCGGGGTCGCTTTCGACGTGAAACCCTTGGTGTTCCGGTCCGGATCGATGTCGCCGGCCATCCACACCGGCGATCTCGCGGTCTCGCGGACCGTCGAGGCGAGCGCTCTCAAGGCCGGAGACATCGTGTCGGTGGTCAACTCCGAGGGCAACCGGGTGACCCATCGCCTGGTCAACGCCGCATCGCAGGGCGACGCCCGACAGCTCACCCTCAAGGGCGACGCCAACACGGTGGCAGACGCTGAGGTCTACACCGTCGACAAGGCGGAGCGGGTGCTGTTCCACATCCCCAAGGCCGGCTATCTGGTGAACGCCGCGGCAAGCCCCGCCGGGGTGTTCACACTCGGCGTGTACGTCACCGCGATGCTGCTGCTGGTGTTTCGGGGCAAAGGACCCAAAGACGGGCCGGGGGAGTCGTCCGCGCGTCGCAAGGGCGGCGCCCGCAAGGCCGAGCCCAAGCGTCCTCGAGCAGCCGCTCGGACAGTTGCGATCGCAGTGTTCGCCAGTGGACTGGCGTTCACGTCTCCAGCGATCGGCACTCCGTGGACCAAGGTCGCCACCATCAGCGGCGGTACCTACACGGCGCACGTGGTTGCTACTCCGACGGGGCCTACGTGCAACAACCGCGGCGGAGCATTGGGGTTGCTGGGTTATGTCGAGGCCGGCTGGAACAACGTCGACTCGCGATACAGATACAAGGCGGTGGTGATCGACGTGGGCTCAGGAGCCACGGTCGGAGCCCCCACGTACATCGACAACCCCGGTGCCGGTAGCGCGACGGTGTCGAGCGACTTCACGATGTCACTGATCACGTCTTCCGGCACGAAGGACTACGACATCCGCATCTACTCCACTCTCACCGGCGTACCCGCGTGGATTTCGGCGGGATACACGACCATCGCGGTGAAGACGACGTCGATCCTTTTCCTCGGGCTCAGCCTCCGGTGTCGATGACCTGGTCCAAGGTGACCACTGTTCGGTAGGGGGCGTGCGCGTTATGCCTGTGGCTTGGCGTTCTGATGAAGCCGGGGTGTGACGAGTCGGCACGGTCCCCTGAGATCACGAGGCGGACCTCGCAGCCAAGCGTGCGCAGGGTGAGCAATTTGGGCTCGCACACCCTGTGTGGCATGGCCGTCATTTCGCGAATCCTCGCCATTGTGTCGCCGGTCTGGCGGCGATCCGCCACACTGAGGTCCGTGCACCTCCCATGCACATGTTCCGTCGGGACAGGGGACTGACTGGTGAATCATCGAGCCCGCCGTAGGCGGTTCGCCCGATTGCGTGATTGGCGACCGACTCGGTCGACCCCGATCACGATCGCTGCCCTGCTCGGATTCGTCTGCATCGGTGCGACGGGGGCGGTGGCGATCTTCGATCTGACGCCGATCGTGGTCCGTTCCGACTCAATGGCGCCGGCCATCAACCGCGGCGACCTGGTGATCGCGCGCGGAGCCTCAGCAGGGGAGATTGCCGTCGGCGACATCATCAGTGTGCGCAACAACGCTGGTGTCCTTGTCACCCACCGCGTCGTGACGGTCGATCCGTTCGGGAGCAGCATCCAGTTCACTCTTCAGGGCGACGCAAATGACGTGCCCGACGCGCAGGTCTACAACGAGACCTCAATCGACAAGTTGCTGTGGACAGTGCCGAACGCCGGCTATCCGCTGAGCGCCGCGATTGGGCCGGCAGGCATATTTGTCGGCGGCCTCTTGGTTGCTGCGCTCGCGTGGGTGGTGACTGCGCCCTGGCGTCGTGCCGAGTCCCGTCTCGACCGCTACTAGAGATCAGTGCGTGAGATCGGGGCGTGCATTTGACCCTGGGCTGGCGTAGGATTCGGAGACTGCTGCTCGAGGTATGGGAGTGCCTCACATGAGTGGTAGAGCACGAGGGAGCACGAACCGCGCGAAGCCTCTTTGAGGTGCGCGATCGTTCTTACCTCCGTTAAACCCGATCGGGAGGGATATCCGAGAGGGAGCGACGGTGGTGGCGTATCCCCTGGAGATTCGTCTCCCACGCCGCCACCGTCGTCCGGAGGTTCGCGCAAGTAGGCTTGCCGGGTGTCTGCCCAACCCGCCATCGGCGTCTTTGCGCTGCAAGGCGACGTTCGCGAGCACGTCCGTACGCTGACGGGCCTTGGCCTCACGGCATTCACGGTGCGTCGGCCCGAGGAGCTCGAGCGTTGCGATGCGTTGATCCTCCCCGGAGGGGAATCGACCACGATGTACAAGCTCGCCCGTACGTTCAATCTCTTCGACCCTCTTGCGGCGCGCATCAAGGACGGCATGCCGACCTTCGGCACGTGCGCGGGAATGATCATGCTGGCCGACCGCATCACCGGCGGCATCGACGGTCAGGAGACGCTGGGCGGACTCGACATCACGGTCCGTCGCAACGCCTTCGGACGTCAGGTCGACTCGTTCGAGGGCGACATCGCCTTCGACGGCCTGGACGCCCCGGTTCACGCCGTCTTCATCCGTGCGCCATGGGTTGAGGAAGCGGGCGCAGGCATCGAAGTTCTTGCCACGATCGCATCCGGTGAGGCCGCCGGTAGAATCGTCGCCGTTCGGCAGGGCAACCTGATGGCGACGTCGTTCCACCCTGAAGTCGGTGGCGACGATCGCATTCACCGGTACTTCGTCGATCTCGTCAAGCAGTCCTAAAGGACAGTGTTCTAGAAGGGAACGTGTCATGTCAGGCCACTCCAAGTGGGCGACCACGAAGCACAAGAAGGCCATCGTCGACGCCAAGCGCGGCAAGATGTTCGCCAAGCTGGTCAAGAACATCGAGGTGGCTGCCCGCATTGGCGGCGCCGACCCTGAGGGCAATCCGACGCTCTACGACGCGATCCAGAAGGCCAAGAAGTCCTCGGTCCCCAAGGACCACATCGACCGCGCCGTCAAGCGCGGCGGCGGCGTCGGTGCGGACTCGGTCGACTACACGACGATCATGTACGAGGGCTACGCCCCAGGTGGCGTCGCACTGTTGGTCGAATGTCTCACCGACAACAAGAACCGCGCCGCCATGGAGGTCCGCACCGCCATGACACGCAACGGCGGCACGATGGCTGACCCGGGCTCGGTCTCGTACATGTTCCACCGCAAGGGCGTCATCATCGTGTCCGCCGAGCAGGAAGGTGGCGAGACCGACGAAGACTCGGTGCTCATGGCTGTGCTCGATGCCGGCGCCGAGGAGGTCAATGACCTCGACGGCTCGTTCGAGATCATCAGCGAGGCGACCGACCTCGTCGCCGTCCGCACCGCTTTGCAGGACGCGGGTCTCGACTACGAGTCGGCCGACGCGGCCTTCGTCCCGACCATGACGGTTGACGTCGATGTCGATGCCGCGACCAAGGTCATGAAACTCATCGACGCTCTCGAAGACTGCGACGACGTGCAGAACGTGTTCGCCAACTTTGACGCCACCGACGAGGTCATGGCCCAGGTCCAGTGGCCCCGCGTGTCGCCGGTGACCTGGTAGCACAGTCCGACTAGGCTGTCGAACATGCGTTCGGACATCTGGGGCCTGCGATGAGGGTGATCGGCATCGACCCAGGCCTGACCCGTTGCGGCTTCGGCGTCGTCGACGGCACTGTGGGGCGCGCGCTGACGATGGTCGATGTCGGCGTCTATCGCACCTCACCCGACCTCGACACGTCTCGCCGGCTGCACCTGCTGGAGCAGGGCATCGAGGCCAGCATCCTCGAGCATCGCCCTGACATCGTCGCCGTCGAGCGCGTCTTCAGTCAGCACAACGTCCGCACCGTCATGGGTACGGCACAGGCCAGCGGCATCGCCATGCTGGTGGCGGCTCGGCACGGCATACCAGTTCAGCTTGCACACGCCCAGCGAGGTGAAGGCCTCCGTCACCGGCAGCGGCCGGGCCGACAAACCACAGGTCACCCAGATGGTGACCCGCCTGCTCCGGCTGACCGAGGCGCCCAAGCCCGCTGATGCCGCCGATGCGCTGGCTCTGGCCATCTGCCAGATCTGGCGCGGGGGAGCGCAGAACCGGCTGCAGGAGGCCATCCCGCTGCACGAGTCGCGCGCCTCCGGCAAGACCGAGGCCGCGCGATGATCGCCCACGTACGCGGGACCGTTCGCGGCCGTCACGCTGACCTCAGCCGTCATCGACGTCGGGGGAGTCGGCATGCAGGTCATGTGCTCGCCCGGCACGATCGCCGCCCTGCGCATCGGCCAGGAGGCGCAGCTTTCGACGTCGATGGTGGTGCGCGAGGACTCCATGACCCTCTACGGATTCGCCGACACCGACGAGCGCGACATGTTCGAGCTGGTGCAGACCGCAAGCGGCGTCGGGCCCAAGGTCGCCCAGGCGATGCTGGCCGTGCTCGACCCCGAACGTCTGCGACGCGCCATCGGCCAGGGCGATCTGGCCACGTTGACCATGGTTCCCGGCATCGGCCGCAAGGGTGCCGAGCGCATCGTGGTGGAGCTCAAGGACAGGGTCGGCGTCACCAGCAAGGTCATTGCGGGACAACCGGCATGGCGTGGATCAGGTGCACGAGGCATTGCTCGGACTTGGCTGGTCGGCGCGTGATGCCGATGCAGCGCTCGAGCAGGCCGCCGCCGATCATTCCGGTGACGCCGATCCCGATGTCTCGATCGTGCTGCGCGACGCGCTGCGCACTCTGGCGAGGGACCGATGAACGACATCCAGATCGACGCCGGCGACGGCTTCGAGGCAATCGTCGCCGAGGCCGGTCCGGAGGAGCGTGCGTTCGAAGCCGCACTCCGGCCCCGCACGCTCGATGAGCTCATCGGCCAGGAGCGCGTACGCGAGCAGCTCTCGTTGATGCTCGAGGCCGCAGTTGCCCGCGGTCGTACACCCGATCACGTCCTGTTGTCCGGCCCGCCGGGGCTCGGCAAGACGACGATTGCGATGATCATCGCCCACCAGCTCAGTGCGCCGCTGCGCATCACCAGCGGCCCGGCAATCCAGCACGCCGGCGACCTCGCGGCGATCCTCTCGGGCATCAACGAGGGTGACGTGTTGTTCATCGACGAGATCCACCGAATGTCGCGACCTGCCGAAGAGCTGCTCTACATGGCAATGGAGGACTTCCGCGTCGACGTGATTGTCGGCAAGGGGCCGGGAGCCACGGCCATTCCGCTGGAGATACCGCCATTCACGGCTGTCGGCGCAACGACCCGAGCGGGACTGCTGCCGAGCCCGCTGCGCGACAGGTTCGGGTTCACCGCACAGCTCGACTACTACGACACGCCCGAGCTTCATCGGATCGTCGATCGGTCTGCAGGTCTTCTCGACCTCGAGGTGACAGATGACGGCGGCCGCGAGATCGCTTCGCGTTCACGCGGCACACCGCGTATTGCCAATCGCCTGCTCAGGCGTGTGCGCGACTTCGCCGAGGTGCGTGCCGGTGGAGTCATTGATCATGCCGTGGCACATGACGCTCTGGCGCTGTACGAAGTCGACGAGCTGGGCCTCGATCGCCTTGACCGCGCGGTCTTGGGTGCTTTGTGCCGAAGCTTCGGTGGGGGACCGGTGGGCGTGCAGACGCTGGCGGTTGCCGTCGGCGAGGAGCGCGAGACGGTCGAGGAGCTCGCCGAGCCGTTCCTCGTACGCCTGGGATTCCTGGCCCGAACACCGCGAGGTCGGGTGGCCACAGCAGCGGCTTGGCAGCACCTCGGACTGGTGCCACCCGCATCGGCCCAGCAGCTCGCTCTCGACGTGGAGTAGCCGCTCTGACCCCAGCCCGGTCGAACCGGCTTGGGCTCGGGCTAAACTACCCGTTGGCCCACCAGGCCCGACCGTTTTCGACGGTTCCCACAACACTCGTACTGGAGCACTCTCGTGTCCAACTGGGTCGAATTCCTGCCCCTGCTGTTCCTCGTCGTCATCTTTTGGCTGCTGATCATCCGGCCGGCTCGAGCACGTCAGCGAGCCTTCCTCAAGACGCAGAGCGAGCTGTCCGTCGGAAACCAGATCATGCTTGCGAGCGGCCTGTTCGGTGAGATCGCGTCGATCGGTGAGGACACGCTCGAGCTGCGCATCGCGCCCGAGACAGTTGTCACCGTCAATCGTCAGGCCGTCGCCCGGGTCATCCCGGCTGTGGACGCTGGCAGCGACAACTGATGGCCGCACCCAAGACGCGTAGCGCCAACCTGCCGCGCCCCAGACGCACACTGACGCTGTTCATGGTCGCGATCATTGCGATGTATGGGCTGGTCACCATCCTTGACGCCACGGGAAGCAAGAGCGACGAGAGCTCTTGGAGGCCCAAGCTCGGTCTCGACCTGCAGGGCGGTACGCGCATCACGTTCGAGGCCAAGGCCGACAGCGGCGATGTGACGCCTGACAAATTGAGCCAGGCGCGCGACATCATTGACCAGCGAGTCAACGGCACCGGTGTGACCGAGGCGGAGGTCACCACTCAGGGTGGCAACCAGATCATCGTGGAGATTCCGGGTCAGCAGCGTGCCGACATCGTTGACCAGGTCGGCAAGACCGCCCAGCTGCGATTCAGATTGCTGTGGGGCTCGGGTCAGGGCGCCACCACGCCGACTGACGTGACCGAAGAGCAGAAGACTGTCGATGAGGCCGACTGGTCGAAGCTGTCGTTGGAACAGCTGATCAAGGCCGAGACCGAAGGTGTGCAGTCGCTGCCGTCGGAATACGCCGACGCCGTCGCCGCACTGCAGAAGCAGGCCGCGGCCTTCGTGTGCACGACACAAGACCTGCAGGTCGACGACGTGGCCAACAAGCCTCTCGTGTCCTGCGACCCGAAGACCGGCGAGGTGCAGATCCTCAGCCCCACCGTGATCGAGGGCACCCAGGTCAAGAGTGCCGACGCTGTCATCCCGCAGCAGCAGGTTCAGTGGGTTGTCTCGCTGGCCCTCAAGGGCGAGGGCAAGAAGGCGTTCGACACGATCACCGATGCGCTGTACCAGCAGACGCAGTCAGGCAACGAGCAGGCCAGCCGGTTTGCGATCGTGCTCGACGGCGAAGTCATCAGTGCCCCGACGACCAACGGCCACTTCACCGATGGCACCTCACAGATCTCCGGAAACTTCACGGCCACCACGGCCAAGGACCTCGCCAACCAGCTCAAGTACGGCGCGCTGCCGTTGACGTTCAGCCTCAACGGTGTGTCCGAAGAGGGCCCGTCCCTGGCTGGTAGCCAGTTGCAAGCAGGTCTGATCGCCGGTCTTGTCGGCATGATCCTGGTGGTTTGCTATCTGCTGTTCTACTACCGCGGACTCGGCCTGGTTGCGGTCGGATCACTGCTGATTGCTGCGGCCATCACCTATGTGACGGTCTTGTTGCTGGGTGAGGGTGTGGGCTTCACGCTGACACTGCCAGGTATTGCCGGACTCATCGTGGCCATCGGCATCACGGCCGACTCGTTCATCGTGTACTTCGAGCGCATTCGAGACGAGGTGCGCGAGGGCAAGTCGTTGAGACTCGCAGTCGAGGCCGGATGGGTCCGCGCCAGAAGTACGATCCTCGCCGCTGACGCGGTGTCCCTGCTGGCCGCGGTCGTGTTGTTCACCTTCGCGATCGGCGTCGTGCGCGGGTTCGCGTTCGCGCTGGGTCTCACCACGATCATCGACGTCTTCGTGGTCTTCCTGTTCACCAAGCCTCTGGTGTCGCTGCTCGCCAGGACAAAGTTCTTCGGCCAGGGCCACAAGCTCTCCGGCCTTGACGCGGCACACCTGGGCATCTCGGGCCGCAAGGTCAGTGAGCTGGCCCGCACGTCCACCGCCAGCACCGCCAGCGCTGCTGGAAAGGGAGTCAACTGATGGGCAAGATCAGCACGTTCGGACAGAACCTGTACGAAGGGCGGATCTCCTTCGACCTCGTCGGCAGGCGCAAGCTCTGGTATGCCATTTCCGTCGTGATCTTGGTTGCGGCCGTGCTGGGCCTGGTCGCGCGCGGCTTCAACTACGGCGTGGAGTTCAAGGGCGGTGTCGAGTTCACAGCCACGGTTCAGAAGGCAGACAGCAAGACTGCCGACGCGATGCGTACCGCCGTCGAGGAGTCGGGCGTCCCCGAAGCCGGTGACCCCACGGTCACCACATCGGGCGGCAACGGCGCCGAGCTCATTCGCATCCAGACCAAGCCGTTGACGCAGGTCCAATCCACCGAGGTCAAGAAGTCGCTGGTCGACGCCGGAGCGTCTGAGGTCAGCCAGAACTTGATCGGCCCGACCTACGGCAAACAGGTCGCGCAGAAGGCGCTAACCGGCCTGCTGGTGTTCATCGTTCTCGTCGTGATCTTCATCTGGGCCTACTTCCGCGAGTGGCGAATGTCGGTGGCCGCCATCGTGGCGCTGGGACACGACCTCGTGATCACGATCGGCGTCTATTCCCTGTCAGGCTTTGAGGTGACGCCGGCGACTGTGACCGGTCTGCTCACCATCCTCGGTTTCTCGCTGTACGACACCGTGGTCGTGTTCGACAAGGTGCGCGAGAACACCAAGGGCATCTTGAAGTCGACGACCCGAACGTACGCCGAACAGGCCAACCTGGCGCTCAACCAGACGCTGGTCCGGTCGATCAACACCTCGATCACGGCACTGTTGCCGGTCGCGGCTCTGCTGATTGTCGGCACGGCCGTGCTCGGCACCGGTCCGTTGAAGGACCTGGCGCTGGCGTTGTTCGTCGGCATGCTTGCCGGAACCTACTCGTCGATCTTCATCGCCACGCCGCTCGCTTCGCAGCTGAAGGACCGCGAGCCGGCCATCAGCGAACACACCGCGAAGGTGTTGGCGCGACGTGAAAAGGAAAGTGCTGGACCTGTGGATGTCGTGGCGCCGGTCAAGGCAAAGCGCCCTGCAGTGACGACGGGAGCGGCCAAGCGTTCGCAACCGAGTCGCAAACCACGTTCGCAACGAGGCAAGGGCGGTCATTGAACCGCACTGAGCGTGTCATGCTTATTACACCCGAAGTGGCACCCGACCGAATGGCTGCCGCGCGATGGAGGACACACATGAAGATTTCCCTAGCCATTGCGAGCGTCGTGCTCCTGGGCGGAGCGCTCACTGCTTGTGGCGGTAGCGACGCAGGCGGCACAGGCGGCAGCAGCAGCGGCTACTGCAAGGACATCAAGACTGCCTCAGCAACGTTCGGCAGCATTGATTCCGGCGACACCGCGTCGATCGCCGATGCCTTCGCGACGTTCCACAAGCTTGCAGCCGAATCGCCCAGCGCGATCAAGAGCGACTGGAAGACCCTTGAGGGTGCCATCACCACGGTCGAGAAGGCCCTGAGCGATGCCGGACTCAAGATCGAGGACTTCGACAAGCTCCAGAGCGGCGAGATCCCCGAAGGTGTCGACGTCAGCAAGCTGACAGGTCTGGCTTCGGAGTTCCAGAAGCTCAGCGGTGCGGAGTTCTCCAAGGCATCCAAGGCGATCGAGACCCACGCCAAGACCGTGTGCAAGGTCGATCTCAACGCTGACGCTGGGTGAATCCCCACACCGAGTCATCTGCGGCACCGGTCAAGGACATGATCGATCGCCTGGTGCGACCGATCGAGGACTGGCCGGTGCCCGGTGTCACCTTCCGTGACATCACGCCACTGCTGGCAGAGCCCGAGGCGCTGCGTCAGGTCATCGACAACCTTGTCGACCTGGCGCGGGCCCTGGGTCCGGTCGACGCCGTGCTCGGCATCGAGGCGCGCGGATTCATCCTCGCGCCCGCGATCGCGCTCGGCCTTGGCGCGGGCTTCGTGCCGGTGCGCAAGCCGGGCAAGCTCCCGTCGAGCTCATACTCGACGGCGTACGACCTCGAGTACGGGTCTGCCGAGCTGGAGATGCACCGTGACGCACTTCAGCCGGGTGACCGGGTGCTGGTGGTCGACGACGTTCTGGCCACCGGTGGGACGATGCTCGCCGCTGCGGACCTGGTTCGTCAGGCCGGCGCAGAGGTGGGTGGCAACCTCGTGCTGATCGAGCTTCTCGCCCTGGGTGGACGCGAACGTCTCGAGCCAGTCGGCTGCAGTGCACTGCACACCTACTGAACGCATCACAGAATCGAGACTCATGAATCCCCGCCAGGTACGCATTGTCGCGATCGCACTGGTCGCCATTTTGGTGATGGCCACCGCGGCGACCCTCGTCGAGGGCATGTTGACCTGACCTGCGCCCTGCCTGCTGACCTACCATGGAACGCACAGCCTTTTCCGGGCCAGTGAGGAGAGTCAGTGGCTGATCGTGTCGAAGCGCCACCGGCCGGGTCGAAGAACGCCGACTCGGCTCCCACGTCTGCGCGCGTACGCAACCGCCTCTCGCGTATCGGCGGCAAGGCCGGCGCGCCCGATCCGGTGCTCGACCCGCTGCTGAAGGTCTATCGCAACACCCACCCCAAGGGTGATGTCGCCTCGCTGCAGAAGGCTTATGACATTGCCGAGCGGATGCACGACGGCCAGAAGCGCAAGAGTGGTGATCCGTACATCACCCACCCGCTGGCCGTCGCTGCGATCCTCGCCGAGCTCGGCATGACGGCCCCCACGCTGTGCGCGGCCCTGCTGCACGACACCGTCGAGGACACGCCCTACACGCTGGAGGAGCTCCGCAAGGACTTCGGCGACGAGGTCGTTCGCCTGGTTGACGGCGTGACGAAGCTCGACAAGGTCAAGTACGGCGACTCCGCTCAGTCAGAGACGATCCGCAAGATGGTCGTCGCGATGAGTCGCGACATCCGTGTCCTCGTCATCAAGCTCGCAGACCGGCTCCACAACATGCGGACCCTGCGTTATCTGCGACAGGACAAGCAAGAGCGCATAGCGCGCGAGACGATCGAGATCTTTGCTCCGTTGGCGCACCGCCTCGGTATGAACACGATCAAGTGGGAGCTCGAGGACCTCGCGTTCGCGACATTGCATCCCAAGGTCTACGACGAGATCGTACGGCTGGTCGCCGACCGGGCTCCTTCCCGCGAGGACTTCCTCGAACGCGTCGTGAGTGACGTCGAGTCCGATCTGCGGCATGCCAAGCTCAAGGCCAAGGTCTCCAGTCGCCCCAAGCACTACTACTCGATCTATCAGAAGATGCTGGTCGGTGGTCGCGAGTTCGCCGACATCTTCGATCTCGTGGGTGTGCGCATCCTGGTCGATTCGGTGGCCGACTGCTATGGCGTTCTCGGTGTGCTCCACGCCCGCTGGAATCCGATCCCGGGACGGTTCAAGGACTACATCTCGGTGCCGAAGTTCAACATGTATCAGTCGCTGCACACCACGGTGATCGGACCACAGGGCAAGGCTGTCGAGCTGCAGATCCGTACGTATGCGATGCACCGGCGCGCCGAATACGGTGTCGCGGCGCACTGGAAGTACAAGGAAGATGCCGTCGCGATCACCAAGACCGGTGAGAAGGCGCCCGGTAGCAACGACATGCTGTGGCTGCGCGAGCTGCTCGACTGGCAGTCCGAGACCGAGGACTCCGTCGACTTCCTCGACTCGTTGCGCTTTGAGATGACCAACGCCGGCGTCTACGCCTACACGCCACGCGGCGACCTGATCCAGCTGCCGGCGAAGGCGACCCCGATCGACTTCGCGTACGCCGTGCACACCGAGGTCGGTCACGCCTGCATCGGCGCGCGGGTCAATGGCCGATTGGTGTCACTCGAGTCTGAGCTCGAGAGCGGCGACGTCGTCGAGATATTCACGTCGAAGTCGCCGGATGCAGGGCCCAGCAGGGACTGGCTCGAGTTCGTGGTCAGTCCCCGCGCCAAGAACAAGATTCGCCAGTGGTTCACCAAGGAACGTCGCGACGAGGCAATCGAGCGTGGCAAGGATCAGATCGCCAAGCAGATGCGCAAGGAAGGTCTGCCGCTGCATCGCTTGTTCAAGCACGAGACCCTCGACGCCGTCGCCAAAGAGCTCAATCTCGCCGATGTCTCGGCGCTCTACGCCTCTGTGGGCGAGGGCAATGCAGGGGCGCAGAATGTCGTCGACCGGGTCATCGACCTCGCTGGTGGTCGCGAGGGCGCCGAGGAAGATCTCGCCGAGGCGACGTCCATGCCCGGCATCGGCGTCAAGCAGCCCCGCCAGGTCACCCGCGATGCCGGTGTCGTGGTCGAAGGGCTCGACGGTGATGTGTTGATCAAGCTCGCCCGCTGCTGCACGCCCGTCCCCGGTGACAAGATTGCCGGTTTCGTCACGCGTGGGGCAGGCGTATCCGTCCACCGCACCGATTGCTCCAACTTGCTGGCGCTCCGCAGCCAGCCCGAACGCCTCGTCAAGGTGCACTGGGCGCCGACCGGCAAGAGCACCTTCTTGGTTGCGGTGCAGGTCGAGGGGCTCGACCGCCCACGTCTGCTCAGCGACATCACCAGGGTCATCTCAGACCAGCACGTCAACATCTTGTCGGCGTCACTTTCGACGGGGCGTGATCGGGTTGCCAAGTCGAAGTTCACCTTCGAGATGGCCGATCCCAAGCACCTCGGTCACGTGCTGTCAGCAGTGCGCACGGTCGAAGGTGTCTTCGACGTCTACCGACTCACCCAGTAGTCCGCCTATGCTCGTTGCGTGAGTCTTCGGGGGAAGCTGGCTGGGGTGCTGTTCGCGACAGTCCTCATTGGAGGTTGCGGCGCCACAGGTGCAGACATCGCGGCGGACACAGTCGATGACGTCGTCAACGCCTTTGTCGAGCGGATCGACGGGCTCGACCACACCGACACGTCGGGTCGAGATCTTGCCGCCATGCTCGACGAGCTCGAGAAACGTACCTTCCCGACCGCGCAGGGCGGTGCAGGCACGGTCGCGATCGACCCATTGGCGTGGTCAGGCTCGACCCGCACTGAGGAAGGCGCGGTTGTCGAAGCGCAGATCTCGGTGTTCGTTTCTGCGTACGACTCCGGTGCAGTCTTCGGGAAGTCCTATGAAGCGGGCAACGTCGATCGCTGCTTTCGGTTCGTCGTGTCAGGTGCCGACACCGGTGTCGAGGACATTGACTGTCCGACCGGACCGCTGCCACCTCCGCCGACCCGAATCCCGGAGCCAGAGCTCCCCGTCGACGCTGAGCAACGGTTGACCCAAGTGCTCGGCTCGGCCTCGGCTTCCACACTGGCGGCGGACGTCGGGGCTGAGTTCAATCAGACGTATCTCTTCACCGACAGCGCTGTCGACGATGGCCAGTTCATCGTGACGGTCGGCACTGTCGGTGGTGGGCAATGTCTGGTGGCGGTGCGAGGGCGCGACGGCCAGGTGACGTTCCCGTACGTACCTCGGGAATGGATTCAGCCTGGCGAGGTCGGTTGCCGCACCGCGCTGGTGACCGATCCGCCCCAGTGAGCGTGTCAGGAGAAGTCGGCTTGCGCCTTCTGGGCCATCTCGAGGAATGACTCGCGGGATGCGAGATTCTCCTTGGCGGCCTTCACCTTCTTGGCATCGCCGGCGGACTCGGCCTTGGCGATGTCGGCCTTGGCGTCGTCGATGGCCTTCTGCAACTTGGTGATCATGTCGTCGGCGCGGGCCGACTTTTCGGGGTCGGTGCGCTTCCACTTGTTCTCGGTGGCTTCGCGGACAGCTTCTTCGACCTTGCGGATCTTGGCCTCGAACTCACCCATCTTGGCGCGCGGTACCTTGCCCGCGGCCTCCCAGCGATCGGCGATGTCGAGCCACGCCTTGCGTGCGGCGTCCGGGTTCTTGATCGGGAGCAGCTTCTCGGCCTCGGCGAGGATCAGCAGCTTCTTCTCGGCGTTGACCTCGTACTCGGCGTCTAGCAGCGCGTTGGCCTCGTCCCGGGCAGTGAAGAACACGTCCTGGGCGGCCCGGAAGCGCTTCCAGAGCTTGTCCTCGACATTGCGCGGTGCCGACCCGGCCTTCTTCCACTCCGTCATCAGGTCGCGATACTTGCCGGCTGTCACGCCCCACTCGGTGGAGCTGGAGAGTGCCTCGGCTTCGGCGATGAGCCGTTGCTTGGTCGTCGCGGCGGCATCTCGAAGCACTGACTGCTCGCCGAAGTGGGTCTTGCGACGGCGGGTGTATGACGTACGGGCAGATGAGAACCGGTGCCACAGCTCATCGTCAGCGGACTTGCTGAGGCGGGGGAGCGCCTTCCACTCGTCGAGCAGGGCGCGGAGACGGTCGGCTCCGGCCTTCCAGTCGTTGCCGGCCGCGATCTTCTCGGCTTCTTCGACGATGCGGGTCTTGTCGACCTGCGCCTCGGCGACCTTGGCGACGCGAGCGACCTTGCGCTCCTCGCGGAGCTTGTCGATCGCAGGCTTGAGGGCGTCGAGCCGCTTGGCCAGTCCGTCGAGATCTCCCAGCGCCTGCGCGTCAGTGATCTGTGCACGCACCTTGGTGACGGCCTTGGCGGCGTCGTCAGGAGACAGCGTTCCGCCCTCGAGCCGCTTCTCCAGCAGGTCAACCTCGACCTCAAGACCTTCGAATCGGGTGACGTACAGGGCCATGGCCTCGGTCGGGTCGCCGCCCGGCCATTGGCCGATCAGACGCTCGCCGTCAGCGGTGCGTACGTAGACATTGCCTTCGTCATCGACGCGGCCCCAGGGATGCGTGGGCGCAGAACTCATGAGCGACAGTCTAGGGCGAGGCAGCGTCGCCGCGTACCAGCCGCCTCGCGTACCCTGTGGCACGTGCTTCTCACGTCATTTCCGGCCGGTCCGCTTCAGGCGAATTGCTATGTCGTCGCGCGCGGTCCAGGTACGCAATGTGCCGTGGTTGACCCGGGGATGGACGCCATGGATGACCTGCGCACCGTGATGCGGGAACAGAACCTGACGCCGGGGGCAGTGCTCATCACGCACGGCCACTTCGACCACATGTGGTGCGCGCAGGACGTCGCACGCGAGTTCGGCTGCCCGGTCTGGATCCACCCTGCTGATCGACACCTGCTGAGCGATCCGATGGCCGCGATCTCCGGCGAATCTGCCGCGATGCTGCGCCAGCAGCTCAATCTGGTCGACCTGCCGGACTTCACCGAGCCCGACGACGTACGCGAGGCCACGGACGGCGCGACGATCGAGGTCGACGGCCTGTCGTTCACGGTCGATCACGTCCCCGGACACACGCCCGGCACAGTGTTCTATCGCGCCGACTGGGACGGTCCTGAGGCCGTCTCGCAGGTGATGTTCTCGGGCGACTTCCTGTTCCAGGGCTCGATCGGACGCACCGACCTGGCCGGCGGATCGCACGAGCAGATGCTCGACAGCCTGCGCGAACGGGTGCTGCCGCTGGCAGACGATGTCGTCGTGCTCCCCGGACACGGACCACAGACCTCGATCGCCCGAGAGCGCGCGACCAACCCCTTCCTCGCTGAGCTTGCCCCGATTGACGGCACAGCATGAGTGCGCTCAGTGGTTTTCCTGAGTTCCTGCCCGCGGATCGCAATGTCGAGCTGATCGTCCTCGATCACCTGCGGCAGGTGTTCGAGCTGCACGGCTTCGCCTCGATCGAGACGCGTGCCGCCGAGCCGATGGACACGCTGCTGCGCAAGGGCGAGATCGACAAGGAGGTCTATGTCCTGCGACGCCTCCAGGCAGGCGAGGGTGACAGCGACTCGGGCCTGGCGTTGCACTTCGACCTCACGGTGCCGTTTGCGCGCTACGTGCTCGAGAACGCCGGCAAGCTCGACTTTCCCTTCCGTCGCTACCAGATCCAGAAGGTGTGGCGTGGTGAGCGACCGCAGAACGGTCGCTACCGCGAGTTCACCCAGGCTGACATCGACATCGTCGCCAAGGACGAGCTGTCGTTCCACTTCGATGTCGAGATCGCCCAGGTGATGGCCGAGGCTCTTTCGGGACTCCCGGTGCCGGCGCTCACCCTCCAGGTCAGCAACCGCAAGATTCTCGAGGGTTTCTACCTCGGCCTCGGTATCGACGAGCCGACGACCGTGATGCCCATTGTCGACAAGCTCGACAAGGTGCCGGCCGACAAGATCGCCGAGCTCCTGCAGTCAGACGCCGGCCTCACCGCCGAGCAGGCGAGCCAGTGCCTCGCGCTGGCAGAGATCCGCACTGCGGACGGGTCGTTCGTGGACGCCGTGCGCGCACTGGGCGTAGAGCACCCATTGCTCGACGAGGGACTCGACGAGCTGCTGCAGGTCGTCACCGGCGCCTCAGGGGCCGAGGGGGTCGAGGTCGTCGCCGATCTGCGCATTGCCCGTGGCCTCGACTACTACACCGGAACTGTCTTCGAGACCCGGATGGCCGGCCATGAGCAACTTGGCTCGATCTGTTCTGGAGGCCGGTACGACCAGCTCGCCAGCGACGGAAAGAACACCTACCCAGGTGTCGGTATCTCGCTCGGCGTCTCGCGACTGCTGGTCCCGCTCGTGGCAGGTGGGCTCACCGCCGACCGCTCGGTGCCCAGCGCCGTGCTGGTCGCCCTCATTGACGAGGAGTCTCGTCCCGCAAGTGCGGTCGTCGCTGCGGCGCTGCGGGCTCGAGGCATACCGACGGAGATCGCTGCGTCTGCTCAGAAGTTCGGCAAGCAGATCCGTTATGCCGAGCGCCGGGGCATCCCGTACGTGTGGTTCCCGGCGAGCGGCGAGGATGGTGATCGGGTGCGAGACATCCGCACCGGTGATCAGACCGATGCCGATCCAGCCAGCTGGAATCCACCAGCCGAAGATCTCAAGGCTCGCATCTTGAAACCATCTAGCAAGGAGCAACTCACGTGATCCGCACCCACGACGCCGGAAACCTGCGCGCCGAGCACATCGGCCAACAGGTCACGCTCGCCGGATGGGTCGCCCGACGGCGAGATCACGGCGGGGTGGCCTTCATCGACCTTCGTGAGGCATCTGGAGTCGTCCAGGTGGTCGTACGTGAAGAGGTAGCGCACCAGCTGCGCGCCGAGTTCGTGCTCAAGGTCGTCGGCACGGTGCAGAAGCGCCCCGACGGCAACGAGAACGCCAACATCCCGACGGGTGAGATCGAGGTCATCGCCGATGACGTCGAGATCCTGAGCACTTCGGCACCCCTGCCGTTCCCGATTGATGAACACGTCGAAGTCGGTGAAGAGGTACGCCTCAAGTACCGCTATCTCGATCTGCGCCGCGAGGGTCCAGCGAAGGCCCTCCGGTTGCGCAGCAAGGTCAACGCTGCCGCGCGCAAGGTGCTGGGGGAGCAGGACTTCGTCGAGATCGAGACGCCGACGCTGACCCGCTCGACGCCTGAAGGTGCCCGCGACTTCCTCGTGCCGGCCCGCCTCGCTCCCAGCAGCTGGTACGCCCTGCCGCAGAGCCCGCAGCTGTTCAAGCAGCTGCTGATGGTGGCCGGCATGGAGCGCTATTACCAAATTGCTCGCTGCTACCGCGATGAAGACTTCCGCGCAGACCGCCAGCCGGAGTTCACTCAGCTCGACATCGAGATGAGCTTTGTCGAGCAGGCCGACGTGCTCGCGCTGTTCGAGAAGATTCTCGTCGAGATGTGGAAGCTGATCGGCCACGACATCCCGACGCCGATCCCGCACATGACGTACGCCGAGGCGATGCGTCGATTCGGTTCCGACAAGCCCGACCTGCGCATGGGTCAGGAGCTCGTCGAGTGCACTGAGTTCTTCAAGGACACTCCGTTCAGGGTGTTCCAGGCCGAGTATGTCGGCGCCGTGGTGATGCCCGGCGGCGCTTCGCAGCCGCGCAAGCAGCTCGACGCGTGGCAGGACTGGGCCAAGCAGCGCGGGGCCAAGGGCCTCGCCTACGTCCTGGTGCAAGAGGACGGTGAGCTCGGTGGACCGGTTGCCAAGAACCTGTCCGAAGCAGAGCGGGCCGGCATCGTCGACCATGTCGACGCCAAGCCGGGGGACTGCGTGTTCTTCGCCGCAGGTACGACGAAGTCGACGCGTGCGCTGCTGGGCGCTGCGCGACTGGAGATCGGTCGCCGTGGCGGTCTGATTGACGAGTCGGCCTGGGAGTTCCTCTGGGTCGTCGACGCGCCGCTGTTCGAGCCGACCGGCGATGCTGTGGCGGCTGGTGACGTCGCCGTGGGTGGCGGCGCCTGGACTGCCGTGCACCACGCATTCACATCGCCTCAGGAGATGGAGACGTTCGACACTGATCCCGGCAATGCGCTCGCCTGGGCGTACGACATCGTCTGCAACGGGGTCGAGCTCGGTGGCGGGTCAATCCGTATCCACCGCGAAGACATCCAGAAGCGGGTCTTCAAGATCATGGGGATCGAGGAGGACGAGGCGCAGGAGAAGTTCGGCTTCCTGCTCGACGCCTTCACCTACGGGGCCCCTCCGCACGGCGGCATCGCCTGCGGCATCGACCGCATCACCGCCATGCTCGCCGGCGTCGACTCGATCCGCGAAGTCATCGCATTCCCGAAGTCCGGTGGCGGATATGACCCACTGACGGGTGCTCCGGCAGCGATCACCGCTGACCAGCGCAAGGAGACCGGCGTCGACACGGTGCCGAAGGCGCCCGAACCCAAGAAGGTCGAGACCGCCTGATTCCCAGCAGGTCCCCGAAAGCAAGCACGCCACCACTGTTGCAACGAGGGTGAGGTGCCAGATTCCGTTGTCATGCTGGGAATCAGGTGACTCTCACCCGGTTAGGGTCACCACATGGTTTCCGACGGGTTGTTCGACATTCCGGATGCGCCCGTGCCGCTGTCGTCGGGCAGCCTGAGTGGCAACAGCTCGTCGTCGGCGCCGCTGGCCGTACGCATGCGGCCGACGTCGCTCGACGAGCTTGTCGGGCAACAGCATCTTCTGGCGCCCGGTTCGCCGCTGCGGCAGATGATCGACGACAACAAGCCGCTGACGATCCTGCTGTGGGGCCCGCCCGGTACTGGCAAGACGACGATCGCCTCGCTGCTGAGCGCGCACACCGAGCGACGTTTCGTCGAGGTTTCTGCGGTGTCTGCCGGCGTCAAGGAAGTGCGCGAGGTCATTGCGGGCGCCCGGCGAGCGCTTGCCAACAGCGGTGTCGAGACGGTGCTGTTCGTCGACGAGGTCCACCGCTTCAGCAAGTCGCAGCAGGACGCATTGTTGCCCGGTGTCGAGAACCGCTGGGTCTCGCTGGTCGCCGCCACGACCGAGAATCCGCACTTCAGCGTCATCTCCCCGTTGCTGTCCCGCTCGCTGCTGTTGACGCTTGAGAGCCTCACCGACGACGACATCGCCGTGCTGGTCGATCGTGCCCTCACCGACGAGCGCGGGTTGAACGGCGCGGTCACCCTCGATGACGATGCGAAGGATCACCTCGTACGACTCGCCGGAGGCGACGGCCGAAGGGCGCTGACCTACCTTGAAGCGGCCGCTGGGGCGGCGACGACCCAGGGCAAGACCGAGATCAGTGTCGACGACGCTGCGCTCGCGGTCGACAAGGCAGCCGTCCGATACGACCGACAGGGCGATCAGCACTACGACGTCATCAGCGCGTTCATCAAATCCATCCGTGGCTCAGACGTGGACGCGGCGTTGCACTATCTCGCCCGCATGGTCGAGGCGGGCGAGGATCCCAAGTTCATCGCGCGGCGCCTGATGATCTCGGCGAGCGAGGACATCGGCCTGGCCGATCCGACTGCTCTTCCGATCGCAGTTGCTGCGGCACAGGCTGTCGCGATGATCGGCTTCCCCGAAGCGCGCATCACGCTGGCTCACGCCGTCATCGCCTTGGCCACGGCGCCCAAGTCCAACGCCGCATATGCCGCGATCGGAGCAGCCATCGCTGACGTCGAAGCAGGCAAGGTCGGCCCCGTTCCTCCCGCTCTGCGCGATGCGCACTACTCGGGTGCCAAGAAGCTCGGCCACGGTCATGACTACGTCTACGCCCACGATGACGCCCGTGGAGTCGTCGGCCAGCAGTACGCGCCGGACTCCGTCGACGGCGCCACCTACTACCAGCCCGGCCAGCATGGGGCCGAAGCGGCGATCGCCGAACGGTTGGCCCGAATCCGCGCCATTCTGCGCGACCGGTGACGCGATAGGCTCGTCAGCATGTCGGCGGAGCTCGTGATCCTCGTGTCGACCGCGGTATTGGCCGTGGTCGCGCTGTGCGCTGCCATCATCTCGGTACGCGCTGTCCGCGCGCTGCGGGAGACCCCCGCGCCGGGGTCGCGGTCAACTGAGTTGGCGCTCATCGAACGTCCCGCTCCCGCAACCGCCAACCTGCCGGCCGCACTTGCTCCGCGCTTGGTCGAAGGTCGTCTGATCGTGCCCCCGACACAGCAGCAGGTGGTGGCGACGGCGCTCGGACGCCCCGGAGTACGGCTTTCCGTGTTTGCCCATGGGATGGCGCACGCTCTGCGGCCCGAGAGCCGCGATCGAATCCTCGGCATGATGCGCCGCGAGTACCGGCGCCGCCGACGCGAGCGCCTGCAAGCCGGTCGTAGAGCCGCGCGCGCAGCAGCCCCTTCGGCTCCTCAAGACAGTTGGCTGGGGACATGAGGCCGCGGATGATCTGGTTCGTCGCCGGATCGGCCGCCGGGGTCTACGCCGCGGCCAAGGCCCGGCGAGCCGCATACCGGCTCTCCATGCCGGGACTCGTCGACCAGACCGCAGCCGCCGGGCTGGGGTGGCGAGCCTTTCGCGCCGAGCTGCGCGATGGCATGGAGACTCGTGAGCGAGAAGTCGCCCACGAGCTGTCCGGCACTCCCAACCTTGACCAGCTGAGCCTCGCTCGGCACGACGAACGACCAATTCTTGACAAGGAACTCCCTGATGCTGACCGCTGAGATCCGCCGACGATTCCTCGCGCACTTCGAGACCGCCGGCCACACCGCGGTGCCGTCTGCCCCTTTGCTGTTCGACGACCCCAACCTGTTGTTCGTCAACGCCGGCATGGTGCCGTTCAAGCCCTACTTCTTGGGGCAGGAGACCCCGCCGTGGGACCGCGCTGTGAGCGTTCAGAAGTGCGTGCGTACCCAGGACATCGAGGAAGTCGGCAAGACCACCCGGCACGGCACGTTCTTCCAGATGTGCGGCAACTTCTCGTTCGGTGACTACTTCAAGGCCGGCGCAATCGAGCACGCCTGGACACTGATCACGAGCTCGGTCGATGACGGCGGCTTCGGCTTCGACCCCGAGAAGGTCTGGGTCACGGTGCTGCACTCCGACGACGAGGCGCGCCAGCTGTGGAAGGACATCGCGGGCCTGCCCGATGAGCGCATTCAGAGCCGCGGGTTGCTCGACAACTACTGGCAGATGGGCGTGCCCGGCCCCGGAGGTCCGGCCAGCGAGATCTACATCGACCGCGGTCCAGAGTTCGGACCTGACGGCGGACCGGTTGTCGACGAGGACCGCTTCCTCGAGATCTGGAACCTCGTGTTCATGCAGGAGGAGATCACCAACGTCACGGCCAAGGACCAGTTCGACGTCGTCGGCCCGCTCCCGCAGCAGAACATCGACACCGGCATGGGTCTTGAGCGCGTGGCCTACCTGCTGCAGGGCAAGACCAACATGTACGAGATCGACGAGGTGTTCCCGGTCATCGAGAAGGCCGCGGAGATCACCGGTCGCAAGTACGGTGCCGACCCGACCGACGACGTTCGTTTCCGGGTGATCGCCGATCACGTACGCAGCGGGCTGATGCTGATGGGTGACGGCGTGACTCCGGGCAACGAGGCGCGCGGGTACGTCCTGCGGCGACTCCTGCGTCGGGCGGTCCGTTCAATGCGCCTGCTCGGCTATGAAGACCCGGCGCTTCCCCAGCTGCTTCCGGTCAGCCTCGACCGGATGAAGGCGTCGTACCCCGAGCTCGTGGCCGACTTCCCGCGCATCGAGAAGATCGCCTACGCCGAAGAGGATGCCTTTCGGCAGACGCTGGGCAAGGGCACGCAGATCTTCGAGTCCGCTGCGTCGGCGATCAAGGACGGTGGCGGCACATCACTACCGGGCGACCAGGCATTCGCACTCCATGACACCTACGGCTTCCCGATTGACTTGACGCTCGAGATGGCCGCTGAACAGGGCTTGTCGGTCGACGAGGACGGTTTCCGCGCGCTGATGACCGAGCAGCGCGCCCGAGCCAAGGCCGACGCGAAGTCCAAGAAGGGTGCACACGCCGACACCACGGTCTATCGCTCGGCTCTCGACGCCGGAGGACCGACCGACTGGCTCGCCTACTCCACGCTGACCACCGAGTCGCGCGTCTTGGCGCTGATCGCCGAAGGTGGTGACGTTCCGGTCATCTCCGCCGGCACGGTTGGCGAGGTTGTCCTCGATCGCACCCCGTTCTACGCCGAGTCGGGCGGACAGAGCGCCGACGCCGGCCACCTCACCTGGGACGGCGGCCGGGCCGAGGTGCTAGACGTCCAGCGCCCCGTGCGTGGTCTTGTCGTCCACCAGGTACGCGTGTTGGAGGGCGAGCTCACCCGCGACCAGAACGTCGAGGCTGCTGTCGACCCCGAATGGCGTCTGGGTGCCCGTCAGGCGCACTCCGGCACGCACGTCGTGCACGCTGCACTGCGCGAGGTGCTCGGGCCCACGGCGCTGCAAGCGGGTTCGTACAACCGTCCCGGCTACCTGCGTCTCGACTTCGGCTGGAGCGGCGCGCTGTCGCCCGAGCAGCTCCACGGCGTCGAAGAGGCATCCAACCGCGCACTCCGTGCGGATCTTCCGGTCACCGCGCAGACCATGTCGTTGCAGGAGGCACGTGACTTCGGTGCCCTCGCACTGTTCGGCGAGACATATGGCGAAGACGTCCGCGTCGTCGAGATCGGTGGCCCGTGGTCGCGTGAGCTGTGTGGCGGAACGCACGTCGAACGCTCATCCCAGATCGGCACGGTCGTCATCACCTCCGACGGTTCGGTCGGAGCCGGCAACCGCCGCATCGAGGCGCTCACCGGCTTGGAGGGTTTTGACTACCTCGCGCGCGAGCGTGACGTCGTGCGCCAGCTGACAGAGATCCTCAAGGCCCAGCCGGGCGAGGTGCCGGGTCGTGTCCAGGACCTGATGGAACGCCTTCGGACGGCGGAGAAGGCCGTCGAGCGCGCCAAGGCTGCCCAGCTCGTCGGCGCCGCCGGCGAGCTCGCTGCCGGGGCCAAGGACATCGACGGGGTCTTCTTCGTGGGTCACCGTGCCGAAGGCGCGGGAGGTGGCGACGTTCGTACGCTGGCGCTCGACATCCGCGGTCGCATGCCCAAGGACAAGCCCGCCGTGGTGGTGGTGATCGGCACCGCCGACAACAAGACGGCAACTGTGGTGGCCCTCAACGAGGCGGCTCAAGCTCGTGGCCTCAGCGCCAACACGTTCGTTGGTCTGGTCGGCGAGAAGGTCGGTGGACGAGGCGGAGGCAAGGCTGACGTGGCACAGGGCGGCGGCACCGATGTCTCGGCAATCCCCGCGGCACTTGCTGCGGTCGAGAATGCGATCGCGCCCTGATGCGAACGGGGCGACGCGTCGGGATCGATGTCGGGGACGTACGGATCGGCGTTGCTGTGTGCGACCCGGACGGCATGATCGCAACGCCAGTCGAGACCGTCGCGGCCGGATCCGGCGCGATTGCGAGGCTGGCTGAGCTCGTCGGCGAGTACGCCCCCATCGAGTGCGTCGTCGGCATGCCGATCGGTCTCTCCGGTCGTGAGGGGCCTGCAGCGCTCAAGGTTCGTGCGTTCTGCGCAGACCTGCTCGAGGCAATCGACCCGGTGCCCGTTCGGCTATTCGACGAGAGGATGTCTACGATGACTGCGGAAAGTCTGCTCAGAGCACGTGGACGATCCGCAAGCGCGAGACGGAGTGTCATCGACCAGGCAGCTGCCACCGTGATTCTCCAGACGGCACTGGATTCCGAGCGGACCCGAGGGTCTGCACCAGGCGAGACACTAGTGAGGGCGCATGGCTGACGGCGGACTGGACCTGATGACGGGTGGACCCTCCGGTCCCGGCCGGCGTCGCGCAGCAAAGACCCCGGGCAAGCCCTGGGCGCGACGCATCATCACGCTGTTGGTGATCCTCGCGGTCCTGTTCGCCGGCTACAAGGTCGTTGGCAAGGTCGCGGACTTCTTCGGTGGCCCTGCCGACTACAGCGGGCAGGGCACGGGCAGTGTCGTGGTCGAGATCCCGAGCGGTGCCAACGGTCAACAGATCGCCAACATCCTCAAGAAGGCCGATGTGGTCAAGAGCGCCGACGCGTTCTATCAGCTGAGCCTCAACGACTCGCGCTTCCAGGCCGTACAGGCCGGGTTCTTCAAGCTCCGCAAGCAGATGTCGGCCGACTGGGCGATGCGTGAGCTGACTGACCGCAACAACCGGGTCGAGGGCAAGGTGACCATCCCCGAGGGGGCACGCATCACCTCGATCATCAAGATCATCGCGAAGAGCACCGATTTCGAGGAGAAGGACGTCGAGGCCGCTCTCGACAAGCCTGAGTCGCTCGGCCTGCCCGACGAGGCGGCAGGCAATCCCGAAGGATTTCCTCTATCCAGCGACCTACGAGGTTCCTCCGGGCTCCACCGCGACCGCTCTTCTCAAGCAGATGGTGCAAGAAGACGGTCGACGTCGAGAAGGAGCTTGACCTGGCGGCCCGCGCCGACGCCGTTGGCCTGACGCCGGTCGAGGTCATGACGCTGGCCAGCATCGTCGAGTACGAAGCCAACCGCGACGAGGACTATCCCAAGGTGGCTCGGGTGTTCCTCAATCGTCTCGATCAGGGCATTGCGCTGCAGTCCGATGCGACGGTCGCCTTCGCCAATGGCATCACCGGCGATGTGTGGACCACGCCGGAGCAGCGGGACAACCCGTCGGAGTACAACACCTACGAGCACCAGGGCCTGCCACCCGGACCCATCGGCGCGGCCGGCAAGAAGACGATCGAAGCCGTGCTCAACCCGGCTGACGGTGACTGGCTCTACTTCGTCCCCGACTACGAGAACAAGACCACCGTGTTCAGCAACAACCTCGCCGACCATGAACGAGCGGCCGAGCGGTTGCGCGAGTGGTGCCGCAGCTCCAAAGACGAAGACGACATCTGCTGATGCGGTGCGCTGTCATCGGTTCGCCGGTCGCCCATTCGCTGTCACCGGCGATGCATCACGCGGCATACGCCGAGCTGGGTCTCGACTGGAGCTACGAGGCCGTGGTGGTCGAGGAGCAGGGACTGCAGCAGTTCCTCGGTTCGCTGGGTGACGACGTACGAGGCTTGTCGGTGACGGCGCCACTCAAGCGGCGTCTCGCCGAGCTCGCGGCCCCAGCGGAAGGGGCGTCGCTCCGCGTCGCAAACACGGTCGTGGTCGAGGACGGCAGCTCGCCACCCACAACACCGACGTGCCGGGTGCAGTGGCGGCGTTGGGGGAGCGAGGGGTCAACCGAGTGCTCTCGGCCCGCATCCTCGGCGGAGGTGCGACGGCAGCGTCCATCGCCTTTGCGTTGTCGACGGCCGGGACATCCCGGATCGAGTTCGTCGTACGTGACGCGGCGCGAGCCGCCCACGCGGTCGACGTGGCCGAGGCTGCCGGTGTGTCTGCCAGCGTCAGGCTCTTCGAGGAGCCGCTGCTCGACCGCGTTGACCTTCTGGTCTCGACGGTCCCGGCGGCTGCCGTCAGCGGACAGGCACATGAGTTCGTTGACGCGGCGCACGCCGTGTTCGACGTTGTCTACGACCCGTGGCCGTCTGTTCTGGCGACCGCTGCGGATGGCGCCGACCTGCCGTTCGTCTCAGGGCTGGACCTGCTCGCACACCAGGCCGCGTTGCAGGTCGAGCTGATGACGGGTGAGTCCATTCCTCCACAGCTGCTGCGCGACGCCGCTCTGCGTGAGCTGGCCTCTCGCTAGTCTTCCCCACGTGACCGTCGCTCTTGCCGCCTTGTTCGCTGCTGTGATCGGCATGGCCGGTCCGTGGGTGCTGCGACGCATGCCGGAGCCGGACGAGCCTGCCGATGACAAGCTCCCCTATTCGACCCTGGCCGAGGCTTCCTGGCTGGCGCCCGCGCTCGCCGTGTCAGCCGCAGCGATGGCCGGTCTGGTGGCATGGCGCATCGACACGCCTGAGCTCGTTCCGGTGTGGGTGCTGATCGCCGGTGTGGGTGCCTGGCTGACCTACATCGACTGGCGAACTCGGCTACTTCCTCTCGTGATCGTCGCGCCGACCTACCTCGCGACCTTCGTCCTCGTCGGATTGGGGGCGCGTGCTCCTTCGCGACATCGACGTGTTCACCCGTGCCCTGGTGGCCAACATCGTGGTCTATGTGATCTTTCGTGTCCTCTACTGGTTCGGCGGTCGCTTCTTCGGCGGCGCCTTTGGCTATGGGGACGTGCGCCTTTCGGGTGTGCTCGCCCTCGGGCTCGGGGCGCTGGGTGGCAGCGAGGTGTTCGTCGGCATGTATGCCGGGTTCATCCTCGGAGCGGTGCTGGGCGTGCTCCTGTCGGTGTTGAAGATCATTGACCCCAAGGGCTACGCATTCGGGCCCTACATGGTGGTCGGTGCCGTGATCGGTGCTGCGTGGGGATCTGCGATCTACGCCGGTTGAGACTTGCTCAGTGAGCAAGCTTGAGGCCGATCACACCGGCGACGATCGCCAGCAGGCACAGGACCTTGACCAGCGAGGCCGGTTCACTGCCGGATGCCATGGCGTACGTCGCGGTGAGGACCGCGCCGATCCCCACCCACACCGCATATGACGTGCCGATCGGCAACGTACGCATGGCGACGGCCAGACCGACCATGCTCGCGATCAGAGCGACAGCGAACACCACGCTGGGGACGAGGCGGCTGAAGCCCTCGGAACGGCCGAGCGCAGTGGCCCACACTGCCTCGAGGACTCCCGAGGCGACCGAGAATGATCCATGACATGACTGACTCCCGTGAGTCGTCTTGTCGCTGGCCGGGTACGACACGCTCGTCCGGACGCCGGGATGGCGGCGTGTTCTCATGATCGCACGGCGGCGTTACGGGGCAGCGCAGCGGCGTGGGAGAATTGTCGACATGCTCAGATGGCTCACAGCTGGTGAATCGCACGGCCCCGCGTTGGTGGCGGTGCTCGAAGGCCTGCCCGCAGGCGTGCAGGTCACCAGCAAGGACATCCAGGCCGCGCTCGCGCGGCGCCGACTCGGCCACGGGCGAGGCGCCCGGATGGCATTTGAGGCCGATGAGCTCGAGCTCGATCGGCGGCATCCGCCATGGCGTCACGATGGGCAGCCCGATCGCACTGCGCATCGGCAACAGCGAATGGCCCAAGTGGGAGCAGGTCATGTCGGCCGATCCGGTCGACTCCGACATCCTCGACGGACTCAAGCGCAACGCGCCCCTGACGAGGCCGCGGCCCGGTCACGCCGACCTCGCCGGCATGCAGAAGTACGGTTTTGACGAGGCCCGTCCGATCCTCGAACGCGCCAGCGCCCGCGAGACCGCGGCCCGGGTGGCCCTCGGCGAGATCGCGGCCCAGTTCATCGAGCAGACCACCGGCGCCAAGGTCGTCTCGCACGTCGTCGAGCTCGGCACGGTACGTGCCCCCGCGGGAGTCATCCCGAGCCACGCTGATGTCGAGGCGCTCGACGCCGATCCCGTACGTTGCTTCGACCCGGCGACGAGCACGGCGATGGTTGCCGAGATCGACACGGCGCACAAGGACGGCGACACCCTGGGTGGCGTCGTCGAGGTCATCGTCGAGGGGTTGCCTCCGGGACTCGGATCGCACACGCACTGGGACAAGCGTCTTGACGGTCGCCTCGCTGCCGCGTTGATGGGCATCCAGGCGATCAAGGGCGTCGAGCTCGGTGATGGATTCGAGCTTGCTCGTACCCGCGGCTCGCTGGCCCACGACGAGATCATTCCTACCGACGAAGGCATCCGTCGCGTCTCAGGTCGCGCAGGCGGCACCGAAGGCGGCATGACAACGGGCGAGATCTTGCGCGTCCGGGCCGCCATGAAGCCCATCGCCACAGTTCCCAAGGCATTGCGCACCGTCGACGTCGAGACGGGCGAGGAAGCCCGAGCTCACCACCAGCGCTCCGACGTCTGTGCAGTCCCGGCCGCCGGTATCGTCGCCGAGGCCATGGTCGCCCTGGTCGTCGCCGACTCGATCATCGAGAAGTTCGGTGGTGACTCGGTCGAGGAGACCAAACGCAACGTCGAGGGATACCTCGCCAACCTGAGGCACCGTTGAGTCCGGTCGCGGTGTTCGTGGGTCCACCGGGCGCGGGCAAGAGCACCGTTGCGGCAATCGTTGCTGAACGGCTTGGTGTCGCCGTGCGTGACACCGACAACGACATCGAAGCCAGCGAGGGTGTCAGCATCCAGGACATGTTCATCGACCAGGGCGAGGCACATTTTCGCGCACTGGAGGAGAAGGCCGTCGTCGCCGCGCTCACCGAGCACGACGGTGTGGTCAGCCTCGGTGGGGGAGCCGTACTGAGCCCGCAGAGCCGCGCCGCGCTCGCCGGCCACCCGGTGATCTTTCTCGACGTCGGCCTGGCGGCCGCTGTTCGACGGGTCGGGATGACCTCGGCACGTCCGCTGCTGCTGGGCAACGTACGCACTCAGCTCAAGAACTTGATGGACCAACGACGCGTGCTCTACCGCGACGTCGCCCGCTTCACGATCGACACCGATGCGCTCGATCCGGCACAGGTAGCTGACCGTGCAATCGCCCTGCTCGAGGAGAACAGATGACAACCCGGCTGATCGTTCCAACCGACCACCCCTACGACGTGGTGATCGGCAATGGCGTTCAGGAAGAGCTGCGCGGCCTGATTGGCTTTGGTCGCGGGGTGCTCCGGGTGGCGATCATCCACTCACCTGAGATGGCCGACCAGGCCGAGCTGCTGCGCAAACCGTTGGTCTCCGATTCGCTCGACGTGCACCTGATCGAGGTGCCCGACAGCGAGCAGGCCAAGACAGCCGACGTGCTGGCTTTTTGCTGGAAGATCCTCGGCCAGCTCGGTTTCACCCGCTCTGACGTGATCGTCGGCCTCGGCGGCGGCGCGACGACCGACCTCGCCGGATTCGTTGCTGCGAGCTGGTTGCGCGGCGTGCGGTTCGTCAACGTACCCACCACCGTGCTCGGCATGGTCGACGCAGCCGTTGGCGGCAAGACCGGGATCAACACGGCCGAGGGCAAGAATCTCGTGGGCGCGTTCTACGAGCCGGCTGGGGTCCTGTGCGATCTTGACGTGCTCAGCACGCTCCCGCCGCGAGAGCTGCGCAGTGGCCTGGCGGAGATCGTCAAGTGCGGCTTCATCGCCGATCCCACCATCCTGGAGCTCATCGAGGCCGCGCCCGAGGCCGTCGAGGACGCCACGTCACCGATCGTCGCCGAGCTGATCACCAAGGGCATCGCGGTCAAGGCCCGCGCGGTTACCGGTGATCTGCGCGAAAGCACGCACGGTCCCCATTCGGCCGGAGACGGCATCGGTCGTGAGGCGCTCAACTACGGACACACCCTGGGCCACGCTGTGGAACGTTTCGAGGGCTACCGCATTCGTCACGGTGAAGCCGTCTCGATCGGCATGACCTACGTCGCTGAGATCGCCCATCGCACGGGCCGGATCGACGATGAGCTGCTCACGCGCCATCGCGCGATCCTCACAAGGCTCGGCCTGCCGACGTCCTACCGGCCGGGAATCTGGGAAGCCCTTTCGGCAACGATGCGCCTCGACAAGAAGACGCGAGGCGACCAGTTGCGTTTCGTCGTGCTCGACGGTCTCGCCAGACCGGAGATCCTGGCCGGGCCGGATGAGTCGCTGCTCCTTGACGCATACCGGGCGATTTCCGAGTGAGCGAGCGCCATGAGCGTCGCATCATGGCGGTGTTGGCATGACCACCGCTGATCGTCGCGAACGACTTGTTTCTGCGCTCGCCGATCGCGAGCTCGACGGCATCTTCGTCACGACGCTCGTCAACGTTCGGTACCTGACCGGATTCACCGGCTCGAACGGCGCGCTCCTCGTTCCGCACGATGGTGCACCCGTTTTCTTCACTGACGGCCGCTACCGAGATCAGGCGGCCAAGGAGCTGCCTGACATCGAGCACGTCATCGAACGCGATCTCGCCGCTGCGGCGACAGCACGGATGGCCACAGGCTCAGCCGCCACCGGGACGTGGGGCATCGAGACGCACACGCTGAGCGTCGACGCGCATGCGAACCTCGTGTCTCTGACTCCCGCGGCCACGCTGACGCCGGCTGGACGGGTCGTCGAGGAGCTGCGGGTCGTCAAGGACGCGGAAGAGATCGCGCACCTGCGAACGGCATGCCGCATCTCGACCGAGGCGCTCGACGGCTTGCTGGCAGGGCCGCTGGTCGGCCGCACCGAGCGCGACGTCGCCCGCGACCTCGAGAGCAGGATGCTGGACCTCGGCGCCGAGGCGATCGCGTTCGAGACGATCCTCGCCAGTGGCGAGAACTCGGCGATCCCGCACCACAGCCCAACCGATCGCATGCTCGGCGCAGGCGAGTTCATGAAGGCCGACTTCGGCGCTCGCGTCGCCGGATATCACGCCGACTGCACCCGAACTGTCGTGCTCGGCAAGGCCGATGACTGGCAGCGCGAGATCTATCAGGCGGTGCAGGAGTCGCAGGCGGCTGGGCTCGACCACTTTAGAGATGGCGCGAAAGTGTCCGATTCCGACAGTGCGGCGCGGGCTTCGTTGGACGCCGCAGGATGGTTGCACGCGTTCACGACAGGGCTCGGACACGGCGTAGGTCTTGAGATCCATGAGGACCCGTTCATCGCTGCGCGAAACACCGGTAAACTGATCAATCGCACCGTCCTCACGATGGAGCCGGGCATCTACGTCCCGGGTCGTGGGGGAGTGCGAATCGAAGACACCGTCCTCGTGACCACGGGTGCCCCCGAGGTGCTCACCACGATGACCAAAGACCTCATGGAGATCGGCTGATGGCCACCACGAACGACATCAAGAACGGCATGGTCCTCGACCTCGACGGCCAGCTGTGGTCCGTCATCTGGTTCCAGCACCACAAGCCAGGCAAGGGCGGAGCGATGGTCAAGACCACGCTCAAGAGCATCATGAGCGGCAAGACGGTCGACAAGACGTTCAACGCCGGGCTCAAGATCGAGACGGCCAACGTCGACAAGCGCGATTTCACGTATCTGTACCACGATGGTGACTCGTACGTGTTCATGGACAAGGCGACCTACGACCAGGTCAGCATCTCCGAGCAGGTCGTCGGCGATGCCAAGGACTACATGCTCGACAACCAGGACGCGATGGTCGCGATGCACGAAGGTGTGCCGCTCTACATCGAGCTCCCGGCGTCGGTCGAGCTGCGGGTCGAGTACACCGAGCCGGGCCTGCAGGGCGATCGCTCCAGCGGTGGTACCAAGCCTGCGCGTCTGGAGACGGGCAAGGAGATCCAGGTCCCGTTGTTCATCGTGAACGACGAGAAGATCAAGGTCGACACTCGTGACGGCAGCTACCTGGGCCGCGTCCAGTCCTGATGTCGGCTCGTACCAAGTCCCGCAAGCGCGCCCTCGACATCTTGTTCGAGTCCGAGGCGCAGAGCCTGGAACCCGGTGGCACTCTCGCCGAGCGTCGCGACTCACTCGACTATCCCGTCAACGACTACGCCGTCTCGTTGATCGAAGGTGTCGTGCTGCATCGTGATCGACTCGACGAGATCATTTCCGAGCACGCCAAGGACTGGACGCTCGACCGGATGCCTGCTGTCGACCGCAACCTGTTGCGTATTGGGGCGTACGAGATCCTCTACGTCGAGGAGGTCCCCGACGCAGTTGCCGTCAGCGAGGCCGTCAGTCTGGCCGGCGACCTGTCGACCGATGAGTCACCGGCGTTCGTCAACGGTCTGCTCAGCAAGATCGTCGAGCTGAAGTCCACCCTGACTGCCTGAGCCGCTCTACGACGGCTCGGGCACTTCGCATTCGACGTTGGGGTCGACACCCATGTAGTTGAGCGGTCCGGCCACGATCGTCAGGACCGTGTCGCTGAACTCGTTGCAGGTGTCGGTGGAGTCCTTGAAGTAGTCGCGCTGAAAGGCTGCCGCGAGACCGATCAGCAGCCAGATGACGAGCACGAGTGAGCTGATTCGCATGAGGTTCCTCCTTGCGGGTCCTGCCATCGCAGCAGGTGGTCGTCACCGTAGTGCGAGCCTGCTCGGGCCGCATGTTTTGGCTGATAGGGTGACGACGAACAACCGACATCCTTTAACGGCCGTCCCGAGAGGCGGAGAAGGAGGTCAGACATGGTCGCGTCTGATGACGCCGCACGTGCTGACATTGCGCACGCCCCCGACCGCACCGTCCTTGACGATCAGGACATCTCGCGAGCGTTGACCCGCATCACCCACGAGATCCTCGAGCGCAACCGAGACTCGACCGGGATCGTCCTCCTCGGCATACCCACGCGCGGGGTGCACCTGGCTCGCCGCATCGCGCAGCGCATGTCGGAAGTCGAAGGTCGTGACATTGCTGCGGGAGCACTCGACATCACGATGTTCCGCGACGACTTGCGGCTCAAGCCTGCTCGCGCGCTCGAGCACACTGACATCCCCGACGACATCGACGGCAAGGTCGTCGTGCTGATCGACGACGTGCTGTTCTCGGGCCGCACGATCCGCGCTGCGCTCGACGCACTCAACGAGATCGGCCGACCGCGTGCCGTCCAGCTCGCCGTGCTGATCGATCGCGGGCACCGCGAGCTCCCGATCAGGGCCGACTTCGTGGGCAAGAATCTCCCGACCTCGCTCAGCGAGAGCGTCAAGGTACAGCTTGCGGAGTCAGACGATGCCGATGCGGTCACCATCAGGGGAGGGGCGGCGTGATCAAGCACTTGCTCAGCGCTGGCGACCTCAACCGTGAGGACGCCGTACGCATCCTTGACACCGCCGAGGAGCTTCTCGGAGTCGCGAGCCGGCCCATCAAGAAGCTGCCGACGCTGCGTGGCCGCACCGTGGTCAACCTGTTCTTCGAGGACTCCACCCGTACGCGCATCTCGTTCGAGGCCGCTGCCAAGCGGCTCAGCGCCGACGTCATCAACTTCTCGGCCAAGGGCTCGAGCGTGTCCAAGGGCGAGAGTCTCAAGGACACCGCGCTGACGCTGCAGGCCATGGGTGCTGACGCGGTCGTCGTTCGCCACCACAACTCCGGCGCACCCCACCGGTTGGCCCACGCCAAGTGGACCAAGGGCGCGGTGATCAACGCCGGCGACGGCACGCACGAGCACCCCACCCAGGCACTGCTCGATGCCTTCACCATGCGGCGCCACCTGGGCGACCTTGAGGGCAAGAACATCACGATCGTCGGGGACGTCCTGCACAGCCGCGTTGCCCGATCCAATGTGTTGCTGCTCGACACGTTGGGAGCCAATGTCACGATCGTCGCGCCGCCCACACTGCTTCCGGTTGGCGTGGAGAAATGGCCGGTTGAGACGTCATACAGTCTCGACACCTCGCTGGAGAAGGCCGATGCGGTGATGATGCTGCGCGTGCAGTCAGAGCGGATGAAGGCGTCGTTCTTCCCCAGCGCGCGTGAGTACAGCCGTCGCTACGGCCTCGACACAGCTCGCATGAACCGGCTGCCCGATCACGCGATCGTGATGCACCCCGGCCCGATGAACCGCGGAATGGAGATCACCGCCGATGTCGCCGATGACGTCCGTTCGGTGATCGTCGAGCAGGTCACCAACGGTGTGGCCGTCCGAATGGCAGTGCTCTACCTCCTGCTCGGCGGCGCCGCAGACGACACCACCTTCGACCCGATTGCTGAGGAATCATGAGCTCGTACCTGATCAAGAACGCGAGCGTGCTCGGAGCCGAGATCTCCGACATCGCGATCGAAGACGGTGTCATCACCGCGATCGGTCGAGGCGTCGCAGTCGAGGGTGCAACAGAGGTGGACGCTACGGGTCTGGTCGCGCTGCCCGGTCTCGTCGACCTGCACACCCACGTACGCGAGCCGGGCCGCGAAGATGCCGAGACCGTGCTGAGCGGCTCGAAGGCCGCTGCCCGTGGCGGCTTCACCTGCGTGCATGCGATGGCCAACACCGACCCCGTCGCCGACACCGCCGGAGTCGTCGAGCAAGTGTGGCGACTCGGTCGCGAGGGCGGCTACTGCGACGTGCAGCCGGTCGGCGCCGTGACGATTGGCCTCCGAGGTGAGCAGCTCGCCGAGCTCGGTGCCATGGCCGACAGCGCCGCCACGGTCAGGGTCTTCTCCGATGACGGCAAGTGCGTCTCGGATGCCGTGATCATGCGTCGCGCGCTCGAGTACGTGAAGGCGTTCGACGGCGTCATCGCCCAGCACGCCCAGGAGCCTCGGCTCACCGAGGGTGCGCAGATGAATGAGGGTGCGCTGTCGGGGGAGCTCGGTCTCACCGGCTGGCCGGCAGTCGCTGAGGAGGCCATCGTCGCCCGCGACGTCCTGCTGGCTGAGCACGTCGGTTCACGTCTGCACGTCTGCCATCTGTCCACCCGCGGATCGGTCGAGATCGTGCGCTGGGCCAAGAGCCGTGGCATCAATGTCACCGCCGAGGTGACACCGCACCACTTGCTGCTGACCGACGACCTGGTCCGCAGCTATGACCCGATCTACAAGGTCAACCCGCCACTGCGATCCGACGACGACGTCGCCGCCGTACGCGAAGGACTTGCCGACGGCACGATCGACATCGTCGCCACCGACCATGCTCCGCACCCCATGGAGGACAAGGAGTGCGAGTGGTCTGCGGCCGCCTTCGGGATGCTCGGTCTCGAGACTGCGCTCTCTGTCGTGCAGCAGACCATGGTCGACACCGGGCTGCTCACCTGGGCGCAGGTTGCCGAGAAGATGTCGGCCAAGCCTGCTGAGATCGGCCGTGTGCACAACCAGGGTCGCCCGCTCGAGGTGGGGGAGCCGGCCAACATCGTTCTGGTCGACCCCAAGGCCGAGCGGCTGATCGATGCGCGCAACACCGCATCGCTCTCACGCAACAACCCGTATGCAGGTCTGACGTTGCCGGGAGAAGTCGTCGCGACCTTCCTGCGAGGCAGACCGACCGTCAGTGACCGCACGCTCGTGAATGAGCCTTTTCAGAACGTAGTGACCGTATGACTGAGGCAATCCTGGTCCTTGAGGACGGACGCGTCTTCCGCGGCGAGTCCTATGGCGCGGTCGGCGAGACCGTCGGCGAGATCGTGTTCTCCACCGGGATGACCGGCTACCAGGAAACGTTGTCCGACCCGTCCTACCGGCGGCAGATCGTGACGATGACGGCTCCGCACATTGGCAACACCGGCGTCAACGACGAGGACGACGAGTCGTCAGCGTTCTGGGTCGCCGGCTACGTCGTGCGCGACCCAGCGAGACTGCAAAGCAGCTGGCGGGCCACCTCGACCCTGCACGAAAGGCTGGATGCGCAAGGGGTTGTCGGCATCAGCGGTGTCGACACCCGGGCACTCACCCGCCATCTCCGCGAGCTTGGTGCGATGCGGGCCGGCATCAGCTCGATCTCGACCGATGTCGAGGCGCTGCTCGCGACCGTCAAGGCGTCACCGTCAATGGCCGGTGCCGACCTGGCCGGTGAGGTGTCGACCGACGAGGCCTATGTCGTACCCGCGATCGGCGCGAAGAAGTTCACCGTCGCAGCACTCGATCTTGGCATCAAGGGCATGACGCCGCGGCGTATGTCCGAGCGCGGCATCGAAGTGCACGTGCTGCCCGCAGGGGCGACCATCGAAGACGTCCTCGCGGTCAAGCCCGACGGTGTGTTCATGTCCAACGGCCCCGGTGACCCTTCGACGGCCGACTCGTCGGTCGAGCTCCTGAAGCAACTTCTTGAGCGCAAGGTTCCGTACTTCGGCATCTGCTTCGGCAACCAGATCTTTGGTCGCGCACTCGGATTGGGCACGTACAAGCTGAAGTACGGTCATCGCGGCATCAATCAGCCGGTCCAGGACCTGACCACCGGCAAGGTCGAGATCACCAGTCACAACCATGGCTTCGCCGTCGATGCGCCCATCGAGGGCACGTTCGACACACCCTTCGGGCCCGGACGTGTGACTCACGTCGGGCTCAATGACCAAGTCGTCGAAGGACTCGCCTTGCTCGACCAGCCTGCATTCAGCGTGCAATATCACCCAGAAGCCGCGGCCGGTCCGCATGATGCGGACTATCTCTTCGACCGGTTCGCCGAGCTGATGGGCGGTGATCGCTGATGCCGAAGCGTTCAGACATCAAGAGCATCATGGTGATTGGGTCGGGTCCGATTGTCATCGGTCAAGCTTGTGAGTTCGACTACTCCGGCACCCAGGCCTGCCGCGTACTCCGCGAGGAGGGCATTCGCGTCATCCTGCTCAACTCGAATCCGGCGACGATCATGACCGACCCGGAATTCGCCGACGCGACCTACATCGAGCCGATCACGCCCGAGTACGTCGAGAAGGTCATCGCCAAGGAGCGTCCCGACGCCCTGCTCGCGACCCTCGGAGGACAGACCGCGCTCAACGCTGCGATCCAGATGCATGAGTCCGGTGTGCTCGAGAAGTACGGCGTCGAGCTCATCGGCGCATCGATCGATGCGATCCAGAAGGGCGAGAACCGCGAGTCCTTCAAGGAGGTCGTGGCGACGCTGCCGAAGGAATGGGGCGCCGAGTCGGCCAACTCCGTCATCTGCCACACGATGGCCGAGTGCCTCGCCGGCGTCGAAGGCCTCGGCGGCTATCCGGTGGTCGTCCGACCGTCGTTCACGATGGGTGGCTCCGGCAGCGGACTGGCGTACAACGAGGCCGATCTGAACCGTATCGCCGGCTCGGGGCTGGCGCTGAGCCCCACGACCGAGGTGCTTCTGGAGGAGTCGATCCTCGGTTGGAAGGAGTATGAGCTCGAGGTCATGCGCGACACGGCCGACAACGTCGTGATCGTCTGCTCGATCGAGAACTTCGATCCCATGGGCGTCCACACCGGTGACTCGATCACCGTCGCTCCGGCCATGACGTTGACCGACGTCGAGTACCAGCGGCTCCGCGACATCTCGATCGGCATCATCCGTGAGGTCGGCGTCGACACCGGCGGCTGCAACATCCAGTTCGCCGTAAACCCCGAAGACGGTCGCATCATCGTGATCGAGATGAACCCCCGCGTCTCTCGATCCTCGGCGTTGGCTTCGAAGGCAACCGGATTCCCCATTGCCAAGATCGCCGCAAAGGTCGCGATCGGCTACACGCTCGACGAGATTCCCAACGACATCACCCAGGTGACGCCGGCATCTTTTGAGCCCACGCTCGACTATGTCGTCGTGAAGGTGCCGCGGTTCGCTTTCGAGAAGTTCCCGAACGCCGACGCCACACTGACGACGCACATGAAGTCGGTGGGTGAGGCCATGGCGATCGGTCGTAACTTCACCGAGGCGCTGCAGAAGGCGTTGCGTTCGCTGGAGCGCCCTGACTCCGTCTTCGACTGGAACAAGCAGTGGGTCGAGCTCGACAAGGAGCAACTGCTCGGCGAGATCGCGATCCCGCACGACGGTCGCATCAAGAAGGTCATGGACACCATCCGGGCCGGAGCCACCGCCCAGGAGATCTTCGAGGCAACCAAGATCGATCCGTGGTTCATCGACCAGCTGGCGCTGATCAACGAGATCGCGGTCGAGCTGATCGACGCCAAGGAGCTTGCACCCGGCCTGCTGCGCAGGGCCAAGCGGCACGGCTTCTCCGACGCCCAGATCGGCAAGATCAGGGGTCTGCGCGAAGACGTCGTACGCGGTGTCCGTCACGCACTGGGGGTGCGCCCGGTCTACAAGACGGTCGACACCTGTGCGGCCGAGTTCGCCGCCACCACCCCCTATCACTACTCCTCATACGACGAGGAGACCGAAGTGGAGCCGCGCACCAAGGAAGCCGTGCTGATCCTTGGCAGTGGCCCCAACCGCATCGGTCAAGGCATCGAGTTCGACTACTCCTGCGTGCACGCTGCCATGGCGCTGTCGGAGGTTGGCTACGAGACGATCATGGTCAACTGCAACCCCGAGACGGTCTCCACCGACTACGACACGTCCGACCGGCTCTACTTCGAGCCGCTGACGCTCGAGGACGTTCTCGAGGTCGTCCACGCCGAACAGCAGGCTGGGCCCGTTGCCGGCGTCATCGTGCAGCTCGGTGGACAGACCCCGCTCGGCCTCGCCGCCGGACTCGAAGCAGCAGGGGTCCCGATCGTCGGCACCCAGCCTGCCGCGATCGACCTGGCGGAGGAACGAGGGGCATTCGGCAAGGTGCTCGCCGAGGCAGGTCTTCCGGCCCCCAAGCACGGCATGGCCACCACTTTCAGCAATGCGCGAAAGATCGCGGCCGAGATCGGCTACCCCGTTCTCGTGCGCCCGTCGTACGTTCTGGGCGGCCGCGGCATGGAGATCGTCTACGACGAGGGCACGCTCAAGGACTACATCGACCGCGCCACCGAGATCTCGCCGGAGCGACCGGTGCTGGTCGACCGCTTCCTCGACGATGCGATCGAGATCGACGTCGACGCGTTGTATGACGGAACCGAGTTGTTCCTAGGCGGCGTCATGGAGCACATCGAGGAAGCCGGCGTGCACTCCGGTGACTCGGCGTGCGCGTTGCCGCCCATCACGCTCGGCGGTCTGGAGATCCAACGCATCCGAGAGTCGACCGAGGCCATCGCCAAGGGGGTCGGCGTACGTGGGCTCATCAACATCCAGTTCGCGCTGTCGTCGGACATCCTCTATGTCATCGAGGCCAATCCGCGGGCATCGCGCACCGTGCCGTTCGTCTCCAAGGCGACGGCCACACCATTGGCCAAGGCGGCCGCGCGGTTGATGCTCGGCGAATCGATCGCCGATCTGCGCAAGGCTGGCGTGCTGCCAGCGGTCGGCGACGGGGGAGACCTGCCGGACTCCGCACCCATCGCGGTCAAGGAAGCTGTCATGCCGTTCAACCGCTTCCGCACCTACGAAGGCACCTATGTCGACACGTTGCTCTCACCGGAGATGCGCTCGACCGGTGAGGTGATGGGCATGGACCTCGCGTTCGGCACGGCGTTCGCCAAGTCGCAGGCCGGCGCCCAGAACGGCCTGCCGACCTCGGGCAAGGTGTTCGTCTCGGTCGCCAACCGCGACAAGCGGCACATGATCTTTCCGGTCAAGAGGCTTGCCGATCTTGGCTTCGAAATCCTCGCCACGAGCGGCACCGCCGTCGTGCTCGCCCGCAATGGCGTTCACGCGACAATCATCCGCAAGCTCAACGAGGAGCCGCTGCCAGGGCAGTCCCGCAGCACGATCGTCGAGAAGATCCATGACCAGGACGTCCAGCTCATCATCAACACCCCACACGGGGTGACCTCCGGTGGCAGCCCGCGTATCGATGGCTATGAGATTCGTACCGCAGCCGTGGCCGAGGGCATCCCGTGCATCACGACGGTGCAGGGTCTTGCTGCGGCAGTGCAGGGGATCGAGGCGCTGATCGAGGGCAAGATCGGGGTCACCTCGCTGCAGGAGTGGGGTCGCATCGTGACGGCGGGTCGACGAGCGTGAGCAGGTCATGGATGTCGAGGCGCCTCGGATGAGCTTTGGTTCACGCGCTCGCGCGGCAATGGCGGCGTACGGTCCGGCCTGCGTGGGCATTGACCCGCATGCCGAGCTGCTCGCCCAGTGGGAGTTGCCCGACTCGATCGACGGGCTCGACCAGTTCGCCTCGACATGTGTCGAGGCATTCGCGGGTCATGTCGCGTTCGTCAAGCCGCAGTCAGCATTCTTCGAGAGGTTCGGCGCCCAGGGCGTCGTCATTCTTGAGCGAACGATCCAGGACCTCCGCCATACCGGGACCTTGGTCGTGCTCGACGTCAAGCGCGGTGACATCGGCTCTACCGCCGCCGCCTACGCCGACGCGTACCTCGATGATGACGCCCCGATGGCGGCCGATGCGATCACGGTGAGCCCCTACCTCGGGTTCGGCTCGCTGCAACCGTTCTTCGACGCCGCCGAACGCAACGACGCGGGGATCTTCGTGCTTGCCCTGACCTCCAACAAGGAGGGGCCCGAGGTGCAGCACGCGCTCAACGGGGATGTCACGGTGGCCGGTGGGATCCTGGCCCAGCTCGCCGAACTCAACGCCGGTGCACAACCGATGGGAGCCTTCGGCGCAGTCGTCGGCGCCACGATGGCCGAGATCGCCGAGGACCTCGAGATCAACGGCCCGCTGCTGGTGCCCGGGCTCGGCGCCCAGGGCGGGACCGTTGATGACATCAGGCGAATGTTCGGATCGGTCATCGACAACGTCATCCCCTCCACCTCGCGCGGGGTGCTCGGCGAAGGCCCCGATGTGGCAGCGCTTCGCGGTTCTGTCACCCGGCTGAACTCTGAACTTGTAGGCTCCTAGGGTCCGGGACAGCCGGCCCACCCAAAAGTCCGTCCGAGGAGCACCTGCATGACACGTACCGTCGCACTTTTGGTCTCGACGATTGCCTGCGCGACGGTGTTGGCAGGGTGCGGCGGTGAGAGCGCCTATTGCGCGGCGGTCGACAAGGACAAGGCCTCGCTCAACACCTTCGGCGAGAAGCGCACTGACGCGGCATACGCGGGTTACGCCAAGGTGTTCGACGGTGTGGCGAAGGTGGCGCCTGCGTCGATCAAGAAGGACTGGTCGACGCTCGCCGATGTCACCAAGGGCGTCATCGCAGCGCAGAAGACGGTCGACCTCAAGCTTGAGGACATGACCGACACGGCCAAGGTCAAGAAGCTCACCGAGGCGCAGCTCAAGGAGCTCAACACGGCGTACGAGGCTTTCAACGCAACCACCGCGCAGCGCACCGCGGTCGTGAAGAATGTGAAGCAGGAATGCAAGATCACGCTCAAGTGATCTGACCGGACCTGAACTGACCAGCAACGAGGTGACGAAGTGGCACTCCCCATCCTGACCGCCGAACAGCGTCAAGCAGCTCTTGAGAAGGCGGCGGTTGCCCGACGCGTGCGCGCCGACATCAAGGATCGTCTCAAGCATTCTCGGGCGAGCCTGACCGAGGTCATCCAAGAGTCAAAGGCCAATCAGTTCGTCGCCAAGCTCAAGGTCATCGACCTGCTGCAGTCGATGCCGGGCATCGGCACGGTGAAGGCGCAGGAAATCATGGAGCGAGTCGGCATTGCTGCGAACAGGCGACTTCGCGGACTCGGGGACAACCAGATCAGTGCGCTGATCGCCGAATTCACCGATCGATCAGACCGTTCTGGCCGTGGCTGAAGCCGCGGCCGACCGGTCACGTCTTGTCGTGCTCGCGGGCCCGACAGCAGTGGGCAAGGGCACCATCGCCGCCTGTGTGCGCGAGTCCCACCCGGAGATCTGGATCTCGGTCTCCGTGACGACCAGGGCGCCTCGGCCGACAGAAGTCGACGGCGTTCACTACCACTTCATCAGCGATCAACAGTTCGATGAGCTGATAGCCAGACGACGGATTGTTGGAATGGGCGGTCGTCCATGGCGCTGCCCGCTACGGCACTCCCAGAGCTCCGGTGGAGGAGCGCTTGGCCGCGGGCAAGCCCGCACTTCTGGAGATCGACCTGCAGGGGGCACGGCAGGTCCGCGAGCGGATGCCGGACGCGCTGATGTGCTTCTTGGCGCCCCCCAGTTGGGAAGAGCTCGTACGTCGACTGGTCGGCCGGGGCACGGAGGGGCCGGCCGAACGTGAACGCCGGCTCGCGACCGCGCGGATCGAGCTGGAGGCCGAGAGCGAGTTCGATCTCACGATTGTGAACACCAATGTCGAGAGTGCCTGTCAAGAATTGGTAGACTTGTTCTGATCCGGCAGGAGCCGGATACATTCCTAGAACTTTTCTGTGAGGCTCTCTGTGTCCACGACACGCTCCGTCGCCATCGGCATCACCAACCCGCCGCTCGACGACCTGCTCGAGAAGGCCGACTCCAAGTACAAGCTCGTCCTCTACAGCGCCAAGCGCGCACGCCAGATCAACGCCTACTACTCCCAGCTCGGTGAGGGCCTGCTCGAGTACGTCGGGCCGTTGCTGGAGACCGGCGTTCAGGAGAAGCCGCTGTCGATCGCACTGCGCGAGATCAACGCTGACCTGCTGACCGTCGAAGACATCGACCCCGAAGCAGAGGCCGCTGCAGCCGCTGCAGCAGCAACAGACAAGGCCTGACCCAGCTCCAACGAGGAGGCGAAGGCATGTCCGAGATCGTCCTTGGCGTGTCCGGTGGCATCGCGGCGTACAAGTCCGCCGAGTTGCTGCGGCTGTTCACCGAGTCCGGCCACAGCGTCCGCGTCGTACCGACCGCCTCCTCGCTCAACTTCGTCGGCGCCGCCACCTGGGAAGCCCTGTCGGGCAAGCCGGTGCAGGCCGCGGTGTTCGAGCACGTCGACGAGGTCGCGCACGTACGCATCGGTCAGGGTGCTGATCTGGTCGTCGTGGCACCGGCCACCGCCAATCTCCTCGCCAAGGCCGCACACGGTCTCGCCGACGATCTGCTGACCAACACCTTGCTGACGGCACGCTGCCCGGTGGTGTTCGTGCCGGCCATGCACACCGAGATGTGGGAAAACGCTGCAACGCAAGCCAATGTGGAGACTCTCAGGGAACGTGGACATGTTGTCATCGAGCCTGCCGTTGGTCGGCTCACCGGTGTCGACACAGGAAAGGGCAGGTTGCCCGATCCTGCGCAGATCTTCCAGATCGCGATGCAACTGCTGACACCTCGCGAGCAGGACCTGGTCGGCAGACACGTGGTGATCTCCGCGGGTGGAACACGCGAATTCCTCGACCCCGTCCGCTACCTCGGCAACCGGTCGTCCGGACGTCAGGGCTACGCGTTTGCTGAGGCGGCCATCGCGCGTGGCGCCCGAGTGACCGTGGTTGCGGCCAACGTGGCGCTAACAGATCCGGCAGGAGCAGAGGTGGTGCGCGTCGTCAGCACCGAGGAGCTCCGCCAGCAGGTCCATCAGGCGGCGGTCGATGCTGACGCTGTGATCATGGCTGCAGCTCCGGCTGACTTTCGCCCCGCCGAGTTCGTCGATGCCAAGATCAAGAAGTCTGCAGATGGCGTCGCACCTGACATTCGGCTGGTGGAAAATCCCGACATCCTTGTCGAGCTCGTGGCCGCCCGCACCAACAAACGGCCTGTCATCGTGGGGTTCGCGGCCGAGACCGGCGACAGCGGTGCCACTGTCATCGAGCACGCCCGCGCCAAGCTGGCGCGCAAGGGGTGCGACCTCTTGGTCGTCAACGACGTCGGTGCTGGCAAGGTGTTCGGTGCTGAGGACAACGAGGCTGTGCTGCTCGGTGCGGACGGCACAGTTGCCGAGGTTCCGTTCGGTCCCAAGATCGACCTCGCTCATTCGGTGCTCGACGCTGTCGTCCAGCGCATGGACTGAGCGAAACTCCCAACCGTTTCAATCGTTAGACTGACCACCAGCCATTAACCCAGGAGAAGCTGTGAGCCGTTTTTTCACGTCCGAGTCCGTGACCGAAGGTCACCCGGACAAGATTGCCGACCAGATCAGTGACAGCGTCCTCGACGCACTGCTGGCCCAGGATCCCTCCAGCAGGGTTGCCTGCGAGACGTTCATCACGACGGGTCTGATCGTGGTCGGCGGCGAGGTGACGACCGAGGCATACGTCGACATCGCCAAGATCGCCCGTGACCGCGTTCTCGAGATCGGCTATGACTCATCGGTCAAGGGCTTTGACGGTGCCTCGTGTGGCGTGCAGATCACGCTGGACGCACAGTCACCCGACATCGCCCAGGGCGTCAACACCGCCTTCGAGGGTCGCGCTGAGGGTTCGGCCGATCCGCTCGACCTCCAGGGTGCGGGCGACCAGGGACTCATGTTCGGATTTGCGTGTGACGAGACGCCAGAGCTCATGCCGCTCCCGATCACGATTGCTCACCGTCTGGCCGAGCAGCTCACGGCGGTCCGCAAGGACGGCACGTTGGGCTACCTCCGCCCCGACGGCAAGACCCAGGTCACAGTTGAGTACGACGACAACGACAAGCCCGTACGTGTCGACACCGTCGTGGTGTCCTCACAGCACGAGGACGGCATCGACCTGGACACCCAGCTCGCGGCCGACGTCAAGAAGCACGTCGTCGATGTCGTGTTGGACAACTTCGACATCGACCACAGTGACTACAAGCTGCTGGTCAACCCGACCGGCAAGTTCGTCATCGGTGGCCCCATGGGCGATGTGGGCCTGACTGGCCGCAAGATCATCGTCGACACCTACGGCGGCTATGCCCGCCACGGTGGCGGCGCCTTCTCGGGCAAGGACCCGAGCAAGGTTGACCGGTCGGCTGCCTATGCGATGCGCTGGGTTGCCAAGAACATCGTCGCCGCAGGTCTGGCCTCCAAGGTTGAGGTTCAGATTGCCTACGCAATCGGCAAGGCACATCCGGTTGGCTTCTACGTCGAGGCATTCGGCACCGAAACCGTCCCGGTTGACCGGATCCGCGAAGCGGTCCTCGAAGTGTTCGACCTTCGTCCGGCCGCGATCATTCGCGACCTTGACCTGCTGCGGCCGATCTATGCGCAGACCGCCGCATACGGCCACTTCGGTCGTGAGCTTCCCGGTGTCATCTGGGAGACCACCGACCGGGCTGACGCGCTGAAGGCTGCTGCAAGCAAGTGATGTCTGCGCCTGCTGATACAACAGCAGCGTGACCGAGACGCCAGATTCAGGGCAGGAGGGACCAGAGCAGCTCGCTCTGGTCCCTTCGTCATCCCCGCCCCGTAGGCGTGCCTCCAGGGCGAAGCCTGGGCCCGAGGCTGCGGCTCAACGGCCGGTCGCGCGGGTGGTTGTCGATACGGGTCTGGCGCATCTCGACCGTCCTTTCGACTACGTCGTCCCGGCGACCCTCGACGAGCTGGTCGTGCCGGGGTGTCGGGTCAAGGTCCGGTTCGCCGGACGCCTGGCCGATGGCTTCGTCGTCGACAGGCTCGCCGACACCGAGCACGGCGGAAAGCTCGCGTTCATCGCCAAGGTCGTGTCGCCGGAGCCGGTCTTGCATCCCGAGGTGCTCTCGCTTGCTCGGGCTGTCGCTGACCGTTATGCGGGCACCCTGGGCGATGTGCTTCGCCTCGCCATCCCGCCGCGCCACGCCCGCGCCGAGGCGGCCGTGCGGGAGACCACTTCCGAAAATCTTCCTGATGTCGACGACACGCCATGGGGCGCCTATGGGCACGGTCGCGACCTGATCAGCTCGATGCGCGGGGGAGACAGCCCGCGGGCATGGTGGACCGCGATTCCCGGTCACGATCCGGCGCGCGCGGTGGCACAGGCCGTGCTTGCGACTCTGCACAGCGGGCGCGGATCGATCGTGTGTGTGCCCGACGCCCGAGATGTGTCTCGCTGGGATGCTGCATTCACCGAAGTTCTGGGCCCGGAGCGACATGCGGTGCTCACCGCCGGATCGTCAGCCGCTGATCGATATGCCGCATTCCTTGCCGTGTCGCGCGGACAGGTGCAGGTGGTCCTCGGTACGCGCGCGGCGGCGTTTGCGCCGGTTCGCCAGCTCGGGCTCGTCGCGATGTGGGACGACGGGGACGACCTGTTCGCCGAGCCACGCGCGCCCTACGCGCATGCGCGCGAAGTGTTGCTGCTGCGATCCACGCAGGCCGATGCCGCCGTGCTGATCGGTGGATACGCCCGTACGGCCGAAGGGCAGTCACTGATCGAGAGCCGATGGTGCGCCGAGCTCGCGGCCGAGCAGGCAGACCGCCGAGCCGCCTGGCCGCGCCTGAAGGTGACCGACGGGTCGGTCGCCGGTTCCGCACCGGCACGGCTCCCACATGAGGTGTTCAGGGCCGTACGCGCCGCGGCTGGGGCCGTGCTGGTCCAGGTCCCGCGCCGGGGCTACCGCGAGTCGTTGTCGTGCCAGACCTGCCGTCAACCCGCCCGGTGCCAAGCGTGTCAGGGCCCGCTGATCCAGACGTCGGCGTCGGCGCCGATTGTTTGCAGGTGGTGCGCAACGGCCGTGCCGCGCTGGAGTTGCTCGGCCTGCCATGGCACGGTGCTCAGAGCGCCGGTCGTGGGGCAGCTGCGTACCGCCGAGGAGTTCGCCCAGACCTTCCCTGACCGCGAGGTGATGACGTCAGGTGGCGACACAGTGGTCGACGAGGTCGAGCCGGGTCGAGTGCTGGTGCTGGCGACTCCCGGTGCCGAGCCGCAGGTCGCGGGCGGCTATCACGTCGTGGTGCTGCTCGACACCTGGTTGATGACTGGGCGCGATGACATCCGCGTCGACGAGGAAGCACATCGGCGATGGTTCAACGCCCTCGCGCTGGCCGGCCCGGACGCCGTCGCCGTGGCCGTTGGCGAACCGGCGATGCTCCAGGCGCTGGTACGTGCTGACCCGGCCGGATTCGCCGCCCGAGAGCTCGCCAGTCGTCTGGAGACACATCTGCCCCCGACAGCGCGTCTGGCGGCCGTGGACGCCGATGACGACATCCTCGACGCGCTTGCCGTCCGAGACTGGACACCTCACACAGAGGTGCTCGGGCCCGTGCCGGTCGACCCCCGCGACGACAGAGCTGGGCGGCGGCTGATCCTCCGGGCGCCACGACGCGAAGGCGCTGAGCTCGCAGCAGCGCTCAAGGCCATCGCCGCCGAGCGCAGTGCTGCCAAGCTGAGCGGTCTGCGGATCCAGGTGGACCCCCAGAGCCTCTGATTTTGCCGCGTTGGTCTCATGCCCAATTCGTTCGGTACAGATCGATCGGTGACCTACCCACCGATCAGGACATCAGACAGGTGGCCAACTCACCGCTCATCACCCGACGCCTAGACTCACGGGCGTGAGAGTCGTCTTTGCGGGTACGCCCGAAGTTGCCGTGCCGAGCCTGGAGGCGCTGGTGGCAAGCAGGCATGACGTCGTGGCAGTCATCACCCGTCCGGACGCGCCCGCAGGACGTGGACGTACGCTCACCGCGTCACCCGTCGCCGAGGCCGCCGAAGCGCACGGCATCGAGGTGCTCAAACCAGCCAAGCCATCCGATCCGGAGTTCATGGCCCGGCTCCGCGAGCTCAGACCCGCCTGCATCCCGATCGTCGCGTATGGCGCCCTGATCCGACGCGAGGCCCTCGACATCCCCGAGTTCGGCTGGGTCAACCTGCACTTCTCGGTCCTGCCGTCCTGGCGTGGAGCGGCACCCGTGCAGCGCTCCATCATGGCCGGCGACGAAGTTACCGGCGCGACAGTCTTCAGCCTGGTCGAAGAGCTCGACGCGGGGCCGACCCTCGGCACGATCACCGAGCTGGTCCGCGATGACGACACGGCCGAGACCTTGCTGGCCCGGCTTGCGGACTGGGGGAGCAAGCTGCTCGTCGATGTCGTCGACCACATCGAGGACGGCGACATCTCAGCCATCCCGCAGCCGACGGAGAACATCTCCTACGCTCCCAAGCTCACCACCGACGATGGTCGAATCGACTGGAATCGTCCGGCATTCGCGATCGACCGTCAGGTGCGCGGATGCACCCCGGCACCCGGTGCGTGGACGACGTTCGCCGACCAGCGCCTCAAGGTCGGACCACTGCGGATCTCCGAAGATCGCATGCTTGCACCGGGCCACCTCGCAGTCGGCAAGCGCGAGGTGCGGGTGGGCACCACGACAACTGACGTGATCCTCGGCGAGGTGCAGCCAGTGGGCAAGAAGCTGATGGCCGCGGCTGACTGGGCACGAGGCACCAGCATCGACGACGAACCGCGCTTCGCATGACTGATCCGGTGCGGATGGTCGCGTTCCACGTGCTGCGGGCGGTCGCCGAGCGCGATGCGTACGTCAACCTGGTGCTTCCCGCGATGCTCAAGGAGCACGGGATCGAAGGTCGGGACGCTGCATTCGCGACCGAGCTGGTGCACGGCACGATCCGGCGGCAGGGCACGTACGACGCGATCATCGGGAGCGTCGCCAGCAAGGGTCTGGCTGGGATCGATCCGCCGGTGCTGGACGCGCTCCGTCTGGGCACGCACCAGCTGCTGAGCATGCGCGTCCCGCCACACGCGGCGGTCTCCACGACCGTGGATGTCGTGCGTCGCGAGATCGGCCACAAGCCGGTGCATTTCGCCAACGCACTGCTTCGCAAGATCGGGCAGAAGGACCTCGCGGGCTGGCTCGACACCGTCACCGATGGGCTCGACAGCGACGAGAACCGGGCGATCCGTACCTCGCACCCGCTGTGGATCGTGCAGGCGCTGCAGGAAGCGCTCGGCGGCCACGCGACCCAGATCGACAAGCTTCTCGCGGCCGACAATGCCGCTCCGCGGGTGACCCTCGTCGCCCGACCCGGGCTCTGTGCACCCGACGACCTGCCGGGCACGCCCGGCCTGCTCTCGCCGTATGCGCGCATCCTCGACGGTGGTGCACCTGGCGACATTCCACAGATCCGTGACGGACGGGCGGGCGTTCAGGACGAGGGCTCGCAGCTTGTCGCGATCGCACTCGCCGAGGCGACCATCGACGGTTCCGACGAGCGCTGGCTCGATCTGTGTGCCGGGCCGGGCGGCAAGGCGGCGCTGCTCGGAGCCCTGGCAGGTCAGCGCGGAGCGAACCTGACGGCCAATGAAGTGCTGGAGCATCGCGCCGACCTGGTCCGTCAAGGCGTGCACCTGCTCGACAACGTCGAGGTGACGACGTACGACGGGCGACATGGTCCATGGGAGGCGGAGTCGTTTGACCGCATTCTGGTCGACGCGCCGTGCACAGGGCTTGGCGCGCTGCGCAGGCGCCCCGAGTCACGTTGGCGCCGCAAGCCCGAGGATCTCGACTCGTTGGTGCCGCTGCAGAACGAGCTGTTGACCCGAGCGCTCGAGCTCGTGCGCACGGGGGGAGTGGTCGTCTACGCGACCTGCTCGCCGCACCGCGCGGAGACGACTGGTGTCATCGATGCGGTCACGGCCGGGCGAACGGATCTTGATGTCGAGTCCACCCGACAGCTGTGGCCCCACATCGACGGCACCGATGCGATGTTCTACGCGGTCCTGCGCCGCCACTGAGTTCACCGCCCGGTGGGTGTCGATACTGTCGGAGCATGGGAATCCAGATCGCTCCGAGCATGTTGTCGGCAGACTTCGCCAACCTCGAAGCCGAGGCTGCCCGCATTTCGGGTGCCGACTGGCTCCACATGGACGTGATGGACAACCACTTCGTACCCAACCTGACGCTGGGGGCGCCCGTCATCGAGGCGCTGGCCAAAGTCGCAGCACAGCCGATCGATGCGCATCTGATGATCGAGGATCCCGATCGTTGGGCCCCTGGTTTCGCCGAGGCCGGCGCCCGCAGCGTCACATTTCACGTCGAGGCTGCACGCGATCCGGTGCAGCTGGCGCGCAACATCCGCGGGCAAGGGGCGCGGGCGGCGATGGCGGTCAAGCCCGACACAGCGCTCGAGCCGTACGAGGGTTTGCTGCCCGAGCTCGACATGATCCTGGTGATGACCGTCGAGCCGGGGTTCGGTGGGCAGTCGTTCATGGACTCGTGCCTGCCCAAGGTGGCGCGGGCGCGCGAGCTGATCAACAAGCACGGCGGTGACATCTGGCTGCAGGTCGACGGTGGTGTCTCGCTCGAGACGATCGAACGGTGTGCTGAGGCCGGCGCCGACATGTTCGTGGCGGGCTCGGCCGTATTCGGAGCGGATGACCCGGACGCCATGGTCGCGTCCTTGCGATCGCATGCTGAACGTCACACCCATGGTCGGGACGCCACGGGCTAGACTTTGCAGCGAGCAGTCATTCATTTGAGTGCTCGCGTGCTCCGGGGTCGGTGTAACTCCGAACCGGCGGTGACAGTCCGCGACCCGCGGCCGCACTTCGGTGTGGCAACGGTTGAGCCGGTGAAATTCCGGCACCGACGGTTAAAGTCCGGATGGAAGGAGCATGGGGTCGTGGCGCTGCGCGTCAGGGCCGCTTGACGGCGATGTGTCATCAAGCAACCACCCCGGGTCGCGTTGAGCGCAAAAGACCCGGAGGACACATGGCAAGCGAGATCGAGGTCAGCGCGATGCGTCGCGCACTCGACGCCGCAGGCGCAGTCGTCCGTACGCTGCCCAACCCGCGAGTCGGCTGCGTACTGCTCAGCCGAGACGGCACCGAGCTCGCAATCGGCGTGCACCGCGGGGCCGGACTGCCACACGCCGAGATCGATGCGCTCACCCAGGCCGGCGAGGCCGCCCGTGGCGCCACGGCCGTCGTCACCCTCGAGCCGTGCAACCACACCGGGCGCACCGGACCGTGTGCAGAGGCGCTGGTCGAAGCTGGGGTCGCGCGCGTCGTGTTCGCGCAGATCGATCCCAATCGCACAGCATCAGGCGGTGCCACAAGGCTCAGAGCGGCCGGTATCGATGTCGAGGCGGGCCCATTGGCGGAGGAAGCCACCGACCTCAACGTCGAATGGACCTTTGCCATGACGGCCGGGCGGCCATTCGTCACCTGGAAGTACGCCGCCACCCTTGACGGGCTCAGTGCCGCACCAGACGGCACCAGCAAGTGGATCACCGGCGAACAGGCCCGCCGCGACGTGCAGACCTTCCGGGCCGAGGCGGACGCCATCGTGGCTGGGACCGGCACCGTGCTCGCTGACGACCCCAGACTGACAGTGCGCGACGAGAACGACCTCCCGCTGCCGTTCGACCGGCAGCCGCTGCGCGTCGTCGTCGGCGAGACGCAGATCCCCAACTACTACCGAGTGTTCGACCGAGTCGCGCCCACGCTGCTCATCCAGTCGCGGGACCCGCACGCGGTGCTTCAGAAGCTCGCCGACAGCGACATCCGCCACGTCTGGCTCGAAGGCGGCCCGCGACTTGCCGGCGCATTCTGGAATGCCGGCCTCATCGATCGGATCATCGGCTACATCGCGCCCGCCATGCTGGGTTCTGGCCGCGCGGCACTCGAAGGCGAAGCGACGACATTGGCTGATCTTCGTCCGATCACGATCGACAGCCTCACCATGGTCGGCCCCGACATCCGGATGATCGGCACTCCAGGACGCATGCAACGAGAGGACTTCGACTGATGTTCACCGGACTCGTGGAGGAGAAGGGCACGGTCACTTCGGTTGACCCGCTCGGCGACTCCGTACGGATCACCATCCGCGGACCGATCGTCACCTCTGACGCCAACCATGGCGACTCGATAGCGATCAACGGTTGCTGCCTCACCGTCATGGCGCAGGACGGCGACACGTTCAGCGCTGACGTCATGATGGAGTCGCTCGACAAGACCTCGCTCGGTGATCTCGCGATCGGTGACGAGGTCAACCTCGAACGGGCGACCAAGGCGGGCTCCCGCCTCGGCGGTCACATCGTCCAGGGTCACGTCGACGGCACCGGAACCATCCTCGATCGGACGCCGAGTGAGCACTGGGAAGTCGTACGCATTTCGTTGCCGCCCGAGCTGGCGAGGTACCTCGTTGACAAGGGATCCGTCACGGTCGACGGGACGTCGTTGACCGTTGTCGAGGTCGTCGACGGATCGCAGCCCTGGTTTTCCGTGTCCCTCATCCCCACCACCCTTGCCGACACCACGCTCGGCTCCAGACAACCCGGCGACCGGGTCAACCTCGAGGTCGACATCCTCGCCAAGTACGTCGAGCGTCTGCTGGGCGCACGTCGAGAAGGAGCAGTTTCATGACTGAGCATGCGAGCGTCCGGTTGGACAGCATCGAGCACGCGATCGCCGAGATCCGTGACGGAAAGGCCATCATCGTTGTCGACGACGAGGGTCGCGAGAACGAGGGCGACATCATCTTCGCCGCGAGCAAGGCCACTCCGGAGCTGATGGCCTTCTTGGTGCGCTACACGAGCGGTCTGGTGTGCGCTCCGACCACCGGCAAGATCCTCGACCGGCTTGCCATTCCGTTGATGACTCCGCACAACCGCGAGATGATGCGGACCGCGTACACCGTCTCGATCGATGCCCGTGACGGCATCACGACCGGCATCTCGGCCGCTGATCGTGCTCGTACGTGTCGGGTGCTGGCCGATTCCGCCACCGAGCCGTTCGAGCTCAACCAGCCAGGTCACATCCTTCCGCTGCGGGCCAAGGACGGTGGCGTGCTGGAGCGGGCCGGCCACACCGAGGCTGCGGTCGACTTCACCCGGCTTGCGGGGCTCACACCTGCGGGTGTGATCGGTGAGGTGCTGCATGACGACGGCTCCCTCATGCGTGCACCGGCGTTGCGCGAGTTTGCCGACGAGCATGGTCTTGCGCTGGTCTCGATCGAGGACCTGCAGATCTACCTCCGCCTTCACGAGAGCCAGGTCAGCCGTCTCGCGACCACCCGGCTTCCCACCGAGTTCGGCGAGTTCACCGCACTTGGATTTCGCGACACGATCGACGGCGCAGAGCACATCGCCCTGATCTTCGGTGATCCCGGCACCGAGGACGTCCTCACCCGCATTCATTCGGAGTGCCTGACCGGCGATGTCTTCGGATCGAGGCGTTGCGACTGCGGACCGCAGCTTGAGCTGTCGATGACCGAGGTCACCGCAGCAGGAGCCGGCATCGTCATCTACTTGCGCGGCCACGAGGGACGCGGCATCGGGTTGTTGCACAAGTTGCAGGCCTACGCATTGCAGGACACCGGGCGTGACACGGTCGACGCCAATCTCGACCTCGGCTTCGGCGATGACGAGCGCGACTACGCGGCGGGTGCACAGATCCTGCGTGATCTCGGCGTGACATCAGTTCGGCTGCTCACCAACAACCCGGACAAGACCTCGGCACTGGAGGCCTATGGCGTGAAAGTGTCCGAGCGGCTACCGCTGATCATCGCGCCCACCGTGGACAGCCTCCGCTACCTGCAGACCAAGGCCGAGCGCATGGGCCACGACCTCCCCGGGCTGGAGAAGAGCTGATGGCAGGACACGGAGCACCAACGCTGACCGTCGATGGCCGGGGCGCGCGCGTGGCGATCATTGCCTCGAGCTGGCACACCGAGGTGATGGACGGGCTGATTGCCGGCGCACAGAGGGCGCTCGCCGATGCCAACGTCACCGACGTCACGCTGGTGCGCTCACCGGGATCATTCGAGCTGCCGATCCTGTGCCAGGCGTACGCGCGCGAGGGCTATGACGCGGTCGTCGCCCTAGGCGTGATCATTCGGGGCGGCACTCCGCATTTCGAGTACGTCTCGGCCGCCGCGACGGACGGACTCAACCGCGTCGCGCTCGACACGGGCGTCCCGGTCGGCTTTGGGTTGCTCACAACAGACGACGAGGCGCAGGCGCTCGACCGGGCCGGGCTGCCCGGCAGTCGCGAGGACAAGGGACGTGAGGCAGCAGAGGCCGCACTGTCCACCTGGAAAGCCCTGCGCAGCCTCGACGCGCCTCGCGGATAGACTTCGACGCGATGAAGACCTTCGATGAACTCTTTGCTGAGCTGTCCGACAAGGCAGTCAGCCGCCCTGAGGGCTCGCGCACAGTCGCCGAGCTCGATGCAGGCGTGCACGCAATCGGCAAGAAGCTCGTCGAAGAGGCAGCCGAGTCGTGGATGGCCGCTGAGCACGAAGGTGCCGAGCGCGCCGCCGAGGAGCTCAGCCAGCTGCTCTACCACGCCCAGGTCATGATGATTGCTGCCGGAATCAGCCTCGACGACGTCTACGCGCATCTGTGACGGTTGGCCGCCCAGCGGCCACCCGTGCCTCCGCCTCCACGTCACAGCACCCTGAGAAGAGAATCCGATGCTCAAAGTCGCCGTACCCAACAAGGGCGCACTCGCCGATGCCGCCAGCCAGATGCTGGTCGAGGCCGGCTACCACCAGCGCCGCAACGCCAAGGACCTGATCGCCCTCGACCCCGAGAACGGTGTCGAGTTCTTCTACCTGCGTCCTCGTGACATTGCGATCTATGTGGGGGAGGGCACCTTGGACGTCGGCATCACCGGTCGCGACCTGCTGCTCGACTCCGGCGCACATGCCACCGAAGATGTTGCGCTCGGCTTCGGTGCCTCCACCTTCCGCTTCGCGGCCCCGATCGGTTCGATGAGCACGGTCAGCGACCTGGCCGGGACACGCATCGCCACGTCATACCCGGGCATCGTGCGTGCCTATTTGGCAAAGCACGGGCTCGAGGCCGACGTGGTGCGCCTCGATGGGGCGGTCGAGTCGTCAGTGCGGCTCGGTGTCGCCGACGCGATCGCCGACGTGGTCGAGACCGGCAGCACGTTGCGCCAGGCAGACCTCGAGGTGTTCGGTGAGCCGATCCTGGCGTCCGAAGCCGTGCTGATCACTCGTCAGGACACGCCCAATCCGGTTGGCTTCGACGTCTTCAAGCGACGACTCGACGGAGTCCTCGTGGCGCGCACCTACGTGATGATGGACTACGACATCCGCGTCGAGCAGGTCGAACGGGCGGTCGAGCTGACCCCCGGTATCGAGTCGCCGACGGTGTCACCCCTTCATCGCGAAGGGTGGGTTGCGGTGCGCTCGATGGTGCCCCGTGACGCCGCCCAGCGAGTCATGGACGGGCTGTACGACCTCGGAGCGCGCGGCATCCTCGTCACGGACATCCTGGCGTGTCGGCTCTGAGGACCTTCCGCCCCGGGGGTTCGCGCATCGTCGCCTACGGTGTCGCGATCCTCATGATCGTGCTCACCGCGGTCATCGGTGCGGCACTCCCGTCGTACGTCGAGTTCACCCTCTTCGAGCTGGGCACACTCGCCGCGATTCTGATCGCCGTGCTGGCGTTGCTCCATGCCGTTGGCCGAAGCTTTGTCCGCGTAGACGACCAGGCGATCGAGGTGCTGAACGGCTATCGCAGACATCGCATCCTGTGGTCGGACGTCACCGGCTTCTCGATGAAGGACGGCGCGCCCTGGCCGACCATGGTCTACGGCGACGACGAGCGGATCATCCTGTTCGCTATCCAACGTTCCGATGGGCGCTACGCCGACGAGGCGATGGCCTATCTTCGCGGGCACGTCAGGTGAGTCACGAACGCGATCTGGCGGCACCGGCATTCCCCGATGATGACGGCACGGCCGATGTGGTGCTTGCGGCGGCGTTCGGCGACGACGTCGCCGTCCTGGAGGTACTGGGGGAGGCGCGGGTGTTCGTCCCGATCATCCCGCTTCTCGGCGAGACACCGGCCGAGGGCGACAAGAACGCCGACATGGCAGCCGTCCTGATGACGGGTGCTGATGGGCGGACCGCGCTGTTGGCCTTCAGCAGCGTGCAGACGATGGCCGACTGGGACGCGCAGGCCCGTCCGGTTCCAGTGCTCGGCCGGGATGCCGCACGCGCGACTCTGGCCGAAGAGGCGAGCGCACTCCTGCTTGATCTGGGAGTCCGTCCTTCTCCGTCATCGAGACGGCTGACGTCGAGCACCTCGCCGCAGGCCATGTGATGGTTCGTACGCCGGCCGGCGCGGCCTGGCTCGCAAACTGACGTCGTCAGCCGGTCTCGACCGCGCGTACGGCCCCCAGCGGGACAGAAATGTGAACGCTGCCATCGCGCCGCTCGATCCGTGCCATGAAGCCTGCACTGCCGACTGCGCGGAGAACAGCGTCGTCGGACTGAGCCGTGACCAACGTCAGCCGCTCTGCGCCGCCCGCCTTTGCATGACGTGCGCCGTGCTTGACGAGCAGCGTCTCGAGCTCGCCCAGGTGGGTGTCTTGGATCAACATCCGGAAGGTCCAGGTCTCCTCAATGAGCTCCAGTAGTCCGTGACCGACGAGGGCGTCGCCTTGCTGGACCACCAACGCAACTCCGTGGTCAGGAGCGACCAGACGTCTGGTCATCCGTGCTGTCATGGGCAGCTGGAGAGGCACCTGGTAACGACTGAACAGCACCTCGTCACTGCACCGCTGGTGGAGCGCGGCAACTCCCTGCACGTCTGACAACGCTGCCCTCCGGACGAACGGCACCGTTGCACTCGGCAGGGCTGTGACTCGGGCCGAGGAGCCAGCGGCTCCGTGCGCGAGCGCAACGAGTGCCTGTGCGCGTTCGGTCTCGATCGGGGTGAACGGCACAGCGCGGCTGATCCGCAGGGTGCTGCCATCGCGTCGCTCGAGCGCCATGACGTCGTGGCCCGAGTAGTCGGCGACGTCAGGAGGCTCGGTCTCGAGCAGCTCCGCAAGCACCTCGGCAACATCGCGATGCTGCTCGAGCACCTCGCGTGCACCATGGAGGTAGCGGGTGGTCGAGTCGATGGTCGCTGTCTCGTCAACGCGCGTCACCGAGACCTCGGAACCACCTGACTTCTCGAACAGCTCGGCGATCTCAAGCTCCTCGACACCGACCGGAGCGGTGACGACAAAAGCATCCGTTACCTGCTCGCCGGTGGCGAACACCTGCATGGCGATGATGTTGACCTGTGTCTGGCCGCATGCCAGCGCAATCTCGGCCAGGATTCCTGGTCTGTCTTCAAAGTCGTCCGTACGCGCCACAACATGTGTCCAGAGTGACGGCGGCATTTTTCGGTATGACGTCGGCGATGTTTCGCGCGTGCTAACGATGTGGTGGTGGGGGGCCGGCGAGGGTTGAATCACTGAATTAGGTGTCAAAACGCTGTCGCTGATATCCTTGTTCACGAAGTGGAGGTCCACCTCCCACCTGCTTGGTCTCACGACCTCGGGGTTACGCCGGTCAGAAGCATGCGGATCTCCGGATCCGGATCCACTTGGCTGGCCGACGGCATGCTCGCCGGGACTTTGTCCCGTGGAATATGCCACCGGTGGCTTCCGTTTCATACGGGGGCCATTTTTTGATGGCCTCCCACACGATCTCAGGAGGATCCATCACCACAGAGCTGCGCGTCAACGACCGAATCCGCGTTCCAGAAGTTCGCCTCGTCGGTCCTGGCGGTGAACAGGTAGGCATCGTCCGTATCGAAGATGCCCTGCGACTGGCTGCTGAAGCCGATCTCGATCTCGTTGAGGTTGCTCCGACAGCTCGTCCTCCCGTTTGCCGACTCATGGACTACGGCAAGTTCAAGTACGAGACGGCACAGAAAGAGCGCGAGTCCCGCCGCAACCAGACGCACACCATCATCAAAGAGATGAAGCTGCGTCCCAAGATCGATCAGCATGACTACGACACCAAAAAGGGTCACGTCGTGCGGTTCCTCAAGGCTGGCGACAAGGTCAAGATCACCATCATGTTCCGCGGTCGTGAGCAGCACCGCCCGGAGCTCGGCTACCGGCTCCTCCAGCGGCTCGCCGGCGATGTCGAAGACCTTGGTTTCATCGAGTCGAACGCCCGCCAGGACGGACGCAACATGACCATGGTGCTCGGCCCGCACAAGAAGAAGTCCGAAGCCCAGGCAGAGGTCAAGGCCGAGAAGGTCAAGTCCATGGGCGAGAAGGCTGCTGAGAAGGAGGCCGACGAGGCCGCCGACAAGGCACATCGCGAAGCCGCCAAGAAGGTTGCAACACCCAAGAAGCCACGTCGTCGTTCCGAGAACCTCGACCCAGACATGGAGGCATAAATGCCGAAGTTCAAGCCCCACTCGGGGATGAAGAAGCGCGTCAAGCTGACGGGCAGCGGGAAGCTCCGCCGCGAGCAGACCAACCGTCGCCACCTGCTCGAGGTCAAGTCATCCTCGCGCAAGCGTCGTCTCGCAGGTACGACCGACGTTGCGAAGGCTGATGTCCCGCGCGTGAAGAAGATGCTCGGTCTCTGACCGCGCCACCCCGACATACCCGAAAACTTGAAGGAGAACTGAGATGGCACGCGTCAAGCGCTCTGTCAATGCACAGAAGAAGCGCCGCCAGACACTGGAGCGCGCTAAGGGTTACCGCGGTCAGCGTTCGCGGCTGTACCGCAAGGCCAAAGAGCAGGTCACACACTCACACGTCTACAACTACCGTGACCGCAAGGCGCGCAAGGGCGACTTCCGTCGTCTGTGGATCCAGCGCATCAACGCTGCCGTCCGCGCCGAGGGTCTGACCTACAACCGTTTCATCCAGGGCATCAAGGCCGCTGGAGTCGAGGTTGACCGCAAGATCCTCGCTGACATGGCTGTCAACGATCCGGCAGCCTTCTCGGCGCTGGTAAAGCTGGCCAAGGACAACATCCCGGCCGACGTCAACGCACCGAAGGATGGAGCCGCGGCCTAACCGCGGTTCCTCCCACTGAAGTGGCGAGCCTTCCTGGTGAGCTCACCGTCCGTTCAGGACGTGTGAAGCACGCCAGGCGGCTCGCCACTCGTGCGTTCCGCGAGTCCACCGGCGAATTCCTCGCCGAGGGCCCGCAGGCCGTACGTGAGGCGCTGGCGACTCGACGGAGTCACCCACGAGGTGTTCGCCACCGCCGCGGCGACCGAACAGCACTCCAGCCTCCAGTCGTCGGCCGAGGCCGGTGCCATTGCCTGGAACGTCGTGACCGACGATGTCGTCGAGGCGATCGCCGACACGGTCCAGCCGCAGGGTGTCGTTGCTCGCTGCGCTGCGATCGATCAGTCCCTCGACGATCTGCTCGCCGCTTCACCATCCTTTGTCGTGGTGTGCGCCGACATCCGCGACCCGGGCAATGCCGGCGCGGTGATCCGGGCGGCCGATGCCGCTGGCGCCGAGGGCGTCATCTTCGCCGGCGACAGCGTGGACCCGTACAACCCCAAGTCCGTGCGCGCCACGGTCGGCAGTCTGTTCCACCTGCCGATCGTGATCGACAAGGACCTCGCCGGAGTCGTGCTCAAGCTCCAGGGCGCCGGACTTCAGATCCTCGCGGCAGACGGTCGCGGTTCAACCGGGTTGTACGACGATGCACTCGACCTGTCGGCGCCGACAGCGTGGTTGATGGGCAACGAGGCTTGGGGGTTGCCGGCTGAGGTTCGCGAGTCCGCCGACGTGGTCGTTGCCGTGCCGATCTATGGCAGGGCCGAGAGCTTGAACCTCGCGACGGCCGCGGCTGTGTGCCTCTACGCGACTGCACAAGCCCGCCAAGCGTGATCGCGACACACTGCGTGGTCGAACCGTCGGTGTCGTGCAGACAGCCGCGCCGGTACTAGATTCACCCAATATGGACCTCGACGACTTTCCGGACGGCATCATCATTGCCGGGCCCGATGGTGCCGTCGAATACGTCAACCGGCGGATCCGGGCGATGGCGCGTGCGGACGGCGACGAGATGGTCGGGATGCACCTGCGCGATGCCGTGCCTTTTGACGACCTCAACAGCAACTCCTGGTACGACAGCACCCAGCCGTACGCCGGACTCGCGATCCGCACCCGCATCTCCGAGCAGTCATGGTGGTCGCCCAGGGGTAGCGAGTACCTCATCACGGCCTCGCTGGTCAGGAAGAAGCCTGGTGGTCCGGTTCAACGGGTCGTGGTCAGCGTGCGCAATGCGCGTGTGCGCAATCAGCTGGACCGCGAGCGCTCCGACCTCGTCGCGACAGTTGCCCACGAGCTTCGCTCACCGTTGACCGGCATCAAGGGATTTACCTCGACCTTGCTCACCAAGTGGGACAAGTTCTCCGACGAACAGCGCCAATTCATGCTTGAGACGGTGGATGCTGACGCCGACCGGCTCAGCCGGCTGATCACCGAGCTGTTGGACGCCGCGCGCATCGATGCAGGCCGACTCACCCTCCGACGAGGGCCGGTCAAGCTCGACGAAGTGGTGCGCCACGTGCTGCGCAACGTGTCCGGCGGTTCGACTCAGCCTTTCGAGGTCAGCATCGGCGACAGCCTCGATCTGATCTGGGGCGACGGTGATCGGATGGCGCAGGTGGTGACCAATCTGGTCGAGAACGCCCTGCGGCATGGATTCGGGCTCAAACAGGTTTCGGTCGAGAACGCGCGCATGGCTGGCCGTGACGGAGTGGTCCTGCGGATCCAGGATCACGGTCCCGGCATACCCGAGGAGATGCGCCAACGGGTGTTCAGTCGGTTCTGGCGGTCCGGTTCAGCTGCCGGCAGTGGTCTGGGGATGTACATCGTTCGCGGCATCGTCGTGGAACACGGTGGACAGGTCGAGATATCTGACGCCGAAGGCGGTGGGGCAAGCATCAGTGCCTGGTTCCCGGTCAATGAGCCCGACGCGATGTCCGACTGAGCAGGCGCTTCACTAGACTCGATCCTGTTGTCCCCGACCGATGCGGGGCCCCGACCTCGCCGAAAGTCAGGTTTGTCTTGTCAGCGCCCAACTCCGAGTACGACCCCGTCGAAGTGACCCCGTTGCGGGCCGACGAGGTCAGCCGTATGCGTGACGAGGCGTTGGCAGCCATCGAGGCGGCGGACTCGCTCGAGGCAATCAAGCACGTACGCATCGATCACGCTGGAGATCGTTCTCCCTTGGCACTCGCCAATCGGGAGATCGGAGCGTTGCAGCCTCAAGCCCGCAAGGAGGCAGGTCAGCGCGTGGGCGAGGCGCGAGGTGCCATCGCGCGGGCACTCGCAGCCAAGACGGCTGAGCTCGAGGCGGCTGCCGAAGAACGTGCGCTCGTCACCGAGACGGTCGATGTCACGCTCCCGGTCGACTTCAGGCCGGTCGGAGCCAGGCACCCGGTGACCACGATCCAAGAGCACGTTGCGGACATCTTCGTCGCGATGGGCTGGGAGGTCGCCGAAGGGCCGGAGGTCGAGGCCGAGTGGCTCAACTTTGATGCCTTGAATCTTGGGCCCGATCATCCTGCGCGCACCATGCAGGACACGTTCTGGGTCGAGCCGGAGGCTGCAGCCATGGTGCTGCGCACCCATACGTCGCCCGTCCAGGCGCGGACCATGCTGACTCGCGAGCCTCCGATCTACATCGTCTGTCCGGGCAGGGTGTTTCGTACAGACGAGCTCGACGCGACGCACTCGCCGGTGTTTCACCAGCTCGAAGGTCTCGCAATTGACGAAGGCCTGTCGATGGCGCATCTGAAGGGCACCCTGGACCATCTTGCGCAAGCCATCTACGGCGACGGGATGACGACCAGGTTCCGCCCGTCGTACTTCCCGTTCACCGAGCCCAGTGCCGAGATGGATCTGCTCTGCTACGTCTGTCACAACGAGCCCGACGCGGTCGCCAGCTGCCGTACGTGCAAGGGCGAGGGTTGGGTTGAGTGGGGCGGATGCGGGGTCGTGAACCCGAGAGTTCTGGTGGCCTGCGGAATCGACCCGGAGCGTTACTCGGGCTTCGCCTTTGGCATCGGGCTCGATCGCACCATCACCTCGCGCTATGACATCGCCGACCTGCGCGACGTGTTCGACGGCGACATCCGCTTCACCGAGCCGTTCGGAGTCGAGCTGTGAGAGTTCCTGTGTCCTGGCTCCGCGAGATGGTGGACGTCCCGGCTGACGTCACCACCGAGCAGCTGGCAGCGCGGCTGACCGCGTTCGACCTCAAGCTCGAGGAGATCATCGGTGACTCCGTGGTGGGCCCACTTGTCGTCGGCCGCGTGCTGACGCTCGCCAAGGAAGAGCAGAAGAACGGCAAGACGATCAACTGGTGCCGTGTCGATGTGGGTTCAGCACACAACGACGATGACGGCGGACGCGGGATCGTGTGCGGCGCCCACAACTTCGTCGAGGGCGACCTGGTCGTTGTCTCGTTGCCCGGAGCTGTGTTGCCCGGCGGATTCGCGATCGCAGCGCGAAAGACCTATGGCCACGTGTCCGACGGGATGATCTGCTCGACCGCCGAGCTCGGGCTCGCGGGAGACGCCAGCGGCATCATCGTCCTCGAACCCGGTACGGCTGAGGTCGGTGACGATGCGATCGAGCTGCTCGGCCTGGGTGCTGAGGTCCTCGATCTGGAAGTCAACCCAGATCGTGCCTACGCATTGTCGATGCGTGGCGTCGCTCGTGACACGGCTTTGGCCTATGGACTGGACTTCACCGACCCTGCTGACATCGACGTTCCTGCCGTGGGAGATGGATACCCCGTACGGGTGGACGACCCGGAGCGGTGTCCGGTCTTCGCGGCGCGAACGGTGTCAGGTTTTGACGCCACACGTCCGACACCCGGCTGGATGGCCCAGCGCATCGAGCAGGCGGGGATGCGATCGATCTCGCTCGCAGTCGACGTCACCAACTACGTCATGCTCGAGCTCGGTCACCCGATCCACGGATTTGATCGCGCCAAGCTCAAGGGCGGCATTGTCGTACGAACTGCGGCCGAGGGGGAGACCCTGACGACCCTGGACGGGGTGAGTCGCACACTTTCGGCCGAGGACACCGTCGTCTGCGACGACCGCGGGCCCATCAGCCTTGCCGGCGTGATGGGAGGCGAGGAGACCGAGCTCTCGTCCACCTCGACCGAGGTCCTGATCGAGGCGGCGCACTGGAAGCCCAGCACCACAGCCCGCACGGTCAGACGGCACAGGCTTCCATCCGAGGCGTCCAAGAGGTACGAGCGCGGCGTCGATCCGGCTCTTGCAGCCCGGGCGACCCAACGAGTTGCTGAACTCCTCGTCGAGCTTGGCGGCGGTACGATCGACGACGGGCTGACCGTCGTGGGCGAAGCGCCGGAGCGCCGACCCGTCACGATTGCTGTCGATCTGCCGAGCCGGGTGTCGGGTGTGGACATCGACCCGTCGACGGTCGTGTCAGCCCTCGAGGGCAATTCGATCCACGTCATGCTCGACCACAACACGCTCACGGCGGTCCCGCCCAGCTGGCGCTTCGACATCAACGATCCCTATGACCTGGTCGAAGAGGTCTTGCGCGTCGTTGGCTACGACCGAGTCCCTTCAGTGCTGCCAGAGGCACCCGCAGGTCGCGGACTGACCACTGCGCAGGTGATCCGGCGTCGCGTCGGCATGGTGCTCGCGGGGGAGGGGCTGGTCGAGGTCAAGACCTTCCCATTCGCCGGGGACGCCGACTGGGAGCGGCTCGGACTCGCCGAGGACGACGCTCGCCGACGCCAGGTGCTGTTGGCCAACCCGCTGTCGGCCGAAGAGCCCGGGATGACGACCACCTTGCTCACGGGTCTGTTCAAGGCGTTGGTGCTGAACATCGGGCGAGGTCATACCGACGTCAGCATCGTGGAGACCGGGCGGGTCTTCCTGCCTCGCGAGACCGACGCGGTCGCGCCGATCTACGGCGTCGAAGCGCGGCCCACGGACGAGGAGATCGCGACCCTTCAGGCAGCCCTCCCTCACCAGCCCCATCACGTGGCACTGCTGATGACCGGTGCGCGTGAGCTCAGTGGCTGGGCGGGCGACGGCCGGACCGCTACCTGGGCTGACGCGATCGCGATCGTGAAGCACGTCGCCGACGTCCTGCATGTCGAGCTCACAGTCGAACGAGCCCAGCACATGCCCTGGCATCCGGGCCGCTGCGCAGCATTCGCCCTGGACGGGGTCGTCGTCGGTCACGCGGGCGAGATTCACCCCCGCGTGCTGACGGCATACGGCCTGCCACCGCGGGTGGTCGGCGCCGAGTTCGACCTCGATGCACTGGTCGAGGCAGCGCCCCGGATCGGGCCGCGACCGGACTTCTCGAGCTATCCCGTCGCGAAGGAAGATCTCGCGTTCATCGTCGATGCTGCGACACCGGCAGCACCTCTGCAGGAGGCGCTCGCGGGAGTCAACGAGCTGATCGAGTCGGTCCGGCTCTTCGACGTCTACGAGGGTGATCAGGTCCCGAGCGGCAAGAAGTCGTTGGCGTTCGCTCTTCGCCTGCGCGCACCCGATCGTACGTTGACCGACGACGAGATCAGATCGACCCGGGACGCCGCGATTGCAGTCGCGGCCGCCGCGGGGGCAACCCTGCGTTCGTAGAGGTCAGAAGGTCACGGTCGGAGGAGCGGCCTGACCCTCTGGTGCGTCATAGAACTCACGGGCCGAGACGCCGGCGACACCGGTGAAGAACAGCCACGGGATCGTCTTGACCAGTCCGTTGAGCTTGGCGACGGCGTCGTTGTAGAACTGCCGGGCGAACGAGATCTTGTTCTCGGTCTCTGCCAGCTCAGTCTGCAGCGCCTGGAAGTTGGCCGAGGCCTGAAGCTCCGGGTACGCCTCGGCAACGGCGAGCACATCGATGATGGCCTTGCTCAGCTTGGCATTGGCGGCCGCCTTGTCGCTGGGCGATCCGTCCCGTGCCGCCTTGGCAACGCCGGCGCGCGCCTCGGTGACAGCCTCGAACACACCCTTTTCATGCTGGGCGTATCCCTTGACGGTGTTGACCAGGTTGGGGATCAGGTCGGCCCGGCGGGTGAGCTGGACGTCGATGCCTCCAAGGGCTTCTTGGGCTCCGATGTCAGCGCGGCGCAGCTTGTTGAATGCAATGACGACGAACCCGATGAGCACGACGAACGCCAGGATGATCCACAACATAATTCTCCTCGGTGATGGTTAGGACTACCAGGAACCTCCGCCGCCGCCTCCGCCCCCGCCGCCACCGCCGCCGCCACCGCCGCCGCCACCCGATGAGGATGACTGCGTGGCCGCGTAGGCGCTGATGGATGAGGCGAGCGAGGACTCAAATCCCGAATATGCGTCATGGTTGCCAAAGAAGCCAAGGCCGTTGGAGTCACTGCTCGACGAGGAGTACCAAGTCGGCACTGGCGCGGGTGATCCCGTCTCGATCTCGTACTTCTTGGCCCAGCGGTCCGCGCAGTCGAAGGCGACGGCGAAGGGAATGTAAGAGGTGTAGAGATCTTCCCTCCCGCTGAAGTCGAACCGTGACTTCGCGGAGTCTGTCGAGAGCATCCGTTCGAATCCACCGGCTCGCGACCACAGCTCGCGACCCAGCGGGGTACGACGCTTCCCGACGCCGGCTGACACCAGGCCGATGCCGCCGATGACGAACGCCGCAAACGGCAGGGTGTACAGGGTCACGACAGGCTGGACGAAGATCATCAGCAGGATCGTGATGATGCCAACGACGAACACCGCAACCCGGGCGAGCCATTCCGACGATGCTGTGCGGGAAGCGTCGATGCCGGTGGCCCAGGCTGCAGCAGCGCCGCTGATGCCGTTCTTCACCGACTGGAGGGTTTGACCCGAGGACACAGACTTGTTCGACTTGAACGTGGCGCCTCGACGCGTCACGCCGAGTCCCTTGCCGACGTAGCGGGTCACGTCATCGGTCGCAGCCCAGGCCTTTTCGTCGCCGGTTCCGGTGATGGTCCATGACTTGCCACCGTTGTCGGTGAGCTTGGTCAGTCCCTGCTCTGCCTGATAGAGCAAGGTGGCCACGAGACTTCGCGATGGGACCGACTCTGTGGTGATGTAGGCCGCCTGGACGGGACCTAGCCCCGCGGCGGCTCGTACATCACCGGGAACCCTGGCTCGGGCTCGCGCGCCTTCCGGTCGAGCGCATAGCCGAAGGCGAGTGCTGCGGCGGACAACGCCAACAAGATCCCCACGGCGGACAGGCTTCGGCCCAGCACCCGGTCGAAGGCGATCGGCCACGGCACGGTGACGCGGTCAGGCGTGGGGAGGGGTAGGCCGATCCGCACGGTGACCGGCGTTCGTGGTGCCAGCGGTCCAGTGCTGATGGTCACGGTGTCGGTGCCCGCGCCGGCGATGGTGCACGGCCCGCTGCCATCGAAGCTCGAGGTGCACTGCACCTTGCCGGATGGCTTGGGGAGCACGACACGGATTGTCGACTTCTGGATGGCCATCTGCCATCCGGGAGCCACGACGTTCCAGTTGAAGACTGACTGGGCGGGCTGCTTGTCGGTCCAGCTCGTCGATGCAAACGAGCCGGGGTTGGCCGACGTCGGCGACAGCGCGCCCTTGATCGTGTAGGTGATCGTGTAGGTGTGGCTGCCGGGGGAGACGTAGCTGTCAGGGTCGCCGATCTTGGCGACTCGGTAGCGTCGCCCGCTCTCCCATTGCAGGCCGTAGGGCACGGGTTGATCGTCGAGGCTCACGCGGATGTTCTCGGGCTTGAGCCGCACGGTCGAATCGGTGGGATCGGCGAGATCCCAGAACCGGAAGATTCCGTGACGACCGAAGGGAAACTCGGCTGTGATGACTTCCTTGGCCGCGAGGGTCCCGTCGGCGCTCACGACGTAGTCAGCGGTGTAGTCGGTGATCGTCACCGGGTCGGGGCTCGTCGTGGTGGTGCTCGGGACCAGTCCGACGAGGACCGGGACCAGCAGCACGCCTGCAGTCACGATCAACGCCAGGATGCGCAGCGCGGTCCGCCTCATGGCAAGCATCCTAGGTGCACGGCGAGAGGCGGTGGGACATATTCGACGCATACCCTGTCTGCAAGAAATTGCATTGGTATGCAAGAATGTGAGGCATGTCCAAAGTCCTCACAAGCCTTCCGGCCGGCGAACGCGTCGGCATCGCCTTTTCTGGCGGCCTCGACACCTCTGTCGCCGTCGCGTGGATGCGCGACAAAGGTGCCGTCCCGTGCACCTACACAGCCGACATCGGCCAGTACGACGAGCCTGACATTGCCGGCATCCCGGGCCGCGCCATGGAGTACGGCGCGGAGCTCGCCCGCTCCATCGACTGCAAGCGCCCGTTGGTCGACGAGGGTCTTGCCGCCCTCGCCTGCGGCGCGTTCCACATCCGATCTGCCGGCAGGACGTACTTCAACACCACGCCGCTGGGCCGGGCCGTCACCGGCACTCTGCTCGTCCGGGCGATGCACGAAGACGGCGTCAACATCTGGGGCGACGGCTCGACGTTCAAGGGCAATGACATCGAGCGGTTCTATCGCTACGGACTGCTGGCCAATCCTGAGCTGCTGATCTACAAGCCGTGGCTTGACGCCGACTTCGTCACTGAGTTGGGGGGGCGGTCGGAGATGAGTGAATGGCTCACCGAACGGAACCTTCCCTACCGGGACAGCCAGGAGAAGGCCTACTCGACGGATGCCAACATCTGGGGCGCAACGCACGAGGCCAAGATGCTTGAACACCTCGACACCTCGCTTGAGTCGGTCGAACCGATCATGGGAGTCAAGTTCTGGGATCCTTCCGTCGAGATAGCTACCGAGGACGTGACGGTCTCGTTCGAGGCCGGTCGTCCTGTGGCGATCAACGGAAACCGGTTCGACGGCGACCCTGTTGCGCTGGTCCACGAGGCCAACTCGATCGGTGGTCGTCATGGACTGGGCATGTCGGACCAGATCGAGAATCGCATCATCGAGGCCAAGAGCCGTGGCATTTACGAGGCCCCGGGCATGGCCTTGCTGCACATCGCGTACGAACGGCTTGTCAACGCGATTCACAACGAGGACACCATCGCCAACTTCCACCAGCACGGGCGTCGACTCGGCCGGCTGATGTATGAGGGGCGTTGGCTCGATCCGCAGGCCATGATGTTGCGCGAGTCGATCCAGCGTTGGATCGCCTCGGTCGTCAGCGGTGACGTCACGGTGCGACTGAGGCGTGGCGAGGACTATTCGATCCTCGACACCCAGGGGTCGAACTTCTCCTACGATCCGGAGAAGCTCTCGATGGAGCGGACAGAAAATGCCGTCTTCGGTCCCACAGACCGCATCGGGCAGCTGACGATGCGCAATCTCGACATCGCCGACTCACGGGCGATGCTCGAGCAGTATGCCGCCCAGCCGCTCGACCAGGGCCAGGTCCTGGTCGAGAACGGCACCTTGTTCGGGGCCCTTCCGGCGGGCGGTGCGACCCGAATCGAAGCCAATCCGGCCATCGACGCCGAGGAGGCCGGCGAGGTCTTGCTCGACCACGCCGCGATGGAGTTCGGCACCGACTGACATGGGCTCGTACTCAACTCACCACGAAATTTCTGCGAAGGTGGAGCGATGACCACGATCACGGCAGCTGTTGCCGGCGCGAGCGGGTACGCCGGCGGCGAAGTACTGCGACTGCTCCTGGCACACCCCGACGTCGAGATCGGCGCGCTCACGGCCGCATCGAGCGCCGGCACACCGCTCGGCCAGCACCATCCGCATCTCGTGCCCCTGGCCGATCGCATCCTGCAGCCCACGACCACCGAGATCTTGTCGGGACACGACGTGGTGTTCCTGGGCCTGCCGCACGGCGAGTCCGGGGCCGTCGCTGCCGAGCTCGGCGATGACGTCCTGGTGATCGACTGCGGAGCCGATTTCCGGCTGCAGTCCGCCGAGGAGTGGACGGAGTTCTACGGCGGCGAGCACGCCGGCACCTGGCCGTACGGACTTCCAGAATTGATCGTTGGCGCAGGTCGGCAGCGTGACGCACTCAAGGGTGTCAACCGCATTGCCGTGCCCGGGTGCAATGTCACCGCGGTGACCCTGGGCATCCAGCCGGCGATCGCCTCCGGACTGGTCGAGCCCACTGACCTCGTTGCCGTGCTGGCCAACGGCTACTCCGGTGCAGGCAAGGCGCCGAAGGCCAACCTGATGGCGTCGGAGGGCCTCGGAGCCGCGTCGCCCTACGGCGTGGGCGGAACTCACCGACACGTCCCCGAGATCATGCAGAATCTTCGCTTGGCCGGCGCCGACGCAGGTGACCATCTCATTCACCCCGACGCTCGTGCCGATGGCCCGCGGCATCCTTGCCACCACGACCGCCCGGCTGTCGCCAGGGGTCGACATCGCTGCCGTACGAGCCGCATACGACGCCGCATACGCCGACGAGCCGTTCATCAAGCTGCTGCCGGACGGTCAGTGGCCCACGACAGCCGCCACACTCGGCGCCAACACTGCTCAGATGCAGGTCGCGATCGACAGTCGAGCCAACCGGCTCGTCGTGGTTTGCGCCATCGACAATCTGGTCAAGGGAACAGCCGGAGGGTCGATCCAGTCCATGAACCTTGCGCTGGGGCTCGAGGAGACGACGGGCCTGTCGACGATCGGCGTCGCACCATGACCTTCGTCCACCTCAACGCATACTCGGGAGAATCCGCATGAGTGTCACCGCAGCCAAAGGGTTCAGTGCATCGGGCGTCGCCGCCGGGCTGAAGTCCAACGGCGGACCTGATGTTGCCCTGGTCGTCAATGACGGTCCATCGCACGCCGCAGCCGCCGTGTTCACGAGCAACCGTTGCAAGGCCAATCCCGTGCTGTGGAGCGAGGAGGCCATCAAGTCAGGCTCGGCCGCCGCCGTGGTGATCAACTCCGGAGGCGCCAACTGCTACACCGGACCCGAGGGATTCGCCACCACACATCACACCGCCGAGGCGGTGGCCACCGCGCTCGGTGTCGGTGCCATCGACATACAGGTTTGCTCGACGGGGCTGATCGGCCTGCTCAACGATCGCGACGACCTGCTGGCCGGCGTTCAGGCGGCCCTGACGACTCGGTCGGCCGACGGCGGAGCCGCCGCAGCAACGGCGATCATGACCACCGACACCGTCTCGAAGGAGTCAGTCGCGCACGGCGAGGGATTCACCGTTGGCGGTATGGCCAAGGGCGCCGGCATGTTGGCGCCAGCTCTCGCGACGATGCTCGTCGTGATCACGACCGATGCCGACGTCGATGCGGCCACGACCGATGCAGCACTTCGCGCGGCAACCGCCCAGACCTTTGACCGCCTCGACTCCGATGGTTGCCAGTCGACCAACGACACGGTGCTGCTGATGGCCAGCGGGGCAAGTGGCGTCAAGCCTGATCCTGCAGCGTTCGCCGAAGCTGTCACCAGCGTGTGCCGCGATCTGGCGTTGCAGCTGCTTGCCGACGCTGAGGGCGCAGACCACGAGATCTCGATCGAAGTGGTCAACGCCGCGTCGCTGGACGATGCTCTCGAGGTCGGCCGCTCGGTGGCCCGGAGCAACCTGTTCAAGTGCGCCATCTTCGGCAAGGACCCCAACTGGGGCCGGATCCTGGCCTCGGTGGGTACAACTCGCGCGACATTCGATCCGGCCGACCTCGACGTCGCGCTCAACGGCGTATGGGTGTGTCGCAACAGCGGGCCGGGGGAGTCTCCTGACTCGATCGACCTCGCCGACCGCGCGGTCAGCGTGACGATCGACCTGAAGTCCGGGTCGGCGACCGGGACCATCTGGACCAACGACCTGACCCAGGCGTACGTCCACGAGAACTCGGCCTACTCCTCATGATCTTCCCTTCGACCTTCACAGAGGTGACGTATGTCTGAACCGGTGGATGAGAACATCCTCGACGAGTGGCACCCCGACGACTGGAAGAAGGCGACGGCCAAGGCCGCGACGCTCGCAAAAGCGTTGCCATGGCTGAAGAAGTACCACGGCAAGGTGCTGGTGGTGAAGTACGGCGGCAACGCCATGACCGATGAGACGCTCAAGCACGCGTTCGCCGAAGACATCGTGTTCCTGCGGCTCGCGGGATTCAAACCGGTCGTCGTCCACGGAGGCGGCCCGCAGATCAGCGCGATGCTCGACAAGCTGGGCATCGAGTCAGAGTTCCGTGGGGGCCTGCGGGTCACCACGCCGGAGACGATGGAAGTCGTACGCATGGTGCTGACCGGTCAGGTCGGCCGTGAGCTGGTCGGCCTGCTCAATCAGCACGGCGATCTCGCAGTGGGATTGTCCGGCGAGGACGGCGGCCTCTTCACCGCGCAGAAGACGATGCCGATCATTGATGGTGTCGAGACCGACATCGGTCTGGTCGGTGAAGTGGTGGGCGTGCGCCCCGAGGCCGTGCTCGACCTGATCGACGCGGGACGCATCCCGGTCGTCTCGACAGTGGCCCCCGACGTCAACGGACAGGTCCACAACGTCAACGCCGACACTGCGGCAGCGGCGCTGGCAGTCGCACTCGGCGCGGAAAAGCTGCTCGTCCTCACTGATGTCGAGGGCCTCTATGCAGACTGGCCCGACAGCGCCGACGTGATCGGTGAGATCAGTCCCGAGTCGCTGGCCGAGATCATCCCGGGGCTGTCGACCGGCATGATCCCCAAGATGACGGCATGCCTGAAGGCCGTCGAAGAGGGCGTCAAGCGGGCCACCGTGATCGATGGTCGCGAGCCACATGCCGTGCTGCTGGAGATATTCACCGATGAAGGCGTCGGCACCCAGGTGGTGCCCGGTGCGCCAACCCGCCTTCGCACGGCTCTGTACTCCACGAGCGTCACGAAGGACAAGACATGACGGTCAACGCCTGGACCACGCGCTACGAGGGCGCCGTCATGAACACGTTCGGCCCGCCGCAGACGATTCTTGTACGCGGCGAGGGCTCACGGGTGTGGGACGCCGACGGCAAGGAATATCTCGACCTGCTCGGCGGCATCGCGGTCAACGCACTCGGCCACGCCCATCCCGCGATCGTCGAGGCCGTGACGCATCAGCTTCAGACGCTCGGCCACATCTCCAACTTCTTCGCTTCCGAGCCGCAGATCGAGCTTGCCGAGAGGCTGCTTGAGCTGACGGGCCAGCCGGGGCGGGTGTTCTTCACCAACTCCGGAGCCGAGGCCAATGAAGCCGCTTTCAAGGCCACCCGCAGGACCGGACGCACCAAGGTCGTCGTGGCAGAGGGATCGTTCCACGGCCGGACGATGGGCGCGCTCGCCCTGACGTCGAAGGAGGCCTACCGGGCCCCGTTCGAGCCTCTCCCGGGCGACGTGACCTGGGTTCCGTACGGTGACACCGCCGCACTTGAGGCAGCCGTCGACGACACTGTGGCTGCCGTACTGCTCGAGCCGATCCAGGGTGAGGCCGGCGTGGTCGTGCCACCTGACGGATATCTCGAGGCCGCACGTGCTGTGACGACCGAGCATGGCGCTCTGCTGTGGCTCGACGAGGTCCAGACAGGCATGGGCCGAACGGGCGCCTGGTTTGCGTACGAGTCGTCAGGTGTCGTGCCGGATCTTGTGACCTTGGCCAAGGGCCTGGGCGGCGGCATTCCGATCGGTGCGTGCATTGCCCTGGGTGATGCCGCGACCCTGCTCCAGCCGGGCAACCACGGCACGACATTCGGTGGCAATCCGGTCGCGACGGCCGCCGCGCTCGCCGTCATCGCCACGATCGAGTCAGAGCAGCTGCTCGATCACGTCACGACGATCGGGGATCAGCTGCGTCGCGGTCTGGGCGATCACCCGAATGTCACCGGCACGACTGGGCGGGACTCTTGGTCGGCATCGTGTTGTCTGCGCCGATGGCGGCCGATGTCGCCAAGGCAGCGCTCGCCGCCGGGCTCATCATCAACGCACCCACGCCCGGACCGAATCCGGCTCGCGCCACCGCTCATGCTCACCGAGGACGAAGCCGCACAAGCGGTGACGACGCTTCGTGCTGTGCTCGACGAGGTGATGACATGAGGCATTTTCTTCGCGATGACGACCTGAGTCCGGCCGAGCAGGCAGAGGTTCTGGCACTCGCTGCCGAGGTCAAGGCCAACCCGTATGCCCGCAAGCCGCTGGCCGGTCCGCAGACCGTTGCGGTCATCTTCGACAAGGCGTCGACGCGCACGCGGGTCTCCTTCAGCGTCGGCATCGCCGATCTCGGCGGCAATCCGCTCGTTCTCGACACCGACGACGCACCCAGGTGGGCCGCGGTGAGACCGTCGCCGACACCGCGCGGGTGCTCGGCCGGATGACGAGCGCGATCGTGTGGCGGACCCACGCCCAGTCCGATCTGGACGAGATGGCCGCACACGCGGGCGTTCCCGTCATCAACGCCCTCACCGACGAGTTCCACCCGTGCCAGATCCTGGCCGACTGGCATGACGGTGATCGAGCGCAAGGGCACGCTTGCCGGCCTGACCGTCGCCTACCTCGGCGACGGCGCCAACAACATGGGCCACTCCTACCTTCTCGGCGGGGCGACGGCCGGCATGCACGTACGCATCGGCGCTCCTGCCGGCTACCAACCCGAGCCGACTGATCGTCGCCGACGCCGAGGCGATCGCCGCCAAGACCGGCGGCTCGGTCACGGTCACCGACGACCCGGTCGCGGCGATTGCGGGAGCCGACGTCGTCATCACCGACACCTGGGTCTCGATGGGCCAGGAGAGCGAGAAGGAGGCGCGGCTGCGCTGTTCGGCGACTACGCGATCAGCGTCGGAGCGCTCGCCACGGCTGCGCCCGAGGCGATCGTGCTGCACTGCCTGCCCGCCTATCGCGGCCTCGAGATCGCCGCGGAGGTGCTCGACGGTCCGCAGAGCGTCGTGTGGGACGAGGCCGAAAACCGGCTGCACGCACAGAAGGCGCTGATGATCTGGTTGCTCGAGCGAACAGGCGAGGAGCGGGTATGACCGTCCCTGACACCAAGAACGCACGTCAGCAGCTGATCGTCGAGCTGCTGGGACATCAGCTCGTCCGCTCGCAGGGCGAGCTTGCGGAGCTGCTCGACAGCGCGGCGTCAACGCGACCGCCGTCCACGATCTCGCGCGATCTGGTCGAGCTCGATGCCGTACGCGTGCGCCACCCTGACGGCGGGCTGGTCTACGCCGTGCCCGCTGAGGGCGGCGACCGTACGCCTCGCGCCGCGACTGACAGCGCCGCCGCACAGGGACGGCTCGCTCGGCTCTGTCGTGAGCTGCTGGTGACGGCCGAGTCGTCGGCCAATCTCGTGGTCCTGCGCACGCCCCCGGGTGCGGCCCAATACCTCGCCTCCGCCGTCGATCACGCCGGTCAGCACGATCTGCTCGGCACGATCGCCGGCGACGACACCGTCATGTTGATCTGCCGCGACCCGCTGGGCGGCGAGGCCGTCGCCGAGCGCCTCATGGCTCTGGCCGCATCCACCTCCAAGGAGACTTCGTGAACGACCACGCACCCCAGCCGACGGACTGCTCTGTGGGGCGGGCGCTTCGCCTCTGGCCCGTCACCGGAGCTCGTCGCGCTCTCTCGTTCGACTCACTTCGACTGGCGTCTCGCGCCGTACGACCTTGCTGGTTCGCGCGCACATGCCGGTGTTCTCCAGGCAGCCGGGCTGCTCAGCCGCGACGACCTCACCGCGCTGATCGCCGGCATCGACGCGCTGGCTGCCGACTGTCGAGTCCGGCGAGTTCACCGCACATCCCGACGACGAGGACGTCCACTCCGCTCTCGAGCGCGGGCTGCTCGAGCGGCTCGGACCGGAGCTGGGTGGCCGGCTGCGCGCCGGGCGTTCGCGCAACGACCAGATCGCGACGCTGTTCAAGATGTACCTTCGCGACCACGCCACGGTGATCGCCGACCTCGTGCGCGAGCTCGTCGACAGCCCTCGGCGCGCAGGCCGAAGCGCACCTCGGTGCGCCGATGCCGGGACGCACGCATCTGCAGCACGCCCAGCCGGTGCTGCTGTCGCACCACCTGCTGGCGCACGCCTGGCCGCTCGTACGCGATCTCGACCGGCTCGCCGACTGGGACGCGCGAGTCGCGGCCGACTCGCCCTACGGGTCGGGCGCCCTGGCCGGCTCATCGCTGGGCCTCGACCCGCAGCAGGTCGCCACCGATCTCGGCTTCACCGACTCGACGGCCAACTCGATCGACGGCACCGCGGCGCGTGACTTCGTCGCCGAGTTCGCGTTCGTCACCGCCCAGATCGGCGTCGACGTCTCCCGGCTCGCCGAGGAGATCATCCTCTGGAACACCAAGGAGTTCGGACTTCGTCACGCTGCACGACGGCTACTCGACCGGCTCGAGCATCATGCCGCAGAAGAAGAACCCCGACATCGCCGAGCTCGCCCGCGGCAAGGCCGGCCGGCTGATCGGCAACCTCACCGGGCTGCTGGCCACGCTCAAGGCCCTGCCGCTGGCCTACAACCGCGACCTGCAGGAGGACAAGGAGCCGGTGTTCGACTCGATCGACACGCTCGAGGTCCTGCTGCCCGCGTTCACCGGCATGATCGCGACGCTGACGTTCAACACCGAGCGGATGGCCGACCTTGCGCCGCAGGGCTTCGCCCTCGCCACCGACATCGCCGAGTGGCTGGTCCGCCAAGGCGTGCCGTTCCGCGACGCCCACGAGATCTCCGGGGCATGCGTCCAGGTGTGCGAGCAGCGCGGCATCGAGCTCTGGGACCTGTCGGACGACGACTTCGCTGCGATCTCGCCGTTGCTGACGCCCGAAGTTCGCGACGTTCTCACGGTCGAAGGCTCGCTTGCCTCGCGCAGCTCTCGCGGCGGAACTGCGCCGGCCCGGGTCGCCGAACAGCTCAGCCGAGCTCCGCTCGCGCCTCGACTCCTGACCCGACATGACTTCGAGCTGGTGGAGGTCACTGAGCACGCCCAAGGGTTGCTCGGTCGAGTCCTGCACGGCCACGGGGTCGCTGCGCGAATCACCGAGGTGGAGGCCTACGGGGGAGTCGCGGACCCTGCATCGCATGCATTCACCCGCACGCCGCGTTCGGAGATCATGTACGGCGATCCGTGGCGGCTGTACGTCTATCGCTCGTACGGGGTGCACTTCTGCGCCAATGTCGTGACCGGACCCAGCGAGCAGGCCGCCGCGGTGCTCGTCCGAGCTGGCGAGATCGTTCACGGCATCGAGCTCGCCCGCGAACGACGTGGAGCCGCAGTCGAGGACGTTGGTCTGGCACGTGGACCAGGCAATCTCGCCAAGGCGCTCGGACTTTCGTTGGCAGACCTCGGCACCGATCTACTCGGTCCCGGCGATGTGCGGCTGGGCGCCCGGCCCGCAGTGACGCCGCAGATCAGTGCGGGGCCTCGCGTCGGCGTGTCAAAGGCAGCCGACGTGCCATGGCGCTTCTGGATCACCGACGACCCGACAGTGTCGGCCTATCGCCGAAGCCCCCGGGCCTGACGCCGATGAAAGGCATTGACACCGCCACCCTGCGGTACGCCATGCTTGCGGGCATGAATCTTCGAGGAGCAGCGGCTTCGGCGATGCTGTGCGTGATGCTCCTGACGGGTTGCGGTGCCGGCTCGGACGAAAGCTCCGACGAATCGGTGACCGAGCCGACCGCCACGACCCAGACCTCTGACGCCGCCGCAGGCGACACCTCGTGCCTGCTGGGTCGATGGCACCTGGACACCGATGACTACGCGGCCCAAGCACTGGCGTACGTCACGGGCCTGGGGGTACCCATGTCATCGCTGGTCATCAGCGGTGACCAGATTCTCGAATTCAACGAGAGCCCGTTCATGAACGTCGCGACGGACCTGCAGCTGGATGCTGTCGTCCATGGGCAGGCTCTCGCGGTTTCATCGCAGTTCGCCGGAGGTGGCGAGTGGGGATGGGACGGTGACAGCGCGTCGGACATCGGAGTCGACAACTGGGGATGGACCGTTGAGCCGACCGCCGGTCCGGATGGTTCGCCACCGTTGCTCGACCCGTCCCAGGGCATCAGCGTGACCTGCAGTGCCGACCGTCTCACGGTTCAGGGCAGCGGTGCGCCACTCGCCGGTGTGTTCAGCCGCTAGTCGTCGCTCGCGGCTTGGGTGAGCGCGTCGACCAGTGTGGCGGGTTCCTGGGCGCCGGACACTCCGTACTTGCCGTTGATGACGAAGAACGGCACGCCGTTGATGCCGTACGCAGCGGCCTGAGCCTTGTCGGCCATCACGTCGTCGAGGTGTCGATCTGACTCGAGGGCGGCAATGACGTCGTCTCGGTCGAGACCGATCTCGGCGCCGAGGTCAGCGAGCTCGTCGATCAGTCCAACATGTCGGCCCTCCTCGAAATAGGCCGAAAGGAGGCGTTCCTTCATCTCTGCCTGCTTGCCGTGAGCTTTCGCGAGATGCAGGAGCTGGTGCGCCTTGATCGTGTTCGTCGTGCGGAGCGAGTCGTAGTCGTACGCGATGCCGGCGGTCTTGCCGAGCTCGGTCATCTGCATCAGCATCTGCCGCGCCTGCTCGGTGGGTATGCCCTTGTGGGCCGACAGGAACTCGCTGTGGCTGCCGGCGTAGTCGACGGGTGTGTCGGGGGAGAGCTCGAACGAGTGGAACTCCACGTCGACTACATTCCCTGCC
>CAVVQG010000007.1:0-65739 GCA_963750265.1 uncultured Actinomycetota bacterium | reverse complement strand
GGTGGGCGTGAGACCACGCATGCGAAGTCGGCGGCACGGGTGCGCGAGGCCATCACGCACAACCCGGACCTGCAGCTGGTCGAGGTGCGCAACCAGCGCGAGCTCGACCGCTGGATCGCCGTCGCTCAGAGAGGTCCGCCAGCTGCGCGGCGATGGCGTCGCGGTCCTCGACGTCGGTCTCGGCCGCCAGCTCCGCCTGCGCCAGCGCGACGTGCTCCTTCTGGGCTTCGGTGTCGCCCGCGGCCGCCGCAGCACGGGCGCGACCCTCCTGCAGGCTGGCCCGCAGCCAGTGCGGTGCGTCGGCGGGTGCCTGGGCCAGCGCCGACTCGGCGAGGGTCACCGCGAGCTCCCCGAGCCGAGCGCCGCGCAGCAGCGGCTCGCCATCCAGTCGGCGATCGCCTTCTCCTTCGGCCCACCGACCTGCCCCCAGTGGTAGCGCGAAGCGAAGGCGTGCTCCAGCAGCCCAAGCGCGTCGGTGGGCTCGGCGTCGAGCAGGTCCCAGGTCGCGTTGTAGGTCGTCGCCGCCAGCTGGCGGTGGCTCAGGGGTTCCTCCATGAGCGCGGACGGTAGAGGATTCCCGGATGGACGTCCCCGCGCAGTGGCTCGAGCGGCTGCCCGATGCTGTCGCGCTGGCCTGCAAGGAATGGGATCTCGAGCTCGGCGAGCCGTTCCAGCCCGGCGGCACGTGCTCGTGGGTCGCGCCCGTCGGTGCCGATCGGGTCCTGAAGGTCGGCTGGCTGCACGAGGAGGCGATGCACGAGGTCGACCAGCTGCGGCTGTGGAACGGCGACGGCGCGGTCGGCTCTACGAGTCGCGGGTCGACGGCGACACGGTGCTGATGCTGCTCGAGCGCTGCCTGCCGGGTCTGTCGCTCAAGACCTGCCCGGAGCTCGAGCAGGACGAGATCGTCGCCGCGACCTTGCGCCGGATGTGGTGCCCGGTCGCCGACCGTTCCGCCCCTCTGGCAATGTGCGCGATGTGGGTGACGGCATGGCCGACACCGCTCTCGACCCCGCCTTGGTACGGCTCGGCAAGCAGCTGTTCGTCGAGCTCGCCGCCGGCGAGACCCTGCTGCTCACCGATCTGCACGCCGACAACATCCTCGCGAGCACCCGCGAGCCCTGGCTCGTCATCGACCCCAAGCCCTACGTCGGCGACCGCCACTACGACGTCCTCCAGCGGCTGCCCAACTGCCGAGCACGGCTCGAGCAAGACCCCGAAGCCCTGGTACGCCGAGTGGCCGGCCTCCTCGATCTCGACCGCGAACGCATCCTGCTCTGGCTGTTCGCCGGGCCGTCATCGAGTCAGGCTCCGACCCCTTCCTGGCCACCATTGCCGAGCGCCTCGCCCCCTGACCCTGGCACGGCGCATTTCCCGACTCGCTCCCGATCCGGCGCGCAGGGGCCCCGGCGCACGCTGAGGTCAACGCGGGATCGGGAGCAAGGTCGGGGATGGTCCAGCGGCGGACGTTCCCGCGGAAACGCCTCGCCCCCTAGACCGCGACGGTGGCGCGGCGGTCGATGGAGTGCCCGGCCGTCGTCCAGGGTGATGACGACGTCCGCCCGCGCGATCACGCCGGGCCGGTGCGACACCGCGAGGACCGCCGTGTCCTCCAGCGCCTCCGAGAGGTCGCGCCACATCGCCGACTCGGTCGCGACGTCCAGCGCCGACGACAGGTCGTCGACCACCAGCAGGGCGGCCGGCGCACCAGGGCGCGGGCCAGCGCGACCCGCTGCAGCTGACCACCCGACAGCCGCACCCCCCGCGGCCCGACGACCGTGTCCAGCCCGTCGGGCAGCAGCGCCAGGTCGGCGGTCAGCTGCGCCACCGACAGCGCCTCGTCGAGGTCATCGGCCGGCAGCCCGAGGAGCACCGCGTCGCGCAGCGGCTCGCTGCACAGCCGCGGCACCTGCGGCACGTAGGCCACCCGCGGCGACGACAGCGGCTCCTCCAGCACGTCGCCGTCCCACGACACCGACCCGGCCAGCAGCGGGTGCAGGCCGAGCACCGCCCGCAGCAGGGTCGACTTCCCGACCCACGGACCCGGTGACCACGACGAACGAGTGCGGCTCGACCACCAGGTCGGCAGCCACGCCACCGCCGCCGGGGTGTACGGCGACCAGCCCCCGCGCCTCCAGCAGCGCCGGGCGGGCCGAACCCGAGCACACGGACCGGCACGCGGGGTCGACGAAGAACGGCACGTAGGTGAACCGGCTGATCTCCGCCGCCCGCGACTCCAGCGACGACCCAGCGGGCAGCAGCGTCGCCATCCGGGCGAAGGACACCTCGGTGTTCTTGGTGCGCGCGATCAGCCGCGAGGCCATCCGCGGCAGGAAGCCCAGGGCGCCGACGGTGCCGACGACCAGCGCGAGGTCGCCGGAGCCGGCGGTGCCCGCGGCCAGCGCCGGCACGATCGTCACGACCGCGACCGCAGCGCCGATCGCCGCCGCAGCCGACCGAGCGAGCCCAGTCCCTCACCGACGACGTAGACCCGCATGTCCGCCACCGCCCGCCGGTGCAGCGCGGCGTCCAGCCGGCCCAGCGCTGACGGAACGCCGCCGCCGAGCTGCAGCGTCAGCACCCCGTCGGCCAGGTCGGCGAGCACGTGCGAGACGTGCGCCTCGGCCTCGCGGGCGATCATCCGGCGCTGCCGCACCACCGAGCCACCGACCAGCCCGACGCACGCCACCACGGCCAGCGGGATCGGCGATCGCCAGCGCGGCGGCGGAGGAGATCTGGCCGATCAGCAGGACCGCGAAGACGCCGTACCGAGGCCCCGAGCACGTCGAGGATCGTGTCGGCCAGGTTGACCGTCATCTCCGGGTCGGTGCGCAGCCGGTTCATCGTCGCCCCAGGCGAGCCGACCAGGCGGGCTGAGCCCGAGGCCCTGTCGTGCAGCAGCGAGCGCAGCACGACGGTCCGCTGCTGGGCGATCATCACCATGTACGTCGGGTCCCAGGTGATCCAGCCGATCGCCATCAGGATCCAGCGCAGCGCCTCGGCTCCGGCGGCGACCAGCAGCGCGTTACGGACCGCGTGCGGCGAGTCGTCCATCGCCTTCATCGCGGCGCCGGCCGCCAGCGGCGCGAGCACGTTCGACCCCTGGTAGCCCCACCAGGTCAGGCAGGCCTGGACGTACAGCGCCGGTCGCGAGAACGCCAGCCGCATCGCGTTCCGCAGCGCGGGGACGGTCGGCACCTCGTTCTCCACCGCCGGCTCGACGGACGCGAGGTGGGAGGAGGGGTGCGCGGTCCGGTCGAGCTCGACCTCGCTGCGGATGAAGCCGCCTTGCTCGAACTGCCGCTCCACCCGGGGGAGGCGGCGAGCAGTGCGGCGAACGGCCCGTCGCCGGCGGCGAGGACCGCGTGCCGGCCGTGCTCCACCAGCCGGCCCTGGTCGAGCACCCCGATCGCGTCGACGTCATCCAGGGTCGACAACCGGTGCGCGATCACGATCGCGGTGCGGCCGCGCAGCAGCCGGTCGGTGGCCCGCGCCACCCGCTCCTCGGTGACCGGGTCGAGCCGGGCGGTCGCCTCGTCGAGGACGACCAGCGCCGGGCTTCGCCAGCAGCGCGCGGGCCAGCGCGAGCAGCTGCGCCTCGCCGCCGGACAGTCCGGCTTGGGTGCCGATCTCGGTGTCGAGCCCGAACGGCAACCGCGACGCCCAGGCGCCGAGGTCGGCGTGCTCCAGCGCCTCGGTCAGCTCAGCGTCGGAGGCCGACACCGTGCCGAACAGGGTCAGGTTGTCGCGGACCGCCGCCCGGAACACCACGACGTCCTGGGTCACGACCGCGACCCGGCGCCGCAGCTCGAGCGGATCCACCGACCGCAGGTCGACCCCGCCGAGGGTCACCGACCCCGAGCCGTCAGCGACGTCCCAGAGCCGAGCGGCCAGCCGACCCACCGTCGTCTTGCCGGAACCGGTGCGGCCGACCAGTCCCAGCGACGTTCCGGCCGGGATCACCAGGTCGAGCGAGCGCAGCGCGGGCGGCCGCATCGGGTAGGCGAACGTCACGCCGGTGAACCGCAGCTCCAGCGGGCCCTCGGGCAGCGGAACGGCCGCGGTGGGCGCAGGCACCGTGGTCGCGGTCCCGAGCACGTCGACGATCCGGTAGGCGGCCGCCATCGCGGTCTGCCCCTCTTTGAGGTTCTCGGCGAGGGTCTCCAGCGGCCGCCGTGCCAGCCCTGCGAAGATCCAGGCCGCCAGCACCTGCCCGGCGCTGACCCGCACCGTCGCGCTGCAGGTAGACCGCCACGCCGAGCACCGACACCGCCGACAGCCCGACCATCGTGTTGGTGGTCGCGAACTGCACCGCCGTGCGCGCGACGCCGCCCACTTGTCGCGCATCCAGCGGCGGGCCAGCACCTGGTGCCGCCACAGCGCGTACTCCCCGGCGCCGTTCGCCCGCAGGTCGTCCAGAGCGCCCAGGCGCTCCTCGATGTCGCCGTACAGAGCTGCCGACGCCGATCGCTCGTCCCCGGCCTTGCAGCACCGCCAGCTTGCGCAGCGCGATCATCACGACGGCGCTGATCAGCAGGCCCAGCACCAAGGTCAGCCCGAGCAGCGGGTGCAGGACGGTCTCGGCGATCGCCGAGCCGGTGATCAGCAGCCCGGCGAGCAGCCCGGCCGAGCCCATCTGCGCCGCGAACAGCCCGATGTTGGCGGTGTCGCCGTCGATCCGCTCGACCAGCTCACCGGCGGTCCGGTCGCCGTGCCAGGCCGCGTCGAGGGTGAGGATGTGCTCGGCCAGCCGGCTCCGGATGCCGTTCGAGACCTTCCACGACAGCCCGATCGCGAACCGGCCGGTGACCAGGTCGAGGAACGGCTCCACCGCTTCCAGCGTGATAGCAAGATCGCGACCCCCATCAGGGCATCCAGCCCCTCGCCGCCCAGCGCCCGGTCGGTCAGGTCGCGACAGCACGAACGGGGAGGTGATCGGGACGGCGGCGGTGGCGACGATCAGGACCGACAGGACCCAGACCGCGCGACAGGTGCTTCGACAGCTCGGTCGAGCAGCAGCCGCACGATCGGCGACCGCTGCTTGGTATCCGGAGGGTGCGCGTTCTCACCACCCTCAGTCATGCCGTCAGGCTAGGTGCGGGGTCCGACAGCCAGCAACGCATTTAACGCCGCTGCCCCGGCTCTGCGCTCTCCGCCGGCCCAGGCTGCTCTCACGCCACTTCCCCTGCCCCGCTCGCCCGAATTTCTGCGCGCAGAGCAGCCTCGGCCGGAAAGGGAGGGCGGGTACGGCGCCAGCGGGCGCGCTCCGGCGCCGGTGCCAGCGGGCGTCAGCGGACGGTGACCGAGACCTGGTGCAGGCCGGTGGCGCCGGCGGGGAAGACCGGGGCCCGCCGGGTCTCCTGGGCCCGGCCGCGGGCGTCGGTGGCGCGCACAGTCAGCCGGTGCTGACCGCGGCTCGCCGCCCAGGGCAGCGCCCATTGCCGCCACAGCACCCCGGACGACCGCCCGTGGACAGCTCGCGCCGGCTGCCACGGCCCGTCGTCGACCTGCACCTCGACCGTGCCGACGCCGACGGTCGGTGCCCAGGCCACCCCAGCGATGGTCGCCTGGCCCGCTCGCCAGCGACCCGAGCGGGCTGTCGATCCGGCTCATGATGTGCACCTCCTGGGCGGGCGCCCAGCCGCGCTTGGCCCAGAAGCCGGGCAGGTCGGTGCGGTCCGACACGTCGATCGTCTGCCAGCCACTTGGTCGCCGAGGTGTAGCCGTAGAGCCCCGGCACCACCAGCCGCGCCGGGAAGCCGTGCAGCACCGGCAGCACCTGGTCGTTCATGCCGACCGCCACCATCGCCGGCCGCCCGTCGAAGGCGTAGTGGCCGGCGAACGAGACCTTGAACCCGTCCACCGAGTGTCCCCGAGACCCGGCCGGCCGCACGTCACCCCGACCGACCGCAGCAGGTCGCCCAGCAGCACCCCCTGCCAGCGGGCGGTGCCGATCAGGTCGCCGCCGATCTCGTTGCTGACGCAGCCGATCGTGATGTCGGCCTGGTGTCAGCGACTGCGCCAGCAGCTCGTCGTAGGTCAGCGTCCCCAGCGGCTTGCCGTCCCGCGTGATCGTCAGCGCCCAGGTCTCGGGGTCGACCTGCGGCGGCCATCTGGGCGATGTCGATCCGGTAGAACGTCGGCGATCGGCGTGACCAGCGGCGAGGCGCCCCGTGAGCGAACAGCGTCGGTCAGGGCCGGCAGCGCGGGACGGTCGCCGGCAGCATCGCCCGGAACCGCGCCATCAGCGCCACCGACGGCTTCGGGCAGCTGCCGCACCACACCGACCCCGATCGCCGCCGAGGCGGCCAGCACCGCCGTCGCGGTGATCCGCCTGGCGACGGTCGACGCCGGCGCTGGTCAGCCGCAGCGTGCTCCGCCACCTCCGGGCTGGGCGAGCGACGCTCAGCGCCCGCAGGACAAGGGCACCCAGAGCGCGCGGACGGCGAGCAGGACGACCAGCCGGCGGCCACCGACGTGGCCGGCCGGTTGATCGCGGCGACCACTGGCAGCAGCGCCGAGCAACCCGATCGCACACCAGCGCCTCGCGCTGCCGGCCACGGACGAAGCGCACCCCGACCAACCCCACGGCGAGTACGGCGACGAGGACCATCACGGCCCGCAGCAGCAGCTTGTCGGGGTGCCGACCAGGCCGATGATCGCCTCGGTCACCGAGATCGGCGTCGAGCGGATCACCCAGTCACCGAGGACCTGCAGCGGGGGAGCGGCGCCGTCCACCAGCATCCCGCCGATCGAGGCTGCGGCGAGCGACACCGAACCGGCAGCGACCCCGGCGAGGGCACCGGTGAGGTCACGCCGGGTCAGCACGACTCAGTACAACACGGCCTCGGAGGTCCGGGGCCGGGTACGTCAACGGCAGTCGTACCGGAACATGTGGTGCTGGTTGCGACCGCGCTCCTTGGCGAGGTACATCGCGGCGTCGGCCCGGCTCAGCAGCTGGTCGGGCCGCGCGTCCGGCTCGACCGCCAGGTCGATCGTCGCCACGCCCGCGCTGGCGGTCACCTGCAGCGCGTGCTCGCCGGCGCGCGACCGTCCGCCGTACCGCGCGCGATGGCGATGTCGGCCACGGCCAGCAGGTGCTCGGGGCCGAGGTAGTCGGTCGAGCAGGATGACGAACTCGTCGCCGCCGACCCGGGCCACGGTGTCGCGGGGCCAGGGAGCGCACAGGTCCTGGGCGATCTCGACGAGCAGCTGGTCGCCGCGCTCGTGGCCGTACATGTCGTTGATGGGCTTGAAGCCGTCGAGGTCGATGAACAGCGCCGCGACGGTGGTCTCGGAGACGCCGCCCTACCCGGGCGGCGGCGAAGACCTCGGTGCAGCGGGTGAACAGCAGCCGGCGGTTCGGCAGGCCGGTGAGCTCGTCGTGCAGGGCGAGCTGGGTCAGCCGTTCCTCGCTGGCGCGCAGCGCCGATCCTCGACCCGCTTCTGCTCGCGCTGGTCGACGACGAAGGCGACCAGCCGGCGCACGTCGCCGCGGCTCTCGCACCAGATCACGCTGGTGTGCGCGGGGATCAGCGTGCCGTCCTTCGCGCGGAACTGGCCGCTCGCGGGTGTACTGCTCGACGTTGCCGTTGAGCAGCGCCGGCATGTCGGCGTCGACGTGCGCCTGCTGGTGCGGCTGGAGGGCTTCCGGCGCGCGGCCCGACCAGCTCGGCGGGCTGGTAGCCGAGCATCTCGTTCAGCGCGTCGTTGACGGTGACCATGACGCCGTCGGCGTCGCACTCGAGGATGCCGATGGGGGAGGCGGCGAACAGCGTGGTGAGCCGAGCCGCTCGACCTCGACCACGTCGTGCTCGACCGCCCGCCGGCGGGCGGACCGGATCGGACCGCGGCGAAGAGCAGGACGAGCAGCAGGGCAGCACCGAGGGTCAGCCCGAGGCTCTGCGGAACGCGTGCTGGGGCCATCGCGATCGCGGTCGGCAGCGATGCGGTGACGGTCCAGCCGATGCCGGGGACCCGGCCGGCGGAGGCGAAGTCGTGCTCGCCGACGATGTGGTGCTCCCCGTCGAGGGCCTGCGTGGTCGCGTCGGCGTTGGTGGTTCCGGTCGGCTCGCCGCGCGGTCGATCGGGAGCGCGTTGGTCAGGCGCTGGCCGGTCTGGTCGGTGACGGTGATGACGACGCCGTCGTCCTGGCGGGCGCCCTCGGCGACGGCGCGCACCTGCTCGAGCTGCCCGAGGATGGTCGAGGTAGCCGACCCGGGTGTTGCCGCGGAAGACCGGCGTGCTGACGCCGACGACCAGCGGGTTGCCGGGGGCGACCGAGCGGTATGCGCTTGAACGTAAGGCTTTCCGGTCCGCTGCGCGCCCTTGAACCAGTCGCGGTAGGCGAAGTTCTGGCCGAGCAGGTCGGGCAGCGGCGGCGCGATCGCGACGTTGTCGCCCTTGAGGTTCGACAGGATCACCGCCGGCGCGCCCTTGCTGCGGGCGAGCAGCCCCATCTGCTCCTCGGCAGTGGCCCGGCCAGCCGGGGTTGAGGCCGTCGATGACGGCCGGCGTTCCGGCGTAGGTCTCGATGCTCCGCATCAGGTCGGTGGCCTGGCGGCTGATGGCGCGGATGGCGGAGTCGCGGTTGGACTCGATCCGCTCCTGGGCGTCGCGCTGCAGCGCCTGGTCGGACTCGTGCAGGGCGACCACCCCGACGCCGCACAGCAGCGCCATCGCGGTGAAGCCGACGAGGACGGGGGTGGCGATCGGGCGCAGCAGAGCCCAGAGCCCCCGCCGGCCGCGACGCCTCATGCATGAGCCCTCGCCCAGTTCGCCGCCGCTCCGACATGGCCCGAAATGACCAACCGCGGGTACGGCGGATGCCGGGACTGTCAGACCCTCCGGGGACGCTGGGACCTGTGGGCAACGCACGGGTGACGGTGGACGAGGAGGCTCTCGCGGCCTGCATGGCCCGGCACCCGGCCGGCCGGGCGACGCGGCGGCTGTGACCGGCGCCACAAGATCACGACACGCCGAGCGCGGGCCGCTGTTGCGCTCTGACTCCCACGCTCAGCCGCCGATCCCGGCGAAATTGGTGCCGCGCAGTGGCTTGCCGCGCGTCTCCCGGGCCCCTAACGTCCCAGCACTACATCTAGTACTTACACCGATGTAGTTCTCCACATGCTGTGGACGGACCGCATAACACCCTGTGGAGGACGAGCCCGATGCGCTGCCCCTTCTGCCGTCACGCGGACACCCGCGTCGTCGACAGCCGGGACGCCAACGAGGGGACGCGATCCGCCGGCGCCGCAACTGCCCCGAGTGCGGCCGGCGCTTCACCACGACCGAGGTCACCTCCCTGAACGTGGTCAAGCGCTCAGGCGTCACCGAGCCGTTCAGCCGGGCCAAGGTCATCTCCGGCGTCCGCAAGGCCTGCCAGGGCCGGCCGGTCGACGAGGACGCCCTCGCGCTGCTGGCCCAGCGGGTCGAGGAGACGATCCGGGCCTCCGGCGCCGCTGAGGTGCCGGCCGACGAGGTCGGGCCTCGCGATCCTGGCGCCGCTCAAGCCACCTGGACGAGGTGGCCTACCTGCGGTTCGCCAGCGTCTACCGGTCGTTCGACTCGCTCGCCGACTTCGAAGCAGAGATCACCGCACTACGACGCCAGTTCGCACAGCTCAGCTAACCCCACAGACGCAATGCGGCAAGCGGCCGCGGTTGTTGAACTCTATAGAGACCCGGAAGAAGGCACGCATGACCGAGACGCTCCCCACCCAGACCAGCCGCGCACGCGCAACCCAGCGGCTGACTCTGGAGCGGCTGTACAGCACGCCCGGCGTCCACCCGTATGACGAGGTGGAGTGGGAGCGGCGCGACGTCGTCATGACCAACTGGCGCGACGGGACGGTCAACTTCGAGCAGCGCGGGGTGGAGTTCCCCGACTTCTGGAGCGTCAACGCCGCCAACATCGTGACCACGAAGTACTTCCGGGGTGCCGTCGGTCATGACAACCGCGAGCACAGCCTCAAGCAGCTGATCGACCGGGTCGTCCTGAAGTACACCGCCGCGGGCGTCGAGCACGGCTACTTCGCGACCTCGAAGGACGCCGAGATCTTCGAGCACGAGCTGACCTACATGCTTCTGCACCAGGTCTTCAGCTTCAACAGCCCCGTGTGGTTCAACGTCGGCACCACCGCGCCGCAGCAGGTCAGCGCCTGCTTCATCCTGGCCGTCGACGACGACATGAACTCGATCCTCAACTGGTACCGCGAGGAGGGGATGATCTTCAAGGGCGGCTCCGGCGCCGGCCTCAACCTCTCCAGGATCCGCTCCTCCAAGGAGCTGCTCAAGTCAGGCGGTACGGCGTCAGGACCCGTTTCCTTCATGCGCGGCGCCGACGCGAGCGCCGGCACCATCAAGTCCGGTGGCGCCACCCGTCGGGCGGCCAAGATGGTCGTGCTCGACGTCGACCACCCGGACATCGAGGAGTTCATCGACACCAAGGCGCGCGAGGAGGACAAGATCCGCGCGCTGCGGGACGCCGGCTTCGACATGGACCTGGGCGGCAAGGACATCGTGTCCGTGCAGTACCAGAACGCCAACAACTCGGTCCGCGTCAGCGACGAGTTCATGCGCGCGGTCGAGAACGGCACCGAGTTCGGGCTGAAGGCCCGCAAGACCGGTGAGGTGCTCGAGACCGTCGACGCCAAGACGCTGTGGCGCAAGCTCGCCACCGCCGCGTGGGAGTGCGCCGACCCGGGCATCCAGTACGACGACACCATCAACGACTGGCACACCAACCCCGAGTCGGGCCGGATCACCGCGTCCAACCCGTGCAGCGAGTACATGTCGCTCGACAACTCGTGCTGCAACCTGGCGTCGCTGAACCTGATGAAGTTCCTGCGCGAGGACGGCACGTTCCAGTCCAAGGAGTTCGCGCGGGCGGTCGAGTTCATCATCACCGCGATGGACATCTCGATCTGCTTCGCCGACTTCCCGACCGAGCCGATCGGTGAGACCACCCGCAACTTCCGCCAGCTCGGCATCGGCTACGCCAACCTCGGCGCGCTGCTGATGGCGACCGGCCACGCCTACGACTCCGACGGCGGCCGTGCGCTGGCGGCCTCCATCACGTCTCTCATGACCGGTACGGCGTACAAGCGGTCGGCGGAGCTGGCTGGTGTCGTCGGCCCGTACAACGGCTACGCGCAGAACGCCGACGCCCACAAGCGCGTCATGCGCAAGCACGCAGCGGCCAACGACGCCGTACGCGTGGTGGGTGCTGATGACGCGCGGATCCTGCACGAGGCGACCAAGGCGTGGCAGGACTGCCTCGCGCTGGGGGAGAAGAACGGCTACCGCAACGCGCAGGCGTCGGTGATCGCGCCCACCGGGACGATCGGTCTGATGATGGACTGCGACACCACCGGGCTCGAGCCGGACCTGGCGCTGGTGAAGTTCAAGAAGCTCGTCGGTGGTGCGTCGATGCAGATCGTCAACCACACGGTGCCGCGCGCGCTGCACGCCCTGGGCTACCAGGAGGAGCAGGTCGAGGCGATCGTCGAGCACATCGCCGAGAAGGGCCACGTCATCGACGCGCCCGGTCTGAAGCCCGAGCACTACTCGGTCTTCGACTGCGCGATGGGCGAGCGGTCCATCTCCCCGATGGGCCACGTCAAGCTGATGGCGGCCATCCAGCCGTTCGTTTCTGGCGCCTTGTCACAAGACGGTCAATTTGCCGGCCGAGGCCACGGTTGAGGATGTCGAGCAGGTCTACTTCGAGGGCTGGAAGCTCGGCCTGAAGGCGCTGGCGATCTACCGGAACAACTCCAAGGTCGGCCAGCCGCTGCAGGACAAGAAGGGCTCCGAGAAGGGCGCCGAGGACGATGTCCTCGTGGCTCCCTCCCCGGTGCGCCGTCGGCTGCCCAAGAACCGCAAGGGCCAGACGGTGTCGTTCTCGATCGCCGGCGCCGAGGGCTACATGACGGCCAACGCGTACGAGGACGGGACCGCTCGGCGAGGTCTTCATCAAGATGAGCAAGCAGGGCTCCACGCTTGCCGGTGTGATGGACGCCTTCTCGGTGTCGATCTCGATCGCGCTGCAGTACGGCGTGCCGCTCGAGACCTACGTCGCGAAGTTCACCAACATGCGGTTCGACCCGGCCGGCATGACCGACGACGCCGACATCCGGATCGCCTCGTCGGTCATGGACTACCTGTTCCGCCGGCTGGCGCTGGACTTCCTGCCGTACGAGACGCGCGAGGGCCTGGGCATCTTCACCGCCGCCGAGCGGGCCGCCACGGTGGCTGTCCGGCTACGGCTCGGCTGCTCCGGCTGGTCGAGGACGGAGCTCGTCGACATCGACGGCCTGGCCCAGTCGGTGCCGGTCGAGCACGCGCCCGGCGCCGCACGTCGGCTCGTCGATGGAGCTGATCGAGGCCAAGTCCGGCATAGGAGCCGACGCGCCGCTCTGCATGAACTGCGGCGTCAAGATGCGCCCCGCCGGCTCCTGCTACGTCTGCGAGTCCTGCGGCTCCACCAGCGGCTGCAGCTGACTACCGCCGGCAATGGCTCGAGTGGTTGGCTTTCATCGATCAAGCGCGAATGCGCGATCGCATCCAACAGAGGTCCAATGCGGCTGGCAAGTCGTGCCGACCTCCGGCGGACGGCTGCTGCAGCCGACACCTACGGGTCAGACCAGCGTGAGAGCGACCCCAAGGTGAGTCAGACTTTGCAGTTCGATCGTGGGATGGCTCGTGAACTGCGAGCAGTCATCGACGCTGCCTTCGGCGACGGGTAAGCGTCAGGAGAGGACCGCCTCGCGGCGTCGCCCTTCGACGCATCCCGGCTGGGCATCGCGGCCTGCGAGTTGGGTTCGCCAAACTCTTCCAGCACCGCCTCGACGGCACCGCTTGTCTGTATGTTTGCGGCCGGGCGCCGGTCCGACTGACGCTTGTCTCACCGCGATGATGACTTGGCCTACTGAGGAGACCGGTTGATGGAACTCACCGAAGAGCTGCCTCGAGGAGCGCGCAGCGACCCAGGCGAGCATTGCTGAGGCGTTGTCTCGGCTTTCATCCACTGAGACCGTCCCGGAGGAGGTGCAGCCCAGCCTTCCCTTTGAAGTGGAGGACGTGGACTTCAAGGGCTCCGGTTGGCTCACCCGGCTCATTCAGGTTCAGGACTGGCTGCGGTTTCCCGAAACGTTGAAGGACTCCTCGAACGCCGGGGACACTCTGAGAGCCCTCGCGCGGATCCTGGACGTCCAGCGGGTGGATGAACTGTTGGATGAGTCAGACGGCGTCGATTTGTCGATCCCGGGGCTGTCTTTGCTGCTAGAGCGCGCGGACGGGCGGTTGCGCTCATGGAGGCCTTCGTCGAAGAGGTCGAGTCGGGCCCGCAGACGAAAGCCGCGGTCGCCACGGCGAGTGCCCAGTGGATCGAAGCGTGGGACGCCGTCGGGACGGAGGGCAGCAGTTCAGCGCCGATCAGGCGCCAAGCAAAGACCTGGAGCATCAATGACTTCGCCAGTCGCTCGCACTCCGGGAAACTAAGCTGAGTCCGTCATTTCAGCGCTCGGATGTCTGGCCGACGAAGGATGGACAGCTTCTCATCGAGTCCATTCTTCGTGGGATCCCTCTGCCCTCGGTCATCATCCTGCGGCCAGCAAAGGGGGCTGATGCCCCTTACGAGGTGGTGGACGGAAAGCAGCGCCTTACCGCGATCCTCAGGTTCATCGGCGCACATCCGAAGGCCCTGACTAAGGTGAAGCAGGAGTCGGAACGCCACCCCCAGTTCGATCTAGAGACGCTGTTCCACACCAATTACCCCAAGTTTCGCAAGGCGTGGCGAAACGCGACAGGGGACACCCTGTCGGCGGCAATCGAGAAGGAGTACTACTTCCCTTTCCCTTGCGGAAAGCCTCGTCGACTGAGGTGAGCCCTGGCCTCGTCCCTCTCATGGGGAAGTACTTCCACCAGATTCGCGACGAGACGGTTGAGGTAAGTGGAGTCTCGGTCCCGGTCTCGGCGATCTTCGAGTTGAGCACTGACTACCAGGTGCCAATGATCGAGTACACGGAAGCTACGCCGCGACAGATTCACGAGGTCTTCAGCCTCTACAACAAGCAGGGTAAGAACCTAAACGCCGAGGAGATCCGTAACGCCGTCTACCACGAAGTGGATCTCATGCGCGCGCTCGCGGTGGCTGCTGGGGACTCGGAACACCTGGAGATCGCAGCGCCTTTCCTGGCACCGGTTCGGTCCCATGTGGAAGCGATCATCGAGAACCTCAACGACTATCGGTTCGGCGAAGCACGGTACCGACGCACGAAGGTGCTCTCGTGGCTCATCTCAGTGATGGTGACCAACACTGTCGGCGACGATGGGAAGACGAGATTGCTGTCTACGGCATCTCATATCAATAGTTTCCTTGACCGCGTTCAGTCTCCAAGCCGAGTCGATCCGCTGCGCAGCCATGGCGCCATTTGCGATCTCATCAGAGCTGTCTCTGCAGGGATTGACGCGCATGCAGCGGCGGACCCCTGGTCTCCGAAGTTCAAGAACGGTGGAACGGGAGAGCGCTGGCAGGAACTGCAACTGGTGGCGAGTCTCCTAGGTGTGACCCTGCAGCGGTCGTTCGCGGGGATGATCTTGATCGACTTGGAGTTACTCGAGACCGATCTCGAAGTTGAGCGCCAGCGACTGGCTGCGTCCACGGAAGACCCAAACGCAGAACCAGTGGATCTACATCGCGAAGGTCTCGCTGGGAATCCTCGAGATCTCGTCCATCGATCGGGACGGATGTCGACGTCGCTCTCCGCGGTCGCTTTGGCCAATCGTGCGTTCCGGGCCTTCAAAGCATTCGCCATCTGCCCATGGACTGATATGGAATGATGACCTGGAGCACGTCTTTTTCCAGAAGCCCGGGTCGACTCCCTCCGGTGCCACAGAGTTGGTGGACTCGCTAGCGACTTCTCCTTCAACGGAGGCGGGCTCACCACGCACCGCCCGGAGGTCGTTCAAGGCGGACTGCAGCTACATCCTGGATCGCGGCATCTTCGCGTCCGGGAGCCAGGCCCGGAGTGGGGCCCGACCCGGCATCGGTCAGGCCTGGTGATGGGTGCGGTGCAGTCGGGGAAGACGGCCTCCATGCTCGGTGTGATGGCTTAGCCCATGGATAGCGGGCGTCGACGTGATTGTCGTCCTTGCGGGGACCCGCTTGGCGCTTGTGGCATCAGACGTACCGACGGATTGAGGCTCAACTTGGGCTGAGCGGAAACCGCGGATTCCTGCCAGCGTCCCACTTCATGGCGAGCAGCGAGCAATCAGTCCTCAGTCCGGCGGACGGTACCACCTTCCTTCGCGAAGGCCCGCACCTCGTTCGTCGGGGCGAGCCCATCGTCATGGTCGTCATGAAGCATGGCCAGCACCTGGCCGCGGCAGCCAGGACCTTGCGTGAGTCCGTGCATCCTCACTTCCGTCGGGCGAGCGAACCGGGACATCCTCGTGATCGATGACGAGGCCGACGACGGATCGATTCTCGGACGCGGTCGTTGAGAATCGGCTGGATCCTCAGGTGGCCATGTACAAGCAGATCCGCGTCACGTCCTGGACCTGTGGTCCTATCGGTCTGATGCGCCTCAACCCAATCACCAGCCTTGTTCGCTACCTACTTGGCCTATACGGCCACGCCGCAGGCGAACTTCTTGCAGGCGGACATCAACCCTCTGAGCCCGCGCAACTTCAAGCCCGGAGCCCTTGAGAACCCCCGGCCCCAGTGGAGAGTTGCTTCCTAGAAGTTCGAGTTACGCAGAACCAGTTGGCCGTAGGGCCATGTATTCAGGCGGCGAGGTCTTCTATGGTCCGCTCGGTAGTTCGGCCGGACTCGTAGACTCAGGGCCCCTCGTAGGTGGCGCATCTGATCGAGGTTCCATAATCGCATCCTGTGTGTGGGGCTCTTCCCCGTTGCAGCCGCAATTCGCTACTGGAGGGACGCCGACGGCAGGCTGCCTAGTGCCGTCAGGGGCCAGTCGTTTGTCCAACGAGACGCGATGGAGCGTCTTCCCCCGGTCCAGACGATGCTTCTTCACCCTTCCGCGAGCGTCGACGACCACTTTGAGGCCGCGGCGGAACTCCTGAGTTGGGCGCATGGCACAACCATGGGGAGGATGCTCGCGTGCTCCTACCCCGAGGAGCAAACACGCGAGTTGCGTAGCGGGGTCTTCGAGGAGCTGATGAGTAACCGCACCTGTGGGATCGCTGGCTGGTGGACTACCAGCGAAGTGCCGCCGCCCTAGGCGCTGAGATGGGAACAGCCACATTGGTGCCCGGTATGGCCGACTGGCCTGCCATCCAGGACCTGCTGGTCCAGGAAGTGCTGCCCAGTGTTCGCATTTCGATAGTGAACAGCGACCCGGACGCAGACGATCGTCCGAGTTTTGAGCCGAGGCAAGTGGGTGGAGCCTGGGTCGCACCTGGGGACCTGCTAACGATCTTCGTGAGTGGCAATGTCATGGCACGGGGCCTCACCCTCGAGGGCCTGACGACCACCCTGTTTCTACGGAACGCCGAAGACCCATCTGCGGATACGCAGATGCAGATGCAACGCTGGTTTGGGTACAGAGGATCCTTCTTGGATCTCTGCCGTGTGTTCCTGCCAGCCCAACAGGCGGGTCTCTTTCGCCAGTACCACGAGGTTGACGAGGGGTTGCGAAGGGGAGTGTCAATGCCATGAATGTCGAAGGGGCTGCGCCTTCACCCCTTGTCTTGGAGGGATTGCACTTCAAAGCCACCGCCAAGATCGCCGGAGTCAACAAGGTGCCGCTGTCTCCAGGAGCGACGCCGTTCGTGCCACTCGCTAGAACTGCCGCAAACGTAGATCCCAATCTCTTGCTCGTCAGAAACCTCTTTGAAGAGGGCTCCGAAATCGTCACCGCTAGCGGCACCGAGAGGGGACGAATCCTCCACGTGCCCTTAGCGCTCGCGGAGGCCGCTTGCCTGCTGGATCGACTCGAGTACTCGAACTACCGCCCCGACCCCCTCGACCCGGTGGCCCAACGTTGGTCGTCGCTCGAGGCCCAGATAGGGCTGACACAGGAGGTTGGATCTCCTCTCCTGCCCTTGTTTCGCAGTCCCACTGCCGGCCCCATGAATCAGCCTACGATGACCCTTTCGCCACGTCGTTGTCCGTATCAGATTGCGGCGTACCTGAGGTTCTGGGCAGCTTGTCTCGAACGCAATCCACGAGGTCTCTTCCCGACGAACAACCCCGAGGTGCCCTGGCACCTGATGGACTTCGAGTCGCGACGTCAGACGCAGCCGCGTTTTTGGATTGGGCTGCGCTTCGGCGGCTCGGAGGATGTGCGGTCTCCTTCAGCGCCGACATTGCTCGATGGACTCCCATTCGGGATACCTGCGATGAAGCGCAGCTTCGCTGGTGACCTGTTGGTGTCAACCTGGGGCACACGGAACCCGTCCGAGGCGCCCGATGCATACCGCGGAGACCAGTTCTTCGACTATCACCATCATGGACACGACGCGCTGCCGCTTCAGGCGGCCAGCGACGGACGATGGCGCCCGGCCGGCGCCGATGGCCTCCTCTTGTTCCACGTTGTGCAGAACGAGCCTACGGCTGAGCCGTTCGTGGCGGTTGGCTTGAGCTTCCCCACTTGGCGGGCCCGACCATTTTGCGGCGAGCCCACATGCGAGCGTGCCGAGTGCCTGAGAGGACTTACGAGGAGATCCGCCAGTTGCTCGCCGGCTTGCCGTCGGCAACGGGACCTAGTCAACGCGCCATTCGATGGGTCAACACCGGCCAAACGCCGGCCGCTAATGAGCAAGACCGAGTCGAGTTGTTCATGGTGGGGCCGCCCCTTGACTGCAGATCCTCGACCGTTGAGCAGGCCATCGACTTCCGTGCCTCAGCCGTCGGTGGGCGATCCGGACCTGCAGGCCAGCCGACTTCTTCTGCCGAACGAGCCGTGGTGGGATGCCGTCGCCGCTTTCATCTGCAGGCACTTGCTCGAGTCCGGGTACTCCTTGGGTCCAGCGGAGGCGTTCAGTCGCAGCGAGCCGGTGATCGCGCTGGCTCTCTACCGGGAGGCTTTCGAGTGAGGAGCACACGGGCCTGCTTGGCGAGTTGCTCTGCCTCCGGGCTCTCCTGACCGCAAGGCCCGGTCAGGCTTCAGAGCTTCTTGATTGTTGGGAAGGTCACGGCCGTGCCACGCGGGACTTCCAACTAGGACCGGTAGGTCTAGAGGTAAAGACAACAGCAGGGTTGGAGTCAACACACCACTTGCACGGCCTTCGGCAAGTGGAGAAGGGGTTCGGTAACGACGGCGTCGCTGAGACCCACTACTTCCTGATGAGTCTCGGGTTGCAACCGGGGTCTGCTCAACAGGGTGCTCGGCCGGTTCACCCGCTCGGTGAAAGCACCGCGCCACATGTACCCAGTGGGCCTACTCTTCGGGCTTGGCTTCGACACAGCCACCGAGGTGTCTCTCCTCGTGCTGGCGGCCGGCGCGGCAGCGTTCCATCTACCTTGGTACGCGATCTTGGTGCTACCGGTGCTGTTCACCGCCGGAATGGCTCTGTTCGACAGCATCGACGGCGCGCTGATGGGCCTCGCCTACGACTGGGCATTCCTGCGACCGGTCCGCAAGGTCTACTACAACATCACCGTCACCGGCTTGTCAGTCATTGTCGCCCTGTCCATCGGGGCCATCGAAATCATCGGACTGCTCGGAGACCAGCTGGGGATCACCAACGGCCCCGTGGCATGGATCGGCAGCATCGACCTCAGCCAGATTGGCTACGCGATCGTTGGCCTCTTCCTCGTGACGTGGGCCGTCTCGGTCGCGATCTGGAGGCTGGGCCGGATCGAGCAGCGTTGGTCGAGCGGACTCAATAACCGGTGAAGTAGTCGGTCCTCACCCGCTTGCAGCGCTTGACGAGCCCGGCCCGCACGGCATTGACCATGGCCGGCGGGCCCGAGATGTAGGCGAGCCGCTGATCGAGATCGGGTACGGCTGTGGCGATCTGGTCGACCGAGATGAACGGCGCCTCGACGTGGCGCCACAGTGTCGGCAGGTGCTCGGGCGCCACTGCTGACACGATGACGACCCGGAACCCCGCGAGGACATCGGCGTATGCAATTTCCTCGGGTGCGGTGACACCGTAGACGAGCACCGCGTCGCGCTCGGGCTGGTGGAGCAGCTGGCTGATGAAAGGCGTGATGCCGATCCCGCCGGCGACCAGCACCACCGGGGTCGTCGGATCGCTCGGCAGCACGAAGTCGCCCGCGATTCCGGTCGCATGGACCCGTGCGCCGGGCTCGAGGTCGAGCATGGCTCGTTTGAAGCTCGACGACTTCTCGGGCACCCGAAGTGCGAAGGTCACGTTGCCCGCCGGGTCAGGCGGCGAGCTGATGCTGAACGAGCGCCGGCTGCCTCGTCTGTCGGCCGCGCCGTGGGGCAAGGTCAGCTCGGCGAACTGGCCCGGCCGAAAAGTCAGCGGCCGTCCGGGCTTGAAGGTGAACTCGTGGGTCTCCGGCGTGAGCTGGCGACGCGAGACCAGATCGAGCGACATACCGCTGCGCCTCGCGAACGCAAACGCGACCAGGTTGCCGACCAGCAGGGCGAGCTCGGGCGTCGGGCTGAGCCAGTGGAGGTTGGGCGGGTCGTCAGTGATCAACGAGATGAAGATCGGATAGGAGAAGACCAGGCCCGTCACGACTGCGACGACGAGCTGCTGCTTGCGGCGAGGCGGCAGAGTCAACGGCTCGCTCAGCATGAATCCAGCGAGGAACACGATCGGGAACGAGTAGACCGTCGTACGTACCGCGTCACTCAGATCGGCACCCAGGTGGTCGAGCCCGAGGACGACCAGGACGAATGCCAGCACCACGAACAGCAGTCCGACATCGAGCCGGCGAGTGCGCCACAGCACCAGGAGCGCGCCGAGCGCCACGAAGGGCAGCATCTTGTCGGTCGCCGCGGCCTGCCAGATGGCCAGCGTCTGGCTGTCCCGTCCGACGGCTTGCTGTGCAATGTAGGCGAGAAAGGCACCGGCAGCGGCGGGGTTGAAGATGTGGCGACCGCGCCAGGCGAGCACATACTTTGACGCATTGGCCAACACCGCCGCAGTCGCCAACCATGCGTAGCTGTCGAGGTCGGTGGTGAACATCGGCACGAACAGGAAGAAGAGCAGCAGACCGGTGATGACCGACGACTCGTGGTGCGGCTTGACCTTCCAGAGCCGACCAAACAGCTGGTTTGACCCGTACGAGGCGACAAGCAGCACGGCGAGCGAGATCAGCTCGTGTTTGACGGAGACACCGTCCACCACCCCCGATGCGCTGAACATGACGTAGAGCGCCGCCAGCATGCCGAGCACGATCGTGATCAGCCGATACATCGTGACTCGCCCCAGCTGGCGATCCAACAGGTCCCTGACCGTCCTCATGCGAACACCTCTCCAGGGAACTTCGGCGACCACTCGACCCGGCCGTCGGCGTGCATGCGCACGAACTCGTAGGTGAAACGTGTCAGAAGATCGTCTGGTTCGGCAAGGAACAGCGCCGTTGCGAGCCCATCGGCCATCATGCACGACTGCGGGACGACCACCCAGGTTGCCACGATGTTGTCCGTCGGCCGGCCGGTACGGCCATCGAGCACGTGATGCAGCCCGTCGCCCCAGGCTCGCCGGTTCGTCGCCGACCCGCACAGTGCGTCCTCAGGCTCCAGTTCAACCACCCCGACGGCACGCGTGGGAACTGCCGGGTGCTCCAACGCGACGCTGATCGGTGTCGAGCCGTGGTGATAGATGTCGCCGCTCGCATCGATCGTGTACGTGTTGCGTCCCGCCTCCCACATGACGCCCTGCAGCAGGTCGACCAGCAGCCCCTTGCCAGCGGCACCGACATCGATCAGCAGCGGGCCGGACGTCGTGATGACCGACCCGTGGCGGGTGAGTGAGTCCCATGCCGGAACTCCTGCCACCCGATTCGCGGGGGTCAGCGAGTAATCAGCGTCGTAGCCGAGGTCGGCGAGCGTACGACCGATCAGCGGGTTGACCGCACCATCGGTGGCCGCGTGCAGCTCGTCGTAGAAGTCGAAGAGCGCCTCACCGTCCGGCAGGTCCCACGTGCCGCCGCGAGACGCGATCTCGCTGACCATCGAGTCGTCGCGAAATCGCGACCACACCCGGTCGAACTGATCGATGCGATCGAGCACGGCCGCTCGGGTTTCCTCATCGAGAGGCGTGGCAGTGTCGATCTGCCAGCTGGTGCCGATCGCCTCGAACCGCCAGGCGTCAGGCGGTGGCATCAGCCTTGATCTGTTCGATCGCCTGGTTGAATCCCTGCGAGGTGAGCGACGATCCGGAGACCTTGCTGACGTCGAGCTCGTCGAGGCTCTTGCCGACGACCTCGCCGGAGATGCCACCGGCGAACTTCGCCTGGAAGCCCTTCGAGGTGCCGTTGGCGGCCTCTGGCGTGACCGTGATGTCACTGATCTTGCCGTCGGCGAGGGTCAGCTCCACCTTCACCATCGACTGACCGCCCGGGTTGGCGTACTCACCCTCCGCCTCGTAGTCACCGTCCTTGACGCTCGCCGCGGAGCTGGTGCCATCGGTCGCCGACGATGTCTCGGAGGTCGTCGGCGCGGAGCTGGCCGGATCATCGCTGCCACCGCAGGCTGCAGTAAGCAGCAACACTGACGCGGCGGCGGTCGCGGACAGGAACTTCTGGTGCGAGGGCAACTTCATCGGTGGGGCTCCTGGACTGTTGGTGGGGTGCTGATCGGTGAACGTTCAAAGGGAGAACGACAGGGTTGCGTCTCGAGTTCCTGCGATGCGTGGGTCACAACTGCGCCACCGCACGAGTGGCCGCCCGGAAACCGCCCATTCCATGAACGCCCGCGCCGGGTGGGGTCGACGCCGAACACAGATAGAGCCCCTTGACGCCGAGCGAGTAGGGATTGCTCGAGAGCCTCGGCCGCATGACGACCTGCCAGGCATCGTTCGCTCCACCGGCGATGTCGCCACCGAGATAGTTGGCGTTGTGCGCCTCCAGCTGCGCAGGTCCGCTGACCGAGGTCGCAACGATCTGCTCGCGAAAGCCCGGCGCGAACCGCTCGATCTGGGCGATCACCGCTTCGGTCGCGTCGCCGGTGTATCCCTGCGGGACGTGGGCATACGCCCAGATCGGGTGCACATCGCCGACTGAGCGGCCGGGGTCGGCAAGGTACTGCTGACACACCAGGACGAAGGGCCGCTCCGGCATCCGGCCCGCGTGCACTTCTGACTCGGCGGCATTGACCTGCTCGAAGGTGCCGCCAAGGTGCACCGTCCCCGCCTTGTGGGCCCACTCGTTGGTCCACGGGACGCCACCGTCGACAGCGAAGTCGACCTTGAACACGCCGGGTCCGCGGCGCCACTTCGTGAACGGGCGCCGCACCCGCCCGGGCAGCCGGTCGCCCGCGATCTTGAGAACGCTGTCAGGCGTTGTGTCGAACATGACGATGTCGGCCTGCGGAAGCTCCGTGACCCGATGACCAGTCTCGATCGTGCCGCCGTGCTGCCTGATCTCAGCGGCCAGCGCGTTCGCGATCGCCGCCGATCCGCCCTTGGCGACCGGCCAGCCATACGCATGACTCGTCATGCCGAACATCAGGCCGAGACCACCTGTGGTGGGCTTGTCGAGCGGATACATGGCATGCGCTGCCAACCCGGCGAACAGTCCGCGGGCCTCGTCGGACTTCCACCGGCGGGCGATCCAGGAGGCAGGCTGCATCGCCCGGGCGCCGAAGCCAGCCAGGGTGATGGGGTGCCTCGGCAAGTGGATGATCGGCTGGAACAACTCGTCGATCAGGGCGTCGCTGTGCTTGACCAGGGGCGCATACAGCTTGCGCCACGCGCGGCCGTCCTCACCCAGCAGCTCGGCCGTACGGTCGAGGTCGCGGAACAAGACGCCGGCGCGCCCCCCGTCGATCGGGTGCACCGCATCGACCTCAGGCCACAGCCACTCGAGCCCGTGGCGCTCCAGGTCGAGCGATCGGAAGAACGGCGAGGCGACTCCTGTGGGGTGGGTTGCCGAGCAGATGTCGTGCATCATCCCGGGGATCGTCAGCTCAGCCGACCTGGTGCCACCACCGATCTCGTCCTCGGCCTCGAGCACGGTCACGTCAATGCCAGCGCGGGCGAGCACGACAGCGGCGGCCAGCCCGTTGGGGCCAGAACCCACGACGACGGCAGAGGTCATGACTCGACCCTAGGGGGTGCGGTGAACGTTGTTGAACGGCAACGAGCCGTCCCAGGGTTGTCTGGACCGCATCTCGGCAACTTTGACCTCACCCGTCTCGACGACTCCGGTTGCGGCGTCGAGGATGCGATAGCGCTGAACCGGTCGGAAGAAGGGTGGCGACTCCATCATGATGACCCGCAGCTCGCCCGGTTCGAAGTCGCACTGCTCCTGGATTGCCGCCAAGAGACCTTCGTGGTGCAGGTGACCATCGCCGAAGTTCCAGCCGATCGCCGATCCGGCGACCATCTCACCGTCGACGATGAACCGCTGTTCATGGTCGTCAGCGGCATGTGAGTAGAGGCCGACCATTGCCCGGCCGTGCGTGTGCAGCCCGCGCCAGGCGCCGAGCTTGCCGATCATCAGGTCGACCGTGTCCTCGTCGTACAGCTTGGCGAGCTGGCGATGCGGCAGCTGCGCGGACTTGGTGACTCGGTCGGCGTACTTCTGCTCGGCCCCCTCGCCGAACAACCATGCTGACGTCGCCCATGTACCGGCGTAATAGCGCATCGACGGCAGGAACGAGAACAGGTCGGGGCGCAGATTGCCGCCCACGATCGCTGCGGCAACGAGCGCAAGCAGGCCGTAGACGAGGAAGGGCTGGGTGACATCGGTGATCCCGTACTCGGAATAGTGCCCGAACAGCAGGACTGCGCCGAACATCATCACGACATTCCACTCCAGCGGCACACCCATAGGGATGGCGGTGAGGATCTGCAGGTGGAACAGGATCATGATGATCAACGCGATCGTGGTGACCCACCCTCCCCGCGACAGCAGCAGGATCAGGGGCACACCGAACTCGATCACCGTCCCGCCGTGCGCCAAGGCTCGCGAGAGCAGCCCCGGACGTACGTCGAACTCAGCGTCGCGCCACAACCGGCGCTTGACCGCCTTGGGCACCAGTGGCGCATTGCTCATCATCGTCGACACCACATACGGGAAGTGGCTGTTGAGCTTTGACGTCGCCGCACCCCACCAGATCGAGACCATGAGCAGCTTGGCGGCCACGATCAGATCGACGAACGGGAACAGGAAGACGATCGCGGTCACCCAGTAGTGCTCGGACCGGGCGGCCAGGAAGATCGTCTTGTCACGCAGGCCCAGGATCGGCAGGACGATCAGGAGGGGAAGGAACCTCCACGGCTCGATGATGGTGAAGGCATCGGCGCCGAGGCCGGACACGGCGCGATCGGCCGGTGAGAGCAGCACATACACGGCGGCCGCGATGACGCCGACGTACAGACCGACGTCGAGGACGGAGCGGCGCGATCCCTGCGTACCGGGCAGCCGATCGGGCCACGGCGGTTGCCGGATCGTGCCGGGCCTCAGCCAGTAGAGGAAGGTGCCGATCGGCGGGAGGAATCGCATGGTCAACGGGCCGAAGCCACAGCCGAAGCCCAACACCTCGAACAACAGCGTCCAGATGATGACCTTCTGGAACACGACCGGCTCGAACCACCAGTCGCTGAGATTGCCCAACGAACCGATTCCCGGAGTTGCTGCCGCGAACAGCAGACCACCCAGGACGTAGAGCCCGATCTTCACGGCATAGAGCAGGTAGATCGCATACGGCGTGCCGAAGCCGTAGACCGCCCAATGCTGCTGAAGCGCCTTGGTCCGCTCGGCACGGGACTTGGCCCGCCACTCCTCGACGTCAAACGCTGGCAAGGTGGGTGAGATCAGACCCATGACGCTCCTTCGCGGATGCTTCCCCGAACCCGAACACTAGGGCCTTCGTGCCGCACGTGCTCGGCAAACGGCCGGCGACGACTCACCCTACTGTGACTCGCGCCACAGGCGGGACGACCGCATGTCAAGACGGGGTACGAGCTGGTTGGGCCAGTCACTTAGGCTCGCCTAAGAGCCAACCCTTCCTCCCAGGAGTCAGCATGAGCAGGCAGTTGCGTGTCGCCGTGATCGGTGCGGGCCCGGCGGGCATCTATGCCGCCGACATCCTCACCAAGTCCGACGTGGACGTCACGATCGACATCATCGATCGCGACCCCACGCCTTTCGGGCTCATCCGATATGGCGTCGCGCCCGACCACCCGCGCATCAAGGAGATCATCAAAGCGCTCAAGCGCGTGCTCTCCCATGACGGCATTCGCTTCTTCGGCAACGTCGACTACGGCTCCGACCTCAAGCTTGACCACCTGCAGCAGTTCTACGACGCCGTGATCTTTGCGACCGGCGCTCGGGCCGACCGTGATCTGCCGATTCCCGGCATCGACCTGCGTGGCTCGTTCGGCGGGGCCGACTTCGTGTCCTGGTACGACGGACACCCTGACGCACCTCGCGACTGGCCCTTCGACCCGGAGGCCGAGACAGTTGCCGTGCTCGGTGTCGGCAATGTCGGACTCGATGTTGCTCGGATGCTCGCCAAGACGGCAGACGAGCAACTCGTCACCGAGATCCCCGACAACGTGCACCGCGGGCTGAAGGCCAATGCGACCAAGGACGTGCACGTGTTCGCACGCCGCGGCCCGGCACAGGTGAAGTTCACCCCGATGGAGCTTCGCGAGCTCTCGCACTCCCCCAACATCGACGTCGTCGTCCACCCCGAGGGGTTCGAGCTCGACGAGGGATCCATGGACGCGATCCGCGCCTCGAAGTCGGTCAAGCTCGTCGTCGACGTACTTCAGAACTACCTCGCCAAGGAACCGACCGGTGCGGCACACCGCATCCACATCCACTTCTGCCAGAACCCCGTCGAGATCCTCGGCGAGGACGGCAAGGTCGTCGGCCTGCGCACCGAGGTCACCGAGCTCGACGGCACCGGCAACGTACGCGGCACCGGAGAGTTCATGGACTGGCCGGTCCAGGCCGTATATCGCGCCGTGGGTTACCGCTCGGACAACCTCGCCGGGCTGCCGTTCGACAACGGCACCGCGACCGTCCCGAACGACGGCGGACGCGTCATCGACATCGACGGCAAGCCGCTGCCCGGCGCGTACGTCACCGGCTGGATCAAGCGCGGGCCCGTCGGCCTGATCGGGCACACCAAGTCAGACGCTGCCCAGACCATCGAGCTGCTGCTCGCCGACATCGACTTGCTGGTCGCCCCCGAGCAGCCCGAGCGTGAGGCCGTCGATCGCTATCTCGACGGCCGCGGGCTCGAGTACACGACGTGGGACGGCTTCGAGAAGCTTGAGGAGCACGAGATCGCCCTCGGCGAGGCCGCCGGCCGCACTCGCATCAAGGTCGTCCCGCGCGACGAAATGGTGCAAATCTCCCGCGCCTGACCGAGATTTGGATCAAGTTGCACCAAGAATGGCGCCGTCGTGGTGCAGGTGCATCCAAATCTCGGGGGTTAGGCGCGCTTGGGGAACTGGGTGAAGTCGGGCTTGCGCTTGGCCTTGTACGCCTCACGCCCCTCCTGCGCCTCGGGGTTGCCGTAGAACAGCAAGTTGGTGTCGTGCGCCAGCTGCTGGATGCCGGCGTAGCCGTCCTCGTGGGCGTGGAAGCTTGCCTTGCTCAATCGCAGCGCATACGGCGACAGCTCGAGCATCTCGCGGCACCACTGGATCGTCTCGGCCTCGAGCTCGGCGAGCGGTACGACCGTGTTGATCAGTCCCATGTCGAGAGCCTGCTGCGCGTCGTACTGACGGCACAGCATCCAGATCTCCTTGGCCTTCTTCGGCCCGACCAGGTCAGAGAGCACGCTCGCACCGTAACCGCCGTCGAATGAGCCGACCTTGGGCCCGACCTGGCCGAACACCGCATTGTCGGCCGCGATCGTCAGGTCGCAGACGAGGTGCAGCACGTGCCCGCCGCCAATTGCCCAGCCAGCGACCATGGCGATGATCGGCTTGGGCGTGCGCCGCATCTGCACGTGCAGGTCGGTGACGTGAAAGCGGCCCACCGCGTTGTCGTCGGTCTTGTAGCCGCTGTCGCCGCGTACGCGCTGGTCTCCGCCGGAGCAGAACGCCTTGTCGCCCTGGCCGGTGAGGATGATGACGCCGACCTTCTCGTCCTCGCGGGCCACATTCAGCGCGTGGCCGATCTCGATGATCGTCTGGGGACGGAACGCGTTGTGGACCTCGGGGCGGCAGATGGTGATCTTGGCGATGCCTTCGGCAGAGGTTTCGTACGAGACGTCTTCATAGTCTCCGGCGGCAGTCCAGGTGGGAGCAGTGGTCATCCCGCCACTTTAGTAAGAGCTTGCGAAGGTGGCGGCGCGGGTCACGTCAGCGACGGAGGACCTGGACATGACAGCTCCCACCGGCCTTGGGTGCTGGGATCTTGTCGAGGGCGAACTTCACCGAGCCGCCGGCCTCGATGTTGGGCAGCTGCTTGGTCATCGCCTGCTCGGGCGCACCGGCCGCCTCGCCCACGTGGACCGTGACCTGGAATGTGGCCTTGGACTTGCCCGAGTTGGCGATCGTCCCGGACGCGTTCCATGCCCCCTTGACGTCCTTGGCGCACGAGAACAGCGACAACGCTTCCGGCGCCGGCTTGCCCGTCGGGGGTGCAATGGTGGGCTTGGGCGTCGGCTTGGGAGTCGCCTTCGTCGTCTTGGCCACGGTGGGAGCTGGCTTCGTGGGGGTGTCACCGCTGCCGCCGCAGCCCGCGAGGAGCACCGTCACGATCACCACCACCAGCGCACGCATGCCTCATCTCACCACGGCCGATCTGCCGGAGCGTGGCGCGACACGGACACGTACTCTGGAGGCAAAGGCGAGGATAACCTCAGGTTCTAGCAGGGGGCAGTACATGCGCAAGATCGAAAGTGTTGGCATCATCGGCGGCGGACTCATGGGGTCGGGCATCACCGAGGTGGCTGCCCGTGCCGGGCTCGACGTCGTGGTCGTCGAGATCAGCAGCGACGCGGCCAAGGCTGCGGCTGATCGCGTCGAGAGCTCGCTCAGGCGGGCCGAGAAGCGGGGCAAGATCGAGGCCGCTGACGTCGAGGCCGTGCTGGCGCGCATCACGTTCACCGACGACCTCGAGCAGCTGGCGGACCGCGACCTTGTGGTCGAAGCGGCCTCCGAGGTCGAGCACACCAAGCTCGACCTGTTCCGACGCGTGGGCCAGATTTTGACCAAGGACGACGCGATCCTCGCGTCCAACACCTCGTCGATCCCGATCGTCAAGCTCGGCGCCGTCTCGGGCCGCGCGCATCACGTCATGGGGGTGCACTTCTTCAACCCGGCGCCGGTGATGCAGCTCGTCGAGCTCATCCCGTCACTGACCACGTCGGCCGAGACACTCGACCGGATGCGCACCTGGGTCACCGACGCACTGGGCAAGAAGCCGATCGATGCCACCGACCGGGCGGGCTTCGTGGTCAACTCCTTGCTGGTGCCGTACCTCTTGTCAGCGATCCGCATGTACGAGGCCGGCTATGCCTCTGCCGACGACATCGACCGCGGCATGGTGCTCGGTTGCGGGCACCCAATGGGCCCGCTGGCACTGAGCGACCTGATCGGCCTCGACACCATCCGGGCCATCGGCGTCTCGATGTACGAGGAGTTCAAGGAGCCGCTGTACTCACCGCCACCGCTGCTCGACCGCATGGTCGACGCCGGCCTCCTCGGCAAGAAGAGCGGTCAGGGCTTCTACGGATATGAGTCGAGCTCGGTACAGAGCTCCCGTAGGCCCGCCGGAATCGTCGACGTCAGCGAGCCAGGTCAGACCCCGTCGATCGAGGCCCACCGGGTGAGGACGGGCGCGGCCGCGAGCAGCGGCCCCAAGTCGGTGATCTTGCCGTCGCCGGCACGGAAGGCGCGGTACGCGTCGTCGTGCTCGACGGACTCCCAGATCTCGTTGGCGACCCAATGCCCGGCGTCCTCCAGGTCAACGAGCACGTCGACGCCGAGGTTGCCGTCGAACGCCCGTGTCTCGGCAAGCACCCGAGCCAACACCGTCTTGGCCTCGTCCAGGAGCTCGGGCTTGAATCGCATTTCGAGTGTTGCGGTGATCGTCATGCGGCCACGCTAGCCCGCAGGGCCGAGAACATCGTGCCGGGGATGCCCCCTTTGCGGCTCGACGTGCAACCACTTCGCAACGAGGTGCAGGATAGACATGGTGTGACCCGCGCCATACATCTTCGGAGGCACCGTGTTCTACCCGCTCACCGTGAACGACTTCCTCGACCGTGCAGTGACGGTCTACCCCGATCGCATCGCCGTGATCGACGAGCCCGACCAGCCTGCCGAGTCGTGGGGCGAGGTCACCTATGCCGAGTTGGGCCGTCGCGCCCGTGCGCAGGCGGCCTCCCTCGACGAGATGGGTGTTCCGGTCGGTGGCCGTGTCGCGATCGTGTCGCAGAACTCCGCGCGCATGCTGACGTCGTTCTACGGCGTCTCGGGTTGGGGTCGCGTTCTGGTGCCGGTCAACTTCCGACTGGCGGTGGCCGAGATCCGTTACATCGTGGAGCACTCGGGAGCGGAGGTGCTGATGGTCGATCCCGACCTGCGCCATCTGGTCGACGAGGTCGAATGCAAGCGGACCTTCGTGCTGGGTGAGGACGACGACAAGATCTGGGGCTCGAGCAACGAGCCCGAGCCGTGGGAGGGCGATGAGTCGGCGACCGCCACGATCAACTACACCTCAGGCACGACCGCGCGGCCCAAGGGCGTGCAGCTGACACATCGCAACAACTGGCTCAACGCGACGGTCTTCGGTTGGCAGGCTTCGGTGTCGGACCGCGACGTCTATCTCCACACGCTGCCGATGTTCCACGCCAATGGGTGGGGCATGCCATTCACCGCAACCGGCATGGGCGCGACCCACGTCGTCCTTCGTCAGGTCGACGGCACCGAGATCCTCAAGCGGATCGAGAAGCACGGCGTCACCTACCTGTGTGCAGCTCCTGCTGTTGTTGCCGCAGCACTCGACGGGGCCAAGACCTGGGACGGCGAGATCCCCGGTCGCGACCGCGTACGCATCATCGTTGCCGGCGCTCCGCCGCCGACCCGCACGATCGAACGCGTACGCGAGGAGCTGGGCTGGGAGTTCATCCAGATCTATGGCCTCACCGAGACAGCGCCACTGCTGACTATGTCGCGGATGCGTGCGGAGTGGGACGACCTCGACCCTCACCAGCAGGCCCTCAATCTCGGCCGCGCGGGCGCGCCGGCCGTCGGCGTGCGGATGATGATCGACGACCAGGGCGAGGTGCTGGCGCAGTCCAATCACAATCTCGCGTCCTACTGGGACAACCCCGAGGCGACCGCAGATGCGCAGGCCGGCAACTGGTTCCACACCGGCGACGGTGGCACCTTCGAAGACGGCTACATCGTGATCGCCGACCGCAAGAAGGACGTCATCATCACCGGCGGCGAGAACGTCTCGTCGATCGAGGTCGAGGATGCGCTGATGTCCCATCCAGCGGTGAGGGAGGTCGCCGTGATCGGCATCCCCGACGAGAAGTGGGGCGAGCTGATCACCGCGCTGATCGTGCTCGACCCCGAGGAGGATGCCGTCGACGAGGCGGGGCTGATCGCGCACTGCCGCAAGCATCTGGCGGGTTACAAGTGCCCCAAGCGGATCGAGTTCCGCGACGAGCTGGCACGCACCGCGACCGGCAAGCTGCAGAAGTTCAAGCTCCGCCAGCCGTTCTGGGAAGGCCAGGACCGCCAGATCAACTGACAACGGGACCTATGGCCGTGTGCATGCAGATCCCGGTGAGTCATGGTGAGTGAGGACCTTGGCGACGGGTCCACGCCGACAACAGGGAGAAACATGTCCAACACATCACTCACAGCACTCGCTCGCGAGCAGCTCGAGCTCGCAAGGTCTGCGTCCAGCGGCCGTAGCGGCCACACCGTTTTCGGCGGACGCGAGCACGCGCTCCGGCAGACCATGATCGCGCTGTCGGCAGGCCACACGCTCGATGAGCACAGCAACCCCGGCGACGCCACAGTCCACGTGCTGCGCGGGCGAGTGCGGCTCGCGTCCGGTGACGACTCATGGGACGGAGCAACTGGACATCTGATCGCCGTGCCCGATGCTCCCCACTCTCTGGAGGCGCTCGAGGACTCAGTTGTGCTGCTCACGGTGGTCAACAAGGGCTGAACGTCCGTCACACCCGTTGAGATACCATTGGTATCTGACTTCGACAGGACACTCCCCATGCCCGTGACGCTTCACGATCCACTGACACTGCCCTGCGGCCAGGTGCTGCCCAACCGACTGATGAAATCGGCGATGAGCGAGGTGCTCGGCGACAAGAGCCACTCCCCGACGGCTGAGCTGGAACGGCTCTACGGGACGTGGAGCAACGGCGGCTATGGCTTGCTGGTCACCGGCAACGTGATGGTCGATCGCACCCAGATCGGCGAGCCCGGCAATGTCGTCGTCGAGGACGAACGCGATCTCGACGGACTCTCCCGCTGGGCGAAGTCGACACAGGACAGCGGCGTACCGATCTGGATGCAGATCAACCACCCGGGGCGGCAGGCCAACCTCGCGGCAATCCGCCAGCAACCGGTCGCGCCCAGCGCAGTTGCCCTCAAGGTGCCCGGAGCCTCCAAACCACGAGAGCTGACCGGCACCGAGATCGAAGACATCATCGAACGCTTCGCAACGACTGCGCAGGTCGCCGAGACGGCCGGATTCAACGGCGTCCAGGTGCACGGCGCCCACGGCTACCTGGTGGCCCAGTTCCTGTCACCGCTGTCGAATCTTCGCGACGACGAGTGGGGTGGCGACTCCGAGCGTCGTATGCGGTTCGTTCTCGAGGTCGTTCGCCGCATCAGGTCACGAGTCGCACCGAGCTTCGCGGTTGGCATCAAGCTCAACTCCGCCGACTTCCAGCGTGGAGGGTTCACCGAGGACGAATCACGCAATGTCGTCGCGGCACTCGCCGACGAGGGCATCGACCAGATCGAGGTCAGCGGAGGAAGCTACGAGGCTCCGGCGATGATGGGAAGCGCCGCCAAGAGCACACGCGATCGCGAGGCGTACTTCCTCGAATACGCCCGCGCCGTACGCGACGTTGCCGGCGACATCCCGCTCGCGGTGACCGGCGGCAACCGTACGCGGGTGGCCATGGAGGCAGCCCTTTCATCGGGTGACTGCGACATGATCGGCATCGGCCGCCCCTCCTGCACCACACCTGATGCAGGCAGCGTCATTCTGCAGGCCGAGGACTCGCGCATCGAGTCGCACAGTGTCGGCTACAGCCGCACCGGACTGCTCAGCAAGGCGATCGACATCAAGGCGATCAACGGTGCCGTCGAGCTCGCGTGGCACGAGGACCAGCTGCGTCGCATCAGCAACGGACTGGAGCCAGACCTCGGCCGCGGCAAGGTACGCGCGACAGCAGCACTGATCGGCCGCAGCCGCCGCGGAGCCTTTACCAAGAAGCGGGGCTAGGCGCCGCCGCGCAGCTGCGCAGACAGTGGACAGTCAAACGGGTCACGGGCGCGCAGCCCGACATTGTTGAGGTAGTCGACCACGATCGCGTACGAGTGGAAGAGCCCGACCTCCATGTAGTCGATGCCCTCGCGCTCACAGTGCGCGCGTACGAGTGGTTGAGCCTTGCGGAGATTGCACCGCGGCATGTTGGGGAACAGGTGGTGCTCGATCTGGTAGTTGAGGCCGCCCATCGCCCAGTCGACGACCGGATTGCCCTTGACGTTGCGCGAGACCATCACCTGACGGCGCAGGAAGTCGAGCTTCATCTCCGGCGGAATGATCGGCATGCCCTTGTGGGCCGGAGCAAATGACGCGCCCAGGCAGAACCCGAACACCGCCATCTGGACGGCGAAGAATGCCGCCGCCTTGCCAAGTGGGAGGAACGTCAACAGGATCGCGACATATGCCGTCAGGCGCGAGACGACGAGGATCAGCTCGACACGTCGCCACGGCTGGTTGGAGGTCCTGTCGCGTGCCGCCCGGATGCTCTCGGCGTGCAGGTTGAGCCCTTCGAGTGTCAGCAGAGGGAAGAACAGCCAGCCCTGACGCTTGACGAACCAGCCGGCGAAGCCCGACGTACGCCGGGCCACGATGTCGGGCGTGAAGGCGATCGCTCCGGGACCGATGTCGGGGTCGTAGCCTTCGAGGTTCGGGCCCTTGTGGTGCATGTTGTGCTTGCTGCGCCACCATGCGAAGCTCAGCCCCGCGAATGCGCCCGCGAGAATGCGTGCAGTCCACGAGTTCCATTTGCCCGAGGTGAACATCTGCCGGTGTGCCGCATCGTGGCCGAGGAAGCCGAACTGGGTCACGATGACGCCCAGCGCTCCCGCGAGGATCAGCTGGAACCATGAGTTGCCGAGCAGGAAGAATCCCACCCAGATCGCGAAGAACGCTGCAACGTGGGCGGCGATCTGCAGCCAGTAGTAGCTGTGCCGACGCTCCAGGAGACCGGCATCCTTGACGTCCTGCATCAGCTCGGTGAAGTGGCTGACGTAATGCTCGTTCGCGTCGCTGGCGAGCTGTGCTGGTTGAGTCATGTGCGGCCACTTTCGTATGGACCGTTCACGCATCATCTCGGGCCGAGCGCCGCAGAATGTCTACGCAATTCCAGCATCGCACACGCCAGGTGTTTCGGCGCGGGCCAATTTCAGCTCAACACGAGCAGCAGGTCTCCGCCTTCGGCCTGGCGGGTCTCGCTGATCACGAGACGCTCCACCGTGCCCGCATTGGGTGTGGTGATGGCGGCCTCCATCTTCATGGCCTCGATCGTCGCAACTGTCTGGCCGGCCTCAACGGTGTCACCTTCGGCGACCAGCGCCGTGACGACACCAGCGAACGGCACGGCGACATGCTGTGGGTTGGCGTCTTCTGCCTTCTCCGACGAGGTGACCTTGGAGTCGATCGACTGGTCGCGCACCTCGATCGGCCGCAGCTGGCCGTTGATCGTGCCGAGCACGTTGCGCATACCGCGTTCGTCTGCGTCTCCGATCGCCTCGACCCCGAACAGCAGCAGGTTGCCCTCGGAGATCTCGACCTCGATCTCCTTGTCTGTGCGGAGTCCGTAGAAGAACGCGCCGGTCGGGACCATCACCAAGTCGCCGTACTGCTGACGGGCCGCGTCGAAGTCTTCGGTGGGCCCGGGGAACAGCAGTCGGTTGAGCGTGTGGCGACGATCGGTCTCCAGTCCGGCGAGATCGTCGTCGTCGAGCTCGGTCATCGCGGGCTTGCCCTTGCGTCCTTCAAGGGCCTTCGTGCGGAACGGCTCGGGCCAGCCGCCGGGCGGGTCGCCGAGCTCGCCGGAGAGGAAGCCGATGACCGACTCAGGGATGTCGAATGATGCGGGATCGTCGGCGAACGCCTCGGGGTCGGCGCCCACTGCCACCAGGTGCAGGGCCAGATCACCCACCACCTTCGACGACGGGGTGACCTTCACGATGTTGCCGAGGATGTCGTTGGCGGCGGCGTACATGTCCTCGATCTGCTCGAACTTCTCACCGAGGCCCAGCGCGATGGCCTGCTGACGCAGGTTGGAGAGCTGCCCACCCGGAATCTCGTGACGGTAGACCCGTCCGGTCGGCGCCGGGAGGCCCGACTCGAACGGGGCGTAGAGACGGCGCACGGCTTCCCAGTAAGGCTCGAGCGCGTTGATCGCGCCGATGTCGAGGCCCGTCTCGCGCGGGGAGTAGTCGGTGGCCGCAACGAGCGCCGACATCGACGGCTGGCTCGTGGTGCCCGACAACGCTGCCGACGCGGCGTCGACTGCGTCGACACCGGACTCGATCGCGGCCACCAGCGTCGCAAGCTGGCCACCCGCCGTGTCGTGCGTGTGCAGGTGCACCGGAAGGTCGAAGCGCTCACGCAGCGCGGTGACGAGCGTTCGAGCCGCAGGCGCGCGAAGGAGCCCTGCCATGTCCTTGATCGCGAGGACGTGTGCACCGGCATCGACAATGCGATCGGCCAGGCGGAGGTAGTAGTCGAGCGTGTAGAGCTTCTCGGCCGGGTTGGACAGGTCGCCGGTGTAGCAGAGCGCGACCTCGGCGATCGTCGTTCCGGTCTCACGCACCGCGGCAATTGCCGGGCGCATCTGGTCGACGTCGTTGAGTGCGTCGAAGATCCGGAAGATGTCGATGCCCGTCGCGGCAGCCTCCTCGACGAACGCGGCGGTCACCTCGGTCGGATAGGGCGTGTAGCCCACGGTGTTGCGACCCCGAAGCAGCATCTGCAGGCAGATGTTGGGGGCCGCCTCGCGCATGGCGGCCAACCGCTCCCACGGGTCTTCTTTGAGGAATCGCAGCGCCACGTCGTACGTTGCTCCGCCCCACGCCTCGATCGACAGCAGTTGAGGCGTCATCCGGGCGACGTACGGCGCGACCGCGACGAGATCGCGGGTACGTACGCGGGTCGCCAGCAGCGACTGGTGCGCATCGCGGAAAGTCGTGTCGGTGACGCCGACACTCTCGCGCTGACGGAGTGCAGCGGCAAATCCTTCAGGGCCCAGCTCGGCCAGCAGTTGACGGGATCCGTCGGGTGGAGCGGATGCGCGATCGAGCATCGGGAGCTTGGAGGCCGGATCGACCATCGTGGGTGCGGCGCCATGGGGCTTGTTGACCGTCACGTCGGCGAGCCACGACAGGATCTTGTCGGCCGGCTCGGTCGTCATTTGTGCCTGGAGAAGCTCGGGGTGCTCGTCGATGAAGGTCGTCGTCACCCCGCCCGCGCGAAAGTCGGGACTGGCCAGTAGCCCCTTGAGGAAGGAGATGTTGGTGGACACCCCGCCGACATGGAACTCCCCGAGCGCGCGCTCGGCTCGACCCACCGCGGTGGCGAAGTCCCGGCCGCGACACGTGAGCTTGGACAGCATCGAGTCAAAGTGCGCGCTTATCTCGGCGCCGGTGTAGACGGTGCCGCCATCGAGCCGGACGCCCGGTCCGCCCGGCGAGCGGTAGGACGAGATCGTTCCGGTGTCGGGTCGAAAGCCGTTGGACGGATCCTCGGTGGTGATGCGGCACTGCAGGGCGAAGCCGCGCGCCTTGATGTTGTCCTGCACGTCGAGCTCGAGCTCGGTAAGGGTTGCCCCGGCGGCGATCCGCATCTGCGCCTGCACCAGGTCGACATTGGTGACCTCTTCGGTCACGGTGTGCTCCACCTGGATGCGGGGGTTCATCTCGATGAACACGTATCTGCCGTGGGCATCGAGCAGGAACTCGACGGTCCCGGCGCACGAGTAGCCGATCGACTTGGCGAACGTCACCGCGTCGGCGCACATGGCCTTGCGGACGTCGCGGTCGAGTCCTGGAGCGGGCGCGATCTCGACGACCTTCTGGTGGCGCCGCTGCACCGAGCAGTCGCGCTCACGCAGGTGCACCACATTGCCGTGCTGGTCGGCGAGAATCTGAACCTCGATGTGGCGGGCATCCACCACGGCTTCCTCGATGAAGCAGGTCGGATCACCGAAGGCGCCGTCGGCCTCACGCATCGCCGCCTCGATCGACTCGCGCAGATCGTCGGGGTCGTCGACCCGGCGCATGCCCCGTCCGCCTCCACCAGCGACGGCCTTGACGAAAAGGGGGTAGCTCAGTGTCTCGGAGGCACCCATCAGCTCGTCGACGTCGGCTGAGGGCTCGACGGACTTGAGCGTGGGAACGCCCGCGGCCTTGGCTGCAGCGATGGCCGACGCCTTGTTGCCGGTCAGCTCGAGAACTTCCTTGGGCGGACCGATGAAGGTGATGCCTGCCCGCTCGCACGCCTCGGCCAGATCGGGGTTCTCCGACAGGAAGCCATAGCCCGGATAGATCGCGTCCGCACCGGCCCTGACCGCTGTCTCGACGATGGCCTGCGGATCGAGATAGGCACGAACCGCGTGGCCGGCCTCGCCGATCTCGTACGCCTCGTCGGCGCGCACGCGGTGCTCTGAGCCTCGGTCCTCGACCGGGAAGACCGCCACGGTACGCGCACCGAGCTCGTGGGCAGCGCGGAAGGCGCGGATTGCTATCTCACCGCGATTGGCAACGAGGATCTTCTCGAACAACGGGACCATCCAGGCTCTTGGCGAACGGAGCTCCAACCTATCTCCCGAATGTCACAGCCACATTGCGAGGGGACCCTCATGTTTTGTCGGCGTGGCCGACCGAATCCGAAATTGCCCCAGCTGACCGGGTCAGGTCAGTCCTGCAGCGGGTCCGGATGGATGCTTCTGGTCTGCGAACGGCGGTTGGAGCGATGGATCCAATCGCTCAAGTAGATCTTGGGCAATATCTTCGCGACTGCCAAGGCCACGTACATCAGGGTGTTGATCGCCACGAACGCGGCCAGCACGGCGAACGCGTCGGAATGCAGGGTCGATTCGGGCAGAAGGAAGCCGGCGGGAAACGTCATGCTCGTTCACCAACGTTCAGGTGTCGACCCGGCGCACCCTGCGGCAGGTAGTGCCAGGTCGCTTTGCGCTTGAAGGCGATGTCGAAAATGCCCTTGACGAAGACCACGTTGAGGAACACCGCAAAGAACAGCTCAGGAAAAAGTGTGAGTGCGAGAAGTCTCGCCTGCCAGCCACTCCGCCACACCGTGACCACCCGCTCGATCATGAACAACAATCCCAGGCCCAGCCAGAAGGGGAACCACACCCAGTCGTCTAGCGACACGATCATGACGGCGATCAGCGCGAAGTAGGTGCTGAGTGCGATCGCCCCATAACCGATGCCCAGCTGCTGCATCCAGTATCGACTTGTCTGCCGGGTCACCCCGTAGGCGCCAAGATTTTCCAAGGCACCACGCTGCCAACGGAGCCGCTGCACCCACAACGCCCGCCAGGTCGGCATCACCTCGGTGACAACGGTGCATTGTTCTGGCGAGATCAACAGGGCGCCCAGCGACTTCAGAGCGATCGTCAGCTCATTGTCCTCAGTCAACGCCGCCGTGTCGTAGACCTGTCCGTGGGTACCGGGAAGTACGCCACCGCGACTCTCCGCAACCATGGCCAGAGCCCGCGGTCGGAACGCCGAAGCAGTCCCGGTGAGCACGAACACGCGTCCCCGCCGGCGCCTCAGCTCGCGCGCGTATCGGATGTATTCATTGCGCTGGAACTGACCCAGCAAACCGCCGCCCTGCTCGCCGTAGAAGAGCCCTCCGATGGCCATCAGACCGCGGTCGACCGACATCCGGCTGACCACTGCGTCGAGAAAACCGTCGTCGAGAGTCGTGTCCGCATCCATGATCATCACGACATCGTTGTCACCCTGCTCGGGCAGCAACCACTCGAGCACTTGGTTGAGCGCTCCGGCCTTCTTGTCGGTGTTTCCGACCGACTCGACCACCTCGACACCTGCTGTGCGCGCCACCGACACCGTTGCGTCGGTGCAGTTGTCAGCGACGACGATGATCCGCTCAGGACGGTGCGACTGTGCCATCAACGAGGCGAGCGTCAGCGGCAGCAGCGCCTCTTCGTTGTGTGCGGGTACGAGGACTGTGATGGTCACCGGCCCGGCGTACACGCCGAAGGTCTCGGCCATCACGATCTTCGGTGCCAGCGGGTTGGCCCCGGCGTCGTCGGAACGACGAGCACGATTGGCGATCCGGCGTTCGATGAGTGCGACGCCGGCAGCGAACAGAATCGCCAAGGCACACGCCGCGACGATGACACGAGGCGAAGGCGCCTCGGTGTCGTACAACACGTGCCACAGTCCGAACAGGACTCCGTCGGTCGGCGCTGTCCCGGCAGCCGGCCCGGCAGCTGAGACGGCGAGCCACAACAGCACCGCTGCGCCTGTCGCAAGCCCCAGAATCACCAGACCAACAGATCGTTCGAACTTGCCCATCTACCGGTCCACCTTCAACTCGAATCGTTCATTGGGCCAGCGACGAAGTTGCCGAACGACATCGGCTTGCCCACAAGATATCCCTGAGCGAGGTCAACTCCTTCTTGTCGGACAACCTCAAGAATCTCCGGGCTTGCGACGTACTCGGCCACAGCCTTCTTTCCAAGGTCGTGCGCGATACCAACGATCGACCGCAGGATCGTCCGGTCGACTGCGCTGCGGTGACAGTTGGCGACGAACTCACCGTCGATCTTCACGTAGTCGAAGGCGAGGTGCTTGAGGTAATAGAACGAACCAAATCCGGCACCAAAGTCGTCCAGCGCGAGCTGGCAGCCCAGAGCCGACATCCGATCGGCAAACTTGCGAGCGGCGTCGACGTCGGAGACCGCCGCTGTCTCGGTGATCTCCAGGATCAGGGCACATGGGCTGACGTCGTACTTGCGAAGGGACGCGACGATCGCCTTCTCGATCCGTAGGTCACCGATCGACAGCCCCGAAAGGTTGACCGCCAGACGGAAGTCCGGCGCATGGACGCGCAGCTGAGCCAGCATCTCGATGCTGTGCTCGATGACCCACGCATCCAAGGTGGCCATCAGACCGGCGCGCTCGGCGATGTGGATGAATTCACCCGCGGCCACCAGCTCGGCGGCGTCATCCAGTCGGATCAGCGCCTCCGCAGAAGCGACACGGCCGGAAGACAGGTCAAGGATCGGCTGCAGGTGAAGCACGAAGGCATCGTTCTCGATGGCGCGTTCAAGCCTGGCCTTCCACTCCAACCGTTCACCGGAGCGCGACTGTGGGTGCGGAGATGCTTCGAGTGACACGTACCGATCGCGACCGGCCTCCTTGGCGTCGTACATCGTCAGGTCGGCGAGGGCGAGCAGGTCGGCCGCCTGCCCACTGTCCGGGCCGATGCCCACCACCCCGACGCTTGCTGTCACGCGGCGTCTGTTGCCCTCAAGCGTCGCGGTGAACTGGCGCACCCGATCGACGATCGACCTGGCCACCACCTCTGCGCCAGGAAGGTCGGCCTCGCACAGCAGGATCGCGAACTCGTCGCCCCCAAGCCGAGCCACGAGGTCGTTGGCCCGCACACCCTTCACCAGCAAGTCGGCAATCTCGACGATCAGCTCATCACCGGCGCCATGCCCGAGCGTGTCGTTGACCTCCTTGAAGTGGTCCAGATCAAGAAGGACGAGCGCGCCCTTGGCTCCGTGACTCTCGCCTCGAGCCAGATGACGGGTCAGCTCGACGTCGAAGCTGCGCCGATTCGCCAAGCCCGTCAAAGCGTCGTGATTGGCGAGGTGAGCCAGTCGCTGCTCGAACCGGTGGCGCTCAGACACGTCGACGACGTTGACGAGCACCGTGTCGTCGGAGTTGGACTCAACGAGGACCCGGCTGCTCAGGACCACGTGGACCTCCTCGCCGTTGCTGTCTCGCAAGGTCCAGTCGGTCGCCGCGCGATGTTCACGATGAGCGAGTACCTCCGCCAGATGGCGCTCGATGCGGTCGTCACCCGGATCGGACAGGTCAGCAAGGCTGCGCCCCTCGATACCTCCTGGGATGGGCCCGACGATCGACGCCATTGCGCGGTTGACGTGAGAGACGACGCCGGATGTCGTGAGCACAGCGACCCCGTGCGGCGCGTCGTCGAACAGTCGCTCGGCCCGGTCCTTGGCGCGCACCATCTCCCGTGAGCGGGCCCTGTCACGGCTGACATCACGTGCCAGAATCAGCACCCGACTGCCGTCCACGTCCGCAGGCAGTGGTGTCACCACGATTTCGTGCTCAGCACCCGTCATCGCGGACGACAGCTCAACCGTCGACTCAGTCCCCTCGAAGGCCTTGGCGATCAACGGTCGCCACTGTGCCATGTTGGCCGCGTTGGACATCTCCTCCAGCAGCTTGCCCTGGGCATGCTCAAGACCTTGACGCATGGCACCAGCCCCCGACACCACCCGGATGCGGATGTCCTCGTCGACGACGACCAGGGTCGTGTCCGGCAGATGGTCTGCCAACACTCGCCACCGAGCCTCCGAGAGCGCGAGTGATCGCTCGGCCTCCACACCCTGAGTGGCGTCGATCGCCACACCGAGATATCCGGTCAGCACGTCGGCCGGATCACGCAGCTCGGTGACCGCGAGGTGGACGAAGATCCGACTTCCGTCAGAGCGGACATACGTCCACACCCGGCTTGGCGACCCGCGTCGTGCGAGTTCCTTGAACACCGCGAACCCGGGTTCGACACCCAGCTCCACGGCAACCCCGTGGACCTCATCGCGATCGTGGAAGACATCTGGGCCGTGCTTGCCCACCATGTCATCAGCGGCGTAGCCCAGCAGCTCGGTCGATCCGACCCCGAACGACGTGATCAGCCCGTCCCTGTCGGTCGTGACCATGCTGCTTAGCCGCGCGCCCCGCATGATGCCGTCGAGCTCAGCCCTGACGGCCCGTTCCTTCTGCGACTCGACAGCCAGTCTTCGCACCAGGTTCTGGATCGTGGGGCCGATGAGGCCCGCGAATACTGACCAGACGAAGGCTCGGCGCCAGTCGACAGCGGGATACTCCGGAGCGCCGACGACGATGATCGGAACCATGAAGACTGCTGCCGTCAGAGCCACGCTGATCATCAGGTCCCGACGCGTGCCGACCATCGCCAGCCACAGGATCGGCAACGCCACGAGCGGGCCCAGCCCCGAGTCGGAGCCGCCGGTCAGATCGCGCTCCAGCGCAATCACCAGGAAGAACACGAAGGGTGCCGCCGGATCAACCCAGGTCCGTACGTCCCTTCGGAGGCTGATGGTGAGCAGCACCACCACGGCAAGGAATGCCGCGACCAGGAGTGCGGGCTCGACGCCGCTGTCCTGATAGGGAGGAAGGAAGACGCTGGCCAGCCCCAGCGCTGCGAGGCCCGCGAATGGCGCGGCTGCCCGAATCGTGGGTCGCGGAGGCCTGACCACACCCTCCGGTGACTCCTGTGCCGCCACGTACGGGCCTCCCGTCCCAGCCAACAGGGTAGGGGCGCGGGGGGTCAGCGGGCTGTTTTCGACAACTGCGCGATCGGATAGCGTGGGATCTGGAACCAACGGGGGGTGCCATGAGAGCAGGGCTGTCCATCAAGGAGATCAGCAAGAACTACGGCGACCTACGGGCACTGGACGAAGTCTCGTTCGACGTGCAGCCGGGTGAGCTGTTCGGCTTCGTCGGCAGCAACGGCGCCGGGAAAACCACCACGATGCGGATCGTGCTCGGAGTGCTGTCCGCAGACTCCGGTTCGGTGACGGTCGGCGGTGAGCCCATCGACAGCGAGATCCGTCGCCGTATCGGCTACATGCCCGCCGACCGCGGGCTCTATCCCAAGATGAAGGTGGGTGCGCAGCTCACCTACTTCGCGCGGTTGCACGGATTGTCGGCCACGGAGGCCGAACGGTCCGTCCGCCATTGGACTGACAGACTCGGTATCGACGGACGTTTCGACGACATGGTCGACACCCTCAGCACCGGCAACCAGCAGCGCGTACAGCTGGCCGCCGCCCTCGTCCACGATCCGTCCGTGCTCGTTCTCGACGAGCCCTTCTCGGGTCTTGATCCGGTTGCCGTCGACGTCATGGCCGAGGTGCTGGAGGAGAAGTGCGCAGCCGGAGTCCCGGTGCTGTTCTCCAGCCACCAGCTCGAGCTGGTCGAGCGTCTTTGCGACCGCGTTGGCATCCTTTCGGACGGCGCGCTCGTCGCGCTCGGCACGGTCGACGAGCTCCGTGCCGAGCAACCGCTGCGGCTGGAGGTGGTCAGTGATGCTCCCAGGGGTTGGGCCGATCACCTCCCTGATGTGCGGACCATCTCGGCGAACGACGGCCGCTACGTGCTCGAGCTCGGCGACGACACCACCGACCAGGTGGTACTCAGCACCGCGCTCAGCCACGGCGCCGTCACGGAGTTCTCCCGAGCGATCGCACCATTGTCGGAGCTCTACCGAGAGGTGGTGTCGGCATGACCGCACCAAGCGCACCCACGTCGCGTCACGCCATCGCCCTGGTGGCTCACCGAGAGTTCAGCACCCGAGTCCAGACCAAGGCGTTCGTCATCAGCGTCTCGGTGATCCTTGCGGTGATCCTGGCCGGCACCGTGGTGGGGTCGATCATCGCGTCCAAGGAGGACTCCACCAAGGTTGCCGTGGCCGGCGGCGCAGAGCAGCTGCCCACTGCCTTGACTGCAGCAGGTGACAAGTTCAACAAGTCGATCACCATCAGCTCGACCACTGCGGCCGCAGCGCGAGCCGGCGTCGAGGACGGCACCACAGATCTGGCCGTGATCGCCGAGACTGACGGCTCATTCACTGTTGTCACCGAGAAGGATCTCGGTGGCGAGATGCAGGCCGTCGTAGACCTGGCCGCACAGCAGATCGGCCTCGACCGCGCACTTGCAGCACAGAACGTCGACGCCAGCCAGTTCGCCACGGACTCCGCCGGCGCATCCATCGCGGTCGACGTGCTCGACCCATCCGATCCGGACAAGAACGAGCGGCTGGCACTCGCCTACATCGCGGTGCTGCTGCTGTTCTTCACGGTTTACCTCTACGGGCTGTATGTCGCCATGGGCGTCGTGGAGGAGAAGTCGAGCCGGGTCGTCGAGCTCCTGCTCTCCACCATCAAGCCGCTCCACCTGTTGCTCGGCAAGGTCATCGGCATCGGCGCGGTCGGCCTGATCCAGGTGGTCTTGTTCGGTGGCGTGGGTGTGGCAGCCGGGCTCGCGACGGATTTGATCACCGTGACCGGCACCGCCTTCACCCTCCTCGGCTTCGTCGTGGTCTGGTACGTCCTCGGCTTCGCGTTCTTTGCGCTGTTGTACGCCGCGCTGGGTTCGTTGGTTTCACGGCAGGAGGACGTCAACGCCGCGACCATGCCGTTGAGCCTGGCAGCCTTCGCGATGTTCTTCGCAGCACAGTCGGCACTGAGTGACCCCTCAGCGACGTGGATCAACACGCTGGCTTGGATCCCGCCGTTCTCATCGACCATCATGCCGATGCGCGTGGCGGCCGGCGTCACCAATCCGTTCGAGATGGTGGCAACCATCGTGATCATGCTGGCGACCATTGCCGGAGCCGCTGTCTTCGCGGCCCGGGTCTATGAGAACTCCGTGCTCAACACGGGCGGGCGTCAGTCACTCAAGAGCGCCCTCAACCGATGAGGTCGATCGTGTCAAGATCACGCATCGCGGCGCACGATCGCTCGACCATGGCGGCAAACATCGCATCACCGCGATCGGTTCGAGCACCGTACGCACACCCGAAAACGCTGACCAGTGGGCCCTGGAGCATGGCGAAGCGGTAGTCGTCCCAGCACGCCTCAAGCGGGTAGTCGGTCACCCCGTATGACAGCAGGCCGCGGTGATAGGCCTCGATGATCGATCGTTCATGCGCACGGCGGTCTTCTACCGTGAGTCCTGTCCCGACCAAGTAGGCGAGATCGCGGGTTGGCAGACCCAGACTCAGTGTCTGCCAGTCGATTGCGGTGACCGGCGGACCGTCAGCTCCTTGCGGGGCAAACAACAAGTTGTCCAACCGGTAGTCGCCGTGCACGATGCCGAAGCGCTCGGACTGACGAGCCAATGACCAGGCCTCGGAGACCTCGACGCAGCTCAACAGCGTCCCGCGGGTCTCAGCACTGATCGCCTCGCCGAGCTGGTCGAGGAATGCCTCCGTGGCCGATCCATGCACCGACGACAACAAGCTCGCATCATCAGGACCCGACAGGCTGATCCAGTCCAGCTCGTGGAGCGTTGCGTCGTTCCAGCGAGGTCCGTGAAGCCCGGCCAGGTTGACCGCGGCGTCGCGGGCTTGATCAGGGGTGCAACCGGCGATCTGGTCACCCTGGCCAGCAGGAGACATGTCCTCGAGCAACATCGAAAAACGCCCGTCCTCGTCCACGGCGGTTGCCATGAGGCAGGTCGGTGTACGGATAGCGACAGTGCTCAGGAGCTCGGTGTAGAACCGAATCTCGCTGCGGTACGCCCCGGCCACCATCTGCCGGGTCCCCGAGTCGGACGACGGGAGCTTCAGCAGAACCGTGTCGGGCATCGCCGGGTCACCCACGAGCGCAATCCGATGGCACGAACCCATTTGACCGGTGCCGACCGCGGCCACCTCATACGATGCGACTTCACCGCCGAGGGCAACGCTGAGCCAATCGGTGCTCAGCTCACCCGGCGACTCGATGATCGTGGTCACGTCAGCCCCGGGTTCGTCGGCAGGTCGGCAAACCGTTCGGCTGGTCGGATGGCATTCCACGCGTCAAGTACCGGGGCGAGCTCCGAGGGTGTCGCGCCGTGCAAGATCACGCTGTCAGCTCCCGCATCGAATTGGTCGAGGACCCGCCCGGCGCAGGTCTCCGGGCTGCCGGTCGCAGACGCCGCCAACCACTCCGCAGGGAGCACCTCGTCACGGAGGTAGGTCAGTTGCTCGACCGTGCCGATGACGTCGAAGGCCCCCGGGTAGCCCTGAACCAACGGGTCTGCACGGAAGCGTTCCAGATCGGCCGGTTCCCATCGATTGGCTCCGACGAGCACCTCGCCGTACCCCTGGAGGTACGTCGCCAAGCGGCCGACGAGCTTGCGCAGCTGTGCCTCCTCGGAGATCGAGTCCTCAACGGTTGCGAGCACCGACCAGATGCGAACCGCGGCCGGATCGCGCCCAGCCCGCTCGGCACTGTCGCGTACGGTGGCGACCGCCCGCGCGAGCGTCTCATCGCTGAAGAACGTGTGCAGCACGACGGCGTCCGCCACCCGCCCGGCGAGTTCAAGAGTCTTGTCTCCGATCGCCACTATCAGCACCGGAATGTCCTCATCGAACGACGCGTCCTGGTTGAGGTAGGGGAACATGCCGGCAGGTCCGTCATGACCGATCACCGCCTCGCCATGCCACAGTCTTCGGTAGATGCTGATGGCATCCTCGATCTGTGCGCCGGTCACCTGAGGGACGCCCATCAGGTCGAACAGCATTCCGAACCCGCGGCCCAGACCGAACGCGTATCGCCCGCCCGACATCCGGTGGGCTGTGACCGCCATGGTCGCGGTGATCAGCGGATGACGCGTGTTGTGGTTGGTCGCGGCAGTGCCGATTCCCAGTGAGGTCGTGGCAGCGATCGCTGCCCCCGCCATCACACCGGCATCCTTGGTCGCGAAACGTTCCGAGAGGAACATCGAGCCCATCCCGAGCTTTTCGGCCAGCTGGGCCTCGGCGATCAAGTCGTGCGGAGTCGCGGAATGGCCGGCGAGCCCGTAGCAACCCAGCTCAGGGAAGCGCTGACCTGTGCTCATCGCGCGGCCCCCAGGAGCCCCTCCGCCGTGAAGAAGTCGACCAGATCCTTGATCGTCTCCTCGGTCGGCCGGGGACCATAGCCAAGCTCAGTACCGGCCTTGGTGCGGTCAACTATTGGGCTCATGACGAGATTCTCCAGCGCAGCTGGCGCGAATGACTCCGAGCCAAATCTGCGGCTGATGGGGTCTATCAGCGGTGCGACTGCGCGCAGTGCACCGACCGGAATCCTGACACGCGGACCGCGGCGACCGGCGAGCTCGGCAGCCTGCACCTGGGTGTCGAACAGGCTCTGCCGGTGGCCACCCAGCAAGTAGTTGTGACCGGTGCGTCCCCGCTCAGCTGCAAGCAGGAAGCCCTTGGCCACGTCCCGCACGTCGACCATGTCGAACGAGGTCGGGACGCTCGCCGGCATCCTGCCCAGTGCCGCGTCCAGTAGCCCCTGGTTCATGCGGGAGAGCCGTCCAGGATGGTCAATCGGTCCGTAGATGCCAGTCGGGTTACAGCTCAATGCGTCCAGACCGTCCTCGACCACCTTCAGCAGCTCGACCTCGCCGAGGTACTTCGATCGGTGATAGATCGGGAGCCTCAGGTCTGTTGCCCGCCGCGACTCCTCGGTGACCGTGCTGTGTCGTTCATAGTCGAATGACGCCAGCGAGCCGCAGTTCACCATCCGACGGACACCGGCGCGGAGGGCGGCGCGTGCCACCGAACCGACTCCATGCACGTTCACCCGCTCCGCGATCGGGTCGTTCTGACGCAGACTGATCACCGCGACGAGGTGGTGCACGACTTCGACGCCCTCGAGCGCCCTGGCGACGGCATCCTCGTCCAGGACGTCGACCGACTCCCAGCGCAGCGTGCCCTCGAGATCTCGGCACGACCGAGGCCGGCAGGACCCCTGGAACCCGGTCTATTGCAAGAACATCGTGGCCCTCGTCGAGAAGTGCGGCCACGAGGTTGAGTCCGAGGAAGCCCGCTGCCCCGGTGACGGCAACCTTCATCGGGAGATTCTCGAGTAGGCCCGGCCGCGCTCTTCGCGTTCCCACAGCGGATCGGTCGTGGCAGTGCCTTGGGTACGCAGTTCACGCTTCAACACCTTGTTCGTGGCAGTGGACGGAACCTCCGTCGCCAGACGTACATAGCGTGGCCACGCCTTGGTGGAGAGATCAGATTGATCGGCCAAGAACTTCTCGAACTCGCCCGGATCCAAGGTGGCGTCATCTCGCAGCACCACGGTGACCATCAACTGGTCACCGACGAGGGGATCAGGGACCGCGTAGACGCAAGCCTGGCTGATTGCGTCGTTGCGGAGCAGCAGCGCCTCGATCGTTGCCGCAGCAAGGTTCTCGCCGTCGACCCGAAGCCAGTCGTCGGTGCGGCCGGCAAGGTAGATGAACCCCTTGTCGTCGCGGTAGCCGAGATCGCCCGACCAGTACATGCCACCGTCGAGCCGGGCTGAGGTCGCCGCCTCGTCGTTGTAGTAGCCGCTGAAGAAGCCCGCACCCTGGGTGTTCACCAGCTCGCCGACACATTCGTCGAGATTGGTGACCGCACCGGTCGCGTCGAACGTGGCGGCGCGGGCACTCCGTGCGGGTTGTCCGGTCGTAGACGGCAACGCCCTCGAACGGCTGCCCGATCGAGCCGAGCGGGGTGTCCTCGGTACGAGTGATGATTACCGCCGTCTCGGTGGAGCCGAAGCCGTCCCACACGGTGCAGCCGAAGCGTCGGCCGAACTCTGCGATGTCGCGATCGGATGCCTCGTTGCCGAATGCCGTACGCAACGGGTTGTCCGCGTCATCGGGCAGCTCAGGAGTGGCCAGTACGTACGCAAGCGGCTTGCCGACGTAGTTCATGTACGTCGCGCCGAAGCGGCGGATGTCCGCAAGGAACTGTGTCGCGCTGAACTTGCGGGCCAGTGCGATCGTCGCGCCGCCGGCAATCGCCGGCGCGAACGACGCCATGATCGCGTTGGAGTGGAACAGCGGCATGGCGCAGTAGCAGACGTCGTCGGGAGTGAGCTCGTACTTCTCCGCCAGCACGGTCCCGGACATCACGACCATGAAGTTGCTGACCTGCACCGCCTTCGGGTCACCGCTGGTGCCGGAGGTGAAGATCAGCATGAACGTGTCCATCGCGCCGACCACGGCGAAGCCGTCCACGTCACGTGATGCAGCGGCGACCAGCTCGGTCCATTCTTCGCTGTCGGTGTCGATCACTCGTGCACCGCCCAGGTCGAGCCCGTCGAGCAGCGGGAGGTGTTCGGCGTCTGTGAGCAGGACCTGGCAGTCCGCCCGCCGGACGTCTGCGGCCAGCGACTCTCCCCGCCGGGTTGCGTTGATGCCCGCTGTGACGTGGGCCCCGATGGCACCGGCGAGAAGCGGCCCGGATCATCTCCGGAGTGTTCTCCATGAGCACCCCGACATGAAGGGGCCGATCCGGATCTGCCCAGCCGCGGAGCACCCGTGCACGCGCGGCAGCGTCGCCGACCGTCTCGGCCCAGGTCCACGACTCGTTCCCGAACGCCAGACCTCCGCTCTCGCTTCCGGCGAGCGCGCGTACGAGTTGCTGGACGGTCTCAGCCATGGGCCATCTCTCTTTTCAGGAACAGGGGTCAGGTGGCGCACGAGGAAGCTGACGGCGTGCTCGACGGCAGGCTCGTGGAACGGTTTGCCCGGGAACAGGTCGAAGTGGTCGCCGGGGTAGTGCCTGACCTCCGCCTGAGCCGCAAATGCCGCCTTGGCCGCGGCATGCGGTGGAGCGCTCTGGTCGAAGTCGGCGATCTGCACGAGCACGGGACACGCGACCGAGCTCGCGGCCTTGGCCGGTGCGCGACTGCCGAGCTCGAGGCTCACGTCGGCGGCGATCTGGTTGACCCACGTCGGGCCCGCGATGCTGAGGTAGTCCTCCAGCGCACCCGGCAGAGTCAACGCTGCCGACCTCGCCAGGCCTGGCGACGATCGGCATCATCTTGGCGCCCCGCCCCCGCGCCGTGGAGATCTTGCTCGCGATACCGAGGCCGGTCGCGCGCAACAGCTCGCGCGTCGTGTGCGTCTTGTTGGCATGCACGGCCGCCGCAAGCCCATCGACCATCGGGACCACGGCGATGACTGCCGCGACGTCGCCGCGGCCGGCGGCGGCGGACAGGACGTGGCCGCCCGGCGAGGGACACGCCCCACAGAACCAGCCGCGACGCATCGACGCCCGGAGAGCTTCGCCGCTGCCGCCAGAGCAGCGTGATAGTCCTCCACCTGGCCAGCGAGGGAGACGGTCTGCCGCGGCGTGCCCTCACTGGCGCCGAAGCCGCGGTAGTCGAACAGCGAGCGACGTCGAGGCCGGCGCCGGCGAACGCCTCGGCGAACGGGGCCAGACCTGAGTCCTTGGTGCCAGCCAAGCCGTGCGCCATCACGAGCGCCGGCCGTCCGGCGAGGTGGCGAGCCGTCGTGCGCCGCCGGGTAGTGCCACGCGGCGCACTGGGTGCCTTGCGAATTGAAGGTGAGGTCGTCGGGACTCATCGGTGCTTCTTCCTGGTCTTGGCTCCATAGATGCTGCGGAGCCAGATGAACGTCAGTGCTCTATGTGTTCTTCGCGGGGTGGGCCGTAGCCGAGCGAGTGTCGTTCAACGCATGGTCGTTGAGGTCGAGCAGCACCGAGGCGAGCGCCTCGGCGTCCGGGCCGGCATCGGCGCTGCCGGCTGCACGTTCGGTCGCGATCATGCCCGGCGATGACGCTGGCGAAGTCGATTCGACCGGCGTCCCACATCTGCCGGACGCCGGGCTCGCTGAGCGCGCCTCGAGCAGCGCCCGGTAGGTATGCCTACTGCCGTCGACCGAGTCGAACAGCAGTGTGATCGCCGAACGAATCCGTTCTTCGGCGTCGCCCTCGGCTTCGGACCAAGATCTCGTTGGCTTCGGCGGCGGCGTCGTACGAGCTCATGCATCAGCGCCATGACTGCCATGGCCTTGGACTCGAAGTAGAAGTAGAACGCCGAACGCGTCACACCCGCACGCCGCGAGATCTCGGCGACGTTGATCTCCTCGAGCGACTGTTCACGCAGGAGCTGGTCGAATGCCGCGAGGAGCGCATCGCGGCGATCGTCGCCGCGATTGGGGCCGCGACGATCGACCAGCCGGTTCCACGGTCCGTCCGAGGATGGCGTGATGTCGAGGATCTCCTCGTTCATGCGGGCATCCGCGCACGCTGCGCCCGGACCCGGCCCGCGGGTATCTCCCGGACGCGGAGGTCGTGCTCGTAGATGAAGTAGTCGACCTGCTGCGTGTGGCGCGGCGTCTTCAGGACGTGGCCGACGTACTTCTCCTCGTCCGACCGGATGACCTGCTCCATCTCACTGACGCTCGGCAGTGCGTACTGCCCCACAAGGTGCGCCGCAACCAGCCGGGCCTGCGACTCCACGAACGGAAACAGCGTCGGCGTCGACTGGGCGAAGCCCACGAACGAGAGGTCGTCGATCCCTGGCTTGTAGATGCGCTTGAACAACGGAATGTGGTTGTCGGGTGCGCTGATGAAGTCAGGGTCGAAGAACGGGAACGTGATGTTGTAACCCGTCGCGTAGACGATCACGTCGAAGTCGTCGCTCGTGCCGTCCTCGAAGTGCACCGTGCTGCCGTCGAGGCGCGAGATGTTGGGCTTTGGGGTGACGTCGCCCGAGCCGAGACGGAGGGGCAGCTCGACCGACTGGGTGGGGTGCGCCTCGAAGAACTTGTGATTGGGCTGCGGGAGCCCGTAGAGCGCACCATTCGAGCCGTTCATGGGCTGCGCCATCTGCATGACCTTGCGCTGCCACGACAGCGGCAGGTAGGGCGTCGTTCGATACATCGTGTCGGCAGGCTTCCCGTACACGTACTTGGGAACGATCCACGCGCCGGAGCGAGTCGAGAGCGTCACCTGGGTCTGCAGCGACTTCGACGAGAGCTCGACGGCGATGTCCGCAGCGCTGTTGCCCAGCCCGACGACCAGGATCCGTCGCCCGAAGAAGTCCAGCGGCGCCTTCGGGTCGATGTAGTGGTGCGAATGGATGGACTCACCGGAGAACTCACCCGGGAACTCGGCGAACCGGGGATCCCAGTGGTGACCGTTGGCGACCACGAGGTGCTCGAACTGTCGAGTCGCTCCGGCCTGGTCGAGGATCTCCCAGCCGCCACCGTCCAGACGCTTGGCGTGGGCGACACCGTTGGTGAACTCGATGTTTTCCTTGAGCTCGAAGGCTTCGGCGTACGACTCCAGATAGTCCTTGATCTGGGTGTGGTGCGGGAAGTCCGGGTAGTCCTTGGGCATCGGGAAGTCGCGGAACGACAGCCGTTCCTTGGACGTGTCGATGTGCAGTGATCGGTACGCGCTGCTGTGCCCGTTTGGGTTGCCGAATGCCCAGTTGCCGCCGATGCGGTCCGACGACTCAAAGCAGGTGTAGGGAACGCCGTAGTCCTTCAGCATCTTGCCCACCGTCAGGCCGCTGATCCCTGCGCCGATGACCGCTGTGGTGGGGCCGACCATGGAGTCTCCTGAGTTAGGGGGTTGCAATCGTGGGTGACGTAGGCCACATTAGGGACGCGTTTGACACGTGTCAAACGATGCAGACAAGCGTCAGGAGATCCTATGAGCGAACCACGGGCGACGACTGCTCCCGCCACAGTTGTGATCGGCGGTGCGTCCGGCATCGGTCTGGCGACGGCACGACATCTGCTTTCGCAAGGCCATGTCGTGGTGATCGCCGATGTCGACGGCGAAGCCGCAGCAGCTCGATCCGCCGAGCTGGGTGGGACAAGCACGGGCGTGCAGGTTGACGTCACCGATGAGCCCTCCGTCGCCGCCATGTTCGACGGCGTGATCGAGCGACATGGCTCCTTCAACGGTGTCGTGAACTGTGCGGGAGTCAGCACCTTGAGCCTCGTCGTCGACCACGATGTCGCCGAGTTCCGGCGGGTCCTCGACGTGTGCCTGACCGGCGCCTTCCTCACCCTCAAGCACGGCGGCTCTCGTATCGCGGACGGTGGATCAATGGTGACGTTGTCGTCACTGAACGGACGGCAACCAGGCATCGGACTGGTCGCATACTGCTCGGCCAAGGCCGGTTTGCAGATGCTCACGCAGGTGACGGCACTGGAGCTGTCCGCTCGGAAGATCCGCGTCAACGCCGTCTCACCCGGGCTGGTTGTCACCCCACTGACAGCGCCCGCGATGGACATCCCTGGCATCAAGGACGACTACATCGCCAACACGCCGTTGGGTCGCAGCGGTGAGCCGGAGGAGATCGCGGCAGCCATCCGGTTCCTGCTCTCCGACGAGTCCACCTGGATCACCGGAGAGAACCTCGACATCAACGGCGGCGCCCACATGCAGCGCTATCCCGACCTCCACGGTCACGTCATGAAGGCGTTCGGGTGAGGCGCCAGCGCGGTACGTTCGCGGGCAAGACTGCGATCGTCACCGGCGGTGGGTCCGGCATCGGCGCAGCATTGGGTGCCGCTCTCGTCGCGTCGGGCGCTCGAGTGGTGCTGGCCGATCTGGACGTCGCGGCCGCCGAGAAGGTCGCCGCAGGGCTGACCGGACCGGGATCGGCGCGCGGAGTGATGCTCGACGTCACCCAGGCGGACGCGGTCCAATCCTTGGTCGACTCGGTCGTTGCTGACCACGGTCGACTGGACCTGATGTTCAACAATGCCGGCATCAGCCTGCTCGGTGAGACCCAGGATCTTCCACTCGACCAGTGGAACGCGATCATCGACGTCAACATCCGCGGCGTTGTGCACGGTGTCGCGGCTGCGTATCCGGTGATGATCAAGCAGGGCCACGGCCACATCGTCAATACCGCGTCCATGGGCGGGCTGATGGCTGCCGGCCTGCTCACGTCGTACGTGATGACCAAGCACGCGATCGTCGGGCTGACGCTGGCGCTCCGTTCCGAGGCTGCTGCGTACGGGGTCGGGGTCACCGCCATCTGCCCCGCCGCGGTGAACACACCGATCCTCGACAAGGGGCAGTTCGGCGCGGTTCGAGGGCGCGACTTCTTTCTCAAGGGGCAGGGCATCCGTCGGCCCGTCGATCCCGCAGACCTGGCCCAGCAGGTGCTGACAGCGATTGCCAAGAACGACGCGCTGGTGATCGCCCCGGTCCAGGCCCGCATGGCCCACCGACTGCAACGGCTCGCGCCCAGGTTCACCCAGAAGCAGTCGATCTCGTTCATCGCCAAGCAGCGGCGTCGGGCTGCGGAGCGCCGCTGATCTCAGCGACGCTCCAGCGCCCGGCACTGTACGGGTGGCTCAGACCTTGTAGGCGCGGCTGCCCATGATCATGTCCGCGAAGGTGCGGTTCTCCGAATCGACCAGCGGGAACAGGTAACCGATCAGGCAGATGCTGTCGAGGATGTGGGCCAGCTGGCGGGCGAACGTCAGGCCCGCACCCAGCGGCTCGGTGGTCCCGGCCTTGAACACGCCGATGCCCAGCGCCTTCTTGCCAACGGTCTGACCTGTGCCACCTTGGCGGATCAGCCAGTTGTAGACGAACCAAGCCAGTGCGCCGGCGAAGTAGAGCAGAGCGCCAAAGCCCTCGAGCTGGAATGAGAATCCGTCACTGGACGTTTCGTTCGTGCCGAACAATGCGGCGCACACACCGAAGAGAACCGCGATCGGCAAGCTGTCAGCGATGACGGCTGCGACCCTCGCGATCCAGCTCGCATATGCCTGATTTGAAGTGGTCGGGTCGCTCATGTGAGTGTCCTTCGTCGTCGGGTCGGAACACTCAACGTATCGGAGCGCAGCCGACCGCGGAGTCGAAACTCAGCGTCGCTTGCGCCAGATCATGACCTGGTTGTCGGCGATGAGCGCCGGGAGATTCTGCACCTGACCTGCGTCAGCAAGTGCCATCTGGAGCTCAGCGACTCGCTGCCGCAGCGCGTCGACCTGGTTCTCGAGCTCGATGACCCGACGCACTCCTTCGAGGCCCAGCCCTTCGGCGGTGAGCCTGGCGACCTGGCGCAACAGCTCGATGTCGCGGAGCGAGTAGCGACGCCCACCCCCGCCGGTACGTCCCGGAGCGACAAGGCCCAGCCGGTCATAGGTGCGCAGCGTCTGTGGGTGAAGCCCCGACAGCTCGGCGGCAACGCTGATGACGAAGACCTTCGCCTCAGGTCCTGGCGGAACGAATGACCCCGAGTCCATCAGGTGGCCTTCTCGAACAGTCCGTCGCGCGGCGACGTCGAGCCTCGGCTGTCGCGGAGCTTTTCGACCGCTTCGCGCGCCTCATCAGTCAGGTCTGTCGGCACCTGCACCTCGACCGTGACCAGCAGGTCGCCCTTGCCGCCGGTGCGCTTGACGGCACCCTTGCCGGTGGCCCGGAACGTACGCCCGTTGGGTGTGCCCGCCGGGATCTTGATGCGAACGGGTGGACCGTCGAGCGTCGGAACCTGGATCTCTGCACCAAGGGCTGCCTCGTCGAACTCGACCGGCACCGAGATCGTGAGGTTGTCGCCCTTGCGACCAAACAGCTTGTGTGGCTGCACGTGGACCAGCAGGAACAGATCGCCCGCGGGCCCGCCGGCTTCACCCTTGCCGCCCTTGCCCTTGAGCCGGATGCGCTGGCCATCCTTGACGCCGGCCGGGACCTTGACCTGCAGGGTCCGGCTGGACGGTGCACGGCCAGATCCGCGACAGATCTCACAGGGATGTTCGACGACCAGCCCCCGACCACGACACTGATCACACGGCTCGGTCATCGCGAAGAGTCCGCCCGCCGTACCGGTCTGCGAACCGCTGCCCTGGCATTTGGTGCAGACCTTGGGCGTCGTGCCCGGCTTGGCGCCGGTGCCGTGACAGTTGGGGCACGGCTCGTCGCTCGTCAGGCGAAGTGGCAGGGTCGCCCCGTCAACCGCCTGCTGGAAGGTGATCGACGCCTCGGTCTCGAGGTCATCGCCCTTGCGGGCAGCCGACTGCCGCGGGCGACCGCGGCCGCGGCCACCCCCGAAGAGTCCACCGAACAGGTCGCTGAAGTCGGGCTGCCCTCCCGGACCGGGCTGACCGTAGCCGCCGGCCGCACCCCTGAACTGCCCGAACATGCTGCGTTGCTCGTCGTACTCCTTGCGCTTGTCCTTGGACGAGAGCACCGCGTAGGCCTCGGAGACGCCCTTGAAACGCTCTTCGGCAGCCTTGTTACCGGGGTTGGAGTCGGGGTGGTTGTCACGGGCGAGCTTGCGATAGGCCTTCTTGATCTCGTCCTGCGACGCGTCCTTCTTGACGCCAAGCACTTTGTAGAAGTCCTTGGTCGACCAGTCACTCGCTGCCATGCCAACCCTCCCTTCTGTTACTCGTCAGGTAGTTCTGTGGACGGCGCCTCGTCAGACGGTGCTGCCGATTCTGCTGCAGGCGCGTCCGCTGCGGGTTCGACCACGCCGACAGTTGCCGCACGAAGCACCCGGTCGCCGTGGCGGTAACCGATGCGCAACACGGTGTCGATCGTGGTGGTCTCGACCTCAGCCGACTCGCCGGCATGGAAGACCGCTTCGTGCACGGCCGGGTCGAAGGCCTCACCCTTGGCGCCGAACGACTCCAGCCCGTGCTTGGCGGCCAGCTGGTGGATCGCATCAGCGACCGCCTTGAAGCCGCCCTCGAGCTCGCCGTGCTCGTCGGCGCGCCCGATGTCGTCGAGCACGGTCAGCAGCGACTGCAGGACAGCCGTCTCACCCTGTGCTCGTACGAGCTCTCGGTCACGATCGACGCGACGCTTGTAGTTGACGTACTCGGCCTGGAGCCGCTGAAGATCGGCCGTACGTTCGGCAAGCTGCTGCTCGATCGATGGCTCCGCAGGCTCGGTCGGGGTTTCGACAGGCTCAACCGGCGTGTCGCCGGTCGAGCCTGTCGACTCACCCTGCTCGGGGACCGAGCCGTCGGGCTCGGTCACTTCTGTCCGTCTTGAGCCGACTCGTCCTCGTCGACGATCTCGGCCTCGACGACATCGTCGTCGTCACCTGGGTCGTCACCCGTCGGGGCGCTTTCCTGCGCCTCAGCGGCGGCCGCGGCGTACATCGCCTCGCCCATCTTGGAGCTGGACTCCCCGAGCTTGGCCACGGCCGCTGCAACAGCGTCCGCATCCTCGCCCTTGAGCGTCTCGTTGAGTGCGTCGAGGTCGGCCTGCACCTCGGCCTTGAGGTCGTCGCCGACCTTGTCACCGTTCTCCGCCAGGAACTTCTCGGTGGAGTGCGAGAGCGACTCAGCCTGGTTGCGAGTCTCAACGGCCTCACGGCGCGCCTTGTCCTCGTCGGCGTACTGCTCAGCGTCCTTGACCATCTTGTCGATGTCTTCCTTGCTGAGCGCGGAACCGCCGGTGATGGTCATCGACTGCTCCTTGCCGGTGCCGCGGTCCTTGGCGGACACGTTGACGATGCCGTTGGCGTCGATGTCGAACGTGACCTCGATCTGCGGCACACCACGAGGCGCCGGCGGCAGGCCGGTGAGCTCGAACGTGGCCAGCAGCTGGTTGCCGGAAGCCATCTCGCGCTCGCCCTGGTAGACCTGGATCGCGACGGACGGCTGGTTGTCGTCGGCCGTCGTGAAGACCTCCGAGCGCTTGGTCGGGATCGTCGTGTTGCGCTCGATGAGCTTGGTCATGACGCCGCCCTTGGTCTCGATGCCGAGGCTCAGCGGGGTGACGTCGAGGAGCAGGACGTCCTTGACCTCGCCCTTGAGGACACCGGCCTGGAGGCTGGCGCCGATCGCGACGACCTCGTCGGGGTTGACGCCCTTGTTGGGCTCCTTGCCACCGGTCAGCTCCTTGACGAGTGTCGCGACGGCCGGCATACGGGTCGATCCACCGACCAGAACGACGTGGTCGATCGCGCTGAGTGCGACGCCCGCGTCCTTGATCACGTTCTTGAACGGCGCCTTGGTGCGCTCGAGCAGGTCGTGCGTGATCTTCTCGAACTCCGAACGGGTCAGCGTCAGGTCGAGGAACACGGGGTTCTTCTCGGAGTCGACGGTGATGTACGGAAGGTTGATCGACGTCGACTGGCTCGACGACAGCTCGATCTTGGCGCGCTCGGCAGCCTCGCGGATGCGGGGCATCGCCATCTTGTCCTTGGTCAGATCAAGGCCGGTGTCGCTCTTGAACTTCGTGACGATCCAGTCGATGACCTTCTCATCCCAGTCGTCACCACCGAGGTGGTTGTCACCACTGGTGGCCTTGACCTCGATGACGCCGTCACCGATCTCGAGCAGTGAAACATCGAACGTTCCGCCACCGAGGTCGAACACGAGGATCGTCTGGTCGTCGGCCTTGTCGAGACCGTAGGCCAGTGCGGCGGCAGTCGGCTCGTTGATGATGCGGCTGACGTTGAGACCTGCGATCTCGCCGGCCTCCTTGGTCGCCTGACGCTGGTGGTCGTTGAAGTAGGCCGGCACGGTGATGACCGCGTCGGTGACCGGCTCACCGAGGTAGGCCTCGGCGTCACGCTTGAGCTTCTGCAGGATGAACGCCGAGATCTGCTGGGGGTTGAACGACTTGCCGTCGATGTCGTCGGTCTTCCAGTCCGTGCCCATGTGGCGCTTGACCGAACGGACCGTGCGGTCAACGTTGGTCACGCCCTGGCGCTTGGCGACTTCGCCAGCGAGGACTTCGCCATCCTTGGCGAATGCCACGACCGAGGGGGTCGTACGTGCGCCCTCGGCGTTGGCGATGACGGTGGGCTCGCCACCTTCGAGTACGGCGACGACCGAGTTGGTCGTGCCGAGGTCAATTCCGACCGCTCTGGCCATGGTGTTTCCTCCCGTGAGAAGTTGCTCTTGAGGTTGCAAGACTTAAGTCAACTGACTTGAGTCCAATGTTATCAACCTTGCCCAAGCGCCAGATATTCCGGGTCACGAGGACATTCAGCCGCGCTGGCGGACTGCCTCGTACAACGACACCGTCGCGGCGCCGGCGGCATTGAGGGAGCTCGCCGAGCCCGAGATGGGTATGCGGGTGATCGCGTCGCACGCCTCACGCCACCCCGCGCTCATGCCCGCGGTCTCGTTGCCGATCACCAGCAGGGTCGGACCCGTCAGGTCGTGGTCGGACAGCAGAACCTCGCCGGTCTCGTCCGTTCCCACGATCTGGAGGCCAGCGGCGCGTGCCCATGAGAGCACCTCGACGTGGCTGCGCTCACGCACGACAGGCAGGGCGAACAGTGAGCCGGTCGAGGCGCGTACGGAGCGCGGATCGTACGGATCGGCCGCATGTCCGGTGACGATCACACCCGCCGCACCGAACGCATCGGCGGCGCGGATGACCGTGCCGATGTTGCCCGGACTGCTGGGCCGGTCGAACACCAGACCCAGGAAGCTCGGGCCAGTTGCGATGCGGGCCAACTCATCCGGCGGCATCGCCACCACGGCCAGCAGCTCGGCCGTGCCATCGTCCTTGCCGCTCAGCTCGGCGAGAAGGTCGGCAGACATGGCGACGTGATCGGTGGCAACGGAGCGGACGATCCCGGATGCCCACTCCGACAGGTCCAGGTCAGCGTTGTGGACCAGCGCCCGAACGCTCCAACCGTGCTCGATCGCGAGGGTTATCGGTCGTACGCCCTGCACCAGGAACTCACCAGCGCGTTGGCGCTTGTTGCGGTTGGCGATCAGCGATTCCCACTGCTGGAACTGGGCGTTGCGCTTGGAGATCTGGTGCACGCCTTGAACCTAGCGGCAGGGAGTCAGGCGTCCTCCGCCGTGAGGGGCTTCGCGATGTTCTCAAGGGTCTCCCCCTCGGCCTTGACGCCCAGGAAGATCGCGACGATCCCGGCACCCACCATCAACGCGGCGCCAAGGAAGTAGCCTGGAGCGATCTCGGCAATGTTCTTGGACTGCGTGGCGTTGTCGATCAACCGGCCGAAGTACAGCGGACCGGCGATGCCGCCGAGCGCGGTGCCCACGGCGTAGAAGAACGCGATGCACATCGCCCGTGTCTCCATCGGGAAGACCTCGGACGCCGTCAGGTAGGCCGCGCTGGCGCCGGCCGAGGCGAAGAAGAACACCACCATGCCGAAGGCCGTCAGCGTGACCGCGGTCAGGTCGTTGAGCATCGTGCCCGCGATCGCGAGGAGCACGCCCGAAAGGATGTAGGTTCCCGCAATCATCGGGATGCGTCCCACTTTGTCGAACAGCGGCCCGAGGATCAGGGCACCAGCAAAGTTGCTCACCGCGAACGCCGCGATGTACCAGCCGGTCTGCTTGACGTCGAGGAAGGTCGTCAGGCTGTCACCGAAGGTGAAGAAGAACGCGTTGTAAAGAAAGGCCTGACCGGCGAACAGCGAGAGGCACAGGATCGTGCGTTTGGGATAGAGCGCGAAGACCGTGTGAGCGATCGTGCCCATGCCGATGGTCTTGCGCTGGCGAATCGTGATTGTCTCGTCGACCGCTGGGAGCTTCTGGCCCGACTCCTCCTCGATCGTCGCCTCGATCTGCTTGACGATCCTTTCGCCCTCCTGCTCCTTGCCGTGGATGAAGCTCCATCGCGGGCTCTCGGGAACGTTCTTGCGAACCCAGAGGACCGCCAGGCCCAGAACGGCGCCCAGCGCAAAGGCGAACCGCCAGCCGAACTCAGGGTTGACGGTGTCAGGGTTGGTGAGCGGAATGGTCAACAGCGACCCGGCAGCGGCGCCAACCCAGAACGAACCGTTGATCGAGATGTCGATCCGCCCGCGATACTTCGCCGGTATGAGCTCGTCGATCGCCGAGTTGATCGCGGCATACTCACCACCGATACCGGCGCCGGTGATGAACCGGCAGGCGAAGTACCACGTGGGGTTCATCGAGAACGCGGTGAGAACCGTGCCCACCAGATAGACGAGCAGCGTCACCATGAACAGCTTCTTGCGGCCGAACCGGTCGGTGAGCTGGCCGAAGAAAAGCGCCCCGAGACACGCTCCTGCGACATACACGGCACCGGCCATACCAATGTCGGAGCTGGTGAGCCCGAGCCCGGTGTCTCCGTCCTTGAGCACCGCCGACAGGTTGCCGACGATCGTGACCTCAAGCCCGTCGAGGATCCACACCGTGCCCAGACCGATGACAATCATCCAATGCCAACGCGCCCACGGGAGCCGGTCGAGCCGGGCCGGGATGTCGGTGGTGATGCGCCTCAGCTCGGCGCTGGATGAAGACGTGTCGGTGCTGGCCATGAAGAGCACATACCCAACAAACCGGCTCTCAATCAGCAGGCCGCGGCCCGGGCCATCAGCAGTGTCCGCTCCTGCTCGTTCTTGGTGAGCGAGGCCGCGCGCTCAAATTCCACCCGCGCTTCATCGGCGCGTCCCAGTCTGGCGAGCAGATCCCCGCGCACGCTCGGAAGCAGGTGGTAGGACTGCATCTCCGGCAGGTCAGCCAACTGATCGATGAGCGCCAGACCCGCGGCTGGGCCCTGCGCCATCGACACGGCGACGGCACGGTTGACCTCCACCACCGCCGAGCCGGTGAGCAGCGCAAGCTCCTCGTACAGCGACGAGATGCGGGCCCAGTCTGTGTCGTCAGCGGTCAGCGCTCGCGCATGACAAGCGGCGATTTCTGCCTGGAGCACGTAGGGTCCAGCTCGCTCTGCGAGCGCACCCGCTCGATCGAGAGCGGCGAGTCCTCGTCGGATCAGCAGCCGGTCCCACCGGGTACGGTCCTGGTCGAGCAGCAGCACAGGAGCCCCGTCCGACCCGGTACGCGCTCCCACTCGCGAGAGCTGAATCTCCATCAGCGCCAGCAGGCCGAGCACCTCCGGGTCGTCCGGCACGAGACCCACCAGCACGCGACCCAGGCGCACCGCCTCCTCGCTGAGCGCGGGGCGCATCCAGTCGTCGCCCGCGGTGGCGGAGTAGCCCTCGTTGAACAGCAGGTAGATCACGGCCAGCACGGCAGCCAAACGCTCGGCCCGCTCGTTGTCGGCTGGTTCCTCCGTCGGCGCCTCGACCTCGGCCAGCGTCTTCTTGGCCCGCGTGATGCGAGCCCCGATCGTGGCCTCGCTGGTGAGGAATGAGCGCGCGATCTCGGCGGTCGTCAGTCCGGCAACCAGCCGAAGCGTGAGGGTGCGCTGCGCGTCGTCACGCAAGGCCGGATGACAGCAGATGAACATCAGCCGCAGCACGTCGTCCTCAACGTGGTCGATTGCCGTCTCGATGCCGCTCACGGTGTCCTCCAGGCGTTCTCCGATCACGCCGTACGCCCGATCCTGGCGCTCCCGACGACGAAATCCGTCGATCGCCCGGCGCTTGGCCACGGCCATCAGCCAGGCGGCCGGGTTGTCGGGGATGCCGGACTCGGGCCACTGCGCGAGAGCCGTCTCCAGCGCATCCTGCGCAAGGTCTTCTGCGAGTCCCACATCGCGGGTGATGCGTACGAGGGCCGCGATGAGCTTGGTCGACTCGAGCCGCCAGACGGCCTCGACCGAGCGGTGGAGGTCCGAGTCGGTCATGACAACCGATCAAACCACCACCGCCGCGAGTCGTCACTCCGGGTCGGTGAGGCTCCCAGCCACCTGTCGAAGCTCGGTGACGAACGAGTCGGGGATCTCCGGCCAGTTCGCGACGTGCAGCTCGACGAACCCACGCGTCCACGCTTCGGCATCCTCGGGCGTCGGCGCGTCGATCATGAAGAATCCTCCGACGACCTCCTTGGCCTCCGCGAAAGGGCCGTCCGTCGTCGTGACCTTGCCTTCGCGGGGAGCCAGACGAATCGACTCCGCCGTCGGCGCCAGACCCGCGTCGGTGATGACGCGAGCATGGGTCTCGTCGGCAACGTGAGCCGTCATCGCGTCGAACAGTGCCTGGGGGGGCGGTTCAGTGACGTACTCGTCGAGGTGGATCAGCACTAGGTACTTCATGTCAGGCCTCCGCGCCGAAGACCTGGCGGAGGACGCTTGTGCCCTCGAACTCAGGCCAGGTGTCGAGGTGGACCTGCATGAACCGGCGCGCATGCTCGACCGCCTCCTCGTGGGAGCGCACCTCGAACATCGCATAACCTCCGATGACCTCCTTGGCCTCGGCAAACGGCCCGTCGGAAACGGTCATCTTCCCGCCCGACACCCGGATGTGGGTGCTGCCCGTGGTCGGGGCGAGGCCGCCCTGGTCAACCACGACGCCGGCTGCCACCAGCTCTGTGCCGTATGCGGCAACCGCTTCGTACAGCTCCGGCGGTGGCGGTCCGAACGGCTGGGTTGGATCGGACTCGATGTAGCTGAGGAATCGCATGGTGTCTCCTGTATCGGTGCGTGCCCGCTGTGGGCGCCTTCACCCCTACGTCGATCGGGGCGGCCCCAATTCGACATGGTCCGAAAAGTTCTTCTCAGGCTGGCACGGCGGTGTGACGGTCGCACATCGTGTCGGTCGCCAAGCACGACGTGCAGCGGTTCATCTGTCGGACGCACGACGCGTCGCCGCAGTCGGCGACGTGATTGGACGCACTGCCACACAGATCGCAGGCGCCGACCAGCGCCGTGTGGTCGGAGAAGTCCATCGTGATGCGGTCGTCGAAGACGTACAAGGAGCCCTGCCAGAGGCCATCGTCACCGTAGGCCTCGCCGTAGGTCGCGATGCCTCCGTCAAGCTGGTAGACCTCTTGGAATCCGCGGTTCTTCATCAGCGGCGTCAGCACCTCGCACCGAATGCCCCCGGTGCAGTAGGTCACGACGGCCTGGTCCTTGAGGTGGTCGTACGCACCACTGTCGAGGGCCGCGATGAACTCGCGCGTCGTCTCGACGCCGGGACGAATGGCGCCGGCGAAGTGGCCGATGTCGGACTCGATCTGGTTGCGTCCGTCGAAGAACACCACATCCTTCTCCCCGACCAGCGTGTGCAGCTCGGCCGGAGTCAGCTTGGTGCCACCCCCAACGACGCCCTCGTCGCTGACGGTGATCTCGCCGGGCGCCCCGAACGTCACGAGCTCGTCGCGCACCTTGACGCTCAGCCGCGGGAAGTCTGCCGTCGTACCGTCCTCGAGCGCGCGACCCTCGCTCCACTTGAAGTCGATGTCCCTGAACGGTGCGTATGCGCGCGTGCCGCGAACGTACTTCTTCATCTCGACGACGTCACCGCCGAGCGTGGCGTTGATGCCGTGCGATGAAATCAGGATGCGCCCGCGCAGCCCGAGCGAGTCAGCAAGCGTGTGCTGCCACAGCCGAATGGCCTCGGGATCCGCCAGAGGGACGAAAGCATAGAAGAGGAGAACTTTGGGCGTGGCCACCGGTCAATTCTATGACCGAACACTCAACCAGAGATCTGCGCCTCGAAGCCGGCGATCAACATGTTGATGCCGAAGGCAAACCGTTCATCGCTGTCGCCCTGGATGAGCAGCGGTGCGTATTTCACCATGTACGGGTAGCGCTCAGGCGACAACGCAGCGAACTGGTCACCGATCGCGCTGAGCTCGTCGCGGAAACCGTCCAGCGTTTCGCGATCTGACTCATCCCCGTAGCGCTTTTCCAGCAGCCAGCCTTCGTAGGCGTCGGCCCCGATGTAGAGCGACACGATGTCCATGGCCCACGCGGCGACTTGAGGCGGCACGCCACCTTCGATCATCGCGCCCATGATTCTCTCGGCGCCTTCGATGACGGCCTCACCGTGAGGGATGTAGGCAAAGGAGAGCTTGGCCACGTCTTGATGCAACATAAACACCGACCGCGCTGAGTGCGCCCACGCCCTCACCAGCTCCTGCCACGTCAGATCATGGGAGTCGTCGGGAAGCTCGCCGGCCCCAACCACACGATCGAGAATTCGCTCGAACAGGTCCTGCTTGTTCTGGACGTACGCATAGAGACTCGCCGGGCCGGTGTCGAACTCTGCGGCAACCCGCCGCATCGACACCGCGTCGACGCCTTCGGCGTCAATGATCCCCAGAGCGACATCCACGATCGCTTCGAGGCCCAGCACCCGCTTTCGCTTGCGTCGGCTGCGGATCTGCTCGCTCTTGCTCGTCATCAAACCTCCGTCGTCATCGACCACCATACTTGACACGAACAGTGTTCGCGAGTAGAACAGTGTTCGTTACTTTTCACGAACACTGTTCGAAGGAACTTTTCATGAATTCATCCTCACCCGCCCAGGTGGGCTACGCGCTTCGCTGGCCCGCCCTCTTTGTCATCCTCGCGGCCGAGGTGATGGACCTGCTCGACGCGCTCATCACCTCAATCGCCGGGCCCACCATCGTCCGTGACCTAGGCGGTGGCGACACCCTCATCCAGTGGCTCGCTGCCGGCTACACCATCGCGATGGCCAGCGGCCTCCTGATTGGTGGGCGCCTCGGTGACATCTTCGGCCGACGTCGAATGTTCCTCATCGGGATGACCGGCTTCACGCTGATGTCACTTGGCTGCGCACTCTCGCAATCACCCGAGTCGCTGATCACGTTCCGTGTCCTGCAAGGACTCATCGGCGCTGTGATGCTCCCGCAGGGTCTCGGCATGATCAAGGAGATGTTCAGCGAGGAGGAGTCAGCCAAAGCGTTCGGCGCCTTCGGACCCGTCATGGGCCTGTCCGCTGTCGGTGGTCCGATACTGGCCGGCTTCCTCGTCGACGGTGACTTCTTCGGCTGGGGATGGCGCTCGATCTTCGCGATCAACATTCCGATCGGCATCGCCGCGATCATGGCAGGCCGGCGCTACCTCCCGGCTTCCAAGCCCGACAGATCGATTCACATCGAGCTGATCAGCGCCGCCATTGCCTCCGGCTCGATGCTGCTGCTCATCTACCCGCTGATCCAAGGCCGGGAAAAGGGCTGGCCGACCTGGTCGTTCGCGATGATCGCCGCCGGGGTTGCCGGCTTCTTGCTGCTCGCGTACGTCGAACGGTCCCGTGACCGTGCCGGCAAAGTCACCCTCATCACCCCCAGCCTGTTCACCCGACGATCGTTCAATGCAGGGCTGCTCACAGGCACGGCAATGTTCGGTGCCCTGATCGGCTCAAGCCTGGTGTTCACGCTCTTCGTCCAGGTCGGACTGGGATTCAGCCCGCTCAAGGCTGGTGCGGCTGGTATCGCACAGGCGGTGTTCCTGATCGTCGGGTTTGGCGCCTCCCAGCCGTTCATGACCTCGCTCGGCGGACGCAAGGTGATCCAGGTGGGACAGCTCATGGTCGCCGCCGGTTTTGGCGTCTTCATCATCGCCATGCACTGGGCGGGAGACAGCATCGGCATCGCGGCCATGTCACCGGGCCTGGCCCTGCTCGGTCTTGGCATGGGCTTCAGCTTCTCGCCATTCTTCGACCTGGTTCTCGCCGGAGTCGAGGAACACGAGGCAGGGTCGGCATCCGGGGTGTTGACCGCGGTCCAGCAACTCGGCGGCGCATTCGGTATCGCCGTCCTCGGCACGATCTACTTCCACATGGTCGAGACGAGCAACGCCACGAGCCGGACAGGCGTGTTCCGCGATGCCACGACAACAGCCATGCTCATCGGAATCCTCCTGGTAGCCGCGACGATCGCCCTCAGCGCCCTGCTCCCCGCCCGTGCGCGCGAGGAGGCCATCGCAATCCACTGAGGTGTGTCTAGGGTCAAGGCATGA
>CAVVQG010000006.1:0-9929 GCA_963750265.1 uncultured Actinomycetota bacterium | reverse complement strand
TCCCAGCCAAGGAACACGTCATGACTGAACAGACTCCCCCCGTCGCCGAGACCAAGCAGGGAAGCAGCAAGCGCTTCCTCGTGATCGGCGTCGCCGCCGCTCTGGTCATTGCGCTGCCGGGGCTGGAGCATTCGCATGCACAACTCCGGTGGAGGAGACCAGCCCCATGACGTCCTCCCTGCATCGGTCGTCGCCTACGCCCGCGTTGACGCTGACCCGTCCGCCGGCCAGAAGATCGCCATCCTGCGCTTGATCCGCAAGTTCCCCGAGCTGGCCAAGCAGATCGGCATCAAGGACGTCGACCAGGACATCCGCAAGCTGCTCGTGGAGGACGCGGTCAAGGGCTGTGGCCTCAACTACGACAAGGACGTCGAGCCGTGGCTCGGCAACCGCATCGGCGTCGCCTACGACTCCGCCACCGAGAGCCCGGTTGTCGCAGTGCAGGTGACCGATGAGGCCAAGGCACGTACTGGCATCAACAAGCTCGCCGACTGTGGCGGCACAGACAGCGGGACCGGCATCGCCTTCCTCAACGGCTACGCCCTCGTCACCCCGAAGAAGGCCGACGCAGCCAAGGTGAGCGCAGCCGCCGCCAAGAACTCCCTTGCCGACAAGGCCGCATACGCAGACGATGCCGACAAGCTCGGCGGGCAGGGCGTCTTCTCGGCGTGGGCCGATCTCAAGGCGATCAGCGAGCTGGACGACGTCAAGGACCTCAGCGACGACTTCAGCGCCTCGTTCACAGGCGTCGGAACGGCGGCCTTCACCCTGCGCGCAAGCTCGTCATCACTCGAGGTCTCCTCGATCACTCATCTCGACAAGGCGCCAGACGTCGTGAAGTCGACCAGTCTGGGCGACCTGCCGGCGGGCACCGTGCTGGCACTGTCGATCTCCGGCTTCGGCGATCAGGTACGTGAACAGCTCGACTCAGGCTTCCTGGGTGAGCTTGACGGATCAGGGGACGACGAGCTCAGCGCCATCGAGGACACGTTCGGGCTCAACCTTCCCGAGGACCTCCAGACCCTGCTCGGCGACGGGTTCATGATGGCGATCGGAGGTCGCAACCTCGAGACCCTGCCGACGTTGTCCGGCCCGGAAGACATCTCCAAGCTCGACATCGGCTTCAAGCTCGTCACCGACCCGACCAAGGGTGCAGATCTTGCGAAGCGCCTGGTCGACCTGGCCGCTGACTTCGGCTTCAAGCTCGCGGCGACACCGACCGCCGATGGCGTGGTGATCGCGACGAACGCCGCCGCGGCCGAGGCATTCTCCGGCGACGGGAAACTCGGCCAGTCCGACAACTTCAAGGAAGCCGTGGCACATACCGGCGCCTACCCGGCGTTGTTCATCGACCTCGACAGCATCATCGAGGCGCTCGCGGCATCCAACCCGCCGCCGGACGTGGCCGACGTGCTCGACGAGCTCGAGCCGCTGTCGGCACTCGCCCTGTCGAGCACCTTCGACGACAAGCTGCTGAAGGCGACCTGCGCCTGACCCTCGACTGAGGGCACGCAACTAGGCGGCGTCGTCGGGAACCAGCTCGCCGACGATGACCTCGTCGTGCGAGTCGGGGTCGACCATCGGCTCACGGTCGAGCTCGCCAACGGCCCGGCGGGCGAAGTCGGCCGCGAGCTGTAGTGCCATCTCGCTCTCGGGCAACACCTTGGCGAGCACCGGGAACGCATGCACCTGCTTGCGCCACAGATGCGTCTCGACCTCGACCCCACGGTCGGCGAGCAGCAGGGCCATGGCCTCGACCTCGGGCCGGAGCATCTCGTCCTCGACCGCGACCAGGAACGTCGGTGAGGTGATGTACGCGGCAGCGTGCAGCGGCGAGGCGTAGCCCTCGATGGCGGAACCCTCGGGCAACCAGCGTTCGCGGATCTGCGCAATTCTGCGGACCGGTAGATAGGCCTCGCGGTGACGGATGATGCGCTTGACCGCCTTGTCCTCGCGCTCCGGGTCGATGCTCAGCAGCGGCGAGAAGCACAGCAACGCTGCCGGCGCCTGCAGGCCACGACGACTGGCGAGCTCGGCAACCTTCATCGTGAGGTAGCCGCCGGCGGAGTCGCCGGCCACCACGATCTTGTCGGGGTGCGCGGTCTGCTCGAGCAGCGCCTCGTACGCCGTGATGACGTCCTGCACCGAGTCGGCGATCGCACCTTCGGGGAGCTGTACGTAGTCGACCGAGATGACCGTGGCACCGGTCTTGCGAGCGAGCCGCTCGCAGATGCGGCGATGTGTCTCGATGCTGCCCGAAAAGAAGCCGCCACCGTGGAGATACAGGATCGTCATGTCGCTGGTCGACCCGTAGCGGTGCACCATCGACTCGACCGGAACGCCGCCGAGCTCGAAGCGCACCGACTCGACATAGGGCGAATGAGGTCGTCGCGCGGACAGTCTGTCGACCGCGCGAATCGTCGCGAGCGATCGATCATTGAGCGGCGTGAGATGGAGCAGGGGCTTGAAGACCAGCCGCGCCGCACGCTGAAGCACCCGCGCTCGGATGCTGTAGCTCTCGTGGACGACCGCCTTGTCATAGACGACGCGCATCGGGCCACGGCCCGGCAACAGCGTGCGAACACGGTCGCTGGGGCGTCGCCAGATCGTCAGCCGCCGAAGCAGCGAGGTCCACAACATACTTTCGAGCGTACCGTCGGTATGCCGTCAGGCCAAGTCGAGCCATCGCATCTGCGCAGGTCAGCGGCATGATTGGTCGGCAATCGGGCTCGATCTCCCGGTCGGGACCAGATAGCTCGAATGCTCCCGTAGGCTCGGGGGGTGCTTGAGGGTGTGGTGATCTTCGCAGCTGGTATCTGGGCGGGCATGATCAACACGATCGTCGGCTCGGGAACGCTGATCACGTTTCCCACGCTGCTGCTGTTCGGCTATCCCGCGTTGACCGCGAACGTCTCCAACAACATCGGTCTGGTTGCCGGCGGCATCTCCGGCACCTGGGGCTATCGCCGAGAAGCCCGCCAGCTCGGGTCGACCCTGGTGCGGCTCGCGCCCGCGTCGATCCTGGGTGCGATCACCGGGTCGCTGCTGCTGCTGACACTGCCCGCCAGCTCATTTGATGCCATCGTCCCAGCCCTGATCGCGCTGGCTCTGGTGATGGTTGTCGCCGGGCCCTCGATCCAGCGCAGGGCCGCACGCCGCAAGGGTGATCGCACCGCCGGCGTCGAGCGAGTCTCGCCCGCCCTGTTTGCCGGCATCTTCGGACTCGGCGTCTACGGGGGTTATTTCGGCGCGGCGCAGGGCATCTTGCTGATGGGCCTCATGGGCATCATGCTGAGCGCCGGCATCCAGGCGCTCAACGGACTCAAGAATGTGCTCGGCACGTTGGTGAATGCCGTCGCCGCGCTGTCGTTCATGCTCTTCGCGTGGGATCGGATCGACTGGAAGATCGTCGCCCTGATCGGCGGCGGAAGCCTGGTAGGCGGAGTGCTCGGCGCCCGGATCGGCCGGCGCTTGCCGCCCGCGGTGCTGCGGGCCATCATCCTGCTCATCGGCACGCTGGCTCTGGTCAAGATCCTGTGGTTCGACTAGCGCGTCACTCCGCTGAGAAGCGCGCGTCCACGTCGATGTGGATGACGATCTGCTCGGGGGCCAGAGCAAGCGACGGCCCGCCACCCAGGTCCGAGCCCATCATCGCCATCTTCGCCATCGGCGGTCCGTACTCCTGCGGATTGCTGGACAGCATGCCCGGATCCGACAGCTGCAGCGCGACAACTTTGCCGCGCCGCACGGAGTTGGCAAAGACCTGCGCCTTGGCGATGGCGTCCTCGACGGCGGCCTTGCGGACCTCCGACTCATAGGCGCGACGGTTCTTGACCGTGACGTCCCAGTCGATTCCGGCGATCTCGACGCCTTCCTTGCCCGACCAGAAGTCGAGGAAGCCGCTCAGCCGCTCGAAGTCGACGAACTCGGCGACCACCTGGAGCCGGGCGACGTGAATCATCGCCAGCCGCCTGCCCTCGTGGTCCCAGGGTCGGTGGCTGAACACCCGCACCTGGTCGCTGGACCAGGTCATCACGGCGTCGAGGTCGACGAGCTCGCGCAGCTGCGCCGTCATGGGGTCCTGCAATGCAACGGCGTCGCCGAAGACCTTCGCCTTGTCAGAGCCTTCGATCGCGGCGGCCATCGTGACCGTCGCCCTCTCGGCGGCATGGCTGGCCTCGGCGGATCCACGGACAGTGATCTCGAGCGACATGAATTCATGATGCCCCACGCGCCCACTGCGCCATGCGACATCGGGGTTGTCACATCGCCCGACTCCTGTTTTACTTGAGTTCAAATACTCTCGGTATGTCGATCGCGGAGGAAGAATGGCCAGCACCACGGTGTACGACGCGGCAATCATCGGCGCCGGATTCGGCGGCATGGGCGCAGCCATCCAGCTCGTCCGACTCGGCTATGGCGATCTGGTGATCCTCGAGCGCGAGGACGACCTCGGCGGCACCTGGCACGTCAACCACTATCCGGGCCTCGCGGTCGACATCCCCTCATCGACCTACTCCTACTCCTTCGAGCCCAACCCCAACTGGTCGCGCATGTACGCGCCCGGCACCGAGCTCAAGCAGTATGCGACCCACGTCGCCGACAAGTACGACCTTCGCAAGTTCATGCGCTTCAACTCAGCAGTTGAAGGTGCCGTCTGGGATGCCGACAAGCTGCACTGGACCGTCAACGTCGCCGGCGGCGAGCGCATCAATGCGCGCTACCTGCTGACGGCAACCGGATTCCTCTCCCAGCCCAAGATGCCGGACATTCCCGGCATCGAGACGTTCGCGGGCAAGGTCATCCACACCACGAAGTGGGATGACTCGTACGACCTCACCGGCAAGAGGGCTGCCGTCATCGGCACCGGTGCCACCGCCGTCCAGCTGATCCCGGAGATCGCGCCGACCCTCGCAGAGCTGACCGTCTACCAGCGCACGGCCATCTGGGTGACACCGAAGTCGGACGCCAGGATCCCGCGCCGCGTCCGCAGCCTGTACGCCAAGGTTCCGCTCACCCAACGGGTGGCCCGCGGCGTCGGCTCCGGCGTCCTCGAAGTGCTCATGGTGACGGCGGTGCTGAAGTATCGCCGGTTCAAGTTCTTCAACAAGCTCGCCGAGCGAGTCGCGAAGCGCCACATGGCTCGTCAGATCAGCGACCCCGAGCTGCGCAAGAAGCTGACCCCGGACTACGACTTCGGGTGCAAGCGGCCGACCTTCTCCAACGAGTACTTCAAGACCTTCACCCGCGACAACGTGCACCTGGAGACCACCCCGATCGAACGCATCGAGGCCGACGGCATCGTCACCAGTGACGGCAACAAGACCGAGATCGACACGTTGGTGCTGGCGACCGGCTTCAACCTGTGGGACGTCAACTTCCCGGCGATCGAGATCATCGGCCGAGACGGGCGCAACCTCGGCAAGTGGTGGCGAGACACCCGGTTCCAGGCGTACGAAGGTGTTGCGGTGCCGCACTTCCCCAACTTCCTGACGTTGGCCAGCCCTTACTCCTACAGCGGTCTGTCCTACTTCACGACGATCGAGTCGCAGATGGCACACATGAAGCGCCTGTTCGGCGAGGTCAGCAAGCGAGGTGCGTCGACATTCGAGGTGACGCCGCAGGCCAATGCCGCATTCCTCGACCGGATGACCGAACGCCTCGAGGACTCGGTGTTCGCTCTGGGCAGCTGCTCCACGGCTCGCAGCTACTACTTCAACCAGCACGGCGAAGCGGCGATCCTGCGCCCGACGTCGACGATCAACGCGTTCCGCGAGGCCGGCCGCTTCCCGCTCGACGCCTACTCCTACGCCTGAGCTCTCTTGCGAAACGGCAGCAAACATGAGGCTTTCCTCATATAGGATTACGGGGTGGTCACCCTCGACGATCTCCAGGTCAGCTCCCTCGGTCCATGCACGATCGACTCGCCGCTGGCGATGTACGTCGAAGGCCGCACCACCAACGAGTACTACGTCGGCGAGGACGATCGCATCCTCTACGACGACACGCTCGAGCTGATTGCGGCCCGCGGCGTCTCGCTCGACGAACTGCCGACGTTCGAGTCAGGTGGGCCGCGCGACAAGATCTTCTTCGACCCCGCCACCACCAAGGTCGGTGTCGTCACCTGCGGCGGCCTGTGTCCCGGCCTGAACGACGTCATCCGCGCCATCGTGCTCGAGCTCAACACGCACTATGGCGTGCGCGACGTCGTCGGCTTCCAGCACGGTTACGCCGGTCTGGTGCCGGAGCTCGGCCATGACGTCATCGCCCTCACACCACCATTGGTCGCACGCATCAACGAGCGCGGCGGCACGGTCCTCGGCACGTCCCGCGGAGCGCAGGATCCGAAGGTGATCGTCGACCGTCTCGTCGAGCTCGAGATCGACATCTTGATGGTCATCGGCGGAGACGGCTCGATGCGAGGCGCCCACAACCTGGTGGCCGAGATCGATCGCCGCGGCTTGCACATCGGCATCGTTGGAGTACCCAAGACGATCGACAACGACATCCCGCACATCGGCCAGAGCTTTGGCTTCTCAACCGCTTTCGCCAAGGCCGCCGAGTCGATCAAGGGCGCCCGCGTCGAGGTCGAGGCAGCCGTTGGCGGGGTGGGCATCGTCGAGGTCATGGGACGGCACGCCGGCTTCATCGCCTGCTACGCGGCCTGGCCAATCACGACGCCGACTTCGTGCTGATCCCCGAGGTCGACTTCTCTCTTGACGGCGACAACGGCCTGTTGAACCTGATCGAACGCCGGGTTGCCGAGCGCGGCAGCGCCGTCATCGTGCTGGCCGAGGGCGCGGGTCAGCGACTCATCGCGGCCAGCGATCTCACCGACGCCAGCGGCAACGCCGTGCTCGGAGACATCGCCGCCTACTTGCGTGAGCAGGTGACCAAGCACTTCGCCAACAACGGGCACCCGCTCACCATGCGCTACTTCAATCCCGGCTATGCGATCCGCTCGGTCCCGGCCGATGCCTCCGACTCCGTCTATTGCGCGCGGTTGGCGCAGACGGCCGTGCACGCGGCCATGGCCGGGCGTACTGATCTCGTCGTCGGACGACGCCGCCACCGCTTCGTCAACGTGCCGATTCCGTTCGTGACCCAGGGCTCACACAACGTCTCGCCCGACGGCGACCTGTGGCTGAGTGTGCTGGAGTCGACCGCCCAACCCTTCGACATGCGCTAGTCCGGCTTCCGGCGACCAAGACTGTCCGGAAAAATGCGTTCGCATTTTGAGACAGCGATCCATATCGTGGACTCTCATGGCAGTGTCTGAGTCTCAACCCAACTCTTCAGGAGCACCCATGAGTGATCAGTGGTCATTCGAGACGAAGCAGATCCACGCCGGACAGGTCGCCGATCCCACGACCGGAGCGCGCGCACTGCCGATCTACCAGACGACGGCGTACGAGTTCCGCGACACCCAGCACGCTGCCGACCTGTTCGGTCTCGCCGAGCCCGGCAACATCTACACCCGCATCATGAACCCCACCCAGGACGCCGTCGAGCAACGTCTCGCCGCTCTTGAGGGTGGCGTCGGTGCGCTGCTGGTCGCGTCGGGCATGGCTGCCACGACGGGCGCCCTCACCAATGTCGCCGAGGCCGGCGACCACATCGTGGCCTCCGCGTCGCTGTACGGCGGCACCGACAGCCTGCTGCGCCACACCTTCCCCAAGATGGGCATCGAAGTCACCTTCGTGACCGACTCGCTCAATGCCGACGCCTGGCGTGCCGCGAGCCGCGAGAACACCAAGGCGTTCTTCGGTGAGTCCATCGGCAACCCCAAGGGCGACATCCTGCCCCTCGAGGAGATCGGCGCGGTCGCTGCCGAGGTGGGCGTGCCATTCATCGTCGACAACACGGTGGCCACTCCCTACCTGCTCAACCCGCTCGCCCACGGCGCCAACACGGTGGTGCACTCGGCCACCAAGTACATCGGCGGCCACGGCACCGCGATCGCCGGCGTCGTCATCGACGGTGGAACGTTCGACTACGCCGCCCACGGTGACAAGTTCCCCGGTTTCAACACGCCGGACGAGAGCTACCACGGACTTGTGTTCGCCGAGGCGCTCGGCCCGGCGGCCTACATCGCCAAGCTGCGGGTTCAGTTCCTACGCAATGTCGGCCCGGCCATCGCACCGTTCAACGCGTTCTTGATCTCGCAGGGCCTGGAGACGCTCAGCCTGCGGATGGAACGCCACGTGCAGAACGCCGAGGCCGTCGCCAACTGGCTCGAGGCTCGTGAGGACGTCAGCTCAGTCACGTATGCGGGGCTCGCCAGCAGCCCGTACAACGACGCAGCCAAGAAGTATCTGCCCAAGGGTGCCGGAGCAATCGTCTGCTTCGAGCTCCCCGGCGGAGCGGATGCCGGTCGTCGCTTCATCGACGGCTTGGAGCTGCACAGCCATGTCGCCAACATCGGTGACGTCCGCAGCCTGGCGATCCACCCCGCCAGCACAACTCACTCCCAGCTCACCGAGTCTGAGCAGCTCGGTGCCGGCGTCACGCCCGGTCTGGTTCGTCTGGCTGTCGGCCTCGAGGGCATCGCCGACATCCTCGCCGATCTCGACGCAGGGTTCCGCGCGGCCAAGGGGTGACTTCATCCAGCGAGGTTCGCCCTTCCGTCACCGGCGCGTGGCGGGAGGGCGATCCCGTCGGCAACCGGCTGTTCGCCTCCATCGGAGACCTCCAGCTGGAGTCCGGCGAACGCCTCACTGACGTCACCGTCGCCTACGAGACGTGGGGGACCTTCCGCGGTGACAACGCCGTCCTCGTCGTCCACGCCCTGACCGGTGACTCGCACGTGGCCGGACCGGTCGGACCGGGTCATCCTTCACCGGGGTGGTGGGATGCGCTGGTCGGACCCGGGCTGGCCATCGACACCGATCAGTTCTTCGTCGTGGCGGCCAACATCCTCGGCGGATGCCAGGGCACGACCGGACCGTCGTCCCTGGCCCCAGACGGATCCCGCTACGGCAGCCGCTTCCCGTCGCTGACCGTGCGCGACCAGGTCGCCGCCGAAGTGGCGCTGACCGATCGGCTGGGCATCGCCTCCTGGCGGTGCGTGGTCGGCGGCTCTGCCGGCGGTATGCGGGCTCTCGAGTGGGCCGTCGAGCACCCCACCCGAGTTGATCGACTCTTCCTGCTCGCCACCTCCGCTGCGGCTTCAGCCGAGCAGATCGCCCTGTCGAGCACACAGGTTGCTGCCATCACCGCCGACCAACACTTCGCTGGTGGCGACTACTACGAGTCCGACCGCGGCCCGGTGGCTGGTCTGGACCTGGCACGGCGCATCGCCCACATCGCCTACCGCAGCGAACCCGAGCTCCAGGAAAGGTTCGGCCGCGCCCCCCAGGGCGACGAGGACCCTGTACGCGGCGGACGATTCGCAGTCGAGTCCTACCTCCAGCACCACGGCGCCAAGCTGGTGCGACGCTTCGACGCCAACTCATACATCACCCTGACCCGCGCCATGGACAGCCACGACATCGGCCGCGGTCGCGGAGGCATCGAGGCCGCATTGGCCACGATCACCGCCCGGACCGTCGTGGCCGGCATCGACTCCGACCGGCTCTACCCGATCGCCCAGCAACAAGAGCTGGCTGACGGGATCGCGACGAACGACGGACTGCGAATCATCCCCTCACTTCACGGCCACGACGGCTTCCTGGTCGAAGCCGATCAGGTCGGCGCACTCGCCGCCGACCTGCTGCGCTGACTCCGCCCTCGCGCCCGGTCCGATTCCGAAAACTGCCCACGAGACCCCGTACGAACTGCCTAGACTTGGCTCATGACCGAGTGGATCGTGATCATCGGCTGCACGATCGGTGGATTGCTGCTGGCCACCCACGCTGCAGGGGTGGGGTTCATCGCCAGCCGCGTCGTCCTCTCAGGACGCCGGCAGCTCAAGCAGTTCAGCCCGAACT
>CAVVQG010000005.1:0-36571 GCA_963750265.1 uncultured Actinomycetota bacterium | reverse complement strand
GCGGAGATGCGCAGGTTCTCGCGGTTGCCGATGAGATCGCGCGAGAAGTCCTGCATCCGTGCAGCATATTCGCGGGTCAGACCGAGGCGTGTAGAGAACGCCGACCCGCTCGTCAAGACTAGAACGTGTTCCAGTTTTGAGATACGTTCCTCGAATGGTTCTTGAGAGATTTCGCCTTGACGACCGCGTCGCCATCGTCACCGGAGCTGGCCGCGGCATCGGTGCGGCCAGTGCGTTGGCTCTGGCTGAGGCCGGTGCCGACGTCGTGCTGGCCGCGCGCACGGAGGATCAGCTGCAAGAGGTCGCCGCCAAGATCGAAGCGCTGGGTCGCAGGGCGCACGTCGTCGCCGCAGACCTGCAGGACCTCGACCAGGTGGCTGCGCTCGCGCAGACTGCGGTCGACACCTTCGGCCGCCTTGACGTCGTCATCAACAATGTCGGCGGATCGATGCCCAAGGAGTTCGCACGGACCAACGTCGCGGCACTCGAGGGCGCGTTTCACTTCAACGTCTCGACCGCACACGCGCTGACCCGCGCCGCGATGCCGCACCTGCTCAAGAACGGGGACGCCTCGGTCGTCAACATCTCGTCCGTCATGGGTCGGGTCAGCGGTCGCGGGTACCTCGCGTACGGCACCGCCAAGGCGGCCCTCGCGCACTGGACGCGGCTGGCTGCTCGTGACCTTTCACCCCGCATTCGGGTCAACGCGATTGCCGTCGGCTCGGTTGCGACGTCAGCCCTGGAGATCGTCACCGGCGACGAGGGCTTGACGGCGCAGATGGAGTCCAACACCCCGCTTCGCCGCATCGGAGATCCCGATGACATCGCCGCCACCGTGCTGTTTCTCGCGAGCCCTGCCGGCGGCTACCTCACCGGCAAGGTGCTTGAGGTCGACGGCGGAATCGATCAGCCCAACCTCGACATGGGATTCCCCGACCTAGGAGCACCCGAATGACCAAGAACATCCGCGTCGTCCAGTGGAGTACCGGCAATGTGGGGCGCCACGCGCTCGCCGGCATCGACGCCCGCCCTGATCTCGAGCTCGTCGGCCTGTGGGTCTCCAACCCCGACAAGGTCGGCAAGGATGCGGGCCAGCTCGCCGGTCTCGGCCGCGACCTTGGCGTCCTCGCCACGAATGACGTCGAGGAGATCATCGCGCTCAAGCCCGACTGCGTCGTCAACTGCGCCATGGCTGACGACCGCCTCTTCGAGGCGATCGCTGACCTCGAGAAGCTGCTCGCCGCGGGCATCAACGTGGTCTCCAGCGGACCGGTGTTCCTGCAGTTTCCGTCAGGACCGGCCGCCGACATGGCCAAGGGAGTTCGCGAGGCCGGCCTCGAGGGCGGCGCGTCGCTGTACGTGAACGGCATCGACCCTGGCTTCGCCAACGACTGGCTCCCGCTGTCGCTGACCAGCATCAGCGAGCGCATCGACCAGGTGCGCTGCTCTGAGGTGCTCAACTACAACACGTACAACCAGAAGATGATCGTCTTCGACGTCATGGGCTTCGGAATGCCGATGGACCACATCCCGATGTTGCTGCAGCCCGGGATCCTCTCGATGGCGTGGGGCAGCGTCGTGCACCAGATCGCCGCCGGACTCGGCGTCGAGCTCGACAGCGTCGAGGAGTTCTATGAGCGCCTTCCAGCCACCGAGACGTTCGACATCGACTGCGGCACGATCGAGGAAGGCATGGTCGCCGGCCTGCACTTCGAGGTTCGCGGCATCGTCAACGGCAAGGCAGTTCGTCGTCCTCGAGCACGTGACGCGCGTGCACGACGAGATCGGCCCCGACTGGCCGCAGCCGGCCGGCCTGGGTTGCTACCGCGTCGAGATCAAGGGCGAGCCCAACTACACGCTGGACCTGCAGCTGCTCGGCACCGACGGCGACCACAACACCGCTGGGCTCAAGGCGACCGCGATGCGACTGGTCAATGCCGTGCCTGCTGTCGTCGCAGCCAAGCCGGGACTCGTGACGGCGCTTGATCTGCCGCTGGTCACCGGCAAGGGCCTCGTCGTCACATGAGCAAGCGGATAGTCGTCTGGGGCACGGGCTTCGTCGGCAAGCTCGTTCTGAGCGAGGTCTTCGACCACCCCGAGTTCGAGCTCGTGGGCGTCGGCGTCAGCAACCCCGAGAAGGTCGGCGTCGACGTCGGCACGTTGTGCGGCCGCGATCCCGTCGGTGTCCTCTGCAGCGATGACCTCGACGCGCTGGTCGCGCTGAAGCCTGATGCTCTGGTCCACTACGGACCGACGGCCCAGTACGCCGACGAGAACATTCGGGTGATGACCGCCTTCCTGCGCGCCGGTGTCGACGTCTGCTCGACCGCCATGACCCCGTGGGTGTGGCCGGGCATGAAGCAGAACCCCGACGCCTGGATCACCCCGATTGACGAGGCGTGCGCCGCGGGCGGCTCCTCCTGCTTCACCACCGGCATCGATCCCGGCTTTGCCAACGACCTGTTCCCGATGACCCTGATGGGACTGACGTCGCAGGTGCGGGTCGTGCGGGCGCTGGAGATCCTCGACTACTCCAACTACCTCGGCGACTACGAGGACGAGATGGGCATCGGTCGCGAGCCTGAGCACAAGGCGCTCCTCGAGCACACTGACATCCTGGTCATGGCGTGGGGAGCGACGGTGCCGATGATGGCTTCAGCCGTCGGCATCGAGCTCGACGAGATCACCACGACGTACGACAAGTGGGTCACCGACGTCGAGGTGCCCAGCGCCAAGGGACCGATCGCACCGGGCCAGGTGGCCGCGGTGGACTTCACGATCAACGGAATCTACAAGGGTGAGACCCGCATCCAGCTGCGCCACGTCAACCGGGTGGGCGAGGCCTCGGCGCCCGACTGGCCCCGTGGCGCCAACGACGACGTCTACCGCGTCGAGCTCGAGGGAACGCCGTCGATCACCCAGGAGACGGCGTTCAGATTTGATGACGGCAGTGGCCGCGATGCCGCCACCGCCGGCTGCCTCGCAACTGGCATGCGGGCGCTCAATGCGGTGACGGCCGTCAATGAGCTTCCGCCCGGCTGGGTGACAGCGCTCGACCTTCCGCTCATCGCGGGCGTCGGCACGATCAGATAGCCCCCACGTCATGTTCACGGCAGAAGGTTGATCATCATGAGTTCTCGGATCGCACGGCACGTCGTCGGCTTGATCGCCGTCGTCAGCAGCCTTGTCCTGGTCGCACCCGCTGCCGCCAATGCGGCTGGATGCTCGCAGTCCGACGCGCAGAGTGCATCGCAGAAGTACCTCGACGCGCTCGTCGACCGACATGCCGCCTGGTCGATCCCGCTCCACCCGTTCGTCATCCGGTATGAGAACGGCCTGCCGACCTCGTTCAGTGCAGCCGACCTCAAGCTGCAGCTGTTCCTGCACATCCAGTACTCGGTCTACACCTCGATCGAGAACCTCCAGTGGACCTGGCAGCCGGGTGGTCGTGCGAACGTCATCAACGCGACCTACTACCTCCCGGTCGCGGTCGCCGGAATGCCGCTTGCAGGCTCGACGGTCGTTGAAGACTTCACGCTGACCGACAGCTGCAAGATCAAGCGGATCGACGCGACGTTCACGATTGAGCCGCCGGCCTGATGGCACCCGACCAGGCCGAGCTGCTTGCTCTGGTTCGGTCGTCTCCGGCGTATGTCGCGGCCCATGACAAGGCTGGCTGGCTGGGCATCTTTGCGAGCCTGCACGTGGTCGAGGACCCCGTCGGCGCCCGACCGGTCCGTTCGGACGAGCCAGGTGCGCTCGGGCGGTTCTGGGACACCTTCATCGCGCCCAACACGATCGAGTTCGAGGTGGCTCACGACTGGGTTGACGGCTTCGACGTCGTACGCGACGTGACGATCGTGACGACTCTTCGACCCGGTGTCGTCGTACGGACGCCGGCACACCTTCTGTACGAGACGGTGTACGACGGCGGCGTGCTCAGGATCCGTCGGATGGCCGCGTTCTGGGAGCCGCGACCGGCCTACCTCCAGCTGATGAGACCGAGCCGGGCGCACCTGGGTGCCGCGTTGACACAGTTCATTCGGATGTTCCGCACGCTGGGTGCTTGGCCGACCGTGCGGTTCGTCGGCGCGTCCCGCCACGTGGGCTGGCGCCGCAAGCGGAAGCTGCGGAACGACCCCACGATCACCAAGGTGATCGCTTCTGGCAGCTCGCTGACTGCAACCTGTCAGCTCGACGGAGCGCCTGCCGCCACGATCAACGGCAAGGCCTATCGCGTACGGGCATCGCAGTGATCAGCGCAGCAGCAGGCGGACGGCGACATCGACCGACTTGGTGACGTCTTCGGCCTTGGTGCGGCCGGTGACCCAGCCCATCAGCGCCGTGAACCACACGTCGCTGATGACGCGGACGATCGCGGTGTCCTCTTCAGTCGGTTCGCGGTTGTCGTCGGTGCCGTCGATCGCGCGAGTGATCATGGCAGTGAGCTTCATGCCGACGAAGTGGATCTCGTCGGCGACCGACGCGTCGGCGAACATGAAGGCCCGGGTCAGGGCCTCGGTCAGGTTGGGCTGCTGCTGCAGCGCTTTCGTGGTGGCGCCGAGGATGTGCATGACGCGCTCGTGGGCGGTGTCGCCGGGCACCTGGCGAGTGCGGGACTGCTCCTCGGCGCGTTCGAACTGGCGCCCGAGGGCGGTGACGAGCAGGTGGATCTTGGACGGGAAGTAGCGGTAGAGCGTGCCGAGGGCAACATCGGCATCGTCGGCAACGGCGCGCATCTGCACGGCATCGAAGCCGCCGGACTCCGCGAGCGTGATCGTGGCGTCGAGGATGCGTCGCCGGCGTTCACGCTGGGCGTTGGAGCCTGGGGTGGTCTCCGTCGCACTGGTCATACGCATTGTCTCCTGTCCACGGTCTCCTGCTGACGATAGCCATGTCGAACCGTCGGTATGATTATTGAAACACGTTCTAGATTTGGAGGCGACCCCCAATGCCGGTGGGCGTGACGCGAGACCACCTCGAACTGAGCACCAGCCTACGATCCTGGGCTGGTGCCCTCGACGGGCCTGTCGCTCTGCGAGAGGTCGAGACGGACGAGTCCGCGGCGTTCGCCAAGACCTGGCAGGCCGTGGTTGAAACCGGCCTGACGGGCATCGGCATCGGTGAGAGCCATGGGGGTGGGGACGGTGACCTGCTTGACCAGATGGTCGCTCTCGAGTCGGCGTCGTACGCGATGGTTCCCGGGCCGTTGCTCGGCACCACGGTCGTTGCCCAGATCGCCGGGCAAGCCGGCGCCACTGACGTACTGGCTTCGATCGCCGAGGGTGCCTCGGCGGCCGTCGCGATCGATGGTTCACTCACCTTCGATGGCACCACGGCATCGGGTGACCTCGCTGTCGCGATAGACACCGTTGACGCCAGTTGGCTGCTCGCCCCCACGACAGATGGTTCCTGGGTTCTGGTGGGCGCCGACGGCTGGACCACTGACGTGGAGATCGGCGTCGACCTCTCGCGCCGCGGCGGTCGCGTTCGCGTCGAGGGCGCCCCGGCCACACCGCTCGTCGGGATCGACTCCGATGCCGTACGCCGCGTGCTGGTCGCGCTGGCCTCGGCCGAAGCCGCGGGTTTGGCGCAGTGGTGTCTGGACACGGCGGTTGCCTACGCGAAGGTGCGTGAGCAGTTCGGCAAGCCGATCGGCTCGTTCCAGGCCGTCAAGCACCTCTGCTCGCAGATGCTGGAGACCACCGAGTCGATCAACGCGGTGACGTGGGACGTCGGCACTGCCGTTGGATCGGACGTGCCCACAGGCGAGGCCGACTTTGCCGCCGACGTTGCTGCAGTCGTTGCCCTTGAGGGCGCCGTGTCGGTCGCCCGCGACTGCATCCAGGTGCTGGGTGGCATCGGATTCACCTTCGAGCACGATGCTCACCTCTACCTCCGTCGCGCTGTCGCGCTCAACCTCGCAGTAGCTGCGCTGACCGGAGGGGCCGAGCAGTCGGCCACCCGGCTGGCTCGCCGTGCCATCGCCGGACAGCGCCGCTCGTTCGACATCGACTTCGACGGAGCCGATCTCGAGTTCCGATCGGCCACTCGTGAGCGCGCCGACGCAATCGCGGCCCTGCCGACAGACCAGCAGCGCGCTGCGCTGGCCGAGGCGGGATTTCTCACACCGCACTGGCCCACGCCGTACGGGCTCGATGCTGGTCCGGTGCAGCAGCTTGTCGTCGACGAGGAGCTCGCGCGTGCGGGAATCTCCCGTCCCGACCTGGTGATCGGCGCGTGGGCCGTACCGACGATCGTCCTGCACGGCACTGCCGAACAGGCCGAGAAGTTCGTCATGCCGACGCTGATCGGTGACATCTTCTGGTGCCAGTTGTTCAGCGAGCCCGGTGCGGGCTCCGACCTCGCCGCGCTGAGCACCCGGGCGGTCCAGACCGATGGCGGATGGTTGCTGACGGGTCAGAAGGTATGGACGTCGCGAGCCAAGGATGCGCAGTGGGGCATCTGCCTGGCTCGTACCGACAAGGACGCGCGCCACAAGGGCATCACCTACTTCCTCGTCGACATGGCATCGACGGGTATCGACATCCGCCCGCTGCGCGAGCTGACCGGGGACGCGATGTTCAACGAGGTCTTCCTTGACGACGTGTTCGTCCCGGATGACTGCGTCGTCGGCGAGGTCAACGGTGGCTGGAAGCTCGCCCGTACGACACTCGCCAACGAGCGCGTCGCGATGGGCAGCTCCAAGCTGGGCGTCAGCACCGAGCGTGCCGTCAAGCTGATCGCCGATCGCGCCTCCGACACCGATGCCGCGTTGGTCGGCCATCAGGTTGCCCTCGCGACGCTGTGCCAGCTGCTCGGTGTGCGGTCGACACTTCGCTCGATTGGCGGTCAGGGACCTGGTCCAGAGTCGAGCGTCGCCAAGCTGCTGGGCGTACGCAACCGTCAGGAGGCGGCCGAGCTAGTCGTCGACCTGCACGGCCCGGCCGCGATGTTCACCACCGACGATCCGCAGATCAGCAAGGATGTGCACGAGATGCTGATGAACCGGTGCCTGTCGATCGCAGGCGGCACCACGCAAATCCTGCGCAATGTCGTCGCCGAACGCGTGCTGGGTCTGCCCCGCAGCTGACGGCTCGTCTTCGCTCGGTCGGATCATGACCGAGCCGGGCCAGAACGCGACGTGGTTCTTGATGCGTCGGGCGAACGGGCTGGGGTGTCGATAGGTCCAGGCGACGTGGCGTTCGCTCGCCGTACCGGTGTCGACGTTGAAATAGCTGGCGACGCCCTTCCAGTAGCACAGCGACCTCATCCACGAACGCGTCAACGTCCGGGCACGAAGGAGTCGGGTGGGAAGTAGTGATTGCCCTCCACGACCACGGTCCGGTCGCTCTCGGCGATCACCTCGCCGTGGAACACCGCCTGGAATGTCGTCATGAACCCAGTCTTCCTCGGCGCCCCAAGGGCGGAGCCTCAGCGCAGGCTGCGCGCTGCGTCTTGGCTCGGTGCCACTGCAACCAGCGGGACACCGCGGCGATCGTGTGCTGGCTGCGGATCGAGGAGAACACCTCGAAGGCGTGCTGGGCGCCCGGCAGCTCGGCATACGTCACCGAGGCGTCCGACTTCTCCTGCAGCGCGGCGACGAACGAGCGCGCCTGCTTCACCGAGACGACGGTGTCATTGCGGCCGTGGATCACGAAGAAGTCGGGTGTGTGCTCGGTGACGTGCGCCAGTGGCGACGCCCGGACGAACTCGTCGAGATGTGTCTTGGGGTCCTTGCCGAACACGCGCGCGGCGAGGAACCGATCACGCATGTCGATCGCCGACCGCTCCTCGGTGATCCCCGCCAGGTCGTACACGCCGTAGAACGGGACGCAGGCCGAGATCGACGTGTCGGCGTCCTCGAAGCCCGGCTGGTAGTCGGCGAGACCCGGTGTCAGGGCGGCGAGCGCGGCGAGGTGGCCGCCGGCCGATCCGCCGGTGATGACGACGTACGACGGGTCGCCGCCGTACTCCTCGATGTTCTCGTGCACCCAGGCGATGGCGCGCTTCACGTCGATGATCTGGGTCGGGAACATGTGCTTCGGTGCCAGCCGGTAGTTGACCGAGATGCAGACCCAGCCCTGCTGAGCCATCCGATTCATCAGGATCAGGCCCTGCTGCTCCTTGTTGCCGATCGTCCAGCCGCCGCCATGGACTTGGATCAGGACTGGTGCACCACTCAGGTCGCGGCCCTTGGGCCGGTAGATGTCGAGGTGCGCCTTGCGGCCACCCTCGGTGTAGGCGACGTTGCTCAGCACCTCGACATCGCGCTCGCGGAGGCTGAACGGGCGAGCCACCGATCCGCGGGGCAGGCGCAGATCGAGAGGTCCGGGGACTTCGAGCTCGTCGAGATAGCCGTCGCCGATGTTCTGGCGCAGGGCCGCGTCGAGCTCGGTGCCGGTACGCCGTGCTCCGGCGATCGTGTAGGCGAGCAGGCCGGCTGCCGACCCTGCCGCGAGCAGGCCGAGGCGAGACGCCTTGCCGCGTCGTACGGTCAGCTCGGCGGCGGTGTCGAGGGCTGCGGCGCCGAGCAGATGGGGGGCGAGCTCGCTGGTCGGCCAACCCAGGGCGAAGCCCGGAATGGATGACCATCCACGTGACATCGGGCGTATTGCGTTGACCGCGAGAGCGGCCAGGGCAAGTTGGCGTCGGGCGTAGCCGGCAGACATGGGACTCCTCGGAAGCGTGGTAGAACACGTTCTAGCGGTCTAGGATACGGGCCATGGACCGACTCAGTGGACTGGACGCCAGCTTCCTCTATCTCGAGAGCGGCGCGCAGCTCATGCATGTGTGCGGTGTCATCATCGTCGACCCGTCGACCATTCCGGGCGGCTACGACTTCCAGTCGTTCAAGCAGGAGCTCTCCAACCGCGTCGAGGGCATTGCGATGTTCAACCGCAAGCTCAAGACGGTTCCGGGCGGGATCGACTTCCCGGTCTGGGTGACGGACAACGAGTTCGACATCGATCGCCACGTCCACCGGATGGCTGTGCCGTCGCCGGGCGGCGATCGCGAGCTGTCGGAGGTCGCGGGCCACCTGGCCGGCATACCGCTGGATCGGTCCCGACCGCTGTGGGAGATGCATGTCATCGAGGGTCTTGCCAACGGCAAGATCGCGATCTTCTCCAAGATGCATCACGCCTCGGTCGACGGCGTCTCCGGCTCCAACATGATTTCGTACCTCTGCAGCCTCGAGCCCGACGCGCCACCGCTCGACAGCAGCTCCGCCGAGCACCAGCGCGCTCCGTCAGACCTTGAGCTCGTCGGGCGCGGAGTGCTGGCCACCGTGACCAAGCCGTGGCAGATCGTCAGGCTTGCGGCTCCGACAACCCGGACCCTCGTGGAGACCGGCCGGCGTGCGCGACGGGGAACCGCCATGGCTGCACCGCTGACGGCTCCGCGTACGTCGTTCAACGGAACGATTACGGGCCACCGGTCGATCGCGTACACCGACGTCTCGCTGAAGACGATCAAGGACATCAAGTCGGCCGTACCCGGCGCGACGGTCAACGACGTCGTGCTGGCGCTGAGCGGAGGTGCGCTGCGCCGCTACCTGGAAGAACGCGGCGAGCTGCCGGAGTCCTCGCTGCTGGCCAGCGTCCCGGTCTCGGTCCGTTCGGAGTCCAAGAGGGCGGGCCGCAACCAGGTGTCGTCGATGTTCTGCCGTCTCGGTACCGATGTCGTGGATCCGCTCGAACGCATCACCGGGATGGCTGCTGCCAACGTCCATGCCAAGGACCACCACAAGGCGGTGCCGGCAGACACCTTGCAGGAGTGGGCAGAATTCGCAGCCCCTCGTACGTTCGGGCTGGCCGTACGCATGGTGTCCGACCTACGGCTTGCCGAGCGGGCGCCGGTGATCCACAACCTGGTCATCTCCAACGTGCCCGGCCCCCCGGTGCCGCTGTACTTCGTCGGCTCGCGGATCGACGCGCTCTATCCGCTCGGACCGGTGTTCCACGGTGCCGGGCTCAACCTCACCGTCATGAGCAACAACGGCCAGATGCACATCGGCGCCATCGCGTGCCGTGAGCTCATGCCCCGCCCGTGGGACCTGATCGATCAGTTCCCGGTCGAGCTCGAGGAGATGCGCAAGGCCGTCCTCGGCTAACTCCCCGAGATTTGGATCAGGCTGCACCAAGATCGTGGTGATCTTGGTGCAGGGGAATCCAAATCTTGGTGCTAGGCGTTGGTGAGTTGGCGATCGCGGATGCGGGCGGCGGTGGCATGGACTGCCTCGAGGAACACCGGTACGAACACCTTGTGCTCGAGCACGCAGCCCGCGTGCCCGCACTGTGCTTCGTGGATCGTCGCGCCCGGTATGCGTTCTGCCAGGTCGAGCTGACGGTCCGGCGGTATGACGTGGTCCTTGGCGGTCACGACGACTGCGACGGGCACGTCGATGCGCGACAGCCACAGCGACGAGTGGTGCCGACCCAGCGATGCCACCGCCTGGCCGACGGCCCACGGGCTGCTCGACCGGAACTGGCGCATGGCCCAGCGAGCGGTGTCGGAACCCTCGGCGTCCAGGGCCTCGACGGTCGCAACACTGGCGCGACTGACGACCCGGGACCGCGACAGAGTCACGCTCAGGCTCATCCCGAACTCCATGCCGGCGTGGAAGATCCGTTCGCGGCCGTTGGTGCGAAAGTGCGCCGTGCTGGCGGCGAGGATCAGGCCGCCGACCACGTCGGGGTGCTGGCGCCACACGCGCTGCGCGATGACCGATCCCATTGAGTAGCCCGCGATCATGGGCTGGTCCAGCTCGAGGGCGTCAATGACAGCCGCCACGTCGTCAGCGCAGTCTGAGATCAGGAAGCGCTCGGAGGTGATGCCGCGCCCGTGCCAACGCTGGTCGAAGGTGATGACCCGATAGCGCTTGGCCAAGTGTGGGATCGAGGGGAACCAGGTCAGCGGCCCAGTGCAGCCGACAGCGTGCAACAAGATGATGACCGGTGCGTCGGGTGTCGGTCCGGGCACGTCGGTGAGCCACGTGCGACCGCGACGTGGGAGCTCGAGCCACCGACCCTCGGGCAGGTCGACGTCCGGCAGATCGAACACTTCCCACGTGGAAGGGTCGGGGAGAAGGTGTCGCAGTGCGCCAAGCCCGGCCTGGAGGGGGTTGCCCACGGGTGCTCCTCTGGTTGTCAACGCAATGGACCCTGGCCTCAAGAGTAGAACACGTTATAGTTTCGAATCGGGTGGACTGCCCAATGCCTGCGAAGGAGACGATCTGCGTGGACTCGGTACTTGAAGAGGTGCGCTCCGTCATCGGCGACGTGCTCGATCGCGGCGATGGCTCCTGGCGCGCTCTGCAGGACTCCGGGCTCCTTGCGCTCGCGGCCCCCGAGAAGCTCGGCGGCGAAGGTCTGGGCCTGACCGAGATCTCAGTGCTGCTGCACGAGGTCGGTCGCCGCGCGGCCACCCTGCCGGTGTGGGAGACGCTCGCCTGCGGCTTGTTGCCACTCGTACGTTCCGGTTCGGCGGCGTTGCAGGACGAGCTCGTCCCGCAGGTGCTCGCCGGTGAGCTGTCGTTTTCCCCCGCACTTGCTGAGCGGGGTGCTGCACTGCCGATCACACCCGCGACCACGTACGACGGCTCGGCCGTCACCGGCACCAAGGTCGGCGTTCCCGTGCTCGAGGGCAAGACACTGCTGCTGGTCCCTTCGACAGGCTCAGGGAACGGGAAGGTCGTCGTTGCGCTGGTCGACGCCGACGGCGCCGGAGTCAGCAAGGTCGAGACCATTTCTTCTCGGGGCACCGCGGAGGCCACCTACACGTTCTCCGCCGCGCCAGCTGTCGGCACGCTGGACGCAGACGTCGTTCGCAGCCACGCCATCGCCGGGCTCGCCGCGCTCGGTGCCGGAGTTGTCGAAGGCGCGCGGGATCTCACCGCCGGCTACATCCGCGACCGAAAGCAGTTCGGTCGCTCACTCGCTGAGTTCCAAGCCGTTGCCCAGCAGATCGCCGATGTCTACATCGGGTCACGCACGTTCACGCTGACCGCGACCGAGGTCGAACGTCGTCTCGACGTCGGCGATCCCGCTGCTGACGACCTCGCGGTTGCTGCGTATTGGTTCGCCAATCGCGCGCCGGCGCTGATGCAGATCTGCCAGCACCTGCACGGCGGCATGGGGGTCGACGAGACGTACGCGATGCCCCGCTACTTCGCGACCGTCCGCGACATCGCCCGCCACCTCGGAGGGCCGGCAGCACTCGCTGACGTCCCGGTCGTCGAGACCGCCGGCAAGAACGCCGAGCTGACCGCCGAGGAGCGCGCATTCAAGGACGAGGCGCGCACCTATCTGATGGGTCTGGTCACCGACGCCGATCGCGAGGAGATGCGCAGCAACCGGCACGGACCCGCGTATCACCGCATCATCAAGCAGATGGGGGCCGACGGCTGGATGGGCGTTGGCTGGCCCAAGGAGTACGGCGGCCAGGGCCGCGGCGTCATCGAGCAGCAGGTGTTCGTCAATGAGGCCTCGCACGCCGACGTGCATCTCCCGTCGGTGACCTTGCAGACGGTCGGACCGACGCTGCAGGCGTACGGCACCGACAAGCAGAAGGACATGTTCCTCGCCGACATCATCACCGGCGACGTGCACTTCGCGATCGGCTACAGCGAACCCGATGCCGGCACCGATCTTGCGTCGATGCGCACGAGTGCGCGCAAGGACGGCGACCACTACGTCGTCAACGGCCAGAAGATGTGGACCACCGGAGGGCATGCCGCCGACTGGGTGTGGCTCGCCGTGCGCACCGACCCTGACGCCTCACCGCACCGAGGCATTTCAGTGCTGATCGTCGACACCAAGGACCCGGGCTACTCGTGGACGCCGATTGTCACCAGCGACGGCTCGCACCACACCAACGCGACATACTTCAACGACGTACGGGTGCCGGTCGACATGCTGGTCGGCGAGGAGAACAAGGGCTGGAGCCTCATCACCACCCAGCTCAACCACGAACGCGTCATGCTCGGACCGGCCGGACGCATCGAGGGATTGCGCGACCTGGTCCGTGACTGGGCCGAAGGCCGCACCACTCCTGACGGCACGCCAGTGCTCGAGGTGCCGTGGGTTCGCGACACCCTGGCCCGCGCCACCGCATCGTTCCGGGTCAACGAGCTGCTCAACTGGGCTGTTGCCAGTGCGCCCCCGTCGGAGAAGTCGACGGTGGCTGACGCCTCGACGTCGAAGGTGTTCGCCAGCGACGAGGTCCAGAAGCTCGGTCTCGCGCTGTGCGACATCGTCGAAGCATTCGGCGACCCGGCCGATCCCGAGACCGGTCGTCTCGCCGACAACCTCGACAAGACCGCCAAGCGCAACCTCGTGCTCAGCTTCGGTGGCGGCGTCAACGAGGTGCAGCGCGAGCTGATCGCCATGTTCGGCCTGGACCTACCGAGGGTGCCCCGATGACCGAAACCACCGTGGATCCGATCATCGAGCTGACCGACGTCATCAAGGCGCGCGGCAAGAGCCCCGCCCGACCCGCTCCGGACCCGGTGAACGTGCCGATGATCCGGCACTGGGCTGAAGCAATCGGCGACACCAACCCGCGTTGGGCTCCCGGCCCGGACACCGAGGCGCCGCCGGCGATGGCCCAGGTCTGGACGATGTACGGGCTCAACCCCGAGCGCATGGCCGGCGATCCACTGCCCGACACGATGCAGGTGCTCGACGACGCCGGATTCACCTCGGTGCTCGGTACCAACTGCGACCAGACGTACGCGCGCACCCTGCGGCCCGGCGAGGTCCCCCACATCCAGACGTACCTCTCAGATGTCGTGGGGCCCAAGAAGACGGGCGTGGGCGAGGGCTACTTCATCACGACCAAGAGCGTGTGGACGGTCGGCGACGAAGAGGTCGCGACGATGACGTTCCGGGTCCTCAAGTTCAAGCCCGGTACCGGTCGCCCGAAGGTCGACAAGTCGACGTCATCGCGGCCGATGATGAACAAGGACACCTCGTTCTTCTGGGACGGCACCCAGCTCGGTGAGCTGCGCATCCAGAAGTGCAACGCCTGCGGTGAGCTTCGCCATCCGCCCGGACCGGTGTGCCCGTCGTGTCACGCCATGGACCGCGGCCACGTCGTCGCCTCGGGCCGCGGCACAGTGCACTCGTTCCTGGTGCACCACGCGCCCTTCGTGCCCGGCAAGCAGCTGCCACTCACTCTCGCGCTGGTGGACCTTCCCGAGGGCGTACGCATGATCGGCGAGGTTGCCGGTGACGTGCAGATCGGTGACGACGTCGAGGTCTGGTTCGACCCGATCGACGACGAGGTGACACTCGCGAAGTGGCGTCCTGTCGGCAGCGCACCACCGGAGCCAGAGCCAGAGAAGCCGTCGGACATCCCCGTATGGGAGCTGCCGATCACGCCCACTTTGGTTGTCTCGACCGCGCTGGGCACGCGCGACTTCCAGGACGTCCACCACGACCGTGACCGCTCGATCGGTCATGGGAGCAAGGACATCTTCATCAACATCCTGTCCACGATGGGGCTCGTGCACCGCTTCATCACCGACTGGTCCGGCCCGCAGACGCAGATCCTGTCGTGTGCGCTGCGCCTTGGAGCGCCGGCCTACCCGTACGACACGCTCCGCTTCACCGGTCACATCGTGTCCGAGGTCGACGGGGTCACCACGATCGACGTGACCGCCGGGGTCTCGATCGGCACTCACGCCAACGCCCGACTGGAGATCCGCCGATGAACGCGCTCAGTCACGTGGTTTCGATACGGCCTCGTTCCTCGGCCTACTCAACCACCGATGACCTGGAGATCCGCCGATGAGCACGTTCAGTGGGGCAGCGGCGATTGCCGGCATCGGTGCAACGGAGTTCTCCAAGGAGTCAGGGCGCTCGGAGCTTCAGCTCTCGGCCGAGGCAACTCTGGCGGCGCTGGCCGATGCCGGGCTCTCGCCGTCAGACGTCGACGGCCTGACCACGTTCACGATGGACTCGTCCTCTGAGATCGCGCTGGCCCGCGAGCTCGGCATGGGTGACCTGCGCTTCTTCAGCCGCATCAACTATGGCGGCGGCGCAGCCTGCGGCACGGTGCAGCAGGCTGCCATGGCAGTAGCCACTGGTGTTGCCGATGTCGTCGTGGCCTATCGCGGTTTCAACGAGCGCTCCGGGCAGCGCTTCGGTCAGGTGCAGAAGTGGGCCGCCGAGCAGGTCAACTCCAACGGGCTCGACAACGCCTGGTCCTACCCACAGGGTCTGTCCACGCCCGCGGCCACCGTTGCCATGCAGGCTCGCCGCTACATGCACGAGTATGACGCGACGTCGGCCGATTTCGGCGCCGTCGCTGTGGCCGATCGGCGGCACGCTGCCAACAACCCGAACGCGTTCTTCTACGGCAAGCCGATCACGATCGAGGACCACCAGAGCTCGCGCATGATCGCTGATCCACTTCGCCTTCTCGACTGCTGCCAGGAGAGCGATGGCGCCGTCGCGATCGTGGTCACCTCGACCGAACGTGCCCGCGATCTGAAGGCCGGTGCCGTGCCGATCCTCGCTGCCGCGCAGGGCAGCGCTGCCGACCAGTTCGTCATGACGTCCTACTACCGCGACAACATCGGCATCCCTGAGATCGGCGTCGTCGGGCGTGAGCTGTGGCGCCAGTCCGGGCTCACACCTGCCGACATCCAGACCGCTGTCCTCTACGACCACTTCACCCCGTACGTGTTGATGCAGCTCGAAGAGCTCGGCTTCTGCGGACGCGGCGAGGCCAAGGACTTCATCGCCGGCGGTGCGATCGAGATCGGCGGCAAGCTGCCCCTCAACACGCACGGCGGGCAGCTGGGCGAGGCCTACATCCACGGCATGAACGGCATTGCCGAGGGCGTGCGTCAGATCCGTGGCACCTCGGTCAACCCGGTTCCTGATGTCGAGCACGTGTTGGTCACGGCCGGCACCGGCGTACCGACCTCAGGGCTTGGTCCTCGGCCGATAGCCGGGCGCTCGCGGACTGTCGTCAGGAGGCGGCCTTCTTGACGAGCGCCGTGAGCTGCTTGTTGATTGCGGCATTCATGTCGGTGACCGCGTACGCGGTGGGCCAGATGGGGCCGTCGTCGAGATTGGCCTGTTCGTTGAAACCCACTTCTGCGTAGCGGGTGTCGAACTTCGAGGCTGCCTTGAAGAACACGATGACCTTCCCTTCCTTGGCGTATGCCGGCATGCCGTACCAAGTCTTCGGGGCGAGCTCGGGTGCTTCTGTGGTGACGATCGTGTGCAAGGTCTCGGCAATGACGCGGTCGGCGTCGGACATCTCGGAGATCTTGGTGAGAACATCTTCGAGATCTTCGGCTGCCTTCTTGGCGCCGCGGGCTCCTGATGACTTGAGCTCGGCGGCGCGCTCCTTCATGGCAGCCCGCTCAGCTTCGGTGAATCCGTCGTAGGACTTGGTGTTCCCCATCGTTGGTCTCCTCAATATGTGGGTGGTGGATGGCGGTGGGTGCGCTCAGTCGGTGGGCAGCTCGGCGAAGGCCTTCTTCATGTCCTTGTACCAACCCATGGCCTTCTTGGGGTGCCGCCACCGCCCCTTCATGGCGTCGCGAGCCTCCTGGTGGCTGGCGTCACCGGCCTTCTCTGCTTCCTTCAGGTGGCGATCCTGGGCGTTGATGACGTCGTCAGCAGTCTCGCCGTGGTGCTCGAGATCGCAGGGGCCGCCAAGCTGGCGACAGGTCATGGTCTTCATGGTCGGATCCTCTTCTTCGCTGGGATAGTTCACTTGTATGACGACTGGCGCGGCTCAGATGTGACCATCAGTCGGATCAGTCGCGAAGTTTGTCGCGATCGCGGCGCGCCACACGGCTCAGCAGGGTCGGCTCGGCGCGGAACACGATGCTCTGGACGACCCCGCCGACGATGGTGAAGTCGAACAGCACCATCGCTTGGCCTCGATGGAACCAGGCAGACCCCGGTCGGTCGTCGACCATGACGGCGAGAGCTGCGTGCGCGGCACCGTTGAAGAATGTCGCGACGTCATGGCTGCCTTCCATCCGGTCAGGAGTGCCGGCCCGGCTGGCGTCGGCATCCGCCGAGACGGTCACGTCGGGTGCCAGCAGCTGCATCAGGCGCTCGAAGTCGCCTTCGCGTGCGGCGGCCATGAAGGCGTCGACGACTTCCCAATCGGCGAGCCGGTCCTCAGGCGAGGGTTGCTTGACCTTTGCCCGGGCTCGGGAGGCGAGCTTGCGGGCCGCGGCAGGTGAGGTGTCGAGGATGCTGGCGATCGTGCTGAACTCGAAGCCGAAGCTGTCGTGCAGGACGAAGGCCACCCGTTCCTGTGGCGAGAGCCGATCCAGCACCGCCTGCAGCGCGATGCCGACGGTGTCGGCGAGCACGACGTCGTCTGCGGGGTCCGGCGCATGGTCGGCCGTCGGGAGCTCGGCGTGAGGGACCGGCGTACGAGATTTCAGCCGATCGAGACACAACCGGGTCGTCACGGTGGTGAGCCATCCGGGCACATTCTCGATGTCGACGTCCGTGCGGTGCATACGTAGCCAGGCCTGCTGGACGAGGTCCTCGGCTTCGACCGGGTCGCCCACCACGCGGGTCGCCAGGGCGACCAGTCGTGACCGCTCCGCGTCGAAGATGTCGGTCTGATCCATGTCTCCACCCTTCCACGAGTAGCTCACTCAAGACTGACGACTGGGCGCCGGAAAATGTGACCCCCACGTATCGTGCGCTTGAGGAGAAGGCACCCATTCACGAACCCGAAAGGATGAATCACCATGCCAACCCCCGGTTCTGCTTCGGAACACTCAGTCCACTCGGTCTGGCCAGTGCTGCACTATGACGACACCCGTCGCGCGCTGCGGTTTCTTGTCGACGTGCTGGGTTTCGACGAGGTCATCGCCATGGCCGATGCGAGCGGCGAGATCGTGCATGCCGAAGTCAGCTGGCAGAACGGCGGATGTCTGGTCTTCGGCTCGACGAAGCACACCGACAGTGTTCACGGAGCCATGCAGGCCGGAACGAGTGCGGTGTACCTGGTCACCCGTGAGGTGGACGCCGTGCACGAGCGCGTCAGGAGCTCCGGGGAGGGCTCGGTTGTGCAATCGCCGCAGGTCACACAGTTCGGATCGGGGGCCGAGGCCTACGCGTTCACTGCCGCCGACCCGGAGGGGAACCTCTGGACGTTCGGGACGTACGCCGGCGTGTGAGCGCGGCGGCCGCTCAACGGCGGGTGACGAAGCAGTCGGTCGGCGTCCCGGCCGGTTGATCCGCGTGTGACAGCCTGCTACGGGTGACCCATACAGTTGGGACATGCATCGCATCGCTGCTGGAGCGGCACTCGTCACCCACGTGGTGTTTGTCGTGTTTGCGGTGCTCGGCGGCTTTGTTGCGTGGCTGATGCCAGTGGTGCTGATCCCCCATCTGGCGGCTGCGGCTTGGGGTGGACGCATGGCAACGACGCGAGCCAGGTGTCCCCTCTCGATCATCGAGAACTGGGGTCGAGCCGGTTCTGGTCGCGAACCCCTCCATGAGCGGGGCTTCATCGCGCACTACGCAGAAGGCCGCCTCTACCCAGCGACCTGGAAGAAGCGGGTCGAGCTCTTGGCTGTGGGACTCGTCGCCGGGTCGTGGCTCGGCCTGGCGATGCGTTAGCGAACGCAGAGCGTCGTCAGTCGCGGGTGATGAAGCAGTCGGCCAGAGCCGGGCGGTTGTCCTCGCCCACCGTCACCGTGACGGCGATGCCCTCGGGCTCGTCCCACGCGTTGATCGTCAGCGTCTCGCCCGGGAAGACGACGCCGGCGAAGCGAGCGCCGAAGCCGCCCACCTTGCTGGCGTCGCCGTCGAGCAGCAGGTCGATGACCTCGCGCAGCACGATCCCGTACGTCGCCAGGCCGTGCAGGATCGGCGCCGGGAAGCCGGCACCGGCTGCGAACGCGGGGTCGGCGTGCAACGGATTGCGGTCGCCGCAGAGCCGATAGAGCAGTGCCTGCTGCGGCGTGACGGTGTACGTCGTGGTGCCGTCGGGTGCGCGATCGGGCACGGCGACGGCATTGCTCTCGCCGCGGTTGCCGCCCCAGCCGCCCTCGCCCTTGACGAAGATCGAGGAGCGTACGCGCCACAGCTCAGCGCCGTCGGATCGGTCGGCGACGCCTTCCTGCCAGATGACGGCGGCCTTGCCCTTGTCCCAGACGTCGGTGATGGTCGTCGTCAGCGTCGCCGAGCCGGACGTGCGGCAGCGGGCCGCTGAGGTGGACCTCCTGGGCACCGTGGACGACCTGCGTCAGGTTGATGTCGCAACCGGGCAGGTCGAGCGAGGGTGCCTCGGTCGCATGGAAGGACGGCGCCACGACGGCAAAGCTCGGCAGCACCTGGAGCGCAGTCGTTGTCGAGCGTCCAGCGCAGCGCGTCGGCCGACATGTTGTCGCCCGGACGCGAGCCGGCACCGACGGCGAGCTGATAGAGCAGCACGTCACTGCTGGTCCACGCGAACTCCTGGGTGCCGACGTCGGCACCGATGGCGACGTCGGGATCGATCGGCATCAGGCAGTGCACCTCAGACTTGGCGATGTCCTCTGCGGCGAGGTAGCCGAACGTCATCGCGGGGCCGATCGTCGCGCCGGGGCCGGCGTACGTATGGCCCATGACGGCCGACGAGCAGTTGCCGGCGGCATACAGGCCGTCGATGACCGAGCCGTCGGGCACGCAGGGCGCGGGCGCGCTCGTCGGTGACGATGCCGCCCTTGGTGCCGAGGTCGCCGGGGACGATCTTGACGGCATAGAACGGGCCCTGGTCGATGCTGTGCAGCGACGGGTTGGGCTTGACCCGCGGGTCGGCGTAGTAGCGGTCGTAGGCGCTGTCGCCGCGGTGGAAGTCCTCGTCGTTGCCGGACTCGGCGAAGCCGTTGAAGCGCTCGATCGTTGCGGCGAGAGCATCGGCGGGTACGTCGATCTCCTCGGCGAGCTTGTCGAGCGACGCTGCCTTGCGGACGGCGCCGCTCTTGAGCCAACGGCCCGGGAAGGGCTGGCGCGGCGAGAGGCCGGCGAAGAGGTAGCGGTTGCGGTAGCGCTGGTCCATGACGAGCCACGCGGGCACGTGGGAGACGCCGGTGGCCTCGCCCTTGTAGATCTCGTGGGTCGCCTCGACGTACGGCAGCGCCTCGTTCATGAACCGCTTGCCGGCGGAGTTGACGATGATCGAGCCGGGCAGGTTGCGCTCGGCGAGGCAGAACCACGGTCCGTTGGGCAGCGGGATCGTCGGGCCCCACCAGGCGTCGTCCATCAGGTCGATCGCGGCGCCGATGGCGACGCCGGCCTCGATGCCGGCGCCGGTGTTGCTCGCGGCGGCGGTGCTCCAGTCGGCGTCGGTCGGCGTCGGGAGGTACTTCTCGCGCAGCGCCTCGCTCTTCTCGAAGCCGCCCGAGCCGAGGATCACGCCGCGGCGAGCGCGGATGACGATTTCCTTGCCGTCGCGCTGAGCGCGTACGCCGACGACTCGGCCGTTCTCGATGACGAGCCCGGTCAGCGGCGTCTCGTAGAACACCGGCACGTTGGCGTCGATCAGGGCCTTGCGGAGGCTGATCGTCAGGGCGTTGCCCATCGCGTACATCTTGCGACCGCGCAGCGAGCTGATCACCCGCATGATGACGACCTTCATCATCGTCAGCGGGCCGCGAAGCGTGCGGAGGCCGAGGCTGATCTTGCGGAAGTCGGCCTGCGTGACGATCAGGTTGGCCGGCGCCTTGGCGTACGGCGGGTGCAGGTGCTCGAGCTCCTTGCCGAGGATGCGGCCGTCCATCGGGACCGGCTCGACGCTGCGACCGTCCGGCCGACCGCCGGGCTGCTCGGGGAGGTAGTCGGAGTAGCCCGGGACCCACTTGAGCTTGACCGGGGTCTTGTCGAGGAGGAAGTCGATGACCTCGGGCCCGCGGTCGAGGAACGTCTCGCGGCGCACCTTCGGGACCTCGTCGCCGACGATCGCCTGGAGGTAGTCGCTTGCCTCCTGGCGGTCAGTCGCGCTGACCTGTCCGGCGGCCTTGAGTGCAGCGTTGCCCGGGAATCCACACGCCGCCACCGGAGCGGGCGGTCGAGCCGCCGAAGTAGGCGCTCTTCTCGATCAGGACGGTGTCGAGGCCATGCTCAGCGGCAGCGAGAGCGGCCGTCATACCGGCGCCTCCGGCACCGACGACGACGACGTCATACGTCTCTTGCATGGGACCTCCGTCGGGGTGAACTACCGCAAAACTGTAACAGGTTCTAGTATGGCGATGTGTCCTCCATCAAGGCTGATCCTGCCGCCATCGCTGCGGCCACCGAGCGGCTTGCGCAGGCCCTGGAGACGCGGGTGCCGTGTGCGGCGGTTCGCGATCTGATCGGGACCGATGACCTGCCGGCGGCGTACGCCGTGCAGCAGGGGCTCGTCCAGAAGCGGCTGGCCGGAGGCGTGACCGTCGTCGGCCGCAAGATCGGCGCCACCTCCGAGGCGGTGCAGAACCAGCTCGGCGTGGACCAGCCCGACTTCGGCTACCTGCTCAGCGACATGGACGTCAGCCACGGCACCGCAGGCACTCCGATCTCGATGCGCACGCTCCTGCAGCCTCGGGTGGAGGCGGAGGTCGCCTTCCGGCTGAGCCGCGACATCGACGTGCCCGAGGAGCAGATCACGATCGACCTGGTCCGCGAGGCCGTCGACGTGGCGCTGCCCGGCACTGGAGATCGTCGACTCGCGCATCGAGGGCTGGGACATCAAGTTCACCGACACGGTCGCCGACAACGCGTCGAGCGGCCTGTATGTCATCGGCGACGCCGGCCTCCCGCTGACGCGAGATCGAGCCACGCGACGTCGAGATGAGCCTGACCATCAACGACGAGGAGCGCTCGGCCGGCAACGGCGCCGCCTGCCTGGGCGACCCGCTTGAGGCGCTGAGGTGGCTCGCCGTCCAGGCCGCACGCTTCGGCGACCCGCTGCGTGCGGGACACCTGATCCTGTCCGGGGCCCTGGGCCCCTTCGTGCCGTTCGCCGCGGGTGACCGCGTGACGGCTTCCATCAGTGGGTTCGCGCCCCTGACCGTCTCCTTCGAGGAGTAAGAAGATGAGCAGCAAAGTCACCGCGGCCATCGTCGGACCCGGCAACATCGGCACCGACCTGCTCTACAAGCTGCTGCGCAGCGATGTGATCGAGCCGCGCTGGATGATCGGCGTCGACCCTGCGTCCGAGGGCCTCAAGCTCGCCCGCGATCGCGGGGTCGAGGCCTCGCACGAGGGCGTCGACTGGCTGCTCAAGCAGGACGAGCTCCCCGAGCTGATCTTCGAGGCGACGTCGGCGTACGTGCACCGCGAGTACGCCCCGCGCTACGCCGAGGCCGGCATCAAGGCGATCGACCTGACGCCCGCCGCCGTCGGCCCTGCCGTCATCCCGCCGGTCAACGGCGAGGAACACATCCTCGCTGACAACGTCAACATGATCACCTGCGGCGGCCAGGCCACGATCCCGATGGTCTACGCCGTCTCGCGCGTCGCCCCGGTGCCGTACGCCGAGATCGTCGCCTCGGTCTCCAGCGCCTCGGCCGGCCCGGGCACCCGCGCCAACATCGACGAGTTCACCCGCACGACCAGCAACGGCGTGATGACGATCGGTGGCGCCGAGCGCGGCAAGGCGATCATCATCCTCAACCCGGCCGAGCCGCCGATGATCATGCGCGACACGATCTTCTGCGGTGTCAGCGCCGACGCCGATCGCGACGCGATCTCCGAGTCGGTGTACGCCATGGCCAAGTCGGTGCAGGAGTACGTACCCGGCTACCGCCTGCTGCAGGATCCGCAGTTCGACGACGCCACCGAGGCGACGCAGGGCATGACCAAGGTCAGCATCTTCGTCGAGGTCGAAGGCGCCGGCGACTACCTGCCGCCATTTGCCGGCAACCTCGACATCATGACCGCCGCCGCAACCCGCGTCGGCGAGTCGATCGCAAGGGAGATCGTGAAATGAGCATTCCTGTTTCGAGTGTTGACGCCTCGATCGACCAGCTCGCCCGCACGTGGTCGCAGACCGACCCGTCGAGCAAGCTCGACCTGCGACTGACCGACACCTGCCTGCGCGACGGCTCGCACCACAAGCGTCACCAGTTCGTGCCGCAGGAGGTGCGCGACATCGTCGGCGCGCTCGACGCGGCCGGCATCCCGGTCATCGAGGTCACCCACGGCGACGGCCTGGGCGGATCGTCGTTCAACTACGGCTTCTCCAAGACGCCCGAGCAGGAGCTCATCAAGCTTGCTGCCGAGACGGCCAAGACCGCCAAGATCGCCTTCCTGATGCTTCCGGGCGTCGGCACCAAGGACGACATCCGCGCGGCGCAGGACAACGGTGGCCAGATCTGCCGCATCGCCACGCACTGCACTGAGGCTGACACCTCGCAAGCAGCACTTCGGGCTGGCCCGTGAGCTGGGTCTGGAGACCGTCGGCTTCCTGATGATGAGCCACACCCAGTCACCTGAGACCCTCGCCAAGCAGGCCCGCATCATGGTCGACGCAGGCTGCCAGTGCGTCTATGTCGTCGACTCCGCCGGCGCGCTGATCATGGAGGGTGTCGCCGATCGTGTGTCGGCCGTCGTCGCCGAGATCGGCAACGAAGCCACCGTCGGATTCCACGGCCACGAGAACCTCGGCCTCGGCGTCGCCAACACCGTCATCGCGGCGCGTGCTGGCGCAACCCAGATCGACGGCTCTGTACGCCGCTTCGGTGCCGGTGCGGGCAACACGCCGCTCGAGGCGTTCATCGGTGTCGCCGACAAGCTCGGCTGGAACACCGGCGTCGACTTCCTGCAGATCGTCGATGCTGCCGAGGACGTCATTCGTCCGGCCATGCCGGAGGAGTGCACGCTCAACCGGATGACGCTGATGATGGGCTACGCCGGCGTCTACTCCTCATTCCTCAAGCACGCCGGCAACGCCGCCGATCGCTATGGCGTCTCGGGAGCGCAGATCCTGCTGGAGGCCGGACAGCGCAAGCTGATCGGTGGCCAGGAGGACCAGCTCATCGACATCGCCCTGATGCTCAAAGCCAAGAACGAAGCCAACGCCTAGGGTGTTTTGGGAACGTACGTGTTCCAGACAACACCTGTGTCAAATGGTCGTGACCCGACGAGCTCGAGGTCAACTCCGGCGCGCTCGGCCAGCACCGGGATGCCGTTTCCGATGAGCAGCGGGTTGATCTTCAGCACGAACTCGTCGATCTCGGGAAGAAGCGCGGTCGCGAGCTGGCCGCCGCCGCACAGCCACACGCCCATCCCGTCCTCGGCCTTCAGGTCGCGCACCCGTGAGAGCGGATCGCTGGTCACGAGCTCTATCGCGGGATCGACCGCCTCGAGTGTTGTCGAGAAGACGAGGTGGCGCAGATGTGGGTACGCATCTGGCACGCCGGCATCTAGCCCGACTTGATGCGTTGCCCTTCCTTCGAGCACGGTGTCGAACTTGCCCGCTCCGGTCAGGCCGAAGTGGTCGCGCGCTGCGCCTGGCAGGGTCTCGGGAAGCTCGGAGACCATGGCGTCAATGTGCGAACCCGACATCGGAAATCGGTCGTAGGAGCCGTCCGCCTCGGCCAGGAAGCCGTCGGCGCTGGTGGCCACGAAGTAGGTGAGGGTTCGCATGGGTCTCCGTTCGAGGGACTACGACAGATGTCGTGGTTAACAACGACAGTTGTAGTACATCTGCGATAGGGTCGTCAACATGGCTGGCAATCCCGCGCGGCGCGCGGCACTCGCGGATGCTGGACTTGCCGTGCTCGCTTCTGACGGGGCGCGTGGCCTCACCCATCGGTCCGTCGATCGTGCCGCGGGTGTCGCGGTCGGCACGGCGTCCAACTACTTCTCAAGCCGTGATGCGTTGTTCGGCGCGCTCGGAGAGCGGATCTACGAGCGACTGACGCCGACGGACGACCCGCTGGCTGCAGCCGAGCCGACCCACGAGACCTTGCTGGGATATCTGAGAGACATCTGGCGACGACTTCACACCAACCGTGAGCTGGCGCTCGCCTTGATCGAGCTTCGGCTGGAGGCGAGTCGCCGTCCGGGGTTGGCGCAGTCCATGCGCGAGACGCTCGCGCGGAACTTCCGCTCCGATGTCGAATTCAATCGGAGTCGCGCCCTGCCAGGCGACGAGCGGGAGATCCTGCTGTTGCACCTGGCGATCGACGGTCTCGCGCTCGATCAACTCACTGTCTCGGTCGGTGTCGAGGCCGCGGAAGTCGACGGCGTGCTTGCCGATTTGGTGTCACGACTCGTGCCGGACTCGAGCAGTTGACACGTGAAGTACGACGGTGCTGGGCGTCACAACCTTCATGGGTCGCACCGATGGACTAAATACTAGAACGTGTTCTAGTATTGGGTGCAGACGATCTTTCAAGGAGCTGTAATGACCCAGTCTGTGCTGGACGGCGTACGAGACCTGCTTCCCACGCTGCGCGAGCGCGCTGACGAGACCGAGCGCCTGCGCCAGGTGCCGGACGCGTCGGTGAAGGAACTGGAGCAGACCGGCTTCTTCCGGATGCTGCAGCCCAAGCGCTTCGATGGGCTTGAGTCCGACCCGATCGACTTCTACACCGCCGTCGCCCTGATCGCCTCGGCGTGTGGCTCGACCGGCTGGATCTCGTCGGTCCTCGGTGTCCACCCGTGGCAGATCGCGCTGTTCCACGACGACGCGCAGCAGGCCGTTTGGGGCACGGACACGAGCACCCGACTGAGCTCGTCCTACGCACCGACCGGCAAGGCCGTCGTTGCCGACGGCGGTTACATGCTCGAGGGCCGGTGGAGCTTCTCTTCAGGTTCCGCGCACGCCAGCTGGGTCCTGCTCGGTGGCCTCGTCTCCAACGCCGAGGGCCAGATCGTCGACTTCAAGACCTTCCTCGTCCCCCGCGAGAAGTACGAGATCGTCGACGTCTGGAACGTCGTCGGCCTCGCCGGCACCGGATCCAACGACATCGTCGTTGCCGAGACCTTCATCCCCAACGAGTTCACCCTCTCGATGGGTGACACCGGCCGCTGCTTCGGCCCCGGTCAGGAGCAGAACCCCAGCGACCTCTACAAGCTGCCGTTCCACTCGCTGTTCACCACGACCATCACGGCGCCGATCGTCGGCATGGCGCGTGGAGCATACGCCGAGCACGTCGAGCAGCAGCAGCAGCGCGTACGGGCCGCCTACCTTGGCGAGAAGGCATCGTCTGATCCGTTCGCCGCCGTACGCATCGCCCGTGCGTCGAGTGACATCGACGCTGCGTGGGAGCTCTGCATGGCCAACATCCGCCAGGAGCAGGCGCTGGTCGCCAAGGGTGAGAAGATCCCGATCCCACTGCGGCTCAAGGTCCGCCGTGACCAGGTGATCGGTACGCAGCGCGCGATCGACGCGATCGACGTTCTCTTCGAGTCCTCGGGTGGTCGCGCGCTCGCCAACGGCACCTACCTGCAGCGCGCCTGGCGCGATGCACACGCCGGCCGAGTGCACGCCGCGAACGATCCCGAGCGTGCGTTGCAGATGTTCGGCATGTCGGAGTTCGGCCACAAGGTCGACCCGGGAATGTACTGATGGTTGCGTACGACCGCGAGTCGACTCGCCGCTCCGGCAAGGCGGGCGAGCTGACCCTCAACTATTACGAGGCCGGCGAGCCGACTGCGGTCGGCGGCGGGCTGCCACTGGTGATGCTGCACGGCGGCGGACCAGGTGCGTCCGCGTGGTCAAACTTTGGTTCGGCCCTGCCCGGCTTCGCCGAGGACTTCCGTACGCTGCTCATCGACCAGCCCGGCTTCGGCCAGAGCGACAAGCCACCGGTCGTGGGCAACTACTTCCGCCATTCAGCCCAGATCATCAAGGACTTCCTCGACGAGCTCGGTATCGACCGCATCCACCTGCTCGGCAACAGCCTGGGCGGTGGCACCGCAGCGCGGTTCGCGCTGATGTTCCCCGAGCGAGTCGGTCGGCTGGTGCTGATGGGCCCCGGCGGGCTCAACCTCAGCCTGTTCCACGCCGACCCGACCGAGGGTGTCAAGCGCCTGATGGAGTTCGGGGCAGCCCCGACCAAGGAGTCGCTGCGGGCGTTCATCTCCACCATGGTCGTCAACCAAGCACTCGTCACCGATGAGCTGGTCGAAGAACGTTTCGCCGACGCCACTGCGCCGGGTGCGCAGGAGGCCATGCAGTCGATGGGCATGTCGTTCTGGAACCCCGACAGCTTCGAGGACGGGCTGATCTGGCGCGACGCGCACCTGATCAAGCGTCCGACCCTGCTGACCTGGGGCCGCGAAGACCGGGTCAACCCGCTCGACGGTGCGTTCGTCGCGCTCAAGATGATCCCCAAGGCGACGCTTCACGTGTTTCCCAACTGCGGACATTGGGCACAGATCGAGGCAGCGGACGAGTTCCGCCAGGTCTGCACCGCGTACTTGTCCAACCACGTCGAGAGGAAGAGGGAGAAGTCATGATCGACATTCGATCCATGGGCTATGCCCGGGTTGCCTCCACCAACCTGGACGACTGGAAGCAGTTCGGCGGCAAGGTGCTCGGCCTCGCTGAAGGTCGCGGTCCCAACCCCGACAACCTCTACTTCCGCATCGACGAGGTCTCGGCCCGTCTGATCGTGTTCCCCTCCGACGTCGACCAGCTCGACTGCGTGGGTTGGGAGCTGGCTGATCACGATGCGCTCCAGGCAGCCCGCGAGCACCTCGCGAAGGCCGGAGTCGAGACGACCGAAGGCACTGCCGAAGAGCTGGCGGAGCGCCGGGTCCAGGAGCTCGTTCGCTTCGCCGACCCGTTCGGCAACGTCTTCGAGCTGTTCCACGGCATCACCTATGAGTCGCGCCCCGTCGTGACGCCGTATGCCGCGAACTTCGTCACCGGCGAGCAGGGCATGGGCCACGTCGTCATTCCCGTCGACGACGACGTCGAGGCGCTGAAGTTCTACCGCGACGTGCTGGGCTTCCGACTGCGCGACTCGATGTCGATGCCCGGCGAGTTCGTCGGCAAGGAGCCCGGCTCGAAGATCTGGCTGCGTTTCCTCGGTGTCAACCAGCGCCACCACTCGCTGGCGTTCCTGCCGATGCCCAACCCGAGTCGCTGCGTGCACCTGATGCTCGAGGTCGAAAAGCTCGATGACGTCGGCCGTGCGCTCGAGCGGGTCAAGAAGCACAAGGCGCCGCTGTCGGCGACGCTCGGCCGCCACATGAACGACGAGATGGTGTCGTTCTATGTGAAGTCGCCGGGCGGATTCGACATCGAGTTCGGTTGCGAAGGCCTCACAGTCAACGACGAGCGCTGGGTCGCTCGCGAGTCGACGGCCGTCTCATACTGGGGCCACGCCTTCGGCCAGTCGGGTTAGGCCTGTCAGAGTGGAACCCGTGACTGACGCAAATGTTCCCGACGGCATCAGCTCTGATGCCGCCACGTCGTGGCCGTCCCGCGAGCTGATCGACTCCTACCTCGGTGGGCATCATGAGCTGTTCTCGTGGCGCCCGGGCGAGGTCGTCGAGATCGACGGCGAGGCCGCCCAGGCCGCCGCGCGTACGTATCGCGAGGTTCTCGGCCAGTACGCCAGCGGCGTCACCGTGATCACCACGATGGTTGGCAAGACTCCTGTCGGCATGACCTGCCAGTCGTTCACCAGCGTCTCGCTCGACCCGCCGCTGGTCGCATTTCTGCCGCAGAAGACGTCGCGCGCATTCGCGGCGATCCGTCAGACGCGTCGGTTCTGCGTCAACTTCCTCGCCGCCGACCAGACCGAGATCTCCGGTGCATTTGCGTCGCGCGCTGAGGACAAGTTCGTCGGGATCGACTGGGAGCCGACGGCCAGTGGCTCACCGCTCCTGGCCGGCACGGTCGGTTGGGTCGACTGCGTCGTGCAGGACGTCCACGAGGCCGGCGACCACTACCTCGTCATCGGCAAGGTCGAAGACCTCGGCAATGGTGAAGCCACCAAGCCCCTGCTCTTCCACCAAGGCCGCTACCGCACCGCCGAGTAGTTCCTGCCAACCCCTGGCCCGTCAGGACAGTGTCGGGGTCTGGCATGCGGATCACCAGCACGCCGCCATCCAAGCGCCGTCGTCTCAGATCAGCAATTCGGTGATGAGCTCACCGCTCACGGTGAACTTCTGCTCCAGATCCACCACGCCACCGGGAAAGTCGCCCTCAAGGTGAGTGGCGACCACGTACTCGTCGTCGCTCACCTGCTCGACCGCGGTGATCTCCGACGTATAGGTGTACCGGGAGGCGACGCTCTCACGCCATCTGCGAATCTCAGGGACGCCCCGGTAGTGCTGGTCTTCATCGAGGACGTGAGCCTGCGGGCTGAAGCACGCGACGACGGCGTCAATGTCGTCGGCGGCCGCCGCGGCGTAGTACCGGCCGATGACATCAGGGGTGTTGGTCATAGCCAAAATCTAGGTCTGCGCGCCGACAGTTCCTTGACAATCACAGCTTCCATTCATACATTCATACAAAGTTTGTATGAATGACCGGGAAGGTCGAGATGAGCCACGGCAAGTTGGCAGTTGTTCTGGGCGGAAGCATCGCGGGGCTGAGCGCCGCTGGGGCGCTCGCCTCTCACTTCGATCAGGTGATCGTGCTCGAGCGCGACGAGCTGCCATCTGACGCCGAGCACCGACGGGGCGTACCGCAGAGCAAGCACCCCCACTTCCTGCTCAACTCAGGACGCCGCGCGATCGAGGCGCTGTTCCCCGGCTATGAGGCCGACCTGATCGCCGCCGGCGGAATGCCGCTGACGGCATCGTTGGAAACTGCCTACCTCAACGACGACGGCTGGTCCTCCCGCAAGGCTGGCGCCCTCAACATGGTCTACGGCTCGCGCATCCTGGTCGAGCGCGTCCTCCGCGACCGCGTACGCGAGCTCGACAACGTCACGATCCGCGAGCGTGTGTCCGTCAAGGGCATCTTGACCGCAGACGACGGCCACGTCACCGGCGTTGTCGCCACCTCGACAGACGGAACGGAAGAGATCACCGCCGACCTGGTCATCGATGCGCTCGGCCGCGGCTCCAAGGTGTCGGACTGGCTGGTCGCGGCCGGTCATCCCGAGGTGCCGGTGAAGACTCTCGACGCCAAGGTCACGTACGTCTCGCGCTGGTACGACCTTCCGTCGGAAGAAGAGAAGGCCGACACCTGGTGGTGGAAGCACATGGTGTTCATGCCCACCCAGAAGAAGGGCGAGCACCCGCCGGAGCACGAGTTCCTCGTCAACTTCTTCCCCATCGAGGGCAACCGCTCGATCGCCTGCTTCGGTTCGTGGGGCCTCGAGATGCCCAAGACTGTTGAGGACTTCGAGGGCTCGGCCGGCAAGCTGCTGTCACCGCAGTTCGCCGTTGCCATGGAAGCCTCAGACCCCATCTCCGAGGTCCACCTGACGAAGTCGACGGGCAACAAGTGGCGTTGCTTCGACCAGCTGCCCAAGGCGCCCGAGGGCATCGTCTTCATCGGCGACTCGATCTGTGCGTTCAATCCCTTCTACGGCCAGGGGATGAGCTCTGCCGCGATGTCGGCACGTCTGCTGCGTGACACGCTCGCATCGACCAGCACCCTGGACCAGAAGTTCTACAAGGGATTCCTCGCTGCCCAGCGCAAGGAGTTCAAGGTGGCGTGGGGCATGGCGATGGCGCGCGACCGTGGCTACGAGTGCGCCACCGGGACCGAAGTGGTGCCGGAGTGGCAGCGCAAGTTCTTCGCCGCCGTGTCGAACCCGATGTTCAACCTCATCTCCGGCGCATCGCGCGAAGACTCCGTGATCGACGAGCACTTTGCCAAGGTGTTCAACCTCGACGAGTCGATCGGCAAGATGCTGACCAGCCCGCGGGTCCTGTTCGGGTTGCTCCGCTTCAAGGTCAGGTCGGCGCTGGGTCGCGAGAAGATCCCGTACGGCTTCGACCCCCAGCTGCCGCCGCCGAGCAAGGACTGGACGCCGGGAGCCGTTTCCACTGAGCTGGAGAATGCCAAATGAGCGACTTCTCGATGAGTGCCACCTGCGAGGAAGCCGCCGAGCAGGTCACCAGCCAGCTCGGATTCGACTGCCATGACGTCAACCCCGTCGTGTCGGTACGCAACCCGTTCGACCTGCTGCACTGGACGATGCCGGTGCTCGAGCTGCTGATCATCGCGGGCGCGATCTTCGCGCTGGTGCACGCGATCCGCCGCTTCCGTCAGGGCGACCCGATCAACCTCGCCCTGTGGTTCGCGCCGCTGGTCTACCTGTTCGTCACCGAGCCGCCGCTGTACTTCCCCGAATGGTTCGGTCTCGACGAGCAGTACGGCTTCATCTTCGCCCACAACCTCTTCACGGTGCAGTTCATGTGGGACCGGCTGCCGCTCTACATCATCGCGATCTACCCCGCGCTGACTCAGCTGGCGTACGAGCTCGTCCGCGTGCTCGGAATCTTCAAGAACCGCGGCACCCTCGTGGGTGCGATCGCGGTCGCGTTCGTCTGCCAGGTCTTCTATGAGATCTTCGACCAGCTCGGCCCGCAGCTCGGCTGGTGGGGCTGGAACGACGACAACGACATCGTCAATCACCCAGCCCTGGCGTCGGTGCCGATGACCAGCATGCTGCTGTTCGCCTCGGTCTCGTTCGGGGTGATGACGTACCTGGTGGTCAAGCTGGTCGGCTCCAAGGACTCGGCCGGTCAGCCGCGCCGCGGTTGGTCGCTCACCTGGCGGATCCTGCTCGTGGGCGTCGTCAGCCCTCCGGCGATGGCCGTGGCGGGCATCCCGTCCAGCTTCTTCGGTGGTGACACACCGAACCACACAGCTCAGGCGTGGATCATCGGCGTCGAGCTCGGTCTCGTCTGGCTCGCCGGCGCGTGGATCCTGATCACCACGTTCAGGCGTCGCAGCACGGACGAAGTGGTGCCGATGACCGCATTCGCGCGCATCTATCCACTCGCATACGTCACAGTCTTCGCGGTGTTCTGGCTGGCGGCGCTGCCGGCGTACTTCGATGCGACTGACGGCATCACCAGCGACGGCTTCCCGATCGGCAGCGGTCTGTATGCGCTCGCCTGCTTCATCGCGATCGACGTCCTGCTGGTCCTCCTCTACACCGGCCGGCGCCGCGCCCCTGTCCTGACAGACTGACGCCGTGGGACATCACGGCTGGCAGGGCAACCCTCCTCACACCGAGGACGATGCGCGCCTACGCATCATCGCCGCGACGAGGTCGTGCGTTGAGAAGTATGGGGCGGCCAAGACCACCGTGTCGGTGGTGGCGACCGAGCTCGGCGTCACCCGGCAGACCGTCTATCGCTACTACCCCAGCCACTCCAACCTGCTGGAGGCCGTCGCGGAAGCCGGGCTGGCCGACTATGCCGAGCGGATGATCGCCCATTTGTCGACGTTCGACTCGCCGGCCGATGTGGCGATCGAGTCAATCGTGTTCGCGGTCGAGGTCATCCCGACCGAGCCGAGCATCGGGCTGCTCCTCCAAGCCGGTGAGACCGAGGTGTTCAGCCGCGACGTCACCACCACGATGTCGTTCGCGATCGGTGCCGACATCCTGCGACAGATCCCCGTCAACTGGAGTGACATCGGCGTGCCGGACGACGAGCTCGAAGGCTTGGCCGAGATGCTGATGCGCCTGTTCGTCTCGTTCCTGCAATATCCGGGCGACCCGTCATACGGCCCCGACGAGATCCGGTCGTTCGCCCGCCGCTGGCTGGGCCCAGCCCTCCACCGCTGACTCGTCCGAGCATCGACCTCGGAGGGTCAGCTCATTGTTGGACGTAGACGTCCTCGCCCTCGACGATGACGGTGTACGTCGTCAGCGGCGTTGGCTTCCTGCCAAGGGCAATCAGTTTTCGAGACCACCGAGGCATGTCCCTGCCGGCGAATCCGGGAGCCCAGTCGAGATTCTCGCCTGACGAGAGATCGAAGCGGGAGTTGTGCCACGGGCAGACGACCTGACCGTCGTCATACCTCAGACCGCCTGGCCCAGTGGTGAGTGAGAGCCCCAGATGTGGGCAACGATTGCGCGCAGCGCACAACGAGTCGCCGGCCAGCCCAATGATGACGGACGTCCCAGCAACATCCACGGCGTGCAACTTCCCGTCGGCGAGTTCCGAAACGCTTCCGACCCTGACTCGATCTGACATGTATCTCTCCTCGTCCACCCGGGTGCGAGTTCCTGACTTCCCGCTCGCTGCCGCTCGCCTCACTGTCGTGTGGGCGCCTTGCCCTGTCAACAGTGAGCCCGTTCGCTGCGGTGGCTCGGCCCACTCCCTTGGCCGCCCGGAGAGTGGCCGAAATTGTCGACGATTTGGCCGAATCTGTCGTTGACATCAACTGGACTTGAGGTTCTACCGTCGTATCAACATCTAGACCTGACGGAGATCCATGACCATCGACCACATCGCCATACGCCCGGGCGACGCAAGCTACGACGAAGCCCGAACCACGATTGCGAGCGTGGCCGAGCCGCACGCGGTTCTCCGACCGACCACGCCGGACGAGGTCGCGGCCTGCCTCCACTACGCCCGGTCTGAGGGGCTTCCGATCGCTATCCGCAGCGGCGGACACAATGCGCTCGGTTTTGGCAACATCGACGACGGTGTCGTGGTCGACCTGTCGGCGCTCAACCAGGTTGAGCTGCTCGGCGAGGGTCGCGTGCGCATCGGCGGCGGCGCCACCTGGGGGGCAGCAGCCACCGAGCTGGCGAAACACGGTCTGGCGGTCACCTCGGGCGACACGATCTCGGTGGGCGTCGGCGGCCTCACCCAGGCCGGCGGTTTCGGCTGGATGGTCCGCAAGCACGGTCTCGCTCTCGACAACCTGATCGCGGCTGACGTCGTCACGGCGGCGGGCGATGTGGTGCGGGCATCACTGACGGAGAATGCCGACCTGTTCTGGGCGTTGCGTGGGGGTGCCGGCAACTTCGGCGTCGTCACCGCGTTCGAGTTCCAGGCTCAGCGTGTCTCGACTGTGCACTACGGGACGCTGGCCTTCGGCCTCGAAGACGTCAGCGGCCTGCTGAAGGGCTGGGCGGAGGTGATGCGTCACGCTCCGGAGGAGCTGAGCACCTCGCTGGCGCTGATGCCAGCGTTCGGGCCCTTCCCAGCGGGCGTGATGCTCTACGTCTGCCTGGCCGGTGATGACGTCTCTGCGATCGATCCGCTTCGCGCAATCGGCACAGTCGTCGCCGAGGAGATCAGTGAGCGGCCGTATGCCGAGATCCTCGAGGAGGCCCATCCGCCCCAGGACATCAGGCCCGTCCTCGGGAACACCCTGGTGAAGTCCGTCGACGAGAACGTCATCGAGGCGATCGTCGCGGCCTACTCCGCCGGAAGTCGAGTGGTTTTCCTGCGCAGCCTCGGTGGCGCCTACGGCCGGGTCGATCCGTCCGACACGGCATTTGCCCATCGCAGCGCCGAGGCGCTGGTCGTGTCGGCGGCGTTCGTGTCGGTTGACGCGCCTGAGGAGCAGATCGCCGGCGCGAGGGCAGTGTGGAGCACCATCAGCGACCAAGGCGTCGGCACATATGCCGGGTTCCTCGGTTCGGACACGCCTGACGACCTAGCCGCGGTCTGGCCCGCCGAGACGATGGAGCGACTGCGGCAGGTCAAACGCGCCTGGGATCCCGACAACCTCTTCCGCCGCAATTTCAACATCGCTCCCTAGTCCACCTGTCACGATCGCGACTACGACGCCATCGTCCAAGCGGTCCGTACGATCTCTGCATGACCGAGTTCGCGGTGTCGCTTGTCCCGACTCCACATGGCGATGCGCGGGTGCATCTCGCTCGGCCTGCTGGTGAGCTCTTCGGACTGTTGATGCTCGGCCACGGTGCCGGCGGTGGGGTCAGCGCTCCCGATATGACGCTCGCAACCGAGGTGGCACTGGGTCTTGGCCATGCGGTTGCGTTGATCGAACAGCCCTACCGGGTTGCGGGACGCAAGGCGCCCGCGCCGGCCGCTCAGGTCGACGCCGCGTGGCGCTCCGTCGCCGAGCAGGTCCACACCGGAGATCTCGCCGATCTACCGCTGGTCGTGGGTGGCCGATCGTTCGGGGGCCGCGTGGCCTGCCGGACATCCGACGCGGTCGGGGCCACAGGTGTCCTGTGCTTGGCGTTCCCGCTGCACCCGCCCGGCCGCCCTGAGAAGTCACGCCTCCCCGAGCTCACCTCAGTGACGGTGCCGACCCTGGTCATACAGGGTGATCGTGACCCTTTCGGTGTCCCGGACCTGCGGTCCTTGCAGGACGAGGTCACGCTGGTCGTGGTGTCGGGCGATCACTCGCTCAAGAAGGATGCGCCAGCGATCCGCTCTGCCATATCCGCGTGGCTGGCCGATCTGATTCGCGGTGCCTAGGTTTGTCGTATCGGCGTGACGCCGTTCGTGGTCGGAGTAGAAGGCGGTCATCGGGACCACCTGGACTGAGGAGAGATCCATGACGAACTACTTGTTGTCCGTGCACGGACCCGTCGACCGTGGCGAGTTCGCGGACTACGGGTCGAAAGAGGCAATGGAAGCGGCATTCGCCGCGACCGACGCCTTCAACCAGCAGTTGCGAGCCGATGGCCACTGGGTCTTCGCCGGAGGCCTCGCCTCGGCAGCGACAGCGACCGTGGTCGACGGGACGGGCGAGAAGCCGTTGATCATTGACGGTCCGTACCTCGAGACCAAGGAGTACATCGGAGGGTTCTGGATCATCGAGGCGCCAGATCTCGACGTGGCTCTGCGTCTCGCGGCCGAGGGATCGAAGGCGTGTGGTGGCAAGGTCGAGGTCAGACCGTTCGAAGGTCTCGGCTGAGGCCGACTATCCGCTGGTCAGATCAGCGAGGCGCGTTGCTGGTGGGGGAGGCCGAACAGCTGGTTGAGCGCCTGCGCGCGCTTGAGGACCAGGTGGGCGTCGTGCTCCCAGGTGATCGCGATGCCGCCGTGAAGCTGGACGGTCTCGCCGGCGACAGCCATCGCTGCATCGCTGCAGTACGAACCAGCGGCAGAGGCGAGCCGTTCGGGGCCCGGTGTATCGTTGACGTGGGCCTGCACGGCGGCCCAGGCGCCGGCGCGCGACATCTGTACCTTGACCAGCATGTCCGCCATCCGGTGCTTGAGTGCCTGGAACGAGCCGATCGGGCGGCCGAACTGCTCGCGCTGCTTGGTGTAGTCGACCGTCATGTCGAGGCCGCGCTGAGCGCAGCCGACCTGCAACGCCGCGGCGGCGAGAGTGCCGACCCGGTGCGCGTTGGCCAGGGCCGGTGCCGCGTCCAGGGATCGTCTCGGCGGTGGCGCCGTCGAACGTCGAGGTTGGCGAAGCTGAGGGTCGGGTCGAGCCCGTCGACCTTCGTACGTGTGACGGTCGAGGGGTCGACAGAGAACAGACCAACACCACCGTCGTGCTCGGCTACCACGAGGATGATCTCGGCAACGTCGCCGTACAACACTGGCGAGACCGAACCGGTGAGCTTGCCGTCCTTGAACGTCACGCCGACGGTGCATCGGCGGGGCCGGTGGCTCCGGACCACGCAAGGGTGGCGACAGTGCCGGCGGCAATCTGCTCGAGCAGCGAGCTGTCCGTCGGCGGCGCGGCCGCTGTGACAGAGGCGAGCAGCGGGGAAGGAGTCAGCGCGCGG
>CAVVQG010000004.1:0-78149 GCA_963750265.1 uncultured Actinomycetota bacterium | reverse complement strand
CGCACCTCAGCCCGTGACTACTCCGCGGACGGCTACTGCGACGGCGGAGAGCTCGAACGAGCCCGCAGGTGAACCGAGTTGGGCGAAACACGCGTCTTTGAGTCGGCGGAGAGCGTCCGCGTCGAGCGAGGTGGCGTACGCACCGCCAGGGCCGACGCCCAGCGTGAACGGCAGCCAGTAGTCCTCGAAATCCTCGTACGTCGTGGTGACCTCCAGGTCGGCCGACCGCACGCCGCGAAGCCCGCTGGTCTCCCAGGTATCGACCAGCTCCCGCTGGGTGCAGAACCGCATCGTTGTCTGCTCGCCCGGCGCATCCGGGTCGAGGGTCAACGCAGCCGCCCAGAAGGTATGCAGCATCTGCATTCGACTGCGGTAGTCCCACGTACAGGCAGCCATGGTTGCGCCGGGTCGCGCAACGCGCGCCATCTCGCGAACGCCGATATCCGGGTCCGGGAGGAAGTTGAGCACGAGCTGCGCAAGCACTGCGTCGAAGGTGTTGTCGGGCCACGGGAGATCCGAGGCGCTGGCTTGACGAATGTCGGCAGTCGGCACACGCTCCGCGCACGCCACCGCGAACGACTCTGAAGGGTCGACTGCCGCGACCCGTGCCGGGTCGACACGAGCCGCCAAGACCTCGGTCAGCGCGCCAGGCCCGCAGCCGACATCGAGGATGCGCTCTTGAATCGAGATCTCGGCGAAGTCGGCGAATACGTACGCGAGCTGGTTGGAGTAGCGACCCATGTAGCGGTCATATGAGTCGCGTGAGGCGTCGAAGCTCATGTCCTGCATTGACCCAGAATCAGCGCGGTGCGTCAAGAAGTGGAGAGCATCTTGCGGGCCCGCCGCGGCGTCATCGGCTCGCAGCCGTGGGCGACGGCGTCGGCGATGATGCGCGGCTCGTCCTTCATCAGTCGCCACCCGCGGCGTACGAGGACCCACGGCGACTTGCGCCCCTCGCGCAGGTCGCGGGCCAGACGCAGGCCGAACGTCACCATGCGGTTGCGGCGCAGGCAGATCGCCGCGTCGAGCATCCCGGCCTCGCGGCACGCATCGACGATGGCGGGCGCGAAGAGCCCCTCGGCGATGAACCGGTCGCCGTCAGCGTGAGGGTGTGTGAGCCCGTACGCGCGCTGGCGGCGATGTCGTAGACCGGCACCTCGGCGACGCCGTCCTCGCAGAGCGACTTGATCGCGTCGACCGCGGCGAGCGGCGTTCCACGACTCGACGTCGTCCCAGTCGACGATGCCGAGGCTGGAGCGCGGCATGTCGGGCTCGTCGGCGTCGCGATAGAAGTCGTCGAGGCGCAGAACCGTCCAGCCCAGGCGCGCAGCAAGATGCGACTTGCCGGACCCCGAAGGCCCGGCCAGGATCACGACGCCCACTAGACGCCGATCGGGTGCCAGACCGTCTTGGTCTCGACGAACGCCTCGAGCCGGGCCAGGGTGGGCTCGGCGAGCCAGTCGACCTTGGCGGCAGGTGCACGCAGCACGCGCTTGAGGTTCTCGGCCGAGGCGACCTCGAGCTCGGCGGCGAGCTCGGCGTCGTCGACGCCAGCGAGGTCGAGGGCGTTGACGTCCATGTGCGACGCCAGCCACGGAGCGATCTCGGCGGCAGAGCCGGTGAGGATGTTGACGACGCCGCCGGGTACGTCGGACGCAGCCATGACCTCCGACAGCGTCACGGCAGGTACGGGGTACTTCTCGCTGGCGATGACGACGACGGTGTTGCCGGTCGCGATCGCCGGGGCGATGACCGACACCAGGCCGAGCAGCGGCCCGGACGGCGCGACGACCGCGACGACACCGGTCGGCTCGGGAGTCGAGAGGTTGAAGAACGGACCCGACACGGCATTGGCGTTGCCGAGCACCTGGACGTACTTGTCGGCCCATCCGGCGTACCAGACGACCCGGTCGATCGCGGCGTCCACGTACGTCGACGCCTTCTTCTCCGTCAGGCCCTTCGGAAGCGCGCAGCTCGTCGATGAACTGCTCGCGACGACCCTCCATGACCTCGGCGATGCGGTAGATGACCTGGCCGCGGTTGTAGGGCGTACGCGTCGACCAGCCGCCGAATGCCTTGCGGGCAGCGACGACGGCGTCGCGGGCGTCCTTGCGCGAGGCCTTGGCCATGTTGGCGAGGAACTCGCCCTTGGAGTCGACCGCCTCGTACGTGCGGCCGGACTCCGAGCGCGGGAACGCGCCACCGATGTAGAGCTTGTGCGTCTTGCGCACCTCGACGCGCGCCATCAGACGAGCTCCCTTGAGGTAGGCGGCGAGACCGTGCTTGCCGCCTTCGCGGCCATAGCCCGACTCCTTGTAGCCACCGAACGGCGACGACGGGATCGAACTTGTTGAACGTGTTGGCCCAGACGACGCCGGCGCGCAGCTGGTTGGCCATCGACAGGATGCGCGAACCCTTCTCGGTCCACACGCCCGCCGAGAGACCGTACGGCGTGTTGTTGGCCTTCTCGACCGCCTCGGACGGCGTACGGAACGTCAGCACCGACAGCACCGGGCCGAAGATCTCCTCGCGGGCGATGCGATGGGCCTGGGTGACGCCGGTGAAGATCGTCGGCGGGAACCAGAAGCCGCTGTCGGGGATCTCGCACGGCGCCGACCAGCGCTCTGCGCCCTCGGCGTCGCCGACGTCGGAGAGCTCCTTGATGCGGGCGAGCTGCTCGGAGGAGTTGATCGCGCCGATGTCGGTGTTCTTGTCGAGCGGGTCGCCGAGGCGCAGCGTCGACATACGGCGCTTGAGGCGCTCGAGCACGTCGTCGTAGACGTTCTCCTGCACCAGCAGGCGCGATCCGGCGCAGCAGACGTGGCCCTGGTTGAAGAAGATGCCGCCGACGATGCCCTCGATGGCCTGATCGAGCGGCGCATCGTCGAACACGATGTTGGCGGCCTTGCCGCCGAGCTCGAGGGTGACCTTCTTGTCGGTGCCGGCGACCGAGCGGGCGATGGCCTTGCCGACCGCGGTCGAGCCGGTGAACGCGACCTTGTCGACGTCGGGGTGCTCGACGAGCGCCTGGCCCGTCGCGCCAGCGCCGGTGATGATGTTGACGACGCCGGGCGGCAGGTCGGCCTGCTGGCACACCTCGGCGAACAGCAGCGCCGTCAGCGGCGTGGTCTCGGCGGGCTTGAGGACGACGGTGTTGCCGGCCGCCAGCGCGGGCGCGATCTTCCACGCCAGCATCATGATCGGGAAGTTCCACGGGATCACCTGACCCGCGACGCCGAGCGCCTTCGGATCGGGTCCGAGACCCGCGTGAGCCGAGCTTGTCGGCCCAGCCGGCGTAGTAGAAGAACCACTGCGACACCAGCGGCAGGTCGACGTCGCGCGACTCCTTGATCGGCTTGCCGTTGTCGAGCGACTCCAGCACCGCGAACTCGCGCGAGCGCTCGGCCATGATGCGGGCGATGCGGTAGAGGTACTTGGCCCGCTCGCTGCCGGGCAGCTTGGACCAGACGGTCTCGTACGCCTTGCGCGCGGCCTTGACCGCGAGGTCGACGTCGGACGCCGTTGCCTCGGTGATCTCGGCGAGCACCTCTTCCGACGAGGGGCTGATCGACTTGAACGAGCCGCCCTTGCCGTCGACGAACTCGCCGTTGATGAACAGCCCGTAGGAGCTCTTGATGTCGACGATCGCGCGCGACTCGGGCGCCGGTGCGTACTCGAATGCGTTCTTGGTAGCCATGATCAGTCCAGGGTGACGTAGTCGGGGCCGGAGTAGTGGCCGGTGGCCAGCTTCTGGCGTTGCATGAGCAGGTCGTTCAAGAGCGTGGAGGCGCCGAAGCGGAACCAGTCGGGGTCGAGCCAGTCCTCGCCGACGATCTCGTTGACCATGACGAGGTACTTGATCGCGTCCTTCGACGTACGGATGCCGCCGGCAGGCTTCACGCCGACCTGGCGTCCGGTCTCGGCGCGGAAGTCGCGTACGGCTTCGAGCATCACCAGGGTGACCGGCAGCGTCGCGGCGGGCTGCACCTTGCCGGTGCTGGTCTTGATGAAGTCGGCGCCGGCCTGCATCGCCAGCCATGACGCCTTGCGGACGTTGTCGTACGTCTGCAGCTCGCCGGTCTCGAAGATCACCTTGAGGTGGGCGTGCGAGCCGTCGGGACGGGCGCAGGCTTCGCTTGGTGGCGACGATCTCGTCGAAGACCAGGTCGTAGTTGCCGGCGAGGAAGGCGCCACGGTCGATGACCATGTCGATCTCGTCGGCGCCGGCCTCGACCGCATCACGGGTGTCGGCGAGCTTGATGTCGAGTGCAGCGCGGCCGGACGGGAAAGCGGTCGCGACGCTGGCGACGTTGAGCCCGGAGTCGCCGAGGGCTTCCTTGGCGATCGACGACCATGTCGGGGTAGACGCAGACCGCGGCGGCCGAGGGCACGTCGGATCGGTCGGATCGGGTCGCATCGCCTTGTTGGCCAGCGCGCGCACCTTGCCGGGAGTGTCGGATCCTTCGAGCGTCGTGAGGTCGACCATCGAGATCGCGAGGTCGATCGCCCAAGCCTTGGAGGTGGTCTTGATCGAGCGGGTACCGAGTCCGGCAGCGCGCGCTTCCACGCCGACCTGGTCGACGCCGGGAAGGCCGTCGAGGGTCTTGCGCAGGGATGCAGTCGCAGTCACTCGTCAAGGTTAGTTGCTAGTGGCGCAAGCCGGAAACGCTCGACGCTGGTCACAAGCCCAGCGCAGTCGCCAGGTCGCCCTTGATCGCACCCAGTGCGGCGTCGGCCGTCGTACGCGCCTCCTCGATCGAGTCGTCGACCGGCACGACGATCTCGAGGTAGCACTTGAGCTTGGGCTCGGTGCCCGACGGTCGGCAGATGATGCGAGCTCCACCATCGAGCTGTAGCCGGATGCCGTCGGTGGGCGGCAGGCCGTTGTAGCCATCGGCGAGATCGTCGACGGACGTCACGGACTGGCCACCCAGTGTTGTCGGGGGTGTGGAGCGCAGCGTCTCCATTGCGCGGGCGATGATCGCGACGTCCTCGACACGTACCGACAGCTGGGTGGTGGCGTGCAATCCGTGCTCGCGATAGATGTCGTCGAGCCGGTCGAGGAGGGTGCGACCCTCGGCCTTCAACCCGGCCGCCAGCTCGAGCACGGTGATGATCGCCGAGACGCCGTCCTTGTCCCGGGCGATGTCTGGCGCCACCGAGTAGCCGAGGGCCTCTTCATAGCCGAAGGCGAGATCGGCAATCTTGCCGATCCACTTGAATCCCGTCAGCGTCTGCTGCCAGGCTGACCGTAAGCAGCGGCCAGCAGGCCGAGCAGGTCTGACGAGACGATCGATGAGGCGTACGTTCCGACGACCTTGCGGCGCAGCAGGAAGTCGGCAAGCAGTGCACCGACCTGGTCGCCACTGAGCATCCGATAGGACTCGCCATCGCGGACGCCGACGGCGCAGCGGTCGGCATCGGGGTCGTTGGCAACGATGATGTCGGCGCCCACCTCGGAGGCGAGCTTGAGCGAGAGGTCCATCGCGCCGGGCTCTTCGGGGTTGGGGAACGCGACGGTCGGAAAGTCCGGGTCGGGCTCGGCCTGCTCGCGTACGACGTGCAGCGCCGGGAATCCTGCGCGGGCGACCGCCTCGACCAGGGTGTCGCGGCCGACTCCGTGCATTGGCGTGTAGACGCAGCGAGATGTCGCGCGGCCCGTCGGACGGCAGCGCGACAACGGCATCGACATAGGCCTGCGCCACCTCGGGTCCCAGCAGGTCGTACGCATTGCTACGAGGGAGCTCGTCGACCCGTCCGACCTGGTCGATCGCGTCGGAGATCTCGGTGTCCTCAGGCGGCACGATCTGGCTGGAGTCGGCGAGATAGACCTTGTAGCCGTTGTCCTCTGGCGGGTTGTGCGAAGCCGTCACCATGACGCCGGAGCTGCAGCCGAGGTGACGGATCGCGAACGCGAGCACCGGCGTCGGGAGATGGGTTGGCAGCAGGAACGCGTGCACGCCGGCGCCTTCCATGACCTCTGCGGTGTCGCGGGCAAACACGTCGGAGTTGTAGCGCGCGTCATAGCCGACAACGACTGATGGCTGGTCTTCGCGCTCAAGCAGGAATGCGGCCAGTCCGGCTGCCGCCTGCGCGACGATGACCCGGTTCATCCGGTTCGGGCCGGCGCCGAGAGCCCCGCGGAGGCCAGCCGTACCGAATTGCAGCCTGCCGGAGAAGCGATCCTGCAGCGCCGCCGTGTCGCCGGCGTCGATGAGGGCCTGCAGCTCGTCGCGGGTGACCGGGTCAGGGTCCTGGCTCAGCCACTCGCGGGCCTGCTCGACGACGTCCATGTCAGATCCTCGGCAGCACGTCTGCCGAGCAGCGAACCCATCCGAGCGGCGGCGGCCTTGCCGGCCTCGAGCACCTCAGCATGGTTGAGCGGCTCGCCGGAGATGCCGGCAGCCAGATTGGTCACCAGGGAGAGGCCGAGAACCTCCATACCGGCTTCGCGCGCGGCGATCGCTTCGAGGACGGTGGACATGCCGACCAGGTCGCCGCCGATCGCGCGAACCATGCCGATCTCGGCAGGGGTCTCGTAGTGCGGCCCGGGGAACTGGACGTAGACACCTTCGTCCAGCGAGGGATCGACCTCCTGGAACATCGCGCGGAGCCTCGGCGAGTAGAGATCGGTCAGGTCGACGAAGTTGGCGCCTTCGATCGGTGAGGTCGCGGTGAGGTTGATGTGGTCCTTGATCAGGACCGGGGTGCCGGGGACCCAAGCCGGGTTGAGTCCGCCGCAGCCGTTGGTCAGCACCATGGTCTTGACGCCGGCCGCCGCAGCAGTGCGTACGCCGTGGACGACGGAGGCGACGCCGCGCCCTTCGTAGAAGTGGGTGCGACCGAGGAAGATCAGCAGTCGCTTGTCGCCCAGCCGCAGCGACCTGATGGTGCCACCGTGGCCCGCGACGGCTGGAGCGTTGAAGCCGGGAAGCTCACCGACCGCAATCTCGAACTCCGGCTCGCCCAGGGCTTCTGCGGCAGGCAGCCAGCCCGATCCCATCACGAGCGCCGTGTCGTGATGGGCGCCGCCGGTACGTTCGCGGATCGCGTCGGCAGCCTGTTGGGCAAGGTCTCGGGACGCAGTGTCTGAGGTGCTCACTCGTCGTACGTTATCTGCTCACCGCGAAAGCGTGACGATCAGCGGGTGAGAGAATGTACCGGTGACTCATGTAACGATCATCGGCGGCGGACCCGGCGGCTACGAGGCAGCGCTGGTGGCGTCCCGACTGGGGGCGGACGTGACACTGGTCGAGCGCGACGGCGTCGGTGGTTCGACCGTGCTGACCGACTGCGTACCCAGCAAGACTCTCATCGCGACATCCGATCTGTTGACGGATGTCAGCGCTGCCGCTGAGCTGGGCATCGAGGTTCCCAAGGCCGTACGTGCTGACCTCGCGGCGGTCGACACCCGCGTGCTTGCTCTCGCGCAGGCGCAGTCGGCCGATATCGCCAAGCGGCTCGTCTCAAGTGGGGTGAAGGTGATCTCCGGACGCGCCACGATCGAGTCCCCCAGGTCATCGGGGTCGACGGACCCGACGGTCATCTCACCATCGAGACCGATGCGATCCTGCTGGCCACCGGTGCGCACCCGCGGGTCAGTCCCGACGCGCAACCCGATGGCGAGCGCATCCTCACCTGGGAGCAGGTCTATGCCCTCCAGGAGCTGCCTGAGCACATGATCGTCGTCGGCTCGGGTGTCACCGGAGCCGAGTTCGCCAGCGCGTACAACGGCCTCGGTGCGACGGTGACCCTCGTGTCCAGCCGCGACCGGGTGCTCCCGGGCGAGGACGCCGACGCAGCGACGGTCATCGAGGACGTGTTCACTCGCCGCGGCATGACGGTGTTGGGAAACTCGCGGATGGCGTCAGTCGTGCGTACCGGGGCCGGCGTACGCGTCACCCTGACGGACGGGCGAACCGTGGACGGTTCGCACTGCCTGCTCGCTCTCGGGTCGATACCCAACACCGAAGGGCTCGGCCTCGAGACGATTGGTGTCGAGCTCAACGAATCTGGCTTCATCGCGGTCGATCGAGTGTCGCGAACAACTGTGCGCGGCGTGTATGCCGCGGGTGACTGCACCGGAGTGCTCATGCTCGCCTCGGTCGCAGCCCAGCAGGGTCGCATCGCGATGTCGCACCTGCTCGGCGATGCCGTCCACCCGCTCGACCTTGGCAAGGTGTCGAGCAATGTCTTCACCTCGCCCGAGATCGCGACGGTCGGCCTTTCGCAGGAGCAGGTCGACACCAGTGACGTGCAGGTCGTCACCGCGATGCTGCCGCTGGCATCCAATGCGCGAGCAAAGATGCAGGGCGTGCACGACGGCTTCGTCAAGATCTTCGCCCGCCAGGGCATGGGCATCGTGGTCGGCGGTGTCGTGGTGGGGCCGAAGGCCAGTGAGCTCATCCACGTCATCTCGCTGGCGGTGTCGGCGTCGTTGACGGTCGACCAAGTGGCGGACGCCTTCACGATCTACCCGTCGCTTTCCGGGTCGGTGGCCGAGGCCGCACGTCGCCTGCACGGCACACCCTGAGCGACCGCAACCGCGAAATTCCTTGGAATCACATTGTTGTAATTCGCGCTCAGTCGTGTCGTCGATGGAATCTCCCCTCCATGTATGCGCATAATCGATGAACACCTCATCACTGCTATGAGCAATTTTGTAAACAGGAACGGACTTCCCCCATGCTTTCCTGGCGCCACCTTCGATGGACGACGACGCTCGCGCTCACGGCGCTGCTAGCCGGTTCTGTTGCGCTTCAGCACGACCCCGACCGCTCAGAAGATGCCTCGACGGCTCCGCCCGTCGCTGTCCACGAGCGAGGCATTCCGTCGGTCGCCCCGGTGCCCACCCCGTCGGTCAGTGACAGTCCGACCACGGTCGACGCCAAGCCTGCACTTGTTGCTGAGCTCGAGCCGACCGTCGTGAAGCCGTTCTCCATGCTTGGTGTCACCTGGAAGTCGGGGCTGCCCAACGACGCGGTGATCGAGGCCAAGTGGCGTACCGGAGGCAAGTGGACCGCCTGGAGCGAGATCGAGCTCGACCTCGAGAACACGGCCACGGAGGGCGGGCGGCCCGGCACCGAGCCCCAATGGGTCGGCGAGTCCGACGGTGTGGCCGTGCGGGTCATCTCACCAACGCGTCAGGCGCCGCGCGACCTCCAGCTGGCCACGATCGATCCGGGCCACATGACCGCCCTCACTCCTGTGGCTTTCAGGACCGGAGCCGCTGCTCCCGACATCACCTTGCGCAGCGCGTGGGGCGCCGACAACAGCGGGAAGTGCGACTCACCTCTCTATGGGTCGACCACGCGCGGCGCGGTGGTTCACCACACGGCGGGATCCAACTCGTACTCGGCGTCAGACTCGGCCAATATTGTGCGGGCAACGCAGGCGTATCACATGCAGGGACGCGATTGGTGCGACATCGGCTACAACTTCTTGGTCGACAAATATGGTCAGGTCTTTGAAGGGCGCAAGGGTGGCATCGACAAGCCCGTACGTGCCGCGCACTCGGGCAACGGTTCGGTCAATCAGGAGACGATGGGTGTCTCCATGATGGGGACGTTCAGCTCCACCGAGCCGACGAATGCGATGAAGTCCTCTGTGGTGAGTCTGATCGCCTGGCGATTCAACCAGGTGGGCATCGCCGCCAAGGGCACGTTCTCGCTCGGCGGCGTGACTCTCAACCGCATTTCGGGTCACCGCAACGTGGTGTCGACCGAATGCCCGGGAGCAGCGGCATACGCCTGGATCAGCGCGTCTGGAGGACTCCGAGATCGCGTCGAGTCGGAACTGGCTGATGCAGGCGAACCGATTCCGTCGTCGGTTGAGGGTTTGGCGGTGTCGAATGTGTCGTCGACTGGTGCGACGGTGTCGTGGGATGAGGTGCCCACGGCGGTGAAGTATCGGGTGTATGTGTCGCCTTCGTCGTCGATGCCGGGTAGTTGTGAGCCGTATTGCTCGGTGATTACTCCGTCTGATTTGAGTGCGCCGTCGCATGTGTTGTCGGGTCTGAAGTCTGGTGGGACGTATTACGTGAAGGTCAGTGCGATCAATGGTGCTGGCAAGACGATTACTGGTTGGCAGTCGTCACCGTTGAAGGTCCAGCTGTCGGCGGGTTCGATTCCGTCGTCGGTTGAGGGTTTGGCGGTGTCGAATGTGTCGTCGACTGGTGCGACGGTGTCGTGGGATGAGGTGCCCACGGCGGTGAAGTATCGGGTGTATGTGTCGCCTTCGTCGTCGATGCCGGGTAGTTGTGAGCCGTATTGCTCGGTGATTACTCCGTCTGATTTGAGTGCGCCGTCGCATGTGTTGTCGGGTCTGAAGTCTGGTGGGACGTATTACGTGAAGGTCAGTGCGATCAATGGTGCTGGCAAGACGATTACTGGTTGGCAGTCGTCGCCGTTGAAGGTCCAGCTGTCGGCGGGTTCGATTCCGTCGTCGGTTGAGGGTTTGGCGGTGTCGAATGTGTCGTCGACTGGTGCGACGGTGTCGTGGGATGAGGTGCCCACGGCGGTGAAGTATCGGGTGTATGTGTCGCCTTCGTCGTCGATGCCGGGTAGTTGTGAGCCGTATTGCTCGGTGATTACTCCGTCTGATTTGAGTGCGCCGTCGCATGTGTTGTCGGGTCTGAAGTCTGGTGGGACGTATTACGTGAAGGTCAGTGCGATCAATGGTGCTGGCAAGACGATTACTGGTTGGCAGTCGTCGCCGTTGAAGGTCCAGCTGTCGGCGGGTTCGATTCCGTCGTCGGTTGAGGGTTTGGCGGTGTCGAATGTGTCGTCGACTGGTGCGACGGTGTCGTGGGATGAGGTGCCCACGGCGGTGAAGTATCGGGTGTATGTGTCGCCTTCGTCGTCGATGCCGGGTAGTTGTGAGCCGTATTGCTCGGTGATTACTCCGTCTGATTTGAGTGCGCCGTCGCATGTGTTGTCGGGTCTGAAGTCTGGTGGGACGTATTACGTGAAGGTCAGTGCGATCAATGGTGCTGGCAAGACGATTACTGGTTGGCAGTCGTCGCCGTTGAAGGTCCAGCTGTCGGCGGGTTCGATTCCGTCGTCGGTTGAGGGTTTGGCGGTGTCGAATGTGTCGTCGACTGGTGCGACGGTGTCGTGGGATGAGGTGCCCACGGCGGTGAAGTATCGGGTGTATGTGTCGCCTTCGTCGTCGATGCCGGGTAGTTGTGAGCCGTATTGCTCGGTGATTACTCCGTCTGATTTGAGTGCGCCGTCGCATGTGTTGTCGGGTCTGAAGTCTGGTGGGACGTATTACGTGAAGGTCAGTGCGATCAATGGTGCTGGCAAGACGATTACTGGTTGGCAGTCGTCACCGTTGAAGGTCCAGCTGTCGGCGGGCTCGACAGTGGGCAGTTCGACCACGGTGCCTTCCAGCCGCAAGGTGGTCTTCAAGGGCGGCGGATATGGTCACGGCATCGGCATGAGCCAGTACGGCGCCGAGGGCGCTGCGCGCCTGGGCAAGACGTACTCCCAGATCCTGGCGAAGTACTACCCCGGCACCACGATGTCGACGTACAACGGTTCGATCCGCGTGCTGCTCTCCGGTCAGACGTGGGACTCGACCACGATCACGGCTCGAAGTGGTCTGAGCTTCCGGCAGCCCGTCGGCGGATCCGTCATCCAGCTCCCGACCACTGTCAGCGGCAGCTCCGTCCAGCGCTGGACGATTGAACCGCTCGGCAGCGACAAGAAGCAAAGCACCCTGCGCTACCGCACTGCGTCTGGTTGGCAGACCTACCGCACCTTCACCGGTGACGCCCAGTTCGAGAGCAGCTCACCCATGGAGCTGCACACGGCCTCGGGTGCACGGACCTATCGCTCCGCACTTCGTTCGAGCGTGCCATCGTCGGGCTCGACGGTCAGAGACACCGTGAACGTCCTGGATGTCGAGGACTACACGCGGGGTGTCGTTGCGAGGGAAATGCCCTCGAGCTGGCATGAAGAGGCGTTGAAGGCACAATCGGTCGCCGCACGGACCTACGGCGTGCGCTCGATCAAGAGCGGCGGACGTTACGACATCTGTGACACGACGTCGTGCCAGGTTTATGGCGGGGTCGCCGCAGAGACCGCCGCCACCGACCGAACTGTCTCGGCGACTGACGGACGCATCCTGACCTATGGCGGCAGCCCGGCATTCACCCAGTTCTCGTCCTCATCTGGTGGTTACACCGCCAAGGGGTCAATGCCCTATCTCGTGGCTCAGCCCGATGACTGGGACGACTGGTCGGGCAATGCCAAGCACTCATGGAACATCACCGTCTCGGCCTCGACGATCGAGGGCAAGTACCCGGCGATCGGTACCTTGAAGTCGTTGACCGTGGTGGCAAGGACGCCGGGCGATGGCCGGGTGACCTCGCTGAAGCTGGTCGGTTCCAAGGGTTCCACGACGATTGCAGGCACCGATGCGCGATTCAAGTTCGGGCTCCTGTCGCACATGTTCGGATTCTGATCAGGGTTCTGGCAAGATCCGTCCTATGCAGCGCATCTCCAAGTCCCTGGCCATCTCGGCATTGGCCAATGCGGGGTCACTCGCTTTGGCGGCTTGGATCTTCGACCGGTTCAACGTCCAGTTCGGGTGGTACGTCGTCGCTGTCGTCCTGGTGACGCTGCTGAGCGTCGCTCTGCGCGAAGTCGTGATCAACACGGTCAACAGGTTCGCCCGCGGGTTCACCATCCTCGGAGGGCTGGTGCTGACGGCGCTGGTGCTGCTGCTGACCGACCTGGCCGTACCTGCCAGTGGTTTTGACATCGACGGTTGGGGCACCTGGATCGGTGTCACCCTGATCGTCTGGGCTGCTGGCATCGCGTACGGAGAAGTCGACAAGAAGGCACCTGCACCCCGCGCCTAGCTTGCGCGAAGGAGCGCGACCGCCATCAGTCTGAAGCGGCGTCCTTGATCTCCGTGACGACCTGACCTGATGTGACGGAACCGCCAACCTCGACCGACAGGCCGGTGATGACGCCGTCCTTGTGGGCGTTGATCGGCTGCTCCATCTTCATCGCCTCGACGACGACGATCTGATCGCCCGCTGAGACGGTCTGGCCCTCTTCGACGGTGACCTTCACGACGGTGCCCTGCATGGGGGCGGTGAGCGAGTCGCCGCTGGCTGCAGCTCCAGCTGCCTTGCCGCCCTTGCGCTTGGGCTTCTTGGGACCAGCCGCGGCCGCTGACGCGCCGAGCCCGCCCGGGAGCACGACCTCTACGCGCTTGCCGCCAACTTCGACGACGACCCGTTCACGTTCGGCCGGCTCATCGGTTTCGTTGGTGCCTGCGTACGGCTCGAGCTGGTTGTCGTAGTCGGTCTCGATCCAGGTCGTGTAGACCGTGAAGTTGCCGTCCGGGGCAGCGAATGCGGGATCGTCGACCACTGAGCGGTGGAACGGGATCACGGTGGGCATGCCATCAACGACGAACTCGTCGAGCGCGCGGCGTGAGCGTTGCAGCACCTGCTCGCGGCTCGTGCCGGTGATGATCAGCTTGGCGACGAGCGAGTCGAACGATCCGGGGATCGTCTCGCCCTCCTCGTAGCCACCATCGAGGCGTACGCCGGGGCCTGACGGGGGAGCCCACTTGGTGAGCGTGCCCGGAGCCGGAAGGAAGCCGCGGCCGCCATCTTCGGCGTTGATGCGGAACTCCATCGAGTGACCGCGGATCTCGGGGTCGCCGTAGCCGAGCTCTTCGCCGGCGGCGATGCGGAACATCTCGCGCACCAGGTCGATGCCGGTCACCTCTTCGGAGACCGGGTGCTCAACCTGCAAGCGGGTGTTGACCTCCAGGAAGCTGATGGTTCCGTCAGCCGCGACAAGGAACTCGCAGGTGCCTGCGCCGACGTAGCCGGCCTCCTTGAGGATCGCCTTGGACGACGTGTAGAGCCGCTCGATCTGGTCGTCGCTGAGATAGGGCGCCGGGGCTTCCTCGACGAGCTTCTGGTGGCGGCGCTGCAACGAGCAGTCACGGGTCGACACGACCACGACGTTGCCGTGGCTGTCGGCGAGGCACTGAGTCTCGACGTGGCGCGGCTTGTCGAGGAACTTCTCGACGAGGCACTCGCCGCGGCCGAATGCGCTGACGGCCTCGCGTACGGCCGATTCGTACAGCTCGGGGATCTCCTCGATCGTCCGGGCAACCTTGAGCCCACGACCGCCACCGCCGAAGACTGCCTTGATCGCGACCGGGAGACCGTTCTCCTTGGCGAACTCGACAACTTCGTCGGCGCTCTGGACTGCATCCTTGGTGCCGGGTGCAAGCGGCGCATTGGCCTTGAGCGCGAGCTGCTTGGCCTTGGCCTTGTCGCCGAGGTTCTCGATCGCGTGCGGCGGGGGGCCGATCCAGATCAGACCGGCGTCGATCACGGACTGGGCGAACTCGGCGTTCTCAGCGAGGAAGCCGTAGCCGGGGTGCACGCTGTCGGCGCCGCTGCGCTTTGCGATCGCGAGGATCTTCTCGATCGACAGGTATGACTCGGCGGGGGTTGATCCCTCGAGCGAGTAGGCCTCGTCTGCGAGTCGCACGAACAGGGCGTCGCGGTCGGGCTCGGCGTACACGGCAACGCTGCCGATGCCGGAGTCCTTACAGGCGCGGATCACACGTACGGCGATTTCGCCGCGGTTGGCGATCAGGACCTTGGCCAGGGGCTTGCTCACGAAAATGCTCTCCTCGACACGGGACAGGGCTGCCACGTGAGTCTAGGGGTAGTGCCCGCCGCTCGACATATGAGGTTCGTTACGCCGCCGACGGGTTTGTGCCGTTTGGTTAACGGTTGTTAACATCGCGGTATGACTTTCGCACTTTCGAAGGAGCACGAGACCTTTCGGCGCAGCGTTCGCGAGTTCGCTGAGGCGGAGATCGCGCCGCACGTGGCGAAGTGGGACAAGGACCACCATTTCCCCGTCGACCTGGTTAGAAAGATGGGTGACCTCGGACTCTTCGGACTGACCGCGCCGGAAGAATTCGGCGGTTCCGATGGTGACTTCACCAGCTTGTGTGTCGCGATCGAGGAACTCGGGCGAGTCGATCAGTCGATTGGCGTGACCCTCGAAGCCGCGGTCGGACTCGGCATCAACCCGATCCTGACCTTTGGCACCGCCGAGCAGAAGGAGCGGTGGCTCCCAGACCTGGTCACTGGCAAAGCACTTGCCGGCTTCGGGCTGACAGAGCCCGGCGCGGGCTCCGATGCCGGTGCGACCAAGACCAAGGCCGACCTGGACGGCGACGAGTGGGTTCTCAACGGATCGAAGCAGTTCATCACCAACTCGGGTTCCGACATCACGTCTCTGGTCACGGTGACGGCACGTACCGGGACGCTCGAAGACGGTCGGCCCGAGCTCTCCACGATCATCGTGCCCTCGGGAACGCCGGGATTCATCGTCGAACCGGCCTACGACAAGCTCGGCTGGCACATCTCCGACACGCATCCGCTGTCATTCGTCGACGCGCGGGTACCCACCGATCATCTGTTGGGTGAGCGTGGTCGCGGCTACTCGCAGTTCCTTGCGACGCTCGACGACGGTCGCGTGGCCATCGGCGCGCTCGCGGTCGGCTGCATCCAGGCCTGTCTCGAGCTGTGTGTGCAGTACGCGGGGGAGCGGACGACCTTCGGCGTGCCGATCGGCAGCAAGCAGGGCGTCGCCTTCCAGATCGCCGACCTTGCGGTCATGGCGCAGGCTGGTCGTGCGCTGGTCTATCAGGCTGCGGCCATGAAGGATGCCGGCGCCGACGGCAAGGAGTTCCGCCGGGCGGCATCGATCGCGAAGCTCTACACCTCAGAATCGGCCGTGACCGCGACGCGCATTGCGACCCAGGTGTTCGGCGGCTATGGCTTCATGGAGGAGTACCCCGTCGCGCGGTTCTACCGTGACGCCAAGATCCTTGAGATCGGCGAGGGCACCTCGGAGGTCCAGCGCATGCTCATCGCCCGGGGCCTGGGCCTGCCGGTCGAGTAGTCCGCGTCTAGCGGGCCGCGCGCTTCCTGCGAATCAGGACGTACGCACCTGCGATCACTGCCACACCGATCGCAATGAGCCAGATCGGCCCAGGCAGGCCGCCACTGTCGCTCTTCTGGTCCGCGGTGCCGCCCGGAACAGCGGGATCACTGGCCGGCGCGTCTCCGCTCACGAGAGCCGAGTCCGCGGCGGGCGCGGTGAGCCCCGCGACCTCCTTGTACGTGGGCGCCCCGTCGCCGGCCTTGCCGTTGGACTTGAGGGTCAACGTGTAGGTGATCGGCGCCTCGTTGTCGGCCGGGTAGGAGACTTGGACGTAGCGCAGGCCCGGAACGCTCGAGCTGCTGAGGTTCGACTTCACCTCGGCGCGGTTGCCGTAGCCGATCGTGTAGGACTGCGAGCCGGTCCGGTAGTCGCTGAGGTTGTCGGGCAGCCTTGAGGTGCGCGTCGACCAGTCCTTCGGTTTGGAGTCGACGCCGTACTCGTCGGTGTCGACTGCCTGACGCACAGGTCCGAGCACCTGCACCCATGGCGCGTCGAAGTCAGAGTTTCTGTGGGCGGCGGTCAGCTTGCCGTCGAACTGGGCTTGTAGGTTCTGGCCCCAGTCCAGGGGCACGGCGACGACCTGCGTCTCGCCGGGGTTGATGTCGAGGGCGTAGGTGCCGTCAGAGACCGCTGGGGCGTTGGAGATCGACGTCCCGGGCACCACACCGGTCTTCGGTGCCGAAGGTGACAGCGTCGTCCAGCTGGGCTTGGCGGGAGTAGCCGGAAGGTCGGATCCGGCAGGGTCGCTTACTGGGGGCTCTTCGTAGACGGCGATCTCGACCGGTTCCCCTGCGAAGTCCCGCCGCGACGAGGCCTGTTTGACGTTCACCCACAGGGTCTTGGCGGTGTTGCAGGCGTCGGGAGAGCGTTTCCAGCTGGTCGCCGCGGCGTAGGCGATGTTGCCGCGGGCGAAAGTGGTGGAGTAGGCGCATCGGTCCTTGTCGGCTCCTGCGTACACGCCGATGTACGCCTTGTCGCCGAAGTTTCCGGTGTCCGCCGATCGATGTGTGACGCCGACGTGGAAGGTGCTGTTGTCTGCCGTTCGGCGGACCTTGTACCAGAGTCCGTCCCCGGGCCCGAAGGTGTCGAGGTACTGCCCGCGTGCGATGACGGGAGCGTCGGTGGGGTCTGCGGTTCCCTCGACCGGCTCGCCGGTGAGGTCGAATGGCCGCGAGGCGCGGGTCGAGGACACGTCGAGGCTGTCGGCAAGGCTCGCGGCGTCATTCGCGTCGTAGTACGTGCCCTTGCCGGACGCTGCGACGCACTTCAGCTGGTCGCGTGCCTTGCCGGAGACGTCCAGCCCGACGACGTCGATGCGCAGCAGGATGCCGTCCTTCGCGAGGTCTTCAGCGACCGCACAAGGGTCAGGCGAGCACGTCGATTCGCCGTCCGAGACGAGCACAATGGTGCGCTGGCCGTCTTCGCCGAGGTCCTTCGCTGCCTGCTGGAGGGCATATCCGGTGGGCGTCTCGCCGTACGGCTTGTACGTGTCCACCGCGTCCTGGAGCTCCGGACGGTTTGCGGTGCCCAAGTCGACTGAGCGTTGGGAGTCGGTGCATGCGCCCTTGTCCTTGGCCGAGAAGACCGTCGCGCCGTACACGCGGAGTCCGACTTCCTGCTCGGTCGGCAGCTTGGCGATGACCGAGGCCAGGGCGTCCTTGGCGGCCGCGATCTTGGTGGTGCCGCCAGCCTTCTCCTGCATCGAGCCGGACGAGTCGAGGACCAGCATCATCTTGCCGGGATTCTCGATGTCGGCCTGTGCCGGGATCATCAGTCCGAGACTGAGGACGATGGTGGATGCTGCGGTCAGGCAGATGGTGCGAATCATGTGTTTCCCCCGATAGTGCCGAACAGGTCATGCACGTCCGCGCAGGCCAGACTCAACTCTAGGTTGAGCCATCCTGCAACTTCAGCCGGTGTGGCCTCGGCTGCGAGGTCGCCAATGTCCGACGTTGGAGGTTGACTGGCTGTATGACTTCTTCAGCCCTCATCGCCCGCGGCCTCGACCAGGCCGTCACTCTCGTCGAGAGCATCCCGGCCACCCAGCAGGATCTGCCGACGCCATGCAAAGACTGGAATGTCCGCGCGCTGACCGACCATCTCGTCAACAGTGCCGCCCAGATGGCGGTGATGGCACGTGGCGGGCAGCCCAACTGGGACTCGCTGGCCGACCATCATGACGACCCGGCGCCGGTGCTGCGGCAGGCATCCGACGAGATCGTGGCCGCGTTCGACGCAGGCGAGTCAGGGGTGCCGGAAGGGATGATTGCCGCCGAGGTCGCCGTGCACACGTGGGATCTGGCGACCGCCCTTGGTCGTGACACCAACGAGCTCGACCCCGCGCTCGCAGAGGTAGGGCACGCATTCATGTCCGCTTCGCTCACCGACGAGCGGCGAGGCAACGCCTTCGATCCCGAGCAGCCGGCACCCGACGATGCCAATGCCTACGAACGCATCGCGGCATTCGCAGGAAGATCGGTCAGGGACTGACCTAGAGGTTGGTCATCTTGGCGCAAGGAAGCGGGATGTGCTTGGCGCCATCACCGAAATCGACCTGCACCGAGGACGTGCCCTGCAGGCTCACGATGCGGCCGAGACCGAAGGTGTCATGTGAGACGCGGGCGCCCACTTCATACACCTCCGCCGGGACTTCAGGCTTCGCCTGGAAGGGGCTGGACGGGTGGTAGCGGCGCCGCCGCGGTGAGGTTGCCATCGTTTGACCATTGTCCCACTTTTCAGCCGGGAAATGCGAACTTGCTCAAAGAGCGGGACTCTGCCACAGGTCGGTCCAGGCGATCCCGAGATCGCCGACCAGCTCGCGCAGCAGCGGCAGCGACAGGCCGATGACGTTGTGGTGGTCGCCCTCGACGCCGGTCACGAAAGCGCCACCGAGTCCGTCGATCGTGAACGCTCCGGCGACGTGCAGAGGCTCCCCGGTGGCGACATAGGCGTCGATCTCGGCATCTGTGATGTCTGCGAAGTGCACGATCGTGGACGCAGTCTCCAAGAACTCTTCGGCGCCGCGGCGTACGCAATGGCCCGTGTGCAGGACTCCGCTGCGGCCACGCATGCGGCGCCACCGCCCGGCCGCCTCGACCGGGCCCGCGGGCTTGCCGAAGATCTCACCCTCGAAGGCGAGCACCGAGTCGCAACCGATGACGAGTGCGTCGGGCTCAACCTGTGGAGCGACCGCGCGGCACTTCATCTGCGCCAGAGCGGCGGCGAGGTTGCCGGCGTCGGTCGAGGTGATCTGATCTTCGTTGACGCCCGACACGATCACGTCGGGATGGACGCCGGCCGAACGCAGCAGCGCGAGACGGGCCGGGGAGGCAGATGCCAGGACGACTCTCATCGGCCGACCTCATAGGGAGTGCGGACGACCTCGAGTCGTGGTTCGGCGAGCAGATCGACGATCAGCGCCTCGGATCCACCCACGCCCGTCCACGAACCTTCGATATCGGTCGTGACGAACCAGGCATGGTCGTCGGGCCAGAAGAGATTGGGGCTGTTGAGCTCGCGAGGCACGCCGACACCGTACGCTGCGGCTCCCCAGGCGCCGGCACTCGCCAGCGGTCCGGCGAAAAGCAGGTGATCGCGCGATCCGATCGTCAGCCGTGGACCGCTCGATCACCGCCGAGTCGAAGGCTGGAGGAGGCGGGTCCTTGGGCTTCGGGTTGCGGAACAGGCGGCCCGGCCAGGGCGCGGGGCCCGTGAACGCCGTCAGGAACGCGACGGACTCGCCGCCGTAGATCTCGCCGTAGCCGTCCCACAACGCGAAGAAGCAGCGGTCGGGCGTCTTCGTGTGCCCGCCGAGCACGCTGCAGAGGGCGTCGAGCTCGTCCGCGGGAAGATGGCCGTCGACGCGTTCACTGCCTCCGACGCCCTCGGCCCACGGATGCAGAACACGCGCGTAGGCGCCGAATCCTGCTGGACCAAGCTCGTGCACTTCGCCGATCCAGTCGGCAGCCGAGAATTCGCCGAGCGGGCGCAGCGACACGCGATCAGCCGCCGAAGGCCGAGCTACGCCACTGGCCGGGACCAAAGCGGTGCGGTGTGCGGACCACGCGTGCCGGGTGGCCCCACTGCGAGCGCGGAGCAACCTTCGTACGCGCTGCGGCGTGAGCGGCGGCGGCATTGCGTGCGGCGACGACTGCCACGAGCGCGGCAAGCTCTTCGGGCGTCAGGTCACCCTTGACGACCCGAAGCACTGGCTTCGCGACTGGCGTCTCCTCGACGGACTCGCTCACAGCGGAATGTTTCCGTGCTTCTTGGGCGGCAGCGTCTCGCGCTTGGTCTTGAGCAGGCGCAGCGCCTTGACGACCTCTGCACGAGTCTGCGACGGCGCGATGACAGCGTCGACGTACCCGCGCTCGGCGGCGAGGTAGGGGTTGCAGAGGGTGTCCTCGTACTCCGTCATCAGCTCGGCACGCCTGGCCTCGGGATCATCTGCCGCGGCAATGTCCTTGCGGTAGAGGATGCCGACAGCGCCGGATGCGCCGACCACGGCGATCTGGGCGGACGGCCACGCAATGTTGACGTCGGCACCGAGGTGCTTGGAGCCCATCACGTCGTAGGCTCCGCCGTAGGCCTTGCGGGTGATGACCGTGACGAGCGGGACGGTGGCCTCGGCGTACGCGTAGATCAGCTTGGCACCGCGGCGGATGATGCCGTTCCACTCCTGGTCGGTGCCCGGCAGGAAGCCCGGCACGTCGACGAAGGTCAGCACCGGGATGTTGAACGCATCGCAGGTGCGGACGAAGCGTGCTGCCTTCTCGGAAGCGTCGATGTCGAGGCAGCCGGCCAGCTGCATGGGCTGGTTGGCGACGATGCCGACGCTGCGGCCCTCGACCCGGCCATAGCCGATCAGGATGTTGGGTGCGAACAACGGCATGACCTCGAGGAAGTCGCCGTCGTCGACGATCGCCTCGATCACGGTGTGCATGTCGTACGGCTGGTTGGCCGAATCGGGGATCAGCGTGTCGAGTGCGGTGTCGGTTTCGGTGAGGTCGAGGTCGGCGACGGTTTCGTACGGCTCGGGCTCCTCCATGTTGTTCTGCGGGAGGTAGGAGATCAGCGCCTTGACGTACTCGATGGCGTCTTCCTCGTCGGCGCCCATGTAGTGCGCGTTGCCGCTCTTGGTGTTGTGCGTACGAGCACCGCCGAGCTCCTCCATCGAGACGTCCTCGCCGGTGACGGTCTTGATGATGTCGGGGCCGGTGATGAACATGTTGGAGGTCTTGTCGACCATGACGACGAAGTCGGTCACGGCGGGGGAGTAGACGTGTCCGCCGGCATTCGTGCCCATGATCAGCGAGATCTGCGGGATGACACCTGAGGCGTGCACGTTGCGCTTGAAGATCTCGCCGTACAGGCCGAGTGAGACGACGCCCTCCTGGATGCGGGCTCCGGCGCCTTCGTTGATGCCGATGATGGGGCAACCCGACTTGATCGCGAGGTCCATGACCTTGGTGATCTTCTCGCCGTAGACCTGGCCGAGCGATCCACCGAAGATCGAGAAGTCCTGGCTGAAGACGCAGACCTGGCGGCCGTCGATCGTGCCGTATCCGGTGATGACGCCATCGCCGAGCGGGCGGTTCTTCTCCAGGCCGAAGGCGGTGCTTCGGTGGCGTGCGAGGGCATCGAGCTCGACGAAGGACCCTTCGTCGAGGAGCTGCTCGACCCGCTCGCGGGCGCTACCGCGACCCTTGGCGTGCTGCTTCTCGGCGGCACGCTCGGCGAGCTCAAGGAGCTCGTCCTGGCGTCGTTCGAAGTCGGCGAGCTTGCCTGCGGTGGTGTGCAGCTCGGGGTGCTCTTCGAGCACGTCGGGCGTGGGGTTATTGGCTTCGGTCACGGGCCACAGCGTAACGAGTAGCCGGCCCGAGGGGTATGTGAGTCTGTTCTCATGCCGTTTGACGACCTTGACCGCCCACCTCTCGACGCTGCGGCGATGCGTACCGCACTGACCGGACCCGGTCGGTTCTGGACCGACATCGTCGTCACGGCGCAGACCGGAAGCACCAACGCAGACGTCGCCGAAGCGGCGCGTGCCGGCGCGCCCGAAGGGACTGTGCACGTCACCGATCTGCAGGTCGCCGGGCGCGGCCGACTCGACCGTACGTGGGAGTCGCCGGCCGCGTCCGGCATCGTCGTGTCGGTGCTGCTTCGCCCGGTCGACGTCCCGGCTGCCCGCTGGGTGTGGCTGCCCTTGCTGGTCGGGCTCGCAGTCGATGCGACGGTGCGCGAGTTCGGCGTCGACTGCGGGCTGAAGTGGCCCAATGACGTCCTGGTCGACGACCGCAAGCTGGCCGGCATCCTGCTTGAGCGAGTGGACACGCCGCTGGGCGCCGCAGCGATCATCGGTGTCGGTCTCAATGTCACTCTCCGAAACGACGAGCTGCCCGTCGACACCGCGACGTCGCTGTTGCTCGAAGGGGCGACCGAGACCGATCGGACGATCGTGCTGAGGGCCCTGTTGAGAAATCTCGAGGCCCTCTACCGGGCCTGGCAGGAGGTCGGTGGCAACCCGGCCGCCGGCATTCGAGACTCCTACGAACGGCGCTGTGTGACGATCGGGACGCGCGTTCGGGTCGCACTGCCGAACGAGGAGTTCCTCGAAGGTGACGCGACCGCAATTGACGAGCTGGGGCGCCTCGTCGTCGACGGCCGGGCGATCAGCGCAGGAGATATCACCCACGTACGGCGAGCGACATGACAAAATCGTCGACATGACCCTCCCCCGCAAGCTCATGGTCGACGGTGAGCAGACAGTAGCCACGACCCGGACGCACATCAAAGTGCTGTTCATCCCCTTTCTCATCCTGCTCGTGGTGGCACTTCTGGAAGGGTTCGTCCAGTCCAAGATCGATGGCTCGATCACGAGCTGGCAGCGCATCGCCGTCGTGGCGGTTGCTGTCGTGCTGGTGCTGTGGGGGACGCTCATCCCGTTCGCCAAGTGGTTCGCCTGGACCTACACGCTGACCAACAAGCGCATCGTCGAGCAGAAGGGGCTGCTCACCCGTACGGGTCGGGTCATCCCGCTGAGCAGGATCAACGATGTCGCGTTCGAGAAGAACCTCAACGATCGAATCCTCGGCTGCGGCACGCTGATCATCCACGACGCGAGCGAGCAGGCAGGGCTGCAGCTTCGCGACATCCCGCACATCGAGGCATTCCACCGCACCGTGTCCAACCTGGTCTTCGACAAGCACGACAAGACGGCGAGTGATGAATCGGTCTGAGCTCCGTGACCAGCTCGTCAACCAGATCCTGGGTGGCGAGCTGGGTCTGACGAGCGCGGAGGTCGTCGAGAAGGGCGGCCTTTCACTCGACGTCGGCGAACGATTCTGGCGAGCCCTCGGATTTCCCGACACCGGCGACAGCGTCGCGTACGGCGAGTCCGACGTACGTGCGCTGGCGATCGTGGCCGCTGCGATTGACCAAGGAGTCCTTGACGAGCTGACGGCGTTCCGGATGACTCGCGCGCTGGGCCATACGATGTCGCGGCTCGCTGACTGGCAGGTCTCGACACTGGTCGATCAGGTCGAGCACGATGTCGAGGGCGGCAAGTCTGGGAGTCGACTCGAGGCCGCTGTCGAGCTGGCCATTCACGCCGCTCCGGGCTTTGAGGAGCTCATCATCTACGCCTGGCGGCGCCACCTCGCCGCAGCCGCCGCCCGGATCGAAGCGTTGGGTGCAGCGGACGAAGAGCTGTTGTCGACCGTCATGTCCGTCGGATTCGCCGACCTCTCGCGGTTCACCTCGTTGGCCAATGGCCTCGACGATGCCGCTCTGGCGACACTGGTCGAGGACTTCGAGACCCGCTGCGCCGACATCGTGACCTCGCACGGGGGCCGCGTCATCAAGACGCTCGGCGACGCTGTGCTGTTCGTCTGTGACGACGCGGTCGAGGGCACCCGAACGTCCCTCGACCTGGTGCGGCAGATCGGCACGCGATCAGAGCTGCCCGACATCCGGGTTGGTCTGGCCACCGGCTCGGTGATCAGCCGGCTCGGGGACGTGTTCGGCCCGCCAGTCAACCTCGCGGCGCGGCTCTCGCACGTGGCCCGAAGCAACCGGGTGCTGGTCGACGAGAGCACCGCCGCGTTCCTCGACGACGAGTTCGACATGCGCACGCTCCCGCCTCGTCCGCTGCGCGGGTTCGGCAACCTCTCGCCCATCACGGTGAGTGAGCGCCGCGGCTTCTTCCGGACCCACTAGGCTGAACCCGTGACGCCACCTGAGCTCGCGATCATCGGCGGAGGCCAGCTGGCGCGCATGATGCAGCAGGCAGCCGTGGGTCTCGGCATCCACGTCCGACTCCTGGCCGAGGGGCCGGACGTCTCGGCCGCGCAGGTCGTGCCTGACCACATCGTCGGTGACTACACCGATCTCGACACCCTGCGCGAGGCCGTTGCTGACGCGCCAGTCGTGACGTTTGACCACGAGCACGTACCCCCGGAGCACCTGAACACCCTCACCGACGAAGGACACGCGTGCCGACCGGGGCCGCATGCGCTGCTCTTCGCCCAGGACAAGGCGGCCATGCGCGAACGCCTTGGTGGGCTGGGCGTGCCCTGCCCGCGCAATGCGACCGTCGCGTCGCTGGCGGACCTCGAGACGTTCGGCTATCCGGCGGTCGTCAAGACGACACGGGGTGGCTATGACGGCAAGGGTGTCTGGGTCGTGCGGACTCCGGCCGACGCCGCGGAGGCCTTCGCCGCTGGTCGCGCACTGCTCGCCGAGGAACTCGTCGACTTCCGCCGTGAACTGTCGGCACTGGTGGCACGGTCGCCGTCGGGCGAGGTGCGCAGCTATCCGGTGGTCGAGTCGCGCCAGGTCGACGGGGTGTGCTCGGAAGTCATCGCTCCCGCGCCCGACCTCGATCCCGCTCTTCACGCCGAGGCGCAGGCAATGGCCGAACGGATCGCGGTGGAGCTTGACGTCAGCGGCATCCTCGCGGTCGAGCTGTTCGAGACCAATGACGGCCGCCTGCTGGTCAACGAGCTGGCCATGCGCCCGCACAACACCGGGCACTGGACGATCGACGGCGCAGACACCAGCCAGTTCGAGAACCACCTTCGTGCTGTCCTCGACCTGCCGCTCGGGCCGACGACTGCGCGAGACCCGTGGTCGGTCATGGTCAACGTGCTGGGAGGAGCGGTCGACGACCTGGTGGCTCAGCGCGCGATCGTCGAGGCAGCAGAACCGGGCGTCAAGATCCACCTTTACGGCAAGTCCGTCAAGGCGGGCCGAAAGGTTGGCCACGTGACGGCATACGGGACCGACCTGGACGACGTGCTCGCCAGCGCCCGCCATGCCGCCCAGCTCTTCACCTGAGCGCCGCCGTCCCGCACGACCGGGCATCAGCCACCGCTAGTCTTGGCGCATGAGCGCACGCGTGGGCATCGTCATGGGGTCTGACTCCGACTGGCCCACGATGGAAGCGGCCGCGACGGCGCTGGGCGAGTTCGACATCGCGTACGAGGCCGATGTCGTCTCGGCGCACCGGATGCCCGACGAGATGCTCGCCTATGGTCGCGAGGCACACACCCGTGGCATCGAAGTGATCATTGCCGGTGCCGGGGGAGCGGCCCACCTGCCGGGCATGCTCGCCGCCGTCACGCCGCTTCCGGTCATCGGCGTGCCCGTTGCGCTCAAGCACCTCGACGGGATGGACTCCCTGCTCTCGATCGTGCAGATGCCGGCCGGAGTCCCCGTTGCGACGGTGTCGATCGGCAATGCCCGCAATGCAGGCCTGCTGGCCGTGCGCATCCTCGCAGTCGGCGATGCCGCACTGACCCAAAAGATGGTGGACTTCCAAGTTGGGCTGGCCGAGATGGCACGCGCCAAGGGCGAGAAGGTCCGCAAGCCGCCGACCAAGGGTGCCGGTTTCCGCTAGTCCTGGGAATCCTCGCTGCGTCAGTAGAGGCCCTTTTCGTAGCTCGCCGAGCCGTAGTACGCCTCGAGCTCTTCCATGCTGTCCTCCGGGCGCTCGAGGCTCTTGGCGATGACCGCACGACTGGGTACGGCGTCGGGTGCCCAGGTCTCGGGCTTCCACAGCGACGAACGCAGGAAGGCCTTTGAGCAGTGGAAGAAGATCTGCTCGACGGCGACCTCGAGGATCACCGACGGGCCGGTGCCCTTCGACCACCATCTGTTCGGCGTACGGGGCGTCCGCGAGCAGTGTGGCGCGACCGTTGACGCGCAGGGTGTCGCCGCGTCCCGGCACGAAGAAGATGAGCCCGACGTACGGATTCTGCAGGATGTTGGCGAAGCCGTCGGCGCGCTTGTTGCCCGGGCGCTCGGGGATCGCCAGTGTCGTGTCGTCGACCACGAGCCCGAAGCCGGCAGGGTCGCCCTTGGGTGAGACATCACATCGACCGCTCGCGTCGGCGGTGGCCACCAGGCAGAACGGTGACGCCGCGATCCATGCCCGGTGCTCGGGGGAGAAGGTCGTCGCGGTCCTTGTCGAGCACGCGCTGCAGCGGTTCGCCGAGCAGCTCACGCAGCTCGGTCTCAGTGGTGATGGCCATGAATTCACGCTACGCCTCGGCGCGACCCGCGAAGGCGTGTGTCGGATCCCACGCGCGAAGCATTTTGTCGCGATCGGCCGCTGCCTCTACAATTACTAGGTCGTCCTACTATTTTGGAGTCTCCGTGTCAGACATGTTCGTCCTCTCCGAAGAGCACCAGGCCATCCGCGAAGCCGTACGTGCTGTCGCCGAGGCCAAGATTGCCCCGTTCGCTGCGGACGTCGACGAACAGGCTCGCTGGCCGGCCGAGGCGGCTGAGGCTCTGCTCGCTGCGGACTTCCATGCGCCCCACGTACCCGAGGAGTACGGCGGAGCGGGAGCCGATGCGCTGGCCACCGTGCTCGTGATCGAGGAAGTCGCTCGGGTATGCGTCTCGAGCTCGCTGATTCCCGCGGTCAACAAGCTTGGCTCGCTGCCCGTGATGATCTCCGGCGACGAGACCATCAAGAAGGCTTACCTTCCGCGTCTCGCTGCCGGCGAGGGATTCTCCTACTGCCTGTCGGAGCCCGACGCAGGCAGCGACGCGGGCAACCAGAAGACCAAGGCAGTGCGCGACGGTGACGACTGGGTGCTCAACGGCGTCAAGCGCTGGATCACCAACGCGGGAGAGTCGGAGTTCTACACCGTCCTCGCGGTGACAGACCCTGACAAGCGCACCAAGGGCATCTCGGCGTTCGTCGTTGAGAAGTCCGACGAGGGCGTCTCATTTGGCGCGCCGGAGAAGAAGCTCGGCATCAAGGGCTCGCCGACCCGCGAGGTCTACCTCGACAACGTACGCATTCCCGGCGATCGGATGATCGGAGCCGAGGGCACTGGCTTCGCCACCGCGATGAAGACGCTCGACCACACCCGCGTGACGATCGCGGCCCAGGCCGTCGGAGTCGCGCAGGGCGCGCTCGACTTCGCGCTTGGCTATGTGCAGGAGCGCACGCAGTTCGGCAAGAAGATCGCCGAGTTCCAGGGCATCGAGTTCATGCTCGCCGACATGGGCATGAAGATCGAGGCCGCGCGCCAGCTCACGTACGCCGCTGCCGGCCGCTCCGAGCGTGGCGACAAGGACCTCACCTTCTTCGGCGCCGCCGCCAAGGCATTCGCCTCCGACACCGCGATGCAGGTCACCACGGATGCCGTGCAGCTGCTCGGTGGCTATGGGTTCACCCGCGACTACCCGGTCGAGCGGATGATGCGCGACGCCAAGATCACCCAGATCTACGAAGGCACCAACCAGGTGCAGCGCATCGTCATGGCCCGCCAGCTCCTCAGCGGCATCCAGTCGACCCTCTGACAGCTGCTCGGCAGACGACGAGGGGATGAAATTGTCCCCATCCTGGTTAAGGATGGGGAACATGATTGGCACGCTCAAGACCGTGGTGCTTGACGCACCAGACATCACGTCGTTGTCCACCTTCTACACCTCGCTGGCGGGGTGGGAGCAGACCTATGTCGCCGACGACTGGATCACGCTGACCACTGTCGACGGCTGGCGAATCGGTCTGCAGGATGCGCCTGACCACATCCGGCCCCAGTGGCCAGATCCGGCCCATCCACAGCAGGCGCATCTTGACCTCCGGGTGCGTGACCTGGCCGAGGCGACGAGCCTGGCCGTTGGGCTGGGCGCGACAGTTCTGCGGGAGAACGACCGATGGAACACCCTCGCTGATCCTGCCGGGCACCCTTTCGACCTGGTCAGCAGTCCTGACAACACCCATCCGACGGTCGCTGGGGTGATGCTCGACGTCCCCGATGCCAAGGCGCTGAGCGAGTTCTATGCCGAGCTGATCGGCAAGCCAGTCACCTACGAGGGAGACGGCATGGCGATGGTGGGCAACGCAGACGATCAGCCAGTGATGTTCCAGCAGGTCGAGGCATACGCCGCACCCCGCTGGCCGGACCCGGCGCATCCGCAACAGGTCCATCTCGACATCCTCGTGGACGACGTCGAGGACGCCGAAGCCAAGGTGCTTGCGCTCGGCGCGACGCGACTGCCGGGCGCCGGCGAGGACTGGCGGGTCTACGCCGACCCGGCCGGAAAACCCTTCTGCCTCATCTGGGAAGTCAAGGAGGCCTGATGGTCCTCGCGACGTTCAAGTCGGTATGTATCGATGCCATGGATGCATCGGTCATGCAGGACTTTTGGGCCAAAGCCCTCGACTACGAGGTCGAGACTCTCGATGACGGCGACTCCGTGCTGCGAGGCAGGGGAGCCGGCGAGGAGGTCTGGATCAACACCGTTCCGGAAGCCAAGACGGTCTGGCACCGGGTGCATCTCGACCTTCGGGCGGAGTCGCTCGAGCCGTTCGCCGACCTCGAGCAGGTGTCTGGCGATGGCGAGTTCCCGTGGACGACGTTCCTCGATCCCGAGGGCGGCGAGTTCTGCGTCTTCACCTACGACGAGCCGACGAGCCATCGGCTCAAGGACATCGTCGTGCAGGCGCTCGACCACGCGACGATCTCCGACCTGGTGGGCCGACGTCATGCGGCGGCACGTTCGTGCACCACGACAAGGACGGCTACTCCTACATCGACGACGTGCCCGGCTCCACGTCTCGAGTCGTTCGACTTCGTGCCGACCAAGAAGCCCAAGACGGTCAAGAACCGCATCCACTGGGACGTCACTCTCAACGAAGGCGTGACGGTCGACGACCTCGTCGCAGCCGGAGCAAGCGTTCTCCGCGCTCAAGACGACGAGATCAGCTGGACCGTCATGGCCGATCCGGAGGGCAACGAGTTCTGCGTCTTCGCCTCGCTGAGGGCGTGGACGTGATGGAATGAACCCGTGCCCGCATCATCGACCTGACCACCGACGTCGTCACCCTGACCGCTGCGCTGGTCGACATTGCGTCCGAGAGCCTGGCCGAGCAAGAGATCGCCGATGCCGTTGAGACGGCACTCCGGGCTGTCCGCACCTCGACGTCGAGCGCATGGCCACACGATCGTCGCCCGCACCGAGCTCGGTCGCGCCGAACGCGTCGTCATCGCCGGCCACCTCGACACGGTGCCCGCCAACGGCAACTTCCCGTCGCGCCTCGAGGGCGACATCCTGCACGGCCTCGGCAGCTGCGACATGAAGGGCGGCGTCGCCGTCGCCCTGCTGCTGGCGGCACATGTCGCCGAGCCGGCGCGTGACGTCACGTACGTGTTCTACGACGGCGAGGAGATCGCGGCCGAGTTCAACGGTCTCGGCAAGCTTGCCCGTACCCGCCCCGAGCTGCTTGCCGGCGACCTCGCGATCCTGATGGAGCCGACCGACGCGGGCATCGAGGCGGGCTGCCAGGGCACGATGCGCGCCGAGATCCGTACGACGGGCGAGCGAGCGCACTCCGCACGCTCGTGGATGGGCTCGAATGCGATCCACGCGCTGTCACCGGTTCTCGACGGCTGATGACCTATACGCCGCGCGAGGTCGACATCGACGGACTGACCTATCGCGAAGGCCTGAACGCGGTCGGCATCAGCGGCGGAGTCGCCGGCAATGTCGTGCCCGACGAGGCAATCGGTGTCGGTCAACTTCCGGTTCGCGCCTGATCGCAGCGAAGAGGACGCGCACCGGCACCTGCAAGAGGTGTTCGAGGGCTTCGGGCTGACGCTGACCGACTCGGCGCCCGGCGCGCTGCCCGGGCCTCTCGCAGCCAGCCACTGCGGCGTTCGCCGCCACGGTCGGCGGCGAGGTCAAGCCGAAGTTCGGCTGGACCGATGTCGCGCAGTTCACCGTGCTCGGCATCCCGGCGATCAACTACGGCCCCGGTGACCCGATGTTCGCGCACAAGGCCGACGAGCACGTGCCGGTCGAGCAGCTCCGCCGCGTGCACGACACGATGCGTCGGCTGGCTGAGCTGCCTAGACCTCAGACTAGCGGACGGCTCGGCGATCGGCCCCTGGTCGAACTGGGTGCGATAGAGCTCCTCGTACCGTCCGCCCTGGGCGAGCAGCTCCGTGTGAGTGCCCTGCTCGACGATGCGGCCGTCCTCGACGACGAGGATCAGGTCGGCCGCCCGTACGGTCGACAGCCGGTGCGCGATGACCAGTGACGTACGCCCGGCCAGGGCGACTGCGAGCGCCTCCTGGACCGCCGCCTCGGACGTCGAGTCGAGATGGGCCGTCGCCTCGTCGAGGATCACCAGCTGCGGACGTGCCAGCAGCAGTCGCGCGATCGTCAGCCGCTGACGCTCGCCTCCCGACAGTCGGTAGCCGCGTTCGCCGACAACTGTGTCGAGGCCGTCTGACAGTGAACGGATCAGGTCATCAAGACGCGCGTCGTGCAGCGCCGCCCACAGCTCGTCCTCGGTCGCCTCGGGGTCGTGAGAGCAGCAGGTTGGACCGCACGGACTCGTGGAACAGGTGACCGTCCTGAGTTGCCATGCCCAGCGTGCGCGCGGATCGACGCCAGGCGTCAGATCGCGGACGTCGACGCCGTTGAGTCGGATCGCACCGCCGTCGACGTCGTACAGCCGCGGTACGAGGCTGGCGATCGTCGACTTGCCGGCGCCGGACGTGCCGACCAGTGCGACGAGCTGGCCCGGCTCGATCGTGAACGACACGTCGTGGAGCACGTCGACGCCGCCGCGGTTGTCGAGCACGGCGACTTCCTCGAGCGAGGCGAGCGACACCTTGTCGGCCGATGGGTAGGCGAACGTCACGTGGTCGAACTCGACCGACACCGGTCCGGTCGGCAGGTCGACAGCATCGGGCTTCTCGGCGATCAACGGCTTGAGGTCGAGCACCTCGAAGACGCGCTCGAAGCTGACGACGGCACTCATCACCTCGACGCGGGCGCTCGCCAGAGACGTGAGTGGTGCGTAGAGCCTGGTCAGCAGCAGTGCCATCGCCACCACGTCGCCCGGGTCGAGCGATGCCGCGCAGCGCGTAGAAGCCGCCGAGGCCGTAGACGACTGCCAGCGCAAGCGCCGACACCGTGGTCAGCGCGGTGACGAAGATCGACTGCAACATCGCCGACCGCACCCCGATGTCACGGACCCGACGGGCGCGCGCCGCGAACTCGGCCGACTCGTACATCGGGTCGACCGTAGAGCTTGACCAGTGTCGCGCCGGGCGCCGAGAAGCGCTCGGTCATCCGGGTGCTCATCGTGGCGTTGTAGTTGGCGGCCTCGCGCCGCATTGCGGCGAGCCGGCCGCCCATGCGCCGCGCCGGTATGACGAACACCGGCAGCAGGATCAGGGCGACGAGCGTGATCTGCCACGAGATGCTGAGCATCACGACGAGTGTCAGGGTCAAGCGTCACGAGATTGCTGACAACGCCGGACAACGTGTCGCTGAAGGCACGCTGCGCACCGAGCACGTCGCTGTTGAGCCGGCTCACCAGCGCACCGGTACGCGTGCGGGTGAAGAAGGCGATCGGCATGCGCTGCACGTGGTCGAAGACCGTCGTACGCAGGTCGAGGATGAGCCCTTCGCCGATGTTGGACGACAGCCACCGGGTGTAGATGCCGAATCCGGCATCGGCCAGTGCGATGAGGGCGATCAGACCCGCCAGCTCGAAGACGGTACGCCGCGAGTCTCCGTCGACGATCGAGTTGACGACCTCGTCCGGCCAGCACGGGCGTCGCCACGGCAAGAACTGCGGTGATGACGCTCATGACCAGGAACATGATCAGCTTGCGCTTGTGCGGCATCGCGAACGTTCCGATGCGGCGCAAGGTCTCGCGGGTCAGCTTCTGCGAGCCGTTGTAGGTGTTCATCGTGCGGTGCAGCGCAGACCACGCCGTCGCATCCATGCTCATGTGGGTATCTCCGTTTGTTCGACCCTTCAGTGTCCTCTACCGGACGCCATTGCCGAACCTAGGACCTCACGTCGACTTGAGGTCAACCCCGATAGCCTGCTGCACATGACCGATCGACGTGAGACGCACAAGGGGCCGATCAGGCTCCGTGGTGACCAGGTGAAGTCCGGCACGACCGACCAGCGACTGCTCGACTCCCGCGGCCCGACCGACTGGGTGCACACCGACCCGTGGCGGGTGCTGCGCATCCAGTCCGAGTTCGTTGAAGGATTCGGCGCACTCGCCGAGCTCGGCCCCGCAGTGAGCATCTTCGGCTCGGCTCGCACCAAGCCCGACGACCCGATGTACGAGGCGGCTCGCAAGATTGCCGCGAAGCTGTGCGACGAGGGCTACGCCGTGATCACCGGCGGTGGCCCCGGAGTCATGGAGGCCGCCAACCGTGGCGCGAGCGAATGTGGCGGAGTCTCGGTCGGCCTGGGCATCGAGCTTCCGCACGAGCAGGGCATGAACGAGTTCGTCGACCTCGGCATCAACTTCCGCTACTTCTTCGTCCGCAAGACGATGTTCGTGAAGTACGCGCAGGGCTATGTCGTGATGCCCGGCGGCTTCGGCACGATGGACGAGCTCTTCGAGGCGTTGACGCTGGCGCAGACGCAGAAGATCACGTCATTTCCGATCGTGCTCTTCGGCACGGAGTACTGGGGTGGCCTGATCGACTGGCTGCGTTCGTCGATGTTGGCTGACGGCAAGGTCAACGTCGAGGACATCGACAGCCTTCACCTGACGGACGACATCGACGAAGCCGTCGCCTGGTTCGTGTCGCAGGACACCTAGGCCAGACCGCGGCGGGAGACTGCCGGCGGGCGATCGCCCCTGATCGAGGCCACCATGTCGAGAACCTGTCGAGTCTCGGCGACGTTGTGGGCACGGAAGACGCGGGCGCCCTGCCACGCCGACACTGCTGTTGCGCCGAGCGTGCCGGGCAGGCGGCGGTCCTTGTCGAGATCGAGGGTCTCGCCGACGAAGTCCTTGTTCGACAGCGCCACGAGAACTGGCCACCCGGTGTCCACGAGCTCATCCAGGCGGCGGGTCAGCTCGAGGCTGTGCCGAGTGTTCTTGCCGAAGTCGTGTGTCGGGTCGATCAGGATGCCGTCGGCCCGCACACCGGCCGCCAGGGCCTTGTCGGCCAGCTCGGTGACGGTGCTGATGACATCGGCGACGACGTCGACGTACGCGGCGCGGTGCGGGTCGGTACGCGGGCCGATGCCGCCGGTGTGGCTGCACACGATGCCGGCGCCGTGCTGAGCCGCGACCGCCGCAAGCTCAGGGTCGTGGCCTGACCAGGTGTCGTTGACGAGATTGGCACCGAGCTTGCACAGCTCGTCGGCGACCTCGCTGCGCCACGTGTCGACGCTGATCACCAGCTCGGGAAAGCGGGACCGTGCCTCGGCGACGAAGTCAGCCGTACGCCGAAGCTCTTCGATGGCGTCGACCTCGGGCCCGTAGCCGGCGCGTACGCCTCCGACGTCGACGATGTCCGCGCCCTCGGCGACCGCGCGGGCCAGATGTTCCAGTGCGGGCTCCAGATCGAATGTCGCGCCGTTGTCATAGAACGAGTCGGGGGTGCGATTGATGATCGCCATCAGCGCGAAGTCACCGGGAGCGAAGTCGCGAGAACCCAGCCTCAGAGTGTCCTCGGTGCGTGGCACGATCACACCATGACCCTAGCCACCGGCGCAGACGATGTGGTGCGTTGCCCGTGGGGCAACGATCCGGCGATGATCGCTTATCACGACAACGAGTGGGGCAAGGAGCTTCGCGGCGACCAGGAGCTGTTCGAGCGCATGTCGCTCGAGGCCTTCCAGTCGGGCCTCTCGTGGCTGATCATCCTGCGCAAGCGCGAACAGTTCCGTCGGGTGTTCGCCGACTTCGATCCCGAGGTCGTCGCCGGCTTCGGCGACGCCGACGTCGAACGCCTCCTGCAGGACGCCGGCATCGTCCGCAACCGCCTGAAGATCGAGGCGACGATCAGCAACGCCCGCACCTTGCTGGCGCTCGACGAGTCGTTCAGCGACCTGCTGTGGTCCTTCGCCCCGCCGCCCAGGCCCGCGCCCAGGTCGTATGCCGAAGTCGCTGCGACGACGCCCGAGTCGGTCGCGATGGCCAAGGCGCTGAAGAAGAAGGGGTTTCGATTCTTCGGCCCGACGACGGCCTATGCACTGATGCAGGCCACCGGAATGGTCAACGACCACCTTGAGGACTGTGTTGCCCGCTGAGGCGTGGCTCCCCGCAATCGGGCCGAATAATATCTACCATCGGACCATGAGCCACTCCCGGAAGACGTCACGCTCGCGCCGGGTCCTGGCCGCGTCGCGCTGCTGGTCACCGCTGTGCTGGTTGCCGCGTTCGCGATCGTCGTCTCGACGGTGCCGCTGCTGGTCGGCGCGACCGTCTACGCCGTCGTCGCCGGCATCGTCTCCGCACGCCTGCTGGCCAACGATCTCGCCCAGATGCGCCGCGACTGGGCGCGCGACCGCGCCGGCATCGCCGACAGCAACCGCAGTGCAGGCAGTCGCCCGCTCGCAGGAGCACATCGCCTTCGCCGAGCAGATGGGCTCACGCATCCGGCACAAGGACGCCCAGCTCGAGACGTTGCGCGACTCGCTGGTCACCGCCGAGATCGACCTGGCCAAGACCCGTGAGCGGATGTCGGCAGAGCGCGCCCGCAGTCGAGGCGCTCGACCGCCGACCTCACGTCGGCGCAGTCCGACATCGAGTCGGCTCGCAGCGACCTGCGCAAGGCCACCGACGCACTTGCCGCGAGCGAAGCGCCGAGATCCAGGCACGCGCCGAAGTCGTGGCGTGGGAGCAGTCGGCGACCGAGGAAGCAGCGCCGCCAGCACCAGCGCCCGGCCTGATCCGTGATCAGCGGCCGGTGAAGGCCGGCTTCTCCTTGGCCAGGAACGCCTTGACCGCCGCGAGGTGATCTTCTGACGCACCGGTCAGCGCCATCTTCTGCGCTTCCTGGTCCAGCGAGGCTGGCAGGTCGTTCGTCGCCGAGAACGCCAGCGAGCGCTTGATCGACGCGTACGCCAGGGTCGGCCCGTCAGCGAGTGACCGGGCCAGCGCGGCGACCTCGGCGTCGAACGCGTCGTCATCGACGACCGTCGTCGCCATGCCGAGCTCGAGTGCCTCGTCGGCGGGGATCGTACGAGGCTGCAGCAGCAGCTGTGTTGCGCGGCCGTAGCCCGACCAGACGGGGGAGCGTCCACGAGGCGCCGGTGTCACAGGACAGCGCGATACCGGCGAAGGCGAGGTTGAAGCCTGCCGAGCGGCGCAGCACGCGGAAGTCGGCGGCGAAGGCCAGCGATGCGCCGGCACCGGCGGCGATGCCGTTGACGGCCGCGATCACGGGCTTGGGCATCGTCGCGATCGCGGTGACCGCGGGGTTGTAGTGCTCCTGGACCGTGTCCGACAGCTGGCCCGGGTCGTCGGACGTCAGCCCGGCGACGTGCTCCTTGAGGTCCTGGCCGACGCAGAACGCCCGCCCGGTGCCGGTCAGCACGACACATCGGGCCTCGCTGTCGGCCGCCGCCTGGTGCAGCGCGTCCCTCAGCGCGACCTTCGTATCGGTCGTCAGGCTGTTCATGGTGTCGGGCCGATTGAACGTCACGGTGGCGACGCCGTCGGCCACCTCGTACGTCACCGGGGGGCGTGCTGGACTCGCTCATGAGTGCCTCCTGTGGGACTGCGGTCGAAGGTGTTCGGACCATAGGCGATAATAGGAGGCACGCGTCCGGCAGATTCAGCCGGACGCTTCACGACGAGAGGGGAACTGATGGCCGCCATGAAGCCACGGACCGGAGACGGGCCGATGGAGGTCACCAAGGAGGGACGCTGCATCGTGATGCGCGTACCACTCGAAGGCGGCGGTCGCCTCGTCGTCGAGCTCAACAATGAAGAGGCCGCAACCCTCGGCGACGCGCTCAAAGCTGTCTGATGTTCGGCCTGACCGTTCGTTGGTCATTGGAGGACGCGCCCAAGGGCACGCTCAAGGCTCTTCGCGTCCTACGTCGAGGACGAGTCGTACGCCAAGTTCGCCGGACTTGACGGCCTGCGGGTCAAGACGTGGCGCGCCCGCAAGGGCGAATGGTTCGAGGGCTCCTACGTCTTCGTCTCCGACGAAGCGCGCGCGAAGTTCCAGGCGGACTTCGAGAAGCGCGCCGCCGAGTCGCCCGGCTCCAAGATCATCGGCAGCCGCGCCGATCTCGATCGAGGCGTGCGAGATCGTCGCGGTCGTGCGCGGCCCGGCCGGCTTCCGTTCGTCGTCGCACTTCGAGCACGGCAAGGACGACGACTAGGAGGAACGAACCGGCGGCGCGGGCGAATCCTGCAAGCCGGCCCGGATCTGGGGCAGGTCTTGAAAAAAGCAAAGCTTCGCTACCGCTGGATTGCGACTTTCGGGTGACCGGGTGGGCAATGGCTTTGTCGCCGCTTCGATGTTGGTATCTGCGGGGAGACTCACTATGCCGCCACGGGCGTCTTTCGAGCCGGCTCGCTCGAACTGCGCTTGCGCCTTGTCTTCCGCTTGGTCTGGGGTTGATCGGTCGCCTCGGACATTGTGCGGCCGGGTTCAGGCGCGTATCCGTATCCGTATCCGTATCCGGACTTGCTGCGCTTGGACACCAGCGTCATGTTGAGGACGGTGCCAAGAAGTTTGGCGTGGACCGATTCCAAGCGAGCGGCTGCCGCAGTGACTTGGTCCCTCGTTGTTTTGCCGTGGTTGACAACCATGATCACCCCGTCCGAATTGGCCGCGAGTACTGCGGCATCGTCGACTGGCAGCAGCGGCGGCGCGTCGATGATCACGACTATTGAGTACTCTGTGCGCAGTGTGGCGAGCAACTTCTTCATTCTTGGAGATTGGAGAAGTTCGGCAGGATTTGGTGGAGTCGACCCGGCGGCTAGGACGTCGAGACCCTCTGACCTGTGCTGAATCGCCTCGTTGAGCCCCACTCGGCCGACGAGAACGGTCGTCACACCGACGGACCCTTCGAGCTGGAGGTAGGACATCGCCTTGGGTCGCCGGAGGTCGGCCTCGAGCAGGATGACGCTCTGCCCGGACTTGGCGATGGTGAGGGCCAGGTTGACAGCTGTTGTCGATTTTCCCTCGCCGGGTACTGCGCTGCTCATGAATAGACTTTTCCGACGGGTTCGCTGCGGCAGCGATGCCGGCGACTCCGACGAACTGAAGATTCGTTCCCAACATGCGGAAGGCTTCGACGCGAGGAGCATAACTGCTCAGAGAGCTGATGACCGGATTCTTGGGCGTGCCCTTGTCGAAGTGGATGTTGCCCAGCAATGGCGTGTTTCCGGTGACCGCTGCGAGGTCGTCAACGGTCTTGATTGTCGTGTCCAGGGTGTCCTTGAGGACGGCAATCCCTGCGCCGAGGAGCAGACCTAGGACTGTGGCGAGGGAAATGTTGACTGGGTTGGGTGATACGGGGCCACCGGGCTCTTTGGCTCTGTCGACGATGGATGCTTTGACCGGGACGGTCGACTTTCAGTTGGGGGTTCGAGTTCCTCGACGTATCCGGCGAACTCTTCTGAAAAGGTATCGGCCAGAAACTGCGCTCGCGAAGGCTTGGGGTCCTTGACGGTGATCGACAACACAACTGTGTCGGGTTTGGCTTCCGCTGTGACCTGCTTGGAGAGTTCCTGTGGTGACTCTTGAAGGTTCAACCGGTTGATCACCCGACGCGAGATTTCCCGCCGGTCATCAGGTCTGCGTGGAGCCGATGCGCGCTTGGGCGAAAAGCACTCCGGTGTATGCCTGGTCGTTACCCGACTGCAGCATCGAAATCAAGAGCCGGGCCGTGGACTCGTATGGGGAGTGACCCTGAGTGTCAGCACGGCAGCTGCACCGCAAGCCAGCAAGGTGACGATGACGATCGTCATCCATCGTTGGCGGGCGACACGCAAATAGTCCCGCAGTTCCATACGCCAACCCCTGTGTTTGAGTCTCGTCAACCGGCAAGGTCAAGGTACAGCAGCCTATGTGGCGAACAGCGTCGCGATGTTTCGACGTCCGTGCCACGCGCGACTCCGTTATTTGTTGACGGACGTCCTCCAGGACCGTGAGGACGGCTGCCGTAAGTCGGTCACAACTGAACTGATGGTCGGCAAGCCGGCGGGCACTCTTGCGCGCCGTCTCGAGACGCCGCTCGTCGTGCAGGAATACTCGCGAGTGTCTGCGCTGCTCTTCTGATGTCGGTTGCATCCAGGACTATTCCGAGCTCATTGTCGTGAATCAGATCGCTTTGCCATCCTCGGTGATTGATCGCGACGGGTCGACCAGCGGCCAGCGCGTCAAAAAACTTGTTGGGGCTGTTTTCCTCCAGCTCCTTGACCGGGATGAAGACCGACGTGGAAACAGTCGCCGCATTCATCAACGCCGGAATTGAGGACTTCGGTATCTCGTCCTCAGACAAAGATTCTTGTTGAGCACACCCAGCTGTTGGGCGAGTTGTTCAATCGACGCCCGTTCCGGGCCGTTTCCCACAATCAGGAATCGAACGTCGCCATCGCGATCACACACCTGTGGGCCGGTGTGGCGAGGTACCCGGCTGCGTTGACCGCGACCGGCACGTGCGTACACCACCAGCTGTCGGTCCCCTCACCATGGCCGTTCATCTCTAAAACTCTGGCCGACCTCGGGAGGCACATCGAACAGCGCGTTGTCGCACGAGTTTGGGACGACACTGATCTTGTCCTTCGGCACCCCCTTTCGCTCGACACCCCTGGCCATTCCCGGCGACAAGGCAATCACGGCGGCTAGTTTCGGTAGGCGAACTGCTCAAGCTTGTGCGCGGCCCACCGAGAGGGTTGGCTGAGTTCACCCATCGCGATGGGAACTCGGGCCAGAGGTCGCGCACTTCGAACACCATCGGGGTGCGCCTCCCCACGGTCGCAAACACTCCTGGAATGGCGATGGTCAGCGGAGTGCTCGTGGCGAAGACCACGTCTGGCTTGAGTCGTCGGGAACGCCAGCTCGCCAACCAGGCAAAGGCGAGGAAAGCAGCCATTCGCCGGTTGAACCCCATCCCTGTCTCGTACTTCACCGGAATCCAGTGCACCGTGATGCCGTCCAGGTCCTGAACGCTCCATCGGGGAATGAAGCTGGACTCGTTGAACTTGGTGGCCACGACGTGAACGTCGTGGCCGGCGGCGGCGAACCTTCTCGCCATCTCGTACGAGCGCGTGCCGCTGGGCGTGTCCGGCGCTGCAAAATACTGATGCAGGTAGACGATTTTCAGTCAGCTGCTAGGAACTTCTGTCATTGATTCAACCTTGATCGGGTCACTGTTGAGGTCGAGATTTCCTGAGTGGAGAGGCGCAAGGCAATGATCATGAAGACCCAGAGGAATCGAGCATCGTAGTAGCCGCCGGAGAAATCGACGACGTCGGTGGGCCGAGGCCGCGCCGAAGACCAGGGCCAGAGTCGAATGGTGATGGTGCAGCATTCGGACCGCAAACACGGCGAGGGAGACCGTCAGGATGGTCAATCCGATCAGACCTCCTTCCGCGGCCGTGAGCAAAGAGGTTGTGTGGGTAGGTGAATCCCTGCCCGTAGTGTGCCTCGAAGCCTCCAAGCCCCGCTCCACGGACAAAGTTGTCGAGGAAGAGCCCCCATGCGGAGCCGAACAGATCACCGCGCCCGGAACTGTATCCCTGCTGAAATGTCAGCTCAACGATCCGACCGGCGACCACACGATCGACTGTGTCTTCATACTGTCGATACACCACGACCATCCCAGCAGCCAGGAGACCGAGAACCTCCGATGATCTGGAAGGTCTTCAAACGGCGCGCGAACAGAACGAGACACAGATTGAGACCAGGCCGGCAAGTATCCCACCCCTTGATCCCGAGACCACCGTGGCGATGATCAACACGGGGGTTGAATGCCAGTGAAGCGATCGGGAGCTTGCGCAGAGCTACCAGGCCGACCAGAGCAATGAACCCGAGCATCGTGATTCGACTGTAGACATTTGGCCCGCCCCCGAACACTGACGTATGACTACCAATCGAAGCCGTGGCGCGAGCAAGCCTGCAGCCGCATAGATGGTCCCTGCAATGACCATGCACCACAGGAACGTTTCCGCCACCAGCGTGCTGTCCCAATTCAAGAGAATCGTCATGATCACGCAGGACAGAAGCATGCATGAGATATCGGATACGGAGATCCAAAAATTCGGGGTGTCCGCTCCCCACAACGACGTCACCAAGGCGTACGCAATGGGTGCGGCAACGATGATGCCTGTCGGAGGTCGGGATGGGACCGACCTGATGTTCGCAAAGCCGACCACGCCGACAACAAACGTCAGTAGCCCGAATCCGAGGAGTCGCTCAGGGACGAACAGCGGATTGGCGATTCCGAGGCGGTCAAATGAGAATTGCCCTGCCAGTAGCGCAATGAACAACGCAACGGTCAGCGGGCGCAACAGAAACGTGGTGTGTGCTGGTTCGGCGCTGGCGCTCGTCATCGCGCGAGTGTGAGGCGCTGGACGACTATTCAACGGGCGCCTCGCTTCTTCCGACTCTTGGCAAGAAGGCAACTGCAACGCCCAGCATCGTGGTGTAGGCGATCAGGCACCCGATTGCTGCACCAAGGGCTCCGTGCGACGGAACCAGAGCAGCGACGCACACAGCTGTCAGGATCGCGGCGATCACATCAAGTCGCATGCTTTTCTTGACGCTTCCGCGAGCGAGCCATGCTGCCGACAGCTGCAAGTAGGTGGCCCACGATGCGGATGCAAGACACAAGGGAATGACGAGGACGCTTGTCTGAGCGAACGTGGGACCCAGCAATGGGATCAGCAAGTAGTTGATTCCGGCCGCGAGCGGCGCAGAGAGCAGGAGGAAGAAGGCGTAATCATGCGCGGCAACTTTGGCGAGGCCTGTGCGGTCGATCTGGCCGGCCATGAACCCGACGACTCTGCTCTCGCCAAGGCCCGCTGCGGCCCACACGAGCATCTCGCTTGCCGTGGCGATGGCAATGTAAAGTCCGAGCTCTTTTTGTCGAAGCGAGGACCGGCAAGATCAACCGCTCGACACGTGACGCATGAGTGTGCCAAAGCCGCCGACCATGTACGTGACAGATCGCCGGTTCACGGTGCCCAGGAGTCGTTGGCGGACGGAGGAGCCGGCGCCCGGTCGTGGAACTGTCCTGAGCGACAGGAACAGCAGAACAGGGGCCGGAGCGGCGTATGCCGCAAGCCACCAAATTGGCTCATTCACGTTGGAGACATAGAGAAAAACTGATGTGGTGACGACCCACAACTGGATCAACATCTGGAACGTGACGTAACGGCTCAGGGAGCCGGTTGCCATCCCGGTTCCGCGATCGATGGACAGAGAAGCCCCGACGGCCGCTATGGCGATCAACGCCGCAACGGGTGCTGATGCAAAGCCGAGAGAGATCGCGATGCCGATGGAAGCGAGGATCCACGCGTGCCGCTGGGAGATCGCCGAGAGTTCGATTAGGCTCGCGCAAAGCTTGTCGGTCCACGCCCAACGCCAGGAGGGGGGGCGATCACGTAGGCGCCTTGGAGCGCCCACGCCACCTCACCACGCGGTCCTGGACCTAGATGGCGTGCCATCAGAATGTTGACGACGAAGGCGACTGCAGCGGCCGCCAATGATGTGCCAGACGACGCAGCAACTGCTGATATGGCCCTTCTATTTGCGCGAGGCGTTCGAAGAGTCACCGCGCAGTTGCCTCACAATCTAGGTTCGTTGGCCGACATCGTCCCACGCCTGCGCACGTTGACGCCCGCTTTTGTGTCCTGTAGCGAACGTGAGGATACGATGAGTTCGGGGCAGCGTATCGCGAAGGACAGCCGTGAATCTCGATTCGGAATCGGTTGGCGACGAAGGTCGGGTGTTGAAAGCGCCCTTGCGGGCGTCCCTCGGAGTCGGTTCATTCTTCGAGTCGTCGGATGAGAGCGCGCAGCTCGCGAATCAAGCGCTGCCGTGGAGCAGCGGTGTGGGGTTGATCCACCTGCAAAGCGGCAGGCAGGCCTTGAGGCTGCTGTCTGAACGGCTGTGGACAGACGGATACCGGCGGTTGATCGTTCCGGGCTATCTCTGCGAAAGCATGATTGAACCGTTCCACACCCGCGGGTGGTTAATTCGCTTCAGCTCGTTGGACGATCGTCTCCGGCCGGTCGCGCAGCGTTACGAAGAGATGTGTCTTCAGCGTCCCGGAGAGACTGTTGCGCTCATTGCGGAGTATTTTGGTAGGAGCTTGACCGACGGGGCGCGAGCGACCGTCGCACGATTGAGGGACCGCGGTGTCGCTGTCATCGAGGACCGAAGCCATAACTTCCTGGACCGACCCGCCTCGCCGGCCACCTACGAGTTCGGGAGCCTGCGGAAGTTGCTGCCGGTTGGGGATGGGTGCTTCGTGCGTGGACTGCAGGGTGATCCGCAGTTGGTCCCAGGTCATCTGGACCCCAGCAAGTCGAGTTGGAAAGCGATGGACCTCAAGCTGGCAGCCCGGAGTCCCGGTGATGTCGAATGTGCGTTTGGGCAGTACAAGCACGCTGAGACCGAGTTCGGGATTGCCAGCGAGCCCGCGGAGATGTCCGCAAGATCCTTTCGAGCCCTCGAGAGCTTTGATCTGGAGGCCATGGCCGCAGCGCGAAAAGAGAACTTTGAGGTCCTACGGGGCTTGATTTCCAGCCGAAGCGATTGTCAATGATGACCTCGAGGGCGGCACTCCTGCTTTTCTTGTGTTGAGGACGGACCGTCCTTAGAAATTGCAGAGGGCCCTCGCAGAAAGGGGCATCTACTGCCCGATTCATTGGCCGAGGCCGCGGCAGGTTCCGGAGCACGTGTCGTGGTTTGACGATGTCATCTCGCTACCGATTGATCACAGGTATGGTCCCACGGAGATGCGGTTCGTCGCGCAAACACTCAGTGAGGTGGGGAAGCGATTTGGTTGAGGTGCTGGCCGAGGAGCCGTCGTTCATTCCTGACGCCTATTTCACCAAGGGCTATGGCCGGGCAGATGCCCGAACCATCGACGGAACGTGGATCACGATCGCAGATCAGTCCGGAAAATGGCAGATGCCGGTGGTCTTGGCCGAGCTTGAGGATGGGCTCAGCGAGGCGGTGAGCCCGTACGGCTACGCGGGAATACACATTGCTGAAGGCCTGAGCATCGCTGAGGCCAGGAGTGAATGGGCCTCGGCGCGTGAACTGCTGAAAGACCTTGGTGTGATCTCGCTGTTCCTGCGATTCAGTCCGCTCGACCCACACTCGGTGCGGATGGCGAGTTGCTTCGAGGGACTCACCGTTCGACGACGCGGGACGACCTACCTGGTGGACACCGTCGACGCCAGTTGCATGTGGGACAGCATGGAAGGCAGGTCCCGCACCGCAATTCGCAAGGCGCGGCAAAACGGCCTGACAGGTACTGTCAGACCTCTCGCAGTCGAGGATGTCGAACAAGGGGCCGATTTTCGCAGGCTCTATGGGGGCACGATGTCGCGCGTCGGCGCATCCGTCCGGTACTCGTTCGACGATGGCTATTACCAAGGGCTCTTCGAAGCGTCTGATGTAGCTCTTTCGATCGCAGAAGTCAGCGATGGAACTGAGGTCGTTGCGTCTTCGCTGGTCATGCAGTACCTGGACCGCGCCCATTATCACCTGAGCGGTTCGGACCCAGATGCATCTCGCGACGGTGCGAACTCGCTCATGGTCTGGTCGATATTGCAGTGGTGCGCAAGTTCCGGTGTGCAACGGTGCCATCTTGGCGGGGGGCTCACCGAGACGGATGGTCTGGCGAAATTCAAGAGGTCCTTCGGGGGTGGGGCAGCCCCGTTTCATACCGGCCACGCTGTCATCGATGCCGAGACGTACGCGCGGCTGACTCACGAGCGAGCAAAGCAACTCGGGACAACCGATGTCGCGCTTGAAGAATCTGGCTTCTTTCCGGCCTTTCGGGCAAGTGTGGGGTGAGTCTGTTGGGAGCCAGATATCTCGGAGTCCGCTATATCTTCGACCGCCTCTTCGCAGCGGTGATGCTGATTGTCATCTCGCCTGCACTGTTGGTCATTGCGGTGATCGTCTTGTGTTCAACCGGGCGACCGGTGCTCTTCCGCCAGAGTCGGGTGGGCCGGAACGGAGAAGTCTTTTCGATCGTCAAATTTCGAACCATGGTCGTCGGCGCCGAACAGATCGGCGGAGGATACATCCCACCAGGCGAGAATCTCATCACGCCGTTCGGCAGGCTGCTGCGCAAGTCAAGTGTGGACGAATTGCCTCAGCTCGTTAACGTCATGCGCGGCGAGATGGCCTTGATCGGCCCACGTCCGTCATCGGTTGATCAGTACGAGCGGTACACAACTTTCCAGCGTCGTCGGTTGGAGGTTCTTCTGGGGTCACCGGGCTGGCGCAGGTCACCTATCGCCAGAATGCGCCCTGGAGCAAGCGGATCGAACTCGATGTCGAATACGTTGATCGGGCCAGTCCGTGGGTGGACCTCAAGATCTTGATCCGAACACTGTCAATGGTTGTCAGCGGTTCAGGTGTGCTGGAGGATCAGACGGCTCGGCAGGTCGATGACCTCGGCTAGCTCAGCCGACCGTAGTTCCGGCTCGGTAGGCCGGAAAGAAGTTGGAATCCAAGAGGCCGGCTGTGGTCGTGCCGCACTCTCTGGCTCGGTCCTCGACGTGGCGCTGATACATCTCGTCGTCGACGATCAGTCCCGAGACGTCGTACTCCAACTCCCGCCCGCCAAACGCGCGTTTGAATAGGAAGACACCGTCGCGCCCGTTCGCGCCGGCTCCAATATGGAATTGGTCCAGGCCGTCCGCGATCGCGAATTGCGTAGCTGTCCACAACATCAGGTTGTTCGCCCCCATTCGCGCGTCGTCCATCTCGTATCCGGCGAGATGGTAGTGGAGGCGTTCGCCGTGACGCATCAGCAGACTGGATGAGACCACGGCATCCGACCGGTCCAGCGCTTCGACGAGGAGAAGGTCTGGACCGAGGCCGTCGAGGAGTTCGGCATAGTAGTCGTCGCTGAAGAAGTAGAGAGAGGCGGCGGCCCGACGCCGCATCGTCTGTTCGTAGAGGCGACGGAAGTTGCTTCCCTCCGCCAAGTCGGGGCTATTCACCGGCCTGACCAGTGCGGTGTATCCGTTCTTCAGCGCCTTGCGAATCTTGGATCGACAACTACTTTTCAAGTCGTCCCACGCGGACGATTCATCGGTCAGATCCAGCACGATGGTCGGGCGTCCGCTGCTGATCGACCGTAATCCGGGGAGTGGAGTTGGCTGGGGCACAAGCGGAGAGCTCCGCAGAACGAGGCTGATGATGCCGTGCTCGCGAAGACTGTCGGTAGTCGCATTCCACGCTTCCCCGATCTGCTCCGCCGACAGCGACTGCGAGGCATAGACTCCCGAGAACGCCGGCGAGATCGCGTCCTTCGCACCGTCGGCCAGTGTCCGAACGATCAAAGGCACCTGCCACGCGCCCTCATGGGCTTGCAGAAGCAGCCACTCGCCGCCGTCTGCGATGCTTGCAGCGCGTCCGTACCCCGGTAGGAAATAGACGTCAGGCGACCGTTCAGTGTGTTCGGTAATAGACAAAATCCTCAAGTCCCCCGAAGTCGGATTCGTCTACGGCGAGCCAGAATGGGTCCTCGTCCAATGCCTCGCGCTGCAGCGGTCGACCGTAGACGAGGTGAATTGTCCGAGGTGCGGACTGGTGTGAGCGACGGATGTTGGCGAGCACCACATCAAACACCGGACGATCAAAGGGGTTGTAGAGGAAGAAGACACAATCCTCATCGTCGACCTCGTAGTCCGCTGCATCCAGGTTCAATACGCGTGATTCGAACTCCTTGCCAGTTCGCTTGCGGAACGCATCAAGATTTTGTTCGGCGAGGACGCAGATGTCGCTGGCGTACTCGACACCCAGGACCCGATTGAATCCGGAAAGGACTGCCATCATCAGGGCCCGACCTGCACCCGAACCGAGGTCGACGAAAACTCCTTCTCGGGGGATCTGGAAGGCGTCCATCGCCGAACTGAAGGCCAGCGGTTTGACGGGTTGACAGTTGAGGCCGTGCTCGTGGTTTTCACCCACCACCTTCAGATCCGGAGCTGCGACCCACAGGTCAGAACGCACTCCGTATCGGCGGTCAAACGCTGCATTGTTCACATGCGCTCGAATCTTTCGGAGAGTACTCCTGAAGCCGTGCGTGCGCAGGAAGTTGAACGTGCGGACGGGCACCGTTGCGAGGCTGCGGTTTGGCAGCGATCTCGCGTCGATCTCCGGATTGTCAGTCAAAGCTCCTCCAAGGTTTACAAGCTGGCTGAAGCCTAGTCCAGGTTTGCGGGCCAGTTGGGTTCGCGGTCATGTTGCTCGATCGTCCAGAAATCCACGAATTGTGTCGGAAATCAGGTTCATCTCCGACCCTGTCAGCGCAGATGCGCTCGGGAGGGTGAGCCCGATGGAAAACAGCTGTTCAGATGATCCGTTCACCACGTTCGGCCGGTCCGCATAGGTGGGTTGAAGGTGCATTGGCTTCCACATCGGTCGCGACTCGATCTCGTTCCGCGCCAACGCCGCTGCCAAGTCGCCGGGCGACCATCCGGTGGTCTTCTCGTCAACGAGAATCGCTGTGAGCCAGCAATTGTCGGCATCGTCGCCCTCGCGGCCGAAGATCGACACCCCATCGACAGCGGCGAACAGGTCGGCATACAGCTCTCGACGCTTTCGACGCTTCGCGATCATTTCATCGAGGCGCGTCAACTGGGCCCTGCCGAGAGCGGCCAGGACGTTGGACATGCGGTAGTTGTAGCCGACCTCCTTGTGCTCGTAGTGAAGCGCAGGCTCTCGTGCTTGGGTCGACAAGAATCGGACATGGCTGGCCATGGCCTCATCGTTGGTCAAGAGCATGCCGCCGCCGGAAGTCGTGATGATCTTGTTGCCGTTGAAGGACACGACTGCTGCATCGCCGAATGATCCGGCGCGGATATGTCCGCGGCTGGCGCCCAGAGACTCGGCGGCGTCGGAGAGGACTCTGAGGCCATGTCGCCGGGCCAACTCGGCGATGCCCTCGTAGTCGGCACATTTGCCCAGAAGATCAACCGGGAGGATGGCCGGAACGTTCTTGCCTGCGGATTTGAGATCACCAATGGCGCGATCCAACAGCGCTACATCGATGTTGCCGGTTTCAGGATCGGAGTCGATGAACACTGGCGTCGCCCCGGTGTAGGTGATGGCGTTGGCGGTGGCGACGAAGGTCATCGTCGAGGTGGGAATGAAGTCTCCTGCGCCGACTCCCCAGGAGACCAGTGCAAGGTGGAGGGCTGCGGTCCCTGAGCTCAACGCAACCGCGTGCCCAACACCAACCCGACTGGCAAGCTCGGCCTCAAAGGCATCGACATGCGGTCCGAGGGGAGCAACCCACCCCGACCGCACCGCGTCAACGACAAATTCTTCCTCCAGCGCGCCGATATCGGGGCTGGAAAGGTGGATACGGTTCAACGTTTCGCCCCTTGAAGCATGTAGTCGCGCATACGTGACGACAGCGCAACCATTGCTTCCACGTTGGCCTTGTTGTCTATCTCCGTTGGCAACGAACTTGCTTCTGCTGGGGAGATCGGTGGTACGGAAACATGAGACACGAGCGAATGGATCGGTCGTTCGTCGACCTCGCCCGCACCCAAAAGATTTTCGTGAAGCTTCTCGCCCGGTTTGAGTCCGGTGAACACGATGTCTATCGGCTGGCCGGCCCGATCAATCAGTTGATGTGCGAGGTCGACGATTCTCACGGGTTTGCCCATGTCGAGGACAAGGGCCTCCCCATCACGGCCGATCACTGCTGCCTGGACAACGAGCTGAACAGCTTCGTGAACGGTCATGAAATAGCGGGTCACGTCCGGATGGGTGACCGTCACTGGGCCGCCCCGATCGATTTGGGCGCGAAACGTCCTGAGGACCGAACCGCTGGTTCCGAGAACGTTGCCGAAACGGACGCTGAGGTACGTTCCGGTCGAAATTGTGGCGTATGACTTGGTGAGGCCTTCTGCAATGCGCTTGGAATGGCCGAGGACACTTTCGGGATCGGCAGCCTTGTCGGTGGAAATATTGACGAATCGCTGGACGTCCGCAGAACGGGCTGCCTCCAAGACGTTGAGTGTGCCGATGACGTTGGTCTTCACCGCTTCGGCTGCGTGCGTCTGAAGAATATTGACGTGCTTGAGTGCCGCAGCGTGGAAGACGATTTGAGGTCTGCGAGTATCGAAGATCTGCTGCAGCTGTTCCGGGTCGCGGATGTTTGCGAGGATGAGGTTCGGCGACTCTAGGTCTGCGCGTCCACTGAGGGACAGCGCGAGGGAATGCAGGGCGTCCTCGTTGCAATCGAGCATCATCAGCTCCGAGGGAGCGAAACCATTGATTTGGCGGGCATAGCTCGGAGCCGATTGAACCACCTGCACCGGCGACGAGGACTCGTTTGCCTTGCAGATATCCGGCAATCGAGTCCATAGCGGTATCAACTTGATGACGACCGAGAAGATCTTCCGGGGCAAGATTATGTACATCTGTGTGGTCGACGCCGTTCATCAGTTCTGCGACGGTAGGCAGGACTTTGACGTCCAGGCCGGCGGCTCGGGCAAAGTTGTTCGCGCGGCTGATGAACTCGGGCCTGGGCACTGGGAATCGCTATGACAATCGCCTGCGCACCGGTCTTGGTCGCTGCCACGGCCATATCGCTGACGGTTCCGACAACATGCACACCGCGGTGGCGCAAATGAGTATTCGCGCAGGTCGTCGTTGACCATCCCGACCGGCCGCCAGGTGTGCCGGGCATCCCGTTGCATCGATTCGATCAGTTTGGCATGCCGCCTCACCGGCACCAATAATGAGAACCGGCTTTGGCACCGTGTTGAGTTGATTCGGCGGCGCTTCGTCGACCAGGATTCGCCACAGGACGCGTGGCAATGCGACGAAGAGCAGCGCGTAGCAGGTTGCAGCAAGCGGGGTCAGTCGTGACAGATAGGCCTAGGTCGCCAGCGTGTTCAACGCTCGAAACCACGACACCAACCGTGAACATCAAAATGGCAAAAAGGACCACGAACTCCTTGAAACTGCCGATCGATGACCGCCCTTGGTGCAAACGGACTATCCGGGCGAGCAAACCAAACAAGGACCGCGGCCGAACCGCCCAGAGCCAGCACGTTGAAGAGCGGAATGGCGCCGCTCCGCACTCAGGACATGAGTGATATTCCGAAGAATACCCAGGTTCCGAGTCGAAATGCGGTGGCCACATACATTGCGGCGATCCAAGCGAACGAATCCAGGGCGAGCAGAAGTAACGCGCGTCGGTCGCGCGCCATTTCGACAATTCTTGCTTTCACCGCAGTCCCTAACAGCCCCCCGCGTCTGATCCTACCGCCCTGACCGCCGAAATCTTGCGAATGTCCAAAGCCAGGTAGCGGCCGCCGTTGGGTCTGCCAAGAGCTTCGCTGTCATTCGGTTGGTGATCGGCCCGAGTCGATGAGGACGGAGAGCTCAGGGCACTGCAACTGCTCGATTTTAGATCAGCGGTTGCGCTCGACCTCGGTGGTGGACGGGGCGAATCGACCGGCAGTCACGGCGGGTGTGGGTCAGAGCAGCCGTGCTGCGAGCAACCCATCGCCCAAGGGGATGAGCACGCTGCGGAGATTGTCGTCGGTGGCCACGCGCTGGATCAGCTCGCGGATCGCAGTTGTCTCTGGGTCACGCTGCGCCGGATCGGCGACTCGGTCGTGCCACAGGGCATTGTCGAAGACGATCACACCGCCCGGGCGAACCAGGCGGATGGCCTGGTCGAGGTATTCGCCGTACTCGACCTTGTCGCCGTCGAGGAACACCAGGTCGTAGCCGGCATCAGTGAGCCGAGGCATGACCTCAAGGCCCGCGCCGGCGATCAGCCGGAACCGCTGAGGCGCGAATCCGGCCTCGGTGAACGTGTCGCGGGCAAGTCTTTGGTGCTCGGCCTCAAGGTCGACTGACGTGAGCACGCCGTCGGACTGCATTCCGCGCAGCAGGCACACGCCGGAAACACCGGTGCCCGTGCCGATCTCGACAACGGCCTTGGCATCGATCGCCGACGCAAGGAATGTCAACATCGCGCCGCCACCTGGGCCGATCGGCACGACCCCAACCTCTTCGGCGCGCGCACGGGCCGCCGTGAGGTGATCATCCTCGGCGATGTGGTCCTCGGCGTACGCCAGGCTGGCTGCGGTGGTGATGGTCGGCTCCTCTGGTGGTGGTTGGCACCAGCGTAGTCGGGTGACGCCTGCTGGACGGGGAGGCTGCGCACGCGAATATGGGGAACAGTCAGCGGGTTCTGTGCGTTCTCTCAGGTGAAGGGTCAACGATCAGACCATGAAGGTAGACGACGTGACGACGGCAACGCTTGAGTGGGACGACATCGTGGCGGAGCACTCCGCCCAGGTCTACCGCCTGGCCTACCGACTCACCGGCAACCGCCACGACGCCGAGGACCTCACCCAAGACGTCTTCATTCGGGTGTTTCGCTCGCTGGACACCTACGAGCCCGGCAACTTCCCGGGCTGGTTGCACCGCATCACGACCAACTTGTTCCTCGACCGTGTACGCCGCAAGTCCCGTCTGCGGATGGATGGGTTCGGCGAAGGTGCCGAGGAGCGGCTGTTGAGCGCTGAGGTGCTGCCCGAGTCAGCCGTTCATGACGCCAACTTCGACCCCGACATCGAGACCGCGCTCGCTTCACTTCCCGAGGAGTTCCGGGTCGCTGTCGTCCTGTGCGACGTCGAAGGGCTGTCGTATGAGGAGATAGCGGGAGTTCTGGGCATCAAGCTCGGCACTGTTCGTTCCCGCATCCACCGTGGCCGTACGCAGCTGCGTGCTGCCCTCGCTCATCGTGCGCCCCAGCACGGCCGCACCAGGTTCGTAGGGCCCCTCGGCGTCTGATGGCACACCTCGGAGCTGATGTGGCGGCGTACGTTGACGGACAGCTGTCCGACAACGCCAAGCGCGACGCCGATCAGCACCTGGAGGCCTGTGACACCTGCGCCAAAGCCGTTCGCCAACAGCGGCTGCTGAAGTCGCGGATGAGCACCGTCACCACACCGGAGCCCCCCGCTGCGTTGCTGGCGTCACTGGCCGGTCTCGCTGCGCAACCGCCCGAGCACCAGTCGTGGTGGGATCGTCTGCGTCAATCGATCCCGTTCAAGGCCGGAGTCGTCGTGGCGAGCGCCTCGATCGCCGTGATGGTCGCGGCATACGCGCTCGGCGGCGCAGACGACACCACTGCGGGTGACAAGGTCAGTCCGCCATTCGATCGCTATGCCGCCAACTTCTATGGTGCGACGGCCGTGCAGGCAGGTGCCACGATCAGTGAAGCCAGGCTTGATGGTCTCGACCATGATGGTTGGCCGTGTCACGCGACGTTGGCCGGCGATCTCGACCGCGTGTCCGGCTCGTGGACCGACGAGGGTGTCGCATTGAGCTACTCCGACGGCACTGCCAAGCTCAACCTGTTCGAGCAGACCGGGGTGCTCGACACCTCGAGCCTGGAGGGATTCGAGCTGTCGCCGCTCGGCTCGTCGGACGTCTGGATCCGCGAAGGCTCACCCTTGGTGGTGACCTGGGACCATGACGGGGTCGTCTACACCGTCGTGACGGACGTCGACAGCGGGCGAGTTGCCCAAGCAGTGGCAGAGCTTCCAAGGGGGTCGACTTCCACCAGTCCGGTGGATCGGGTGGGGGACGGCCTCACCAAGATGACCGCCTGGATGTCTGCGGCCTAGGTCGACTCGGGGTCGTACGGCGGAGCCTCGCCGGGGCGCAGGATGCGTGTCTCCTTGACGGTTGCCGGCGTGGTGTCGCCCAGGCCACCGTCATCGAGGAAGTTCTTGCGCACCACCTGACGGGGGTCGAGGTCCCGCAGACTCATGCCCGAGAGGTCCTCGCCGAGCTCCTTGCCCAAGTCGTTCTTGGCGTTCTGGGCCATCTGGCGCACAGTGCGGACGAAGCCACCGAACTGGCGGGCGAGCTCGGGCAGCTTGTCCGGACCGAACACCATCATTGCGACCATGGCGATGACGAACATCTCCGGAACGCCGATGCCGAACATGGTGGGTCCTAGAGCCGTCCGGCGGGGGCCAGCCCGAGCTGCATACCGGCGAGGCCACGTGAGCGGCCACTGAGGTGATCGGCGATGCCCTGCAGGACCTTGGCTGCCTCGGAGTCGGGGTGCGACGCGACGATCGGTTCGCCGGAGTCGCCGCCTTCGCGCAGGCGCTCGTCGAGCGGCACCTGACCGAGCACCGAGACGTCATAGCCAAAACGACCGGTGAGGGTCTCGGCAACTGCTGCTGCGCCACCTGAGCCGAAGATCTCCATGCGATCGCCGCTCGGGAGCTGAAGGAAGGACATGTTCTCGACGATGCCGACGACGCGCTGGTGCATCATCGAGGCCATCGTGCCTGCCCGCTCGGCAACTGATGCGGCGGCCGGCTGCGGCGTGGTGACGACCAGCACCTCGGCATTGGGCAGGTGCTGACCGAGGCTGATCGCCACGTCGCCGGTGCCGGGCGGAAGGTCGAGGAGGAGGACGTCGAGGTCACCCCAGTAGACGTCACTGAGCATCTGGAGCAGTGCCCGGTCGAGCATCGGCCCACGCCAGGCCACGACCTGGTTCTTGTTGGGCTTGAGCATGCCGATGCTGATGACCTTCATGCCCTTGACCGGTACGGGCATGATCATGTCCTCGACCTGGGTCGGACGCAGGTCGCCGACGCCCAGCATGTCGGGGATCGAGTGGCCGTAGATGTCGGCGTCGATGATGCCGACCTTCAGGCCGCGGTTGGCCATCGCGAGACCGAGATTGACCGTGACCGTCGACTTACCCACGCCGCCCTTGCCCGAGGCGATCGCGAAGACCTTGGTCAGCGAGCCGGCCTGGGCGAACGGGACCTCACGCTCGCTGTGTCCACCGCGCAGCATCTGCTGCATGCTCTTGCGCTGCTCATCGGTCATGACACCCATGTCGACGACGACGGGCACGCCGGGCGCCACGGTGCCGACTGCGGCGGTGATGTCTCGGTTGAGCGTGTCCTTGAGCGGACATCCCGAGACGGTCAGCAGCAGTCTTACGGTGATCTCGGTGTCAGTGACCGTGACTCCGTCGACCATGCCGAGGTCGGTGATTGGACGCTTGATCTCGGGGTCGTTGACGCTGTTGAGCGCTTCGCGGACCTGTTCTTCGGTGACTGCAGCCATACCGTCATCGTACGGGGAGGGTCGCGGGCGAGACGGGGAGTGTCACCAAACGGCGGGCCCGCCGCCCGTCAGGCGCTCCTGACGGGCGACAAGGCTGTCTCAGGCCTGAACGCCGACGGCGAACTGCACTGAGCCGTCGTCTCCGACGGTGGCGTCGAGGACCTTGTCGTTGAGCACGACGGACGCTCCCTCGTCGAGGAAGACTCGCGCGCCCTTCTCGAGCACGACCTGGTCTCCGGGCTCGGCCGTGACGGCCGGTGTGAGGGCGAGGGACTCGTCCGCGGCTTGACTGATTCGCAGGCCGGCCTCGTCATCGGTGACGTTCTGTTCGACGATCTTCTTGACGACGTCTGCTGCGTTCTCGGTGATCGTGAGCACGTGCTTCTCCTGTCAATGGATGTCTGGGTGACCCGTCCACTGTTGCTCGCACGCTCGGTTGATTCAAATCCGCGCCTGACAGGATGAGCACGTGGGACATCTCGACCTCAATGCCGTGGGCTACACCCTTTCCGACGGCCGACCCCTGCTCCGGGACGTGAGCCTGCGAGTCGGCGAGGGTGCCAAGGTGGCACTGATCGGTCCGAACGGCAGCGGCAAGACCACGTTGACGCGCATTGCGACAGGTGACCTCGAGGCCCACGAAGGGGCCGTGACCATCACCGGTGGTCTGGGCGTGATGCGCCAGTTCATCGGTGCGGTACGAGACGAGTCGACCGTGCGCGATCTGCTGGTCTCGGTGGCGCCGAAGGTGATCCGCGATGCTGCCGCAGAGATCGACAAGACCGAGCTGTTGATGATGGAGCGCGACGACGAGGCCGCCCAGATGGCCTACGCGCAGGCACTGGTCGACTGGGGAGACGCGGGAGGTTATGACCACGAGGCGATGTGGGACATGTGCACCGTGTTCGCCCTGGGCGTGCCGTTCCAGAAGGCGCAGTGGCGTCAGGTGACGACCTTGTCGGGAGGCGAGCAGAAGCGACTGGTGCTCGAGGCGCTGCTACGCGGGCCCGAGCAGGTTCTGCTGCTTGACGAGCCCGACAACTACCTCGACGTTCCGGCGAAGCGCTGGCTCGAGGACCAGCTGATCGAGACAACCAAGACAGTCCTGTTCGTCAGCCATGACCGCGAGTTGATCGAACGCGTCGCGAGTCGGATCGCGACGCTCGAGCCCGGCGGTGCCGGAAGCACGCTGTGGATGCATCCGGGACGGTTCTCGACATACCTCCAGGCCCGAGTCGATCGAAATGATCGCCTGGAGGAACAGCGGGTGCGCTGGGATGAGGAGCGCGCCAAGCTCAAGGCGCTGGTGATCATGTATCGCCAGAAGGCTGCCTACAACTCCGACATGGCATCACGCCTGCAGGCGGCGGTGACCCGGCTCGAGCGGTTCGAGCGGGCCGGCCCTCCCGAGGCGCTCCCGCTTCCGCAGAACCTGCGGATGAAGCTGGACGGGGGACGTACGGCCAAGCGGGCGATCGTTGCCGAGCAGGTGGAGCTCACCGGATTGATGAGACCGTTCGATCTCGAGATCTGGTTCGGCGAGCGGGTCGCCGTGCTGGGCAGCAACGGCTCGGGCAAGTCGCACTTCCTGCGGCTGCTCGCCGCCGGCGGGTCGCGCCCCGATCTGGAGCACGAGCCAGTCGGCGACGTGACGCCACCGCCAGTGGAGCACACCGGTATGGCGCGGCTCGGCTCGCGCGTCCGGCCCGGCTGGTTCGCGCAGACGCATGAGCACCCGTCGCTGATGGGCCGCACCCTGCTGGAGATCCTGCATCACGGAGACGGGCACCGCAAAGGCATGGGGCACGAGGGCTCTGCCAAAGCGCTGGACCGATATGGGTTGGCCAAGGCAGGAGACCAAGTTTTCGAGCAGCTGTCCGGCGGCCAGCAGGCGCGCCTGCAGATCCTGTTGCTTGAGCTCTCCCATGCGACCTTGCTGCTGCTCGACGAGCCAACCGACAACCTCGACCTGGAGTCAGCCGAAGCGCTGGAGGATGCCCTGGCCACCTTCGAGGGGACAGTTGTCGCGGTGACCCATGATCGTTGGTTCGCGCGGGGATTTGACCGGTTCCTGGTGTTCGGCGCCGATGGTCAGGTCTACGAGTCCGATGAACCCGTGTGGGACGAGGCGCGCGTCTCGCGTGAGCGCTGAGGCTCCCTCAACAACCCCGCGCCGCCTGACGAGGCGGGACGCCAAGGAAACACCAGTGGGCTTGCAAGATGCGCTGCTTGCCGACCGGAGGAAGGACGGGGTCAGGACTTCTTCGGCGACTTCTTGGACTTCGGTTTCGGTGTGTCATCCGACGCCTCTGGACCGTCAGACTTGTCCTCGATGTCTGAGAGCAGGCCGCGCAGCTCACCGCGAAGGAAGTCGCGAGTTGCCACCTCGCCGAGGCCGAGGCGCAGGCCGGCGACCTCACGGGCGAGGAACTCCATGTCAGCGTGCGACTGGGCATTCGACTCGCGCTCCTGCTCCTGGGTGACGCGGTCGCGGGCTTCCTGACGGTTCTGTGCCAACAGGATCAACGGGGCCGCGTACGACGCCTGGAGCGAGAGGATCAGGGTCAGGAAGATGAACGGGTAGTTGTCCCAGCGGGGGCGATCAGGACCGTAGGGCACATTCCAGAGCAGCCAGATGGCGATGACGATCGTCATGAACGTCAGGAATCGTGCCGTGCCCATGAATCGGGCAAAGGTCTCGGCAAAGCGGCCGAAGCGCTCCGGATCGGCGTCGCGGCGGCGCCGAAGCGAGCGTCGTACCTCGCGGGGTTGATCGAGTCGTGCGCGCTCAGCCATGTGTGACCACCTCCGATTCGCTCTGTGCGGCGTCGTCCTGCTCGCGCCAGCCTTCGGGCAGCAAGTGGTCGAGCACGTCGTCGATGGTCACCGCCCCGAGGAGGCGGGCATTCTCGTCAACGACCGGCAGGGCCACCATGTTGTATGCCGCCAGCAGGTTGGCGACGTGCTCCAGTGAGTCGTCTGGTCGCGGCCAGTCGATGTCGTTGTCGAGGATGGTGCCGACCAGCGTCGATGGCGGCTCACGCAGCAGCGCCTGGAAGTGCACCACGCCCAGGAACCGGCCGGTGGGAGTCTCCAGCGGCGGGCGGCACACGTAGATCATGGCAGCCAGTGCGGGGATGATCTCGGGCTCGCGCAGCCGCGCCAACGCCTCGGCGAGCGTTGCATCAGGGGGCAGGACGACCGGCTCGGTCGTCATCATGCCGCCTGCGGTGCGCTCCTCGTAGGTGAGCAGTCGTCGTACGTCCTCGGCATCTTCGGGCTGCATCAGTCCGAGCAGGTGCTCAGCGCCCTGCGGCGACAGCTCGCCGAGAAGGTCGGCCGCGTCGTCGGGGTTCATCTCCTCGAGGACGTTGGCCGCGCGATCGGGGTCGAGCACGCCCAGGATCTCGACCTGGTCCTTCTCGGGAAGCTCCTCGAGAACGTCGGCAAGGCGTTCGTCGTCGAGCTCGGTGACAACTTCCATGCGGCGCTTGGTGTTGAGGTCGCGCAGTGCGTTGGCGAGGTCGACGGGGCGCATCTCGTCCATCGTGGCGAGAAGGTGTGTTGCGCCCTGGCCGGCCTCCTCGCCACCGAGGCCCTTGACCTCGTCCCACTTGAGGACCTGCTGGGCGCCGCGTCGTCCGAAGCGCTTGCCGCCGGCCTGCACTGCGATGTCGCTGATGTGCCAGTCGCGGCGCGAGTCCTGCTCCATCGCCAAGTCGTAGACCGTGGCGGACGAGGCGTCAGGAAGGGTGACGGTGCGGTCGAACAACTCGTGGATCGCCAACGTCTCGGTACGACGCTGCTCGAACCGGCGGACGTTGAGCACGCCGGTCGTGATGATCTGGCCCGAGCTGACCGAGGTGACGCGGGTGATGGGCAAGAACACCCGACGTCGACCGAGCACCTCGACGACGATGCCGAGAACCCGCGGGCGTTGAGTCGCAGAGCGTACGGCGACCACGACATCGCGGAGCTTTCCGACCTGGTCGCCGGAGGGGTCGAAGACGGCCTGCCCGACGATGCGGGACAGGAAGACTCGACCGGGGGTTGCGCTCACGCCTGAACCCTACCGTCGAGCGGGCCTGTGACGTGCTGTTGTGCGGGGCTGTCGTCGTGCCAGACTGCTCGAATGCTGGAGTCAATCGACGACCACTTCGCTCGAGCGTTGGGTGACCGCCCCACAAGGGAGCGTTCCCCGGGCGTACATGCTGACCGGGAAACCCTGCTGGCGTACTTCGACGCCCAGCTGGAGAGCCGCCACCTCGACTTCGCGATTCGCTGGTTGCAGACCCAGGGGCACGCCTACTACACGATCGGCTCGGCGGGCCACGAGAGCAACGCTGCGGTGGCAATGGCACTGCGCCCGAGCGATCCGGCGCTGCTGCACTACCGCTCAGGCGGGTTCTACTCCGCACGTTCGCGGCAGGTCCCCGGTTCAACACCGGTCGAGGACGTGCTCAACAGTGCGACCGCATCCGTGCTCGATCCGATCTCCGGCGGTCGACACAAGGTGTTCGGCAGCGTCAGCCTCAATGTCATCCCGCAGACCTCCACGATCGGCTCGCACCTGCCTCGCGCGTTCGGCCTCGGATTTGCTCTGGGTCGGGCCGGAGGCGCCGACTTCGACGCGAGATGGCCGCTCGACTCAGTCGTCGTCTGCAGCTTCGGTGACGCCTCGGCCAATCACTCCACGGCCGTGGGTGCGCTGAATGCCTCGGCCTACTGCGCTCACCAAGGCGTGCCGCTGCCTGTGCTCTACGTGTGCGAGGACAACGGCATCGGCATCAGCACGAAGTCGCCGCCCGGATGGGTCGAGCGGACTCTGCGTTCACTGCCGGGCATTGAGTACGCCGCGGCCGACGGAACGAAGCCGTCCGACCTGTTGGCCACTGCAGGGCAGCTCGTCGATCTCGTGCGTACGCAGCGGCGTCCGGCCGTTCTGCACCTCAAGACCGTGCGCTTCATGGGTCACGCCGGGTCAGACGCCGAGATCGCCTATCGGACAAGGCGCGAGATCGAAGCCGAATATTCCCTGGATCCGCTCATTGCCACGGCCGGCGAGCTGATCGACGCCGGGGTGCTCACGGCAGCCGAAGCGGTCGGGCGCTACGAGGATGTTCGCGAGTCGGTGATGGAGCGTGCCAAGAGCATCTCCGAGGTGCAGCGTCTCGACACCTCACGAGCCATCACCGAACCATTGACAGTGCACCCAGTCGTGGCGCGGACCACCGCCACGGTGGAACGCCGCGGCCAGGTGTTCGGCACCAAGACACCCGAGCTCGAGGGTGAGCTCACGCTGGCCCAGACGATCAACGCGACCTTGAAGGACACTTTGGCTGCGCATCCTGAGGCGCTGGTCTTCGGGCAGGACGTTGCCCGCAAGGGTGGCGTCTACGGCGTCACCCGGGGCCTGCGCAAGACATTCGGCGCGACCCAGGTCTTCGACACGCTGCTGGACGAGCAGACCATCCTGGGCACTGCGCTCGGCTCGGCACTGGCCGGTTTCCTGCCAATTCCCGAGATCCAGTACCTCGCCTACCTCCACAACGCCGAGGACCAGCTGCGCGGTGAGGCCGCGACGCTACGGTTCTTCTCCAACGGCCAGTACTCCAACGGCATGGTCGTCCGGGTTGCCGGGCTCGCCTACCAGAAGGGATTCGGTGGACACTTCCACAACGACAACTCGCTCGCCGTGCTGCGTGACATCCCGGGCCTCGTGCTCGCTGTCGCGAGCCACCCCGGAGGTGCTCCGGGGCTGCTGCGTCAATGCCTCGATCTCGCCGCCCAGGGCCGGGTCTGCGTCTTCCTCGAGCCGATCGCGCTCTATCACCGCCGGGACCTGCACGACGGTGATGGAGCCTGGTTGGCTCCGTACGCGCCGCCGGAGCAGTGGAACGACGATGAAGGGTCGGCGCTCGGGCAGGTGTTGACGATCGGCGACGGCAAGGACCTGCTGATGGTGACCTTCGGCAACGGAGTCCCGATGAGTCTTCGGGCGTCGACACTGCTCGCGGGCGATGGCATCACCAGCACGGTCGTCGACCTGCAGTGGCTCTCTCCGTTGCCGCGCGAGGAGCTGTTGCGTGTCGCCGCAGGATCCCCTCGCGTGCTGGTCGTCGACGAGACACGCGAGAGCGGCGGGGTGTCAGAAGCCGTCATCACCGCACTGGTCGATGGCGGCTACGCAGGCGTGGTGAGTCGGGTCACGAGTGTCGACAGCTTCATCCCTCTGGGTCCGGCAGCCGATCACGTACTGCTGTCGGAGCTCGACATCGCCGGCGCTGCCCGGGCATTGATTGCTCGCTAGGACAGGTGCCTGGGCTCCGGTCGTGACTTGTGCGTGTTGTCCGCGCCGACGCCGGCCTGACCCGGACCAGAACCTGTAGCGGTACGGCCCTGGCCCGCTGGAGCGAGGGAGATGATCACCGACTTCGACGTCGGGGTGTTGCTGCCGATTGCGGTCGAGTCGAGCGGTACGAGCGGGTTGGTCTCGGGGTAGTAGGCCGCCGCAGATCCGCGGGGGGTGTCATACGCGACGATCCGGAAACCCTCTGCGACGCGCTCGATGTCGTCGTCATCCCAGCGTGCCACCAGATCGACCATGTCGGCATCGTGGAACCCGAGCGCCGTGATGTCGTCGGGATGTACGAAGATCACCCGCCGACCGTCCTCGATGCCGCGGTAGCGGTCGCTGAGCCCATAGATCGTGGTGTTGAACTGGTCATGGCTTCGCAGGGTCTGCAGCAACAGATGACCGTCTGGCACCTGAAGCACCTCGATCGGTGACACCGCAAAGTTGGCGAGCCCCGACGCGGTCTCGAACGTACGAGAATCGCGCGGTGGGTGCGGCAGCACGAAGCCACCGGGGCGATCGACCTTGGCGGAGTAGTCGGTGCAGCCCGGCACGACCCGTGAGATGCGGTCGCGGATGAGCCCGTAGTCCTCGGCCATGTCCCGCCAGGCGATCGGGCTGTCGGCCAGTGTTGCCTGCGCGATGCCGGCGATGATCGCAACTTCTGAGCGCAGCATCGGGCTCGCCGGCTCCAGAGGTCCGCGCGACGCGTGGACAGACGACATCGAGTCCTCGACGCTGACGTACTGCTCGCCCTTGCTCGACAGGTCCTTCTCGGTGCGGCCCTTCGTCGGCAGGATCAGTGCCGTCTCGCCGCAGACCAGGTGTGAGCGGTTGAGCTTGGTCGACACCTGCACCGTCAGGGTCGCTTGGCGCATCGCCTCGATCGTGACGTCGGTGTCGGGGGAGGCGTGGATGAAGTTGCCGCCCATGCCCACGAACACCGATGCCCGGCCGTCGCGCAGGGCCCGGATCGAGTCGACCACGTCGAAGCCATGCTCTCGCGGAGGGTCGAAGCCGAACTCGGTCTCGAGCGCATCGAGGAAGTGCTCGGGGGCTCGCTCCCAGATGCCCATGGTGCGATCGCCCTGGACGTTGGAATGACCGCGTACGGGGCACAGACCTGCGCCTCGCTTGCCGATATCGCCTCGCGCAATCGCGAGGTTGACGATCTCCTTGATCGTGGCGACCGCATTGCGGTGCTGGGTGAGCCCCATCGCCCAGCAGTAGATCGTGGCACCGGAGTCGCGAACCATCTCGGCGGCCTCGGTGATCTGCTCGCGGCTGAGCCCTGAGGCGTCTTCGACGACCGCCCAGTCGACTGCGTTGACGTGCTCGGCCCAAGCCGCCACGCCTGCCGTGTGCTGCTCGATGAATGCATGGTCGATCGCGTCCCAGGAGACCAGCAGTGAGCCGATGGCCTGGAACAGTGCGAGGTCACCGTTGATTTTCACCGGCAGGTGCAGGTCGGCGAGGTCGGTGCCCTTGCCGACGATGCCGCGCGGTTTCTGCGGATTGCGGAAGTTGACGAGTCCGGCTTCGCGCAGCGGGTTGATCGAGATGATCTTGGCCCCACGTCGCTTGGCGGTCTCCAGGGCCGAGAGCATCCGCGGGTGGTTGGTGCCCGGATTCTGGCCGGCTATGACGATGAGCTCGGCGTCGTAGATGTCGCGGAGGCTGACACTGCCCTTGCCGATCCCGATCGACTCGGCCAGCGCGACGCTGGTCGACTCGTGACACATGTTGGAGCAGTCGGGGAGGTTGTTGGTGCCGTAGGCGCGGACGAACAGCTGATAGAGGAACGCGGCTTCGTTCGAGGTCCGGCCCGAGGTGTAGAAGATCGCCTCGTTGGGGGAGTCGAGCGTATTGAGCCGCTCCCCGACCAGGGCGAACGCGTCGCTCCAGGCAATGGGCTCGTAGTGCGTGCCCCCGGGTCGCTTGACCATGGGATGGGTGATCCGGCCCTGCTGGCCGAGCCAGTACTCATCGTGGGAGTCGAGCTCGGCGATGCTGTGACGCGCGAAGAAGTCGGTGTCGGCGCGCTGCCGCGTCGCCTCCTCGGCGACCGCCTTGGCGCCGTTCTCGCAGAACTCCGCGGCGTGGCGGTCGTCCGGGTCGGGATCGGGCCAGGCGCAGCTCATGCAGTCGAAACCGTCAGCCTGGTTGAGCTTGCGCAGCGTCTTGGCGGTGTTCTTGATGCCCATGTGGGACACCGCGCGTTGCAGAGCCACTCGTACGCCGGTCACCCCTGCAGCGGCGTCCTTGGGGTCGTGGACGTCGAGCTCGTCTGTCATGCGCGCGACAGGTGCGGGGATGTGCGAGGGATTGACGCTGGACATGCCGTTCGGCCAAGGTGAGGGCTCCGGTCGGAACCAGGCGTACGACGACCGACTCGCGTGCCCACCGCTCGATCGCGTGATCGGCGTCGACGAGGTTGAGCCTCCGGCCTTCAGTGTTGCCGTGACGGATTCCCAGTGCTCGGAGTCTGGCGCGATGACTTCGACAGTTGCTTCTGCCTGCGCGACAAGTGCCCGCGAAGCCTTGCTGCGCAGCGAGAGCGTGACGGTCTGGTGCTTCTCGATGTCGGGAAGCGGCTGCTCGGTGCCGCCGGTGACAGCGCACACGGCGTCGCCGACCCACTCGTGCCAGATCGCGTGGGTCTGGTTGGCGTACGAGACCCAGACCAGGCCCGACTTCTTGGCCAGATCGGCGATCAGATCGGTGGGCTGCACCCGGTCAGCGTACGGCGGCTGACTTGGCTTCGCGAGACCTACGCGCCTCGACGTGCGCCGTTGGGGTGAGCGCGGCCTCCTGCTCGGCCAATCGCTGCACGAATGTGCCGATCTCGTCGATCGCGGTACGTGCCTCGGGGATCCACGCTGCTGCCGCCTGGAAGACGTGCACCTGTCGATCCCACACCTGCAGATCGCACGGCACACCTGCCGAGACGAGGCGGTTGGCCATCAGCTCGGCATCGGCCATCAGCACCTCGCGTGACCCGATGTGGATCAGCGCGGGAGGCATGTCGCCCAGCGGCATGTCAACGGGGCAGGTGCGTGAACCGGCAATGCCTCGACGGGTGTCCATGCGAAGGGTGACATCGCTGAGCTTGGCGACGGCGTTCATCGGGAACGTCTGGCACCGGTTGGCATTGCGGTGACTCTTCTTGGCCGTGGGATCGAAGTCGAGCAGCGGTGAGATCGCGACGACGCCGGCGGGACGTCCCCAGCCCTTGTCCATCACGGCTCGCGCGACGCTGAACGCGAGGTAGCCGCCGGCAGAGTCGCCGGCGATCGTGATGTTCTCGGGCTTGTAGCCCTGGTCGAGCAGCCAACGGAAGCCATCGACGCCGTCAGCAACTGACTCGGTGATCGGCTCGTAGGGCATCTGTCGGTAGCCGACGTTGAGGACCGGCTGCTTCGAGGAGTAGGAGATCCGTGAGACCAGACGGCGATGGGTGTTGAGGCCGCAGGTCAGGAATGCGCCGCCGTGGAAGTAGAGGATCGCACCGTCGTTGCCGTGAGTGATGTCGCCGACGCCCTTGGCCTGGAGCCACTCGCTCTTGCAGTCACTGAGGTCGATCGTGCGCCACATCGTTCCGGCGTGCAGCGGAAGGAAACGCGCGACCTGATCGATGACGTTGGGCGGGAAAATGTCGAACGGCAGGCGCGCCCACATACCGAGGAGCGGTCGGACGCTGTGGCGCAGCCCGAATCCGAGAGCGCGTGACTGGAGGCTCGCGCCGCGGAAGAACTGGGGCTCGGCCGCCAGGTTCAGATGTGTCGCCATGCCCTCGGGTTTCCCTTCGGTCGGTACGTCAAGCCTCTGGTAACCGGGTGGTGACCAAATGTTCATGCGGTGTGACTTGTGCCACGTGTCATCGTTAGCGTACTGCGAGTATCTTCCACTCCGCACGAGGATGGTCACATGTCGTTCATGCCACCAACGGACTCGATGTTCTTGTTGGCCGAGTCCCGCGAGCACCCGATGCACGTCGGGGGGCTCCAGCTCTTCGTCCCACCTGACGATGCGGGCCCGGAGTTTGTCCGAGACATGCTCGACTCATTTCGCGGCAACGACAACGTTTCCGACCTGTTTCGCAAGCGGCCGGCCGACCCGGTGGGCTCGCTCGGCAACACCTGGTGGTCAACGGACGCGACGATCGACTACGACTACCACGTACGCCACTCGGCCGTGCCTCATCCGGGACGCATCCGTGAGCTGTTGCAGCTGACCTCTCGCTGGCACGGCGCGCTGCTCGACCGACACCGTCCGCTGTGGGAGGCGCACATCGTCGAAGGGCTGGCCGACGGGCGCATCGCGGTCTACAGCAAGATCCACCACTCGATGGTCGACGGGGTCTCGGCGCTGAAGTTGATGCAGCGCTCGCTCAGCGCCGACCCGGATGCGCGCGACTGCACTCCGCCATGGGCCCTCCCACCACGGGAGCGGGCCGCCGCGGGGGTTAAGTCGAGCTTCGACCCGTGGGGACTGCTGCGTACGGCCGGCGGTGTGGCAGGTGAGCTTGCCGGGCTCGTTCCGACCGGGGTCAAGATCGCAAATCAGGTCTTTCGAGACGGCGACATCACCCTGCCGCGGGCGCCCAAGACGATGCTCAACGGTCCGGTCGGCGGCGCACGTCGCTTCGCCGCGCAGTCGTGGGCGATCGACCGCATCCAGGGGGTCGCCAAGCAGTCGGGCACAACCATGAACGACGTGGTGCTCGCAATGGTCGCGGGTGCATTGCGCGAATATCTGCTCGAGCAGAACGCGCTGCCCGATGAACCCATGCTGGCGATGGTCCCGGTCTCGCTGGCGCTGCGCGCGGAGTCGGCCGGCAAGGAGAGCGGCGACGGCAACGCAGTCGGCGCGATCATCGTGAACCTCGCGACGAACTGCCAGCACGGCCCGACACGGTTGGAGGAGATTGCCGCCTCGTCGCGTCAGGCCAAGAAGATCATGGGCGATCTGACGCCCCTGCAGATCCTTGCGTTGTCGGCAGCGCAGGTGCTCCCGCTCGCGATGACGCCGATTCCCGGATTCGTGAAGTACACGCATCCGCCGTTCAACGTCATCGTGTCGAACGTGCCCGGCCCGACCGAGGAGATGTACTTCAACGGCGCCCGACTCGACGGCATGTACCCCGTATCGATCGTCCTTGACGGTCAGGCGCTGAACATCACCTTGACCAGTCGCAAGGGCTTCCTCGACTTCGGCCTGATCGGCTGCCGCAGATCCGTCCCCCACCTGCAACGACTGCTGACGCATCTCGAGACGTCACTCGAAGAGCTTGAAGCAGCCTGGGGTTGATCGTTGCAGCTTGCTGCTCAACGACTGCTGACGCATCTCGAGACGTCACTCGAAGAGCTTGAAGCAGCCTGGGGTTGAGGTTCGGCCGTCCTCGTTGGTTGAGTAGGTCCGAGGGACGAGGACCGTATCGAAACCTGGTGAGTCCGAGGGCTCGAAGGGGTTCGGCGGGGCTAGGCCCAGCGGTTGGCGATGAGCTGGTGGCTCGGCGTGTCCTCCAGCGACTCCATGGACTCGTAGATCCGTTCGTACGAGGTCTCGGCGATCCGCCACGTGCCGTCGGCCTCGCGCCGGTAGCGGTCGGAGTAGTAGCCGGCACCGCGGATCAGCACCCCGAATCCCGTGGCGATCACGGTGTCCTCAAAACCCCACGATGCAGAAGCCGTGTCACCGGCGACGTCGATCTCGGGATGGTGGGCCACATGCATCGTGACGATGTCGTTGCCGAGCTTCTCACTCATGAACGCGACGATCGCGTCTCGTCCCACAAGAGCGTCCAGCTCGCCATACACCTTGGTGCCGTATCGACCCACGGCATCGGCGGTGAAGGTGTCGCCGAACTCGTCCCACAGCTTCAGGTCGAGTGAGCGGAAGTAGCGGTACTTGAGTCGGCGAATGTTCTCGATTGCTTCCAGGTCCATGGCGACATCGTGGCATGCAGGGACGGGGCTTCATGGGCAAAGCGGCACACTGTCGGGGTGAACGCGTTCCTCGCCATCGTCGCCATCCTGGGCGTCTCCGCATCGGGGCCGTTGATGGCGGGATCCGTGGCTCCGGCTCTGGCGATCGGATTTTGGCGCAATGCGCTCGGCACGGTGGCAATCGCACCGTTTGCCGCGCGGACCATCCGCCGCGAGCTCTCGGTGCTGGACCGCGTCGGCTGGCGGGACGTCGGCATCGCCGGAGTCATGCTGGCTCTGCACTTCGGTACGTGGATCACGGCACTTCAGATGACTTCGGTGGCGGCGGCCACGGCGATGGTCAGCATGCAGGTCGTGTTCGTCGTGATCATCGACCGGCTGCGCGGTGAGGTCACCCCGGCCGCCGTGATCGGCGGCGTCTCGATCGCCGTCGTCGGCGTGCTGGTCATCACCGGAGTCGACTTCTCGCTGTCGCCGCGGCAGCTCGCGGGGGACCTGCTGGCACTCGTGGGAGGCCTGACCGCTGCGCTCTACCTGATGGCGGGCAGCCGGGTACGCGAGCACGTTTCGACGACGTCGTACACCGTGGTCTGTTACGGCATCTGTGCCCTGCTGCTCGCTGCAGGGTGTGCCGTGGCGCAGGTCGAGATGGTCGACTTCTCCCGCAACACCTGGCTCGCGATCGTCGGCGTGACGATCAGTGCCCAGCTGCTCGGCCACTCGGTGCTCAACCACCTGCTGGCGGTGATGAGCCCCGCTCTGATCTCGCTGCTTCTGCTGCTGGAGGTGCCGGGCGCGGCAATCCTCGCCGGAGTCTTCCTCGACCAGACCCCGCCGATCGGCGTGTACGTGGGACTCACCCTGATCCTGGGCGGGCTCGTGCTCGTCGTCCTGCGCCGCCCGGCCCCATCTGTGGTGCTGGCCGAATAGCCGGGTGGTCAATGTCACGGGAGGCAGGACGGGCCCGGAACGTCACTTCTCGGTAGAGTCAGCAGGTCACCGCCGCAGCATCAACGCTTAGGAGCCCAGCATGGGTCGTCTCGCCCACACCGAAGGTCTGACCGATGTCCAGGAGGAAATCCTCAAGACCGTACGGACCTTCGTCGAGAAGGAGATCCTTCCCGTCGCGACCGAGCTCGAGCACAAGGACGAGTACCCCACCGCGATCGTCGAGGGCCTCAAGGAGCTCGGCATCTTCGGTCTGATGATCCCCGAGGAGTACGACGGACTCGGCGAGTCGCTGCTGACGTACGCGCTCGTGGTCGAGGAGATCGCCCGCGGCTGGATGAGCGTCTCAGGTGTGATCAACACCCACTTCATCGTCGCTTGGATGCTGATGCAGCACGGCACCGAGGAGCAGAAGAAGAAGTACCTCCCCAGGATGGCTACCGGCGAGGTCCGTGGAGCATTCTCGATGTCTGAGCCCGGATGTGGCTCCGACGTTGCCGCGATCAAGTCCAAGGCGGTCAAGGGCGATGACGGCGACTACACGATCGACGGCCAGAAGATGTGGCTGACCAACGGTGGTTCGTCCAACCTGGTTGCCGTGCTGGTCAAGACTGACGAGGGCAGTGACTCGGTCTACAAGAACATGACGACGTTCCTCGTCGAGAAGACCGAGGGCTTCGGCGAGACCGCCCAGGGCGTCACGATCCCCGGCAAGATCGAGAAGATGGGCTACAAGGGCGTCGACACCACCGAGATGATCTTCGAAGGCCACAAGATCTCGGCCGACCAGATCCTGGGCGGCGAGCCGGGCAAGGGTTTCTACCAGATGATGGACGGCGTCGAGGTGGGTCGTGTCAACGTTGCCGCCCGCGCCGTCGGCGTTGCCAACCGTGCCTTCGAGCTGGGCGTCTCCTACGCACAGCAGCGTGAGACGTTCGGCAAGAAGATCGCCGATCACCAGGCCGTGCTGTTCCGCCTCGCCGAGATGGGCACGAAGGTCGAGGCCGCCCACGGGATGGTCGTGACGGCCGCCCGCAAGAAGGACCTTGGCGAGCGAAACGACCTCGAAGCCGGTATGGCGAAGTACCTCGCCAGCGAGTACTGCTCGCAGGTCGTCGAGGACTCGTTCCGCATCCACGGCGGTTACGGATTCAGCAAGGAGTACGAGATCGAGCGCCTCTACCGTGAGGCGCCGATGCTGCTGATCGGTGAGGGTACGGCCGACATCCAGCGGATGATCATCGGCCGTCGCCTGCTCGAAGACTACAAGCTCTGACTCAACTGAAGGTGGCTCACCATGCCTGAAATCTTCTCACTCGAATACCCGCAGTCGCTGGGCGTCTACGACAACTACGCCGACGCCCAGAAGGCTGTCGACTATCTGTCCGACAACGAGTTCCCGGTGCAGAACTGCTTGATCGTCGGCACCGAGCTCCGCCAGGTCGAGCGCGTCACCGGCCGACTGACGCACAGCCGCGTCGCGATGGCCGGTGCCGCATCGGGCGCCTGGCTCGGATTGATGGTCGGGCTGCTGGTGGGCCTGTTCTCCACCGACGGCAACTGGCTCTCCACCGTCGTCACTGGTGCCGCGATCGGCATCGCCTTCGGCATCACCTGGGCGCTCATCGGCTATGCGGCAACCCGCGGCCAGCGTGACTTCAGCTCGGTGCAGAAGGTTGTCGCGACCAAGTACGAGGTGCTGGTCGAGCACAAGCACCTCGCCGGAGCGCAGGAGCTGCTCGCGTCGATGCCCGGCAAGAAGGTTGATCTCTAGCGTGGCGAACACCAAGACCAATCCCGGCAACTTCTTCGAGGACTTCACAGTTGGCCAGGTGCTGCGGCACGCAACGCCGCGCACCGTGACCGAGGGTGATCGTGCGCTGTACGGCGCGGTCTACCCGACGCGATTTGCGGTGGCGTCGTCGGCGGAATTCGCCGCTTCGGTCGGCCTGAGTCCGGCCCCGGTCGAAGATCTCGTCGCCTTCCACATCGCCTTCGGCAAGACCGTCCCCGACGTCTCGCTCAACGCCGTGGCCAACCTCGGATATGCCGAGTGCCGGTTCCACCGTCCAGTCGTGCCCGGTGACACGATTTCCACGCAGTCGGAGGTCATTGGCCTCAAGCAGAACTCCAACGGCAAGACCGGCGTCGTCTACGTCCGCTCGACCGCGACCAACCAGCGCGACGAGGTCGTCCTCGACTGGGCTCGGTGGGTGATGGTGCACAAGCGTGACCACGCAGCTCCGGCTCCCGAGACCGTCGTCCCAGACCTGGCGTCCGCTGTCGATGCCGGCGATCTGATCGTTCCCGACGGTCTCGACTTCACGTCGTATGACGAAGCCGCTGCGGGCGAGCCGCACCGCTTCGATGACTATGAGGTCGGCGAGAAGATCGACCACGTCGATGGCGTGACGATCACCGATCCAGAGCACATGCTGGCGACCCGGTTGTGGCAGAACACCGCGAAGGTGCACTTCAACATCGAAGCGCGTCCCGAAGGTGTCCGACTGGTCTACGGCGGGCACGTCATCTCGCTGGCGCGTGCACTGTCGTTCAACGGACTCGCCAACGCCCAGCTCATCGCGGCGATCAACGCCGGCGCGCACACCTCACCGGCCTTCGGCGGCGACACGGTCTATGCGTGGTCCGAGGTGCTCGACAAGGCCGAGACGAGCGCTCCGGGCGTTGGAGCGTTGCGGCTACGCCTGGTCGCCACCAAGGGACGCGACGAGTCGATGACCCTGCGCGGAGACGACGGGAAGTACGCACCCGGAGTGCTCCTCGACCTGGACTACTGGGCCTTTGTCCCGCGCTGATCCCGCAGTCGAGGACCAGCTGTGGCTCGTACGCCACGGCGAGACCGAGTGGAGTCGAAACGGTCGACACACGTCGACCACCGACCTGCCGCTGACCGACGACGGTGAGGCCGCTGCGCTCAGCCTGGCGCCGCGCCTCGGCGGCACCCAGTTCGAGCAGGTGCTCAGCAGTCCGCGACAGCGTGCCGTGCGTACTGCTGAGCTGGCTGGTTTTCCTGATGCCGAGCTGGACGACGACCTCGTCGAGTGGGCCTACGGCGACTACGAAGGCCTCACGACCATCGAAATCCGCGAGACGGTCCCCGACTGGTCGGTCTGGACCCATCCGAGCCCCGGCGGCGAGACTGCCGGGCAGGTCGCGGCGCGGCTGGACCGGGTGGTGTCGCGGGCACGAGCCGCCGACGGAAAGACTCTCGTGTTTGCGCACGGACACTCGCTGCGTGCTCTCGCCGTACGGTGGCTAGGTCTCGACATCACCGAAGGCCAGAGATTTGTGCTGGACACCTCGACGATCTCGGTGCTCGGCGTCGACCGCGGCACCCAGGTCGTGCGCAGCTGGAATGTCGCGCCATAGTTCTCGTACGTCGATCCAGGGGGAATCATGATCAGGCGATCTGCTGTCGTCGTAGCGCTCATTCTGCTGGCCGGGTGCGGCGGATCGACACAGCCCGAGAAAAGTCCCTCGGATCCTGTGGTCCACACCGACTCACAGCTTGAGGCCGCGATGCCGGCTCTCGATGAGTTGCCAGAGGCCACGGCGATCAACCTGCAGTGCCCCGGTGACGACCACTGCGACAGTGCCGAGGACACCACCGAGTGGTCGGTGCAGTTCGAATCTGGAGCCCGCCGGGGAGGGAGCAGCTGCCGAGGCTGCGGCCAACCAGACCATTGCAGATTTTGGCTTCCTCATCGTCACACAGTTCGATGACGCAGATGCCGCAGCGACGGAGATGGCTGAGAACCTCACCGACCGCCAGGCCTTCGACGGAGCCTTCGACAACGAGCCGGCGCCGGGGTCTGCCTTCGGCGAGAAGGGCTCCGGCACGTTTGCGGACACGGCGGTGAGCGGGTGGAAGGGTTTTGCGGCAAGCCGGACTTTCGACCTGGTCGAACGTGACGGAACGGTCAATTCGCGACGTCACGAGAGCTTGGTCCAGGTTCGGCAGGGGGACGTAGTCGTCGCGGCGTTCTGCGGAGCCGGAACAGCCGGACGAACTCTCCAGGAGTGCGACAAGCTTGCTCGCGCCTATGTCGAGGGCTATCTCTCCCGGTTGACCCAGCAGGTCGATGCCGACCGCTAGCCTTTGCCCGTGACCATCGACCTGCACACCCATTCCAATCGCTCCGACGGCACGGACACGCCCGCTGAGCTCGTCGCCAATGCGGTCGCGGCAGGGCTGGAGGTCGTGGCACTGACCGACCACGACTCGACCGAAGGCTGGCGGGAGGCCGACAAGGCTGCGAAGCGATCGGGGATTCGGCTGGTCAAGGGCATCGAGATCTCGACACGGTACGAGGGTCAAAGCGTCCACCTGCTCGGCTATGAGTTCGACCCGACCAACCGGCCACTGCTGGCGGAGCTCGCGAAGGTGCTCGACGGTCGCAACTCCCGGTTGCCGACCACGCTTGAGCGGCTGCGCGGACTGGGCATCGACATCGACGCCGATGATGTGCGCCGGCATTCAGCCAATGCCGCCGCGACGGGCCGTCCCCACGTGGCCGATGCCTTGGTCGAGCTCGGCGTCGTGGCCAGCCGGGACGAGGCTTTCGAGCGGTACCTGATGCCCGGCAAGCCCGCATACGTCGATCGCTACGCTGCCGACCTCACCCAGGCGATCGGCCTGATCAAGGCGGCCGGCGGCAAGACGGTCCTGGCTCATCCGTGGTCGCGTGGCAGCCATCGGGTCCTCACCCATTCGCGCATCGCCGAGCTCAAGACGGCTGGACTCGACGGTCTCGAGGTCGACCACAATGACCATGGCGCCGAGGACAGGGCCACCTTGGGTCACATCGCCCGGGAGCTCGACCTCGTTCGTACCGGTTCCAGCGACTACCACGGCACCGGCAAGATCGGCTTCGACCTTGGCTGCAACACCACAGCCCACGATCAGCTCAAGCGCCTCCTCGGCTGACTAGGCAGACGGGCCGAACTGCTCGACCCGAACGGCGCTCTCGCTGATGCCGGCGTCGGCGAGGATGCGGCCGGCGAAGCTGACGAAACCGACTGAGCCGCACACATATGCGCGTTGCGCACCGTGAGCCAGTGCGGCCACCTCGTCGGGATAGATGTGCGCGGCAACGCGGTCGTGGTGGTTCTCTCGGGTCAGCGCGATGAGGGCGCCGTATGACTCGAGCTCATCGACGTAGGGGAGTCGCTCGCGGGTCTGGGCCGACGTGATGATCTTGAGTCGTGGGTCGATGCCGAGCCGGCGGGCATATCGCAGCATCGAGACGAACGGCACGACGCCGGAGCCTCCTCCGATGCAGATCGCGGGTACGTCGTCGGCCCAGACGAACCATCTCCCGATGGGTCCCCGCAGCTCGAACTCGTCGCCGACCTCGGCGATCTCGTGAAGGAACGGCGAGACCTCACCGCGGGGCAGCACCTCGACCATGATCTCGACGAGTGGGTCGTCGGGATCGGAGGCGATCGAGTAGGACCGCTGGGCCGTGTAGTCGTCGGGTGCACGGAGCCGGACGACATAGTGCTGACCGGGGCGGTGCGGTGTGCGGTCGGCCACCTCGAACCGAATCTTGACGAACTGGTCGTTGGGCCGCTCGATCTCCCGGACGATGCCCGTGGTCCATGAGCGACCGACCGGAACGGGCGCCTCGGTCATGCATCACCCTGGTAGCGCTGCTCGAGCCAGGGGTCGCCGCGGTCGTGATATCCGTTGCGTTCCCAGAAGCCCGGCTCGTCGTGGTCGAGGAAGTCGATGCGGGTGATCCACTTGGTCGACTTCCAGAAGTACAGGTGCGGCACCAGCATCCGGACGGGTCCGCCGTGCTCTGCAGTGAGCGGCTTCCCGTCGAACTCCCACACGATCCACGCCTTGTTGTCGAGCACGTCCGCAATCGGCAGGTTGGTGGTGTATCCCGTGGTGGCGGTGGCGACGAGGTGTGTCGCTTCGTTCCGTGGTTTTGCGACGGCGAGCAAGGTGTCGAGGCTGACGCCGGCGAACGTCGTGTCGAACTTCGACCACGTCGTGACGCAGTGGATGTCGCCGTTGTATGCCGCGGGCGGCAGCGCGTGCAGCTCATCCCACGTCCAGGTGGTGGGCTGCTCGACGAGACCGCCGATCGACAGGGTCCACGTCGCAAGGTCGACCTGCGGCGTCAGCTCGGCCGTCAGCACGGGAAACGAGGTGCCGGTGTCGTACTGACCCGGCGGCAGGCGCTCGTCTGCGCCGCGGCGTTCGCGGCCGGTGAATCCGCGGGTGACGCCCATCAGCCCTGCTCCGGCGGGTTGTGCTTCTCGAGGAAGGGCAGCCAGGCATCGATGAGTCCCTGCGGGTTCTCGACGCCGGGGGAGTGTGCGCTGTCGGAGATCACGTGGACCGTGGTGCCGAGCCGTTCGGCCATCGACGCCTGGACGTCATGGCCCCACGCGTCATCGTCCTGTCCCCGGCCCACCCAGACCGGCAGGTCGAGCGCGTGGACCTGGTCAATGATGTCGGGCGCGTCAAGCAGCAGCTGGGTGATGGCCCGCAGCGATGTCGCGGAGTTGCTGGTGAATCGTTTGGCGAGGAATCGGGTGATCTGGGCCGGGCGCCGCACGCCCTGCTCGCGGAGCTCATGGATCTGCAGCAGGGGCACCTTCCCGAGTGCCTGCACGAGCATCTGCAGAGGGCGTTGCGGGCTCTCGCCGAGAGCTCCGGGTCCGGTGCCAAGGAGGCTGAGACTGCACCACGACGCCGGGTGGTCGACCGCGGTCTGCTGCGCGACGAGTCCACCGAAGGAGTGTCCGAGCACGTGAGTCGGTGCGGAGGAGGATGCCTTGGCCACCGCGGCCGCATCGCGGGCGAATGCCGCCAGAGTGAACTCGTCGTCAGGTGTGGCGACGGTCTCGTACTGGCCGCGCTGGTCGTACGCCGTGGCATCGAAGCCGGCCTTGGCGAGCAGTGGGAGCAGCTGGGTGAAGTCTTCCTTGCTGCCGGTCCATCCCGGAACGAGCAGGACGTGACCGGACGGGTTGTCGACTCGAGCGACGTGGGCGGCGAACTCGGTGCCTTCGGCGCTGATCGTGACAGCTTCGACACCGTCGGGGATCCGGAGCGTCTTGGGAATGCTCATGTCGCGCGCCCTAGCGTCCGCGCTTGGCGGCGCGGGTGACGATGCCCTTGGGCAGGTAGCGCGCCAGCCCGCTCAGCACCTTGTAGCGCAGCGTCGGGATCGAGACCGACTTGCCCTTGTCGAGGTCCTTGAGTGACGTCCTGACGACCTTGTCGGCCTTGAGCCACATCCACTTGGGCACGCCAGAGATGTCCATCTGGCCGCGCTGGTGGAACTCGGTACGTACGAAGCCGGGACACAGTGCCATGACCGAGATGTTGACGTCGGCGTAGTGGATGTTGGCCCACTCCGACAGGTTGAGCAGCCAGGCCTTGTGCGCGGAGTAGGCGCCGCGCGGGGTGAATGCCGCGACGCTGGAGACGTTGATGATCTGGCCGCCACGGCGCCCGGCCATCGCCTTGATGGCGGCATCCATCAGGTGCATCGGCGCGCGTACGAGCAGATCGAGCTGGTGGTCCTCGTCGCCGATGTCGGTCGTGCCGAACCAGCCTGCCAGTGACGATCCGGCGTTGTTGATCAGCAGGTCGATGGGCGACGTCGTGTCGGTGACGGCGTTGACGGTGCGGGCGAGGCCGTCGTCCGTGGCGAGGTCGGCGGTGATGACGTCGATCCCGATGCGGTGCTTGGCGCGGAGCTGGGCAGCGACCGCCTCAAGGCGCTCGGTGTCGCGGGCGACCAGCACGAGGTCATATCCGCGCTTCGCGAGCTCTCGGGCGTACGCATTGCCGATGCCTGCAGTGGGCCCGGTAATCAGCGCGCGACGAGTCATGGTGCCAAGCATGCCAAACGACCATGGTGTCCCGCACCGTGGTCGAGGTCACCGGTGACACAATGGCGCCGTGACGACAACCATCGCGGTAGCCAACCAGAAGGGCGGCGTGGCCAAGACCACGACTGTCGCCTCCCTCGGCACGGCGTTGGGCGAGCTCAAGCAGCGTGTCCTGCTGGTCGATCTCGACCCCCAGGGCAGCCTGACGTTCTCGCTCGGCATCGATCCCGAAGACCTCGACATCACAGTCGCCGAAGTGCTGCTCGGCACCTCGCACGCCGAGGATGCCATCGTCATCACCGACGACGGTCTTCACCTGCTGCCGGCGAACGTCTCACTGAGCAGCGCCGAGGAACAGCTCGTGGGGCGGACCGGCCGCGAGCAGCGTCTGCGCGTCGCGCTCGACAAGGTCGCCGACGACTACGACTGGATCCTGCTCGACTGCCCGCCGGCGCTGGGCGTCCTCACGGTAGGAGCATTGTCGGCCGCCGACTCGGTGCTGATCCCGATCCAGGCCGAGACACTGGCGCACCGGGGCGTGGGCCAGCTGCTCGACACGATCCACGACGTACGTCAGTTCATCAACTCCAAGCTCACCGTGATGGGTGTGCTGCCGACGATGTACGACGGTCGCACCACCCATGCGCAAAACGTCGTACGAGCGATCGGTGACACGTACGAGCTGCCGGTGATCACGCCACCGATCCCCAGGACGATCCGCTTCGCCGAGGCGCCCGCATACGGACGATCGATCCTCGAGACGGCAACGACCCATAAGGGCGCAGACGCCTACCGCCAAGTCGCGGCTGCGATGCTCGCGGCGAACAGCTGAACCACACCCCGCAGCCGAGGTGGCGCGATAAGATCCTGCCCATGGCCAAGCACCGCGCTGCGCATCGTGCGCACCGCGCACCCCGTCGCACCGGACGTTTCGGCGCCGTGGTGCTGGCGGTCGGGGTCATGGCCGGCGCCGGAAGTGCGGCGGCAATGGGTGCGATCCCACAGCTCGGCCCGCCTGCGCCCGCCGCAGTGTCGAGCGCCGTGAGCGCCGCATCGATCGAGACTGCATCACTGGACACGATCGCCGTCCCCACCGAGACGGCAGCTCCGAAGACCGTGGCAGCGGTGGTGACCCCTGAAGCCACTCCGGCGCCGCCTCCCGGCTCTGGGTCCGGCTACCGCATCGTGTTCGACCAGAGCGACCAGCGCGTGTGGCTGATCAATGATGATGGTTCGGTCGAGCGCACCTACCTCGTCTCGGGAAGTCTCACCGACAACCTGCAGCCGGGCTCATACAAGGTTCAGTCGAGGTCGCGCCATGCCGTTGCGTTCGACTCGAGCGGTTCGATGGAGTACTTCGTGCGCTTCACCACCGGCGTCAACGCGCCAATCGGGTTCCACTCCGTCCCGGTCGACAACTCCGGTGCGCTCGAACAGACCAAGGAACAGCTCGGAACCCGGCTCTCGGCCGGCTGCGTACGCCAATGGCGCCCCGACGCGATCGCGCTGTGGGACTTTGCCCCCGTCGGCACCAGCGTCATCGTGACCGCCTGACCGACCGTTCGCTGGCTGAGCAGTGAGGAATCAGCGAATCGAACGCTCGTCCGCTCGCTGGTTGAGTAGCGAGGAACGAGCGTATCGAAACCTGGTGAGCCCGCAGGCCTGCTAGTCCTTGACGACCGGTGCGCCACCGCGTGATCGGTTGCGGTTGCGCTTGCGGGGCGTGCGGGGGGTGCTGTCACCCGAACCCGAACCTGACGTCGACGCCTGCGACTGCTCGCTGGAACGCCCGCCACCGGAACGCCCGCCACCGGAACGTTGACCGCCGCCACCGCTGCGACCGCGACCGCCGCGGTCGTCATCCTTCTTGGGCTCGCGGGGTGAGGCAGCCTTGAGGCGACCCTTGACGGCACGGTCGATGCCGAGGTCGTGGAACAGGTGATCGGACGTCGAGTAGGTTTCCTGCGGCTCGTCGAACGGCAGCTTCAGCTCGGTGTTGATGAGCTTCCAGCGCACCAGGTCGGCCCAGTCGACGAACGTCACGGCGATACCGGACGCACCGGCGCGGCCGGTGCGGCCGATGCGGTGGACGTACGTCTTGTGGTCCTCGGGGCAGTTGTAGTTGATGACGTGGGTGATGCCGGCGACGTCGATGCCGCGGGCTGCCACGTCGGTGGCGACGAGGATGTTGATCTTGCCCTCGCGGAAGCGGATGAGCGCCTTCTCGCGGGCGGGCTGCGCCATGTCTCCGTGCAGAGGCGAAGCAGGGAACCCGCGGTCGACGAGCTCGTCGGCCACGCGCTGGGCCGTGCGCTTGGTGCGGGTGAAGATCAGGACCTTGCCGACGTCGTCCGCCTGCAGGATGCGGCCGACGATCTCGGCCTTGTCCATCTCGTGTGCCTGCCAGACGAACTGCGCCGTGGCGGGCACCATCTGGTTGTCGTCGCCGGACTCGGCGCGAATGTTCATCGGGTGGCGCATGTGCTTGCGCGCCAGGCCGACGATCGCACCCGGCATGGTGGCCGAGAACAGCATCGTCTGGCGGGTCTCGGGGGTCTTGGCGAGTAGCGACTCGACGTCGGGCAGGAAGCCGAGGTCGAGCATCTCGTCGGCCTCGTCGAGCACGAGTGACTTCACGTGCGACAGGTCGAGGGCGCCACGGTTGGCGAGGTCGAGCAGGCGACCGGGCGTACCGACGACGATGTCGACACCGGCCTCGAGCGCGTCGAGCTGGGTCTCGTAGGGGACTCCGCCATAGATCGTGAGGTTGCGGGTGCCGCGGAGCTTGGAGGCGATGGCGATGTCGCTGGCGACCTGGATCGCCAGCTCACGCGTCGGAGCCACGATGAGCGCCTGCGGCTTGCCTGCGACGACCTGGTCGTAGTCGGCGTCGTGCGGCGCAACCGTGCGCTGGATGAGGGGGATGCTGAACGCCAGCGTCTTGCCGGTTCCGGTGCGTGCCTGACCGATGAGGTCGGTGCCCATGAGCGCGACGGAGAGGGTCATCTCCTGGATGGGGAAAGCTTCTTCGATGCCGACTTCTTTGAGAGCGTCGGCGATCTCGGGCATGACGCCCAGATCTCTAAACGTAGTGATGGTCTTCTCGAATTCTTCAGATTCTCAGATGAGTTCTCAGATGAGGTGGAAGCCATTCTATCGTCCGCAGTTCCTGGGCTCGCGCTACGCTGCGGGGTTATGGCTCCAGAGGACTCAACATCGCCCACCGAGATCGACGATCCGCTCTACCGGACCGGCATGATCGAGCTGCTCGGCGTGCTCGCCTACGGCGAGATCAGCGCCTGCGAGCGGCTTGCCGAAGATGCCAAGATGGCGCCCGATCTCAAGACCAAGGCCGAGATCATGGCGATGGAGGCAGCCGAGTTCGATCACTTCGCCAAGCTGCGCGATCGGTTG
>CAVVQG010000003.1:0-18241 GCA_963750265.1 uncultured Actinomycetota bacterium | reverse complement strand
GACCGGCGTCTCCGTCGGTGGCGAGGGTGGCTACGAGTTCGTCAACAACGTCTCCGGTGGCCGCGTTCCCCGCGAATACATCCCGTCCGTCGGTGCAGGAGCTGAAGACGCCATGCAGTTCGGTGTCCTCGCCGGTTACCAGATGGTCGACGTCAAGGTGACGCTCGAAGATGGCGCCTACCACGACGTCGACTCCTCGGAGCTGGCGTTCAAGCTCGCCGGCTCGATGGCTTTCAAGGAAGCCGCACGCAAGGCCGATCCGGTGATCCTCGAACCCACTTTCGCGGTTGAGGTCACCACGCCCGAGGACTACATGGGCGACGTGATCGGCGACCTCAACTCTCGCCGTGGCCAGGTAAACGCCATGGAAGAGGGCATGGGAGGCGTCAAGATCGTCAAGGCGATCGTCCCCCTGTCCGAGATGTTCGGGTACGTCGGCGACCTGAGGTCCAAGACTTCAGGCCGTGCGTCATACTCGATGCAGTTCGACTCCTACGCGGAGGTCCCCAAGGCCGTCGCTGAAGAGATCATCAAAAAGGCCCGCGGCGAGTAGCCAACGACCATCTCATAAGATGGCCTGAGGTTCTCGCCAGTTCGAGACCAACGGCGTTCAACCAGCAACCAATTCTAAGAAGGAGCCCCAAGTGGCTAAGGCGAAGTTCGAGCGGACCAAGCCGCACATGAACATCGGCACCATCGGTCACATCGACCACGGTAAGACGACTCTTACCGCGGCGATCACCAAGGTGCTGCACGACAAGTACCCCGATCTGAACGAGGCCTCGGCCTTCGACCAGATCGACAAGGCGCCCGAAGAGAAGCAGCGCGGAATCACGATCTCGATTTCGCACGTGGAGTACCAGACGGAAAACCGTCACTACGCCCACGTTGACTGCCCGGGCCACGCCGACTATGTCAAGAACATGATCACGGGTGCGGCTCAGATGGACGGCGCAATCCTCGTGGTTGCCGCCACCGATGGCCCGATGCCCCAGACGCGTGAGCACGTGCTGCTCGCTCGCCAGGTCGGCGTTCCTGCCATGGTCGTCGCACTCAACAAGTGCGACATGGTTGACGACGAAGAGATCCTCGAGCTCGTTGAGCTCGAGGTCCGCGAGCTCCTGAGCGATCAGGACTTCGACGGCGACAACGTCCCGGTCGTCAAGGTTGCCGCTCACCCGGCACTCCAGGGTGACGCCAAGTGGGGCGAGTCGATCCTCGAGCTGATGCAGGCTGTCGACGACTACATCCCGATGCCTCAGCGTGACACCGACAAGCCGTTCCTGATGGCCATCGAGGATGTCTTCACGATCACGGGTCGCGGCACTGTCGTGACCGGCAAGATCGAGCGCGGCATCATCAAGGTCAACGAGACGGTCGACATCGTCGGTATTCGCGACGAGAAGCAGACCACGACCGTCACCGGTATCGAGATGTTCCGCAAGTTCCTCGACTCGGGTGAGGCTGGCGAAAACGTCGGTCTGCTGCTTCGTGGCACCAAGCGCGAAGACGTCGAGCGCGGCCAGGTTGTCATCGCTCCCGGCACCACGACTCCTCACACGGAGTTCGAGGGCCAGGCGTACATCCTTTCGAAGGAGGAGGGTGGCCGTCACACGCCGTTCTTCAACAACTACCGCCCGCAGTTCTACGTGCGCACCACGGACGTCACCGGCGTCGTCACGCTGCCTGAGGGCACCGAGATGGTCATGCCCGGCGACAACACCGAGATGAGTGTTCAGCTGATCCAGCCGATCGCTCTCGAAGAGGGCCAGCGGTTCGCCATCCGTGAGGGTGGACGTACGGTTGGCGCTGGTCGCGTCACCAAGATCAACAAGTGAGCCTGTTCTTCTAGGTTCTCTGGCAAGCCCCGTCTGCTTCGGCAGGCGGGGCTTTGTCGTTCCTCGAGATCGGTGGCATTGGCGTCCGTTGGGCGCAGGTCGAGTTTTGAACGGCGTAGCCTTGATCCATGGGCCACGATCACGCGCACGGCACCGGAGTGCGTCACCGCGGCCGCCTGGCGATCGTGCTGGCGCTGACGGTCGGTGTCCTCGCCGTAGAGGCGGTCGTGGCGTGGATCACCGGCAGCCTCGCCCTGCTCGCCGATGCCGGCCACCTGCTGGGTGACTCGTTCGGCATCCTGATGGCACTTGCGGCCATCACCGTCGCTCAGCATGGCGGCGGCCCGGGTTCTCGTCGTACGTTCGGCTACCTTCGTACCGAAGTCATCGCCGCCGGACTGAACGGACTGATCCTTCTTGGTCTTGCGGGATGGGTGGTCTACAGCGCGTTCGGCGCCTCGGCGCCTCGCCTGATCTGGAGGCCACAGCCGATCCTGATCGCCGGCGCGATCGGCTTGGCGGTCAACGTGATCGGGCTGATGTTGTTGCGCGGGGGAGCGCAGGAGAGCCTCAACGTCCGCGGCGCATACCTCGAGGTGCTGGGTGATGCGCTCGGATCGATCGCGGTACTCGTGTCGGCCGCGGTGATCCTGACGACGGGCTGGAACGCCGCTGACGCCGTCGCGTCGCTGGTGATCGCAGCAATGATCGTGCCGCGCGCCATCTCGCTGTTGCGCGAGGTAGTCGAGGTGCTGCTGGAATCGACGCCGCGCGACGTCGACCTCGCCGAGTTGCGTACGCACATGCTGGAAATCGAGGGCGTGCGAGACGTACACGACCTTCATGTCTGGACGATCAGCTCAGGTATGCCCGTGATGAGTGCCCATATCGTGGTCGACGACTCGGTGACGGGAATGGATGAGGCCCACGGGGTCCTCGACACACTGAGTGGATGCCTTTCGGAGCACTTCGACGTGGAGCACTCCACGTTCCAGATCGAGCCGGCTGGACACGCTGACTCAGAGCAACACCTGCATCACTAGCCCCGACCACAAGCTGTCATGCCCAAAGGTCGAGCGGTGAGCCATCCGTCACCCGCCGCATGGAATCCCCGCGCACCGGTCCAGCAAAAACGTTGTGCGCACGTGTCATGTTGCGCGTACGCGACTCAGCCGAGCGCGCGAGCACGTACCGTGCCGCAGTTTCAGTACGACCGCGGCAGCTTGAGCATCTGGGTGCCGATGTGGGCGAGGATGAGCTCCTCGGCTACCGGGATGTTCTTGCCGATGCGGGCGTCGCGGAACAGCCGCTCGATGGGGAACTCCTTGGAGTACGCCATGCCTCCGAACGTCTGGAATGCCTGATCGGCCGCCTCCCAAGCCACCTGGGCACCGGTCAGCTTGGCGACATTGGTCTCGTTGCCGCACGGAAGGCCCTGGTCGAAGAGCCACGCGGCCTTGTAGGCCATCAGCCGGCCGAGCTCGGTCTTGGCCTTGATCTGCGCCAGCGGGAACTGGATCGCCTGGTTGGCGCCGATCGGGCGGCCGAACACCTCCCGTTGGCGGGCGTAGTCGCAGGCCAGGTCGAGCGCGGCGTCGGCAGCACCGACCCCACCGGCGGCAGCGAGGATGCGCTCTGGGTTGAGCACGTCCCACAGCACGGAGAAGCCGTGGTCGACCTCGCCGATGACCCGGTGCGCCGGGACGCGTACGTCGTCGAAGAACACCTGGCTCGACGTGACGATGTTGCTGCCCATCTTGGGGATCGGCTGGTACGTCAGCGTGCCCGGCCTCGAGGGCTTCCTTCACGTCGACGAGGAACAGCGTGAAGCCGGCCGTGCGCGGCTTGGCGTCGGCGGCCGGGATCGTTCGGGTGATCGCGACCATCCAGTCGGCTCGGTCGACCCCCGAGATCCAGATCTTCTGGCCCTTGATGAGGAAGTCATCGCCGTCGCGGCGGGCGTGCGTGGAGATCGCCAACGCATTGCTGCCGGCATCCGGCTCGGTCAACGCCATGCAGAACTGGGTGTCGCCCGCGGCGAGGCCCGGAAGGATCTCCTTCTTCTGCTCGTCCGTGCCGTGTCGGGTGATCGTCATGGCGCCGAAGCCCGGCGTCAGGATGTAGAGGAACGTCCCCTGCGTTGCTCCGGTGGAGGCGAGCGCCTCGTTGGCGACGGCGAGCTCGAGCAAGCCCTGGCCGCCGCCGCCGTACTCCTCGGGCACGGACAGGCCGAGCCAGCCACCTTCGCCGAGGGCAGCCCACGCCTCGTCGGGGAATCGGTGCTCCTCCTCCAGGCGGGACCAGTAGGCGTGGTCGAAGCCGGACATGGCTCGGAGCACGCCTTCGCGTACGGCGACGGCAGTGTCGGGAAGGGTGAAATCCATGGAGGGCCTTTCGAGCACGGGAAGCGGGGGATGATCGAGTTACGGTACGGGGTCGCCGGGCAGGCGTGGTGCGTACTGGGCGCCGCGCTGCTGAACCTCGGGGGCCTCCGTGGTGCACCGCGCGTCGGTCGGTGACGGCTCGTGGGTCATCACGTAGGGACTCACCCGTGGCGGCCCGTACTCGCAGTTGTCGCCGAAGTTGGCGACCATCAAGACGTGGCCCGACCCGTCGCGGGTTGCATCCGACATGGCGAGGAACTGAGCGGGCGCCCAGCTCAGCCAGTGCTGATAGCCGGGAAGTCGGGCGTCGCCGAGCCGGGCGAACTCGTTCCAGCTCACCACAGTGGACGTGACGGGGGCCGTGATCTCCCTCAGGACGCTGGCGAGCCGAGGTGTGAGGGTTCCGGTCGAGTCGAGCACGCGGCGGATCGTCGGATCGGACTTCTCGATCTGCGCGGTCACCAAGTCAACGTCGGCGGCGAACGAGCGCAGGTCATCGCCGGTGTCCACGACGGTGCGCAGCGGAACCTGAACCTGCCGGGTGATGTGGCTGACCTTCGGGACCAGCGCCTCTAGCATCGACACGACCTGATCAGCGTCGCGTGCCGAGCTGAGCGAGATCGACCTGGGTGTCCAGACCTTGTCCCGAGCTCGGAGGTGATGGTCGTCAGGTCGTCCTCGTCGATCTGTTGCAGCCACGTCACCGAGGTGCGGTGATGATGGTGTCGAACCGCCGCGGCACGGCGGTGTCAGCGACATGCGACGACGTCGCCGTCGCGGAGGAACGGGCCGTGGTCCGTACGCGTGGGCGGAAGTCGAGTCGCTGCTCGCCGATCGCCGAGAGGTTGGAGACCACCGCCTCGGTGTCCATCGGGACGTCGACGTTGCCCTTGATGTGGAGCTTGACCACGACGCCGTCGTCCTTGAGGCTGTACGTCGTCGACGCGACCGATCGTGCTGCCGCGATAGGTCACGTCGGCGCCGGGGTAGATGCCGCCGCCTGACGGGAGGTGCACTGTCACTCGATGTGTCGACGCGAACACCGACGACCCGATCACCCGGTCGCCGAGATAGAGCAGGCCAAGGATCGCGATGCCGAGCAGCACGACCTCGGCGAGACGGGTATTGCGCCGATCGATCAGGCGCGCGTCATCAGCGCTGCACCTCCTGCCAGGCCGGAGAACAGCTGAGCCAACATGCCTTCGTCGCCGGCGAGGTCGGTCACGGTGCCCTGCAGGCCGGTGAGCAGCTCAGCCAGGTCGCCCTCGAGAAGAGTCGCGGCATCGGGAGCGATGGGAATGTTGCCGAGGCCTGTCGGAAGTGCTGGAACCACGTTGAACGTGAGGTCGAACATGGCGAAGTCGCCGGGGGTGGCTCGATCCAGGGCGTCGGCGAATGCCGGTGATCCCGGTCATGATCGGTCGGATCTGGTCTCGTTCAGCGATGACGGCGTCCACGAGCGTCCGGGTGTCCTCCAGCTGATTGCGCAGGCGGCCGCGCATGCCCTCGACGTGTCTTGCGGCTCGAGCCCTCGATGCGGTCGAGCGCGGCAAGCAGCTCGACGGCCTTGTCCTCGTGCCCTTGGAGGGTTCGGATTGCGGGGTCGAGCTTCTTGATCGATGACGCGATGACCTCGGTGTCGTCAGCAAGGCCGGCTGTCAGGCGGTCGAGTGCGTCGAGTCCCGCGTCGATGTCGTCGCGGTGGCGGTTGGTCGAGGTCACGAGGTCCATCCACCTCGCGCAGCAGGTGTCTGACGGTGGTGGATGAGCCGTCCATCGCGGTCGCCAGCTCATCGACGACGACCTTCAGGTCCGCGTAGCTCCCGCCGGTGACCGCGGCCGACACTCCGGTCAGCAGATCGGTCGTGTCAGGAGCGGTGGTCGGTGCGCTCGAGGCCGATCGTGTCGCCGTCAGCAAGTACTCCTGATGGCGGGCTCGTCGGGAGGGATGAGCGCCACGAATGCCTCACCGACCGGGGCGGTGAGACGTACCTCGGCACGGGACCCCGTGGGGATCTTGGTACATTCCTCATGACCTCGAATGCCACGTGGGCGACGTAGTTCGACGTCGTGACCTCGGTGACCTGGCCGACTGTCCTTCCCTCGAGCTTGACCGGAGAAGCGGTGTGGCAGGTTGAGCGCAGACGCGAAGTCCGCGTTCAACGTGTACGTCTCGCCATTGACCTTGCTCGGCATCGGGACGTCGTAGAGATCGGGACCGCCACATGCGCCGAGCGTGAAGGCGGCCGCGAGGACCGTGACGGTGACAGCGCGACGCGCGTACGACTGAGCGGACATCACGGCATCACTCCGTCCAGGAATCTGCGCGAAGAGGTCGACGAACCCATCGAAGAAGGTCGCATTGTCCTCGACGAGTGCCTTGCAGACACCGCTGTTCTGGGGGACGAAGGCATTGCAGAAGGACTCTCGTGCCACTTGGCCGTAGGGTGCCATCCGGCGGACGTCGAGCCTGACGCGAAGATCTCGGGTGTCAGGGTTGTAGGCGCGGGCGATGTTCTCGGCGGCCAGCGGCAGGGTGTTGAAGGCGTCGGCGATGGCCTCGCGCTGCTCGGCGATCGTGCCCAGGACGTCGGACGTTCGATTGACGGTGCGAGTCATCAGCTTGTCGTTGTCGTTGATGAACGTCAGTCATCTTGCGGCTCAGCTGGTCGAGAGTCACCAACGATTCCGCGATGTCTGTCCGCTGGCCGGCGAACAGCTCCGCGCTGTCGGCCACGGAGCTGGCGAGTGAGCGGATCGTCTGGTCCCGCTTGGCGAGCATCGGACACGAGCGCATCTGCATCGTCGACAATTGCGGTCAAGTCCTCGTCCGCGCCGCCGACTGTGGCGAGGGCTCGGCCGGACTCGTCCAAGAGGCGCGCAAAGGCCTCACCCTTGCCCTCGAGCTGCTCAGCGGTGACCGAGAGCAGGTCGCCGATGTCCTTGCCGTCCTTCGTGGTGTCGGACAGGGCGACGAGCAGATCGTCGACCGCGGCGAAGATGTCATCGACGTTGGCGGGTGCCCGGGTGCGCGCCAAGGGGACGGTTGCTCCAGAGGCGAGCTTGGCGCCACTGGTCCACGGAGGTGTGAGCTCGACGAAGCGATCGGTGACCAGTGCTGACTGCATGATGACGGCTCCGACGTCGGCGGCGACCGGCTCATCGACACGTACCGTCACGTCGACCTGGGGCCCGCGCGGCTCGATCTTGGTGACCTCGCCGATGCGCACGCCGATCGTCTGCACGTCATTGCCGACATACAGTCCGGTGGTGTCGGTGAACTGGAGAGTGAACGTGGTCTCGTGCTTGCCAGATCGCAGCGTCATGACGACGGACGCGAGCAACAGCACGACAACGAGGCCACCTACGCCGATCTGGATCAGAGCTGAGCGCTTCATGAGCAACCGCCCTCTGGCTGCACCATTGGGCACCACAGGTTGTCCGGCAGCAGGAAGTAGGGGGCGCCGACCTCGAGCCACGGCCCGTTGCCGGTGGCGTTGGCGAAGTACCGCGCAAAGGGTGCCGACTTGCGCAGTGTGTCGCCAAGCTCGTCGGAATGATCCTGCAGCACACCGAGTGTGTCGTCGAACTGATCGAGCAGCGTGCGTACCGTCGCGTCGTTCCGGTCGGCCATGGTGTCCAGCGTCGTCAGTAGCTGTCGGCCATTGCGCACCAGGCGTTCGATTGTCTCGCGACGGCGTTGGACCAGCCCGGTGACCTTCTCGGCGTTGACGAGCAGATGGTCGAGCTCATCCTGCTGGTCGTGGATCACGCCGGTGACGTCGCGGGTGTAAGCCAGCAGCCGGTCGATCTGGTCGTCCTTGTCGCCGATGATGCGCGCCAGTGCCGTCGCGTTCTCCATCGTGCGCTGGGTGAGCTCAGGGTCCTGGTCCAGCTCGGTAGAAAGGGTGGCGACGGCCTGGTCGATCGCGTCGAGATCGAGCTTGTGAAGCAGGTCGTTGCTGTCGGTGAAGACATCAGAAACGGTGTAGGACGGTGCGGTGTGGTCAGTCGTGATCGTGCCGCCGGGTTCCAGCTCTCGACCGTCGCCGACAGTGACCTCAAGGAATGTGGTGCCTAGCATCGAGGCAAGCTTGACCCGAGCCTGCGAGTCGGCGTGCAGCGTGACATCGCGATCGAGTCGGAAGTCGATCACTGCCTTGGCTCCGTCGAGCTTGATCCCGGTCACGGTGCCCGACTCAATACCGGCCACCCGCACCTCGTCGCCGCTCTTGATCCCGGATGCGTGGGTGAACTCAGCCCGGTAGGGCGAGTCGGCCGGCTGCAGCGCCCGCCAGGCCACGAGGGCGAGGAGGACGAGGGCAGCGCTGATGATGAGCGACTTGATCGTCGTTGCGCGGCTGACGGCGCTCATCGGCACGGCCTAGAGTGTCCGGCCCCTGGGAGGTCGGGGATCTTGATTCCCGACGCTCCGGCATCCAGCGTGCAGACGTACGTGTTGAGCCATGTCCCGTGACTGAGTGCCCGGTTGAAGCCCTCAAGCAGGCGGGGGGTGTCATCGAGTGTGCTGGCGAGCAGGTCGTTGTTCGCAACGATCGTCTTGCCCAGCTCGGTGAACCGCTCGAGCGCGGTGCTCAGCGGACCAGAGGTCTCGTCGAGCAGCCCACCCACGGATGCTGTCATGCGGTCGAGTGCCACGACGGCGGAGTCGATGTCGCCGGAGTCATCAGCGAGGTCACCGACGAGACCGTCCAGGCCGCCGATGACCGAGCGCAGCTCCTCGCGGTGTTCCGACGTAGCCTGCATGACGGTGGTGACATTCGCGATGACTCTCGAGATGACGTCGTCACGGTCCGCCAGATGAGCGGTGAGCACGGAGGTCTGTTCCATCAGGTGGGTCAGCCGCGGACCCTCACCCTGCAGTGTCTGGACGACCTCGTTCGCGATCAGGTTGACGTCTTCTGGGTCAAGTGCGTCGAACATTGGTTTGAAGGCGTTGAAGAGCTCGGTCAGATCGAGTGCGGGTCGGGTGCTCTCGACCCCGATCGTGGAACCTTCCGGCAGCTGCTTTCCTGTGGTGGAGCCGGCTTCGAGAGCGAGGTAGCGCTGTCCAAGCAGGTTCAGGTAGGAGATGCGGGACACCGTGTCGGTGCGGATTGCCTGGTCGGATGCCAAGGTGAAGTCGATCCTGGCGAGCCCGTCATCGAGTGTGCGGCGTTGGACGCTGCCCACTCGGACGCCGGCGATTCGTACGTCATCGCCGACCCGGATACCGGAGGCGTCGGTGAACAGAGCCGAGTAGTGACGCATTTCGCCGGAGTCTCGGCGAGCAAGGGTGTTGGCGACGGTCATGGTCATGAGCAACGCGATGAAGGTGAACCCCACGAGTCCGGCGATCTGCCATGGGTACCGACGCAGGATGGTCATCGGCCGCGGCCCCCCAAAGTTGTCGCGAGACCGTCGATGAGCTCGATGAGACCGCCGGCCTTCGGGGTCGGCGTTGTCGCCGCGGGCGCGGGCTGAGCGGATTGAGCTGGACCGGCCGCGTCCTTGTCACCCGGTGCCGCGACGCCAGGTTCCGTCGAGAGCAGTTCCGCGATCCGTTCGGCGACTGCGTCCATCCAGCTGACGTCGCCAGCGGCGTCGGCCGCGGGCCGCTGCCGGAACCGGGTCGCCGCAGTTGAGCGCGATGAGCGTCGGGCCGTACCGGGCGCAGTCAGCCGCGGTGTAGGCGTGGGGGAGGTCGAGCCCGATCGTGCCGATCATCTGGATCGCGTTGTCGTCGACTCCGGCCGCACCGTTGTTGGCGGTGCGGGCAAATCTGTCGATGATCTGCTGAACTGCTGGGGCGTTGTCGGCAGCAACTGCGGTCAGCCGTTCAAGGCGTGCGACGAACGGGACCAGGACCTCGCGAACCCCGCTGAGCAGCTTGTCCGCATCATCGACGACCTTGGCAGACCCGTCGATGACCTTCCCGATCTGGTCGTCCTGGTCGACGATCGTGTCAGTGGTGACGCGCGCGTGTCCCATCGCCGAGGTGAGGTCGGGCTCGATGTCGGCGATCGTGCCCAGCGCGGCGACCGACAGCTTCAGGGTCTCCCAGGTTGTCGGCAGGTCGTCATTGATGTCGGTCACGACGCGGTCGGCCCGCTCGAGGAAGTCCTTGATGTCTTCGCCGTGGCCATCAAGAGCGGGCGCCAGCTTGCCGGTGATGCGGTTGATGTCCTCCGCGTCGACGGCAGAGATCAACCGCTCCGCTTCGTCGAAGGACGTCATCAATCGCAACGTCGCCTCGCTGCGGTCTGCGGCGATCACGGTGCCGCCCAGAAGATGGTTGCCGGCTGCCGCGTCCTTTTCAGCCAGGAGCTCGACGTACTCGGACCCGAAGACCGTGCTCGGCAGGATCCGGGCTGTCGCGGTTGACGGAATTGATCGGGAGTGCTCGGCATCGACCAGGAGATGTACGCGATAACCCGTTCCGTGCTCTGACATTCGTAGCACCCGACCCACGATGATGCCGTGGTAGCGGACTTTTGCTCCTGGCCCGATGGCATCACCCAGCTGGTCGACCTGCACCGCGACCTTGGTGTCGCTCGTCAACACTCCGAAGTAGGACAGGGTGAGCCACAGGCCAAGGGCGATGGACACCACCACTCCAGTGGCGCCCATCAAGAGACGTTGCAGTGCGGTGGGTTCGGTCTTCATCCTGAGATCGTCACCTGCTGGCCAGGTCCCCAGAGCGCGAGAGTCAACGCGATGTCAAGCACGGTGATGCCGATGATGCTCGTGCGGATCGCGTGACCGGTGGCGCGTCCGACGCCCTCAGGACCACCGGTTGCGAAGAACCCGTAGTAGCAGTGCACGAGCGTGACCATGATCGTCAGGACGATGACCTTCACGGCGGCCAGCAGCACATCGGTCAGGGACACGAACGTACTGAAGTAGTGGGCGTACGTGCCGGCCGACTGGTTGAAGAAGACGGTGACCACCAAGTCTGTCGTGACGTAGGTGCCCACCAACCCCAGCAGGAACAGCGGAATCACCATGACGAGGGCTGCCACGACGCGGGTGGAGACGAGGTACGGGATGGGGCGGATTGACATCGCCTCGAGTGCGTCAATCTCTTCGCTGATGCGCATCGCGCCAAGTCGCGAAGTGAACCCACAGCCGATCCGGGCCGCGAACGCGAGTGCCACGACAATGGGTGCGAGCTCGCGGGTGTTGACGTAGCCCGACACGAACCCGACGAGTGGTGCAAGACCGATGATGTCGAGGCCGTTGTGTCCCTCGAGGCCCACCTCGGTGCCGGTGAGGGTCGACATGAGGAAGACGACGCCGACGGCACCTCCGCCGACCAGCAGGGCGCCACCGCCGAGGCTGACCTCCGCGAGATGCCGCCCGATCTGGGCAGGGTATTGGCGAATGGCCAAGGGTATGCGGACGATCGACACGAGGCAGAACCACAGGAAGTCGCCAAGTTGGCTAAGAGGTCGTGTCACGGTCACGTCGACTGCCTTGCCCAAGGAGCTCACGCGATTCCCCCGGGAAACAGCATCGCCTGTGCCTGCGAGATCGCGAAGTTGGCCGCGAACAGCAGCACGAAATTGGTGACGACCGCCGACGTCACGGCATCGCTGACGCCGGACGGTCCGTTTTTCACCCGGAGACCTTTGTGCGCCGCGACGACGGCGCAGATGGTCCCGAAGATCGCTGCCTTGACGATTGACAGGACCAGGTCGCTCGGCCGGGCAAGGGTGGCGACCGATGCGAGGTAGCCTCCGGCGGACAGGTCCTGCACGGTGATGCTGACCAACAGCGTCGTGACGATCGAGAAGAACATGACGACACCGTTGAGAAGCATCGAGACGACCACAGTGGCGATGACGCGGGGGAGGACCACACGTTCCACGACGCGTACGCCCATGACCTCGAGCGCGTCGATCTCCTCGCGAATTCGACGGGAGCCCAGCTCAGAACATATTGCAGAGCCGGCCACGCCCGCGAGCATCAGGGCCGTGATGATGGGTGCGCCCTGGCGTACGACGGCAAGGGTGTTTCCCGCGCCGGTGAAACCGGTGGCGCCGACCTCCTGGGCCAGGACGTTGACTTGAAGGGCCAAGATGACGCCGAACGGTATGGCCACTGCCAGTGCCGGCAAGGTGCACACCGTGATGGTGAACCAGGTCTGCCGAATGGTTTCTTCGACGGGGAATCGACGGGCCGCTATCGACGTGGGGACGGCGCGTCCGACTCCAATGCCCAGTCGGAGCATGTCCAGCGCTTCGCGAATCGGGCCTGTACGGGTCTGCCGACGGATGGCGGTGGCGGATTCCACAGTCGGCACCCGTCCACCTCCGTCGTCGCGGGCGAGGCACCGTCGCCGTCGCCGTCCATGTGACGCCGAGACTGTAACAGTGAATGTGTCGCGGTCGTCAAGACCTTCAACGACGACTGAGTGACCGGGGTCACGGTCGTTGCCACAGAAGTTTGCCGAGATCGCAGAACAGATTGCGCGATTACTGTGACAGTAATACTGTCACGGATGTGACCGCACCTCCTGACGCCGTGAGCGACATGCAGACAGTCGACGAGCTGGCCCGCTCGGCCGGCATCTCGGTCCGCACGACGCGCTACTACGCGAGCCTCGGTCTGCTGCCGCCGCCGACACGTAGCGGACGACTTGCCTACTACGGTCCAGAGCATGCCGCCCGACTCACCCTCATCAGGGCGCTGCAGGCGCATGGGTTCACCATGGCCGCGATAGAAAAGGCGATGTCGCGCATACCCGACGAGGCGACAGTGGAAGACATTGCCGTTCAGCGGGCAGTGCTGACGTCGTGGTCGCCCAGCGGCCCCGAGGTGCTCGATCGCCGACAGCTCGACGCCCGTGCGGGCAGGGAGCTGACCGCCGACCAGGTCGCACTGCTGGTTGAGACCGGCGTCCTGGAACAGATCGGCCGCACCTACTCACCGTTGCCGGGGTTCGAGATGGGTGTCGAGCTGCTCGATGTCGAGGTCCCCGCGGACGGCATCTCCGAGGCAGGCGCCGCAATTGATCGACACATGCGCGCGCTCGCCGACGACCTCACCGGCATCCTCAGTCGTCAGGTGCTGGAGCCATATCGTTCGGTGCCGCGAACCGAGGAGCAGTCCGAGCAGCTGGAGGTCACGATGCAGCGTCTGCGGGCACTCACGCTGCAGGCGATCGTCAGCGGATTCCAGCGGGCAACCAATGAGGCCATCACTCGTTCGTAGGCGGGGTTTCGCAATTGGCTCGCGAGGTTTCGACCTTCCTGGCGCCTTCGGCGCGTTCCGCTCAACCTGGCTCGACGCCGCTCGCAGAGCTCGCTTGGTGGTTGCGCTGGGGAGTCGGGTTGCGAGGTTTCGACCTTCCTGGTGCCTGCGGCGCGTTCCGCTCAACCTGGCTCGACGCCGCTCGCAGAGCTCGCTTGGTGGTTGCGCTGGGGAGTCGGGTTGCGAGGTTTCGACCTTCCTGGCGCCTTCGGCGCGTTCCGCTCAACCTGGCTCGACGCCGCTCGCAGAGCTCGCTTGGTCTCGCCAATTTGTATTACCCGGTGCGTGTCTGTCAGAATAGTTCGGTTGCTCCGGCTTGGTCGCTGGGGTGCTGAACGTCCGGCCTCTCACGCCGATCAAGACGCTGGCACCGAAACTGAGACCAGGCTTGTCCCGCCGAAACTGAGCGGGTCCAACCACCTAACTCGAGATGTGTGTGACGTATGCGCCCAAGGCGCCGCGACACGCCCGACCTCGGGGGTCGGCGGGAGGGTGAGCTTCTCCCTCGGACCCGAGGCGAGACCAAGCGAAGCGGAACAAAGAGAAGGACGAGCGAGAGCATGGCGGGACAAAAAATCCGTATCCGGCTCAAGGCCTACGACCACGAGGTCATTGACTCCTCGGCGCGCAAGATCGTCGACACGGTGACGCGCACAGGCGCAAAGGTCGCAGGGCCGGTGCCGCTGCCCACTGAAAAGAACGTGTTCTGCGTGATCCGTTCGCCCCACAAGTACAAGGACAGCCGCGAGCACTTCGAGATGCGCACCCACAAGCGGCTCATCGACATCATTGACCCGACGCCCAAGACAGTCGACTCGCTCATGCGTCTCGACCTGCCTGCCGGCGTCGACATCGAGATCAAGCTCTAAAGGAGGTCAGCGACATGAGCACCAACAGCACTGCCACAGCGCGCGGCCTCCTGGGCCGAAAGATCGGCATGACCCAAGTCTGGGATGCCGACAACAAGATCGTTCCCGTCACCGTGATTGCTGCTGACACCAACGTCGTCACACAGATCCGTACGCGCGAGACGGACGGCTACTCAGCCGTCCAGCTCGGCTTCGGTGAGATCGACGGCCGCAAGGTCAACAAGCCGGTCTCGGGTCACTTCGCCAAAGCGGGCGTGACACCACGACGCCACATCGTCGAGATTCGCACCGAGCTCGTCGCCGACTACACGCTGGGCCAGGAGATCTCCCCGGAGATCTTCGCCGCCGGCGACGTCATTGACGTCACGGCGACCAGCAAGGGCAAGGGCTTCGCCGGAGTCATGAAGCGTCACGGTTTCCACGGCGTCGGCGCCTCGCACGGCGCGCACCGCAACCACCGCAAGCCCGGTTCGATCGGTGCCTGCGCGACTCCCGGTCGTGTGTTCAAGGGCCTCAAGATGGCCGGCCACATGGGCGCCGAGCAGGTCACCACGCAGAACCTCACGGTTCACGCGGTCGACGTTGCCAAGGGCGTCATCCTCGTCAAGGGCGCCGTACCCGGCCCCAAGGGCGCACTCGTCGTCCTCCGCTCCGCTGTGAAGGGAGCCTGATCACCATGGCCAAGACCATTGATGCTCAGCTGCCCGTCGACATCTTCGACGTTCAGACCAACATCCCGCTGATCCACCAGGTCGTCGTGGCCCAGCTGGCTGCGGCTCGCCAGGGCACGCACTCGACCAAGACGCGTGCCGAGGTGTCCGGTGGTGGCAAGAAGCCTTACCGCCAGAAGGGCACCGGTCGTGCTCGTCAGGGCTCGATCCGCGCGCCTCAGTACAACGGTGGTGGCATCGTCCACGGCCCCAAGCCGCGTGACTACGAGCAGCGCACCCCCAAGAAGATGAAGGCTGCCGCCCTGCGCGGTGCCCTCTCAGACCGGGCGCGCAGCGGTCGTCTGCACGTCATCGACAGCTTCGTCGATGGTGACAAGCCGTCGACCAAGACAGCCATCGCCACGCTTGCCAGCCTCACAACTCGTTTGCGTGTCCTCGTGGTCGTTGACCGCAACGACACCGTCACGGCGCTGAGCCTGCGCAATGTCACCGACCTGGTGATCTTGTCGTTCGATCAGCTCAACACCTACGACGTGCTGCTGAGCGACGACATCATCTTCACCCAAGCAGCGTTCGACGCCTTCGTTGCCGCGCGCTCAGCCGAGGGTGCCAAGACGATCGCGTTGAGCAAGGCCGCAACCGACCCGGATGCCAAGCCGGCAGCCAAGGTCGCCAAGAAGGCACCGGCTGCCAAGAAGGCACCGGCCAAGGCCGAGGCAACCGAGGCTGCACCTGCCAAGAAGGCTGCCGACAAGCCGGCCGCCAAGAAGGCACCCGCCGCCAAGAAGGCGACTGCTGAGACCGCTGCCAAGAAGGCACCGGCCAAGGCTGCTGCCAAGAAGGCACCGGCCAAGGCTGCTGCCAAGAAGGCACCCGCCGCCAAGAAGGCACCTGCGAAGAAGACTGGAGGGGACAAGTGAGCACGATCCACAAGGACCACCGCGACGTCCTGATCGCTCCGGTTGTCAGCGAGAAGAGCTACGGCCTCCTCGACGACAACAAGTACACCTTCGTGGTGCACCCGGACGCCAACAAGACTGAGATCAAGATTGCCGTCGAGAAGATCTTCGGCGTCAAGGTCACAGCCGTCAACACGCTCAACCGCAAGGGCAAGACCCGTCGTACCAAGTCGGGCCTTGGCAAGCGCAAGGACACCAAGCGAGCAATCGTGAGCGTGGCCGCCGGTCAGAGCATCGACATCTTCTCGACGCCGAGCGCCTGAGGACTGAGGACATATGGCTATTCGCAAATACAAGCCGACAACTCCGGGCCGTCGTGGCTCGAGCGTCGCCGACTTCGCCGAGATCACCCGTACGACTTCTGAGAAGTCGCTGACGGAGCCGCTGCCCAAGAAGGGCGGCCGCAACAACCAGGGACGCATCACCACGCGTCACCAGGGTGGCGGTCACAAGCGCGCCTACCGCATCATCGACTTCCGTCGCTATGACAAGGACGGCGTGCCGGCCAAGGTCGCTCACATCGAGTACGACCCCAACCGCACCGCTCGCATCGCGCTGCTGCACTACGCCGATGGCGAGAAGCGCTACATCATTGCGCCCGAGGGCCTCAAGCAGGGCATGCCGGTCGAGGCCGGTGTTGGCTCCGACATCAAGGTGGGCAACAACCTGCCGCTGCGCAACATCCCGGTCGGCACGCTGCTTCACTGCATCGAGCTTCGCCCGGGTGGTGGCGCCAAGATGGGTCGCTCCGCTGGCGTCAAGGTCCAGCTCGTCGCCAAGGAAGGCGCCAAGGCGCAGTTGCGTCTGCCTTCCGGTGAGATGCGCTATGTCGACGTCCGCTGCCGCGCCACGATCGGCGAGGTCGGCAACGCCGAGCAGTCCAACATCAACTGGGGCAAGGCTGGCCGCAACCGCTGGAAGGGCAAGCGCCCGACCGTCCGCGGTGTCGCCATGAACCCGGTCGATCACCCGCACGGTGGTGGTGAGGGCAAGACGTCCGGTGGACGTCACCCCGTCTCGCCGTGGGGCAAGCCGGAAGGCCGCACGCGCAAGCGCAAGGCCAGCGACTCGCAAATCGTCCGCCGCCGCAAGTCCGGCCGCTGAGAAGGATTGGTTAACAGATGCCACGCAGTTTGAAGAAGGGTCCGTTCGTTGACGGGCACCTCGAGAAGAAGGTCGACGTGCAGAACGTTGCCGAGACCCACAACGTGATCAAGACCTGGTCACGCCGCTCGATGATCCTGCCGTCCTTCATCGGACACACGATCGCCGTGCACGACGGCCGCAAGCACGTACCCGTGTTCATCACGGACTCGATGGTGGGTCACAAGCTGGGCGAGTTCGCCCCGACCCGTACGTTCCGCGGTCACGAGAAGGACGACCGGAAGGCGAAGAGGCGATGAGTGCAGCTACCCGCGAAAACGTGAGCGCGCGCCGTGAGCGCCTGCTCGGCGACGAGCCAGGCTCGTTCGCAGTGGCCCGCTTCGTGCGCGTCACCGCGCAGAAGTCGCGCCGCATCGGCGACCTGATCCGAGGCGAGTCGGTCGACAACGCGCTGGCCATCCTGCAGTTCGCACCGCAGGCCGTCGCGCAGGACTTCTACAAGCTCGTCGACAGCGCCGCTGCCAACGCCGAGACCACTGAAGGCCTCGACCGCTCGCAGCTCGTCATCACCGTCGTCCACGTGGACGAGGGCCCGACGATGAAGCGTTGGCGTCCGCGCGCCAAGGGTGCGGCCAACCGCATCCTCAAGCGCAGCAGCCACCTGACCGTGGTCGTTCAGCCGGCAGACCTCGTTGCTGCCAAGCGCGAAGCGGCCAACATCAAGAACTCCAAGAAGAAGGGCGGGAACCGATAGTGGGACAGAAAATCAACCCGCACGGGTTCCGACTGGGCATCTCGACGGATCACAAGAGCCGTTGGTACGCCGACAAGCTCTACAAGAGCTACGTCGGTGAAGACGTGCAGATCCGCAAGATGCTCACCAAGGGCATGGACCGCGCCGGCATCAGCCGCGTGGAGATCGAGCGCACGCGTGACCGCGTACGTGTCGACATCCACACGGCTCGTCCCGGTATCGTCATCGGCCGCCGTGGCGCCGAGGCCGACCGCATCCGCGGTGACCTCGAGAAGCTCACCGGCAAGCAGGTTCAGCTGAACATCCTCGAGGTCAAGAACCCCGAGATGGACGCTCAGCTTGTTGCCCAGGGCGTTGCCGAGCAGCTGTCGGGTCGTGTCCAGTTCCGCCGTGCCATGCGCAAGGCG
>CAVVQG010000002.1:0-54000 GCA_963750265.1 uncultured Actinomycetota bacterium | reverse complement strand
CGTGCCGTGGATGCAAGAGCTGATCGACGCCGCAGATTCCGGATTCAGTCGCGTTCCGCCGTGGGAGGACACCGTGCCCTACGACAACGCCAGCTGGGCAGAAATTGTGTGGTGGGACCCCAAGGCGGTCGAGGCGTGGAGCAAGCAGGTGCGGGCATACGAGTTCGCGACCTGCCGCTGGTGCGAGCACCCGCGCGTACGCGATGTCTGCGCCTTCTGCGGCTGCACGGCCGACCTCCCAGCTGACCTTTCCGACACTCTCACTCCCGCAAAAGGTGGAATCTTGTGAACTCCCGTCAACGTCAAGGTGTGCTCATGGTGGTTGCCGCCATCGTGCTGGGCTTGGGTGCCTTCTTCGCCACGGCCGGCTATGCCGCGTCGATCGACTCACAGGTCGGCGACAAGGTCACGGTCTACAAGATGGCCAAGGACGTCCCCGCGCTCCAGGAGCTGGGTGACGACGATGTGACCGCAGTGGAGGTTCCGCGCAAATGGGTCGGGGCAGGCGTCTTCACCGACAAGAGCTTCCTGGGCCGCAAGACGTTCGTGGCGGTCAAGAAGGACGCCTACCTCGACGCCTCGACGCTGATTCCCGTCCAGGAGATCACCAAGGGCGAGCGCGAGATCGCCATCAACATCGACGCCGAGTCCGGCGTGGGCGGGCGCATCAGGCCCGGCGACTACGTCAACGTCCTCGCCACGACCGAGGAGCAGGACGGCGACAGGACGGTGCGCAGCTCCGACGTCCTGATCTCCCGTGCGCGAGTGGTGTCAATCGGTGGGCAGGAGACCAAGAACGACGGCGACGGCAACACCGACCGGGTCGTTCCGGTCACCTTTGCGCTCAGCGACACCGAAAGCCTCGTGCTGCTTTACGCCGAGACCTTCGCCAAGGTCGTGCGCCTCAGCAAGGTGCCGGTCGATGACGTGGACACCAAGCGGGCAGATCCGGTGACCAACTTCGACTTCATCCAGCGATCGAGGGGCTGACATGCGCTACGCCGTCATCGCGGTCACCGAGGGACAGCCGTCAGCCAATGCGTTGCGCGCCGTGTTCGAGGAGTCAGACGAGCTCGAGCTTGTCGACCTGCTCGACACCGCCGGCGACGTGCTCCGCGCCGTCAGCCGTCGTGAGTGCCATGTCGTACTGGTCGACCGCGCGCTGTCGTGGACCTCGCCCTACGACGTGGTCCGCGAGATCCAGGGTCGCCTCCCGCACATCGCGGTCCTCATCGTGGAGAAGGCCGGCAACCCGCAGGCACTCGAGGCCGCTGTTGATGCGGGTGCTCGCGGCGTCGTTGACGTCAGCGAGTCGTTCGACGAAGTCAGGCGCCGGGTGCTGGGTGCCGCCCAATGGTCGCTGAAGGTGCGCGGCCTTCGTTCAGAGGACGATGTCCTCAACACCGGCTCGTCGACCGTCACTGCCGTGGTCGGGTCAAAGGGCGGTGTGGGTGCCTCGACCGTCGCCTTGCATCTCGCCCGGCAGCACCGCCGCAATGGCGCCCGGGTGTGCGTCGTCGACCTTGACCTCACCAAGGGTGACATCGGCCTCTACGCCAACATCGAGCCACGCCGTGATGTCACTGACTTGGTCGGCCTCGGCGACGGGTTGTCGGTGCAGGCGATCCAGGACGTGGTCTACGTCGACAAGGAAGGTTGCTCCTACCTGTGCGCCCCGCGCCATCCGGAACGCGGAGAACAGGTCGAGGGCGACGCCATCCGCAATCTGCTCATCACCCTGCGACAGGTCTACGCACACATCGTGGTCGACTGCGGTTCCTCGCCGAGCGATGTGATGGGCTCGGCCCTGGAGGTCGCCGACGACGTGCTGATCGTGGTCACCCCCGACCTCGCTTCCGTACGCGGGGCCAACCGCGTGATCGACCTTTGCAAACGGCTGTCGATCCGTAGCCCTGACGAAATCACCGTGTTGCTCAATCGGATGGATCGTCGGCGTGAGCTGCAACCCAGCACCATCCGACGGATGACGCCCTCGCCGGTGCATCCAGTCGAGATCTTCGACAGCCCCAAGGATCTCGAAGCCGCAACCAACGCCCGCAACCCGGCGTTGGTCACCTCGCGCGAGTTCATCGGTGCCATCAGCAAGCTCGCTGAGGCGCCGCCGCACACTGTCTCGCCGACCGACCAGGTCGCAGCGGAGCCTTCGGGAGCGCGTACACGTTGGCGATTGACCCGACACTCGGCTGACGCGGGGGTCGTGGCGGTCGAGTTCATGGTTCTCTACCCGTTCCTGATCCTGGTGTTCGTGCTCTGTCTGCAGACCGTCATCTACGGGGCGGCCCACGTACAGGCATCGCACGCCGCGGGTGCCGCTGCCAGCGCCGCCGCGCGTGGTGGCGATCCGTTCGTTGCTGCGCAGGACGAGGTCAACGGCAAGTTCCGAAGCAGCCTGCAGGTCGGCAGCCCGGTCGACGTCGGCAGCTCGATCGACGTCAAGGCCAGTGTGGCCGTGCCGCGTATCGTGCCGAAGTTCTTCATGGGCGATGGTCGGGTCGAGGTCACCGGCTCGGCACCGGAGGAGCGATGAAGTCCGCGCGCGAGCGCGGAGTGGGGACGATCGAGTTCCTGCTCGTCGCGCCACTGGTGTTCATCGCCGTGCTCGGCGTGCTGCAGGTCGTGCTGGTGACAGTCGCCAAGAGCAGCGTCCAGGACGCCGCGCTGGCTGCGGCACACGCCAGTCGCAACGGCAACGACCCCACGACGGCCGCGCGCAAGGCAGCGGGCGACTCGATCAGCTCGGTGGCGGTGCACCGCGGCTCCGGCCCCAACACCTGGACCGTCGACGGGACCGTACGCCAGGTGCTCCCCGGCATACCTGACTTCGTGGTGACCAAGACAGCGGTGCTGCCATGACGACCTACACAGCTGAGGAGCTCCGATGGCACTGATCAACCGGCTCGGCTCCACCGAGCGCAATGCCGAGGACGAGGGCGACCAGAGCCTGGTCGACGACTTCCGGCGCAAGCTCCTCGAAGAGGTGGACCTGCAGGAGCTCACCCGTCTCGATGCCTCGCAGCGCCGCGCTCGCCTCGAGCGGGTGATGGGTCTGCTGGTGAGCCGTGAAGGCCCCGTCATGTCAGTACGCGCCCGCAACGAGTTGGTGCGTCAGGTCGTCAACGATGCATTGGGCCTGGGCGTCCTCGAGCCGTTGCTCGCCGATCCCAGCATCACCGAGATCATGGTCAACGGGCACGAGAAGATCTACGTCGAACGGTTCGGCCGGCTCGAACGTGTCGCCAGCTCGATTCAGCTCCGAGGCGCAGCTGTTGCAGACGATCGACCGCATCGTCGCGGGCGTCAATCGCCGCGTCGACGAGTCGAGCCCCATGGTCGACGCGCGTCTGCCATCGGGTGAGCGCGTCAACGTGGTGCTGCCTCCGCTGTCGATCGATGGGCCCCAGCTGACGATCCGGCGCTTTCCGCGGCCCTTCACGATGGATGAGTTCATCACGCGTGGCACGCTCAGTCCGGCGATCGTCGAGCTGTTGTCGATGTGTGTGCAAGCGCGGCTGAACATCATCATCTCGGGGGGAACCGGCTCGGGAAAGACCACGATGCTCAACACCCTGTCAGCGTCGCTGGGTGACCACGAGCGGATCGTGACGATCGAGGACGCCGCGGAGCTTCAGCTGACGCAGGAGCACGTGATCAGACTCGAGTCACGACCACCGAACATCGAGGGCTCAGGTGCGGTGTCGATCCGTGACCTGGTGCGCAATGCGCTGCGTATGCGCCCCGATCGCATCATCGTCGGCGAGGTGCGCGGCGGCGAGACGCTCGACATGCTGCAGGCCATGAACACCGGGCACGACGGCTCACTGGCCACGGTCCACGCCAACAGCGTGATCGAGGCCGCGATGCGGTTGGAGACGTTGGCCAGCATGAGTGAGCTGCAGATCCCCTTCGAGGCGCTGCGCGACCAGATCAACTCCGCGATCGACATCGTCGTACAGCTTGATCGCGGCGCCGATGGCGTGCGTCGGGTCACCGCGATCGGTGCCGTCTCGTCGTCACATCGCGAGCCATTCGAGTTGACTGACGTGTGCAGCTTCGTCACCACCAGGAATGATCCCGTGCGCGGGGTCGAGGGGCACTGGGTCTACTCGCAGCTGCCTGCCAACATTGCCGAGCGCATGAGGCTCCGCAATCTCGCCCTCGCTGATCCGGTCTGGAATCGATGATCGCCGCCGCCTATCTCTGCGCCGCCCTCGCCGCCATCTTGGCGACGACGGGTGCTGGCGTGCTGGTGGTTGAGCGCGTCCGGCAGCAGCAGTTCGTCGCGGGGGTGTCGGATGTCGCCCACGGGCCCGGTTGGAAGACTCCGTCGGCGAGCCGACGTGCTGCTGATGCGCACCCGTCTCGGCCAGCTGGTCTCGGTCGGACTCGAGGAGCTCGGGCTGCGCCGCTTTCGCGCTATCGATGGACTGCTCGGCGTGGCCGCGGCCATGGTGCTTGTACTGCTGGTCGTGGGCAACCTGCTCTCCTGGGGTCTGGCGCCGATCATCGCGCTCGCCGTGGCTCCTGCGGTGTTCCTGCTGGTGCGCCGCGAGCAGCAGCAGCGCAAGGAGAAGTTCATCGCGCAGATGCCTCAGCTGGCACGGGTGCTGTCCAATGCCGCCCAGGCGGGGCTTGCCCTGCGGACTGCGGTGGAGCTGGCCTCAGAAGAGCTTCCCGAGCCGGCCAGCTCAGAGATGGGACGCGTCGCTCAGTCGTTGGCCGTCGGCGAGTCGATCGAGGTGGCGCTGACCGGTCTGGAACGCAGGTTGCCGTCTCGTGAAGTGGTGGTTCTCGTCAGCACGCTTGTCGTGTCGTCGCGCTCCGGAGGTTCGCTCATCTCGTCGTTGCGACGCATCGCGGAGACGCTGGATGAGCGCAAGCAGACCCGTCGCGAGATCCTCACCCTGCTGGCAGAGGCGCGGTCGACGGCGATTCTGATCCCGATCATTGGCGTGGTGTCGCTGTTCATGCTTCGCCAGCTCGACGAGAACGCGATCGACAACATGCTGGCCGACTCGATCGGTCGGGGCATCTTCCTGGCAGCAGGGGTCCTCTACGCCGTGGGATTCGTGCTGTTTCGTCGTATCACGAAGGTCGACCTGTGACCGGCCTCATCGCCCCGCTGGTGGCTGCGCTGGCGGCGGTGCTGCTGGTGGTGGGGTGGTCTCGGGCACGGCGAGACCCGCTCCGCGAGATCGCAGCAGAAGACCTCCAGATGATGACCAAACAGGGCCAGCGAGCCGTGGCTGGTGACCCGAAGGCAGTCATCGGTGGCCCCGCGGGCCGGCTGGTGCGACGCGTCATCGGCGCTCGCGGAGTCCGCGAGGTCGAGGATCTGATCGAGCGTGCGGGTCGCCCCGAGGGCCGGTCCGTCAAGGGGTTCTTCGACGAAGTCGGTTACTACTCGACCATCACCGGGGTCATGGCACTGGTCGCATATGTCTCGGGCCTGGGGATGCTGGTCACGGTGTTCCTGCTCCTGCTGGGCCTCGGAGCGCCGTTCTACATCCTGTGGGCGACTGCCGCGGAGCGTCAGCAGATCATCGACCGCGATCTGCCCGACTTCCTCGACGTACTGGCGGTCGTCGTGAGCTCTGGCCTGGGCTTCCAGCAGGCGCTCGACCGGGTGTCACAACGCTACGGCGGACCGCTCGGCGAGGAGATGCAGCTCGCCCTCAACGGCATGGCGGTCGGCGAGAGCTTTCGAACGTCGCTGGGTGGCGTGCGCGAGCGTACGCGCAGCGAGTCGGTCGACCAGTTCGTCACCGCGTTGCTGCAGGCCGAGGAGCTGGGCTCCCCGTTGACCCAGTCGCTCAACCAGATTGCCGTCGATGTCCGGCGTGAGTCCTCTGAGACCGAGAAGCGCCGAGCAGCCAAGGCAGCACCGAAGGCAACTGTGGTGACGATCCTTGTCCTGATGCCGCCGACGCTGGCCATCATGGTCTACGGCACGTTGGTGGCGATCCGTGGCTGACTTCACGCCCAACGCCTGGAACATCAGTCAGGTCGGACGACAGCTCGTGGTGGAGCTGTGTCAGTTCGTGTTCCTGCTTCGCCTGGTGGCAGCGGTGTTCGTGATCTTCCTGCTGCCGGGGGAGCTGGGCAGTGTCGACCTGGCGCTGCTGTTGGCATCGTGCATCCTTGCGCTCCTCGGCACGTTCATCCTGCACCGGGTGGTCGAGCAGGTGCGCGCCCATCCGCTGGTCGTGGGCGTCGACCTCGCTGTCGCGGCTGTCGGCTTGTACGTCTCGGCCGACCTCTCGATCTTCTTCGTGCTGTCGCTGTTCTCGGCCGTGCTGGTCGGCCTGCTCTACAAAGGCGTCGCCGCGGCCCTGCTGATGACCTTGCTCGTGGTGGCGTATGTCGGTGCGGCGCTCAACGATGCACCTGTTCCCTCCGCAGCGCAGCTGGTGTCGTCCTCGCTGATGTACCTCGCGACCTACGCCGGCGGTCGGGTTCTTGTCTCCAGGGTCGAACAGCTCACTGACCAGGGCTTGGCGGCCAGTCGTGCCATCTCCTCGCTTCAGGAACGCTCCAGGCTTGCGCGCGAGATGCACGACGGGGTCGTCAAGACGCTCCATGGCATCGCACTGTCGGCCGGTGCGCTCGGCACGTCCGCCCAGGTTCCCGATGACATACGGCAACGTTTCGACATGTTTGCCAGCGCGGCTGAGCATGGCGTCAAGCAGGCTCGCGAGACGCTTGTCGAGCTGCGCGTCGACCAGGACGACCGGCCGTTCCGAGTCGTGGTCGACGAGGTGGTCGGCCGCTGGAGCGCGCGTGTCGGAGTTGCTGCGGTGACCGAGGTCGGCGATCTCGCTGACCTCGACGAGCCGATCCGCAGCGAGGCGCTCGCCTGCCTGCGGGAAGCGCTCGACAACATTTCAGAGCATGCCGAAGCGACCCAGGTGAGCGTCACCTGCGAGGTGAGCAACGGCGAGGCCAGCCTGACGATCGCCGACAACGGCAAAGGCGTTGATCCGCGCCGGTTGGCGATCGCTGCCCGACAGGGCCACTTCGGAGTTCGCGGCATGCACGAGCGCATGCGGTCAGTGGGCGGACGCTGCGACATCGCACCGGCTGCGGCCGGCGGGACTTCGGTCCGTCTGGCGCTGCCATACAACCGAGCGGAGGCGTCAATCGATGCACGTGCCTAGGATGAATTCGACCGTGGGTTCTCAAAGGGGTGGGGAACGATGAGCACGATTTTGCGCAAGACCGCAATCGGGGCTGTCGGCGTGGCGATGGCAATTGGTCTCGTCGCCTGCACGGGCGGCGACGGCGAGTCCGACAGTGACAAGGGCGGCAGCAAGAAGTCGGAAGGACCGCCCGTGCTGTCGTCGTTCGTGCTGGACGCCGGCACCAAGACACCGCAGGACGTGCGAGTTGCGGTGCACGGTGTTCGCCGGATCGAGGGCGCAACGGTGCTCGACTGGTCGGTGACGCCGCTCGCGTCAGACACCGCCAAGGCCGGCGACAAGGTGGGACAAGCGCTCGACATCAACATCGATCCCGGCTTCGAGAACTCCAATGCACTGCAGCTGGTCGACACCACGGCCAAGAAGGTCTATCGGCCGCTCGACAACGACGAGAAGGTGACCGGCTGCCTGTGCGTTCCGTGGTTCACGGTCAAGAGCGACCTCACGGTCGGCAGCACACGCCTCATGCAGGCCGCCTTCCCGGAGCTGCCTGAAGGTCTCGACCAGATCGCCGTGAGCATCCGCAACCAGCCTTTGGTCAGTGATGCACCGGTCACCCCGCTGGGTGAGGTCCCAACCGGCGAGGGCATCGATCTGAGTGCGAAGGCAGAAGCGCTGCCGGAGGCCGCTCCGGGCGCGAAGTTCACCTATCCGGTGGGCGATCAGCTGCAGGAGCCGGCGCAGGCAATGACCCTCACGGTCAACGAGGTGATCGCCGGATCGAGCGGCACGAGTCTCGTCTACACCGTCACGTCCGACGAGTCCGGACCCGGCATCAATGCGCTCGGTGGCCGCCCCATCAACGACCCGGGGGTGGTCCAGTACGGGACGAGTGTCTTTGAGCTGGGCTCATCGGGACCGGGCATCTCGGCCGCGTCCGATTCCGCCGATGGCCAGCTCATCCGCCCGTGGTTCGCCTCCAGGAAGCAAAAGACGGCTGTCCCGCCGAGGTCCGCGAAGAACTTCGCCTGGCGCGAGTGCCTCTGCAGCACGACGCAGATCTACGGCAGGATCCTCAAGACCGAGGGTCGCTCCATCTCGCTCGTCGAGCACATGCCGGCACTGCCGGCTGGGACGTCGTCGGTCGACATCGTGTTTCCCGACAAGTCGCTGCCCACCGTCAAGGACGTCAAGGTGTCTGCGGCGCCCAAGGTCTCAGGATCGTCGAAGAAGGCCGACGTCGGGACCTGGTCATACGGCTCGGTGGCGACCAGCGACCTGCCCAGGGGATGGCCCGCTGACAAGTGGCCCACCCCGGTGCCGGATGCCGCCAGCATCGCGGCCAGTGATGTGGCGGTCGATGACCTCGAGGAAGTCTTCTCCGACGATGTGTCGGTCGAGAAGAAGGAGAAGAAGAAGGTCGAGGTCACGCTCGACAGCACCGTCTCCTTCCAGCCCGACTCAGCGAGGCTGACCACCAAGGCGATAGCCACCATCAAGCGAATTGCCGACGACATCTCCAAGGCCGGGGGCTCGAGCGTCCTGATCGAGGGCCACGTCTCAGGCACAGACCGCGGTTCGAAGGCGGTGCAGCAGGCGCTGTCGGAAGATCGCGCCCAGGCCGTGCTCAAGGCACTCGAGGGCGCGGTGAGCGGAGACGTCACCTTCAAGGCGGTCGGTCGAGGTGCTGAGGAACCCGTCGCACCCAACGACTCCGAGGAGCATCGCAAGCTCAATCGCAGAGTCGTGGTGACCTATGACAAGTGATCAGATCACCGTGCTCCTGGTCGACGACAATCACGTCGTCCGCATGGGGCTTGCGATGGTGCTGGACGGCGCGCACGACGTCACGGTCGTTGCCGAAGCATCCAGCGGCCAGGAATGCATCGACGCCGTCGACACGCTGTCGCCTGACGTGGTGCTGCTCGACGTCCGTATGCCGGGGTCGTTCGACGGGGTGGCGACAGCCGCCAGGATCGCCGATCGAACCGGCGTCCTCATGATGACGTACAGCGACGATCACGCTGTCGTGAAGGGTGCGCTCGATGCCGGCGCGAGGGGCTACCTCGTGCACGGCGACGCCGGACCTGACGACATCCTCGCCGGCATCCGCTCGGTCGCCTCGGGTCGCACCTATCTCAACGGTCGCGCCGGTGACGTGATGGTCGAGATGGTCAGCGGGGCGACAGCTGGGTCAACTGGCCTGCGCCCCGATGACACCGGTCTGACGCTCCGCGAGACCGAGATCATGGATCTCGTGGCCAAGGGCATGAGCAACTCTGCGATCGCCAAGGAGCTCTTCATCAGCCCCAGCACACTCAAGAACCACATCACCCGAATCTTCGACAAGCTCGCCGTCTCGGGGCGGGCCGAGGCCATCGTCCTGTGGCTTGGGGGAGTGCGCTCCCAGGACTAGTACGGGAGTCAACGGGGAGCGCAGTCTCTACGGCGAGCTGCTGAATCTTCATAACGTGGAGTCATCGGGGTTAGCCAATCGGGGCGCCACAGTCTGAAGGAGTCACCATGAACAAGTTCACCACTGCGGCCCTGGCCGCCCAGGCCGTCGTCGCGGGCCTCTTCGTTTCGCGGATGCACAGCGCGACTCAGCGCCGCGAGGAGCGTGGCGTCGTCTCGATCGAGTACATCGTGCTCGGCGCGGCGATCATCCTGCTGATCGGCGTTCTCGGAACGGCCACCGAGGTGCAGGATGCGCTCAAGACGGCGTTCACCAACCTGTTCAGCAGCGCCGGCTGAGTCAGTGACCATCAGGGGGAAGCGCCTCGTGCGCAGTGAGGAGGGCCAGGTCACCCTGGTCCTCCTCACGTTCATCGTGTTCTTGATCATCGGAGCCGGGGTCGTCGCCAAGTACGCCGGCCGCGACTCGGTCTCATCCGAGGCGAGGACTGCCGCGGACGCAGCGGCCCTGGCCGGAGCGCGGGTCGCTGTCGGCAACGTGCTCGACGAGCTCTTGGTCGACGCTCCGACGTTCGAGCTTGGTTGCGATGTGGGTCGCTCAGCCGCGTCGACGTACGCCCAACGCAATGGTGCGTCGTTGACGTCCTACTGCTTCGACATCCTGACCGGGACCGCCCGGGCCGAGGTGTCGGTCGATCGACCGATCAGCGGGGGCACCAAGGTGCAGACCGCCGCAGCGCGTCTCGGCGCACTGCCGGTGTGCCGCGACGAGGCGCCCGACGAAGGTGACGCGGGCGACGAAGGAGGTGGCGCAGGTGACGAAGAGGCGGAGCCGACCGTCACCTGCTCGATCCTGGGCACCGACTTCGAGCCGGGTGGAGACCTTGACCTCGACGTCCTTGACCGTCTGCTCGAGCCGCGCCTCATCCCGGCACGCTGACCGTCAGGCCGAGACGTACGCCGCGAGGTGCTTGCCGGTGAGTGTCTGCTTCTTGGCGACCAGATCTGCTGGGGTGCCTTCGAAGACGACCTTTCCGCCGTCATGGCCGGCGCCCGGCCCGATGTCGATGATCCAGTCGGCGTGCGCCATCACGGCTTGGTGGTGCTCGATCACGACGACGGACTTGCCGGAGTCGACGATACGGTCGAGCAGCCCAAGAAGGTGCTCCACGTCGGCCAGGTGGAGACCCGTGGTCGGCTCGTCGAGGACGTAGACGCCGCCGTCGCTGCCCAGATGTGTGGCGAGCTTGAGCCGCTGGCGCTCACCGCCGGAGAGCGTGGTCAGCGGTTGGCCCAGGCTGACGTATCCGAGTCCGACATCATCGAGTCGCGCCAAGATCTTGTGGGCTGCCGGGATCTTGGCGACATCTGAGCCGAAGAACCCCACCGCCTCGGCGACCGGCATGGCCAGCACCTCGCTGATGTTCTTGCCGCCGAAGGTGTAGTCGAGCACCGCCAGGCGAAAACGTCGGCCTTCGCAGTCCTCGCACGGTGTCGAGACGCCTGCCATCATGCCGAGATCGGAGTAGATGACACCCGCACCCTTGCAGGTGACGCAGGCGCCCTCGGAGTTGGCGCTGAACAGTGCTGGCTTGACGCCGTTCTCCTTGGCAAATGCCTTGCGGATCGGCTCGAGCAGGCCGGTGTAGGTGGCGGGATTGCTGCGGCGTGACCCCTTGATCGCACCTTGGTCGATCGCGACGACACCGTCGCGCCCAGCGACTGATCCGTGGATCAACGAGCTCTTTCCTGATCCCGCGACGCCTGTGACGACAACGAGCACGCCCAAGGGGATGTCGACGTCGACGTCTTGCAGGTTGTGGGTTCGTGCGCCGCGTACCTCCATGGCCGAGGTCGACGTACGCACGGAGTTCTTGAGGCTGGCGCGATCATCGAGATGGCGCCCAGTGAGGGTGTCGCTCACCCGGAGATCCGCAACTGTCCCCTCGAAGACGATCTCACCGCCGGCCGTCCCGGCATGTGGTCCGAGGTCGACGACATGGTCGGCAATAGCGATGGCCTCTGGCTTGTGCTCGACCACCAGCACGGTGTTGCCCTTGTCACGCAGCTGCAGCAACAGCTCGTTCATACGTTGGATGTCGTGAGGATGGAGGCCGATCGTCGGCTCGTCGAAAACGTATGTGACATCGGTCAGCGCGGATCCCAGGTGACGGATCATCTTGGTGCGCTGCGCCTCGCCGCCCGACAGGGTGCCCGACGGACGATCGAGCGAGAGATAGCCCAGACCTATCTCGACGAACGAGTCGAGCGTCTCGGTCAGTGCTGTGAGAAGTGGCGCGGCACCCGGATCCTTGAGGTCGCGTATCCACGAGGCGAGGTCGCTGATCTGGATCGAACACAGATCGGCAATGCTCTTGCCCTTGATCTTCGACGAGCGTGCCTCTTCGCTGAGTCGGGTGCCGGCGCAGTCAGGGCAGGTGGTGAACGTGATCGCGCGCTCCACGAACGCCCGGATGTGGGGCTGCATCGCGTCGACGTCCTTGGACAGGAACGACTTGCGGATCTGCGGGATGATGCCCAGATAGGTGAGGTTGATGCCCTCGACCTTGATCTTGGTCGCTTCTTGGTAGAGAAGTCCATCGAGTTCTTTCGAGGTGAACTCCGAGATCGGCTTGTCACAGTCGAAGAGACCGACCCCGCGCAGGATCCGGCCCTGCCAGCCGTCCATGCTCCAGCCCGGGACGGTGAGGGCGCCATCGTTGATGCTCTTGGAGTCGTCGTAGAGGGCAGTCAGGTCGAAGTCGTTGACGGAGCCTCGGCCTTCGCAACGCAGACACATACCACCGGTGATGCTGAACGAGGCCACTTCCTTGACCTGGCGACCGTCCTTCGTCGTGGTCTTCGCTCCCTGGCCGCTGGCTGAGGCGACGTTGAACGAGTAGGCCTGGGGACCGCCGATATGTGGCTCGCCCAGCCGGCTGTAGAGGCGGCGGAGCATCGCGTTGACATCGGTGGCGGTGCCAACCGTTGAACGTGGGTCTGCGCCCATCCGTTCTTGGTCGACGATGATCGCGGTGGTCAACCCGTCGAGCACGTCGACATCGGGTCGTGGCATGGACGGCATGAAGCCCTGGACGAACGCGCTGTAGGTCTCGTTGATCATCCGCTGGGACTCCGCGGCGATCGTGGCGAACACCAGTGAGCTCTTGCCCGACCCGGACACGCCGGTGAACACCGTCAGTCGCCGCTTGGGCAGCTCGACGCTGACGCCCTTGAGGTTGTTCTCGCGGGCTCCGACCACGCGGATCAGGTCGTGGGTGTCAGCTACGTGGCCGGTGGCCTTGCTCATGGTGTCTCCGTCGGTCGCGCGGGCGCAGTGGCCTTCACACTATCGACGTGCGGCGACACATTGCTCGCCCGATCGTGACCGGCCGATCAGCCTTGGCGTGCTCGGCAGTACGCGTCTCGTGTTGCTGTGGCGGGCTTCGACGAAGCGAACATCGTCCTGTACAACAGCGCCTGAGTCGTCGCGTAGGTCTCGATGTTCGCCTTGGCCAAGCGCAGTGCGAGGGGTGACTTGGCCAGCGAGAGGGCTTCGGCGTTGCGCCACACGATCTCGCGCCATCCGCGCATGATCGCGCTGACGGCTTCCTCGTCGAGCGGTCCCAGGTCCATGTTGTCGAACGTGGGATCCAGCTCAAGTGCCTCCTCGGCGAACACGGGGTGATAGAGGCTGTCGAGGCGCGCGTTGAATCGGTTGTGGTCAGGCTTGTGGGAGGTGCCATCGGCGGCGGTGAGTCCGGCTCCGGCCAGCACATAGGAGAAGTCGCGGTTGATGTGCGCATTCATCGCGAGCATGAAGTTTCCGAGTGCCGAGACGGACCGGTCGTCTGCTGCCTGGAAGGCGATCCGCCAAGCCTGGGGCACGAGGTTCTTGCGGCCCGAGTGCCAGTTGTCGAAGGAGTCGTAGTAGTCCTGGGCGAAGGCGGCGTCCTGATTGCGCAGCCACACTGGGTCGCGGTAGATACCTTCGTCCAGGGCGTCGCGCACGTTCTCGGTGACGCGTAGATACGCCAGCGCGAACACGGCGTCGTGATCACAGCTCGCCCGTAGCGCGTCGTAGCGAGCCTCCATCTGCTCGATCGTCACGCCGATACAGCTGGGACTCCCATCAGCACACTCCGGCTCGTATGTCGGGTGGTAGGGCACCGGGGACCGGCGGCAGGATCTCGATGATCGGGTCGAGCGTTCCCGCCTGGGCGGGGACCATGGCCAGGGCCATGCCCAAAGAAAGCGATGCGGCGATCAAGGTACGTCGTACGCGGCGTGGCATAGCTGGACACTAGCGTCTGGAGCGACAGTGTGAGGGCGTGTTCAGAGTGCCGGTCTCACAATGGAGCGGTCAGTCATCTGAGCTGCCCGGCTCCTGATCGGGTGCATCTGCGCCGCCTGGCAGCACCTCGGGAAATGCCGGGTCGGGCAGATCAGGGGCCTTGGGGCGAGACGGCAGGTCGTGCGGCTCGGTGGCGTCTGGTTCGGTCGGAGTTTCGGTCATGCGCTCGGAGTACCCGTTGAGCGCACGCCGAATCGCGCTAGCGGCCGCCGCCGCCGAACAGCCCGCCGAGCAGTCCGCCGAGGCCACCACTTGGGGGCGGGGTCGGCGTTGGAGTCGGTGAGGGCTTGGGTGACTCCGTCGGACCGGGAGACGGGGCGGATGTCGTCGGTGCCTTCGTCGGACTTGTCCCGGGCGTGGGCGACCCAGTGGGAGAAGCGGTCGCTCCATCGGTGGCCTCGGCAATGGCCCGCCGTTCGGCAGCGTCAGCCGATGCCGGCGAGGTGGGGAGCGGTGAGGTGGTGGAGCCGCCAACCTTGGGGCCGGTCGTACCGCTCGCATCGGGCAGTGTCGCGCCGGCCGTGTCCGCACGGGGCGCTTCGCCGCGAGTGAACGTCAAGGCCGCGGCAACCACGATCGTCGTGATCACGGCGCCGGTGATGATCCGGGGCAGTGGCTTCTTCGATGGCTTGCTGGTCACGAGAGGACTCCTCTTGCGCCTCGGCGAGTGGAGGTGTGCCGGCAGCGCCCGACCAGATTATCGGTCGAGACCTTGTGAGCGAAATCGACCGGCGATGGGTGAACCACATTGTCCAGTAGGCGGTGTCAATGGCGACAGCTGTGACCAGTGCGATCCTGACGGGTTTCACACTCACGTGGATGAGGCTAGACCGGTTGGGATACGAGGAAAGATCGGACATTGACGATTTTTTTGAAATCGCTTGACGAGAACGTGTTCTACCCCTCAGAGTTAGCGCACTCACACTCCCAACTGCAGCAGGGGCGCCCGGGGGGCTGCTGTCTTGCCTGAAGGATCCCTCTATGTCCCAATCACGGCTGTTCAGAGCTCCAAAACGGCGTCCCAAACTTACGGCGACGCTTCTCTCCACCTCGATGGTCGTCGCTGTTGCGGCGTTCCTACCCCTCAACTCTGCCAACGCTGCGACGACTGTGACGCCGACGGAGGCTGGCACCAACCCGCCAGTCGTTCGAGACAACTCGGTGCACATTGCCGTTGACGTGAGTGCACAGTCGTACTACCGGTCCAATGCGACCGCAAGCTTCAGCGCTGTATCTGCCGCGACCATCAGCCTGTTCGGCTGCCGCGGCGACATTGCGGCAACCGACAACTCGCCGCGGACCACCCTGAAGGTCACAGACCCCAACGGCGCGACGCTGGTGGACGAAGTCAGCCCGGTGCGCAACATGGCCTTGGCCGGCTTCTTCAGCAATCCGAAGAATCAGCCGCTCTCCCCGCAGCCCGCCCCCTCGGCGACGAACTATCGCGGCGACTTCTCCCCGTCGGATGCCAGCACCTATCACGGCATGGCGGCTGACCTGAGCCTTGCGGGCAAGCCCGCTGGCATCTACACGATCACCACGACGGACCAGAACATGGTGCGGACCGGTGGAGCCTCCTCCTGCACCGTCGGCACGCCGAACGCGACCCCCACCTCCTTCACGCCAGGAGTGGTGGAGACGGTCAAGACGTTCGAGTACCGCCCGTGGCAGGTGACGTTCAACGATGTGTTCGACAAGGGACACATCTCGGCCAACGTCAACCCGGCTGAATTCACCTTCACGGTCGATTCCAAGTCATCGCCGATCTACGCCGGAACGAGCGCATCGCAGAAGTTCTACTCGCTCACCGGTGGTTTCGCTCTGCCGAGCGATCCGGCGGCCTGTGCAGCCAATCCTGCATCTTGCCTGCCCGCGTCTGCCACGACGTGCGATCCGTCGGCCGGCTGCGCGCCGCGACTGATGATCATCAACCGGCCGAAGTCGACCACCAACACCAAGGCGCTGGTCGGCGTCTTTGACCTTGATACGAAGGCATTCGTCGCCTATGCAGACATCGATGGCACCAAGCGCTACCTGATGTCGGTCGGCACGGAAAACGATGCGAAGTACCACGCTCTGCTCGACCAGTTGTCGGATGGCGCCGCTGCACAGGGCATCGACCTGGCATCGATCCTGGCCACCACGGTGATCGTTGACACCGGCGGATCCAGCAACCGGACGACGCTCAGCCTGCTGAACGGTCTGCAGATTGATCCTTCCAGTGGCAAGGGTGGCGTGCAGATCAGCTCTGACGCCACGGCGCAGGCCGGAATCGTTCTCCACATCAACAGTTCTTTGCGCCTCGATGGTGGAGCGTGTGTCGCGAACTCCGGCAGCTCAACTGCCGGGCAGGATCGATACACCCGCAACGAGAACAACGGCTACACCGTGACCAAGTCGGATCTGCTGCCGACCGTCCCGCGGGTGGGTCCGCTGGGCGCCCTGGTCGGCGGTCCGATCTATCACATCGTGGGCAAGTTCAACTCCGATGCCTTGGTCAACACCGCCTCCGCGGTGATCGGCTTGGACACGGCAGTGGGCGAACCCAATGGTTACCCGGTGTGGGTCGAACCGTTCATCAGCACTCCAACCCATGTCGCGAAGCCTCGGACGATGGACTTCCTGGGCACGGGAACGTGGTCGGCCAGTGAGTCTCCGATCGGCGCGGGTTGCCTGGTCGTCGACTTCCTGCTCGGCACAGGTGTTGCGCTGTTCAACAACCCGCTGCCGGTTGGTCTGGGCACGATCTTCGATCCGCTGGCCCAGCCCTCACCGGCAGCTCAGCAGCTGACGGACACCGTCAACGACGCGATCGAGCAGGTCACCGACCAGGTCGCGACGAACCCGGCGGTTGCCTCATTGCTCGACCAGGTCCTCGCGCTGTTGCCGCTGGCGTAGCCGAGGAGAACGACTGAAGAAGTGCCCGGGCCGGGTGGGATGATCTCCCACCCGGCCCGGGTGCGTCGTGCCGCATCAGCCCTGGCGGGCCTTGAGGCGTGGGTTTGCCCGGTTGATGACGAAGGTGCGGCCGTGGCGGCGTACGACCTGCGAGCCGGGCTGGCTCTTGAGCGAACGAAGTGAGTTGCGGACCTTCATGACTTGTCCTTTCGGGCGGGATTTCCCGCACTGATGACAACGATTGTCAGGTGCCGGCTATTCCCAGCTGCCCGAGCGGCCCTGCTTGAGGGTGCTGCGCCGTTTCTTGAAGCTGAGCCGACGTTCCTTCGAGGCCCGGCTGGGACGGGTGGGCCGACGAGGCCTCGTGGGAACGATTGCCTGGGACACCAGATCCTCAAGGCGTACGCGCGCAGCCTCACGGTTGCGGTGCTGAGAGCGGTACTGCGACGACACCACCGTGATCGTCCCGTTGACCAGCCGGTTGCTCAGCCGTTGTGAGGCGAGCTCCTTCTGGGTGGGGGAGAGCACGGTGGTGTCGTTGAGCGACCAGATCAATTCGACTCGGGTGTCGGTCGTGTTGACGTGCTGGCCGCCGGCGCCCGAGGAGCGAGAGAACCGCCAGGTCATCTCGCTCTCGGGCAGGGACAGTCGTCCGTTATGAGTCATCGTCGGCAAGACTAGTCATTCGCGAGAATGTGGTACATCGCCTTCCGAGCATCCTCGACCACGACGGTGGCCTTCTGTCGCTGTTCGGCCGTTCCGGCCTGGGCCACCTGCTTCCAGGCGCCGATGAGTCCCTTGAGACCCATGGCGAACTCGCGCATTTCGTCGGCTGGCTCGCCGGCGGCGGCCTCCCACGGGGTGCCTAGCTCGTCCTTGTTCGCTTCGACATAGGAAATCCCTTCGTCGGTCAGCGTGGCGGTCTTGCGACCCTCGACGCGTTCGAACGAGATCAGGCCTTCGTCCTCGAGCTGTTGGAGCACCGGATAGATCGAGCCGGGGCTCGGCTTCCACGCCCCGTTGGAGCGCTCGGCGATCTCCTGGATCAGCTGGTAGCCGTGTTGCGGCTGCTCACCGAGAAGCAGGAGGGCGGCGGCTCGAACGTCGCCACCTCGTCCGCCACGACGGCGACCACGGGGCCGGCCGGGGCCTCCGAAGCCGGGTCCGAACTCACGGCCGAAGCCGAAGTCTGCATGTCCACGTCCGCGTCGGCGATCGGCCGGATTGCGGTGTTCTGAAGAAGTGTTGTTGTTGCGCATGGGGATTACCCACTTTCTGTGTACGTCGACACGATCAGGAGCGATCTAGTGTCGATACGTTAACGATATATCGTTAACGTATCGATTGTCAACGTGCCGCTCGTATGCGGGGACGCCCGCATTCAGAGGCGCCAGGCCTGCCCGCGGACGGCTACTCGAACGTGGTCCCCGACGGAAGGCATGCGCCCATGGGGCACGGCCCGCATCAGGACTGTCGTGCCGACTTCGAGCTGTACCCGGACAATCGAGGTATGGCCGAGGTAGGTCGCCTCGACGACCGTGGCCGGCATTCCATCGACGTCCAGGACGACTTGTTCGGGTCGGATGAGCACCTGTCCGGCGCCGCCGCGCCCCCCGGCCTCGTGCGTACCGAGCGCTGTGTGGACAACGCTGCCGTCGAGGGTGGCTTCGAGAATGTTGGCTGTCCCGACGAACTCGGCGACCCACTGGTCTGTCGGGCGCTCATAGACATCCTGGGCGGAACCGTGCTGGCAGATGACGCCGTCGCGCATCACCGCGATCGAGTCGGCGAAAGACAGCGCTTCGGTTTGATCGTGTGTGACCAGAATCGCGGTGGCGCGCTCCGCCCTCAGGATCGTCCGCACCTCGGCACGCAACTGCTCGCGAAGGTGTACGTCGAGTGCCGAGAACGGTTCGTCGAGCAGCACGAAGGCTGGTCGTGGCGCCAGGGCGCGGGCCACGGCCACTCGCTGCTGCTGACCTCCAGACAGTGCGTGCGGATACCGGTCCGCATATTCGGTCATGCCGACCAGCGTGAGCATCGACCGGACCCTCTCGGCCGACTGCGCTCCGCTGATCCCGAAACCGACATTCTCGGCCACGGTGAGATGAGGAAACAGCGCGCCTTCCTGGGGCACAACGGCAACGTGCCGTCGCTCCGGCGGGACGTGGACCCCAGCCGAGGCGACGAGATGGTCGGCAATGTGCACCGTGCCTGACGTGGCCGGGTGGAAGCCTGCGAGCACCCGTAGGAGGGTTGTCTTGCCGCAGCCGCTAGGGCCGAGCACCGCCAGCACCTCCCCAGGCTCGACAGACAGATTGATCCCCTGCAACACGGGATCGCCGCCATAGGCCGCTACGAGCTGGTCGACGTTCAGCGAGGTCATCGTGTTGTTTCCCAACTGCTCGGGCGTGACAGCCAGAAGGCTGGGATGCTGGCGACAACGATCAGAGCGAGCGCATAGGGCGCCGCTGCGCCGTAAGCGGCCGAGGCCGTACGGCTCCATATCTCGGTCGCAAGTGTGTCAAGACCGGTGGGCCGCAGGAGCAGGGTGGCCGGCAGCTCCTTCATGGCCGTGAGGATCACCAGAAGTGTGCCGGCTGTGATGCCCGGAGCCGCGAGTCGCCATGTCGTGGCCCGATGGGCGCTGACCGGCCTCTTGCCAAGTGAGCGGGCGACTTCGGCGAGAACCGGCGGCACCATCGCAACGGAGGTTCGGGTGGCGCCGATTGCCTTGGGCAGGAACATCACGGCGTAGGCAAAGACCAGGACGATCACGCTCTGGTAGAGCCCGGGCGTAACTCGTAGCGAGAAGAACACCAGCGACAGGGCCACGACGATGCCGGGCAGGGCGTGCCCTGCATAGGCGAAGGTTTCGATCGCCGACACGAGCCGCCCCGAATGTCGAGCCGCTAGCACGCCTATCGGCAGGGCGAACGCTGTTGCAAGGATCGCGCCGACGGTTGCAACCGCAGCTGTGGTGCCGACGGCGCCCGCCAGATCAGACAGCTGAAGGGTGCGGCTCGTGCCCTCCGTGAGTCGGTTGAACAGCGCCCACACGGGAACTCCCACAGCTCCGATCGGGGCGATCGACAACACGGCGAATGCCGGGATGGTCCAGCGGCCAAGAGGCACTGGGGTGGATGGTCGACGGCTTCCTGTGCCGACTCGCCAGCGCTGGCCGACGCCGCGCACACCGCGCTCGAGCAACACGATGGTGACGGCAAGCACCACGAGTACCAGCGCCAGTGAGACAGCGACGTCGCGTCCGAGGAAAGATCCGTACTGCCGAGCGATCGCGAAGGTGAATACTTCGAACCGCAGCATCGAGACAGCGCCGAAGTCTGACAACGTGTAGAGCGCGACGAGCAGTCCGCCGGCGACGGCCGCGGGAGCGACCTGCGGAAGGGTCGCTGTCTTCCAGGCCTGAATCGGTGAGCGACCCAGTGATCGCGCCACCTCCGCGAGTGCCGGGTCGCTGGCTCGAAAGGCAGCTGCCGCCGGAAGGGTGACGTACGGCGTACTGACGGCTGACAGCACGAGCCAGGCGGGTATGAACCCGTTGATCCCCGGTGACGTGGCCATCCAGCCGTAGGCGGCAACGTACGACGGAACAGCCAGCGGCATTGCTGACATGACCAACCATCCGGCCCGCCCCGGGAGGGCGGTGCGTGTCAGGAGCCAGGCGGAGGTGGTCCCGAGGATCAGGCAGGTTCCGGTGACCGCCCCGGTGAGCGCGAGGCTTGACCCGAGGAGTCGCAACGTGCGCTCGCGCCATAGGGCATCGATGACGGGCGCCAGGCCGCCGCCGCTGCCTCTCACCAGGAGATAGACCAACGGCAGGGACGCCGCGAAGGCCCCTGCCGTGGCTGCCAGAAGCAGCGGGAGCGGGGGCCTCGTGCGGTGCGGTGTGCTCGTCAGCTGAGACCCGCCTGGTCGATCATACGAACCGTGGTCTCGAGGTCGGCCAAGTCGGCCAGATCGATGTCGGGTCCGCGGAGATCTGTGAGGGCAGGCAGGCCTTCAGGTGCTGGGATCCCCTCGACGAGCGGGTATTCGAAGGTGTTCTCGACGAAGTAGGCCTGGCCCTCCTTCGACACGAGGTACTCCAGGAACGCCAGCGCATCGGGGTGGTCGGACAAGATACCCGCGCCGGTGACGTTCACCAGTGCGCCGGGGTCGCCCGCATCGGCAAACTTCAGCTGTGCCCGCATGTTCTCCGCGCCGACTTCGGCAGCCTTTTGGTACCAGTAGTAGTGGTTGATCAGTCCGAGGTCGAGTGACCCCTCGTCGACGGCGTCCAGCACGAGGCCGTTCTTCTCGTATGCCGTGAAATCGTTGTCGGCCATGCCCTCGAGCCAGTCAGTTGCCGCTTCATCGCCGTCAGCGACCCGGAAGCCGGTCACGAAGGACTGGAATGACGCGTTGGTGGGTGCGAAACCGACCCGGCCCTTCCATGCGGGCGCTGTCAGCTCCTTGACCGACCCGGGAACGTCAGCGGCGTCGAGCTCGTCGCCGTCGAAGACGATGACGCGCGCCCGGCCGGTGACGCCGATCCAAGAGCCGTCGGTCGAGGTGAGCTCGGGAAGAACAGTGCTGGTGAGCTGCTCAGGCAGCTGGAGGAGGAGATCTTCGTCGGCGAGTGCGCCGAGGGCACCGGCATCCTGCGACAGGAACACGTCGGCAGGTGTCCGGTCGCCCTCCTCGAGCAGTGTCGCGGCCAGCTCGGGCGTCCCCGCGTAGCGAGCTTCAACCTCGATGCCGGTGGCGTCCGTGAAGTTCTCGATCAGCGGCGCTACGAGCGCCTCGTCGCGCCCGACGTAGACCACCAACGGCTCGTCGTCGGCACCTGACGAATCGGATCCACAGGCAGAGAGCGACACCGTCGCTGCGATGGCAATCGGGAGTACGGCGAGCAATGGGGAGCGCATGGGACCTCAGGATGTCTGTCGGGAAAGTTAGGACAGCCTAAGCATATCCAGTACGCGTCCGCCGCTCGAATCAGGGTGCACGCACGTGGTGCGCGACCAGCTGAGACCGGCTATCCGCCGGTGACGTACTTGTTGAGCTGGTCGCGCTCGAACTCCAGCTGCTCCATCCGGTACTTGACGGCATCGCCAATGCTCAGCACGCCTACCAACCGGCCGTCGTCCAGCACTGGCACGTGTCGAACGCGATGCTCAGTCATCACCATCATCAGTGCGCCGAACGAATCACCGGGCGCGCATACGCGCACGTCGGTCGTCATGATGTCGGCCACTGTCAGCTCGCGAGCGTTCTCGACATCGCGGAGCTTGCGGACGACGTCGCGCTCGGAGACGATGCCGATCATCGTCTCGCCGTTGTCGCTGACGACCATCGCGCCGATGTTGCGGTCGGCGAGCACGTCCAGCAGTTCACGGATCGAGGCCTCGGGACGGATCGTGAAGATGGCATCGTTGCCCTTTGACGCCATGACGTCGCTCACGCGCATACGTAACTCCTCCGGTGGTCGTTCTGGCACTGTAGCGCCGAGCGGCCCTCGGCGGCGAGCAATCGGCTACTGGGGCATTCCGTCGCTGGGCTCGCGAGTGAAGTCAAGACTTCTGACGTTGTCCGGGGTGTCGGTAGCGGGTGCCGGCTCGTCGTCCCATGACGGCTCGGGCGGACCGGTGTCGGGGAAGTGCCCGACATACGCCATCGCCGCGTCGTGCAGGCGTGAGTTGGTGGCGAGCGCGTTGTCGCCCCAGGGGCCGTGCTGACCCGCGAGGCTGGTGAACGTGCCGCCGGCCTCGCGCACGATGATGTCGAGCGCCGCCATGTCCCACACCTTGAGCTCAGGCTCGGCGGCGATGTCGACCGCTCCCTCGGCCAACAGCATGTAGGAGAAGAAGTCGCCGTACGCGCGGGTTCGCCAGCAGCGCCTCAACAGGGCGGCAAAGGCTTCCGCCTTGCCGATCGCGTCCCATCCGCCCAAGGAGGCATACGACAGCGACGCATTCTCGATCTCGGACACCTGGGAGACCCGGATCTCGCGCGCCGACATCAGCGACTTGCCGGTATAGGCGCCGGTGCCCTTGCTGGCCCACCAGCGGCGGCCCAACGCAGGGGCGGAGACGCATCCGGCAACGATCTCGCCGTCTTCCTCGAGCGCGATCAGCGTCGCCCACACGGGTACGCCGCGGATGAAGTTGGAGGTGCCGTCGATCGGGTCGATGATCCATCGGCGACCTCCGGGGCCCGAGGTGCCTTCCTCCTCGCCCTGCTCCTCGCCCAGCACGATGTCTCGGGTGCGGGCGGACTTCAGGGTGCGGCGAATGGTTGCCTCGACTGCCTCGTCCGACTCGGTCACGTAGGTCATGTCGGGCTTGGTCGAGACCTGCAGGTCGATCGAGCCAAACCGGTCCATCGACAGGTTGTCGGCGCTGTCGGCGAGTACGTGAGCGAGGCGCAGGTCGTCGTTGTACGAGTGAGCCATGACCCTCAGAGTACGGCGTCCTTGCGGAGAATCGCCGTAGGTCGCCCATCTGGTGGTCTGCGTGCGGTCAGTAGTCGTCCTTGGTGTTCATGCTCGCCAGGATGCGTCGGAACGAGACAAGTCGCTCAGCCGGGATGTCGCCGGCCGCGACAGCACGATCGAGCGCACACTCGGGCTCTGTCGCTGAGTGCAGGCAACCGCGCGGGCAGTCGCGCGAGGCATCCTGCAGGTCAGGGAATGCCTTGATGAGCTGATCGATCTCGACGTGGGCGAGGCCGAACGAGCGGATGCCCGGAGTGTCGATGATCCAGCCACCGAACGGCAGCTCGAGCGAGATCGCCGAGGTCGACGTGTGCCGACCCCGACCCGTGACGGCGTTGACATAGCTGACGGATCGGTGGGCATCCGGTACGAGCGCATTCACCAGCGTGGACTTCCCGACACCGCTGTGCCCGACCAACACGCTGGTGCGGTCACGCAGCACGTCACGCACGGCTTCGAGCTCGCCACCCTGCTGGGTGACCACGACTCGCACGCCCAGAGGCTCGAACAGCGCCAGGATCTCATCGGGCGCGCCGAGGTCGGCCTTCGTCAGGCAGACGAGTGGCTCCATTCCGGCGTCGTAGGCGGCGACGAGGCAGCGGTCGATCAGCCCAGCGCGCGGTGGGGGATCGGCGAGTGCCGCAACGATGACGAGCTGGTCGGCGTTCGCGACGATGATCCGCTCGATCGGGTCGTCATCGTCGGCCGAACGGCGCAGCACGGTGCGGCGGGGGAGCACCTCGACGATGCGGGCGAGCGAGCCCTCGTCACCGCTGATGTCGCCCACAACTCGGGCCAGGTCGCCGACCACGACTCCCTTGCGCCCGAGGTTGCGTGACTTCATGGCGGTGATCGTTCGGTCTTCCAGCGTGACGGTGTAGCGGCCACGGTCGATGGTCACGACTCGCGCGACGGCAGCGTCCTCATAGTTGGGCCGATCCTTAGTACGAGGCCGGGTACGGCGCTTGGGCCGCTCGAACCGGGTGTGCTCGTCATCCTGCTCCCTCACGTCACCCCGCCGCTCACGAGAGCATCAACCGTTCCCAGACGGGAGCGAAGTTGGGGTAGGTCTTGACCGTCGTCACGACGTTCTCGACCAGGAGCCCGTTGACCCGAAGGCCGAGAACTACCGCAGCGTGGGCCATGCGGTGGTCGTCGTAGGTCTTGAACGTCCCGGCGTGCAACGGGCGGGGACGTATGGCGATTCCGTCCGCAAGCTCTTCGGCATCGCCGCCGAGCCGGTTGATCTCGGCCACGAGGGCTGCGAGGCGGTCGGTCTCGTGACCGCGCAGGTGGGCAACGCCAGTCAGCTGTGACGGTCCTTCGGCCAAGGCGGCCATCGCCGCCACCACGGGGGTCAGCTCGCCGACGTCGTGCAGGTTGAGCTCGACGCCGGTGAGCTTCGTGCTTGCGGTGAACACCAGGTCGTGGCCGTCCCGCTCGACGGTGGCCCCGAACGCCGTGGCGATCGAGCGCCACGCGTCACCTGCCTGATCGGTGTGCTCCGGCCAGTTGCGGATGCGTGCCCGGCCACCGGTCACCAGGGCCCCGGCGATGAAGACGCCGGCATTCGACAGGTCAGGTTCGATCTCGTCGTCGAGCGCGGCGATCGGTCCGGGCTTGACGATCCAGCGGTCGGCCTCGCCGGCATCGACGGCGACACCGCGCTTGCGCAGCTCGTTGACCGTCATCTCGATGTGCGGCATCGAGGGCAGCGCCGGACCGACGTGCTGCAGGTCGAGGCCCTGATCGAATCGGGCACCGGCGAGCAGCAGGGCCGACACGAACTGGCTTGATGCGGAGGCGTCGAGCTTCAGCGCGCCGCCGGTCACCCGACCCCTGCCGTGCACCACGAAAGGCAGCCCACCCCGTCCGCCGTCGTCGATCTCGACACCGAGATCTCGCAGCGTCCCGATCGTGGTTCGCATGGGCCTTACGCGGGCGTGCTCGTCACCGTCGAACGTCACCTCGGACCGAGTCAACGCGGCGACTGCCGGGACGAATCGCATGACTGTTCCGGCCAACCCGCAGTCGACCGCCGTGGCGGCGGAGTGTTCGAGGTCGGCCGGAGTGATCGTCCAGACCATCGAGTCGCGAGTGATGGTCGCCCCCAACGCACTCAGCGCATTCGCCATCAAGGTGGTGTCGCGCGAGCGCAGGGGGCGCGTCAGCACCGAGGGACCATCGCCGAGCGCCGCCAGGATCAGTGCACGGTTGGTCTGAGACTTCGATCCAGGCACCAGGACTTCGCCGACGAAGGGCGCGTCGCGGTACGGCGCGAGCCACGGCAGGGGTGCGTTCATCGACCTCAGCCTATCGGCGCGCCAAGGTCTGCCTAGCTCCGCAGGTGGTCAATCTGTCCGGCGACAGATGAAGCTGTCTCGACGACCTTGTCCTTGGCTCGGCGGCCGATGAACTTCTTGTGCGGGTCGGGGTCGAGGGTCGCCATCAGCAAGCCGCCGGCCATGGACACGTTCTTGAGGAAGTGGGTGCGCTGGTTGGCCCTGGCAACCGGGTCGGTCTCGTTCCAGTAGGCGTGGCCCACAACCGTCGTGGGCGGCAATGTCGCGGCGAGGACGAATGCCGAGATCCGGGGCAACCGTCCCGTCGCCAGCGCGACGCCGGCCAGTGCCTGAACGCCGCCGTTGAGCCGGGTCAGATTGTCACCGTTGACCGGCAGCTCAGGTGCGACCCGCTTGATCGCGTCGGCGACCGGCTGGGCCTTCTTGGCCCGAGGTCCGGGACTCTTGGCCGCCATCACCCCGCCGTAGATGAACATCGACGCGAGCATCGGGCGGGCCACGGTACGCAGAAGGGTCATGCTCCATTCATACCCGACGGCCGTGCAGCGGCAACTACAGCGGCAGCCAGAGCCCTGCTCGGAACGGTCGTGAGTTGTTGGCCGGATTGGGGTCATCGGTCGATGTGACGGACACGGTGCCGACCTGTGCCAGACCTCGAGCCTTGGCGATGAACGTCGTTCCCTGACCAGCCGCCAACGTCTTGGTGCACCTCAGCACCGTGAGTCGCTGATTGCGGGTGGCGCTGCCGCAGTCCCATCCTGGGCTCACGACTCCGCGGAACACTGTGCTGCGTCGGAAGGCCATCGTGACGGTGACCGAGCGATCGATGGCGCGTCCGTCCGTCGCTGCGGTGATGCCAAGCGTGTAGCGGCGCTGAAACAGCGAGTCGTCATTCGTGATGGCAAGCGTGCCGATGCCGTAGTCCGTGGGTCCCGGGGGCGGGGGCGGGGGTGGCGGTGGCGGCAGTGGTTCTTCGGGCTGAGGCGAGGAGTCCGGCTGGGTGTCTGGTGATGGTGCCGGGGGAGCGGATTCGGTCGACTCGATGGGCTCGACAACTGGCTCCCCGATTTGCTCGGGCTCGGGCGTCGGCTCGATGTCCGGCTCGAGTCCCGGACTGAGGTCGGCCAGGTCCGGTGTTGCACCAGCACTGGGAACTGGAGCTGAGGCTCCGGGCTGCGTCGATGCGACTGCCGGGCGGGATGCGCTCGGGCGGTCAGCGAGCCCGCCGAAATCGGTGGCCACCGCGACCGTCCCGGCCGTGGCGAGACCCGCCACGACCGTCACTGCGACGACTCCTTGCGCGCCGGCTCCCGCCACACCGGACGCGGCCACCTTGACTGGTTCCACGAGTACGCGGGCGGCCGCTGCCGCCGCGGTCTTGATGCCCACAGCGGCGCCCACGCTGGCGACGACGCCACCTGCGGCGAGATATCCGGCGGCAGCCGTCCCGAGGATCGCCGGACCGAGAATGCCCGAAAGGTTGGAGTTGACCTCGGCCAGCTCGAGGGACAGGCCTGTGCAGCGGCTGCAACCGTCGAGGTGCGCATCGACCGACGCGGCGTCACGAGACGAGAGTCCTTTGCGGACGTACGCCCCGAGCAGCCCGGTGGTCTTGCGGCAGCCCTCGTGCAGGGTGGGCGCCAGGTGCCCTTGGAGATAGGCCTGACGTAGACCCTCGCGCGCGCGGTAGGCAAGGGCGGACACGCTGTTGGCGCTCATGCCGAGCAGCGGCGCGATGTCAGCCGGCTTCTGACCCTCGACGTCGAGATGCCACAGGACCAGCTGCCAACGTTCGGGCAGCGAGGTGAACGCATCGGCTGCAGCGCCCTGCTCGAATCTCATCGTGGCCGGATCGACGAATTCGACAGCGCGATCCAGCTCGGCCTCGTCGTCGGTCGTCCGCACCCGCTTGCCGGCCCGCAGCCGGTCCAGGTGGAGACGTCGAATCGAGCTCAGCAGGTAGGCCCGGAAGAACTCGTCCGGCCCTTTGCCGGCCTGCAGGACCGACAGGACACGGATGAACGACTCCGAGACCAGGTCGTCTGCGTCGGGCCCGGGAACGAGATGGCCGGCCAGCCGGCTGGCCGCCTGGCGGTGGCGTTCGAACAGCAGCCCGTACGCATCGACGTCACCGGCGCGAACTGCGGCGATCAGGTCGGCGTCAGTTGACTCCGCTGTGGTGCTGAGCATTTCTGGCACGACGAGTGGCCTCCCGCGATGGTTAACGACAGAGTTCTTCCCCGGTCACGAAGAATTCGTCGCGAACGGCGTCATGGATGGCCCACTCGGTCGTCTCATAGGTGTCCGATCGAGTTAAGGAGGCAACGATGTTCAACTCGGGTATGAGCTTCGTGCCTCTGGAGCACGCCGTCCGCGACGGTCGTTCGGACATTGCTGTTGTTGCACGCGAGGTGGGAGCGCGTGCAGCGCAGATGGGCGTGCCGCTCCACGAGGTCATGGACCACGTGGAGCGCGCGCACGTTCCGTTGGAGCCTTCGATCGCGACGGTTCGCGCTGCAGCACTGGCGTGGGCCGAGGAAGCCCTTGGGCTCCAGATGGAGGTGTCGTGCGAGCACCCGTTGACGTCATTGTCGACGGTTCCGCACGTACGATCCAGGCTCGGTGACATTTATCGGGGGGCCGAGCGCGATGGATCCCGAGTCGCCGACACGCATGCGCTGGTGGTGGTCGAGCTGCCGCCCTTGGGGTCGGGCAATGAGCTCGAGCAGTCATTGCGGGCACTGGACGTGGCTGAGTCAATGCGTACGGTCTTCGCGGGAGACGAGACCATCGCGCAGGTCTCGCCACGCCGGTTTGCTGCGCTTGCGTCGCTTGCTGATGCCGATCCGGTGACGATCAGCCTGTTGGCGAGGGTGCTCGCGCAGACGCTGGGAGACGATCTGCAGATACGTCTGTGGGTCGAGCGTCTGCCGGGCTCCACTGACGGCATCACCACGATGCTCTCCGGTCTTTCTGCCTGAGTCGCTGTCAGCACCTTGTGGGACGCTTGACGCATGTGCGGGCGCTACGCGACGACCCAGACCTCGGCATCGCTCAACCAGGCGTTCGAGGTCGATCTGGCCAACTCGTTCGTCGATCTCGAGGCCGACTACAACATGGCGCCGACCAAGCTCGCTCCGATCCTGATCGGGCGTGCACGGGACGAGCCGGGCGGGGAGCGTCCGCTTCGTGAGCTCCTGACGGCCAAGTGGGGTCTGATACCCAGCTGGGCGAAGGATCAGTCGATCGGCAACCGGATGATCAACGCGCGATCGGAGACGCTCGCCGAGAAGCCCGCATTCAAGAAGGCCTTCGCCAAGCGGCGGGCGCTCATACCGGCGGATGGCTACTTCGAGTGGTACGCCCGGGAGCCTATCGACGGCAAGAAGGCACCCAAGCAGCCGTTCTACATCACACCAAAGGATGGCTCGGTGCTGGCGATGGCCGGCCTCTACGAGTTCTGGAAAAACCGTGACGCCGACGAGTGGGTCATCAGCTACACGATCATCACCACCACCGCCGAGGACGAGCTGGGTCACCTCCACGACCGCATGCCTCTGTTCGTGGAGCCTGACGGCTACGACGCCTGGCTCGATCCGGCGCCCCAGGCACCCGGGCAGCTGATGGACCTCCTGATCCCAGCCGCACCCGGTCGCCTCGATGCATTCCCGGTCTCGACCGCGGTCAACAACGTGCGCAACAACGGGCCCGAGCTCATCGTCGCGCTTCCATCGGAATAGGCCGCCCCGACGCTTCGTTGAACACAGCATGCAGACATGTGCCGAACGCACCGTCGCGGCGATCACTCCGCTGCGCAAGGTGGCCCGACCCGGAGTAGGCTGGGATGCGATGACTGTCACCCCAGAAACCCCCGCTGACGCCGATCCGCGCAGCACCGAGACCCCGGAGCAGCGGCAAGCGCGCTTCGAGGCCGACGCTCTGCCATTCCTCGACCAGCTCTACTCGGCGGCCCTGCGCATGACCCGCAGCCCGCACGATGCTGAAGACCTCGTCCAGGAGACGTTCGCGAAGGCGTTCACTGCGTTCCACCAGTTCACGCCCGGCACCAACCTCAAGGCGTGGCTCTACCGCATCCTCACCAACACCTACATCAACTCCTACCGCAAGAAGCAGCGCCAGCCTCAGCAGGTCACCAACGAGATCGAGGACTGGCAGATCGCTCGCGCGGAGTCGCATGGATCGAGCGGGCTCAAGTCCGCCGAGATGGAGGCGCTGGAGCACCTGCCCGACAGCGACGTCAAGGACGCCCTTCAGGCATTGCCCGAGGACTTCCGGTTTGCTGTCTATCTCGCAGATGTCGAGGGATTTCCCTACAAGGAGATCGCCGAGATCATGGACACGCCGATCGGCACGGTCATGTCGCGGCTGCACCGCGGCCGCCGGCTGCTCCGCGACATGCTGAGCGACTATGCGCGCGACCGCGGCATGGCCGTCACCGGGGCAGGTGATGGCAAGTGAGCGAGTGCGAAGGACCTGACTGCGCAAAGGCTCTGGAGAACCTCTACCTGTTCATCGATCAGGAGATCGACTCCGCCAGTTCCAGTGAGATCCAGTCCCACATCGACGAGTGCAGTGACTGCCTGGACGTCTACGACCTCGAGCGAGTGGTCAAGTCGCTGGTGTCGCGCTCGTGCAGCGAGGTGGCGCCTGAGGTGCTGCGTCAAAAGGTCCTCGTGTCGATTCGGACCGTGCAGGTGCAGATCACCGAGACTCGTTCGACCTGATCGGCGCCCACCCCGCAAACCAAGAATTCCCCGTCCAGTGGACGGGGAATTCTCATGTGTGTGTCAACAGCACGGTTCAAGCGTTGGGACGCTTGCCGTGGTTGGCGCCCTTCTTCTTGCGAGCGCGGCGCTTGCGGCCTCGACGGCTCATGGATCCTCCTCGGAAAGCTGGAAGGCCTAGTCTCCCACAGGGGTGATTCGTCGCATGAATCGCTCCCGGTCGACGATGACCCGACGGATTTCTCCACTGGCCAGCAAGGTACCGGCAGCATCGAGGGCGGCCACCTGGAAGCGTACGAGCCGCCCGTCGGTGTGGATGACGGTCGCGGTGGCCGTCACGGTCGTGCCGACCGGGCTGGCAGCGAGGTGTTCGAGATCGACGCGGGTGCCGACGCTCGTCTGCTCGGAGGTGAGGTCGAGGGCCGCGCAGGTGGCCTCTTCGCACCACGCGAGGATGACCGGGGTGCCGAGCACCTCGAGTTCTCCGCTGCCGACGGAACGTGCAGTGTCGGCGTCGGTGACGGTGTGAGTGATCGAGGAAGAGTCCATGCTTTCAGGTTACGGGCGCCGAGAACGCCCAGAGGTTGACGCCGGGCTCTGGCTGCCGGTCGAGCTCTGGTCGTCGTAGGAAGCCGAATGACTCGTAGAGCTGGTGAGCGGGTTTCATCTCCAGCAGCGAGCTGATCATCATCTCGGTCATCCCACCCGCCCGCGCCCGGTTGAAGCACTCTTCGACGAGTGCGCGGGCAATCCCCTGCTTGCGGGCGTGCGCCGCAATCGACAGTGTGCGGAACTCGCCCTGGAAGTCAGAAGTCGCAAGCTCGCGATCGGGTGACCCGGGCGGGCACCAGGTCACGGTGCCCAGCAGCTCGGTTCCCTCGGCCGCCACCAGAAGCACGCTGTGTCGCCCGCGCGGCGCCGCATCGCGCAGCCAGCCGGCGTAGTTCTCGTCGAACGTGCCGTCCGGATAGGTCAAATAGCCGTCTGCGTCGTATCCGGCGACCGTCAGGTCACCGACCGCGGCGTACTCGTCCTCTCGGGCCTCGCGGATCTGCACAGGTCAGATGCCGGTGGTGGCCCGCGGATAGGCGGCGTCCACGTCCGTCATGACGTTGACCAGGTAGGGGACGCCGGAGGCGAATGCGCGATCAAGTGCCGGGCCGATGTCCTTGGGGTCGGTCACCATCTCGCCGCCACCGCCGAGAGCAGTCACGACCTGGTCGTAACGGGTCTGGGGTGCAAGATCAGCGGCCACGTCATAGCCGTACAGCCACTGCATGGGGCCCTTCTCCAAGCCCCATGCAGAGTTGTTTCCGACGATCATGACGACAGGCAACTTGTGCCGGACCAGCGTGTCGACGTCCATCAGGGACATGCCCGCGGCGCCATCGCCGTACAGCAGCACGACCTGGCTCGACGGACGGGCGATACGAGCCGCCATCGCGGCGCCCATGCCGGCGCCGAGGCAGCCGTACGGGCCGGGGTCGAGCCAGCCTCCGGGTCGCTTGGGCTCGACGAACTTGCCGGCGAACGAGACGAAGTCACCGCCGTCACCGATGACCACCGCGTCGTCGGCGAGTCGGGGCAGCAGCTCGCCGTAGATGCGCGCGGGATGGATCGGATCGGCTGATGCCGTCAGCAGCTCGTTGTCGCGCGCTGTTGCGGCGGCGACCTCGTCCTGCAGCATGCTGAGCCACGGCGACCAGTCGGGCTTGGTGCCCGAGCCGGACTGCAGTGCGGTGAGCACGCCGTTGAACACCTGGGTGAGGTCGCCGTTGGCTGATGCGGCGAGCGCGGCGTGGGTCGAGACCTGGCCGGGGGAGTCGGCGATGTGCACGCTCTTGGCCGGCGTCGCGCCGTCCTTGCCGCCGAAGATGCCATAGCCGAGGCGGAAGTCGAGCGGCGTGCCGACGACGATCACCAGATCGGCCTGGTTGAACGATGTCGAGCGGGCCTTGGTCACCAGGTTGGGGTGGCCGCCCGGGATGATGCCGCGACCCATGCCGTTGGCGATGACCGCGATGCCCGTCTCCTCGACGAACTGCAGCGCCGCGAGCTCAGCATGATCGGCCCACACGTCGGTCCCGATCACGAGTACGGGGCGGGCGGACGTGCGCAGAAGGTCGGCGATCTTCCCCAGAGCGCCGGCGTCCGGTTCGATTGGCGCGGTGGTGTTGCCTGCGGACTTGGCGGCGACGGTGGTGGAGTTGAAGAACTCATCCATCGGTACGTCGACAAATGTCGGCCCGCGGTGTGACGAGCCGGCGAGTGTGAAGGCCTGGTCGAGCACCGGCGCGATGTCATCGACCGTGGAAGCTGTGACAGCAGACTTCGAGACGCTCTCGACAATGGGCGGCTGGTCAAGCTCCTGAAGGCTGCCTGATCCCCAACGGTTGTTGGGTGCGCGACCGCCGACAACCACCAGCGGAGACCCGGAGAAGCTCGCTTGTGCGATGGGACTGACGCCGTTGGTGACTCCCGGTCCGGCGGTCAGGACGGCCAGCCCCGGCTTGCGGGTCAGCTTGCCGATCGCCTCGGCCGCGAACACCGCGGTGGGTTCGTGGCGCACGTCGATGATCGGCATGGCCGGCTCAGCCTTCACGGCTCCGTCGTACATGGGGAACACATGGGCGCCCGAAAGGGTGAACATGTGCTCGACTCCGTGCGCGCGGGCCACGTCGACGGCGTGGACTCCGCCGTGTCGGGATTCGTCAGTCATGTGACGCAGGTTACCCGGTGGTAGTGGCGGCTACGTGAGGGGTTTGGCCCGGGTGGTGGGGCGGTAGAGCCACGGGCTCTCTGCCCTGATCTGGTCGAGCACCGCGAGGATCAGGTCGGCACGATGGGCCGGCTGCTCGGCGAAGAGCTCGGCGTCGGCACGCAGGTCGGCCCGCCCTTGGACTCCGAGCGCAAGCTGCAGATGGAGCGCCCGGAGCAAGGACGATGTGTTGCGAACTGACGGCGACGGCCATTCGGCCTCGATGTGGCCACGGGTGCGCGGCACCTGGATGCCGGCACCGAGCCGTGCCAGCCAGGGCTCGACAATGCTGGGGTCGAGCGCGTTGCGGTGCAGCAGGGTCATGACCGCGTAGGCCAGGCGGTCCTCCTCGCCGTGCCGCCAGATGTACGCCGTCGACGTGAGTGCCCGGTCGGCGATGACATCCAGCAGCACCGTGAGCTCGAGTCGACCGAAGTGGCGTGAGCGGGCGAGCGCGGCGAGGAGATCGGCCCCGTGTGCGATCGCATTGGCCCAGCCCTGCTCCGGCACCCAGCCACGGTGGTCCTGTTCGCGGACGTACCAAGCAGTCGCACTGTCGCCCCACGCCAGCACGGAGTCGGACGTCATCAGGTGCTCGTTGTTGTCTCGCCCGATGATCTCAGCCAGCATCAGGGCGCTGTAGGAACGTCGCAGCACTGAGAGGTCGCCGTCGTGACCAAGTCCGTACCGTAGGCCGGGCACGATGCCGTCGCCGAGGCCGGAGAGCAGGTCGTCGTAGACGCCCTTGGTGATCCAGGTGGTCAGCAGCGGATAGGCAATGTCTTCGCGCCAGCGCGGATTGGGATGCCCCAGCATCTCCACGAGCTCGACCGTGGACTCGTCGAGACTGCGGTCCGCAGGCACGTCCATGCCGCTTTGCATCACGGTTAGCCAGTACGCCTCAGACACTCATCCATCGTGCCACGTTGGTGATGGCCCTGCCTCTGCCCGTGGCGGTGCAGGTCCGTCGCAGGCGTACCGGCCAATCGTTCGGGCGATCCGCCGTAGGCTTGAGGTGTGCCCTCGCTGGATGACATTGCGCGATTCCAGACGTCGCTGTCGACCGGCGACGTCTCGTGGCTGCACGCCCTGGTGACGGATTGGCAGATCATTGCTGACCTGTCGTTCTCCGACCTCGTGCTGTGGGTCCCCGACGCCGAGTCCAAGGGAATGTGGGCCGGGGCGCAGATCCGTCCGACGACCGGGCCGACGACGCTCATCGACGATGCGGCCGGCACGTTCCTTCCTGCGGGTCACACCGACCAGCTCGATCGGGCGCTGGCCACCGGTGAGGAGGCCGAGGAGCAGGTCGAGGTGGGGAGCGATGGCACTCGCATCCGCGCCCGGGCGATCCCGGTGAAGCGCGACGGCAAGGCGATCGCAGTCATCTCGTCGCGCCGCGGCGAGAACGCGCCACGGCACGCCAGCGAGCTCGAGGCCACCTACCTCGGTTCCGCCGATGAGCTCATCGACATGATCCAGCGGGGGGCGTTTCCGCTCGGGGGAGTGCGGTCGGACCTGGCCGACTCGATGCGGGTTGGTGACGGTCTCATCCGCACGGACGGTCGTGGGCGGGTCATCTACGCCAGCCCGAACGCCATGTCGGCCTATCGGCGACTCGGCCTGAGCGGTGACCTGGTCGGTGCGGAGCTCGGTGAAGTCACCATGGGCCTGACCGACCGGCGCGCGACTGACCGCGGCCCGCTTGAGCTGTTGCGCGGTGACGCGGGTGGCGAGGCCGAGCTGGAGAACTCGACCGGTTCGCTGCTGCTACGGGTGATCCCACTCAGGTCCGGCAACCGGCGCAACGGTGCACTGGTCCTGCTGCGCGATGTCACCGAGCTTCGACTGCGTGAACGAGAGCTCGTCTCAAAGGACGCCACGATCCGCGAGATCCACCACAGGGTCAAGAACAACCTGCAGACCGTCGCCGCGCTCCTGCGCCTGCAGGGACGCCGGGTCGAGCTGCCCGAAGCCAGGGCGGCCCTGGACGATGCCGTACGCCGGGTCGGGTCGATTGCGCTCGTGCACGAGACGTTGAGTCAGTCATTCGGTGATGCCGTCGACTTCGATGAAGTCGCCGATCAGTTGATACGGACCGTGCTGGAGGTGTCGCACGAGTCAGCTGGCGCCGGCAACATCCGAGCCGAGCGGGTTGGATCGTTTGGCTCGTTGCCGGGCGTGGTAGCCACTCCGCTGGCAATGGTGTTGACCGAGCTCATCCAGAACGCCGTCGAGCACGCGTATGGGGCGGGTGGCGGCACGCTGACCCTCGCCGTCAATCGCATTCGCGATCGGGTGCGGCTGCGGGTCAGCGATGACGGTGTCGGGCTCGATCCCGACTTCGACCCAACGGCCAGTCTCGGTCTCTCGATCGTCACGACGCTCGTCGAGGGCGAGCTCGGCGGAACGCTCTCGTTCGAGCGCCGAAGTGGTGGCGGCACGACGGTGGCAATCGCCCTGAGCGTCTAGCCGGCGCAGACTGCTCGGGACGCAAAGAACCCCGCGCTCCAAGGAGCACGGGGTTCACCGATACGTGTACGTCAGGCAGTACGAATACGAGCCCGAGCGTTGCGGCGCTTCAGCGTACGACGTTCGTCTTCGCTCAAGCCTCCCCACACACCGTGGTCCTGGCCGCTCTCAAGTGCCCATTGCAGGCACAGTTCGCGAACATCACAACGGCGGCATACGACTTTCGCCTCTTCGATCTGCAAGATGGCGGGACCCGTGTTGCCGATGGGGAAGAAGAGCTCAGGGTCCTCATCGAGGCATGCGGAACGATGACGCCAATCCATGTGGACACTCCTTCCCGTTCGGGTTTGCGCGATGGGCAGGCCGGTCTGACCCGTTACCAAGGCTTGGACTCCATGTTTTCAACAAACCAACTGCATTACAAGGGTACGGAGCGTGCATGAATTGTTGATTGGGTCACACGTTTCATACGCTGGGCGGGTGAAGTCTCCCGATCGGCCCGAAAAGAAGGCGCGCACATTGCTCGCGATCGCCGCGGCGGTCGTCGCGGTCGAGGCGCTTGCCTACGTCATCCTCGCGGCGCTGGACCTCTCGAACGTGACACGTGAACGCCTCGGCCTGGGCGTCGGTGCGGGGGTGCTCCTGGCGCTCTACGGCGCGGGTCAGCTGTTTGCCGCGTGGCGCGTTCTGCGCGGTGAGGGATGGGCGCGAAGCCCCCTTGTCGTCACCCACCTGATCCAGCTCCTGTTGGCCTGGAATCTCCGCTCGGGAGACTCCGCGTGGCTGGCGGCCGTCATGGCCCTCCTTGCGATCGTCGTGCTCGGTTGCCTGCTGTCCCGACCAGTCACCCGGGCGTTGGGACGCGACCTACCCGCTGTGCGAGAATAAGGGTCGGGCACGACCTGCAGACTCACCCCGTCGTTGCGGGTGCCCGCAAGCGGCTGTTTGCCGCATCGGCGATCAGACCGGTCCCGGTATTCATCTGCGGACTACTTCCCGAGGCATTCCATGGTTGCGACTGACATCGACGTGCACACACCGGCACCGGATCCTGACGACCCCATCTTCGCCCTGCACCGCGGCGGCAAGATGGCGATCGCGGCGACCGTGCCGCTCAACGATGCCGATGACCTCTCGATGTCCTACACACCCGGCGTGGCCAGGGTCTGCGAGGCCATCGCGGCCGATCCGGAGATGGCCCACGAGTACACCTGGGTGTCGAACACCGTCGCGGTCATCACCGATGGCACCGCAGTGCTGGGACTTGGCGACATCGGGCCGGCCGCGTCCATGCCCGTGATGGAGGGCAAGGCCGTGCTGTTCAAGCAGTTCGGCGGAGTCGACGCGATTCCGATCGCCCTGGCCACGACCGATCCCGACGAGATCGTCGAGACGATCGTGCGCCTCGCACCGTCGTTTGGTGGCATCAACCTCGAAGACATCTCCAGTCCGCGGTGCTTTGACATCGAGCGCCGACTGATCGAGCGCCTCGACATACCGGTGTTTCACGATGACCAGCACGGCACGGCGGTCGTGGTTCTGGCGGCGTTGATCAACGCTGTCCGGGTGACCGATCGTGACCTCGAGGACGTGAAGGTGGTCATCTCGGGCGCCGGCGCTGCGGGGGTGGCCATCACCAAGATCCTCAAGTCCGCTGGAGTGTCCAAGATCGCCGTCGTCGACCGAAGTGGCGTCATCCACTCCAGCCGCGGCGAGCTGGGCGACGTCAAGCAGGAGCTGGCTGACGAGACCGCAGACTGGGCTCGTCCTGGATCGGTGTCCGATGCCCTGACCGGTGCAGACGTGTTCATAGGTGTGTCCGGCGGAAGCATTCCCGAGGAAGCCGTCGCATCCATGGCGCCGCAGGCCATCGTCTTCGCGCTGGCCAATCCACACCCCGAGGTCCACCCGGACATCGCCCACAAGTACGCACGGGTGGTCGCCACCGGGCGGTCAGACTTCCCCAACCAGATCAACAACGTCCTGGTGTTCCCCGGCATCTTCCGCGGCGCACTCGACGTGCGCGCAACGCGCATCTCGGAGGGCATGAAGCTCGCCGCTGCGCATGCAGTCGCTGACCTGGTGGGAGACGACCTCAGCGAGACGTTCGTCATCCCGTCTCCGTTCGACCCGCGCGTTGCGGCGGCGGTGGCGCGCGCCGTCACCGACACGGCGCGTCGCGAGGGTCTTGCGCGCCGGCCATACTGACGCCCCACTACCCAAGACACGCAACGAAGGAGCTGGATGTTCGCCGTCTACGCAGACCAGATCAATCCGAACGATCCGTTGGCCGGACTCGTTGTAGGAGACAGGCCCGAACCCTCGGTCCCCGACGGATGGACGACCGTCACGGTCAAGGCCGCCTCGATCAATCACCATGACGTGTGGAGCCTGCGTGGTGTGGGTCTCCCCGCCGATCGGCTGCCGATGATCCTGGGCTGCGATGCCGCCGGACTCGATGAGGACGGCAACGAGGTGCTGGTGCACGCTGTCATCAGCGACCCATCCTGGCGCGGCGACGAGACGCTGGATCCCAAGCGGTCCCTGTTGTCCGAACGTCACCAGGGCACCTTCGCCGAACGAGTCACGGTGCCGACTCGCAATGTCGTGGCCAAGCCCGCCGGTCTGTCATTCGCAGAGGCGGCGTGCCTGCCGACGGCGTGGCTGACGGCCTACCGGATGTTGTTCACGCAGTCCGGACTCAAGCAGGGCGACACCGTGCTGGTCCAAGGTGCTGGTGGTGGAGTCGCGACAGCGGCGATCACGCTCGCGAGGGCCGCGGGATTCCGCGTCTACGCGACCAGTCGTGACGAGGACAAGCGCCAACGCGCCGTCGAGATCGGCGCCCATGAGGCATTCGAGTCAGGTGCTCGGCTGCCGGCGAAGGTCGATGCCGTGATCGAGACCGTGGGCGCAGCCACGTGGTCACACTCGGTGAAGTCGATGCGCCCCGGCGGCACGATTGTGATCGCCGGTGCGACGTCGGGCGACGCTCCGTCACATGCCGAGCTGACGAGGATCTTCTTCCAGCAGATGCGGGTTCACGGCTCGACCATGGGCACCCGTGACGAGCTTCATGCGCTGGCACAGTTCATGGATGTGACCGGGACGAAGCCACTGATCGACCGTGAGATCCCGATGGCCGATGCGGCCGATGGGCTCGCCTCGGTGATCGACGGAAGCGTCTTCGGCAAGATCGTCCTGACGCTCTGACTGAGTCGAGCGAGCGCTGCGAGCGAGCGCGAAGTCAGGTTGAGCGAGCCGCGCCGAAGGCGCCAAGAACGTCGAAACCTCGTGACGTGTAGAACCACCCGACCATTGTCATGTGACGAGGACGTCCCACGAGGTTTCGATACGTGGGCCGCGGGCGGCCTCCTACTCAACCAGCAGTTGGCGCGAGGCGACGTCGCGTCGCAAGTCAGTCCTCAGGGTCGTCCAGGCGGGCAAGCCAGGTGGCGAGGCGTTCGACGGGGACCTCGAAGTCGGGGTTGAGATCGACGAACGTGCTCAACTGCTCGGCGAGCCAGGCGAGGCTGACCTGTTCGTCGCCTCGACGGCTCTGCAGCTCTTCTATCCCGCGATCGGTGAAGTACATGACGCGATCAGGCGAACGCCTGCTCCATCAGTGCCTCGAACTCCTTGACGTGACGTGCGTGCGAGCCGACCGACGGCGCCGACGACTCTGCGCGCGACACCCGTGAGAGGGGCAGACCGTCGAACTCGCCCATGAAGTGCAGGGCAATGTGCGGCCACGGCCCCTGGTTGGCGGGCTCGTCCTGAACCCAGCGGACCTCCTGGGCGTTGGTGAACCGGTTGATCTCGGCGTTGAGCGCGGCAGTCGGCCGGGGGTAGATCTGCTCAAGGCGCACGATCGCGGTTCGGGAGGCGTCGGGCTCGCGCTTGGCGCGCTCGCTGAACAAATCCCAAGCGATCTTGCCGGAGCAGACAAGCACCCGCTCGACAGACTCCGCGTCCACCGAGTCGTCACCGATCACCGGGCGGAAGGTGCCGCTGGTGAAGTCCTCAGGTTGTGAGGTGGCGGCCTTGTTGCGCAGCATCGACTTGGGCGTGAAGACGACCAGCGGGCGATGCTCGCTCTCGAGCGCCTGGCGCCTGAGCAGGTGGAAGTACGACGCGGGCGTCGACGGTTGGGCCACCGTCATCGCGTCATCGGCGCACTGCTCGAGGAAGCGCTCGATTCGAGCCGATGAGTGGTCGGGGCCCTGGCCCTCGTGACCGTGCGGCAACAGCATCACCACGCCAGACTTCTGACCCCACTTGGTCTCACCCGACGAGATGTACTCGTCGATGACCGACTGGGCGCCGTTGATGAAGTCGCCGAACTGCGCTTCCCACATCGTGAGGGCGTCGGGTCGGGCAACGGAGTAGCCGTACTCGAAGCCGAGCGCGGCGTACTCGCTCAGCAGCGAGTCATAGACGTAGAAGGTCGCCTGATCGTCGGAGACGTGCGAGAGGGGAGTCCACTCCGCAGCATTGGTGCGATCGATGATGGTCGCAAAACGCGACGAGAACGTACCGCGGCGGGTGTCCTGTCCGGCGAGGCGAACGGGACGTCCGTCGAGCAGCAGCGATCCCATGGCGAGGATCTCTCCTGTGCCCCAGTCGATGGGTCCGGCTCCGATCGACGCAGCGCGACGCTGGAGCTGGGGGAGCACCTTGGGATGGACTGTGAAGCCCTCGGGCACATTCGTGTAGGAGTCGGCGATCGCCTTCATCGCTTCGGGTGAGATCGCCGTCACGAGAGCACCCGTGTGATCAGGCTTCTCGGGATAGGCCGGCGTACGGGTGTATCCCGGATCGGCGGCAGCTTCCTTGACCTCGGCGAAGTTGCGCTCCAGCTGTGCTTGGTAGTCGCTGAGAGCGGCTTCGGCTTCTTCCATGGTGATGTCACCACGACCGACCAGCGCCTCGGTGTAGAGCTTACGCACCGACTTCTTGGCGTTGATCGTGTCGTACATCACCGGCTGGGTGAAGCTCGGGTCGTCACCTTCGTTGTGACCGCGTCGGCGATAGCAGACGAGGTCGATCACAATGTCCTTGTGGAACGTACGGCGATATTCGTACGCCAGCTGCGCTACCCGGATACATGCCTCAGGGTCGTCGCCATTGACGTGGAACACCGGTGCCTGGATCATCCGGGCGACGTCGGTGCAGTAGGTCGACGAACGCGAGGAGGACGGTGACGTGGTGAAGCCGACCTGGTTGTTGACGATCAGGTGGATCGTTCCACCGGTGCGGTAGCCCCGCAGGAGGGAGAGGTTGAGCGTCTCGGCAACCACGCCCTGACCGGCGAATGCGGCATCGCCGTGCACGAGCACCGGGAGCACCGGAAAGGCCTCGCCGCGGTTGAGCAGGTCCTGCTTGGCGCGCGCGATGCCTTCGAGCACGGGGTCGACGACTTCGAGGTGCGAGGGGTTGGCTGCGATCGACACCTTGATGGTGTCGCCGGAACCGGACGTGAACTCACCTTCGACGCCGAGGTGGTACTTGACGTCGCCGGAGCCCTGCACGGTCCGCGGGTCGATATTGCCCTCGAACTCGCGGAACACCTGGCTGGGCCGCTTCCCGGCGATGTTCACGAGTGCGTTGAGGCGTCCGCGGTGTGCCATACCGATGCAGACCTCTTCGAGGGAGTCTGCCGCTGCGGCTTCGCAGATCTCGTCGAGGAACGGGATCGTGGTCTCGCCACCCTCAAGGCTGAATCGCTTCTGCCCGACGAACTTGGTCTGCAGGAACGTCTCGAAGGCCTCGGCCTGGTTGAGCTTCTGCAGGATGCGCAGTTGCTCTTCGCGCGGTGGCTTGGTGTGCGGGCGCTCGATGCGCTCCTGGAACCAAGCACGCTCTGCCGGATCCTGGATGTGCATGTACTCGGTGCCGATCCTGCGGGCATACGAGTCGCGCAGTATGCCGAGGATCTCGCGGAGCTTCATGAACCGCTTGCCGTTGCCGAAGGATCCCGTGGCGAATTCACGGTCGAGGTCCCACAGCGTCAGCCCGTGGGTAGCCGTGTCGAGATCGGGGTGGCTGCGGGCGTGGTTCTCCAGTGGGTTGGTGTCGGCCATCAGATGGCCGCGAACCCGGTAGGCATGGATGAGCTCGAGCACACGTGCCTGCTTGTGCACTTCGTCGTCATGGCTGACGGCGATGTCTTGGGCCCAGCGGATCGGCTCGTACGGGATCTTCAGGGCTCGGAAGATGTCGTCGTAGAAGTCGTCCTCGCCGAGGAGTAGCCCGTGAACCTTCTTGAGGAACTCGCCGGACTGGGCGCCCTGGATGACGCGATGGTCGTATGTCGAGGTGAGCGTGACCATCTTGGAGATGGCCATCTGGGCGAGCGTGTGATCGGAAGCGCCCTGGAATTCCGGGGGGTATTCCATGGAGCCGACGCCAACGATGACGCCCTGGCCCTGCATCAGGCGGGGGATCGAGTGGTTGGTGCCGATGCCGCCGGGGTTGGTGAGGCTGACGGTCGTGCCCTGGAAGTCGGTGACCTCGAGCTTGTTGTTGCGAGCCTTGGTGACCATCGTCTCGTAGGCCGACCAGAACTCGGCGAATCCGAGGGTGTCGGCCGCCTTGATCGACGGTACGAGAAGGGTGCGGCTCCCGTCCGGCTTCTGCAGGTCGATCGCGAGGCCGAAGTTGATGTGCTCTGGCTTGAGCTGGTTGGGCTTGCCGTCGACGACCTCGAACCCGGTGTTCATCTCGGGCTGCGCCTTGATGGCCTGCACGATGGCCCAGCCGATCAGGTGCGTGAACGAGACCTTGCCGCCTCGGGCGCGGGCCAGATGGTTGTTGATGACGATGCGGTTGTCGAACAGCAGCTTGACCGGCATCGCACGAACGCTGGTCGCAGTGGGGACCGCGAGACTGGCGTCCATGTTCTGAACCGTGCGCGCAGCGGCACCGCGCAGAACGGCCTTGCCGACTTCGCCGGTGGCCGGCTTTGCGGCTGCTGGGGCCGCAGGCTTTGCGGCTGCCGCGGGCTTCGCGGCAGCGGGGGCAGCCGGAGCGGACTTTGCCGCGGGCTTCTCGGCAGCCGGAGGTGCGGGTGCCGGCTCGGCGGGTGCGGCCTTCTCGGCGGCCGGCGCAGTCGCCTTCGCGGCGACGGGCTCCGCTGGCTTGGCAGTCTTCGGCGGCGTTTGTTCTGGCGACGCTTCAGGAGTCACGACGGCGGCGGTCTGCGGCGTGCTGCCGTTGCTGGAGACCTGAGAACCGTCTTTGAAGAAGCTGGCCCATTTCGGGTCGACCGATGCGGGGTCTTCCTGGAACCGTTCGTACATTTCCTCGACGAGCCACTGATTCGTACCGAAATCAGGGGTTGCGTGGTCTGGTGAGGAGTCGGCCACTGCCTCGATCGCCTCTTCCGATTAGGTGCTGAAAAGCATGTGAAGTCTTCGCTACAAGGGTAACGCGCACACCCAGTCGAACTGACGGCGGTTGGCGCGCGTTGCCGCTCTCTCGCCAGATTGCCACGTCGCCCGGTCATTGGGGGGTGTTCTGGCGAGTTCGTCGGTGTGATCACCCCGTGATCTGCAGCTGTGGTGTGCGCTCGACGAAGCGCCCGAAAGCGGCGGCCTCGGCCTCGATCGCGCGCCTGATGGCCGGAGTGACGCGAGGCGAGGAGCGCACCACGATGTCGACGGTCCTGGACTTGACGGTGCGCGTCCAGGTGCCGGCGAGTCGGCCCTCAATCGCCAGGAGGCCAGTGCACCGCATCATCTGGTCCGGTGTGCCGTCGAACAGCGCGTAGTCGTCGGGCTGGCGCGCGTAGGAGATGTATTCGTCGAAGTTCGACAGCAGCATCGCTGCCGCGGGACCGGACTCGATCAGCTCGCCGTGCGACCAGTACGTCTCGCCGTCGATCTCGCGGGGTTGCAGTTCCCCGAGCTCGATGGCCCGCCGGCTCTCGCTCAGCGTGAAGCTGGCCCACCATGCGAGGTCCTTGTCGCGTACTGGCCCGTGACCGCGGGCGTATCGCCGGGCCATCAGGCCGAGCAGCTCATCGCGGGGACGAGACGGTGGTGCCTTCGCGATCGAGTCAAGAAGGACGTACGTGTGCTGTTTGCCGCGCATCGGACCGTTGACGATCAGGGCATTGATCTCGGCGTACATCGCGAGGTGTGCCAGGTGATCGGGGCCCGCCACCGCAGACTCCTCGATCGCGACGCCAAGCTCAGACCGGGTCAGAGCGGCGCCGCCGGCAAGGGCCTGACAGATCACAGCCGAGCCGCGCTCTAGCTGCTGGGTGGTGAGGCCGACCCCTTTGAGGGTCGACGAGATCACTTTGCTGATGCGCGGCGCCGTCAGCTCGAGCAGCCAGTGGATGTCGGTCGGATCGACGAAGTGCCAGGTCGGACGCAGGACGTGGGTTCGCAGGAAGTCGCCGCGTGCGAAGGAGGCGTCGAGGTCTGACTTGGTCAAGTTCTCGGCACGGCGGGCGACGGCCCACAGCGCCATGTCGTGCAGCTGTGCCTGGACGGCGCCGAGATGGCGCACGACGTCGACCGCGTCGGTGAAGCGAGGCGAGTCCAGCCCTTGGGCGTGGAGCCGCCCCGCGACTGAGGGCAACACGTGAGGATCAGGCGGTGACGAGGGCTGCGTCGAGCGTGATCGGGACGCCGGTCAACGCCTTGCTGATCGGGCAGTTGACCTTGGCCGACTCGGCCGCTTCGAGGAATCCGGTCTCGTCGATGCCGTCAGCCTCGGCGCGCACGACCAGCTCGATGCCCGTCAGCCCGAGGCCCGCCGCACCCATGCCGACCGTGACGTGGGCCGTCACGTCGAGCGATTGGGGGGTGGCGCCGGCCTTTCCGAGCTCGGCGGCGAGCGACATCGCGTAACACGCGGAGTGGGCGGCGCCGACGAGCTCCTCGGGATTGGTGGACCCGCCACCGTCGTCGGAGGCGCGCTTGGGGAAGGAAACGTCGAATGTGCCAAGACCCGAGGTGGTCAGCTCGACCTGGCCGGATCCGTCCTGCAGTCCGCCGTCCCAGGCGGTTCGGGCTGTGCGTGTGGGCATCGTGGGGCCTCTCGTCGAAGTGTGAGTCCGACGCTACCTGCGGTGACCGTCAGGAAGCGAGGTGTGGGTAGGCGGCGCCGCGTCCCTGGAACGACAGGATCGCGGGGTTCTGGATGGTGCCCGCTCGGACCTCGAGCGCATGTTTGAGGGTCGCGTCGCTCAGCCAGGCGTCTGGCCCGCTCAGCACTGCTTCGACGTACGGGAGCAGGGCCTGGCTGATCTCCCAGGTGGCCGAGTTCCACAGATAGGACGGGCTGTGATCGACGCCGTAGTAGGTCACGTGATCCCCGACCGTGAACGTCGGCTCGTCGAATGTCGTCGGTCGAGCCCAGTCGAACCCCATCCCTTCGTCACATGACACGTCGACGACGAGCGTGCCGGGCGCAAGAACGGTCAGATCGGCGCTCGTCAGGAAGGTGATGGGTGAGTTGGGGTCCTGCAGAACACAGTTGACGATCACGTCGTGTTCGGCGAGGAACGCCGGCATCGGGATCCAGGCCTCGTCGACGAAGGCCCGACTCTCGGCCGGTGTCGCCGCTGGATCGAAGTGGACGATGCGAGCCGAGTGGATGGGCGCGCTGACCGCAGCGACCCCGCGTTGGGTGAAGATGTCGACGTCATGGATGCCGTGTGCGCTCAATGCCGTGACGGCGCCCCGAGCGGTCGCTCCGAAGCCGATGACGGCCGCATTGAGTCTGCGGCCATAGTTGCCGGTGGTTCCGATGAGCTCCAGTGCGTGCAGGACCGAGCAGTATCCGGCCAGCTCGTTGTTCTTGTGCAGCACGTGCACCAGGAAGGAGCCGTCACCGCTCCAGTGATGCATGGCCTCGAACGCGATGACATTGAGCTTGCGATCGATCGCCGCCTGCGTCAGCTCGGGGTCCTGCACGCAGTGCGGCCATCCCCAGAGCGTCTGACCCTCATGCATCTCCAGCAGGTCGGAGGCCTGCGGCTTGGTGAGGAGGATGACGTCACAGCGGGCGATCAGCTCCGCGCGAGAGAGGATGCCCCCAACCAGCGGACGCAGCACATCGTCGGAGAAGCCGAATGTCAGGCCGTACCCCTCCTCGAGAAACACGCGAGGGCGCACCGAGTCGGTCAGTCGCTCGAGGTGTCGCGGGTGCAGCGGCAGCCGGCGTTCGTTTTCCTTGTCGGTGTGGGCGATGACGCCGAGGCTGAACTGGTCCATGGGAAGCCTGCCGTGAGAGTTTCGACAGGGACCGCTGCTCGGTGTCGGCCGTGTAGTGCCCCCGGCAGGATTCGAACCTGCGCTTCCGCCTCCGGAGGGCGGCGCTCTATCCCCTGAGCTACGGGGGCCAATACGGCCAACTGCCGTGTGAGCCTATCGCACGAGGACTACCGTGAATCCTGTGCCCAGAGTGCTCGTTGTCGACGACACCGCCTCGATTCGCTTCCTCATCCGGACCAACCTGGAGCTTGCCGGATTCGACGTCGACGAGGCGGTTGACGGCGTGGACTGCCTGGAGATCCTGAGTCGTGCTGAAGTCATGCCTGACGCCATCACCGTCGACGTGATGATGCCCCGCATGGACGGCGTGGCGACGGTGGCTGCCATTCGCGCCGACCCACGTACCGCACAGATCGCCATCATCATGGTTTCGACGCAAGGTCACCCGGCCGACATCCAGCGCGGCATGGACGCTGGCGTCGATGCGTACATCACCAAGCCATTCGACCCCGACTTCATGGTCAACACGGTCAGGCAGGTGCTTGAGAGGCTCGCCTAGATCCGATCGAAAATGTTCTTGAGCGTCGCCCCATCCAGAAGTACCGTTGCAGTACACGGAGAGGAGGTGGTCCCAGGAATGAATGACTCTTGGACATGTGAGGTGGCTGCCCGCTAGCCGCAAGGCTCAGCACGGCGGCGGCGAAACACCCGCAGCCACCCGACCCGCAGGGCGCCGTGTAGTCCACTCGGCCCGCGCTCCTCCTCATCGGAGACAGTGCAGCCCTGCGGGTCGTCCGCGTTCTGGCGCAGCCGTCAAGTGTTCGCCGCACGACCGATAGGCTTGGCAGGGTGACCCCCGAGCAGCTTTCCGCCGTGATCGTCGGCGCCCTCACCTCGCTCAGCGACGGTGGCAAGATCGTGCTGCGTGACGGCGTACCGACCGAGGTCCTCGTCGAGCGGCCGAAGGTTCGTGAGCACGGCGACTATGCGACCAACATCGCGTTGCGGTTGGCCAAGAACGCGGGCATGAATCCCCGTGAGTTCGCCCAGCTCCTCGCTGACGAGCTCACCAGCGCAGAGGGTGTGGCCAGCGCGGAGATCGCCGGCCCCGGATTCCTCAACATTCGCGTCGCCGCGGGTGCGCAGGGCGCACTGGCGCCGCAGATCGTGGCGGCGGGGGAGTCCTACGGCACCAGCAGCCTGTACGCGGGCCAGAAGGTCAACCTCGAGTTCGTCAGCGCCAACCCCACCGGCCCGATCCACATCGGAGGCGTGCGGTGGGCTGCCGTGGGCGACTCGCTCGGCCGGATCCTGACGGCGATCGGTGCAGAGGTCACCCGTGAGTACTACTTCAACGACCACGGCGTCCAAATCGACCGATTCGCTCGGTCATTGCTCGCCGACGCCCGCGGTGAAGAAGCACCCGAGGACGGCTACGGCGGTCAGTACATCTCCGATATCGCCGCCACCGTGGTGGCCAAGCATCCCGATGTCGTCACGGCATCCGATGTCGACGCGCTCGAGACATTCCGTGCTGAGGGTGTCGACCTGATGTTCACCGACATCAAGCAGAGCCTGCACGACTTCGGCGTCGACTTCGATGTCTACTTCCACGAGAACGACCTGCACGAGTCAGGCGCAGTCGACCGCGCGATTGCCCGCCTCAACGAGCTCGGGATGATGTACGAGAAGGACAACGCGACCTGGCTTCGTACGTCTGACTTCGGGGACGACAAGGACCGTGTCGTCATCAAGTCCGACGGCCAGCCCGCATACATCTCCGGCGACCTCGCCTACTACCTCAACAAGCGCGAGCGCGGCTTCGACCGGTGCATCATCATGCTCGGCGCCGACCACCACGGCTACGTCTCGCGGATGCTCGCGATGTCGGCGGCATTCGGCGACCAGCCCGGGGTGAACCTCGAGCTGCTGATCGGCCAGCTGGTCAACCTCATGCGCGATGGAGCACCACTGCGCATGAGCAAGCGTGCCGGCACGGTGATCACGATGGAGGATCTCGTCGAGTCGATCGGCATCGACGCCTCGCGCTACGCGCTGGCCCGCTACTCGATGGACTCCACGATCGATCTGGACCTTGACCTGTGGGCCAAGCAGGACAGCGACAACCCCGTCTATTACGTGCAGTACGCCCATGCGCGGCTGTCGTCGATCCTGCGCAACGCCGTCGACCTCGGTGTCGTGGTGGATGCTGCGACCTTCGATCCGGCCCTGCTCTCGGTCGACCAGGAGGGCGAGCTGCTTCGTGCGCTCGCCGACTATCCGAGGGTCGTCGCCCGTGCCGCCGAGCTGCGTGAACCCCACCGGATCGCGCGCTACCTCGAGGACACCGCCGCCGCGTTCCACAAGTTCTACGACGTGGCGCACGTGCTGCCCAAGGGTGACGAGGAGCCGAACGAGCTCCACCGTGCTCGCCTGATGCTGGTCAGTGCCACCCGCCAGGTGATCGCCAACGGGCTCGGACTGCTGGGCGTCTCGCGCCCCGGAGAGGATGTAGCCATGCGGTCGCACGAAGCAGGCGCGCTGCACGGTCAGTCCGGCGATCGCGGACCGGCCTGGTTGCGTACGCCGGAGGATCCCAATCACCTCGTCACCCACCTGTGGGCGGCCAACGTGTCCAAGGTCGACGGAGTGCTGACCGTGGCTGGTGAGTCGGCCATCGACCTTGCAGCAGAGTTCGGTACGCCGACGTACGTCGTCGACGAGGACGACTTCCGCAGGCGTGCCCGCGGCTTCAAGGAAGCGTTCCCGACCGCCGACGTCTACTACGCGGGCAAGGCCTTCTTGTGCGTCGCCGCCGCTCGTTGGATCGCTGAAGAGGGGCTCAGCCTCGACGTCTGCACGGGAGGCGAGCTCGCGGTCGCGATCAGGGCGGAGTTCCCACCCGAACGAATTGGGCTGCACGGCAACAACAAGTCCGTCCCCGAGCTCCGACGAGCCCTCGAGGTCGGGGTCGGCCGCATCATCATCGACTCGGTCGAGGAGATCGATCGGTTGGCGGCCTTGACGGCCGAGCTCGGTGTCACAGCCCGGGTCATGGTGCGAGTCACCGCCGGGGTCGAGGCGCACACCCACGAATACATCTCGACCTCGCACGAGGACCAGAAGTTCGGCTTCTCGATCTCCGGGGGAGACGCCCTCGACGCCGTCCGACGGGTGCTGGCCGCACCCGGGCTCGAGCTCCTCGGACTGCACTCACACATCGGATCTCAGATCTTCGTGACTGACGGGTTCGAGGTCGCGGCTCGCCGCGTTCTACGGCTCCACCTCGCAGATCCAGCAGGAGCTCGGCGTGGTTCTGCCGGAGTTTGACCTCGGCGGTGGGTTCGGCATCGCCTACACGACACAGGACGACCCCTCCACGCCGGACGATCTGGCTCGCGGAATGCTCAAGATCGTCGACGAGGAGTGCGCGGCGTTGGGCATTGACGTGCCCCATCTCTCGATCGAGCCGGGCCGGGCAATCGCCGGACCATCCACGTTCACCCTCTATGAGGTCGGAACGACCAAGGCGGTCGCGCTCGACGCCGGCGCATCGCGTCGCTACGTCTCGGTCGACGGCGGCATGAGCGACAACATCAGGCCCGCGCTCTACAGCGCCGACTACTCGTGCACGCTCGCGTCACGGGGGTCCGATGCTCCAGCTGTCCTGAGCCGGGTCGTCGGCAAGCACTGCGAATCAGGAGACATCGTCGTCAAGGACGAGTTCCTGCCGGGCGACGTCCGAGCCGGCGACCTCCTCGCCGTCCCCGGGACAGGCGCCTACTGCCGCTCGCTGGCCAGCAACTACAACCACGTCCCACGTGCCGCTGTGGTGGCCGTGCGTGACGGGGAGGCCAGGGTCATCGTCAGGCGTGAAACCGAAGACGACCTGTTCACCCTCGATCTCGGCTGACATTCAGTCACGGGTCAGGCGTCGCGGCCCCGCACCGCTGGCGCTCAGGCCATCCTCGGCGTTGTACAGACCGCAGCTCTTGAGCGACAGGCAACCGCACCCGATACATCCGTCGAGGTGATCGCGAAGGTTCTGCAGTTGTCTGATTCGAGCATCGAGATCCGGCTTCCATCGAGCAGACAGGCGCGCCCAGTCGGCCTTCGTCGGCGTACGGGTGCTCGGCAGGCTCGACAGGGCATCCGCGATCTGCGCCAAGGAGATGCCCAGACTCTGCGAGACGCGGATGAATGCGACGCGGCGAAGCACGTCGCGGTGGTAACGGCGCTGGTTTCCGGCCGTGCGCCGACTCGTGATCAGGCCCTGGCGTTCGTAGAAGTGCAGCGCAGAAACCGCTACGCCCGCTCGTTCGGCCGTCTCGCCCGGTGTGAGCTCACGGTGCCGCATCTCGACATTGGTCATGACCTCAACATTACTTGGGGTCTGTCACGTGACGAGGCGCAGCGCGGCGGTCAGGGTTGCCGCAACGAGAACCGCCGAGAGGATTCCGAGACGGGTCCAGATCAGCAAAGCACCTCCGACGAGGACCCCGACGAAGTCAGCGCCGACCTGCAGGTCGTCGCCATCGGCAAGGGTGCTCGTCACGACGAGTGCGGCAAGGAGCGCCGGAGCCATCAGCAGGATGACACCGCTGATGCGCGCGGGAATCTCGCGACCGCCCATCACGACAGGACCGAATGCCTTGATGGCGGCGGTGACGACGGTGGCGCCGGCAATGGTCCACCAGATGGTGCTCGTCATGCGATCTCCGTCCGGTGGCGCAGTCCCCACAGCGCCACCAGGCTGGCGGCGAGAACGGGTACTCCGGCGGGTGCGATCTCGACCAAGGACAGCGCGACAGCTGCACCGGCAAGGGCGACGCTTGCCGCCCGTCGATCCTTGATCTCAGCGATCAGCAGCGCCAGGAAGAACATGGGATAGATGGCGTCCAGCCCGAGCCGGGAAGTGTCTCCGAGCAGGTTTCCGCCGAGCGCTCCGAGTGTCGTCCCGGTGACCCAGCAGACATACTGCGGTGCGGTCGCGCCGAACAGGAACCAGCGGTCGAATGTCCCGTCACCCTGCCCTGCCATGGCCCACGACGAGTCGACCACGGTTTGACCCTGCGCCGCACGCAGAAGTGCCGGGCCGGGCAGCGACGGGCCCAGGGCAACACCCATCGGCAGGAACCGGGAGTTCATGAGAGCAGCAGCGGCTATCGCGGCACCGGCTGTGCCGCCTCCGACCAGGATGGCAACTGCGGCGAACTGTGCCGACCCAGCGAACACGATGGCCGACATGATGATCGCAGCCGCGACCGGAAATCCGGCGTCTCGGGCGACCACCCCGAATGACATCGAGAGCAGGAGGCCCACTGCCGCATACGGAATCGCAGCCTTGCTTCCCGCGATGAATGAACGTCGACGGTGCTCTTCGCGCACGTCGTCGGACTCCACCGCCCAAGCCTCCCACCTGGCGTCGGACCCGCTCGCTGTGGGTTTGACCTCAACCGCACTTCAGGTTGTCAGATGTTGGCATGACGACTGACGCCGCGCCCGTACGTGTACGCCTGTGGTCCGGGCCCTATGGGCGGGTGGTCGCCGGGATCTTCTCGCTGGCCTTCCTGATCGCGTTCGAGTCACTCGCGGTGGCGACCGTGATGCCGGTCATCGCCGAGCGATCTTGACGGGCTCGTCCTGTATGCGCTGGCCTTCGCCGCCCCGACGGCCATCGCCGTGATCACCATGACGATCGCCGGGCCGATCATGGATCGTCGAGGACCGGGAGGTGCCTTGATCGCCGGCGTGGGAATCTTCGTGGCGGGGCTCCTGGTCGCCGGGCTCGCGCCGACGATGGAGGCGTTCCTGGTCGGACGCTGCGTCCAAGGGCTGGGCAGCGGATTCATCGGCGTCGGCCTGTACGTCGTGATCGGCGCGGTGTTCCCCGAGGACATGCGGGCCCGGGTGTGGACTGTGATGACCAGCGCTTGGCTGCTCCCCGCCCTCGTCGGGCCTGTGGTGGCGGGCGTCATCGCAGATCACCTCGGATGGCGATGGGTCTTCCTCACGGCTCCACTGGTCGCGGTCGCCTCGGCATCCTTGATCTGGCCAGCAGTTCGGCGCGTTGGCGGCGATGGGTACCGCAGCGGCAATCGTCGTCGCATCGGATGGGCAACTCTGACGGCAGGGGGCATCCTGGGGATCAGCGTTGCGGGACAGCGGGGGAGCAGCTGGTGGCCCGCCCTTCTCGTCGCGGCGGCCGCTCTGACATTTGCCTTCGGACCTCGCCTGCTGCCCACAGGAACTTGGCGTGGACATCGTGGTCTGCCCAGCGTCATCGCGACTCGCAGCTTGCTGAGCGCCGGCTTCTTCGGTGCAGAAACCTACATCCCGCTCTCTCTTGTGCAGCACCGCGGACTGACCGTCTCGCAGGCGGGCCTGCTGCTGACGAGTGCGGCGGTGCTCTGGTTCAGCGGGTCGTGGCTGGCCGCGAACCTTCCCGCACTCTCGTCGAAGGTGCTTCGTGTGCGTGTCGGCGCACTGTTGGTGCTGACTGGCACAGGTGCGGGCGCACTGTCGCTCGTCGACACTGTGCCCGTCCTGGTGGTGGCGGCGGTCTGGAGCGTCGGGGGACTCGGTATGGGTATGGCCGCTTCAACACTCGGTGTGCTGCTGCTCGATCATTCAGAGCCCGGCGAGCAGGGCGCAAACAGTGCGGCGATGCAGACCAGCGACGCCGCAGTCCAGTCGCTGGTCCTGGCACTGGGCAGTGTGGTGTTCGCAGGCCTGCTGGCCAGTCACGCGATGACTGGTTTCGTCTTGGTGTTCGTCCTGGCGACCGTCACCGCGGCAGCTGCGGTTGGGCTGTCGACGCGGCTTGAAGCGCGTGCCTGAGCTTGCTCAGGCCGTACAGACCACGACGTCGTTCGTCCCCTTGGCCGTACCTTGCGCGATCGTGACGCCGTCGATCTTGATGGTGCAGGTCGCATATGTCGACGAGCTGAACACCTGAACGCCAACTTGAGCGACCGGCAACGGCCCACGGAGGCGCTTGGTGATCGTCTTCGAACGATCCGCGACGTACGGGCCCTCGGTGCCAGAGCGGAACCGGTAGCCGATGAAGACGGGGCCGTCTGAGCGCACAGTGATGGTGACGTCGTAGAACCGCTTGTTGTCGAACGTGCCCTTGAATGGATCCTCACCGGTAAGTGAGGTGCTGCTTCCTGACCCGTCTCCCGGCTTGTCGGGATTCAGCAGATCCTCGAAGCTCTTGGGAATTTCGTCTTCACCCACATCCAACTGCTGGGCGTTCGGACGCTGCTGTGCGGCCGTCAAGGGTTCGGCCGAGTCCTTGAAGAACGCCAGATACCCGCTCACCAGCAGGAGTGTCGTCCCGAGGAGTGTCGCCGCAATGGCAACAACTTGTCCGCGAGATAGGGAGCGAAGCATGAGGCCTACTTACACGGTTGATGAAATGGGGCAATTTAGACAACGACCCGAAAGTACAGAGGGTACGGGGCCTTGCGCTGTCCATCTATTCGGGGAGTGCCGCGCTGAGGCGGACGCCGATACCCTTGACCGGTGAGCGCCTCATCGTGGTCGTCCGGTCGTCCGCTTCGCGTTGCCCTGTTGGGCTGTGGCGTCGTGGGCACCGAGGTTGCGCGACTTCTGACCCGAGACGCTGACGAGCTCGCGCAACGAGTCGGTGCCCCGATGGAGCTGGTGGGTATTGCCGTACGCCGACTGGGTCGTGAGCGAGACCTCGACGTGTCGGCCGATCTGTTCACGACAGACGCTGCGGGTCTGGTGAGCCGCGGAGACATCGATGTCGTCATCGAGGTCATCGGAGGCATCGAGCCGGCTCGTCGAGCTGATCCTGTCAGCGCTCGAGAACGGCGCCTCGGTCGTCACTGCCAACAAGGCCCTGCTCGCCGAGGACGGCGCGACGCTGTTCGAGGCCGCCGAAAAGGCCGAGCGAGACCTCTACTTCGAGGCCGCTGTCGCCGGCGCCATCCCGATCGTCCGTCCGCTTCGCGAGTCGCTCGCGGGAGATTCCGTCGAACGCGTGCTGGGCATCGTCAACGGCACCACCAACTTCATCCTCGACGCGATGACCACCAACGGCACGGGATTTTCCGAGGCACTGGATGAGGCGCAGCGTCTTGGCTACGCCGAAGCCGACCCGACCGCCGACATCGAGGGATTCGATGCTAGCAATACATTG
>CAVVQG010000001.1:0-29915 GCA_963750265.1 uncultured Actinomycetota bacterium | reverse complement strand
TCACGTGAGTACGCGGCGGTCGGATCGGTCGCCGGCGCGTCATGTGTCGCGTGAAACACGGTCGGCACAGCGACCTCTGACATACATCCCCCCCGGGGTGCTTGGACCGATGTGGCCTGGCGGTGTCAGGTTCGATCGTTGCACGGGTTGGCCAAGTGCGAAAACGGAGCAGCCTCCTGGGGCCCTGCTCCCACTGCTGCTCAGCGTGTCCCGGGAGCAAGTGGGGACTGCGAGCACTTGGGGAGACGCCTGCTGCCGAACAGGATCAAGCCATGAGAACCCACGGGGGACGAGAGCGCGGCGCAGTCAGCGTCGAGTACATCGCGGTGGCCATCGCACTGACGATTCTCATCGGTGTGCTCGGCACGGCCACCGGAGTCACGACCAGCCTGAAGCGCAATGTCGAGTGGGTCTTCTGCCAGGCGGCGGCAGTCGTCGACGGGCGCGCCTGCGAGCGCCCGGCAGTGGTCGACACCGACGCTCTGACTCCCGCCGAACAGGCGTACTCCGGCGATTATGTCGCGCTTGGCGACTCGTACTCGTCGGGCGAGGGCGCCGATGACTACGTCGACAACACCAACAGCGACGACGCCACGAAGGAATGGATCAACGACCTTCCGATCGATCTGTGGCCCGGTGAGCCTCGGGTGAACATCTGTCGGCGCAGCGCCAACGCGTACTCCGCGACGGTCTTCGACCAAGGCTCGTTCGCCGGCGACTACATCTTCGGCGCGTGCAGCGGCGCGATCACCGATGACTACTACAAGGACAATCACAGCGGAAATGACGACGAGGGCCCACAGCGCGACCTCATCACCGATGACACCAGCCTCATCACGATCTCGATGGGTGGCAACGACTTCGGCTTCGGCGGCACGGTCGCGGCCTGCGTACAACGCGGACTCCTGCTGGGCGGTGCCTGTGGCCCGGATGCCACTGACGACACCAAGGCTTCGATCGACGACAAGGTCGACGAGCTCGTGCAGCTCTACCGCGACCTCGAGGCCGACGCGCCCGAGGGCGCGCGCATCCTGATCGTCGGCTACCCCCGCCTCTTCCCCAGAGATCCCACCGGGCCGACCTGGGGCATAGCGCAGCGCGATCAATATTGGCTCAACGACATGGGTACGTACGCCAACCAGGCAATCCGGCGCGCGATTGAGGAGTCGGGCACCAGAGTTGAGTATGTCGACGTCACCGAGGCACTGGCGGGCCACGAGTCGGGCACCCGGGAGCCCTGGCTGCACGACCTGACCTTCGGCGTCGACGGAGGCAACTGGGGCAAGCCCGTGTCCAACAACAGCTACCACCCCACCAAAGAGGGTCAGAATGCCATCGGAGCTATCGTTCATGATGCAGTCGAGAACGGGGGAAGCTGATGAGTCAACGCGAGCGCCGAAGCGCCAAGCGCATGTTGCTGGGTCTCACGATCACGACCGCCCTCAGCATCAGCGCCTGCAGTGCCGGATCGGACGACAGCAAACCGACTGGCCGCGAGACCATCACCTCCGGCGGCGAGTCCGCCAAGGCGATCCTGCCGGCAGATGATCTCCCCGACGGATGGCGCTACGCCACGATCGGCGACTTCCTCGGCATCCCACAGATGTGTGGGGTCGTGCTTGAGCCACCCAAGCTGAGCAGTGCCGAGACCAAACGGTTCGCCACCCAGACCGGCGACCGGTTCGTGATCCAGTACTCCTTCGTCTCATCGGACGAGGACGCGACGACCAAGCGGATCGACGAATTCGTCGCGGCAGCGAGCACCTGCACGACACACCAGCCCACCGAGGACGCCAGCGCGACGGTCGTCCCGCTCGACGTCGCTCCGGTCGGCGATGCCTTCGCGGCGGTGACGGCAGTCGACGACGCCGATCCTGCCAATCGACGCGAGTACGTGGTGTTCCGCAACGGAGCGCATGTCACAGTCCTGCTCAGCTACGGTCTCGGCGGTCAGGTGGCCTCGCCGAGCGATCTCGACGCCATGGCGAGCGCGGTCGACAGCCGCATCAAGGCGAGCTGATGTCGACGCTCGGAAGCGTCGCCGTACTGCTCCTGGGCGCGCTCGCACTTGCACTGGTCGTCGCGCTGGGGCGCTCGTCGCGCGAGAGCACGTCGCGGGCCCCTTGGATCGCGGCAGCCGCAGTGGGCACGGTGATCACATATTTCATCGGCGGCCTGATCGCCTACGGTGACAGCGATCGCGACCCCAATGCAGCCTCGTTCACTTCGTTCGCGATGGCAGTCCTCGTCCTGGTCTCGATCGCCATCGCGGCGACCCGGCGCCAGTCGTCCGTGCCAGTCACCTTGGCGCTCTTGGCACTGAGCCTGGGCGTTGCCGGAGTGACCGGCACATTGCTCGCCGGCTGAACCTGCCCCTTGGCGGTCGCGGTCCGCCGAACGGCCTAGGCTCGCGGAATGGCAACCGTGATCCTGGTACGACATGGACGGACTACCGCGAACGCGACGGGCGTGCTCGCAGGACGAACGCCCGGGGTGGCGCTCGACAAGATCGGCGACGAGCAGGCCGCGCGTGTCGGTGAGCGACTCGCCGCGGTGCCCCTCGTCGGTGTGGTCACCAGTCCTCTGGAGCGCTGTAGGCAGACATCGAAGGCGATCACGAGCCGCCAATCCACCGCCCTGAAGGCGATCAGCGACAAGGGCATCATCGAATGCGACTACGGCGACTGGCAGGGACGTTCGCTCGGCGAGCTGGCCAAGGAAGACCTCTGGTCAGTCGTGCAGAACCACCCGTCGGCGGCAGCCTTTCCCGGCGGCGAGTCGATGGCGACCATGCAGTCCAGATCAGTCGAAGCAATCCGGCGACGTGATGCGGCTTTCGAGGCCGAGCACGGCGCCGGAGCCGTGTGGGCTGCCGTGGCCCACGGCGACATCATCAAGTCGATCCTCGCCGATGCTCTCGGCATGCATCTCGACCTGTTCCAGCGCATCAATGTCGACCCGGCCTCGGTGTCGATCATTCGCTACACCGGCGCACGACCGTATGTCGTGGCAACCAACACCCATGCGGGCGACCTCTCCTGGCTGGCCGCCAGCTCTGCCGACGAGGACGCCCCCGTCGGCGGCGGCGCGGGTCCCGGAGCCGACGTTGCGGCCAGTTCCTAGGATTGGCTCATGGCTACCATCGTGCACGGATTTGACTGGCCCGACCGATTGGTCGTCGGCACCGTCGGCGAGCCGGGCGAGCGGACGTTCTACCTCCAGGCCCGCGCCGGCAAGCAGCTCGTCAGCGTCGCCATGGAGAAGCAGCAGTCGGCCGCCCTCGCAGACCGCATCGAAGAGGTCCTTGACGAGCTGATGTCGACCGACGGCAACCCATTCAGCGTGCCCGCGCTGACCCCGGAGGGACTCGTCGACAACGACCCTCTCGAGCAGCCCGTTGAGGAGCAGTTCCGCGCCGGAGCGATGGGGCTGGGCTGGGACCCGACGACTGCCCAGCTGGTGATCGAGGCCTTCCCACTGATCGAGGTGGACGCCGAGGAGCTTGAGCTGGCCGACCTCGACGAGCTCGAACCCGAGGAGGTCCTGGTCGTCCGGATCCCGGTCGGCACAGCCCGCGCGTTCGCCAAGCGCACCCGTGAGGTGGTCGGTGCCGGACGGCCGATCTGCCCGCTGTGCAGCCTCCCGATGGACTCTGACGATCACATCTGCGAGTTGCCCGACGGCTTCCGGTGACAGATCTCGTCAGCGGTGAGCTGGTGCTGACAAGCCAGGTGATGCCTGCCTCCAATGCCACGTTCGTCGGCACCATCGACGACATCCGGGTCGTCTACAAGCCCGTCAGGGGCGAGCGCCCGCTGTGGGACTTCCCCGATGGCAATCTCGCTCGGCGCGAGGTCGCGGCCTATCAGGTGTCGCAAGCACTCGGCTGGAACGTCGTACCCCACACCTGGCTTCGCGATGGGCCGCTCGGAGTCGGTATGACGCAGCTCTGGCAGGACCTCGACCCATCGCAGAACGCCGTCGACCTGGTTGCCGCGAACCAGGTGCCTGAGGGCTGGCGGCACGTGCTCGACGGACTAGACGCTGAAGACCGCCCAGTGTCTGTCATCCACGAGGACTCCCCCACTCTGCGTCGGATGTCGATCTTCGACGTCATCGTCAACAATGCGGACCGCAAGGGTGGGCACGTCCTCGCGATGGCCGATGGGCATCGCTTTGGCATCGACCACGGTCTGACGTTCCATGCAGGCCACAAGCTGCGCACCGTGCTGTGGGGATGGATCGGCGAACCACTCGACGCCGAGGAGCTGGCCGGGGCCGAGCGCGTACGCGCGGCGCTGGACGGCGAGCTCGCCACGACACTTGCCGAGCTGATCGCCGACCACGAGCTCGCTGCCCTTTCGGCGCGGTGCGAACGACTGCTGGAGACTGGGGCGTTCCCGGCACCGTCAGGTGAGATGCCCGCCGTGCCCTGGCCGCCATTCTGACCCGGCGGCACCGCCGTGGCACTGAACGTCCGTGATGTTCGCCACGGCTGGGCACCGAAGGTGAGAACTGTGCCGCAAGAGCGATAAGATGGAAGTCAACGATCCCGCGACGGCCACGTCCGAGCGCACCGATCGATTCCCCGACTTACGCAGTCGACCCCCACATACCTGATGCGCTGCTGATCCTGCGGCGTGCACACGCCTGAACGGATCCCATGACCACCTCACCCATTCCTGTGCCAGAGCAGCCGCGCCACCCACACCCGCCAGAAGCCACCGAGGTTCACACAGTCCGCTCGGCCCTGCGCTCGCCGCGGGTGCTTCGTACCGAGGTGCTCGCCGGCCTTGTCGTCGCACTCGCCCTCATCCCCGAGGCCATCTCGTTCTCGATCATCGCCGGCGTCGACCCGCGTGTCGGACTGTTCGCCTCGTTCACGATGGCTGTCTCGATTGCCTTCCTCGGCGGCCGCCCCGCCATGATCTCGGCAGCGACGGGTGCCATAGCGCTCGTCGTGGCCCCGCTGATGCGCGCCGAGGGCCTCGACTACCTGATCGCCGCAGTGATTCTCGGCGGAATCCTCCAGGTCGTCCTCTCGCTCGCCGGTGTGGCGAAGCTGATGCGGTTCATCCCGCGCTCGGTCATGGTCGGCTTCGTCAACGCGCTCGCGATCTTGATCTTCACCGCGCAGGTGCCCTACATGCTCGGTGTGCCGTGGCTCGTCTACCCGATGATCGCGTTCGGGATCTTCGTGATGGTCATGCTCCCCAAGGTCCTCAACGTCGTCCCGGCCCCGTTGGTCGCCATCGCAGCCCTCACCGTGTTCACCGTCGTGGCCAGCATCACCGTTCCCAACGTCGGCGACGAGGGCGAGCTCCCGACGAGCCTCCCGAGCCTGCTCATCCCCAACGTGCCGTTCAGCTTCGACACACTCCGCATCATCGCCCCCTATGCCCTCGGCGTCGCGCTGGTCGGCCTGCTGGAGTCGCTGATGACAGCCAAGCTCGTGGACGACATCACCGACACCCATTCGGACAAGAGCCGCGAGGCCTGGGGTCAGGGAGCGGCCAACATCATCACCGGTTTCTTCGGTGGCATGGGCGGTTGCGCGATGATCGGCCAGACCATGATCAACGTCAAGACCTCGGGTGCTCGTACCCGGATCTCGACGTTCATGGCAGGCATCTTCCTGTTGGTCCTGGTTGTCGGGTTCGGCGATGTCGTCGCAGCGATCCCGATGGCAGCGCTGGTCGCCGTCATGGTGATGGTCGCCATCGGTACCTTCGACTGGCACAGCATCCAGCCGCGGACTCTGCAGCGGATGCCCAAGAGCGAGACGACCGTGATGGTCTCGACCGTGGCGCTCACCGTGGTGACAGAAAACCTCGCGATCGGCGTGGTCGTCGGGGTGCTCGTCGCCATGGTGATGTTCGCCCGGCGCGTGGCCCACTTCACCGAGGTCATCGACATTTCACAGGACGAGCACACGCGCGTATACAAGGTTGTCGGCGAGCTCTTCTTCGCCTCCAGCAACGATCTGATCTATCAGTTCGACTACGCCGGAGACCCCGACCATGTCGTCATCGACATGGCCGACTCCCACATCTGGGACGCGTCCACCGTTGCAACCCTCGACGCGATCGAGACGAAGTACGCATCCAAGGGCAAGCGCGTGGAGATCCGCGGGCTGAACGAGGCCAGCATGGACCGCCACACCTTGCTCGCGGGCAATCTCGGAACACTCTGACGTTGGGTACGGCCTGAACCACCCGCTGTGGCCACCGGCCGAAAGAGCGAGTGTTAACTTCGGGCATGACCGATGCCCCGCTCGTATCCGAATGGCGTGATCTCGGGCGGATGATCCGCATCGGTGAACGCGACATCTTCGTCACGGACACCGGGCACGGCGAGCTGCCGATCGTGCTCATCCACGGCTTTCCCGGTTCATCGTTCGACTGGGCGTCGCTCATCCCCCTCCTGCCGGGTCGGGTCATCGCCTTTGACCTGCCGGGCTACGGTCTTTCCGACAAGTCGGCCAACGCGTCGTACTCGCTGTTCGATCAGGCCGACCTGGTGTGCAGCTTGCTCGCTGAGCTGGGAGTGCAGCGCTGCGTGATCGTCGCCCACGACATGGGCGACACCGTCACCGCAGAGCTCGCGTCTCGGGCGAATGCCGGGACGCTCGACCTCGACATCGACCAGATCGTCCTGACCAATGGATCGATCTTCATCGACCTCGCCCAGCTCACCCGCGGCCAGCGGCTGACGCTGCGACTGCCGAGCAGGGTCATGCCGTTCTCCCTGCCTGGCGCCATCCTCCGCCGGAGCCTCAGGGAGAGCTTCACCGCAACGGCGCCACCGCCCAGCGGAGCGATCGAGCACCTGACGGCCATGATCGACCACGGACGCGGGGGTCGGCTGATCCCGGTGCTCATCCGCTATATCGAGGAGCGTCGCGTGCATCAGGATCGCTGGACCGCGGGGCTCGTCGATTTCGCCGGGCCATTGACCCTCATCTGGGGCGAGGAGGATCCGATTGCCGTGTTGTCGATGCCCCAGCGCATGAAGACACTACGACCGAACACGACCGTGGTGACTCTCAGCAGGGTGGGGCACTGGCCGTCGATCGAGGCACCAGATCGACTGGCCGAGCAGCTGCTGACCACGCTGTCGCTTCCCTGAGTCACGTACATCAGTTGACAGATGGCTCTGTTTGTAACATTCTCGGCACGTGAAGTTGACTCTGTCACCCATTGCCTCCTACGTCCCCCGTTCGGCAGAGACGTGGCGCGATCCGTGGACGATGTATGCCGCGCTCCGCGACCACGACCCCGTTCACCACGTCATTCCCACCCACGCACCCGAGAACGACTACTGGGTGCTGTCGCGGCACGCGCAGGTGCACGAGGCGGCCCGCGACTTCGCCACGTTCTCCTCCGCCAATGGGCTCACGGTCGAGTACGACGAGCTCGAGAAGACCGGGATGGCCGACAACCCGCCGCTGGTCATGCAGGACCCGCCGACCCACACCGAGTTCCGCCGACTCGTGTCTCGTGGATTCACACCCCGCCAGGTCGAGGCAGTCGAACCGGCGGTGCGTGAATTCGTCCGCAGCCGGCTCCAGCGCCTGGTCGACGCCGGCGACGGCGACATTGTCGAAGAGCTGTTCAAGCCGCTCCCCAGCATGGTCGTGGCGCACTATCTCGGCGTGCCCGAAAAAGATCGCGGCCAGTTCGACGTCTGGACCGAGGCGATCTTCGAGTCGTCTGCGGGGAAAGGTTTCGCCAACGGCGGCGAGGCGATCGCCGACCTGATGGTCTATTTCACCGAGCTGATCGCCCGGCGACGGGTCGAGCCTGCCGATGACACGATCTCCCACCTCGTCTCCAGCGGTATGGGCGTCGACGGCGACGATGCCGGAATCCTGTCAATTCTCGGATTCGCGTTCACCATGGTTGCCGGGGGAAATGACACCACGACCGGATTGCTCGGCGGCGCCGTCCAACTGCTGACTGAGCATCCCGAGCAACGAGCGCTTCTGGTCGCCGACCCCAGCCAGGTCACCAACAGTGTCGACGAGTTCCTGCGGCTGACGTCGCCCGTGCAGGCGCTCGCCCGCACGGCAACCCGCGATGTCGAGCTGGACGGGACGGTCATACCGGCAGGACGAAAGGTCTTGCTCCTGTACGGCGCGGCGAACCGCGATGAACGCGCGTACGGCCCCGATGCCGCCACACTCGATGTGCTGCGCCGACCGCAGCAGATCATGTCGTTCTCGCATGGCGCGCACCACTGTCTGGGCGCAGCTGCGGCGCGGATGCAGGCGCGGGTCGCCCTCGAGGAGCTCTTGGCGCTCTGCCCGACGTTCGACGTCGACATCGACGCGGTGACCTACGCCCCGGGCAACTACGTACGGCGCCCGACCTCGGTGCCGTTCCGGAGCGCCTCATGACCTGGCTGCGCGAGGAGCACTCGGCGCTGGCCGCGCAGAACATCCTTGACGCAGCAACCCGGCTGTTCGTCGAGCGGGGTGTCAGCACGGTCGGGATGGGTGACGTCGCCAAGGCAGCTGGATGCTCGCGACAGACGCTCTATCGCTACTTTGACAGCCGCCAGGACCTCCACCTGGCGTTCGCGCACCGCGAAGCGATTCGCCTGGTGACTCTGGTGGCCGACGAAGTCGCCTCCATCGATGATCCCGGTGAGCGGTTGGTGGAGATCATCGTCGCTCTGCTGCGAGAGGTTCGTGCGACTGACTACCTCGCCGCGTGGTTCCGCAGCGGTGAACCCGCCCTCGCCGCCGAGATCGCGAACTCATCGCAGATGATCGAGTCGCTGGCGCTCACCTTCATCGCCCACCCGGGGCACTCCAGCGAGAAGTCCATTCAGCTCACCCGATGGTGCATCCGTGTGACGATGTCCCTACTCATCACCCCCGGATCTGATGACGCGGACGAGCGCCAGTCACTCGAGCTGTTCGTTGCACCCTTGGTCAAGACAGGAGCAAGCGCATGAATGCCACCGACGCGGAGCGCATCGAGGTCGCCGACTCCTACCTCCAGGCACTTCTGTCACGTGATGGCGCTTCGGTGCCGTTCCACCCCAAGGCGGTCCGCAAGGAAGCCGGGATGCGTACGGGCTTCTCCGGGCCTCATCTCGTCAGGAGCCTGACGTCGGGACCACAGTTCAAGCTGCTCAAGGGCATCCGTGACAAGGCATTCTCGGTCGAGGGCGACAACGTCGTCGCCGAGTTCTTGCTCGACGTGAAGGGGCTCCCCCGGGAGCTACACCTCTACGAGACGTTCCTCATCCCGGCGGACGATCCTCGCATCCGACGCATCGACGTCAAGTTCCGCCGCCCACGCTAGAGCCGAAGCGTCTGAGGCCGCGCGCGGCGACTTTGCGTCCAGGAAGCGCCAGCCAGTGGACGCCCACTCACCGCCCGACGGGCGCGTGCTCCGGGCTGGGCTAGGCCGGCTCAAGGACGGTGCAACGAGTGCCGCTGTAGATCGTCGGCATGCACTGATTGCAGTGGATGCAGATGCCCTTGGTGGTCTCACCAGCCTGCATACGATTGACCAGATCTGGTTCACGGAGCAACGCCCGGCCCATGGCGACGAACTCGAAGCCCTCGGCCATTGCCCGGTCCATCGTCGCCTTGTCGTTGATGCCACCGAGCATGATCAGCGGCATCGTCAGCTCCGGCGCGAAATTGCAGCGCCTTCTCCCGAAGGAACGCCTCCTCGAACGGGTAGCTCTTGAAGAACGCCTTGCCCATCGGAGTCTTGAGCCCGAAGCGTACGAACGCCGGCATGTTGGCTGCGAACTCCTTCAGCGGCACATCACCGCGGAACAGGTACATCGGGTTGAGCAGCGAGCTGCCCGCGCTCAACTCCAACGCATCAAGGTGGCCATCGGCCTGCAGCATCCGCGCAAACTCGAGACTCTCCGGCATGGAGAACCCCTTCCGCGAGCCCTCCGTCATGCCGATCTTGGCGGTGACGGCGACCTGGTCGCCCACCTCCTCGCGTACGGCCCGGGCAACATCGCGTGCAAATCTCGCGCGGTTCTCCAGCGTTCCGCCCCAGTCGTCCTTGCGACGGTTCTGCCCCGGCGCCAGGAATGAGCTCAGCAGGTAGCCGTGCGCCATGTGGATCTCAAGCACGTCGAAGCCGGAGTCGACCATGATCCGCGCGGTGCGTACGTAGTCGGCGGTGATCCGGGCGATGTCTGACGCACTGGGTGATCGGATCATCTGCATGCTCAGCGGGGACGGCATCCGCGAAGCCGCAAAGGCGTGCACTCCGTTGGACCGACCGTCCGCCACCGGACCGGCGTGACCGAGCTGGCCGGCGACCTTGGCGCCCGTCTGGTGGATCGCGTCGGTGAGCCGCGCCAGCCCCGGCGCCGACTTGTCGTTGACGACGATGACTTCCTGGTAGGTACGGCCCTCCGGCGCGACGGCAAGATAGGCGACCGTGGTCAGGCCGACGCCGCCGCGGGCCGGCGCGAGGTGATAGTCGATCAGCTCGTCGGTGACGAGACCCTCGGGCGTGCGACCTTCAAATGTCGCTGCCTTGATGGTGCGATTCCGAAGCCTGATCGGACCAAGCTCTGCCGGCTCGAAAACACTGTTGACCACGGCGTGAGCCTAGCCGCGCACGGGCGTCCCGTCTCGACTACGAGAACTCAACCCTTCGACTTCTTGGCCGGCTTGGGTGGTTCGGACTGGGCGAACTCGACGGCCCGCGTCACCCACGAATCGACGATCGACTCGTCCTGGCAGTCCTCGTTGGGCACCAGCACCATCCCGCGCATGGTTCGCCCGGTGAAACCCATCTCGTGCGCGCCATCGGCGATCGCGGCCTCGTGCCCGGCCGTGCCAACCCGGATCATCAGTCCGTCCTGCATCATTCCGCACGCCATGTGCGTGTTGACCATGAAGGCCAACCCGCCGAACATCTTCTTCTCCTCGAACGGCGCCAGCTCGCCGACCTTCTCGCGTACCTGCTCGGCAAGCACCTCGTCGTATGCCATCAACATCTCCGTTCTCGGCTGACCCCGCAGATCCGATGCTGCGCCGCAACCGGTGCGATTGTCCAGCCCGCCGACCCCTAGATCACACCAGGGTCGGATCGGGGACGAGTCCGGCACTCACCCTGATGTGCCGGGATGGCTGTTGCCGCGAGGCTACCGACCATGATCACCGTAGATTCACTCACCAAGCACTACGGCGGGTTCACCGCCGTTGACGACGTCTCGTTCACCGCACGCTCCGGACGAGTCACCGGATTTCTCGGGCCCAACGGCGCCGGCAAGTCCACCAGCATGCGCGTCATGGTCGGACTCACCGTTCCGACTTCAGGCAGCGCCCTGATCGACGGCCGACCCTTCGCCGAGCTGCCCAATCCGGGGCTCAAGGTAGGCGTCCTCCTCGACGCCTCAGCGCAGCACGCGGGGCGCACCGGGCGCGAGATCCTGACCATCGCCCAGCGCACCATGGGTCTGCCGAAGCTCAGCGTCGACCGGATGCTCCACCTGGTGAGCCTGACCGACGCCGAAGCCGACCGACGCGTACGCAACTACTCGCTCGGCATGCGCCAGCGACTCGGCATCGCGACCGCCCTGATCGGCGATCCCGAGGTGCTGATCCTCGACGAGCCGGCCAACGGTCTCGACCCGGCCGGTATCCGCTGGATGCGAGACCTGCTCCGCGAGTACGCCAACGCCGGCGGCACCGTGCTGCTGTCGTCGCACCTGCTCCACGAGATCGAGGTCATCGCCGACGACATCGTGGTCATCGGCAACGGCAAGATTGTCGCCCAGGGCACGAAGGCCGAGCTGCTCAACGCGGCCGGGACCGTCGTACGGTCCGACGCCCCAGCCGCCCTGGCCCGCGCGCTGCAGGCCGCCGACATCGAGAGCACCTCGACGACCGACGGTGCGATTCGCACCGACGCAGAGCCGGGCATCGTGGGCAAAGTCGCCCTCGCCGCGGGCGTGGCCCTCACCGAGCTCAAGTCAGCAGACAACGCCGGACTCGAGGAGATGTTCCTCGAGCTGACGGCCGAGACCCAGCGAGAAGGAGTAGCAGCATGAGCACCGCCACCCTCGAGGCCGAGGCGCCTTCAGTTTCGCGCCGCTCGACCCAGACCCAGCCGATCCCCATGGCACGCCTCGTGGACGTCGAGCTGCGCAAGATGTTCAACACCCGATCAGGCTTCTGGTTGATCGCCAGCATCGGCATCACCGCCCTGCTGGCGACCGTCGGGACGATCTTGTTCGCTCCCGACAGCGAGCTGACCCAGGATTCGTTCTCGGCGGCGATCGGATTCCCCATGGCTGTGATCCTGCCGATGGTCGCGATCCTGTCGGTCACCAGCGAGTGGACGCAGCGCAGTGGCCTCACGACGTTCACCCTGGTGCCGCACCGGGAGCGGGTCATCACCGCCAAGCTGCTTGCCACACTCGCGATCGCCGTCACCTCGATGCTGCTTGCTCTCGCGGTCGGTGCGGTTGGCAACATCGCCGGCTCGTCCATCGCGGGGGTCGACACCGTGTGGGACCTCGGCGTCCAGCACTTCATGTTGATCGTCCTTGCCAACGTTCTCGGAATGCTGGTCGGGTTCATGCTCGGCATCGTGTTCCGCAACTCCCCCGCCGCGATCGTCGGCTACTTCGTCGTCTCGTTCGTGCTGCCGACTCTGTTCATGGTCCTGGCCAACGCCCAGGCATGGTTCGAGGACGTATGGCCATGGGTTGACTTCACATATGCCCAGAGCGTGCTGTTCGACGGCAACCCGACGGGCACCGAATGGGCCAACCTCGGAGTCACCGGCCTCGTCTGGCTCGTCATACCGACATTGATCGGTCTTCGCATGGTGATGCGGGCCGAGGTCAAGTAGGCCGCAACGCAGAGGGGCCCCGACTGGACGACGTCCGATCGGGGCCCTGCTGACGGCGAGGATCTAGGCTGGGCTGGTGCACCGGATCTTCACCTCGTCGTTCAGCTCGGTCTATCCGCTCTACGTGGCCAAGGCCGAGCGCAAGGGCCGCACCCAGCGAGAGGTCGACCAGGTCATTCGCTGGCTCACCGGCTTCGACCAGGCTGCGCTTCGGCGCCATCTCGAGGCTGAGACGACCTTCGAGGACTTCTTCGCCGACGCAAGGCTCAACCCGGAGGCAGCCCTGATCACCGGGACCGTCTGCGGCGTACGCGTCGAGGAGGTCACCGACCCGTTGATGCAGAAGATCCGCTACCTCGACAAGCTGGTCGACGAGCTCGCCAAGGGCAAGGCGATGGACAAGATCCTGCGTTCATCCAGCAGCTAGTCAGCACACGACTCGCATTTGATAGCGTCTCAGGACGTTAGTGTCCACCATCTGGCCCCAGGAGGTTTTCGTGCAGAGCGCTGAGAACACTCCGCGGGTGACTCCGCCGTTCGAGCTGCCCGAAGCGCTGGCGGCAGCCCTGCCGGACGTCAACCAGGACATCACCCTTCTCCACCTGACGCTGCTCCACCTGGGTCGCCTGGTCGAGTCGTCCGTGCAGGCCGTCATCGCGCCTGAAGGGCTCGAGATGTCAGAGCACTCCGTCCTCACGGCGCTGTGGTTCGCAGGAGCACCGCACACGATGTCCCCGACCCAGCTGAGTCAGGTGATCCTGCAGACCACCAGCGGCATGTCCAAGACGCTGCGACGCATCGAGCGTCTCGGCCTGATCGAACGCGTCGACGACCCCAACGATGGTCGGTCGCGTCTCGTCGTGCTGACCGACGCAGGGCGCGAGATGTCCGAGCGTCCCCTTCGTCAGCTCCTGGAGCAGTGGGGCGGCCAGCTCAGCGAGGTCAGCGCCAGCGAGCTCCACGCTGCGGCCACGGCAGTGTGGTCGCTCGTCGCCCACATGGATCCACGCCTACGCCCGGAGGCCTGAGCCGGATCGCGCCCTACGGAGCCACTGACATGTAGTCGGCGAAGCCGGTCGGGTCGTGGCGTCCGACGCTGGCGTGCTCGAACAGCCCGTAGCCGACCTGTCCGTTGCAGGTGGCCCGCGCGGAGTGGTCGATCACGCCCCAGGGGAAGCGTCCGATCATGTCCGGTTCGGTGAGGTCGTATGTCGCTGTGCTGACCCAGTCCTTGCCCTTCCAGAGACCGTGGGTCCAGTCGGGGTCGCCCCCGTATCCGCAGCCAATGTGCAACGGAACGAACGACAGGGTCTCCACCTCGATCAGTAGATCCTCGCCCTGTTGAGTAGTCAGGTGAATGCGTGCACCGACAGGAATGCGAGTACCCGACGTGTAGTCGATCTCGAAGCGTGGCCACCCAAGCTGCTCGACCCGCCCGTCAGGAAACACCCTCACAGCGTCGTTCATCGATCGGAAACCGTCCGGCTGCTCCTGGACGATGACGATCACCGCGAAGTCGTCGAACTGCAGCGGCGCGTACAGCCACCAGAAACCTTCCAGCGGCTGCTCAGCGGCACGTCCCGGCGCCTCTGGCTCACCGATCGGGCGAATGCCCCACGACCGGTCACGGGTGCCGGTCCAGTCGCTGACGTCATAGGTCGTCCCGTCGACCTGCAGCGAACCAGCCCAGGTGCCGACCTGAGCGAAGCGCTGGGCGTCCAAGGTCGGCCGGCCGTTGGCGTCGAGCATGATGTGCCGCTGCTCGAGGACAGCCGGAAATGATCCCGTCCAGGTCAGGTCGATGCCTATGTGCTCGTGGTCGCAGGTCAGCCGCAGCGACTTCAGCGGCTCGAGCACCTCGAGCCGCAGCGGCCCGACCTGCTGCTCCAGGCTCCGCGCGTCCAGCGCGTCCGAGAGGTTCAACGCGAACTGCTGATCCTTCACCCGAACAGTGGCAAACGCATCGCGCACGCCAAGGTTCGGATAGGTGCCCACCCCGGCAATCAGGAACACCTCACCCTGTTTGTCGTGAGCGTTGAGATAGCAGCGGTCGTAGAAGTTTCGGTCGCTGCTGTTCGGCCTGGCGATCGGCAGGGGTGCCTGATGGATGGGGAACTCGTCGAGCTCGGTCGGCATCAGGCCCATGCGTAGGTCCCTTCCAGCAGCTGCTTGAGTGCGGCGGCATGCATGACGTAGTCGTTGGGGTCTTCGGGTTGCTGTTCCTCGCCGAAATGAATCATTCGTCGCTTCACCTGACTCATCACGACACCGTGGCGCAGCGCGGCATACGTCAGGTACCAGTCGAAGTCGCGGACCGTGTGACCGGTGAGTGACTCGTAGGTCTCGACGACATCGTCGCGCCGGCAGAAGTCCGGGATGCCCGGCATCTCGAACACCGTGGCGATGTCCTGGAAGAAGCGGTGCAGGAACACGACCCACGCGAGGTCGAGCTCCCGCGGAGCGATGGCCGCCATCTCCCAGTCGATGACCGCGGCAGGGGTGAACCCGTCGAAGATGATGTTGCCCGGCCGGGAGTCGCCCCAGCTGAGCACGCCCGGTCCCGGGTCGGCGGGCCAGTTGGCCTCGAGCCAGTCGAAAGCCTGCTCGATCACCGGGATGTGCAAGCCGTCGGTGGAGCGGGTCCACTCGTAGTAGGTGCGCAGGGCATCGACGTGTGCGCGCAGCGGCTCGCCCTCGGGCGCCAAAGTTGCGAACACCGTCGACGCATCGGCGATCCCGTGGATTCCGGCGAGAACGCCGACCGTTCGGTCTTGGAGCTGTCGTCGCTCCTCGGGGGTGGCGTCCATCAGCCAGCCGCCGAAGACATACGGCGGGTTGTCCGACGGCGTGCGCCCTTCGACAGCCTGCATGACGCCAAATGGTGCACCGATGACGTCACCGGTCTCCTCGACCCCGACAATCGGCGGCACGGGTACATCGCTGTGCTCGGCGACCAGCTTCATCACCTCGAACTGCTGAACGATGTCGTACGAGGGGAACACCGGGAACGAGGTGTCTTCCGGCGGCATCCGGGCCACCAGCGCTCGGGAGCTCGCATCGAACAACAGCGTCACGCTCGACATACCGCCCCCCTGCGGCGCGTGCAGGTCCGAGATCTCGACCGGAGCCCCGTCGGGAGAGGAGGCGCTCAGCCAATCGGCGATGGGCGCGGCGAGTGTGGCGAAATCTCGCTCGTGCACCGTCATCTTTGTCTCTGCGTGCACGTCGTGATCTGACGCAGTCATGTAGTCTCCGTAGAATTAGCGTCCTAGGACGTGAAGTAGACCAGTTCGATCCATGACCGTCAAGCAATTCGTCACACGGTCGGCCGATCGAGCATCTTCTACCCTCGGCTCATCCCTCTCGGGCTCTCACGAAAGCAGGCAGTCGCAGATGACCACCACCCAACGTGAATCGACCCCCGTCACCGCGGCGACATTCGATGTCGTCAATCCCGGTACCGGCGAAACCGTCGGCACCTATCCGATCCACTCGGGTGCCGACATCGCCGAGCGACTCGAAAGCGCACGAGAAGCCCAGCTCTGGTGGGCCGCCCAGGGATTCGCCGGTCGCAAGCGCATCATGACCCGATGGGTCCGCTGGCTGGCGGCACATGCCGAAGAGATCTACGAGCTGGGCAACGCGGAGACCGCCCGACCCATCGGCGACGTCCAGATGGAGTTCATCGCCGGCCTCGAGGACATCCGCTGGACCGCAGCCAATGCCGAGCGAGTGCTGAAGCGGCGCAAAGTTGCCCCCGGAATCTCCTTCACCAACTTCGCCGCTGACGTGGTCCACGAGCCGCTCGGCGTGGTCGGCATCATCACGCCGTGGAATGTGCCGATCTACACCGTGCTGAGTGGTGCGGCATGCGCCTTGGCCGCCGGCAACACCGTGATCGTCAAGCCCAGCGAGCTCAGCGCCGGAGCCGGAGCCTTCGTGATCGACGGATTCCACCAAGCCAACCCGGACGCTCCGGTGGGCATCATCAGCTACGTGCACGGCCTGGGTGCGACTGGCGCTGCACTGTGCACGTCGGGCGTGGACAAGCTCGCCTTCACCGGCTCGGTCCCCACTGGCCGGCGCGTGATGGCAGCCTGCGCCGAGACGCTGACGCCCGTCGTGCTGGAGCTCGGCGGCAAGGACGCCACGATCGTCGCCGAGGACGCCGACCTCGACGCAGCGTCCACCGCCGTCGTGTGGGGCGCTTTCTTCAACGCCGGCCAGGCCTGCGTCGGTGTTGAACGCGTGTATGTCGTGCGCGCCGTTCGTGATGCATTCCTCGAGCTGGTTCGCGAGAAGGCCGAGAAGGTCACCGCAGGACTCGACAGCGGCGTCAGCTACGGACCGATGATCACCCCCGGGCAGATCGAGATCGTGCGCCGCCACATCGATGCAGCTGTGGCAGGAGGCGCGACCGCGCTCGTCGGTGGCTCCGAGTCCGTGCAACCGCCGTATGTCCACCCCGTCGTGCTGGTCGACGTGCCCGAGGACAACCCCGCCGTCTGCGAAGAGACATTCGGTCCAGTCGTGGTGATCAACACTGCCGAGGACGTCGACGACGCGATCCGCCAAGCCAACAGCACCTCGTTCGGCCTCGGCGCCTCGGTGTTCTCCAAGCGGCGTGGAGCAGAGATCGCGGCACGGATGCGTGCCGGCGGAGTCACGGTCAATGCCGTCCTGTCGTTCGTCGGCATGCCGTCCGTACCGTTCGGCGGCGTCGGCGACTCGGGCTTCGGCCGTTTTCACGGCGCTGCCGGCCTGCGCGAGTTCACCTACGCCAAGAGCACGGTCCGCAAGAAGTTCAGCATGGGTCCGAACGTGCAGGAGTTTCCCCGCACCGAGGAGCACTACGACGTCATCCGCAAGGCGATCAGGATGAGGTACGAGCGCAAGTTCCGCGGCTGAGTCAGCCTGACACGGCTGCGGCGGCGTGCCTGCCAGCGCGACGGCCGAAGAACGACCCCTCACCGAGCTGCGTGCCGGAGCAGTAGCCGTTGCCGTCCTGGGCAATGTTTGACGCGCAGGCGCCGGCGGCATACAGGCCACCGATGACGGAGCCATCCGCGCGCTTGGCCTGACCGTCGACGGTGGTCGCGATGCCACCGATCGTGAACCCGGCATACAGCGCGACACCGAGCGTGAGGTCGAGAACGGCCCACGGGGCAGCCGTCTGCGGCGCAAGCCAGTCGGGATGCTTGTGAAAGTCGGGGTCTTCCCCGTCAGCCGCGTGAGAGTTGTAGCGGTCCAGCGTCTCGCGCAGGACGTCCACGGGGATGTCGAGCCCTTCGGCCATCTCCTCGACGGTCTCGTAGCCGTCCTTGAGCGGCACGAGCGGCATCAGCTGCTCGGCGTAGTGATCGGCGTCGACGATGAGGTATGCAGCGGCGTCCGGCTGCTTCATCACGTGGTACGAGCTCCGGGCGTGATAGCTGTCCTCGGCCACGAACCGCTTGCCCAGCTTGTTGATCACCAGACCCTTGACGAGCTTCGACGGCGGATAGAACGGCGCGGTGATGAACGGCTCCTCCATGTTCTCCAGCGCCGCACCCACCGACTGCCCGAGGCGAATGCCCAGGCCGTCGTCATAGGTCGACCCGAGGGTGAACAGCTTTTCCCCCAGTGCGGGTGTGTAGCGCTCCACCATGTCGGGGTTCATCACGAACCCACCGGCGGCCATCACGACCGAGGACGATCCGATCACGCCGGCCTTGCCGAATGACTTCCAGGCGACGCCCACGACGGCATCACCATCGACGACGAGGTTCGTCACACCTGTCTCGTAGCGCACCTCGACGCCGGCCTTTTCGACCTCGGTGCGCAACAGGTCCATCACGATCTTGGTGCCTTCGGTGTCGCCCGGCACCGGAACCTTGTGGCCGCGCGGCGCGGGCTTGATCGACTCACGGTAGGGCCAGACCTTCTCGTTGCCGGTGAACATCAGACCCTGTGTGCCGGGCTGGATGACCGCCTTGTCGGCGAAGAACGAGCGTTCGAACTCAAAGCCAAGCGCCTCGAGCCAATCGAACAGCTCAACAGATCCTTCGCAGTACGCGCGGATCTTCTCCTCGTCCGGGGCCTTCGTGCTCGCCATCAGGTAGTCGAACATCGCCTCGACGGAGTCCTCGTGGCCCGTCGCCTTCTGCACCGCAGTGCCACCGCCGAGATAGAAGTGGCCGCCAGACATCGAGGAGGTGCCTCCATGGACGGCCGACTTCTCGAGCAGGAGCACCCGTGCCCCCGCACGGGCGGCCTCGAGCGCTGCGCAGCCACCGGCAATGCCGAAGCCCACGACGATGACGTCGAACGTCTCGTCAGTCGGGGCATCCGAGGCGGAGACTGCAGCGGGGATGGCGAGACCATCAGGCGTACGTGTGGACATCAGTTCCTCGTTCAGAGCGTGGTGGGGATGAGGGAGGCGGCGCCGTCGTGCGTCACGACCTCGGGCGCCGCAGGACGGATCACTGCTCTGAGCCGATCCGGATCTGCTCCTCGCGGTCAGTGATCTTGAGCCTCGGCCGACCCAGCGCCTTGCCTTCTGCACGCTCGTGGCTGTCGAGCCGCTTCCATGCCGCCAGGTCGATGATGGGGACCCACGTTCGGTGAGCAGCCGGTCGAACGACTCCTTGTCCCCGCCGGGTTCGGGCAGCCGACCCTCGTAGTAGTCGTCGATCAGGGCTGTCGCGGTCTCCACCGCGCACGTGCGGTTGGTACCGATGACTCCTGACGGACCTCGCTTGGCCCAACCTGTCGTGTAGGTCCCGGTGACGACTCCGCCGGAGTCCGGATCGATCACTCGTCCGCCCTCGTTGGCGAAGCGACCCGCCTGACTCGTCGAACGGCACGCCGTCCACGGCGGTCGAGTGATAGCCGGTGGCGCGAAGCACCAGTCCTGCGTCGATCGTCTCAGCTGCGGCCGGGTCGCTCGGTACGAGCAAGGTCATCGCCCACAACCCGCGTCGTCGCCCACCACCTCTTGGGGTGTGAGTCCGAATCGCAGCACGAGTCGCTTGGCGCGCCGGTCGGCGCATCTCGGCCACCCGTCGCAGCAACGCTGCCTTCTGGCTCGCTGCATACGTACTCGGCCGTTCGTCGCCAAACCGTCGACGTCGGCCAGGGTCGCAAGCTCGGCCGGATCGACGATGACGTCGATGTCGGGATGGTTGACCAGGGCCAGCAGCTCGGGGGTGGTGAACGCGGCATGCTCGGGCCCGCGTCGGCCGACCAGCACCACTTCGCGGATACCGGAGTCACGCAGAGCCTCCACCGCATGGGGTGCCATGTCGGACGCGCTGTGCAGATGGTCCGGGCTGACCAGCAGCAGCCGCGCCATGTCGAGCGCGACGTTGCCGTTGCCGATGATCACCGCGCGCTCATGGTCGAGCGCCGGCTCAAGATCGACATGATCGGGCTCGCCGTTGTACCAAGTGACGAACTCGGCCGCGGAATAGCTGCCGGGAAGGTCCTCGCCGGGGATTCCGAGCGTCTTGACCCTCGGCAGCGCCGGTCGCGTAGACCACGGCGTGGTGGTGCTCGAGGAGCTCGTCGTGGGTCACGTCGCGACCGACTTCGACGTTGAGCCGTACGGTCGTGCTCTTGTGGCGCGCGATCGTGTCGAACATCGCCGTCGCATCCTTGGTGCCGAGGTGATCGGGCGCGACGCCGTGGCGTACGAGGCCGTGGGGTGTCGCGAGCCGATCGATGACGGTGATCTCGACATTGGCCCGGCGGGTGGCGGCCAGCTCCTCGGTGACGAACCACCCAGACGGACCTGAGCCCACGACGGCGACACGCAGCGGCAGCGGCCTGGTCCTCGACCTTCGGGACCAGGCTTCGGCGGCGCCGCCGGGAACGGGATGTCGCCGACCCAGGTGAAGTAGTCGGCGTTGATCGCGGCGTATTCGCTGAGGTGCTCTGGGAGCTCGGAGTCAGCGTGGACGGCACTCACCGGGCAGGCCGGCACGCACGCACCACAGTCGATGCACTCGTCGGGATTGATGTACAGCATCTCAGCCGTGGCGAAGTCCGGGTCGTCGGGCGCAGGGTGGATGCAGTCGACCGGACAGACGGCGACGCAGGAGGCGTCGTTGCAGCACGACTGGGTGATGATGAAGGTCAACGACCTGATTCCTTCTGCTTGCTGGTCAGCGTCGGGCGGCCTTGGCGATCGTCTCCTCCACGATGGAGTTGAGTCGGGCACCCTGGGGCCAGCCAGCATAGTGACTGAGGAAGACCACGATCTCACGAAGTGCCGCGTCATCGAGGTCACCTGCCGAATGTGCCGCCGGGATCTGGATTCCGAGTACGTCGGCAGCGCCCTGACCCGCCAGCATCCCGATCAGCAGGAGGCGGCGATCGCGGTCGGACAGACCCGGCCGGTTCCAGATGTCGGCGAACAGGTGGTCAGCGGTGTAGGCGAAGAAGTCGCCGCCGCCGTCGGTCATGTCGAAGCCGTAGACCTGCTCCATCTTGCGCAGGCCCCGAGCGCGCAGCTCGGGCAGATCGTCGAACTTCTCGGGCTGGTCAGCCATGGTGGTCCCCTTGGAGGCCCAGTGCCGGGCCGAGTCGGTCCATTGCCATCCGGGCCATCGGTACGTCGACGTCAAGCTGCTCGGCGAGCTCGATGGCGAAGCCGAGATCCTTCTCGCCCAGCGCACGTACATGGGAGAAGATGCCCTCCCAGAAGTCACCTTCGGGGATCGGCGCGGTGGTGGCGCGGTGCATGATCGCACCGGGCCCGCCCGTGATCGCGTCAGTGTGTCGCACGACCTCACCCAGCGCCACCAGGTCGAGTCCTGCCGCTTCGGCGAGTCGGGCAGCCTCGGCTGTCGCCGTGAACGAGACGAAGTGCAGCAGATTGCGCGCCAGCTTGAATGAGTGCCGGCACCCAGCTCCCCGGCATGGATGACCTTGGAACCCATGACCGAGAGGACCGGCTCAATGTCCTTGAATGCTTCTCGACTCGAGCCGACCATGATCGCCAACGATCCGTCGACCGCACCCATCGGGCCGCCCGAGACCGGAGCGTCGATGATCTCCACGGCGAATCCGCACACGCTCATGACCTGCGCCACCAGCTCAGCGGGTGTGGTCGGGGCGACGGTCGAGTGGATGACGAATGACACCGGCATCATGCTGTTGCGGGTCGTGAGGTCGGCGAGGACCTCGCCCAGCACGCTGCGTACCTGATCGTCGTCACGGACCATCACGCAGATGACGTCGGCCCAGTTGCCCATCGCCCCGATCGACTCCGCCGCAACTGCACCCGCTGCGACCAGCTCCGCGACGGGCTCAGCCGCAACGTCGAAGACCCGCAGATCGATCGACTCGTCGGCGGCGAGCCGCAGCGCCATCGGCTTGCCGATGTTGCCCAGTCCGATGAAGCCGGTACGCGTGCGCTTCATGCCCGCCATGTCTGCCCACCGTCCACCGCGAGGATCTGACCGGTCACCCAGGACGACTCCTCCGACAGCAGGAACAGGGTCGCTCCCACCATGTCTTCGGGTTGACCCATCCGCTTGAGCGCCATCGTCTTGATGATGTCCTTGGTGGCGTCGCCCGCCTGCACACGTGTCGCCTCGGTGTCGACCGGACCGGGAGCAACCGCGTTGACCCGAATGTTCATGCCGCCGACCTCGTGGGCGAGCTGCTGGGTCAGACCGTTGATGCCGACCTTCGCCAACCCGTAGAAGCCGGAGTAGAGGTACGCCGCGGTGCTTGACTGGTTGACGATCGAGCCGCCGCCACGTTTCTGCATCGACCCGAACACCGCCCGGGTCATGACCAGCGCGCCGTCCATGTTGACGCTCATGAACTTGCGGTAGTAGTCCCAGTCGACCGTGATGAGCAGGTCGAACTCCATGGCGCCGTAGATCGCGGCGTTGTTGACCAGTCCGTCGATGCCACCCCATTCGTTCTCGACCGTTGTCACGAGAGAAGTTGCGGAGTCCGCCGACGAGACGTCGCACGGCACGAACATCGCCTGTCCGCCGGCCGATTGAATCTGCTCGGCCACGAGGTTGCCCGCTTCGGAGTTGATGTCAGCGACCACCACTTTGGCGCCCTCGGCTGCCAGCGCCTTCGCATAGGCCTCGCCGATGCCTTGAGCCGCGCCGGTGACGACGACGACCTTGTCCTTGAAACGCATACTTTCCCGATTCACAGTGCTCCTCGTACTGGTCATGCCGGCTCGGCGATCGTCTTGGTCTCGAGGTACTCCTCGAAGCCTGCGACGCCCATCTCGCGTCCCAGACCTGACTGCTTGTAACCGCCGAACGGCGCGTCGGGGCTGAACCAGACACCGCCGTTGACGGCCATGGTGCCCGTGCGAATGCGACGTGCCACGGCCTTGGCGCGATCGAGGTCGCCCGACTCGATCGAGCCGGAAAGACCGAAGTCGGAGTCGTTGGCAATGCGTACGGCATCGTCATCTCCGTCGTGCGGGATGACGACCAGCACGGGCCCGAAGATCTCCTCCTGCGCCAGCCGCGAACTGTTGTCGAGGTCGGCCACCACGGTGGGCTCGACCCAGAATCCCGGCCGATCGATCACCGTGCCGCCGGTGACGATGCGTCCACCTTCTGCTGCGGCAATCGCGAAATAGCTCTCGACCCGGTCGCGCTGCACCTGGGAGATCACCGGCCCGCAGATGGCACCCGGATCGGCGGGATCCTTGGTGCCGATCGACGCCATCGTTGCCGCGGCCACCTCCACCGCCTCGGCATACTTCGCCCGCGGCACGACCAACCGAGTCGTGAGCGCGCAACCCTGGCCCGCGTGGATGCACGCGGTGAATGCCGTGGCGCCGGCGGCGGCCGCCACGTCGGCATCGTCGAGCACGATGGCCGCAGACTTGCCGCCCAGCTCGAGAAACACCTTCTTGAGCGTCGGCGCCGCGGCGGCCATGATGGCTCGCCCGGTTGCGGTCGAACCGGTGAACGACACCATGTCGATCCGTGGATCGCTGGTCAGCTGCGCAGCGACCTCGTTCGACAATGGCGTCACCACGTTGAAGACGCCGGCCGGGATGTCGGTGTGCTCAGCCACGATGCGACCCAGCTCGCAGGCGACCCACGGGGTGTCGGGCGCGGGTTTGAGGACGACCGTGCAGCCTGCCGCGAGTGCAGGGCCGATCTTGGCGAGGTTGATCTGCGTCGGGACGTTCCACGGCGTGATCGCCGCGACGACGCCGATCGGCTCACGCACCAGCGTGCGCCTCGACGGGATCCCCATCGGCGCCGCGACGCCGAGATCGGTCTCCCACTCATACGTCTCAAGCAGGTCGGTGACCCATTTGAGCCCTTCGACCGGAACGTCGAAGCCGGCCGCGCCCATCATGAAGCTCGGCATGCCGACCTCTGCGGTGGTGAGCGCCCTGAACTCGTCGGCGTGATCGTGGAGCGCCTGGTGCAGCTGGCGGAGTCCGCGGATGCGGAGCTCGACGTTGGTCGACCAGTCGGTCTCGTCAAATGCCTGACGGGCGGCGGCGATCGCTGCGTCGACGTCGAACGCCGAGCTGTCGGGCGCATCGCCGATCTGCCCACCCGTGGCCGGGTTGAGGATCGGGTAGGTGTCGCCGGTCGAGGCGCTGCCGAGCTTGCCGCCAACCAGCTGCCGTGCCGGTGCGGAGGTCACCGCTGGCGCGTCATTCATCGGGCCGCCTTCTGCTCGATGTGGTCGCCGCGCTCGACCGGAGGCGGCCATACGGAGGAGGGAATGTCCTTGTAGTGGTAGTGGCCGGGCACGCCGTGACCGCTGACCGACATCCGCTTCAACAGCGTTTCGGGCGCCTTGTCCGCACCGATGATCTCCATGAAGGTGTGCGCGGTCGACGGCATGTCGAACCAGTCGCGCTGCCAGGCGAACTTGATCAGACCAGCGTCTGCGCCCTTGGTCTGCCGCTCGACTCCGAACCACGAGCCGCCGATGCCGAGGATCTCGTACTCCTTGCCGTCATCGTCGAGGATCCCGGACCGCTGCTTCCAGAACCCGACGATCATCGACTTGTGGTCGTCGATCATGGTCGCCATGTAGTCGTAGTGCCAGCCGTCCAGACCGTCCATCTCGATGCCGATGGCCCAGTCGCGGATCTGCTCGCGACCCACCGCCATGAAGTGCTCGTCGGGTCCATACATCCAGCCGTACGTCGCATCCTCGGCATAGTGCTCGGCAAGGACCCGCCAGTCACCTGTGCGCTCAGCCTCGCGATTGGCGTCGAGCCAGGTGGTCCAGAACTCCTGGATCTCGTCACGCGTCAGATCAGACATCGCCATCCTCTTCATTTGTTCGAGCCTCTTCAATCGACAGGGCAAACGCCGGGCAGTACTTCACGGCTGTCGTCACGTCGGCGCGGCGTGACTCATCTGGCTGCTCGGTGAGGATCACGACGACGTCGGCAGCCTCATCGAATCCGAAGACGTCCGGGGCCTCCCCTTGGCACAGCTGGTGACCCTGGCAGACACCCGTGTCAGCGACGACGCGATAACCCTCGGCGAGGTGTGTCATGACGAGCGCCGCCTGTAGGTGACCCGACACGGCTGCTCGAGCTGGATCACCATTTTGGTGAAGTCATCGCGATAGCTGTCGATCGGCTGGGCCGGGGTGAACTCGAAGTCGCGCAGGATCACCGAGAAGATGGCCTTCATCTGCATCATCGCGAACGCATTGCCCACGCAACGGTGCTTGCCGGCGCCGAACGGGATCCAGGTCCACTTGTTCTGCAGGTCTTCCTGGCGCGGATCGATGTAGCGACTCGGGTCGAACTCCTCGGCTGCGGGGAAGTCCTCCTCGATCCGGTTGGAGACACGCGGCGAGGCAGCGATCAGCGTGCCGGCCGGAATCGTGTGCCCGAGCAGCTCGAAGTCCTGCTGCACCAGCCGCATCAGGATGATCAGTGGCGGATGCAGCCGAAGGGTCTCCTTGAGCACCGACTCGAGCACCGGGATCTCCCGCAGCGCTTGGAACGACACCTCGGATCCGTCGGAATACAGCTCGTCGAGCTCGGCGACCACGGACGCCATCACGTCCGGCTGGCGCATCAGCTCGATCATGGCCCAGGACGCCGTGCCGCTGGTCGTGTGGTGACCGGCGAACATCATCGAGATGAAGATGCCGGTGATCAGGTCCGCGGTGAACTGATCGGTCCCGTCCTCGTTCTTGAGGCTGATCAGTACGTCGAGCAGGTCACGATCGTCTCGGGCAACTTTGCCTCGAAGGACTCTTTTGTCGATGATCTGCTGGACCAGGTCGACCAGCTTCAGTCGGGCAGCGTCGCGCATCCTGAAGTTCTCGATGTCGGCGTACGGGTCGACGTACGCGATCGCGTCTGTCCCGTGCTCGAGCTGGTGATAGTGATGGGCAAACGACGCATCGAGCTCTTCGCGAAACGGTTTGCCGATCAGGCACGAGCTCGTCGTGTAGATCGTCAGCTCGGCGAAGAAGTCGAGCAGGTCGATCTCACCCTCGTCACCCCAGTCGGCCACCATCCGGCGGATCTCTGCCTCGATGGTCTGCGCGTGACCGCGCATCATGTCGCCGCGCAAGGCCTGGTTCTTGAGCATCTGCTGACGTTCTTCGGGGCTGGCGTCGAAGACGACGCCCTTGCCGAAGATCGGAGTCATGAACGGATACGCCGCCGCCTGGTCGAGCACTTCCTCCGGTGCGCGGAAGAACTCCTCGTTCGCCTCGGCGCCGGTGACCATCACGACGTCCTTGTCGGCCAGCCGGAACCGGCCCACGTCGCCGCACTCGGCGCGTACGCGGGTGAACAGTCCGATTGGGTCGACTCGCATCTCCGGCAGGTGGCCGGTACCGCGAATGACCTCCGGCACGGAGGGATCCTGGTCGTCCAGGAGTGTTGAGACCTCTGGGACGTCTGCCAGGAGGTTGGTGACTGTGGCGGTCATGCGGTGTGCTCCTGAGTCTTCACGGGTGCTTCCGGATTGACTTCGATCAGGTTGAGGTGGACGCCCCTCGGAGCTGCCACCACGGTGGCGATGGCATCGGCCTGAGCCTTGGCCTTGAGGAAGTGCGGATGACGGGCCAGGCCGAAGCGCACCCATTCGTTGAGCACGAAGGCCGCCTCCTCGGGGTCCCAGTCCATGCCCATCTCGGACCATGTCGGACCGGGTCGGACGACTGACGCACGTACGCCGGTGCCTTCCAGCTCCATCTGCAGGGCGCCGACCATCCCTTCGAGTCCCCATTTGCTGGCTGAGTAGCCCGCCATGAAGGGCCGGGGGCGCACCGCGACGTCCGATGACACGAACACGATGTCGCCGCGTTGGCGCTCGATCATCGACGGGAGGAACGCCCGTATCAGCCGATGTGCTCCGACCAGGTTGAGGTCCAGCTCGCGGGTGAGCCGATCGGAGCTGATCTCGGTCAGGTGGCCCGGCGCGACAGCTCCGGCATTGCTGACCACCACTTCGATGTCGCCCAGGTCGGCCGCGACCTTGGCCCCGAACTCGGCGACGGAGGTGTCATCTGTCATGTCGAGCGGGTGGGCGACGGCCTCGCCGCCGCCTTGGCGGATCTCGGCGGCCAGCTCTTCGCAGATCGTCACACGACGTGCGCCGAGGGCCACCGGGTGACCTGCCGCAGCGAGCGCCTTCGCGGTCTCGGCTCCGATGCCTGACGAGGCGCCGGTGACGACTGCCGGGCGACGGTCGGGGTGTGCATATTTCGCCATCAGGACCGACTCTCGGTGAACGTCGTCGGGAGGTGGCGGAACCCGCGCACGCTGGTGGAGTGCACTCGTACGGCTCGGTCGGCGTGGACCTCGAAGTCGAGGTTCGTCGCACCAGCTCGCCGAGGACGACCTTCGCCTCCAGCCGGGCGAGGTGTGCCCCCAGGCAGAAGTGTCGACCCGTGCCGAAGCTCAGGCTCTGCCCCAGCTCATCCTTCGAGCGATGGATGTCGAATACGTCTGGGCGGTGAACACGTCTTCATCGCGATTGGCCGAGCCGAGCAGCACGAGCAACTTGGATCCGGCAGGCACCGTCTGGCCGCTGAGCTCGACGTCATCGATGACGTACCGGGCCAACATCTGGCTGGACGTGTCGTGGCGCAGCGTCTCCTCGATCCAGTCGGGCACCAGGTCTTCGGGCTCGGCGTACACCTCGGCCCGCTGCTCAGGACTGGCAGCGAGGTGGAACAGCGCGTTGCCCAGAAGCTTGGTGGTGGTCTCGTTGCCCGCCACCACCATCAGGAACACGAAGGCATTGATCTCGTCGTCGGAGAGCCGGTCGCCATCGTTCTCGGTCGTGGTGAGTGCCGAGATCAGGTCGTCGGCCGGTGACTTGCGGCGCGCCTTCACCAGCTCGGCGAAGTAGGAGATCAGCTCGATCGCGGCAACCACGCCATCCTCGGGCACATCGCGTACGCCGTCCTCGCGATGGACCGTCAGGTCAGCCAGACGCCGCACCTCGTCGCGGTCGGCCTCCGGCACGCCCAACAGCTCGGAGATGACGTCCATCGGCAGCCGAGCTGCGAAATCGGCGATCCAGTCGGCCTCGCCGTTCTCGGCATTGGTCGCGAACGTCCGGTCGAGGTAGTGCTCGGTGAGGCGCAGGATCTGCGGCTCGAGCTCTCGTACGCGGCGGGGGGTGAAGGCGGCCGAGACCAGCTTGCGCAGCCTGGTCTGCTCGTCGCCGTCGAGCGCCAGGAAGGACATCACCCGGTGGGCGTCAGGCGTCCAGGCACTGGCGTCGAGTGAAACCCCCATCCGATTGGAGAAGGTCAAGTCGTCACGAAGCACCTGGCGTACGTCGGCGTGGCTGGCGACGACCCACAGGTCGTCGGCCGGCGCGTGGAAGACCGGCGACTCGGCTCGGAGCCGGGCGTACAGCGGGTAGGGGTTCTCGTGAAAGGTGTAGTCGTAGGGGTCGAACACCAGGGACCCACTCGAGACTGGCGGTCATACGTTGCCCCTCAGGATGACCTCGACGGCCGATTCGAGCCGGTCCGCCATCTCGTTGTAGCTCATGACGCCCATTCCGGCCTGGAGCAGGGCACCCGAGAGGGTCAGCACCAGCACCTCGAGAACCAAGGGGGCAACGGGACCATCTGCGTCACCGGGCTCGCGAAGAGCGGCCTCGAAGCGGGACACGAACTCGGCACCGATGCGCAGTCGGAGCCGGGCGACATCCGGATCGCTGCCGAGCAGCGCCGGGGTGACCGCGGCCGCGAGCTCGGGTTCGACAACCAGGCGGTTCACGATCCCGCGGGCTGCGTGCTGGACCCGCTCGGTCACGCTGCCACTCGCGACGTCGACCTCAGGATCGGCGGCGATGTGACGCAGGAAGAGCTCGGCGAACAGGTGATGTTTCGAGGCGAGGTAGGTGTACGCCGTCGCCGGCGAGACACCGGCACGTACGGCGACCGTGCGGATCGTGAGTGCTTCGTGGCCCACCTCCCGAAGCTCCTCCAACCCGGCGATCATCAGCCGCTCGACGGTGTTGAGCTGGCGGGCGTTCAACCGCCGCCTCGGCGCTTCGTTGGTCAACTGACTGGACATGTGTCCAACATAGGGGCTCGGGTTGCCATCGGCAAGGTCACCAGCCAGCTGGAAGGCTGGTGAAATCTGCCTTCCGACCCTCGGCAAATGCGGTCAGTGCCTCGGTGTTGGCCGGCCCACCCATGAGATCGGCAAAGCACTGGTTCTCGCGGCGGCGGGCATCGGCGATGCCCTCGCGCAACGGCTCGATCATCGTCCGCTTGATCGCCCGCAGGCTCGAGATCGGCAGCGCGGCCATCCGGGTCGCGTGGTCTCTTGCCGAGTCCATCAGCATGGCCGGCTCGCAGGTACGCCAGACCAATCCCATCTCGATCGCTTCGGGCGCCGTGATCCACTCCGAGGACATGAGCACCCAGGCGGCATTCTGGCGCCCGATCAGGTGCGGCAGGAGATAGCTGGAGGCCGCCTCCGGCGCCACTCCGAGGCTGGCGAACGGGCACTTCAGCCGTGCCTCGGTCGACATGAACGCGAGATCGGCGAAGCCGATGATCGTCAGGCCGATTCCCAGACCGAGCCCGTTGATCGCGAGGATCAGCGGCTTGTCGAGC